>NZ_WIOK01000009.1 GCF_009467825.1 Cyclobacterium xiamenense | reverse complement strand
TCTTACAGAAATAGCATCCAAAATCCTCAAACTTGAGAAAAAGAAAGACAAAATGTCTTTAAATCAACAGATTAAGTGCTTAGCTTGACGGCTATGGCCGGTAGGCTGGGATCCCCGTCCGACTGGCGTTACCCGGGCGGGCATATCACCGCTAAAAACAACTTATAAACAGATGAAACGAATCCTTTATATCCTGATCCCCTTGGTCCTGTTGGGCCTGGTCGTAGCCAAACTACGTTCCAACAAACAAATCGCCGAAGAACGGGTGTACCTGTACGACCGGGAGAAACCTATCCCGGTCAGCAGCCAGCAGGTCAAAATCGACAGCCTTGCTCCCGAATACGACTTTACCGGCACGTTTTTCCCGAATAGGGAAAGCCGACTCAGTGCCGAAATTCAGGGCAAAGTTAACCGTGTACTGGTAGAAGACGGCTCAGCCGTCAAAAAAGGCCAGGTGCTGATACAGCTGGACGATGCCTTGTTGCAATGGCAGCTGAAAGCAGCGGAGGTCCAGGTCAAAGGTCTGGAGGCCGACCTCATCCGGTACCAGATTTTGGTGGAGGCCGAAGCCATTCAGGGCATACAACTCGAAAAGACCGCGCTGGCGCTGGAAACGGCTCAGGTACAGGCCGGCACCCTCCGGGAACAAATCGGCAAGACCCGAATACGGGCTCCCTTTGATGGTATCATCACAGCCAAGCTTACCGAGGAGGGGGATTTTGCGGCACCCGGTAAAGCCCTCTTGCAGCTTACCGACATGTCACGGCTAAAATTCGTGATTCAGGTTCCGGAAGCCGACTTGAAACGCTTCGAACTCGGCAAAAACTACCCGATTCGCATCCCTTCCATTCCCGCAGAAAGGATTGGTACCGTGCGCATGCTTGGTAGTCGGGGTACCCCTGCCAATAGTTTTCCCGTGGAAATCACCGTTTCAAACGGGCCGAGTCATGAAATCAAAGCCGGCATGTTTGGCCACCTGACCTGGCAGCAGGATAGCCTTTCCCGGGGAATAGTAATCCCCTCATCCGCCATTTTGGGCTCTGACCTCGCGCCGCAGGTCTATGTGATCAACGCTGGAAAAGCGGTCATCCGGGACATTCAGATTGAAAAAAGAGTGCAGGACCAGGTCCTTCTTCGCTCCGGACTTGCGGAGAATGATACGCTCATTGTAGGAGGTTTGATCAACATCGTCGAAGGTGCCTCCGTGTTCCCCCAAAAGTAAACCAAACGCCATGAACATTACCTCCATATCCATCAACCGGCCCTCGCTGATCATCGTCCTTTTCAGCCTATTCATCCTCCTGGGCTACATTGGCTTCACCAATTTATCGTATGAGTTGATGCCCGACTTCAACCAGCCCGTGGTGGTGATCAAAACGGCCTATCCTGGCGCCGAACCGGAAGAAGTGGAAAACTCCGTTTCCCAAAAAATTGAAGACGCACTTTCCAACCTGGAAGGAGTGGACTACCTGGTTACCAAGTCCCTCCCGAACGCTTCGGTAGTAATTGCCAACATGAAATACGGCGTTGATTTGGATCAGACCATGCTCGACGCCCAACGCTACATAGACAACATCCGAAAAGAGTTGCCCGAACAGGTGTTGTCTCCCGAAATGAGCAAGGTTTCTCCCAACGATCTACCCATCCTATCCATCACTGCGACCAGTAGCCTTAGCAGTACAGCCTTTTACCAAAACCTAATCGACGACTACCTTCCCCAGATCCAGCAGATCAAAGGTGTGGCAGAAATCTCCGTGTTGGGAGGTGAGCAACGGGAGGTACAGGTAAAAGTGGACCAGGAAAAACTCCGGCACTACCGCCTATCCCTGCAGCAGGTGGTGGAAGCCATCAACCGTTCTGGTTTGGATATTCCCGCCGGATTGGTTCAGACAGAAACGAATCAACAAGCAGTGCGGCTGGCGGGAAAATTCACCAGCCTGGAAGACATTCAACAGGTCCAGGTGGCCATGCCGGTACCGGGAAGTCCGGTTTATGTGCAGGATCTGGCCATCGTCAAGGACGGTATCCGGGAAATCACCTCCGTGAGCCGATATAACGGACAGGAGGGAATTGGCCTGATGCTAAAGAAACAGGGGGATGCCAATGCAGTGGAGGTATCCCGCGCCGTTCGGGAAAAATTGGCGCAAATCGAACAACTGCATGCTGTCGATGGGGTCCGTTTCATCATTGCCGACGACAGCACGGACAACACCATTGCTGCCGTTAACTCCGTGGTGGTTGATTTGATTCTAGCTGTGGTACTGGTTTCGCTGGTGATGTTGTTGTTTTTGCGGAGTTTCAGAAATTCCCTGATCGTTCTGGTGGCCATTCCTACTTCCCTGGTAACGGCATTTGCCGTAATGTGGATTTTGGGCTATACGCTCAACCTGATGACCCTGTTGGCCATGTCCCTGATTATCGGAATATTGGTGGACGATGCCACGGTGGTATTGGAAAACATCCAACGGCACCTGGACATGGGCAAAGAAAAACGCAAAGCGGCTATGGACGGCAGGATGGAAATCGGATTTTCGGCCTTGTCCATCACCCTGGTCGACGTGGTGGTATTCCTGCCCATCCTTTTCCTGCAGGTGTTTGTGGCAGACATGCTCAAGCAGTTTTCCGTGGTGGTCATTACCTCGACCCTGACCAGTTTGTTGGTTGGCTTTACCCTGACTCCCTGGATGGCCTCCCGCGTTGGCAAATCCGAAGACTTGCAACCTACTACCGTATTCAACCGGTTTTTGATCTGGTTTGAGCACCAATTGGATCAATTTATCGCCTGGTACGGAAGGCTACTGGCTTGGGTCCTGGATCACAAGCTGGCGTTTGCAGGGATTGTTCTCGGTCTTTTTGCCATCACCGGGATTATCATGAAACAGGGTATCATCGGAAAAGAATTGATTGCTACCGGTGATCAGGGAAAGTTTCGCATGTACCTGGAATACGACAAATCGACCAGCATCAAAGAAAACAATATTCGTACCCTGGAAGTAGAGAATTTTCTGCTGCAACAACCCGACGTCGCCACCATCTTCAGCAATGTGGGCGGCCCATCCACCGGTATTGGAAGTTTGGGGGTTGGTGAATCCTATAAATCAGAATTGACGATTCAACTGAAGGATGCCGACAAACGAACGACCGTACCAACCGAAACCTACATGCAAACTATACGTGAGGTACTCGAAAGCGAGTTTCCGGGGGCGAGTTATTCCATGGCAGCCCTGGGCCTTGTCCCGCGCACTGCCCCCATAGAATTAACCCTCAGCGGTCCGGATCAGGACCAGGTAATGGCAGCCGCAAAAAAACTAAAAACCACCATTGAAACCATCCCGGGAGCGGATCATGTCAAATTATCCGTCGAAGAAGGCAGTCCTGAATTTCAGATCATTCCCGATTCCGATAAATTGCAGCGCCTGGGATTAACCAATGCCTACCTGGGGCTGAACCTGCGCAACGCCTTGACCGGAAACGACGACGCCACGCTCACCGAGCAAGGCACGGAATATCCGATTCGTATTCAATTGGATGATCTCAACCGACGGCATTTCGAGGATGTGCAAGGGCTGGTCCTGGTGAATCCCTTGGGTATGCCCGTCACGCTTTCCCAGGTAGCAACGGTGGTACAGGACAAATCCACCTCCTTGCTGGAGCGAAAGGACAGACAACCTGCCGTCACGATCACAGCCGATGCGCTGGGAAGACCCTCCGGAACCGTAGCCGATGATGTGGTGGCTTATTTCACGGAAAATCCGCTTCCAGAAGAAATCAGCTATGTTTGGGGTTCGGATATCAAACGGCAAAACGACAGTTTCGGTGCTTTGGGTTCGGTATTACTGATCTCCTTCCTCCTGATTTACCTCATCATGGTAGCCTTGTATGACAGCTTTGTCTATCCATTTGTGGTATTGTTTTCCATTCCCGTTGCCCTCATAGGCTCCTTTCTGGCGCTAAACCTGTCCATGAACCACCTTAGCTTGTTTGCGCTGCTGGGGCTGATCATGTTGATGGGGCTGGTAACTAAAAACGCCATCCTCATTGTGGATTTCACCAATCAGCTGAAAGAAAAGGGGCATTCTGTACGGGCCTCCCTCATGGAGGCAGGCAAGGGCCGGATGCGACCCATACTGATGACAACGCTATCCATGGTATTCGGTATGCTTCCGATAGCATTGGCTGCCGGCACGGCCTCCGAGTGGAAGAACGGGCTTGCCTGGGTGATTATCGGGGGACTTGTGTCTTCCCTGGTGCTGACGGTTTTCCTGGTTCCGGTCGTGTACGAGGCGATGGACCTACTCAGGCAGCGCATCCAGGGAAATCCCAAACCAGCACTGCCGGGGAAACACCGTTGATTGAACCCGTCGGCACAGAAACAAGATAATGGCTGGACTAATTGATGGATCGACGATTCGCTGTCCCGGTTGATCGTTCCCAAGGGATCCTTCGTGAACTTTTTACCCAGACCTCGGCCATTTCACAACGAATTCACCGCCGGCGGGTGTGTCGATTTGCCAATAGGCTTTTTTCTCCAGTAAATAAAATAATCGCTCTTTTTTTCGCCGAAAACGCAGGGAAATTACAGGTTGTTGGGATTAACCCAGGCAGCTGACATAGGGTTACCTCCTTAAATCCAAATCGATACCGCAAAAAAACATGGGATTTCATATCCGTTTTTTGATAGTTTATTTTCGATTATACACAGTTTTTATTTTTTTTCGTCCATTTACCCAACAAATTACTGATTACTAGTTACACAGCATTTGTTTGAAACGACATAGAGACGGTTTTAAACAACACGTTTATGAAAAATGCTTTCTCTATTTCCCAAATCGGTATCTGTGTTCTTCTGATTTTTGGAACCCTGGCCGAAGGAAAGGCTCAGCAAAAAACCATGGTTTGGAACGCTTTCAACATGGGCTTAACCCTTACCGACAGATTAGACGGAAGAATCGCTTACTTACGATCCACCAAACTTTCCGAAACTGGTTTAAGAAATAATTTCAATTGGTATCAGATGCGGTTGGGTTACCAGGTAAACAAAAATTGGAGCGTCCGGACGGGTTTGGTTTGGATGCACTTGCCCAAATCCGGCAGGACGACGAGGCGGTTGCAGGCCAGTGCCTTTCACAGAATTAAGCTCGATAAACGGTTTGTTTTAAAAAACGGAGTACGGGTAGAGGCGCACAGGCATGAAACTCGCTTCGACCAACGGGTAATTCTAATGTCGCGATTAGGTCTACGAAAGCGCATGAAATTTCTTGGTATTGCGCCATCTGTCAACTACAGCCTTTTTTACAACATAGGAGGTGACGCCATCAGGTACTTCAACGAAACCGGGGAACAGGTCGCGCAGAACGCCGCTGAAGGTCTACAGCGAGGACGCATGGTAGTAAATTTGAACGTTAAACTCTCCCAACCCCTACGCCTCTCGGTCTACTACATGAACAATCACGAATTTAATTTTCTCTCAAAAGAGACTCAAAAAATAAACGTCCTCAACCCGAACACTGGCCGTGTACAGCGCCCCTTCAATAATTTTCAGGTAGTCGGCATGAGCCTCTCTTATCAGCTAAACGAACGAAATCTCTTACCAATCAACTTATAAAACTCATGGAAAATCGAATCAAAATCGGAATGGCATGTGCAGGTGTAAAAACCTATGAAATCCTGTACAAAGAAGAAATCACCAAGGAATTTACGCCGAAAAAAGGCGATGTTGGCCTTTTTAAAGTCAAAGAAATCGGAAAACACGGCTCCCTGCGGACCCTTTCAAGAAATGTTGCAATTATTCCAGGGGATCTAATAATGGGTGCCTTTGGAAGTCGGTATGCAACCAACCAATTTGAGGGCTATGTGCCCGATGGACTCGAAGAAGAATACCACCTTCTTGGAGGCGGAGGTGTAATCGGAAAAGTGAAAACAATGCATGCCCGGCTGGTAGAAATGGGCCCTACAACGCTTGAACTGGTAGGCATCTTTTTAAACGATAAAGGCGAAATAGCAAACTCAATCAAGGAAAACCAACATCGATTGGTCCCGTTTACAGGAATGGGTGCCCAAAAAACAAAAGTTATACTATCGCTAGGAAGTTCCATGGACAGCGGGAAAACCACTACTGCTGCCTACCTAATCAACGGTTTCGAAAAAAGAGGGCTAAATGCCGCTTACATCAAACTCACAGGGACAGCTTACCCAAAAGACAAAAACTTAGCCTATGACTTAGGGGCGATAAGTGCCATGGATTTTTCTAGCTATGGCTATCCATCGACCTATCTCTGCAGCGAACAGGAATTGCTTTCCCTCTACGAAAGCTTATTATCGGATACGCTACAGCATAAACCGGACTACGTCGTCGTCGAGATAGCCGATGGGATTTTCCAGCGTGAAACAAAAATGCTGTTGCATAATGCATCGTTTATGAAAGGTATCCATCAAGTACTATTTTCAGCAGGTGACTCCCTGTCTGCTGTTCACGGTATCAACACATTGATTGAATGGGGTACGGTACCTGCGGCTTTGGCAGGTCTTTTCACTACCAGCCCATTACTGATCGAGGAAGTACATGCGTTTCTCTTTGAAAAAGAAAGCCTTTCTTCCCTGCCTATATTGACGCTTGAAGATTTGCAGATGGGGAAGTTTTTAGATTCCACCCCCTTAACTCAATTAATGATTGCTTAAAGTAGCGGCAAGCGGTATGAATTGGATTAAAAATAAAACGCTAAAGTCCGGCTGGTTTTCACAGAAAACCAGCCTAGCGCTTTACCTACTGTTAGGCTGGATTAGCAGCACTGGTACATTTTTACTAAGCCTGATGACGGGATGGTACTTTAATCTGATCTATCAGGAATCCAGTAGCAAATCGGCCATATTGAGCAATTTTGGATTAAACGTCTACTCCATCAGGGACTTTTTCTTATTAATGGGAGGAATACTGTTCCTGAAAGTCCTCAGCCATTTTTACGAACGAAATGGGCTTCAAAAAAAAGCGGCTGAGTTCAATTTCCGGCTAATCAACCGGCTCTATCAAAAACAACTGGCCTGGGACAGCGAACTTTTCAACGCATCTCCCTTTGGAAAGTACCTCCTTCGGTATTCAGGAGATTTACAACCCATCCGAAGCATGCTTACCAATGGTATTCACCGGGGAATTAAGGACTTACTGTTTATTTTCACCGGGTTGGCGCTGCTCCTTTACCTGAACACCCATTGGACCTTGTCTCTTATTGCAGCCGCCTTCCTCGTAGCTCCGGTAGTTTGGGCAATCGATCAAAAACAAAAACCCTGGATCGTGGAAAAACGAGCGAAAAAAAGTATTCTGCTCAATTATGTGACGAGTACCTTTTCTTTGCATCATTCGTACACAAGTCAGCGTCAAAAGGATGATGTCGTCCGAACATTTAAACAGAAAAATCACCAGGCGCTGGAAAGTAACGTCCAATACCAGACCCTGGAAAGCCTTCGCCTGGCCTGGTTATCGATAGCAGGTCCATTGCTTGTTTTCGGACTTCTCGGAAGCATTACCCTGATTCCAAACTCCAAGGGAAGTCCGGGAGAATTGCTGGCCTTCTTGCTGGTAACGGGTTCGTTGGTTCCAGCAATGCGAAACGTAGCGAAAGCACCAAACCTCATCTCCAAAGGCATGCTTTCGCTAAACAAAATTGAACGCTTACTGCGTAAAAAAAACAAACCGGTCACCGAGACAGCCAAATTGCCCGTGGATTCCTGAAGGTATCTTCCGGTTATTCTACCTCCAAATTAAAAAGCCACCGGTGAAGCACTCGAAAACTAAGGAATCTGATAAAGTGAGCGCCGCCTAAAGCACCGTGAACGCGACATTCAGACCGAGATCACAATACCCTGTGCAAACCTAAACCAATACCTCTTCACTCATTCTTTCCGTATCTCCACATCCGTAAACAAAAACGGGTTGTCACTTACGCGCAGCTCCTTTCCGCTTTCCGTGGTCACGTTTTTGAGGAGGACCTCTTTTGTACGAACGTGAGGGAAGGTTTCCTCGTAGGAATCATCGGTCATTGCCGGATTAAAATTGGCAAAAATGGCTGGACCCTTGTAATCTTCCGGGTGGTTGGAATCCCGGATATGCAGGTTTTCGATAACGATGCGTTCCGGCATGTAGGTGGTGTAGCCAAAATTATGCTTTCCCGAATTGGAGCCGCCGATCAGGCTGGCGCTCGTCTCCGCCCCTCCGGCCGGGATAAATACACAATCCCGAATAATGAATTCTCCCTCCCAGGTGCTGCCGTAGTCGGAGCGCAGGTTGATCAGCGTTCGGCCGTTGAGGGTGGAATTTTCCACTAGAAAGGTACCCGTGCCGATGGCATTGATGCCCATATGACCCAGGGTGGAATGTCGGACCGTGGCATTGGCCACACCCATGTGGGCATCGAAGCGGGAAAAGACGCAGTGGTCCAGGATTAGGTTCTTGCAAAAATTGGAGCCCATAATGCCCCAGTACGTACGGTCATTGATGTCGTTGGTCTGGCTGCAATGCTCAAACGACACGTTGATGGAACGGCTCAGGGAAATATCGTAGCTGCCCATGGATACGGGTACACCAGCCGATCCGATGGTCCGGTAGGTTTTGTGTCCGGTAAGGACCGTGTTGCGCACCGTCACATCGGAGCAGTCGCGGAAATTGAGGAAGCCCCCATAGGGCGCACCCTGTTCTCCTTCTCCGGTGACCCGATGCTCCAGGCCATCCAATACCACGTTGGAACGCCGGATGGCGATGCCCCGGCTATAGTACGTGTATTTCGACTCGGCCCGATTGGCAAGGGTGGTAAACCGTCCTCCCGTAATGGTCAAGGGAATCTCGTCCATGGGCAGCGCGGTGATTTCGGTGATTTGGTCAAAATCCCAAATGATCGGTGCATTCGGATCCACGTTTCCCTCTTTGTCTACAATAAAAATATCTGTCTGCGGAGAGCCATCGTTTTGATTGGGTCCGTACCGGATATACCGTCGCACATTCGCATCGGTGACCGTCACCAGGCAGGGACCGGGAAAAGGAACATCCAGTTTCTTCTGATTTCTTTTGAGCGAGGTAATCCCTTCCAGGTCGAAGGGCCGAAGGGTGGAGCTCACCAGAAACACGTGTTGGGTTCGATCTTCTACGTTGGTATCGTCAATGATAAACTCGGCGGTTCCAAAATCGGTATTGGTTTGGATTTCTGCAATGCGCACTTTGCCACTGATGTAATACCGGGCACCCGCGTCGGCTTTTACGGAAAGTCCCTGCTGATTGGCCACCGCGTGCGTCGCAGCAATCGCGTCGATGTCATCCGAAGTGCCATCTCCTACGGCACCCAAATCGCTGTACCGAACCAGTCCCTGCGTGGTAAACCGGCGTAGGTCTTCCGGGGAAACGTTTACGAGCAAGGATCCTTCATCGCCAATGCGTACCTGGGTTGGGCCTGACGCGCTGCTGATCTTTACAGATTCGCGGGCTGGATCTTCTTGTGCGCTTACAGACAACGCAGTAACAAGAAGCGTGCAAAAAAGAAATAAAACGGGAGGTTTCATGGGGCATGGGTTTATCAGTGCAATCAATTGGAAGAAGGGGAAAAGGTCGAACCGTCGGCCTTCCCCGTATGTTTCGGAAAAACTACCTATTTTCGCGCATAAAGCCAAAGCAATTTCAACCAGCGGACAAAATCCATCCCCTTTGCTCTAACAAAAGCTGTGGGCCGGGGCGGAAACGATTTTTCCCGGCGATTAGTAGCTATTCCGAACTCCTCGGTTCACTCCCTCTCATGCCGTACACGGGCCATCCGGGTAAACAAAAGGCCGGTATCTTTTAAAATACCGACCCTCATTCAGGTGATTTTCGCAACTCGTTACGAAGCGACTATACCCTTTCCAGTTTTACCGGATAGGTCTTTTGAGAAGCCCATTGGGGCACGTAGATGTTCTCATCTCGGTCCACACACACATCGTGGGGATGCATAAACCCCTGAAAGCTCATGTCTTTGCGCTGCTCCTGAAGGTTACCGTTTACGTATTCCGGAGCAGTACCTCCCGGAGTGGAAACCACCCGGTCCTGGTTGTCCAAAACGGTAATGTAACCCGAGTTGGGGTACGCCTGCGTGGTGCTGCGGTATACAGCCGCATAGATATTGTCCCCACGCAACACGGGCCTGCATACAAAAGAGCCCGGAGTGGGAATAGTCTTGATGTATTGGCCATCCAGGGTAAACCGCTTGTACTGCATGTGCCCCCGGTCGGTGATCAGCAAGGTCGGGTTGTTTTTATCCCGGGTATCGACCAGGATGCCATGGCAGCAGTTAAAGGTCTCGTCGGTATCACCGGAACCACCAAATTGCCGAATCAGTTTACCTTTGGCATCGTACTGGGTGATGTAATTTTTTCCGTATCCATCCACCACATAGATGTCACCATTGGCCGGATTGATAGCGGTCTCTGTGGGGACAAACTGTCGGGGGTACGCGTAGTTACCGGTTTCTCGGGGATAGTCCAGCACCATGATTTCCTTTCCCTTCAAATCGGTTTTAATGACTTGATTGCGGGTATTGTCGGCAATGTACAAAAACTCCTCGCCTCCCTCATCACTGATGGTTAAGCCATGGGCTCCAGGATAGGTGGTCCCCCAGGTTTCCAGCAATTTGCCCGATTTGTCATAGATAATGACATTGTTTTTGGTTTCATTGGTCAACAGGATCAGCCGTCCCTTTGCATCCTCCACCATCTCGTGGCAGTCATTCACCGGGTTTTTAGAAGGATCCAGCTTTCCCCATCCTTCGATGACGCGGTAGCGGTGGCTGCCGTGTCCCAAAATGGTTTCTTTTTTCATGGCGTGGGTTTTATGAGAAATGACATTGGGAATCAAGGCACCGGCTGCGACGGCAAGGCCTGTTTTTCGGATAAACTCCCTTCTCGGGTTTACGATTTCTTTCATGGTGTATGGTGTATTTTTTTAAGCCAATAGATCCATTTCCGCTACTCCCTCTCCATCCGGAGTGGTATAAAATGGGCGTTTTTCGATTTCATAATTGGTTTCGGGATGGATTCCCAGGGCGTGATAGATGGTCTGATGCAAAGCCGCAATTTTAATGGGTTTTTCGATGCTCTTACACGGACGTTCGTCCGCCGTCTTTCCATAGACATGTCCCCGCTTCACGCCTCCACCAAACATCAGGATGGAGCACCCGTCGGTAAAGTGTCGGTGCATGCCGTAATTTTTCATGTCTTCAATGATATCCGGTACTTCTACCTGATCTTTCACTTTTGCGCCGGGCCTCCCTTCAGTCAGCATGTCCCGGCTAAATTCACTGGCCACGATGATCATGGTCCGGTCCAGTCGCCCACTTTCGTCCAGGTCTTTTACCAGCTGTGCGATCGGCGCATCGATGAGCTTTTTCATGTCTACCAATCGCGTATGCCCGTTTTCATGGGTATCCCAGCCGAAGAAAGGCTCGTATTCGGAGGTAACGCTGATAAACCGCGCCCCTTGTTCCGTCAGCCTTTTGGCCATCAAACAACCCAGACCGAATTTACCGGTGTTGTATTTATCGTATTTTTCTTTGGGCTCCTGGCTGAGATCAAAGGCTTTGGCTTCCGGAGAATTCAGCAGCCTGTAGGCCTGCTCCATGGATCGCTTCAGGGATTCCTTCTGGTAATCGCTGCCAAATTCACCCATGGCGCTTTCCTGCACCAGCCGTTCGTATAGCTGGTTCCTTGCTTCAAAGCGCTTGGTGGACATACCCACTGGGGGGCGAACGCTTTCCAGCCCGGAAGTCGGGTCGGGAATCAAAAAGGGCCCGTACTCGCTTCCCAAAAAGCCGGCACTGTGAAAGGCCTTTAGCTCTTCTCCTTCACCCACCGTAAACCGCTGGCCGATGTTAATAAACGGTGGAATCACCGGATTCACCGGCCCCAATTCCTTGGCCATCCAGGAACCCATATGGGGTACGGCCACCGATTGTGGCGGCTCGTAGCAGGTATGCCAATGGTATTGATGGCGGGTATGCAAAATGTGTCCCAAATCTGCCGCCACGTAGGATCGAATAAGTGTTCCCCGGTCGATAACCTGTGCGATATTTTCCAGTCCCTCAGAAAATTGAATGCCATCCAGTGCCGTAGGAATGGCGGGGAAGGTACTCAATACTTCTTTCGATTCCATTCCCTTGCGGAAAGGGGTATATCGTTTTGGGTCAAAGGTTTCGGTATGGGCCATCCCTCCGGCCATGTATAACAGAATCACGGTATCTGCCGTACTTTTGATCGTTTCCTTGGGACTACACGATCCCAAAAAACCAGACATGGGCGCACCTGCCGCCATTGCCGCCAGCGTGGCAGCACTCGTCTTCTTCAGAAAATCCCTTCTTCTCCAGTTATAATTCATTGCAAATGCATTTTAATCAGTAAATTAATTGAAATTCAGGAAGCAACAAAACAGCCCAGAATAAATCTTGTACGGCTTCCGGCGAGGGGTCCTCTCCCAGCACCTCCATTGCCACATTGAACTCATTTTGATGGGGATCTCTTCCGAGCAATTTCCGGTAAGTCTCGTGAATGATGATATCGCCGTCATTGTATTTCTCTTTCCATTTCTGCGCGCCTTCTTTCAGCGCCTGGTTCAAGGTGGTCCCGTTGGTTAGCTCCAATGCCTGCAAGAGGCTGGCCTGGCTGTCCCGGTTAGTTGAGACCACCTCCCGGTTGGGTCTACCCAGTGCTTTGAGAAACTCGTTGTTGGCAACCAGGGAAGCCCGGGCAAATGGCATGGTCGCCTGCTCGGCTACCGCAAGTTCATTGGGCTTGTATTTCAAGGCCTCGTTGTCAAAAACCGGATGGATGTATTGGCTAACACCGTCGGAAAACTGTTCCGCCGTAAGCCTTCTACGCACCACGCCTTCAAATACAAAGTCGTCTTCCACCAACATCAGGGGATCTTCCACACCTACCGAAGGTTGCTGATAGGCCTTGGAGGTAGCGATTTTGTATATCAATTCTTTGAGATCGTAACCCGAGTCTTCAAAATCCGAGGCCAGCCAATCCAGCAAATCCTGGCTCCAGGGTAGGTTATCCATTTCGTCTGCCGGCTCCACCAGCCCTCTTCCCATAAGTTGTTTCCAAACGCGGTTGACAATGGTCCGATACATGCGCCCATTGGCCGGCTGTACCAGATACGTGGCCAGTTGTTCCAGCTTTTCCGATCGATTGGCGGTGCTATCTATTTCTCCGAGCTCCTCCCATAGTATCTTGGTACTTGCTTTTTTGCCAATGGGCGTCTCACAGCGACTTACCTCCAGCGTGGTATCGGCGAAGATATTGGCAAAAGCGTAGGCCTCTTCCAGTTTCCAGTCACTGATAAAGCTGTCGTGACAGGAGGCACATTTTAGATTTAAACCCAGAATTACCTGTCCCACATTTTGGGCGGCCTGCATCTCGGTCACCTGACTGGCGTTTACGTCTCCCCTCCAGCGTATGCCCTCAATAAATCCCTTGGATTCTTCCGTGGGATTGAGCAATTGTTTGACAAATTGATCGTAGGGCTTGTTATCGCGCAGGGAGGTATACAGCCAATCCGTAATCGCAAACCTACCTTTGGTGATGTAGCCCGTGCCGGTGTAGTCGTTTCGCAATGCGTCGTTCCAGAAGGTCATCCAATGGGTGGCATAGTCATCCGTTCGATTCAGCAGGGTTTCCACCCACGCCGCACGTTTGTCGGGTCGGGTATCTTTTTGAAACGCCTCGTACGCTTCCGGACTTGGAAGTAAACCAATGATGTCCAGGTAAATTCGCCGCAAATAGGTCTTGTCATCTACCGGTTCTTTCCAGGAAATGGATTGGGTTTCAAAGTATTCATCCACCCAAATATCGATGGGCTGCGAAAGTCCTTTCCGCGCCGCGGGTAGGTTGGGCCGACGGGGCGCCAATTCGGCTACCCGGAATTCACTGACTTCATTGGCAGCATCCGGCCAGGGCGCTCCCTTGTCCACCCACAAGGATATCAACGCAATTTCGTCCGGGGACAACAGTTTTCCTTTCGAAGGCATGGCCTCTTTGTGATCCTTGGGCAATTTTATGCGCCGCACCAATTCACTTCTACCCGATTCACCGGGAACGATTGCGGGACCGGATTCACCGCCGGCAAAAACAAATTCCTTCTCGTCCAACCGCAGCTCTCCTTTTATTTTTGCCTCCCCGTGGCATTTGTAGCAATTGTGCGCGAATACCGCCCGTACTTTCCCGACCAATTCCACTTGTTTTTGTTCGCTTAGTGCTTCCGTTCCTTCGTACGCCGCCAGGTTCGCTGAAATGGCTTCCCCGGTGTATTCGTATTCCGCTTCATTCCAGGGAAGCGTACTGCTCAGGTAATCTTCCCCATGGGTAAGGGACGCGCCGAAATGGCCTGCCAGGGATACCCCCAGCGCAGAAAAAAACAGCAGGGAACGAAAGGCTTTCACCGCAGCCGGATTGGTACCACCATCCGTCTTCCGAAGAAAATAAAGCAAGCCCAAACCTAATACCGCAGTCGCTACCCCTGTCCATTGATGAATATCGACGGTACTTCCTCCGTAATCCTCCACGGTCGCCAATAACCAGCCCAACACGGCTGCAACCAGCGCGCCGGCCACGCCGGCCCAAACCAACAGGTCGATGCCGGGCCGTAGTTTATGGGCATAATTTCGTAAGGTAAACAGTTCGAGCAATGCTGCGAAAAGCAAAAGGCTCACCGGAAAATGAACCGCTAGCGGATGGAGCCTACCTAAAAACCGCCATAGCCAAAAGGTTTCCCCCGCATTTTGCAAGGTAGCAGCCATCAGGCCCGCCGGAAAAGCCAGGACCAACAGGCCAAGCATTCCTGCGAAAACAACTCCTTTGTTTCTATTTTTACGTGTCATAATCATTCGTGCATCGTTCTTGTGCGTCAAGCACCCCGTGTATCAGTAGCCTCCGGATAATCAGTTTGTTGCCCCGTCGTTTCGGCGCAAAAATTATGCATTCGCTTCTGGCATTATTTTCAGAACGCACCTACTTTACAAGTCTATATAAATCCGTTGGGAATACTACCCTGTACTATCCTGCTTTTTTATGAAAAAATACGGAAATTGGATCGGAAACCCAAATAGTTTTTTATGAACAGCACCGGACAGTACAGGATTGGGTTTTGAAAATGATCCGATAAATTACTACTTTTAGACAGCTGATTCAATGGCCAAACCAAATAGAAAAAATGAGAAAACGCATGCTCCTGTTTATTTTCCCTGTCGCCGCAGGTCTCTTTTTCTGGACCTGGCACGGAGAGGAGCAGGTTAGTTACAACCGGGACATCCGGCCCATCATCAACCAGAAATGCATCTCTTGCCACGGAGGCGTGAAGCAATCCGGTGGGTTTTCATTGCTTTTTGAATCCGAAGCAAAAATGCCCACCGAATCGGGAAAACCGGCAATTATACCTGGTAAGGCCCATGCGTCCGAAATGGTCAGTCGACTCGTTCACGAGGATCCGGAAATGCGCATGCCCCTGGGGAAGGATCCACTGTCCCCCTCCGAAATTGACCTGATAAAAAAATGGATCAATCAAGGGGCTAACTGGGAAAAACACTGGGCCTATATTGCGCCGGATAAAAACATTCCCCTTCCTACCGTTTCGCCCGATCTTCATCCTACCAATGGCATCGACCATTTTGTCTTTGGTAAATTGGCCGAAATGGATCTGGCTCCCAATCCCCCCGCCTCCAAAGAGATCCTGCTCCGCCGATTGGCCCTGGACATCACGGGCATTCCTCCCTCGCTGGAAGACTATGCCTCCTTTCAGGCGGACCGTTCCCCCGATGCCTACGAAAAGGCTGTTGACCGGCTGCTGGATTCGCCACATTTTGGAGAAAAATGGGCCGCTTTCTGGATGGACCTGGCGCGATACGCCGATTCAAAAGGCTACGAAAAAGACCTGCACCGGGAAATTTGGAAATACCGGGACTGGTTGATAGAAGCCTTCAACCAGGACATGCCTTTCGATAAATTCACCATCGCACAGCTTGCCGGTGACCTGCTGCCCAACCCCACCGAACGGGACCTACTGGCCACGGCCTTTCACCGAAACACCATGGCCAACGATGAGGGGGGCACCAACGACGAGGAATTTCGCGTCGCTGCGGTCATGGAGCGGGTAGGCACCACCTTTGAGGTATGGCAGGGCACCACCATGGCCTGCGTGCAGTGCCACAGCCATCCCTACGATCCGATCCGACACGAAGATTTTTACAAGTCCCTGGCGTTTTTTAACAATACCCGCGATAAGGACCTTTACAACGAACAACCCAAGATTTTTACCTACGAACCCGAAGACCGGGAGAAGGTGGGGCAGCTGCTGAAGTGGATAAACGAGCGACTCGATCCCGATGATCGTCTGCCGGAAATTTCCGAACAGTTTCTGCACCGGCAAAAGGAAGACCTGTTGTACAACCTGGGCTTACGACGGGTAGAGGCTGAAGAATTTCAGGACAAAAGCCGCTTTATCGAATTGGTCGGCCACGATCAGGCCTCCATCTGGCAGGTTCAGGACAGTTCCTGGATCATGTTTGAGCAGGTGGATTTGTCAAATGTCTCCAGCATCTCGCTCGGATATGCCTCCCTTACGGGAGCAAAAGTAGAGATCCGGCTGGATTCCATCCTGGGTAAAAAGATCGGGGAAGGCACGTTTGGCGTGACCGGCAGCGGCTTTCCTGCCAACCGGCCAGAGCAATGGAAAACCCTGACGGTGCCCATTCAGCATGTGGACGGAAAGCGAGACCTGTACTACTATTTTAAAAAGGACCGCATTTTTGCCCAGGACCTGGTGCGGGTGGATTGGCTGTATTACCAGGAAAAATCGCCCCGAAAGGACCGCTATCCCAGAGAGCTACAGGAAAAACTGAACGCCCTTCAACATGTAAAGCCAATTGAAACCCCCATACTTCGCGAATTACCGGAAAACCAGGCCCGAAAAACGAACGTCTTTGAACGCGGAGACTGGAGAACCAAAGGGGCCGAGGTGCAAGCCGGTATTCCCGAAATCATGGGTACCCTCTCTGAAGCCAACCCAGACCGAATGGACTTGGCAACCTGGCTGGTCGGCGATGAAAATCCGCTGACCGCCCGGGTCATGGTCAATCGAATCTGGGAACAACTCTTCGGTTTTGGGCTGGTAGAAAGTCTGGAAGACTTCGGAAGCCAGGGCATCCCACCCACCCATCCCGAACTGCTGGACTGGCTCGCTGTCACCTTTCGGGATGAGCTGAATTGGTCGGTGAAATCCCTGATCAAAACAATCGTCCTGTCCACCACCTATCGGCAGCAGTCGACGGTAAGCGATGAAAAGCTAAAAAAAGACCCCTATAACCATTACCTGTCCAGGGGATCCCGAACCCGACTCCCCGCCGAAACCATCCGCGACCAGGCGCTTGCCATCAGTGGATTACTGAATCCTGCCCTCAAGGGACCCAGTGTCATGCCCTACCAACCCGAACACATCATCAGTTTTGGAGGAAAATTCTGGAACAAAAGCGAGGGAGATGCTGCCTATCGGCGTGCCGTGTATACCTACTGGAAACGCACCCATCCGTATCCGTCCATGGTCACCTTCGATAATCCCAGCCGGGAAGTGTGTACCTCCCGCAGGATCCGTACGAATACCCCGCTGCAGTCCCTGGTGCTGTTAAATGACCCGGTTTTCCTGGAAGCAGCCACCGCCTGGGCCGAAAGAATATTGGACGAGTACGAAACGGACGTCAAAACGGGGATTGAGAAAAACCTGCAATTGATCACGGCGCAGGAACCCGACGAGAAAAAAGTTGCGGTATTGCACCGGCTATACGAAGAGTCGCTGGCCTATTACCAGGAAGAAGGCGCACACCTGGATGAAGATCCAAAACTGGCCGCCATGCGGCTGGTCAGTAATGCCATGTTCAATTTGGATGAATTTGTAACCAGAAGATAGAATGAGTATTTGGGAAGAAGCGTACCTACGGAAAGCGCATTACAACAGCCGCCGCCATTTTCTAAAAAAATGCACCTCTGGCCTGGGAGCATTGGCGTTGGGCTCGCTGATGGGCTGCGGAAATCAAAGCCGCTCGGGCATGGAAAATGCCTTTATCCCGGGGCAGGGACCTCACTTTGCCCCGAAAGCCAAAAGCGTTATTTTCCTGCACATGGCGGGAGGCCCCTCGCACCTGGAGCTCTTTGACTTTAAACCTACCTTGCAAAAACTACACGGAAAAGACACCCCGGCTTCGCTGATGGAGGGAAAGGAATTTGCCTTCCTTAAAGGTACGCCCAAACTGCTCGGCCCTCAGGCAAACTTTGCGCAATATGGGGAATCGGGTGCCTTTGTCTCCGACTACCTTCCCGAGTTTGCCCAAATGGTAGACGAGGTGAGCTTCCTGAAAGCCATGCATACCAATGAATTTAACCATGCCCCCGCGCAGCTCTTTATGCATACAGGGAGCCCCCGACTGGGTAAACCCAGCATGGGTGCCTGGTCCGTTTATGGGCTGGGCTCGGAAAACAAAGACCTGCCGGGCTACGTCGTGCTTACCTCCGGAGGAGGCGCCATCAGTGCTGGCAAAAGCGCCTGGGGCAGCGGTTTTCTCCCCACGGTGTATCAGGGAGTCCAATGCCGCTCGCAGGGCGACCCGGTGTTGTTTTTATCCAACCCCGCTTCCATTGACGAACGACTCCGGAAGAAATCCATCGATGCCATCAACCAAATCAATCAGCTCGAATACGAAGAAGCCGGCGATCCGGAAATTCTAACGCGCATATCGCAGTACGAACTGGCCTTCCGCATGCAAACCTCGGTGCCGGAAACCATGAATATCAACGACGAACCCGCCCACATTCACCAGATGTACGGCACCGAACCCGGCAAGGCTTCCTTTGCAAACAATTGCCTGCTGGCACGAAGGCTGGTGGAGAAAGGGGTGCGGTTTATTCAGCTATTTGACAATCGCTGGGACACCCACGGCGTCGGCGCAGGCAATGGGGTCGGATCCGGCATGCGCCGCTCCTGCAAAGCCATCGACCAGCCCATCGCTGCACTGCTCAAGGACCTGAAACAGCGCGGCCTTCTCGAAGAGACATTGGTGGTCTGGGGAGGAGAATTTGGGCGAACGCCCATGATGGAAGCACGGACCGGTGAGGGCTTCGATGGAAGAGACCACCACCTGGAGGCCTTTACCATGTGGATGGCTGGTGCAGGCGTAAAAAAGGGAATGGTACACGGCACAACCGATGAGATCGGCTATTATGGCATTGACGGACGCACGCACGTACACGACTTACAAGCCACCATTCTGGAACGGCTGGGTTTTGATCATGAAAAACTAACTTACGAATTTCAAGGCAGAAACTTCCGGTTGACGGATGTGCACGGAAAGGTGATTCGGGAGATTCTTTCCTAGGCCCCATTTAAGCCGTGGCCAACTTAAAATGCCAGGGCAGGTTTGATGGGAGACTTCTGCTCGTCTTCGTTTGAGGAAGCAATAACAGCGGCCGACTGCAAAGGCCCGTCCGTAGGAGTTTGGAGAAAGCTGGTAACTGGGGTCCACTCTGTTCCCCGATTGGAAACCACCAGGCCATTTTTGCCCATGCTCAGCAGTTTTCCTTCCTGACCCAGTACAAATTTGAACTCGTTTGACCCGACGCGTATCCGGTAACTTACCTCCTCCGATTCACTGTCAAATGCAATGCCGGAATGCTTGTAGACCGGCGCGTACCTGCGCAGATAATCCCGCTCGGAAATTAACTCCCCATCCGCCAGGTGTCCGGATTCCCAAAGAAGCGCTCCGGATGCATCAAACTTGCTGAGAAAAAAGCCATCATAGGCTTGCGCCTTAAAGCGAAAGGGGTTTTTTCCAAAGGATTCTCTGCCGGAAAGGCCACTTAGGTAAAAGTCCCCGCTGTTTTCGTCAAGAGACAGTCCAAAAAACGCACCGATTCGGTAAGCGCTTCCCGAAGGATTGGGTCCAAAAGGGGAATAATCCAGGTAGTTGTAATCCGCCGCTAGCAAAAAACTGCGGTCATTTTCGTCCACGTGAAAGGAGGGACGGATCGCCTGCCCTTCCGGTGCATAATCCAGCGCAAAATTTCGAACAAGCCGACCTTCCGGATCAAAACTGACCACCTGGCAATGCAAGGTGTTGGCTGCCAAATCGGCGTCCTTCAATACCATGTATTTTTCTGCACCTACCTGTCCGGCAAACGTCCATTGTGGATTCCATTCGCTATCCGGCGTTTGCGGCAGCATTACCTCCACCTGATCGAAGCGAAAATCGGAAAGCCGAAATCGATTCAATAAAAAGGTGAGTTTTGGATTCTTTCCCAGCCTAAATTTATCCGGATCTTCGTCTGCTGCCAGGAAATACAGGTACGCCTCATCGGCAAATACCGCGTGTAACGAAGCCCCCATCAACTTTTGCTGGTCTTCAAAGGAAAGGCTGCGGACCAATTTCCCCCCCCGAATGTACTGAATCAACGCGGTGCCTGGACCTTTCAGTGCTGCAGAAAACTCCATCAAAAATACCGCTTCTCCATCCGGAGAAGCAACCAGCGCGGTTTGCGCATGGGAAGTATTTACCGGCAGGGTGATTTCCCACCGTTTCTGTCGGGATGTGCCAAAGCGGGTGACGGTGTACTGCCGCTTTGCGGTACGAACGCCTTCTACCAAACCCTTGTCTCCCAGGTCCAGTACGCGGCGTGGATTTTCTTCCTGCTTTACCGGGCAGGCATTTTGCCGGGCAATAAGCCCGGAACCGCTAATCAATAGAAAAATCAGTGTAAAAATTATCAGTCCCCTCATCTTGCTTTCTATTAAACATCAAACAATATCATTCACTGCTTCAAAGTACAGTATTATTTATGTGAATAGCAAATATTTAGATGTTAAATTTTTTTTGGTGCATAAAACGATGTCAGTATGGGAGCTGAGGTGGCCGGCACGGATTCCAAAAACTGAAAACAGTAAAGGGCATTGAGGCGTTTTTTTGCCGAGGGAAAAGGGTCAAGTATTACTTTTTTTAGTTATTTTTATCCCAAACCCGGTTTTATTAAAAAAACTAGCTGTCCCTAAGGGCTAGCCTCAACTTAAGCCAGGAAAGATGTCCGGAAAACGATTGAAAAAAACCTTAAAGCTATTTGATGTGTACGCCATCAGCACGGGAGCCATGTTTAGCTCGGGGTTCTTTTTGTTGCCCGGTCTGGCAGCTGCGATGACGGGTCCTTCTGTGGTATTGGCTTATTTGGTGGCCGGCTTCATGATGTATCCCACCATGCTTAGCGTGGCCGAACTAGCAACTGCTATGCCCAGGGCGGGAGGAGCCTATTATTTCATTGACCGGAGTTTGGGGCCCTTGTTTGGCACGATTGGCGGCATTGGTTCCTGGTTTGCGTTGGTATTCAAAAGTGCATTTGCTTTGATAGGAATGGGTGCCTATGTGTCCATTTTCATCGACGTACCCATTACCCCCGTAGCCATCGGGCTGACATTGACGTTTGGATTCACCAATATCATTGGATCAAAAGAAGCGGGTTGGTTGCAAAAAGTTTTGGTAGCCACGCTTGTGGTAATCCTAACGTTCTACACGGTGCAAGGCTTAGCCCGTGTGTTTCAATTTGATTTTTTTAATCACCTCCGGCAAGAATACGATGTCTTCTTTCTGAATGGTACACAGGGCTTCTTTGGCTCCATCGGCCTGGTTTTTGTCTCGTACGCTGGCCTCACCAAAGTGGCGAGCGTGGCGGAGGAGGTGCATAATCCGGACAAGAACATTCCCTTAGCCATGTTTCTATCCCTGGCTACGGCCACCAGCATCTACGTGGTGGGCGTTTTTATCATGGTGTCGCTACTGGACAAAGACGTGTTTTTTTCGGATTTGACCCCGGTGGCTACTGCCGGTGAGGTTTTTATGACATGGCTACCAGGAAAGACGGGCTTGATTCTGGTGGTCGTTGCTGCTATAGCCGCTTTTGCGTCTACGGCCAATGCGGGAATCATGTCGGCTGCCCGGTATCCCCTGGGAATGGCCCGGGACAAGCTAATTCCTGCCTACTTCGGGAAATTGGGGAAATTCCAAACGCCCTTTTACGCCACCCTTGCCACGACGGGGCTAATGGTGTTTTTGTTGTTGGTTTTCAACGTGGAATCGGTCGCGAAAATTGCAAGTACCTTTCAACTCCTGCTCTTTGGCCTCTTGAATATTTGCGTGATCGTCATGCGCGAAAGCGAATTAAAGGGCTACGATCCGGGATTCCGCTCCCCGTATTATCCCTGGGTACAGATTACGGGGCTGTTGTTTTCCATATTTCTGATCATTGAAATGGGCTTCCTTTCGTTGATTTTTACCTTTCTCATCATTGGCGCCAGTATCTTCTGGTATTTCAGTTATGCCAAGGACAAAGTCAAGCGGGAAGGCGCCATGTTTCACGTCTACAGTAAACTGGGGCAACGGCGGTACGACGGACTTGAAATGGAGCTGTGGTCCATGATGAAAGAGAAGGGGCTACGGGCCGAAGACCCCTACGAGAAAGTAATCAGCCGTGCACTCATACTGGATGCGGATGCTGGAAAGCTCAGCTACGAACAACTGCTGGATGCCGTCGCTGCACATTTTTCCGAAAAGACCGGCTTAAAAAAGAAAGCACTGCTGTCTGCGTTTGTGGATGAAAAAGAAGAGGGCCTGATTGCCATTGGGAAAACCACCGCCCTAAAGCATGTGCGGTTTGAGGAAGACATGGAATCGGAAGTCGCCATTGCCCGCTTTCGGGAAGGAGTGCCGGTGAAGTTTGACTACTTCGAATTATTCAAGGGCAAGAAAAAGAATTGGAGCAAAAAGTTACACGCCGTGCTTTTTTTAATTAGCTCAAAAAAGCATTCCGGGCAGCACCTGCGCATGCTGGCCCATTTGGCGGAAATTACAGATAATGAAACCTTTCCAAAACGATGGCTGCAAGCCAGCGATGAAGGCGAGTTGCGGCAAATCCTGCTGCGGGACGAGCGCTTTATCAACATACGTCTCGAACACGGAAAGCCTTCCAGTGTGCTGATCGGAAAAATGATACACGAATTAAAACTACCCGAGAAATCACTGATTACAGTGATCAAACGGGAGGGGAAAATCATTTTTCCCCATGGCAATTCCATCCTTAAAGCGAAAGATGAATTGTCAATCATAGGAGAAAAGCAGGAAATTGATGAAATTCGCAGCCAATACGAAGCCGACACCCTGACCAAAGACGCCTAAGCGTGTGGGGTAGTGGTCGTTTATCTTCTTGCGAAACACTTTTATGATTGATTGGAAAGACAAATCCAGCAATAGCTGGCTGATTTTAGGCATTTTGCTGGTGTCTTTTAATCTTCGTCCCTCCATTACGGCGGTGGGTCCCCTGATTCCATTTATCCGCGAGGACATGAACCTTTCCAACGGATTGGCGGGGTTTCTGACTACCTTGCCGCTCCTTACCTTTGCTACTTTTTCGTTATTCGCCGCAGCTATCGGTACCTATATGGGTAAGGCAAAGGCTATCTTTGCAGGTCTACTTGTATTGGGTGCAGGGTCCGTGCTACGGGTTTCGGCAGGTCCCGTTGCCTTGTACCTGGGAACTGCGCTGACCGGAATAGGTATTGTCGTATGCAACGTGCTCTTAATCCCTTTGGTAAAATCCCGCATGCCCTCCAGAACCGGAACGGTCATGGGCATGTTTAGCACCGGCATGTCCATGCTAGCAGCCATCGCCACCGCCGTAAGTGTGCCACTTGCCCAGGACCTGGGTTGGGGCTGGAGAGGCTCCCTGCTTTTTTGGAGTGCGTTTCTTTTTCTGGCATTACTCGTATGGTGGCCGCAGCTAAAACTCTCCCCAAAACCTGCAAAACAGGAAGCCGAGCCCGGGAAATCCGTCTGGAGTTCCCGCCTGGCATGGCAGGTAACCTTGTTTATGGGCATGCAATCCTTGCTGTTTTTTACGCTGATTACCTGGCTTCCAGACATGATGATCGATAAAGGACTCAGTCCTACCCACGCGGGCTTGCTGGCCTCCATGATGCAAGTGGTGGGCTTGTTGGGCACCCTCCTGGCTCCGGTGGTAGCTACGCGATTTACCCAGCAATCCGGACTGGCCGTGTCCATTGGCATCATCTACTTATTCGGTTTCAGTACCCTATTTTCTCCGGTAATCTGGCTCAACGCGGTAGGTATAGGCGTCGTGGGCCTGGGGATGGGGGCGAGCATAAGCCTGGCCTACACGCTGATTGCACTTCGGACCAGGAATGACCGGTATACCGCCGGCCTCTCCGGCATGGCTCAATCCGCCGGCTATTTTTTGGCTGCCTTTGGCCCCATGCTGTTCGGCATGGCATTTGATCGATGGCAGGACTGGAACATGCTGGTGTACCTGATGCTGGGAACCTCTGTTTTGTTTATCACCTTCGGGTATTTTGCCGGAAGGAACCGCACCGTCTGATTCAAGGCAAAGTCCGGCTAACTAGTATCAATTTTCCCCGAATTTCATTACTTTCGAATTCACGAACCGCATATCTCTTTCATGCAGGAACTACTGGAATCCATAGGCATTTCCCAAACGCTTTTCGACTACCTGTTCATGCCTTTGTTCATCTTTTTGGCTCGGGTAGTGGATGTGTCCATCAATACACTGCGCATCATGTTTGTATTAAACGGAAAGCGGACCGTTGCACCCGTGCTTGGATTCTTTGAGGCGCTGATCTGGCTTCTGGCCATTGGACAGATTTTCCAAAACATCAACAACCCGCTTTCCTACATCGCCTACGCAGGCGGCTACGCCATGGGCACCTATGTGGGCATGGTAATCGAGGAACGCCTCGCGCTGGGTCGGGTACTGGTACGAATCATCACCCCGGAACCCTTGCCTGAACTGGTCGAATACATGAAAGAAAAAGAATACCGCTTTACTTCCGTGGGTGCAGAGGGCCGGTATGGCAAAGTTATGCTCATGTTTACAGTCATCAAGCGCGAACTCCTTCCTGGATTTATCAGCAAGCTGAAAGAAAGTAACGAAAAGGCATTTTACACCATCGAGAGTGTCAAGCGGATATCGGAAGATGACCTCAACGTGATGGAAGACCGACCCCGGTTTACCACCCGGCTGCGGAATCTCATCAGGAAATAGGGATGTTGCTTTTTACCTATTAGTCACTCGAATTGCCCGAAGTGTGCAAGATTACTGCCTTTCGCAGGCAGAGATAAAACTGAATCTTCTGGACTCTATCACAATGGGTTGGATGGAAATGCCGTACCAGAAACTGTCAACTTTCGGCTCAAATCGCACGCAGCTTCTTACAAGGAAGGAAAGCCTCTCAAAAAAATAACAAAAAGATAGCGTTTGGAATACCATGTAGTCATAGACGGAACCTTACTTTGTGAAAATTCATCACGTTTATGGTTTATCTGGCGATTTTAGGAGGAATAGTGTTCAGTTTTGTTTTATTCATCCTTTTATACAGCCTGGCTGGTTTGCTTTGTTTCCTAATACCCGTAAATAAACAGTTTCTAAACATTCAACGGGATATTGAAATTTTTGTCGTTTCCAATGGTGTACACGTGGACTATATACTTCCAAGTATTTCTCCCTATTTCGACTGGAAAAAAGTACTTGGCGGCCGCGATTTTGAAACGCCCCTTGCCGAAAACAATTTTCTTGGCATCGGCTGGGGTGACCGCGGTTTCTACCTGGAAGTTGACGAGTGGGCCAACCTAAAGCCTAAAGTTGCAGCGCGGGCGATGCTAATTCCAAGTCCCACACTCATGCATGTAACCCTACACCCCGAATTGCCCAAAAACCAGAAGCGCCTGGAGTCCATTCACCTTAGCATCGAGCAGTACCTGCAACTGTGCGATTATATCTGCAGCTTTTTTAAGCAACGTGAAAACGGTGTTATTCTTCTTCCCGGAAAAGGCTATACCACCAACGATAATTTTTATGAGGCAATGGGATCGTATCACGCTTTCGGAACATGCAATTTCTGGGTCAACCGGGGGCTGATTCAGATAGGCGTACGAGCGCCAATTTGGTCCCACGGGGGAGCAGGAATTTTTTACCAGCTCAAGAAGGCAGTTCCTCGTCCAGCCGCCGTGCCCCCGAGGTTAGAATCATTTTAAGGAGGCCTGCGGCAACACTAATCACAAGAAATAAGGCTGGGAATCCCCCCATTACGGAGAGTATCCGAATCCCTTCAATACCAGCAGTAGAAACCATTAACCAGGCAGTTATACCAATAATTGACCCCCAAACGAGTTTGAGCCAAAGCGGTGCTTCGGGCTGATTGGGACTGATTCCATGCGTGCTGATCGCTGACATGGCGGAGACGTTGGAATCGGCGGCGGTCACGTAAGAGATAAAAACCATAACCAACGTGGCTAGGCTGACTATCCGTCCAAAGGGCAAACTGCCTAACACCTGAAACATAACGATCTCTTCCCCTCTCAGTTCCATTATGTCAAAAAGGCTTTGTCCTTCCTGCATGTCGAAAGTCAGCGAAGTACCCCCGAAAATACTCATCCAAATTATTGTGAACAGAGAGGGGAATACCAGGTTGAACAAAATAAAGTCTCGAACAGTGTATCCGACGGATATACGACCTAAAAATAATGCAGCGACCGGCGCCCATGCGTACCAGTTCGCGAGGTAAAATAAGGTCCAGTCTTGCTCCCATTCCTGATCAACCGTATCACCAAAACTGACGCTTCTGGGGAAAAAATTTACCGCGTAATCCTGAACACTTTCCCAACCCAAGCTAAGAATATCGAGGGTAGGCCCGGTGATCAGTACAAAAACTGCCAGGCCAAAGAAGGCCTTTACATTGACATCAGAAAGAATTGCTATGCCCCGATGCAGACCGCTAATGGCAGAAAACACAAAGCTGAAAACGATCAAAAATCCAATCATGGCTAAAAGCACAGCCGATTTAGTCCAACCCATTAGTAAATCCAGACCTCCGGTAATGGCAAACATACCGGTACCTAGCGATGCTGACATTCCAAGAACCAGCGCGTATAAACAAATGACATCGATAAGCTTCCCGAAGCGATTACCCGCGAGTTTCGTTGAGAGGGGAGCTATACTAGCTGTCAGACTGAAAGGCTGATGTAGATTGTAGTAGGAAAGTGCAAAAACCAATCCTGCAAGCGTATACACACCGTAGGGCGTAAACGACCAATGCATGTGTAGTGTAGCCAGCGAAAAGACCGCTGCCAAACTGGACCCACTTTCAATCGACAATGCCGGTGGAGGTCGGTGGAGGTGGTGAAGTGGTTCAGCCATACCCCAAAACAGGATACCCGTGGCGACGGTAGTACAGAGTGTAATGGCAAACCAGCGCCATTTGCTTAAAATTGGAACAGCTGCCTTCCCCCCAATTTTTGTCCGGCCAAATGGAAGCACGTAGGCAGTCCCTAATAGAATCAGGAAAGCAAACGCACTCCAGGAAAAAAGCCAACCGAACTGATTGAGCATTCCGTCTTTGGTTCTTTCAGCCAGTCGAAGAAAGGGTTCGCTGTAGGTGACTCCAAAAGCCAGGGTCATCCCTAGAATAACTACCGGCGGAAAAAACACCCAAGGTTTAAGCTTTAGCTTCGCTGACATTTGGTAACGAAAGTGAGAGCGAAAGATAAGGTTTTTACCAGTATGACAACAGTATTTGTCCGTCTTGTTCTCAAACTAGCCAAGTGGTTCGGAATGATCTAGCCGAATTGCGATTTCGAAGAATTTTACCAATGTATGGCAGCTGGCCTCCAGGTAGGTACTTTAGACAATTCTCCTAATTTGGCCAAAAGTAAAACGTTCTGGCGCAACTAGTTGCACCAAATTTCTTCTATTGCATTTTTACCCCTACCCCGGCCCAAATTCAGGCGATTGGTTGATAAACCTTGGACTGCCGGCATCGGTATCGACCCCGGTTTACCACCCGGCTGCGGAATCTCATCAGGAAATAGGTCTATTGCGCTCCATTTAAAGGAAGCTCTCCGAGATTTCTCATGTTGCGTAGGATCCAGGCCTGCCGTTGCCGCAGGTAGGAACTGGGCTGGTCGGGTCTCCAACGAAGCGGATTCGGTAAGACGGCCGCGATCAACGCCGCCTCCTGCCGGTTCAGATCGACGGCTGCTTTCCCAAAATACACCCGAGCCGCAGCCTCTGCACCGTAGATGCCATCTCCCATTTCAATGACGTTCAGGTACACTTCCAGGATCCGTTCTTTGGACCAAAAAAACTCAATAAGTAAGGTAAAATACGCTTCCAGCCCTTTTCGTAGCAGGTTTCTCCCCGGCCATAAAAACACATTTTTTGCCGTCTGGTTGGTGATCGTGCTTCCTCCCCTCAGCCGTTTCCCGCTGCGGTTTTCGTCCATAGCTGCCCGAATAGCTTCCCAATCAAATCCATGGTGATCCAAAAATTTCTGGTCCTCCGATGCGATCACGGCGCGGTAAAGAAAGGGAGAAATCTTCTCCATGGGAACCCAATCTTTTTCCAGGCGAAATTCCCGCTCCCTATCCAGAAGTTGCTCGGTAGCCCGGATACCCATTAATGGGGTAAAATAAACCGGTAACACTCCCAGCGCCATCACGGCCAGAATGGAAAATAAAAACAGACCGAGAAAAATCCGGGCCGACCAAAGGAAGAATCTTTTCACGGGGAAATCGAATTAGGAAACGCAGCGGTATTCCTTTCACGGTTTCGCTGAGGAAAAGTTGCCGGTCTCGTTTGGTTAAAACCCTACCTTTCCGGAAATCCTTTGCGGGCAACGCATTTTTTCCCGTATTTTTACCATATGGAGTACTTCCGTATTTCGGTCCTGTACGAAAGCCGCAGAACGAAACGAGCAAAACCGGCGGTTTCCCATACCTGCATCCGTCCTCATAATCGAAACACTACCCAATAACAATGAACGAATACCCACTCCCCTCACACTTTTTGGAAGCGATGAAGCAACAGTTGGGCGAATCAGACCTGAACCTTTTTCTGCAGGCACTACAGCAGCCGGCGCCGGTAAGCATCCGGCTCAACCCCTCCAAAGGAATGTCGGCTCCGGCAGCAAGTGAGCCCGTTGGCTGGTCTCCGCATGCCTTCCTGCTGCAATCCCGCCCAAGCTTCACGTTGGATCCATACTTTCATGCCGGTGCCTACTACGTACAGGAGGCCTCTTCCGGTTTTTTAAATCATGTACTGAACCAGTTGGAGCTCCCAGAGGCTCCCCTGGCCCTCGACCTGTGTGCCGCTCCGGGAGGGAAATCCACCCTAATTAGCAGTTTTTTGGGAGAAAAGGGGCTGTTGCTGGCCAATGAAGTAATCAAAAGTAGAAATCTAGTCCTGAAGGAAAACACGATCAAGTGGGGACTGGGCAATACGGTCATCACCCAAAATGACCCCGCGCATTTTGCGCAGCTGTCCAATTCCTTTGATTTTGTTCTGGTGGACGCTCCCTGTTCGGGAGAGGGGCTGTTTCGAAAGGATCCACAGTCCATTCAGGAGTGGTCTCCGGAAAACGTGCACCTTTGCCAGGGCAGGCAGTCCCGCATTTTGCAGGAAGCGGCTGCCTTGCCCAAACCGGAGGGCTACCTCATCTATTCCACCTGCACCTATAATTCGTTGGAAAACGAAGAAAATATTCGTTTCCTTGTAGCAAATTTTGGCTACAAACCGGTAGAAATCCCGATTGATCCATCCTGGGGGATTAGCCAAAGCGCCTGCGAGACGGAACGAGGAGCGTACCCCGTGTACCGCTTTTACCCTCATCGGGTACCGGGAGAGGGGCTTTTCATGGCGGTACTTCAGCGCCCGCCTTCCGAGGACTACCGAAAACCCGCAAAGATGGGCAAAGACTTCAGGCACCCTCACCTGCAGCGACTTCCGGGAAAGATCCGAAACCACCCCTCCTTTCCGACGCTAGACCTCGCTGAAAACTTTGCCTACTACCAATACAGCAACCACCTCTTTGCGCTTCCAGCACGCTGGGTTGCCTGGTTTGAAACCATCGCCACCCGGATGAATGTGCAGTATTTCGGCGTGGAATTGGGCGACTGGGCGCGGGACACCTTCCTGCCCGGGCCGGCCTGGGCGCTTAGCCTATTGCCCAAACCATCCTATGCCGTGGAGGAACTAACGACCGAAGAAGCGATCCGTTACCTCAAAAAAGAACCCATCACCCTTTCCAAAGCGGATCGGGGATGGGTGTTGGTTAACTACAAGGGTTTGGGTATGGGATGGGTCAAAAACCTGGGAAATCGGTCAAACAATTATTACCCGAAAGAATGGCGTATTCGGATGGACTGAGGATGTCTATACTTCGTACTGCGACAAATCCAGTACCTCGTCTTCCAGGTAATGTGGGTAAATCTTCTGGTGAATTTTCTTCACTTCAGCCGTAACCACCTTTCGGAAGCCTTCGATATTGGTCCCATTTCCTGCCGCCATAAAGACCGGAGTAATGGAGGACTTTCTGGCATAGCTTTCCTCCAGCTTTTCAAAATCGATAAAGTTGGCCTCTTCTACTTCGTGGGCAGACATCAGCATCAGTTCTTCTTCCGAGGGCATTTTTGGCGCCACATCGATCTTATTGAATACCATGATCACCGGCTTGTCTCCTGCGCCCATTTCGTTCAAGGTCTGATTAACCACCGCGATCTGATCCTCAAAATTGGGATGGGAAAGGTCCACCACGTGAATCAGCAAATCAGCCTCCTCGATTTCCGCCAGGGTAGATTTGAAGGACTCGATCAAATGGGTAGGCAGCTTCCGAATAAACCCTACTGTGTCCGAAATCAGAAAAGGAATGTTGTCCAAAACCACTTTTCTCACTGTGGAATCTACCGTTGCAAATAGCTTATTCTCGGCAAGGATATTTGCCTTGGTCAGCAGGTTCATGAGGGTACTTTTACCCACATTGGTATAGCCGACGAGGGCGACGCGAACAATGCCTTTTCTTCCTTTGCGTTGGGTATACCCCTGTTTTTCGATTTTCTTCAATTTTTCCTTCAGCAGATCGATTTTTTGCCGAATGTCTCGTTTATCCGTTTCGATTTCTTTTTCTCCGGCGCCGCCCCGAGTTGCTGTTCCACCCCGCTGTCGTTCCAGGTGTGTCCACATGCGCGTCAGTCGGGGCAGCAGGTATTGGTACCGTGCCAATTCCACCTGTGTTTTCGCCTGTGCAGTCTGCGCACGGCTCAGGAAAATATCGAGGATCAACATGGAGCGATCGTAGACCTTTATTTTCAACTCGTTTTCCAGTATTTTCACCTGTGAAGGACTCAAATCTTCGTCAAAAATCGCCATATCCACGGCAAAGTACTCGATATACGACTTGATTTCTTCCAATTTTCCGGAACCAACAAAGGTACGGGCATCTGGCTTTTCCATTCGCTGCGTGAACCGATGGATCGCTTTCGCCCCCAGCGTCTCGGTCAAAAAGGCCAATTCGTCCAGGTGGTCCTGCACCAATTGCTCCGTTTCGTGCTGATGGATCAGGGCAATCAACACTGCCGTTTCCTCCTTGGGCGCCGTATCTACCAATTTTGCCAGTTTTCTAGTGTATTTACTCATGCATTGTATGTTCAAACATTGCCTTAATTCTGGGAATCTATAACGCAAAACTAGCGCAATAGATTCACCTATTTGGGTTTTTTAGCCCAAGAGCGCTCTTTCTTTCGGCGGAATTGCCGCCCATTTGCAGCAGGAAATGGCAAAATTCGTTTTTATGTGATATATTTTCAGAGTGGATTCACCAAATTGCATCGTTTTTTAGACATTAACTTACAAAGCTATGGAAATCAGAGAGACAGCCCTGAAAGATGTGTACGAAATCTATCCAAAAATCTTCAAAGATGCAAGGGGCTATTTTTTAGAAAGTTACCGGGAGGACCTGTTTGAGAAGCACGGTATGAGTACCCGGTGGGTTCAGGACAACCAGTCTTTTTCGGAGGCGGGTATTGTGCGCGGACTTCACTTTCAGCGCGGAATCCACGCCCAGGCCAAACTCGTACGGGTAATCAGCGGTAAGGTACTGGATGTGTGTGTAGACCTGCGCAAAGGCTCCCCTACCTTTGGAAAATACCATGCGGTAGTTCTGGATGAAAAACTCCAAAACATGCTCTATGTACCCACCGGTTTTGCGCATGGCTTTGCCGTTTGGAAAGATGCCGTGTTTACGTACAAATGCTCCAACCTATATAACAAAGAAAGTGAAGGTGGAATTATTTGGAACGATAAGCAGTTAGACATTGATTGGGGAGTGGACCATCCGCTTCTATCCGAAAAGGACCAAACCTGGCCTGATCTGGAGAAATTCGAAGAAATAAGCAGAGGAGGACTTTAATGTCTATATTTGATTTATTTATCAAATTAAAAAAATCACCCGAAAACCAGGCCCTGGACCTGAGCTGGCTGCACGCAGACATGCACAGTCACCTGATTCCGGGAATCGATGACGGAGCGCAATCCATCGAAGAATCCCTGGTTTTGATTGAACGTCTGGCATCGTACGGGCTAAAGAAACTCATCATCACTCCGCATATCATGAGTGAGTTTTTCAAGAATACCCCGGAAACCATCCTGCCCGGACTCAAAAAGCTGCAGACTGCGGTTGCAGATACCGGTATTCCCATTGAATTGGAAGCCGCTGCGGAATACTACCTGGACGAAATTTTCTTTGAAAAGGTCGAAAAAAACGAACCCCTGCTGAGTTTTGGGGCAAATAAGCTGGTACTCGTTGAAACGGGTTTTATGAGTAAGCCCCACATCCTGTTGGAAACGTTTTTTCGCATGGAAATGTCGGGCTATCAGCCGGTCTTCGCACATCCCGAACGGTACATGTACCTGCATCAGGAGAGTAGCACACTGGAAGCGCTGGCGGATCGAAACATTCCTTTTCAGCTAAACCTCCTTTCGCTTACAGGGTATTACTCCAAAGCGGTGAAGAAATTTGCCGAAAAAATTGTGGACCGGGGATTGGTAAAACTTGCCGGAACCGACTGCCACAACGAAAAATACCTTGATGCGTTGGAAAGGCTCCCACAGGAAAAATACTACGAAAAGTTGCAGGCATTGGACCTTTGGAACCAACAATTGTAAGTACCGGATAAAGCTAAGGCATTGAAAAAGATACTCATTACGGGCATTACAGGTTTGCTAGGCAGTTACCTCGCAAAGGGTCTGGTCGGGAAAGCGGTCATTTCCGGTACGAAGAGGACCGGAAGTAGTACCTCCTTGTTGGGAAATCTGGCAAACGACATCGCCTGGTTTGAAGGAGAAATCACCGATGTGGAAATGCTGGCCGAGGCCTGTAAGGGGCAGGACCTGGTGGTGCATGCGGCCGGTTTGGTATCCTTTGACGATTCCCAAAAGGAAGCCCTGCTAAAAACCAATGCGTATGGAACCGCCTGTCTGGTGGATGCCATGCTTTCCCTGGGGGCCGGAAAGTTGGTCTTCATTAGTTCGGTAGCAGCCCTTGGGAGGCAGGAAAACCAATTGTCCATTTCCGAAGAGCAAAAATGGATCAATTCCGAACTGAACACTCCCTACGCCATTTCCAAACACCTGGCTGAATTAGAAGTCTGGCGGGGAGCGCAGGAAGGCCTGGAGGTCATGGTTTTCAACCCCTCCGTGCTGCTTGGGAAAATTTCCGACGAACGAAGCAGCAGCCAAATTTACCGCTATGTATTGGAAGGCAACCGCTATTATCCCAAAGGCAACGTCAACTACATCGATATACGGGATGCGGTACACATCATGCTGCAGCTAATGGAGTCGGGCCGTTGGAATGAACGGTACATCGTCAGTAACGAGAGCCTTTCCTACCGCGAATTTTTTGCGGAAATGGCACGGGTTTTCCAAAAAAATCCACCGTCCCTTCCCCTCAGCGATTGGCTGGCAGGATGGGTAGTCCGTTGGTCTCGGTTGCACAATCTATTTTCCCGAACCAAACTTCCGATCAGCCGCCAATCCGTTCGGGCAGCCCAGACGCGGGTGGGCTACGACAGCAGCAAAGTGCGAGCCGAAACCGGCTTCGTGTTTACCCCCCTGCAAGAAACGTTTCAATGGGCCCTTTCGGAACAGGATCAAACATGAGGAGCAGTAGCAAATCGGAAGTGAATTTATTTACGGAATATTCCCTGCAATAAAAATAATTGGTATCTTAAACGTAAAATATATATCAAACCTATGACAGGAGATTTTGACAATCATTCGGATCAGGAGAAGGAATTGGTACAGCGGTTTGAGAATTCCCTTAAATCTAATCTGGACCTATTTTTTGGTGAAGAAGAACTGGAGGATATCATCAGGTACTATCATGACCATTTAACGTACAAAAAAGCCCTCAAAACCTGTGAGTGGGCCCTGCAAAAATTCCCGTTTTCGGTGGAATTAAAGCTGTTGATGGCCCAATCGCTGCTTTTTCTGGACGAGCTTGAAGAAAGTCTGGAGTTGTTGGAAAACCTGAATAACCTTTCTCCTAACAATGAGGAAATCGTCCTGACCATGGCGAACGCCCTCTCACTACTGGATCAATCGGAAGAAGCGATTCAGTTGCTAAATGGATTTCTCCCCCTGGCAGAAGACAAGGCAGAGGTCTACTACCTATTGGGTAATTTTTACCGCAATGAGAAAAAAATGGAAGAGGCCATCACCTGTTTCAAAGAGGTGGTAAAATTGAAAATCAACCACGAGGACGCACTTTTCCAACTGGCCATGATGACCGAAGAGGAAGGTTCCTTCGATGAAATACTGGATTTTTACCAGGAGTTTATCGATCAGGACCCGTACAATGCCAACGCCTGGTATAATTTGGGAGTGGTCTACAACCGATTGGGAAAATTTACAGAAGCGATCGACGCCTACGATTATGCCCTGCTCATCGACGACACCTTTGCTTCGGCCTATTTCAACCTGGGAAATGCACTGATGAACACCCATCAGTACGAAAAAGCGCTGGAAGCCTATCAGAACACCATACACTGCGAAGGCAGCAACGCAGAAAACTGCTGCTACATGGCCGCCTCCTATGAGAAACTGGATCAAATCGACATGGCCTTCAAGTATTTCAAAAAGTCGGCAAAACTGGATCCTGAATACGACGATGCCTGGTTTGGGCTGGGCATGTGCATGATGAAGAAGAAAAAGTATTTCGAAGCCATCCACTATTTCAAAAAGGCATTGAAACTTACGGCTGAAAACGCCAACTATTGGGTCGGACTGGCAGGTGCCGAATACGAACTGGGCAACCTGCAGGCGAGCTCGGAGGCCTACGAAGAGGCCATCAACCTGGAGCCCGGCATCATCGAAACCTATATCAACCTTTCGCTGATTTATTTTGATCAGAACCGGTTTGAGGAAGCCGAGGATGTCATCAAAGAAGGCATGGAAGAATTACCCGAAGAGGCCGAGTTGTATTACCGGCTGGTGGTCTACCTGATCAAGACAGGTAAATACAAAGAAGCCTTTTCAATTTTGGAAAATGCATTAACTTTGGACTTCGAAAAACACGAGTTGCTTTACGATCTGATGCCCGAACTCGAGCAGCAAAAAGCAATTTATAAAATCATCAATCAGTACAGAGAGGATTTTAAAAGATAAGATTCTTTTTTGTCGCTACTATCAAAATATCGTTGAATGAATTACGTTCTTAAGAGCATTCCTTCACGGACTGTGAAGCCCCGAAACTCCGGATTTACCATGGCCATGGACAAAGGGCTCAGTCTAAGAGAGGTAGAAGATTTTATTGAAGTAAGTGGGGATTATGTGGACATTGTAAAACTAGGTTGGGCAACTTCTTTTGTAACCAAAAAATTAAGGGAGAAAATTGATATCTATCGGTCTGCAGACATTCCCGTCTACTTTGGCGGTACGCTTTTTGAAGCATTTGTAATCCGAAATCAATTCGACGATTACGTTCGTCTTTTGGACGAATACCAACTCTCATTCGCTGAAGTATCCGATGGATCCATCACCCTGGATCACGGCCAAAAATGCCGCTACATCGAAACACTGGCCAAGCAGGTGACTGTCTTGTCCGAGGTAGGTTCAAAAGATGCCGCCAAAATCATCCCCCCTTATAAGTGGATCGAACAAATGCGAAAAGAACTGGACGCTGGCGCATGGAAAGTAATCGGCGAAGCCCGGGAAGGTGGTACCGTGGGCCTTTTCCGGGACTCCGGAGAAGTACGGCAGGGCCTGGTGGAGGAAATTCTCACGCAGATTCCGGAGGAACAAATCATCTGGGAAGCTCCCCAAAAAGAGCAGCAAGTCTGGTTTATCAAACTGCTCGGTTCAAATGTAAACCTTGGCAACATCGCTCCCAATGAAATCATCCCGCTGGAAACATTGCGATTAGGCCTGAGAGGAGATACCTTTGATTTCTTTTTAAATCTCTGAACGAGCTGTTTTTCATCGGATCAACTAAAACAAGGCCACACAATGAAGCGATTAGGCGATTGGATAATTTTGTTCCTTAAGGGAATGGGTATGGGAAGTGCGGATATCGTGCCGGGGGTTTCAGGAGGCTCCATCGCTTTGGTGACGCGGATCTACGAAGAACTACTGGAAAGTATCAATTCATTCGATCTGGAAGCCCTACAGCTACTCCGACGTCTGCAGTTCGTTTCATTCTGGCAACACGTCAATGGTGGCTTTTTATTGGTCCTATTTATGGGCATTTTCACGAGTATTTTCGCTTTCTCAAAAGCCATTACCTACTTCATCGAAACCCATCCTATCCCACTCTGGTCGTTTTTCTGCGGGCTGATTCTCATCAGTGCCATCGTTATTTTGCGGGATATCAAGCGCTGGAACCTACTGGCAATCCTAATGTTTCCCCTGGGCGCGGTATTGGCTTATTTTATCACCGAACTTCCCCTAATGGCCTTACCGAATAACCTTTGGTTTACCTTCATTGCAGGCGCCATTGCCATTTGCGCCATGATTTTGCCGGGAATTTCGGGAAGCTTCCTGCTGCTCATCCTTGGCAAATACGAGTTTATCCTGGCTGCCGTCAACGATCGAAATATCCTTATCCTCGCTACCTTTGCTCTGGGGTGTATCGGTGGTCTGTTGCTGTTCAGCCGGGTCATTTCCTGGTTTTTGAAAAACTATCACGCATTGACCCTGTCCTTTCTTTCGGGTTTTATGATCGGTTCGATCAACAAAATATGGCCCTGGAAAAAAGTGCTTTCGTACCGGATATCCAGTTCCGGTTTGCAAAAACCACTCCTTACCGAAAACATCCTTCCACACGTTTACCTGGTAGAGACGGGGGAAGAACCCGCCTTTCTTTTTGCCATTTTTGCATTCTTAATCGGAGTAATTTTGGTGGTAGGGATCGACCGGCTGGCTCATAATTTTACTAGAGAATGAAAAAATACGGACTTATTGGATTTCCCCTGACACACTCCTTTTCGAAAAGCTATTTTGCGGAAAAGTTTCGGAGAGAAGGCATCGTGGATTGCCAATACGAACTGTATGAACTCCCGGAGATACAAGCCTTACCGGCAGTATTGGTGAATGAACCCGAACTGGTAGGGTTAAATGTCACCATTCCCTACAAACAACAAGTCATTCCTTACCTGGATCGATTGGATCCCGCATGTAAAGAGATTGGGGCGGTCAACTGCATTAAAATCACTCCACTGGAATTAATTGGCTTCAATACCGATTATTTTGGTTTTAAAACCTCGCTTTCAAACTGGCTCGGAACCGAGCGGCCCGGGGCGCTAATCCTGGGAACGGGAGGTGCCTCCAGGGCAGTTGCACAGGCCTTAAAAGACCTGAACATCTCCTTTTTACGGATTTCCAGAAGTCCCAACCCGGATTCGGGTACCACGCGATCGTATGAAGACCTCACCGCTTCCCCTCAATTGCTGCAGGAATATCCCTTGATTATCAATACTACACCGCTTGGCACCTATCCCAATACCGCCGACCTGCCGCCAATCCCACTTGCCGGGCTCGGACCGGAACAGTGGTATTACGACCTGGTGTATAACCCGGAGGAAACAAGCCTGATGCGCGAAGCCGCTCGAAGAGGGGCCAAGACCAAAAATGGGATGGAGATGCTGCACCTACAGGCGGAGGCAGCCTGGGAAATTTGGAACGAAGTCGATTGATCGTTTTCCGTCCAAATTATCCTGGCGCCATACCCCGAGCCGTATTGCCCTCTTGCTTGTAATTCACAGCTAATTAGCCGGTTAGCATTTATCGTTTTTTTCTGTCAAATTCAAGGGATATATTTCAGCGAATTCTTACCGCTTTTTCGATTAAAATAAGTATTATTAGTAGTCATTCCACTCCAATTTTGTTTGTATGGTGAAGAAAGCATCGACTCAGGAAAAGAAGATTTTTGTTCTGGATACTTCTGTCATTTTGTATGACCATCACTCCATCATGAATTTTGCCGAACACGACGTAGTGATTCCAATTACGGTACTGGAAGAGCTCGATCAATTTAAAAAGGGCAATGACACCAAAAATTTCGAAGCCAGAGAGTTCATTCGCCTACTGGACCGGCTGTCAAAGGATCAGATGATTCAGCATTGGACGCCGCTTAACGGGAAAACCAAAGGTTCCTTTAAGGTGATGATGAATCCGGACAACGCACTCAACGCCAACGAAATCTTCGGCGAAGAAAAAAACGACCACAAAATACTGAATGCAGCACTTAGTGTGCGGCAAACCGAAAAAAAGCGCAAAGTAATCCTGGTCAGCAAGGACATCAACCTCCGGCTTAAGGCCAAATCACTGGACATTCTGGCAGAGGACTACGAAACCGGTAAAATCAAAAACATTTCAGAAATTGAAAATACGGGCAAGGATGTCATTGAAAACGTCAGCCAGGACACCATCAATGACCTGTACGAAAAAAGCAGGCTGGAAGGGGCCGCCATTTTTGGCAAACGCCGCAAAACCATTCCCGCCAACAACACCTTTTATATTCTAAAAGGAAGCACCCCCAACGCATCCATCCTGGCGTTTTATCAGGCGCAAGAGAAGTCTTTTCAAAAAATTTCCAAGTCAAAAGCCTACAATATTAGCCCAAAAAATGCCGAACAGGCATTTGCCCTGCACGCCATCATGGACCCGGCGATCAAGTTGGTGAGTATTCAGGGTGTGGCCGGAACGGGCAAAACCCTGTTGGCATTGGCAGGGGCGCTGGAACAACGCAGTAATTACAAACAGATTTTCCTGGCCCGCCCCATTGTGCCCCTGAGCAACAAAGATATAGGATACCTACCGGGAGACATCAAATCGAAGCTGAATCCGTACATGGAGCCGCTTTGGGATAATCTGAAGTTTATCCAAAACCAATACAAAGAGAGCGACAAAGAATACCAGCGGATTTCCGACATGGTAAACCAGGAAAAGTTAGTCATTCAGCCCCTGGCCTATATTCGTGGTCGCTCCCTTTCCAATATCTTTTTTATCGTGGACGAGGCACAGAACCTGACCCCCCATGAGGTGAAAACCATTATCAGCAGGGCTGGAGAAAACACGAAGATCGTCTTCACCGGAGATGTCTTTCAGATTGACACACCCTACCTGGACAGCCAAAGTAACGGGCTGTCCTATCTGATCGACCGGGTACGAAACCACCCTCTGTACGCCCACATCAAACTGGAAAAAGGAGAACGGTCCGAATTGGCCAATCTGGCAAACGATTTGTTGTAGGTTTAGCTTTCTGTAATGGTATTGAGCTTGGCCAGGAAGCTATTGTAATATTGCCGGCCTACCTGCACCACGTCCCCCGTCTTCAGGTTAATCTCCTTGGTATTGAAACTCTCAATTTGTCCCAACTGGACGATGTAGGATTTTTGCACCCGCAGAAAAAGGTTGGATGGTAATTTTTCCTCCATGTCTTTCATCGATTTTCGGATGGTAAAATTCCTGTTTTTCGTGAAAATGGTCACCATGTTGCCGTTGGCCTCCACATAATAGATATCCGAATAATCTACCCGTTCAAAGCTATTATCTGCTTTGATATACACGGCATCTACTACCAGGTAGGGACTTTCCGCGATCTTGGCGCTTGCCCCTTCTGAAAGGGCCGGTCTGGTTCGTTGGTTGTACAGCACGATTTCCACCATGGCATGGATATCGTTGCTGTTGAAAGGCTTTACAATAAACCCCGCGGGATGCGTCCTTTTTGCGCGCTCGATGATGGCCGGATCGCTGTAGGAAGTGACGTATACGATGGGTGCATCCACCATCTGCTGGATGATTTCCCCAAGTTCGATTCCGTCCTTATCGCCCTTCAGCTTGATATCCATAAAGACCATGTCGGGACGGTATTTCTTGACTACTTTGATGGCCTGATTTGCCGAATTGGCTATGTCGATGTTTACATAACCTAAAAGCTGCAGAATTTCCTCAATATTTTCGGAAATATTTACATCGTCTTCAACGATAAGTATCCGTTCTTCTTTCATGGTCTGTTTTTTAAGGGAAAAATTTAAATAAAAGCTGTTTCGCCGAATTTACAAATTAAAACACAATTTAATGCAGCGATACCGCAATAAAATGCGCAAAAAAGATAAATGATTGGGCCTATCCAAATCAAAGACTCATCAAATCTTTAAATCGGGCTGCTTGCCTTCGGCTTACTTCAATCCGCTCGCCCCCCTTCAACGTCACCACCAAGCCACCGTTAAACCAGGGTTCGATGGATTCTACCCAACTCAGGTTGATGATGTGCTTTCGGCTTGCCCGGAAAAAAGACTTCTCGTCCAATCGCTCATCCAATGCATTCAGTGATTTATGAATCATGGGTTTGTTGGTTTCAAAATACACCTTGATGTAGTTCCCATCCGACTCAAACAAGCGTACATCAGAAAGCTTGACAAACCAGCATTTGTCGCCGTCTTTGACAAAGACCTGATCGCTAAGGGAAAGTTTACTCTTGGGGCTCTTTGAGGCGGATTCCTCCTCCTTTTTCAGGTCTTCCAACTTTTTCTCCAACTTTTTCAGCGTGTCGGTCAAGCGCTCGGGCTCGATGGGTTTCAACAAATAATCCAGGGCATTTACCTGAAAAGCCTGCAGTGCAAACTCATCGTAAGCGGTAATAAATACGACCAATGGAACAAAATCAAGTTCTTCCAGTAAATCAAAACCGGTTTTTTCGGGCATTTGAATGTCCAGAAAAAGTACCTCTGGTTGCAATTCTTCGATCTTCTCTTTGGCATCGTCTACATTCGTTGCCTCCCCCAATACCTCTACATTATCGTTTTGATTTAATAAATTAATGAGTTCCTTCCTCGCCAATCGTTCATCATCTACTACTAATACACGCATATCTCTACAAATTTTATTCTAAATTAACGTTTTGTTTTGGTATTTTAATTTCTGTAACGACAAATTCGTTCCCGTAATTAAATATTTTGAAGCTAGCCCGATTACCATAAATCAATTTTAACCGCTGTATGGTGTTGGCTAAGCCATGCCCTTCCCCTTTCTTTTTGGGCGATTTGTCCTGCTTTAGGTGGCCGCTGTTTCTGACCCAAATATACAAATCATCCAAGAGACCTATCGTGCATTTTATTTCTATTAATCCGCCTTTCATCAAATTGGAAATGCCATGTTTGATCCCATTTTCCACGATGGTCTGCAGCATCATTGGGGGTATTTTGTAGTCGTAGGCTTTTTTTTCGACATCGTAGATTACCTTTAGCCGCTCCTCAAAACGTATGCTTTCCAAATTCAGGTAATCCTTGACGGTGTTCATCTCCTCGGCCAACGGAATGGTTTTGTGCTTGTCCATGATCAGCGAATACCTCAGAATATTGGAGAGCTGAGTGATGGCAGATTTGGCTTTCACCGGATTTTCGTCTACCAGCGCCCGGACACTATTCAATGCGTTGAAGATAAAATGCGGATTGAGCTGGTTGCGCAAATGGATTAGCTTGATTTCGTTGATCCTCGCCTGGTATTTCAAGCTGGAGTTGTAATTATCCAGAAAATAAAAAAGGAAGTACAGCAGTGACCAAAGCGAATAAAACAGAAAACTGGTAAATAAATTGGCCAACAACACCAGCGGCCGAAAATCATCCATCAGGTGCAAGGTGCCAAAAATCCAATTGATCAACACTTGTACAAGCGTGTTCAAAAAACTCAGGATCAACACGGCGATCAAGACGTGGCTGATCAGGCGGGTAAGTTCAAAACTTAGCCAATTGTTATTTTTTATCAGAAACCGGAAAAAATGGGTAGACAAAAAATAGAAAATGGCCAGCGAAAAATAGGCGCCAATCTGTATCGGAGTAATCCCTCTGGCCAGCGATACAAAAAACAGGTTGACCAGCGCAAAACACAGCCAACCAAATATTTGTAACAGCCAATATAATTTGTGTTTATCCATTCAACGCCCTTCTCTCCAAACCCGCCTGCGACTAACGGATGCCCGCTACCTTGTTCAAAGGTATCTTGTCGAGTATCTTGTGGATCAAATCTCGGGTACTGACATTGTCTGCTTCTGCCTCGTAATTGAGAATGATTCGGTGATTCAACACGTCTTCGGCAATGCCCTTAATATCTTCCGGCAACACATAGTCCCTCCCGTCCATAAAGGCAAGTGCTTTTGCTCCTAAATTCAAATTGATGGACGCGCGGGGCGACGCACCAAATTGTATGTATTTGGCCTCTTCCTGCATGCCGTATTTCTCTGGAAACCGGGTAGAAAAAACCAGTTCGATGATGTAATTCTCCAGTGCCTCGGCGATTTGCACCTCATTGATCGCATTTCGGATGGCAAAGATGTCTTCTTTATCCAGGATCGGGCGTACCTCCGAAGCAAAATGAGCGTTCGTCATCCGACGCATCACCTCCAACTCGTCCGAACGCGAAGGATAATCGATGTTTACCTTCATCATAAACCGATCCACCTGCGCTTCCGGAAGCGGATAGGTACCCTCCTGGTCCACGGGATTTTGGGTAGCCAGTACCAGAAAGGGCTTGTCCAGTAAATAGGTGGTCTCCCCAATGGTTACCTGCTTTTCCTGCATGGCTTCCAATAACGCCGATTGCACCTTGGCCGGAGACCGGTTTACCTCATCCGCCAGGATAATGTTTGAAAATATCGGGCCCTTTTTAACTTCAAAATCCGCATTAAGCTGGTTGTAAATCATCGTACCCACCAGGTCGGAAGGCAAAAGATCCGGCGTAAACTGTATGCGTTTAAAATCCAAATGAAGCACTTTGGACAAGGTATTTACCGTGAGCGTCTTCGCGAGGCCCGGAACCCCCTCCAGCAAGATGTGGCCGTTGGTAAACAGGCCGATCAGGAGCCGGTTGACCATCTTGTCCTGACCGACAACTATCTTTTTCACTTCTTGAATGACTTCCTGTATCTTCTCCTGATGCATGCTGATATGTTATGGTTATAATTAATTGGTTAAGTCTACCGGCTAAAATAGAAGCCTAAATTAGAATAATTCATGGTTTATCCCAATTCAGAACCTTTTCTTATTTTCTACCCGAATCAAATATTACTGTTTTTTTGGAAAGGAACCCGGCCGAGACCGGGAAATTCCCAGCAAGGCATACACTTCTTCCTCGTTAAAGGCCCTTACCTCTCCCGACCGAAAGCCCTCCACCGTGAGCCCCTCTATGGCCCACCTCGCAAGGCGCAGCGTAGGAAACCCCACCGCTGCGGTCATTTTCCGTACCTGCCTGTTTTTTCCCTCGGTCAGGGTAAGGGCTATCCAGGTATCGGGAACTTGCTTGCGGTACCGGATCGGAGGAAGACGCTCCGGCAATAAGGTACCCGCTTCGGGATGAAGCCTTACGGTCGCTTTCGCTGTTTTGACTCGCTTCCCTTTGACTCGGATGGATGGCCCCTGCTCCAGTTGCTCCAACGCATGCGCCGAAATTTCCCCTTCCACCTGAACCCAGTACGTGCGGGCATGCGCGTGCACCGGGTCCAAAAGCTGGTGGTTTAACCTGGGATCGTTGGTAAGCAGCAACAGCCCTTCGCTATCTTTATCCAGTCTCCCTACCGGGTACACGTCGGATGGAAAGTCCCCAAGTGCAGCCAGGGTTTCGCCTTCTCCGCTAAACTGACTCAACACACCATAGGGCTTGTACAGCACGTAATACCTGTAGTCCATGGGCCTTAGATTTCGTTAGTTTAGAAGCTGGAACAACTCGTTCAGTCGAGGTGTCAGTATGATTTCTGTCCGCCTGTTTTTTGCCCGGCCGTCTGCCGATTCGTTGGATGCCTTGGGTTCATAAAAACTTCTTCCCGCTGCAATGACCCGCTCGGGCGCCACACTGAGGGTTCCTGTGAGAAGCCGGACAATCGCCGTAGCTCGGGCAGTGCTCAATTCCCAGTTGTCTTCAAACCTTCCACGTATCGGTACCGAATCCGTGTGGCCTTCCACCATAATCTGGATCTCCGGGCTGTTGTTCAAAACCACCGCCAGTTTTGCCAGTGCTTCCTTCCCATCCTGATTTACCGTAGCACTACCCGATGAAAAAAGCAGCTTATCCTGCAAGGACACGTACAATTTCCCATCCTGCTCGTTGATCTGAAGCTCATCCGAACGGTATTGCACCAGGGCCTTATCGATCGTAGCTTTCAAATTTTCCATCACCGAACGCTGCTCGTCCAATAGGTTTTGGAGCAAATCCAATCGCTGTTGCTGCTCCGACAGGCGCTGCTCCTTTTCTGTCAACTCCTGCCTAACGGAGGAGGACGTGGACATGGCCCGATCCAGCCGCGCTTCCAGTTCTGCTTTTTCCTGCCGTTCGGCTACCAAATTCTCCTCCAGTTCTGCGTTCGACTGCCGCATGTCTGCCAGTTTTTGGAACGCACTATCCAGTTGATCTTCGGTATCTCTCAAGGAACGCATCATTTCGGCATTCCTTATGTTTACTTCGTGGTATTTCTTCTGTGGCACACAGGAACCGATCACCGAAACCCCAATTAAAAAACTGCCAATTATTACTTTTATCTTCATCGCTTAGCTGACTTTATGACAAAAACACCAAAAACGTACCAATTTACAGTGAATACAATTAAATATGCACCATTAGAAAGAATACCTTACGAAATTCTGCTCCAATTCAACTCATTTTTTCGCAATCGAGCTAGCTGATCGGCAATAGGCTTGTTTTCCGGAAAACGTAAATAGGGATCTTTTTCCAATACCGTTCGGGCTGCCTCCCTTGCTTGAGAGAGGATGGCTCCATCCCTGGCCAAATCAGCCACCTTCAGGTCCGTTATACCGGACTGCTGGGTTCCGGAAAGGTCCCCCGGACCCCGAATTCGCAAATCCACGTCGGCAATTTCAAAACCGTTGGAAGTCCGAACCATCGTTTCCAAACGCAGCCGGCTGTCCTTGCCCAGTTCGTACCTGCTCATCAGGATGCAGTAGGATTGCTCGGCTCCCCGGCCAACCCGTCCCCGCAACTGGTGCAACTGAGACAATCCAAATCGTTCGGCGTTTTCGATCACCATTACCGTGGCATTGGGTACGTTGACACCCACTTCGATCACGGTGGTAGCCACCATTATTTTGGTTTCGCCCGTTACAAAACGGTTCATTTCGTATTCCTTGTCAGCCGATTTCATGTTGCCATGCAATATCCCGATGGGGTATCCGGGAAAAGCCCGGCATACACTTTCGTAACCATCCATCAGGCTTTTCAGGTCGCTCTTTTCGGACTCCTCTATCAGCGGGTAAACGATGTACACCTGCCGGCCCTGTTCGATCTGCTTTTTTAAAAACCCGAAAACCCGAAGCCGATCCTTGTCGTACCGGTGCAGGGTCTGAATCGCTTTACGTCCGGCCGGTAGCTCGTCTATCACCGAGATATCCAAATCTCCATACAAGGTCATGGCAAGGGTCCGGGGAATGGGCGTGGCCGTCATCACCAGGACATGGGGATAAAAATCTTCGTTTTTTGCCCATAATTTTGCCCGCTGTGCGACTCCAAACCGGTGTTGCTCGTCAATAATGGCCAAGCCTAGCCGGTGAAACTTTACCACATCTTCCAGCAGCGCATGGGTGCCCACCAGTAAATGCAATGCTCCCGAGGCCAGGTCCCGATGTATCTCCTCCCGCTTTTTTTTACTGCTCGACCCAGTCAGCAAGGCAATCTTCAGCCCCATTTGTTGGGCATAGGGCATCAAGCCCTCGTAGTGCTGATTGGCGAGAATTTCGGTAGGGGCCATCAGGCAGGTCTGGTACCCGGAATCCACCGCCACCAATAGGCAAATAAATGCCACAATGGTTTTGCCGGAACCCACGTCTCCCTGCACCAACCGGTTCATCTGCAAGCCGGATTTCAAGTCGTTGTATATTTCGCGGATCACCTTCTTCTGCGCGTTGGTAAGCTGAAAGGGCAGAATATCGTGGTAAAAACGGGTAAGCAACCGCGTTTGATCCAAAACCCTTCCCTTGTATTTTTCGGTTCGAGCCAGCTTAAGCTTTAATAGGCGCAACTGCAAAAAGAAAAACTCTTCGAATTTCAACCGGTGCATGGCCTTTCGTAAGGAATCGCTTCCGGAGGGAAAATGAATCTCACGGATCGCGTCCCTCTTTGGTAGCAATGCCAGCGACTCAATGAGGGCTGCAGGAAGGGTTTCCGGGAGTTTGGGCAGGGCAAGGGGAAGCAGCCCTTTTAACATTCGCGAGAGGCCTTTGCTATCCAGAAAGCGGTGCCTGAGCTTCTCGGTGGTGGGATAGACCGGCTGAAAAAACGGCGCCTGATCCACAGTCCCACCTAGCGGCTCCAAATCCGGATGTGCCATGCTGAACTTGCTACCAAAGCGCTGCGGCTTTCCAAAGGCCACCAGGGGAACTCCCTTTACTAATTTCTTGCTGACCCAACTCAGTCCCTTAAACCAGGTGAGTTCGATGATCCCTGTTTCATCGGCAAACTGGGCCACAAGCCGTTTTTTCCTTCCCTCACCAATAGACTGAACCGACAGAACCTTCCCGACGACCTGCACCAGTGGAAGGTCCGCCTGAATTTCCCTAATTTTGTAAAACCGGGTTCGATCCTCGTACCGAAACGGATAGTGTTGAAGCAGTTCACCAAAAGTGAAGATATTCAGCTCCGAATTCAGCAAAGCTGCTTTTTGAGGTCCTACTCCCTTCAGGAATTCGATTTTGGTATCAAAAAATCCGGACAAGGTTTACGCGGTTTGGCAGGTGGTTACAACGATAATTCATTCCTTAACTTTTCTTCCAGAGCGTTTATGGCCGCTCGTTTTCCGATCAACGCATCAAGCAATGCTGCCTGGTTTTGTGCCCGGTGCAGGTTCTGCTCGGGGTACTGCACCTGGTAGTAGACGTTTCCATTTAGGTGATCGGTCAAAAAACGAACGCCCATGATCAAGGTCATCATTTCCCCGCCAAAAGGCAAGGATTCCAATTCCTCACTCCCGATTTCTCCAGCCAACACCGTATAAAACCCTTCCAGAAGCCCCTCGTATTTTACCATATCCACGTCGATAGTGTCCCATTCCATCGAGGATTCATCCCGGGTACAGGCTACCGTCCGCACCAGATCGCCAAAATCAAAAAACACAAACCCGGCCATGATGGTGTCCAAATCTATAAGCGCATTTACCCGTTCTAGGTTTTCGGCAAATATCAAATTGTTGATTTTTGTGTCGTTATGCGTGACGCGTAGGGGAAGTTGGGAACGGTAGTACAGGTATTTATCCACCAGCTCGCTCTTTTCCCGGTAAAAATCAATCATTTCTTTGGTAACGCGATCCAGGGACACCTTCGGGTGCAGCAGTGCGGTATCAAACTGCCGATACCGTTTTTCCAAATCATGAAAATGGGGAATGGTATCTTTGAGTTGTCCGGCGTCTGCCGGAAGAAAGACCTGAATAAAACGTGCAAACGCCTCGGCGGCAATTTTTGCTTGTCCCCGTTGATCGATGGCATCCCGGGTAATGCCACTCACAAAGGGGAATAGGCGAAAGAGGCCTCCGTCCAGCCGGGTGAGGAAACTACCTTCCCGGTTGGTAACGGGCATGGGCAGCGCAAAGGGGAGTTGGCCTGGATCAAACTGCTCCATGAGGTAGGCCAGGTTACCTGAGATGCGTTCCGGAAGGGAAAATACCTTGTCGTTAAACTCCTGCAAAATATAGACCTGACCGTCTACAGTGAGCAGATAGGTCTTGTGAATGTGACCCGATCCGAATCTGCGATGTTTGATTTGATCCGTTTCCCATCCGTAGGCTGCTTTCAACGCATCCAATACCGATTCATTCATAGTCGTTTTTGGTTCGGTATTCACCGATTTATTTTACCGATTTTTCCAGTTTATAGGGGTAAAATTACAATTCTTTTAGCTATATATACACGAAAGAGATTATATTTACCCGACCGGGCGCATCCGTACCGGAAAAGGGATTGATTTTCATCCAAGCGAAAATTTTCCCTGATTATTTAAAATAATTGAAAAAGTTTTATTTATTTAGAAAAATTTTACCAAAACCTTTTGTGGTCGAACTTCGGTTCGGAACCCGGACCAACAAACCATCTTAATCCAAATTCACCATGAATATTTCAATCATCGATTGGGCAATAATCATTTCATTTTTTGTCATATCCATGCTAATCGGCGTCTTTGCCTCCAAAACAGCGGGAAAGAATGCCAAGGAATTTTTTCTTTCCGGAAGAAACATGCCCTGGTGGCTGTTGGGGGTAAGTATGGTCGCAACCACCTTTTCGGCCGACACACCCAATCTGGTGACCGACATCGTCCGGAAAAACGGGGTTTCGGGTAACTGGGTCTGGTGGGCCTTTTTATTGACCGGTATGCTGACGGTGTTTGTCTATGCGAAGTTGTGGAGAAGGTCGGAGGTAACCACGGATTTGGAATTTTATGAATTGCGGTACGGGGGAAAGGGCGCTGCCTTTTTGAGGGCATTCCGGGCTTTATACCTGGGTGTCTTTTTCAACGTGGTCATCATGGCCACGGTCTCCCTGGCAGCCATTAAAATATTTGGCGTGATGCTGGGACTCAGCTCCTGGGAAACACTATTGATTGTCTCGGTAGTAACCGTAATTTACAGTTCCCTTGGCGGTTTGAAGGGCGTTTTATTAACCGATTTTTTTCAGTTTTTCATCGCCATGGCGGGAGCGTTTGGAGCGGCCATCTATGTGGTCAACCTGCCCGAAATCGGTAGTTTAAACAACTTACTTACCCACCCCAATGTATCCGACAAACTAAACATTATTCCGGACTTCAGTGACTGGAACTTGTTGATCCCACTGTTTATCATGCCCCTGGCGGTGCAGTGGTGGGCGACCTGGTATCCCGGAGCTGAGCCGGGAGGAGGGGGCTACATTGCCCAGCGGATGCTTTCTGCCAAAGACGAGAAGAACGCGATAGGAGCGACATTGCTATTCAACATCACCCATTATGCCATACGACCCTGGCCCTGGATTATCATTGCCCTTTCTTCGCTGATTATATTTCCACAATTGAGCGACATGCAAGAGGCCTTTCCCAACATCGAAGCCGGGAAACTCGGTGATGATTTGGCCTACTCAGCGATGCTGACCTTCCTGCCTACCGGACTCATTGGTGTGGTGCTGGCTTCGTTGATTGCGGCGGTCATGTCCACCCTTTCCACCCACTTGAACTGGGGGTCTTCCTATGTGGTAAATGATTTTTACGCTCGTTTTGTAAAACCCACCGCCTCCGACAAAGAATTGGTGGCCGTAGGTCGGCTTTCTACGGTGGGCCTGATGGTGCTGGCAGCCTTGCTGGCCACCGTCCTTTCCAATGCCCTGGAGGCATTCAACATCTTATTGCAGATTGGTGCGGGTACCGGTCTAATATTTATCCTTCGCTGGTTTTGGTGGAGGATAAATGCCTATACCGAAATTTCCGCCATGGTTGTTTCTTTCCTGGTGGCCATCTATTTTGAGTCCATCCACAACAAACTAGGCTATTGGCCCATTCCGGATGACATGGCTTACCTGAAATTGCTATTTGGCGTCACCCTGACCACCATCACCTGGGTGTCGGTCACCTTGTTGACCAAGCCGGAAGACGATACGGTACTGCTTGCATTTTACAGGAAGGTACGTCCCGCAAGCTGGGGCTGGAAAAACCTACTGGCCAAATACCCCGAGGAGAAAGAAGAGGTCGGTCAACTCCCCATGGAAATCGGATTAATGCTCATCGGTTCCATTATGGTATACGCTGCGTTGTTTGCGGCTGGATTTTGGATATACGGCGAGACGCTACCCGCAGTCACCGCAACCGTTGTTTCTGTCATTGGAGGTGTTTTGGTATTTAGGGGTTGGAAAAAAATGAAATGAGTCCAAAATCCCAGGTAGCGCCGCGAGAGATTGGGAATTTTTCTTAGAAAACCGCGGTTCTACAGCTAGAAACCGCTTAGAAAAATTAAATTGCATCAATCCGGAAGTGATGACACTGAAGACAGCAGAAATATTAAAGGAAAATAATTTGCGCGTAACGAGTTGCAGGCGGGATGTGCTGGATACGTTTCTCGGGAGACAGGTTGCCCTTTCTCATTCCGACTTGGAGGAGGCCCTTAAGGAAAACTTTGACCGGGTAACGATTTACCGCACCTTAAAAACGTTTTTAGAAAATGACCTGATCCACAAAGTGCTGGACGATACCGGCGCGGCAAAATATGCCCTGTGCAACCACAGTCCCGCATTGCCCCACCACGATCACGAGCACGTACATTTTAAATGCGAGGTATGCGGCGACACCAACTGTCTGGAAGAAATCGCTCTACCAAAGTTAAATTTACCGAAAGGATACAAGCCTCGGGAAATGAGCTTGCTTATTCAGGGGACCTGCAAGAACTGCAGCCCAGCAGACTAACTAAAAGACAACCGGTTTTTTCGTTTTATCCTTGTCCTCGGAGGGCCACACGATCCCTGGGGGTAGGTCGATTTTTGGCGGGGTGAAATCTTCCACGCCACCGTCTCCATCATCGTCGTTATTTCTTCGGTTTTTGTTGATTTTGGCTTTGGTTAAGGTGGCAACGAAATAAATTAACACTACGTAGGCCACACCGCACAAGACCAAATCGATTACCAGGCTACTCATCATATCCAAAGATTTCCAATCAAATTACAATATAAATTTTAATAAATCAACAAGTTAACCATGAGATTGGGGGCAATGTTGGAAAAAAATAAAAATAGAAAGGGAAACCAAATTAACTTGCTATCTAAGTGATAACATAGGATATTTGCGGATCAAAAAGTAAAAGCATAACATGATTGTCAAAACTAAGAAATACAAACTGGAAACAGGTACCTATATCAAGCAAGGATTGGTAAACATATTCAAGGAACAATGGTGGGTGGCACTGATTGCGGTTGCTATCGCTTGCGGGTATTTTTGGATTGCTTCCTGGTGGTGGATCAGCATGGCCCTGCTTGCCTATGCCTTGTATTGGCTTTTTTGGGTGATCCAGTTTGCCGGAGTCACCCAAATGGAACAAAACAAAGTGATGTTTGAAAAACTTTCCTACGAGATTGACAGCCGGCAGGTGATGATGAAAATAAACAGCAAACAAGGGATGCCCATTAAATGGGAAATGATAAAAAAAGCCCAAATAAAGGATCAGGCGTACATCCTGGTCTTATCCAAGGCACAATTCATTCATTTGCCCTTCAAAATATTTAATTCCCAAAACGAAATCAAATTCGTTGAAACCATCTTAAAACGAAAGGGCCTGGTGGCCTAATAAAAAAAGGGCAGCGTCTTAACGGCTGCCCTTTTTTTATTTTTTTCGGTGCTCTATCACTTAAAGAAAGCTGTCCGCTTTCCGGTAGGCAGCAATTACCGCTGCTTCCCCCTCTTTACCCGGCATGGAATTGCCGTGTTCCATCCCGCAAACACCTTTAAATCCTTTATCGTAGATAAATTTAAATACGTTCTGGTAATTGATCTCTCCGGTTCCCGGTTCTTTTCTACCCGGGTTGTCACCGATCTGAATGTAGGCGATTTCCTCCCAGCACATGTCCATAAGGGTAATCAGGTGCCCCTCGTTTTTTTGCTGATGGTAAATATCGTAGAGGATCTTGCAACTCGGACTATTCACGCCTTTGCAAATCATGTAAGTCTGTGGAGAATACCGTAAAAACAAGTTTGGGGTATCACTCAAAGGCTCGAGAACCATGGTCAAGCCGTGTGGCTCCAAAATCTCCGCTCCTTTTCGGAGGGCCTCGATGACGTTGGCCGTCTGAATGTCCAGGGGCAGGTTTCGCTGGTAATCCCCCGGTACCACGGTCGTCCATTTCGCATTGACCCTTTTGGCTACTTCCACCGCTTTTCTACAACCTTCCAAAAAGATATCTACGTGTTCCTTTTTCCCTGCAGCCAGTGTGTTGGCCCCATTTCCGCCTTTGTTTAGTACAAAAACCCCCATGGTCATGCCCAATTTGGCCAAATGATTACCGATCTTCTCCTGCATCTCGGGCGTTCTGCCCATCATGCCGTTGTCTTCCAGGCTTCGAAAACCCCTTTCGTGCATGAAGGTTATTTGATCCAAAAGATCCTCTCCCGCGTGCTGTTTAAACATGCCGAAATGGGGCGCATAGTCCAGGTTAAAGGGTTCGTCAGCCTCCCGAAAACCGGACTGTGCAGCGTTCAATGTTCCCATGCCCGTCAGGCCGGCAGCGGCTGTTCCCAGCGATACGTTTTGTATGAATTTCCTTCGTTTCATCGGCTTATACTACATTGGTTTGTCCAGGAACAGCAAATGCGTAGTACCCATCCTCGTTAGGCACCACCTTGGGTGTGGCATCCCAGGCCAGCGTTTCCGGCATGAGATTAATGTTCGAATTAATTGCTTCATCCCAGGTCACCACTTTTCCAGAATAGGTGGCGTACCTCCCGAGAATGGAACTCATGGTACTCTTGGCGGCGTTTTCCGCGTCGGCAAACTTGTATTCACCCTTGACAATGGCGGCAAACAACAGGTCGTGCTCTACCTGGTAGGGATTGGCGTTTCCTTTTCCATCGTGGTCGTACAAGCTATTGCCTTTGTAGTCACTCAGCCTTCCCACATGCCCGGCGTTCATGTATGCTTTACCAGAAGTCCCCTGAAAACTCTCGTCTACTCTGTTGGTTGCCCCTGGAAAATGACGGCATTCGCTGTGAATAACGGTCCCATCTTCGTAGGTAAACAAGACCACGTGGTGGTCAAAAATTTCTCCGTGATCTTTTCCTCTACGAACGGTTCTTCCGCCAGTTCCCTCGGCCTTCACGGGGTAGCCATTTTTTACCCAGTTGGCTACATCGATGTTGTGCACGTGCTGCTCGGTAATGTGATCGCCACAAAGCCAATTAAAATAATACCAGTTTCGCATTTGGTATTCCATTTCAGTCTGTCCGGGCTGTCGCTCGCGTACCCAGACACCCCCATCGTTCCAAAACACCTGGCCACCGATAATGTCGCCAATGGCCCCGTTGTGAATGCGTTCGATGGTTTGAATGTAGTTGTCCTGGTAATGCCGCTGCAGGCCCACGACCACGTTTAGCTTTTTGGCTTTAGCGATTTCTGCTGCGGCCAATACCCGTCGAATGCCGACCGCATCGGTTGCGACGGGTTTTTCCATGAATATCTGCTTTTCTTGTTTGACGGCCTCCTCAAAGTGATCGGGACGAAAACCGGGAGGCGTGGCGATGATGACCACATCGGCCTCTTTCATGGCATGTTTGTATCCGTCAAAACCCACAAACTTCATTTCTTCCGGCACCACTACTTTGTCCTTGCCGTATTTCTTGAAAATTCGCTCGTAACTTTGGTCCAACCGATCTTTGAAGGCATCGGCCATGGCGACTAGTTTGATGTTGTGTCCCGTCTCGAAGGCCTGGAAAACGGCTCCGGTACCCCGGCCACCACAACCGATAACAGCAATCTTGATGGCGTCTTCCCCAGCGGCGTAGGCGCCTGGAAGGCTGAATGGACTGAGCATGGCTCCACCGGTAAGAACGGCGGACGTTTTGATGAAATCCCTTCTTTGGTTGGTATTCTTGACTTTCATTGCATTTTGAGTTAGATTATTAATAGTCTTCTTCTGGTAATTTACCGAAATATTCTGCGATTTCCTCCGGACTTGGAGGATTGAGTGGACGTACGACCCGCATCCCCAGAAAGGGGGCCTCCGGGAACCACCATTGACTTTTTGGAATTTGCGGATCGATGCGTTTCCATTCGGGCGTACTGGCAAAGCGTTTGCTACTTTTCAGCTGCGAGGCCTCGCTGTCATAACTGCCACCCCGAATCACTTTGGGATACAATTCCTCGGATTCAATCAGGGGATTATCGGCCGGTTTCTGCCGGGCGTCGTAGGCATCGGCCTGGTAATGATCCTGTGTCCACTCGTTTACATTGCCCAAGATGTCGTACAGGCCCCAGGGGTTTGGCTCCTTCTGTCCTACGGTATGGGTCACGCCCTCACTGTTGCCTGCGTACCAGGCATAGGTACCCAATGCGGCCGGGTCGTCTCCGAAAAAATAGTCCGTTTCAGTACCCGCTCTCGCAGCGTACTCCCATTCTGCCTCTGTAGGGAGACGGAAAAAGACACCGGTCTTCAGATACAGCCAGCGGCAAAACTGAATCGCTCCGTATTGCGTCATGGCAATGGCCGGTTTGTTTTCCTTCCCCATGCCAAAGGTCATGTCCAGGTAGGGAATGGAGGGCCTGGTAAGTCCGTCTACCTCAGGAGTCAGGGGACCTTCACTGGTCGACGCCTCAAATCCCTTGTCCAAAAACAATTCAAACAAGTCCCAGGTGACCTCGTGTGAGGCCATCCAAAATGGATCAATTTTTACTTCATGCACCGGGCTTTCGTCCGGATCTCCCGCATTGCTTCCCATCCGAAAGGATCCTTCCGGGATCGGAACCAGGGAAAAGGACTTTCCCGTACCGGGGATTTCCTGCGTATACGGCTCAAACGCTTCTTCTACCTGATAGGCACTGCCGATAACAAGCACGGCAACGATGGCGCCCAAAAAAGTGATTCTCCTTACTCTATCTACCATGGAACTTGCTAAGAATAGCTACAATTAGTGTATGTAATTCGGCGGTACACCGACTCGGTATACCATTCGAATCGGTAAATTACTTTTATTTTTTAATAATTGAAAGCCCAATACCAGAGAAGGTAGATAGTTGCCGCACCCGGTTAAAACGGTGTAGGAATACGCACAAAAAATCTCTCGGCAAAAAGCAGCCCCGGATCGGGATGCACGCTAGTACCGTTGGGATTTGAAAGTCGTTGCCAACCTACTGGTTGAATCACTGCTGCGGAAAAAAAGCAATCCTGCAGTGGGGCAGTAGTCAGGGAATCGAAAACGTCTGAAAATAAACCAAGACCGAATTTATACCCGGGATTCCTTATTCAGCTGGGACAGATACCGTCCGGTATGATTTTCAATTTCCTGCATCAATTTTTCGGGTACGCCCTCAAAGGTGACCGTTCCGCCTTTGTCTCCACCTTCCGGACCCAGGTCAATCACCCAATCTGCAGCCATGATCACTTCGGTATTGTGCTCGATGATCAATACCGTATGTCCCTGATCAATTAACGCATTAATCGAATGCAACAGCTTTTTGATGTCGTGAAAATGAAGCCCAGTGGTGGGCTCATCAAAAATAAATAAGATACGATCTTTGGCCTTCGTTTCCCCCTTTCCTAAAAAGGAGGCTAACTTTACGCGTTGTGCCTCGCCCCCGCTTAGGGTATTGGAAGATTGCCCCAGACCGATGTAACCCAAGCCCACTTCCTGCAGGGGTTGCAATTTCTGAATGATGGCGGTTTTCCCTTCAAAAAAATCCATGGCTTCGTCGATGCTCATCGCCAATACATCCGCTATGTTTTTTTCCTGGTAAGTCACATCCAGGATCTCATTTTTGAAACGTTTTCCCTTACAGGACTCACAGGTCAGGTAGATATCCGCCATGAACTGCATCTCAATCTTTTGTGTCCCTTCTCCCTGACAGGCTTCACACCTACCTCCATCTACGTTAAAACTAAAAAACGCTGGTTTGTAACCTCGTTGGCGGGAAAGCGGCAGATCCGCAAACAAGGCCCGGATACCGTCGTATGCTTTTACATAGGTCACCGGATTGGACCGGGAAGATTTCCCAATGGGATTCTGGTCGACAAACTCCACCCGGGTTATCTTTCGAAAATCGCCCTCCAATTTTTCAAACTTACCCGATTCGTCCGATACCGTCCCCAGGATTTTTCCCAAAGCAGGATACAGCACTTTTTTCACCAATGTGGACTTTCCAGAACCACTAACCCCGGTTACTACGGTCAATACCCCAAGCGGGACCTTTACGGTGATGTTATTCAGGTTGTTTTCCCTCGCACCCCGGATTAAAATATATTCCTTCCATGTTCTGTTTTCCGTCTTGTGACTGATGGATTCCAGACCACTGATGTAGCGGGAAGTGTGGGTGTTTCCGGCGGCCAACAGTTCGTCCAAATTGCCCTGAAAAACCAATTCGCCCCCATGCACACCGGCATCCGGACCGATATCAATTACCTGATCGGCTGCACGAATGATTTTCTCTTCGTGCTCCACCACAATCACGGTATTGCCCAAATCCCGAAGCGACTTTAGTACAGCAATGAGGCGTTCTGTGTCCCTGGGATGCAACCCTATGCTGGGCTCATCCAGAATGTACATCGAACCAACTAGCGCACTGCCCAGCGAAGTGGCCAGCTTGATTCGCTGGTATTCACCTCCGGAAAGCGATCCGGTTAACCGGTTTAGCGTAAGGTATCCCAGACCTACCTGATCCAGGTAATGAAGCCGGTTAGAAATTTCTTTCAGCAGGCGCTGTGCTACCTGTTGATCGCTCTCGTCCAATTTCAGCTCCTCAAAAAATGTCAGACACTTGTCTATGGGCAGCAAAACCAGATCGGTAATGGACTTACCGCTGATTTTTACATACGAAGCATCCTTGCGTATGCGGGTACCTTTGCAGTCCGGGCAGGTGGTCCGTCCTCTGAATCTGGACAGCATTACCCGGTACTGGATTTTGTGCAGCTTACTTTCGATGAAGGCAAAAAAATCGTTTAACCCTTGAAAATAAGAATTTCCGGTCCATAAAAGCGCCTTATCCCTTTCGTCTAAATCTTCGTAAGGCCGATGAATCGGGAAATCAAATTTAATCCCGTTTTTTAAAAGCGGTTCTACCCACTTTTTGGTCGTCTCGCCCCTCCAGGGAGCAATCGCTCCCTCAAAAACCGACAGGCTCTTGTCCGGAATGACCAAATCTGGGTCGATTCCGAGCACCGAGCCAAACCCCTCACAGGTCCGGCAAGCACCGTAAGGGTTATTAAAACTGAAAAAATTAACCGAGGGCAACTCAAATCGAATGCCATCCAACTCAAACTTATCGCTGAAAGTCCTTCGCCCCTGTTCGGGAACCATCACCACACAACTGCCGTGTCCCTCAAAGAATGCGGTCTGCACGCTATCCGCTATCCGGAATTGGTTGTCTTCGTCGTCCAGATAGACGGATATCCGGTCTATGAGGATCTCGTACGCCCCCTCGGGTAAGGCCTCCTTTTCCAGCAATTCTTCCACGAAAAAAGCTTCTCCATCAATCAGCACCCGGGTGAACCCTTTCTGGAGTAGAATTTCCAACTCTTTTCCCGTGTCCCTCCCAAATACCAGGTGTAGTGGGCAACTGATTAGTACACGCGTACCTTCCGCAAAGGAATGGATGTAATCCACCACATCGGTGACTGTGTGGTGTTTTACCTCCTCACCGCTGACGGGAGAATAGGTTTTCCCGATTCTACTAAACAGCAATTTCAGGTAATCGTATATTTCGGTGGTGGTACCCACAGTCGACCGGGGGTTTTTGGTGTTTACGCTTTGCTGAATCGCAATCGCCGGTGATACCCCCTTGATGTACTCAACTTCCGGTTTTTCCATGCGGCCCAAAAACTGCCGCGCATAAGAGCTTAGGCTCTCTACATACATGCGCTGCCCTTCTGCAAAAAGCGTATCGAACGCCAGGGAGGATTTTCCGGAGCCAGATAGCCCAGTGACCACCACCAGCTTGTTTCTTGGGATGGCCAGACTCAGGCTTTTGAGGTTATTAACCCGGGCATTTTTTATGATGATAAAGGACTTCGGATCTAGATTCTCCAGTGTAGAAGTGTTCTCGGTACTGCTTGCTCCCATAACTTGCAAAGATACCAACCCAACCCCACAAATGACAAAATGTTCGGATAAAATCCGTTCCCGATATCGACCTACCGTTTGATTACTTTGAAGGTCTTTGCGCCAGTATCGGTCTGAAAGGTCAGAAAATACATGCCTCCTGGATACATGCGCATGTCGATGACGTAGCCCTCTTCGGTGCGTTCCATCAACGGTGCACCCTGGTGAATCCGCTGATCTTTGCTGCTCAACGTAACCTGGTACACTTCTCCGGGCAGCCCGACATGTATAAAATCTACCGTGGGATTCGGAAATGGACGGATAATTCTGCTTTCCGGGCTATTGGCCACGCGAATCACCTCGGAATACCCAAATGCGCCATCGTTATCCACCTGCTTGATTCGGTAATACGTCCACTCGGACGCAAACGCAGTATCCGTCGCCCGGTACTGCACACGTCCATTCGAGTTGCCCCTGGAGGGGACCGTTTCTTCCAGCGCCGTCCAGTCAGCACCGTCAGCCGAACGCTCAATGATAAAATGACTGGTGTTCTTTTCCTGCAGGGTTTCCCATGTTAGGCAGTTACTTTGTCCGCAAGCGTTGCCTTCAAACCGACCCCAGTGCAAAGGCAAAACCAAACTCACGAATTCGTACTCAAAATCAAGGGTATTCGCCCCGGTATTCTCGTAGTATTCCAGTACCATTTCCAACTGGTCGATACCTGCCAGAATATCAACTTGCGCAGTGTATTCCATGGCCGTGCTTCCACCGGATTCCCACTGCCCGGATAGCATCCAGGTCAGGCCACCATCCAGACTCAACCGAAACCCATCGTCCGCCCGCACAGCGAAATTCAACGTCCCCGGTTCTACGTCCAACCGCATCTTGTACCGCACCGAAAACCGATCGGTCAGAAAAGGACAACCGTAATCGGGCGTGAATGTAACCGGAGAGGAGGGTAAGCCATTGAAATCAAAGTCCTGTACGAATACCGCATTTTCCGTCATTCGGCCCAGGTAGTCCTGAGAATCGTAATTTTTGATGCCGGAATAAATGTGTCCGATCCATTCATTGATACCGTATTCCTCCTGATCCAAATCAGCGATTATGTCGATGGTTACCTCCAGTACATTGGAGGCAAAGGCATTCACCTGTGTATTTCCCTCACCATCAATCACCTCGTTCTCTGCCCTCCGGCGAAAATACCGGGTACCTGTCCAGGCATTGGCTGGAGTAGACATATCGTATTGGGGGATGTCGTAGGTAAGACCCGTGGCGCCCGGTATGGGAATCCAATCGGATTCCGTCGGGTTGGCAATAGTCGTGTATTCCCATTGATAGGTTGGCTCAGATCCTTCGGCAAATACGGCCGGACCCAGCGATTCAAACGCCTCCGGATCAGGCGCGATGCCGCAATACGACCGCACTCCGGCTGCATTCCCGGGATTGGCAATCTCTCCCGGACCAAAATACAATTCAAAATCAAAACTTAGCCGGTTGTTCCCCTCTTTCTCGTAATAATGCAGGTCCATCCACACGGATTCGCCTCCCTCGAAGGGAATGTAGTAATTCCGGATGTTTTGGGAATAGACAAAATTGTACAAACCGTCGCTGCCGTCCTTGTACCAGTTGTCATGTGTCACCGGGTCTCCATTGACGTCGGGGGTCAGATCCGAAACCGTTCCATTTTCAAACATGCGAAAAAAGGAACCGTCGTCGCTTCCCACGCGTACCCGGTAAATTCCGGGCTCAGAGATCGTCTTTCTGCTACGCAGAATTACGCCAAAATAGGAAAGCTGCGTGTCACAGCCTCCACCGACTGTTTGGCTGATACCCGTTGGAAAAAAATCAAGGTCCCTGCTGAAACCATCCACGCTATAGTCCGAAAACTGCGTATCAAAAGCAAGACTTGCGGTAGACAAAAAGTGCGTTCCATCGCGTAGCAAATAGCCTTTGTATTTACGGTTAGCGCCGGAAAGTCCCCTGAAATCCCTGTTCCAGTCATTTTGTGGCCGGTACGCCGTATCCAATTGAAAAACGTACCCATCCCAGTTGTCGGGCGGCCGAACCCAAGGTCTGCCAAAATTAACCGGCAGCGTGCCCTCGCAGGCCAATTGCGCCAAGCCTTCGCCTGGGTTAAAAAAAACCAACCCTATTGCGAATAACAATACGCCTACCAAAAACTTTTTTCGCTGTTTAAACCGTTCCAAAGCCCCTCCTTTTTAAAAATATCTAAAAACATTTTTATTGCTGTCAAATACAAATTTATATATTTAAAATGTATTTAACAAGAGGTTTTGGAAAAAAATTTTATCCGACCTGCTTAGCGTCAGGGAATTAGGACGACTTTTTTTGCGTTTGACGCATGTCCAGCCAGGGTCTAAGTTGTTGAAATTGCTTCCATTTCGCATACACCGTGATATCATGAATCCGTTGTACTTCCTGGAAAATGGCCTTTGCTGTCGAAAGATCTCCCTTTCTGTAGGCATCAAAGGCAAAGGGGAGGGAAGCAAAGGCCCGTTGCTCTTTCAACTCTTCTTCAATCTGCGACTCCTCCTGCCGCTGCAAGCTAAAATTCAAGCTGTCCTGACTTACTTTTACACTCTGCATGCCTATAGGTGCCCGCAATACCAGGCCCTCCAGGCTGGTACAACGGCTGAGGGCTACATAAACTTGTCCGGCTTCAAAGGAGCGTCCGATGTCAACGATGCATTTGTCAAAGGTAAGTCCCTGGCTTTTGTGAACCGTAATGGCCCAGGCAAGCTTCAGCGGAAACTGGGTAAACTTGCCGATCACCTCCGCGTGAACCCTGCCCTCTTTTTCATCAAAGGTAAAATCCACGTGTTCCCAGACTTCCCGCTCCACTTCCAGTAGGGCCCCCTCGTTGTTTTCTACCGTGACTTTGTTTTCCTCCATTTCGACCACCTTACCGATCATCCCGTTGAAGTACTTTTTCTCCGGGTTGTTTTTCATGAAAATCACCTGCGCCCCCACTTTGAGTGTAAGGTCGATGGGATCAAAAGGGGCCATGGTAGGCGGAAAATCCCCTTCCAGACTTGCCGAATACAGGCGCTCTTCCGTTTCTAGCATGTCCAGTTTTTGTTGATTGATTTGGCGAATGGAGTGGTTGTGGGTACCCAACATGATGTAACCCTCGTCAAGTAGGTCGAACCGATACGCCGCGGCCCGCTGGTTTAAGAATGTGATGTCTTCGTAGGTATGCCGGCTTTCCCGAATCCGGTTCAGCAAATCCTTGAAAACCTCGTCCTTCTGTCGGTAGATTTTTTTCAGGGAGATGTGGTAGGGCTGCAACTGTTGAAACGCATGCGAACTGAAAAAAAAACGCGTCTCGTAGTGAGAAGAAAGCAGGGACCAATCGTTTTCCCTAACCACCGGAGGTAGTTGGAACGGATCCCCTATCAGGAGCAACTGAACGCCACCGAAGGGCAGATGCCTTTTCCTTCGGAACAGGCGCAGCACCTGATCCAGCACGTCTAGTAATTCTACCCGTACCATGGATATTTCATCGATGACGAGTAGGTCCAGGTTTTTGATGAGGCTGAGCCGGCTCTTGGAATACCGAAAAGTATCGAAAATTGACCCACTGGAGCCGCTGGCTTTTGGCTGTAACCGGGGGTCCCCCGGTAAAAACAGCTGTCTTGGGTCAATCTTAAAAAAACTGTGGATGGTTTTTCCCTTGGCATTAATGGCAGCTACCCCGGTAGGTGCTACCACTACTGTGTTTTTGCTAGTGTTGATCCGCCGCAGCGTATGCAAAAATGTGGTCTTTCCGGTACCTGCCCTTCCGGTGAGAAACAGCGATTTGTTTGTATGCAAGGCAATTTCAAGCGCCTGAATAAACGGTTCGTTGGACATGTCCAGGCCACGGGCTTCGAACTCCCGCCTGAAAAAAGCTTTCAAAAAAGTCATCGGATTTTTTCGTTGATTTCTTGCTTAAAATTAGAAATAAATCTACCCCTTTCGTATATATTGTGTTTTATTTGGAAATAAAGTTCTCGCCACCGGATTAGTTAAACTACTTTTGAGCATGGAACTAGCCCTGAATCTTATCAAAATCTTCCTCGCCGCCTTTGGTATGGTGGCCGTGATTGCCAGCAAACTGAAACTGGGCCACTGGTCGGTACGCATGTTTGACTTCCCTCGGTTGCAATTGCTATTCCTCGCGTTTGTTACCCTGGTCCTGTTTTTCATTCCCTACCTGAACACCGATCTCTGGAACTTACTCTTACTCTCCGGAGTGGTCGCCAGTTTTTTCTTTCAGGCGCGAAAAATCTTCCCTTACACCGTTTTTTCAGGTAAAGAGGTTCAGAGCAGTACCAAGCAAGCTACCAAAGACGAAATTTCCCTCCTGGTTAGTAATGTATATACGCCGAACCGGGAGGCGGATAAGCTGATCTCACTGGTTCGTCGCTACGAACCCAACCTCGTTTTAACCCTGGAGTCAGATGCCTGGTGGGAAAAGCAGCTGGAGGTTTTGCAACCCGAATATCCCCAACAGGTCAAAATTCCGCTGGACAATCAATATGGCATGCATTTGTATGCCAACCTGGCCCTGGAAAACGTAAAGGTACACTACCTGGTAAAAGCCGACATTCCTTCGATTCACGCGGAAGCAGTCCTTCCCTCCGGGAAAAAAGTCCAAATTCATTGCCTGCATCCGGAACCCCCAAGTCCCAGTGAAAGCGACACTTCTGTACCACGGGATGCGGAATTACTGATCGTCGGGAAAAACGTGAAAAACGCGGAACTGCCGGTTTTGGTCTTTGGTGACCTCAACGACGTGGCCTGGTCCCGCACTACCCGGCTTTTCCAAAAGATCAGCGGCCTGCTAGACCCCCGAAAGGGTAGGGGATTTTTTAACACCTTCCACGCAAAACACCCGATGCTCCGGTGGCCATTGGACCACATATTTCTTTCCAGGCATTTCGTATTGAAACAAATCAAACGCCTTCCCTCAATCTCTTCCGACCATTTTCCCATGTACGCCCGGTTTGAACTGAGCCCCGCAAACGGTCAGGAAAATGAGAAAGAAAAACTGGATCAGGACGAAAAGGAGTGGACCCGAGAGACAATCGATGAGGCAAACCCACGCATACTCACCATTTAATTAATCGAACGGGATGTATTGCCGGAGGTAATTCCTTGCCGTTAAAATAGCCATTCGCATGTCTTCGCGGGATTTTTCGTACGCCTTGTCTTCCACCTCAATGCAACAAGGCCCCCGATAACCCACGTCGGTCAACGCTGCAAAAAACCTTCCCCAGGGAACATCTCCCAGACCTGGGATTTTGGGAGAATGGTACTCCAATGGATTCGCCAGAATGCCGACGCGATTAAGTTTCTCCGGATAGAGTTTGACATCCTTTAAGTGAATGTGATGCAAGCGCTCCCGAAACTCGTAAATCGGCTGAACGGGATCCATTTGCATCCACACCAAATGGGACGGATCGTAATTCAATCCGAAATTCGGATCGGGAATATGGGTAAACATTTTCTCCCAAACGGCAGGAGAAATAGCCAGGTTTTTCCCACCGGGCCATTCATCGTTTGTGAAAAACATGGGACAATTTTCAATCCCAATGCGAATACCTTTTTTGGAAGCATGACGAACGACCGCAGGAAACCGTTCGGCAAATAGTTTCAGATTATCCTCGATCGTAAGCGATGGATTCCGACCGACGAAGGTGTTTACCACGGGGATTCCCAGCTTTTCCGCCCCGTCGATCACCGCCAGAATATGCGAAAGTGCTACTTCCGCTTTGCGATCATCCGGATCCAATGGGTTGGGATAATAGCCGAGTCCGGATACAAAAACGCCCTTTTCCCGCTGGTAGGTCCGCAGGTGGTCGATTTGCGATTCGTCCAGGGCCGCCACATCGATATGCGTGACCCCGGCGTAGCGCCTTTCCGCCTTTCCTTTAGGCCAACACATGATTTCCACGCAGGAAAAATCGGCTGCCGCAGCAAAATCAATGACTTCTTCAAAACTATTTTCCGCCAAAATGGCGCTTACAAAACCTAATTTGAGCATGCAATCAATCGTTAAAGTTTGGAAAGTATCTCTCCGGCCTTATCCAGTATCTCATCGTCCTTGGCAAAACAAAACCGAAGTAATTTGTCGTCTTTTTTATCTGCATAAAACACGGAAACGGGCACCGAGGCAACCTTGATTTCTTTTGTCAGGCGGATTGCCAGATCGTAATCGTATTCGTCCGTAATCGCTCGGTACGAAACGATTTGAAAAAAACTTCCCTTGGATGGGGTGAACGTAAACCGGGAGGCTTTCAAGGCCTCGTTGAACCGATCCCGTTTCCGCTGGTAAAAAGCCCCCAACTGCTCGTAATGCTCTGGCAATTTTAGAAAATCAGCCAGCGCATACTGCATGGGCGTAACGGTACTAAAGGTGATGTACTGATGAATTCGTCGAAATTCCTTTGAGAGGGCTTTTGGCGCCAGGCAGTAGCCAATTTTCCATCCGGTGGTATGGTAGGTCTTTCCAAGAGAGCCGCAGACAAAGGTCCGTTCCTGCAATACCGGGTGCGTCATCATAGAATGGTGCACCGCCCCGTCGAAGACGATGTGTTCGTATACCTCATCGCTGATAATGTAACTATCCGTATCGCGCACCAGTTCCGCCAACGCTTCCAGGTCCTCTTTGCTAAAAACAGTCCCTACCGGATTGTGGGGCGTATTGACCATGATGGCTTTGGTTTTCGGTGAAATCTTCTCCTTTACCCGTTGCCAATCGATTTTAAACTCCGGCGAATCCAGGGTGACGTACACGGCAACGCCTCCGTTCAAATCGATGGCCGGAACGTAGCTGTCGTAAGCTGGCTCCAATACAATGACTTCATCGCCCGGATACACCACCGCTGTGACGGCACAAAAAATAGCCTCGGTAGCACCGGAGGTGATGGTGACCTCGGTTTCGGGATCGTAATCGACCCCGTACACGCGGCTGGTTTTTTCGGCCAGGCTTTCCCTGAAAGCCGGCACCCCGCTCATTGGGGCGTATTGATTGTAACCGTTTTTTACGTAATGGCTTACCAATTCGCTTAGCCGGGGAGAGCAGTCAAAACTCGGGAACCCCTGAGACAAATTGTAGGCCCCCTCCTGGGTAGCCAACCCGGACATCACGGTAAATATGGTCGTCCCAACGTAGGGCAACTTGGAAGGAAGTAGTTTTTCTTTCTGCATAAAATAAAAAGGGACCGGAAACGAATTCCCGGTCCTTCGTTGGTACACGTAGGATTAAAATGCCTCTACTCCGGCCGCGGCGATAATGCCATCTTGAGCTGAAGTCACGCCACTCACACCAATGGAACCGATCACATGGTCTCCATCCCGGATGGGCAGCCCCCCCTCCACGGCGGCTATGCCCAGACTAAGGAAGTGTACGTTCCCGGCCTTGACCCCATCTTCAAACACTTTGGTGGGTCTTTTAAACTTAACTGCGGTACCTGCCTTTTGGAGCGCTACGTCCACACTCCCAATTTGGGTACCATCCATCCTGCGCAGGGCTAACAGGTGTCCACCGGCGTCCAGAATAGCAATGACGACATTCCAATTGTCCTGCCGGGCACGGGCCTCAGCAGCATCCGATATGCGCTGGGCATCCTCCAGGCTAAGCAGACGGACCGACTGCTGCCCAATGGCTGGCAGGCTTAGTCCAAGAACCAGCGCCAGGCAAATTGTTGAAAAGAACTGTTTCATGCGTACGTTTTATTTAGGTTGAGGATTCACTTCGTCTTTAAAGATAAAGAATTAATGGGTATTCTTAAATGTTTTATATTTGAGATTCCACCAATTGAAAAAAAACGATGAAAATTTTCCAAAAAGAAATGCAATTGCCCGCCTTTAATCGGGGATTTCATCTCATCACCCGGAATATTGTGGATAACTTTCCCGAGCTGGCCAAAATCAACGCGGGTATGCTGCAGGTATGGATCAAACATACCTCCGCCGGATTGACCATCAATGAAAATGCCGACCCCACTGTTCGTCAAGACTTTGAGACGTTTGCCAATGACCTGATCCCGGAGAATTATCCACACTTTATCCACACCTATGAAGGCCCAGATGACATGCCTGCGCACCTGAAAGCAAGTATTTTCGGTGTTTCCGTACAAATTCCCGTTTCCGGGGGAAAACTTAATCTCGGAACCTGGCAGGGAATTTACCTGGGAGAATTCCGGGACCACGGCGGCACCAGAAAATTGGTGCTCACGCTCTTCGGTATCTAAATCCCATCATTACCGGATACCCTCGCTCTTAAACCTGTTTTCGGTAGTTTATCCACTAGTTTATCCACAAATTAGTCAGCGAACCGTAAGTTAGCCGGGAGCGATTTTTCCATCCAAATAAAAAAGTTGTTTGCCTGTAAAAAAATGCGCTTTATTTTTTTGTTACCAGGCTTACCTCAAATTCCGAAAAACGTGCCCTATTGAGCAGATAAGGCCATTATAGTTGCTACAAAAACAGTTTTACCCCAATTATTCAAAGTGAGGTGAAAAATCAATAAGGATTGCCCGTTCAAAGTCCAATAAAGCCCGATTCATAGCAACTACATTGCTGTTTTGAGGAATATGAGTTACGCCAAACCGATACCAGTGGACGGTCTGATCCGGTTCTCACCTATCGTGAAAAAAAAACGCAAAACGACTACCCGCTCCGGAAAAAATACGGCTACCCCGCTCAGGTATTCGGAAGTGAAATTCCTTTCACCCGCCGGTACAAGGAAAGCGCGTATTTATCGGTCATGCCAGAGACAAAGTCCAACAAGCCCCGCAGCAAGGGATAAGCAGACTGGCTCGACAACAGAGCCAACTCCTCCGGAAGCAGGCGGAGAATGCTTCTATTTTGGCCGGAGAATCGTTCCTTACAGAAGTGGTGGTGGTACAAGGCAGTGCCAAATGTTTCCAGCAGTCCCTCCAAAACCTGGTATCCGGCCGCTTCCTTTTCCAGGACCGGCTGCGAACGGTAAATTTTCTGAATGGACAAGCGGCTAATCTCTTGCAGCGCTGCTGCCGAAGGAATGCGATCGGTCAATGCCTGATCAAAGGCGCCCGTAAGCAGCAGCGGCTCGCTATCCCGAAACACCCGATCGGTCTCTTCTATGAGTTGATTGATGGCCATGGCCCGTAAAATGGCTAGCTTCTGACGGTTTCCCGGGTATTTCTCCAACTTCTGCGGAGAAAACCTGTCGCCAATAATGGCAGCGAGTAAGGAAATGGTCTTTTCCTGCGAAACCAATCCCATCGTACATCCGTCTTCCAAATCGATGATGTTGTAGCAGATGTCGTCTGCTGCTTCCACCAGAAAGGCCAATGGATGCCGCATCCAGCAGTTTTCGGCTAGCTGGGGAATGGCCATCCTATCCGCCAGCGTACGGTAATCGGATAGGTTGTTGGTGAAAAACCCGAATTTCTTCTGACTGCGGCGTTTTTGGTCAGCAGCCGAAGCCCAGGAAGGCCTGGGGTATTTGGTAAATGCTGCCAGGGTGGGTAAAGAAATGTTAATCCCGTTTTTTCGATCCAGTAGCATCCGAAACCCCTGGGCATTTCCTTCAAAACTCGTCAGGTCCTCCCACTCCTGGTCCGAACATTCTTCCCGCCAACGCTGACCGGTAGGATGAAACCGGAAAAAATCGGAGATAGCTTCCTCTCCGGCATGACCAAAGGGAGGGTTTCCAATATCATGAGCCAGTGCCGCAGCGGCTACAATGCCCCCAATGTCAAACGATTGCAACTGGGTGTTTTTCAATGCGGGGTATTTTTCCAGCAGAAAGGTGCCAGCAGATTTTCCCAAGGAGCGTCCCACGCTGGAAACTTCCAGGCTATGCGTCAGGCGCGTATGCACAAAATCCTGCTCCGGCAAGGGAAATACCTGGGTCTTATCCTGCAGGTTGCGGAAAGGTGCAGAAAAAATGATCCGGTCGTAGTCTTTTTCAAATTGGCTGCGTTGCCGCCCGGCAGCTGCGGCTTGAAAGCCCTCCGGTAGTAAAAGTTTTTCCCAGTTCATCATAGGGCCCAAAAATACGAAGCCCGGGAATGGGGAAAAAGAAAATTTCCTATTTCCAACCGCCGCCCAACGCCCGGTACAAATCCACCACCGTGAGAAACATCTCGATACGGGTGTTGGTTTTACTCAGTTCCGCCTCCAAAACCCGGGACTGCGCCGTAATGACCTCCAGATAGGTGGCGTATCCTCCACGAAACAGCTCGTTAGAAGTAGAGACCGCGTTCAAGAGCACGGCGGTTTCTTCATCCCGGAGGCTGTACACGGTACGGAGGTTTTCGATGCGTTGCAGCTGATTCATCACTTCCCGGTATCCGTCCAGGATTCGTTGCTGGTAATTGTACAAGGCTATTTTGTTAGAGGCTATTTCCCGGTCAAAGCCTGCCTGAATCCTGTTTTGGGCAAAAATCGGAGCCGTCAGTCCACCCAAAAGGCCGATCGTCAGCCCGCCGGGCATTTCGAATGCTGCCGGAAGACTGCGGTCGTTTAGCCCCACATAGGGCGTAAAACTAAACGAAGGCAAAAATTCCTTTCGTGCTGCCTCCACGTTGTAATTTGCTGCACGTAGTTCGTGCTCCGCTTGCTGAATATCGGGCCGACGCAATAACATATCGGAAGGCAGCCCCACATCCATCGCGTAGGGCAACTTGATTTCCAGCAAGGAGGACGCCCGGGAAATGGGCGCCGGAAACCGGCCCAGAATAAAATTCAGGTTGTTTTCCGTTTCGATAATTTCCTGTCGCTTTTCGATCGCTAGACTTTTCGTGGAGAGCAATTGGGCAGAAAACTGCTGTACCGCCAGCTCTGTGGCACGACCGGCCATTTTCTGGATCTTTATCAGCTCCAGCGCCATTTCCTGAAATTCAATGTTTCGTTCAATAGTTTCCAATTCGATATCCATGCCCAGTAGTTCGTAATACAACTTGGCTATTTCAGCCACCATATTGGTCACCACCACATGCCGTCCATTTTCGGTTGCCAGAAATTGCTCAAAAGAGGCTTCTTTCCGGTCCCGAAGCTTGCCCCATACGTCAATCTCCCAGGTACTTTGAAACCCGATAAAATTATTTTCCAGGCGGTTGACCACATTTCGGTCACCATTGATGGTGCCTCCCAACAGGTTGGGGCGAATGTCTCCCGAGCGGTACCGCACAATGCCGTCCATGGTCGGGTAAATGGCTCCCTTGCTGATCCGAAACTGGGTCCGGGCAATCTCGATGCGCTCGAGTGCCATCCGCAGGTCCAGGTTATTTTCCAAACCCGCTTCTATCAACTGTACCAGGTTGGGGTCATTGAAAAAGGCCTCCCAGGAAATGTCTCCAATGCTGGAGGAATCCGCTATATCCAGAAACGTTTCGGGCACTGGTTCCATTTCGGGCAACACCGGAACTTCGATGCTCTTGCAGGAATACGTCACAGCCAATGCGACTGCCGCTAACAGCTGAAGTAAGAATGACTTATTGGAAAAAAACATGAATCGTGCGTGGTTCAATTATTCGAAAAGGATACCGAAGGCGCTTCTTCTTTCAGGGCTGTTTCGGGTTCGGGATCACTTGTTTTAAAGGTGAAATGAGCAAAGATCACGTAAAGTCCGGGAATAATGATCAAGCCGAAGATGGTTCCGATCAACATCCCTCCGGCGGCTGCCGTACCAATGGATCGGTTGCCCAAGGCCCCGGCACCCGTCGCCATCGCCAGGGGAAGCAGCCCTGCGATAAAAGCAAAAGAGGTCATCAAAATGGGCCGAAGTCGGGTGACCGCTCCCTCTACCGCAGCCTGCACCACCGTATGCCCGGCTTCTCTTTTTTGTATGGCAAACTCCACAATCAAAATGGCATTTTTGCCCAATAGCCCGATCAGCATGATCAGTGCTACCTGTGCGTAAATGTTGTTTTGCAATCCGAGCACATACAAGGCGAAAAAGGCGCCAAACACCCCAACGGGAAGGGAGAGGATCACTGGCAGGGGAAGCAAAAAGCTCTCGTATTGGGCAGACAGGATCAAGTACACGAACAACAAACAGATCAGGAAAATAACGATGGCCTGGTTTCCAGATCCTACCTCTTCCCGGGACATGCCGTACCAGTCGTGTCCATAGCCTTGAGGCAATTTTTCCGCCGCTATTCGTTCGATCGCCGCAATGACGTCCCCGCTACTGTAACCCGGAGCAGCCGCTCCCTTAACAGTGGACGAATTGTACATATTAAAGCGGGTGAGCTGTTCGGGACCGTAGGCTTTTTCCATCGTAAGAAAGGAGGAAATAGGCACCATCTCCCCTACATTATTCTTCACTTGCAAATTCATGACGTCTTCCGGTCTGGCCCGGTACTGAGGCCCAGCCTGAAGCATCACATCGTACATCTGCTCAAAACGGACAAAATCCGACACGTACATCCCTCCCAGCAATACCTGCATGGTGCTGAGCGCCTTGGCGATGGTAACGCCATTTTTAGCCGCCATGTCTTGATCAATATGTACGACAAACTGGGGGAAAGTTGGGTCAAAATCCGTAAATGCATTGCTGATTTCCGGAGCTGCTTCAAGTTCCTCGATCAATTCGTTGGTAATCGTTGCGAGACGGTCCAGGTTTCCCGTTCCCGTCTGATCGAGCACCTTCATTTGAAATCCGCTGGAATTGCCAAAGCCCGAAACTGTTGGTGGCAAAAAGAAATCGATTTTTGCATCGGACACGCCTTCCGACAAGCCCCTGAATTGATCAAGTGTCTCTTGTATGGGCAAATCTTTACGTTCATCCCAGGATTTCAGGTTGACCATGGCCATTCCGTAGGAAGCGCCGGAAAGGCCGTTACCCAGGGAATAGCCTGCCAAACTGGAGACCGATTCCACCGCTTCGTTGCCTTCCAGTTTCGAAACCAGTTCATCAAGTACCTTTTCGGTTCGTTCCACGGTGGCACCCACGGGAGTTGTTACGTTGACGTAGACCATGCTTTGATCCTCCGTGGGGATAAAGCCGGTGGGCAGTATTTTACTGATACCCCAGGTCGCTGCAAAGAAAAACACCAGGATTAGCGTGGTCACTCCCCGCCGCGGAACGATGTACGTGATGTACTGGTAGTATTTCCCCTCGAAAAAGGTATACGTACGGTTAAACCAGTCAAAGAACCGCTGCAACAGTGTATGTTTCTTTTCCTTACCGTAGTGATTTTGCAGGAGTATCGCACAGAGCGCCGGGGTCAGTGTCAAGGCATTGATTCCTGAGATAAAAATCGCAAAAGCCAGGGTCAGGGAAAACTGCCGGTAGAAGATCCCCACCGGGCCAGACATGAAGGCCACCGGGATAAATACCGCCGACATCACCATGGTGATGGCAATAATGGCCCCGCTAATCTCCTTCATGGCAGCGAAGGTCGCTGCGCGAGGAGCCAAGCCCTCTTTTTCCATCTTCGCATGCACCGCTTCTACCACCACGATGGCATTGTCGACCACGATACCGATGGCCAAAACAAGGGCAAATAAGGTCAGCAGATTGATGGAAAATCCCAGCCACTGCATGAAAAACAAGGTGCCTATCAGGGCTACCGGTACCGCCAGGGTAGGAATAAGCGTGGATCGAAAATCCTGGAGGAAAATAAAAACCACGATAAATACCAAAATAAAGGCTTCCACCAAGGTCACCAACACCTCTTGAATCGAAGCGTTCAGAAAGCGCGACACGTCGTAGGAAATTTTGTAATCCATTCCTGCAGGAAAGGTAGTGTCTTTTATTTCCGCAACTTTCTTTTTCACGTTCGCGATTACTTCACTTGCATTGGACCCAGGACGTTGGATCACCATGATGGAGGCAGCTGGCTTGCCGTCCAGTTTGGCGATCCTGCCATAATTCAGGTTTCCGAATTCAATATCCGCGATGTCCTTCAAGCGTAGGATAGAACCATCTGGATTGGCTCGGATGACCAGGTTTTCGTATTGCTTGGGTTCATAAAACTTTCCAGTGTATTTCAAGACGTACTGCAGCATCTGCATGTCCTTACCGGAACTGATGCCCAGTTGCCCTGGAGCAGCCTCCACGTTCTGATCCCGAATGGCCTGCACCACATCGTCAGTCGACACTTTATACGCTGTCATCCGGTCTGGTTTCAGCCAGATCCGCATGGAATAATCCTTCGTACTCATTATTTCCGCCAAACCAACTCCGTCCACCCGTCGCAATTCCTGCAGCACATTCAGATCAGTAAAGTTATAAATAAAGGCTTCGTCCAGCGACGTGTCCTCACTGGCTACATTGATGTACATGAGCAATCCCTCCACCTGCTTTTCCACCGTCACGCCCGCTTGGATCGCTTCCTCGGGCAATTCGTTTACCACGGTAGAGATACGGTTTTGTATCTCTACCGCAGCCAGGTCAGGGTCGGTTCCGGCTTCAAAATACACTTTGATTATCACCGTACCGCGATTGCTGCTTACTGAGGTCATGTAAGTCATACCCGGAACCCCGTTAACTACTTTTTCCAAAGGGGTGGCAACCGTCTTCGCAGCCACCTCTGCGTTCGCACCCCGGTATTTTGCTCGTATGGCTACCGATGGAGGGGCAATGTCCGGAAACAATTCTACGGGCAGGGTAAAGAAAGACAAGAGTCCCAGCAGCACGAAAAAAAGAGAAATGACCAGGGATAAAACCGGCCGCTTGATAAATAACTTGAACATGACGGTTTTCGCTTAAGGGGTGTGTACTACTTCGGCCAGGCCATTTTCGTCCTGTACGGGTTCGCCTGCTTCCTCATCCGAAGCCATTATTTTAGGCTGGATGGTCATCCCATTTTTGATGTTTTGAATGCCTTCAAACACCAGGCGTTCGCCGGCCTCCAATCCGGATTCCACAATATAATAATGGGAAAACCGTGCCCGCGGTACAAAACTTCTCATTTCTACCTGGTTATTGTCGTCCACCACGTACACAAAACTTCGGTCCTGAATCTCGAACACCGCTTTCTGCGGAATGATAATGGCGTTCCGTATGCGGTTTGTTAAAATAATCTTCCCGGTAGAACCGTGCTTTAAAATCTTGTTCGGATTGGGAAAGCGGGCCCGAAAGGCTATGGAACCGGTATTCGCGTTAAACTCGCCTTCCATGGTTTCGATCATCCCCTTAAACGGATAGGGAGAACCATCCGCCAACACCAACTCCACCACGTTATTCTCCGCTGTTTCGTCCTTGGACTTGATGTATTCCAGGTATTCGCGTTCCGAAACATTGAAATACACGTGAACCGAACTCACATCGGATACCGTGGTCAGCAAACTTCCCTGATCGATCAAACTCCCCGTTCGTAACGGAATCCTGTCCGTGGTGCCATCGAAAGGGGCGCGGATTTCGGTGTAGGATAGCTGCACCGCCGCATTGGCTTCTGCCGATTTGGCTTCCTCTATCTTGGCCATCACCGCATCGTACTTGGCACGCGTCAGGTTCAACTCGGACTCCGAAATCACGTTATTGTCCACCATGATTTTTAGCCGCTCCACTTCAAATTCCATCACCTTCGCCTCTGCTTTGGCGCTTTCCAAATTTGCCTTCGCTTTGGCCAGGTCCGCTTTGTATTCCTGATCGTTGGTTTTAAAGAGGATCTGACCCTTTTTTACTTCCTTGCCTTCGTCTACAAATACCCGTTCGAGAAAACCCTCCACCCGTGCTCTCAATTCCACGTTTTGTATGGCTTTGATATCTGCTACGTAATCACGGTGAAGGATCGTATCTTTTGCCACCACCTGAATCACCGGAAATTCCTTGATCGCCGCTGTACCGGTAACCGACTTTTCTTTTTCGCTACATGAAAAAATAACACTGCATGCGGATAGGAAAAAAACGATTCCGACTCCTTTCATTTTACTTCTTTTCATTACCGCTTCTCCTACTGAGTTACCTACTTGGCGCCATCGCTTTTTAGACAATTCGACCTTTTAAATCTTTCCTAATTAGTACAATTAATTTTTCAAACCAAGCAAAAAAATGTCCGAAGCCCCTATTGAATCGATTAACGGAGAATATCCCAGATGAACATCCACCCGGAATCGGGTCAGTTTTACCGTCTTTTTTCAAAAAGGAACCGGGGAACAGCCTTTCCTTCCCTCCTAAAGCTTCCAGCCGAAGGAAGTTTGAAAAACGTAATCGGACCTGCTGGCATTTTCTCTGGGTCGGTTGTCAAAATTCACCGTGAATCCCAGCCCAAAATACAGGTTCAAAGGCAGATCGTATTTGACGTCAAATGAATAGTCGATCCGCCATCGTCCGCTCTCCGTCAGGCTGGGATACGCCACGACATGGGAAATCAAGCTTAGGTCATCCAACCCATATAGGTTTAGCTCCGATCCAATAAATCCTTCTCCGCTCCTGTTTCTTGGGTTGCTTCCGGGCAGGGAAAATACTTCGTTGTTGAACGAGATACCGCCGGTAAATCCCCAATAAGTACGATTTGTTCGAACGATGTATTTTCCTAAACCTAGTTTACTTACGGTCCGAAGCTCAATCAACTGCTCTGTATTGGATAGCAAGTTTATGGCGGCCAAACCAAACCAATTCTTCTTTAGGAAATAACTGACCCGAGTATCGGCATTTAGCCGACGTATGGGCGTGGAACCCTCCTGAAAGGAACGCAGGTCATTGTAGCTTCCTGTCGCCGACCATTTTTTTGCGCGGTACCCTAGTGTACTTCGCACATTAAACTGCCGGAGGTCATTGGCACGGGTGAAATTATACGACAAACCGATGGACGCAGACAGCCGATCCAGGAATTTGGTTTTCAGGGAGTTCAGGTAAATAACTTCCTCGTAGGGAAGCGTGGCAAGGGTATCGCGGTTGCTTACCACATGCACCCTGGCCGAATCCGGACTCAGCAGGGTGCCTACAAACCGGTTTTTGTTCTTACTCATGATGATGAACTGTGTGGTCGTCTGGATGAAGGCAATCTTCTCCCACTCGATTTTGAAGTCTTCGTCGCTATAATCGGTCTCCATCTTCAAGACTCCCTTGTCCATGCTTTTGATTTCCCCGTGAAGTACGTTTCCATTCCGGAGCCCTAGCGTATCTACCTGGGCTGTAGCTTGGGAGTATAGGACCGAAACCAAGAGTAAGATTGGCAACCATACGTAGGCTGTACCTGGGCTTTTGTGTTGTGTTGAAAGTTCACTCATAAAAGCTGAAGGTTAGGTCAACAGTTTTTTTGGTCTATTTCGCCTAGAAAGTCCGGCTATGCCTGGCAACAACTCAGAAAAAACTGCTGATCGTTTTTTTGTAAGCGGATTGGCCAGATTGAGTATTGCTAGTTAAGAATAATCTACCAAAAATCGCAGCTATCTCGGGAAGAAAAGCGGGCAACTTTTAGCTAACCGCTGTTTGTTTGCCGAAAACTCCTGCCTGAGGTGGATCGAAAACCGCAGGGAGTCCTGCCAAAATGGCCGTAAACACGAAGGATTTTGCTTGCATAACGATTGAATTATTCGTCCCTGATTCATTTTTTCTCCCAACCCCACTGGATTTATTCTATTTTTGTAACCGATTCACGCTTCCACCTGCCACCAAACACCAAAATTCTTATGGAAAAAATGTTCGCTACCGCGCTTCTTATTCTGAGTACCTCGTTTGGGGAAACCCTTTCCCAGTCCCTTCCCGATCCGAAGCACTACCTGGCTTATTTTGTATCGGAACCGCTTACCATGGATGGAAAGTTGTCCGAAAATTCCTGGGAGCAAGCGCCTTGGTCTGAATTTTTTCAGGACATACAGGGCGCCGACCATCCAACACCCCGGCAGGCTACCCGGATGAAAATGCTTTGGGACAAGGAATTTCTGTACATAGGCGTACACCTGGAAGAAACCGATTTATGGGCCACGTATACCGAACGGGAATCGGTGATTTTTCAGGAAAATGACATTGAGGTTTTTATTGACCCGGACGGCGATACCCACCATTACTACGAACTGGAAATCAACGCGCTGGGCACCGTCTGGGACTTGATGCTTACCCGTCCCTACAAGGACGGCGGAAAACCAATTAACGGATGGAACATCAACGACTTTCGGCATGCCCTGCACCTGGAAGGCACGCTGAACGATCCCTCCGATACGGACGCGTATTGGTCGGTAGAAATGGCCATCCCCTGGAAAAGCCTCTCCCAGTCCGGTGGTAACTACCGGGCTCCGGAGTCTGGAAGCCAATGGAAAATAAATTTTTCGCGGGTACAGTGGCAAATTGAGCCGGATGAGACCGGATACAAAAAGAAAATCAATCCGGCTACCGGGAAATCCTTTCCGGAGGACAATTGGGTGTGGTCCCCCATGGGGCTGGTCAACATGCACCTGCCCGACCGATGGGGCATTGTGCAGTTTTCAGATATTCCTGTGGGAACAGGCACCGATACCTTCATCCCCAATCCGGACGAAAACGTAAAACGCGCCTTACGGAAGCTTTACGATGCCCAACGAAAACTGTACGCCGAGGAAAGCCGTTACGGAAGCAGCCTGGAAGCATTGCAGGTCGAAAGTGATTTACAAGAACTACATTTTGAAGTGAGCGCAACGCGATTTAAAATTTCCTCCCCCTCCCGGGTGAATGCGGCGCAGCGGTGGTACATTACCGAAGACGGCAGAATATGGAAGATGTGATGCAAAACCTTAGTTACCGGGAACCAAAACAATAAGATGGCGGTTTTAGGCGCAAAATATACCGGTATGGCTACCATCAAACGGATCGTTTACTTCAGTATGCTTATGGGATTTCTGGCCGCATGCGAGGATGCCTCGTCGGAAAACCGCTCGCTGGTAAATGTATTGCTGGTGGACGCTCCGGGGGATTTTGATCAGGTTTGGATTGAGGTGTTGGGCGTGGAGCTCTTGCCTTCCGGGGTCAGGGGCAGCGCCGAAAATGCCAACTGGATAAGCCTACCCTACCAGGCAGCAACCAATACTGTACGCATAAGTGATCTGGTCGACGACCAACGACTATTGGTCGGCCGAACAGAGCTCCAATCGGGGACGATTTCTGGTATCCGGCTTCGATTGGGCGATGAAATGTACCTGATTCGGGATGAAACCCGAACGGATCTGAGCCCAGCCCCCAACCTGGAGGCTTTGCTGGAGCTGGACGTACGCCTTGATGTAGCGCCGGGGCTTTCCTATGACCTGTACATCGATTTTGACCTGGCCCAATCCATCCGGCAGGGGCCGGGGGAAACATTTCAGCTCATACCGAAAGTCAGGGCCTTCGTTACGGAACAAACCGCCGCCATCCGGGGGACCATACAGCCGCGGGGAATCCGTCCACACGTCTTTGCGATAAACGCAACCGATACCCTGGCTACGTTGACCGGGAATACCGGGGGATTTCATTTCAAAGGCCTGTCGCCTACCGATTACCGGCTGTTTGTGGATGCACCCGCAGGCTATGCCGATACGACCCTTTTGGTGAGCACCCAAGCAGACAGCCTGGTAACCCTGCCAACCATCAACCTACGAATCGAAAACCCCTGATGCAAACGAATATTCCTCGACACGGCTCCGACCACACCACGCAGGACCTGTTCTTTATGCGCCGGGCTATGGAATTGGCCTCCCTCGGTCTGGGGCAGGTAAGCCCCAATCCCCTGGTGGGCTGTGTCATCGTGCACAAGGGGCAGGTAATTGGCGAGGGCTACCACGAGCGTTTTGGACAGGCGCATGCAGAACCCAACGCCATTGCCAGTGTAGCAAATAAGGGGCTTTTGCCTGCCTCTACCCTTTACGTAACCCTGGAGCCTTGTGCGCATCATGGCAAGACGCCCCCCTGCGCCGATTTGATCGTTCGCCAACAAATCGGTCGAGTGGTCGTAGGTGCAGTAGACAGCAACCCGCTGGTGGGAGGCAAAGGCATTGCGCGAATCGAGCAAGCCGGAATATCCGTGGTAACGGGACTTCTGGAACCGGAAATTCGCTACCAAAACCGCCGGTTTTTTACCCAAATGGAGAAAAAAAGGCCGTTTATCCTGCTCAAATGGGCACAAACCCGGGATGGCTTCATTGCCCGAACCAATTACGACAGCAAGTGGATCAGTAATCCCCTGAGCCGGCAACTCGTCCACCGCTGGCGCGCGGAAGAAAGCGCCATACTGGTGGGTACCCATACCGCACATTACGACAATCCTCGGCTAAATGTCCGTGACTGGACCGGAAAAAACCCCCTTCGACTGGTGATAGACCGAAGGTTGAGGCTATCCCAAGAATTGCACCTGTTTGACGACTCCCAGCCCACACTTATCTACAATGAGAAGCAGGCGAAGCAGGCGGGCCAAACCGAATGGGTTCGCCTGAATGAAGACTTTGGGCTGCAGCATCTACTGGACGACTTGCAGCAACGAAACATCCAAAGTCTGATGGTGGAAGGAGGCGCCGCCTTGCTGCGGGATTTTATTGGGCAGGGGCTATGGGACGAAGCACGGGTGTTTACTGGAAATACCCATTTTGGACTCGGCATACCTGCGCCCATCCTTCCCGGATTTCCAACCGAACAAATCAAACTGGATCAGGACTTGTTGCAAACCTATACCAACCATGAATGAAGCATTAAATCTGCCGCCGGCCGCCGGAAAACGCGATCGTTATCGCGCCCTGCTGCCTCAGCTGGAGGCGCTGCTGGCCGGCGAAACCGATCTGATCGCCAACCTGGCCAATACGGCTGCCGTTTTGAAAGAGGCCTTTGATTTCTTGTGGGTGGGGTTTTACCTGGTCCGAGATAATCAATTGGTATTGGGACCCTTTCAGGGGCCGATCGCCTGCACCCGCATTGACTACGGAAAAGGCGTCTGCGGAAAAGCCTGGGAAACGGAAGAGACGCAGGTGGTTCCGGACGTAGACGCCTTTCCGGGACATATTGCCTGTAGCAGTGCCTCCCGCTCCGAAATCGTGGTGCCGCTGTTTTCTTCGGAAAAAGTCGTTGGAGTACTGGATATTGACTCCGAGAATCTGGCCCAATTTGATGCCACCGACCAACAGTACCTGGAAAAAATGGTGCAGCTCATTTCCATTCCCGGCTAATCTGCCTTACTTTCATCCTATGAAAATCTGTTTTGCCACCAATAATCCCAAAAAGCTGGAGGAAGTAAAAGCTGCACTGGGAAAGGAATTTGAAATAGTATCACTGGCCGAAATTGGCTGTTCGGAAGAATTGCCGGAGACGGGCGATACCCTGGAGCACAATGCCTTTCAAAAAGCACAGTACGTGAAAACGCATTATGGGGTCGACTGTTTCGCCGATGACACCGGCCTGGAAGTAGAAGCCCTGGATGGTGCACCTGGGGTGTATTCCGGGAGGTTTGCGGGGGAACCCCGAAGTGACGAGCGGAACCTTTCGCTGCTATTGGAACGGATGCGGGACAAAACAAACCGAAAAGCGTCCTTCCGAACGGTCATTGCCTTGCTTTTGGGAAATGATTCGCATGCCTTCGAAGGGAAGGTTTCCGGTGAGATTTTGCGGAAGCGTTCCGGAGAAGCGGGTTTTGGATACGACCCTGTATTCCGGCCAGAGGGCTACAAGGAAACCTTTGCGGAACTATCCATGCAGGAAAAAAACGCCATCAGCCATCGGGGAAGGGCCGTTCGAACGTTAGCCGATTTCCTAAAAGCTGGCGCGGCGGGAAAAAATCAGTCATCCTAACAGACACGCATTCCGCTCCATGAACCATCCCTTTATTATCGGCATTACCGGAGGAAGCGCTTCGGGAAAAACCCATTTTCTGGATCGCTTGCTCCACGCCTTCGATCCGGGGCAGGTATGCCTTATCTCTCAGGACAACTACTACAAGCCCCGCAACCTGCAGCCCCTGGACGAACGCGGCATAACGAATTTTGATACGCCCCATTCCATCGATTTCGAGCAATATGCCACCGATATCCGCGCCCTACAGCAAGGCAAGCCGGTGCAGCGACAGGAATATACCTTTAACAATCCCAACAAGACGCCTCGGATGCTTACGTTTGAGCCAGCGCCGGTGGTCGTGGTAGAAGGAATCTTTGTCTTGTATTATCCGGAACTTGCCGCCCTGCTGGACCTCAAAGTCTACATCGATGCCAAGGACCACATCAAGCTTAAACGCAGGATCGTCCGGGATAAGGTAGAGCGTGGCTATGACCTGGACGACGTGCTGTACCGCTACGAACAGCACGTGATGCCTACCTATGAAAAATACATTGCGCCATTTAAGCACGATGCAGACCTGATCGTCCCCAACAACCATGGTTTTGACAAAGCGCTGGAGGTAATTCGCACTTTTCTCCAGGTAAAGATTTCCCGCTCCTAACAGCGTCTTCCCCGGGCACTGCTTGTGTCGAAAAACAGGGCAACGGGAAAAAGTAAGGTAACAGCTTGGTATACAAGCGCTTTGTGTTCAAAAATTATCGCGAGAAAGGAGCGAATATAAAAATTTCTTTCTATATTTGCGCCCCATGGCAATGAATCAAACAACGAATGGAATCGTACGGCAAAGGCTCAGCCTTTTGCTGGTACTTCTGTTTTGTACGTTTGTGTCGGTGTCGGAACTTACCGTTCAGTTGGATGCAGACAGCAGTCTGATAAATTTACAGTTCGACCTGGATGACGACGCCGCCGAAAATGATGCAGGGGAGGAGAAGACCTTTATTCACGCAGCAATCGATGCCGTGGTTCCTTTTGCATTGGTGGTTGTGGATCATGCCTATCACCTCATATACGAGGTGTCGGGTGGCGGAAACCTCCGGCTGGGTTTCGATGCCGGTAGCGGTCCCCCATTCAACCAGCTGTTTGAGATACTTTTTGAACAAATAATTTCGGTAAACGCTCCCTGAGCACCGTTCCTCCTGATTTTCCTTTCCTTTCGCCGGTAAACATTGGTTTGCTACCGGCAATACATCCCCTAGTCAACAAAAACTAACTTCATTTAACATAGAATCATGAAAAATAAAGGCATTATCGTTTTTTTAACGGTGGTCATTACCGGGTTGTGTTTGTACTACCTATCCTTTACACTGGTTTCCAACAGTGTGCAGAAAAAAGCCACTACCTATGCTACCGACGAATCGGGCAACATCGACTTTGATAAAAGACAATCCTACCTGGATTCTGTCTGGCGCGAGCCGGTCTACAGCTTTTTGGGTATCCCCTTCACCTATCAAGAAGTAAAAAATACCGAATTGGGGTTGGGTTTGGATTTGCAAGGCGGCATGCACGTGACCCTGGAAGTTTCCCCCATTGAAATCGTCAAAGGACTTTCCGGCGGAAGTAAGGATCCGGAGTTTAACCAGGCAATTTCCCTGGCCATCGAACGATCCAAAACCGTCAACGAGAGTTTTGTAAGCATCTTCTACCAGGCATGGCAAGAAGAAGCCGGAGACCGGCAATTGAACACCATTTTCGCCACTGCCGCTAACAGGGGGCGTATTTCACTGGAATCGTCGGATACCGACATCCTGAATATCATTGACGATGAAGTTGAAAACGCCATTGATCGTTCCTTTAATATCTTGCGGACACGGATTGACCGATTCGGTACCTCCCAACCCAATATCCAACGGATACAGAATACAGGCCGCATTCAGATTGAACTTCCGGGAGTAGACAATGTGGAGCGGGTTCGGAACCTGCTGCAGGGAGTCGCAAAATTACAGTTTTGGGAAGTCGCAGAAATCGATGAATTCGGCGATGCCTTGCAACAAGTGAATGCTTTTTTGGTAGAGGAGGCCCGCTCCGAGCAGCCCCAGGCTACCGCCGAAGACATGGAGGCTTTATCGGACACCACGGACCTGGAAAGTGACCTGGCTCGTCAACTGGCGGAAGGCGCTTCGGATCAGGATTCCCTGGGCATGGATGTATCGCCCATTTTCTCCCTGCTCAAGGCCAATTATGGGTTGGTTTACGAATTGCGCGATACCATCGCCATCAATCGGATATTAAAAAGAGATGACGTTCAGTCCCTTCTTCCTCGGGATATTCGGTTTATGTGGTCAGTCAAGCCTCAGGTACAGGAGGGTATGGAACTGTTGGAACTGCATGCGATCAAAGCCCCTCGGGGAACCGATCAGGCTCCCCTGGAAGGAGACGTAATTACCGATGCCCGACAGTCTCTGGATCAAACCTCACGGCCTGCCGTCAGCATGCAGATGAACGCAGAAGGAGCACGAAACTGGAGGCGCCTCACCGCGGAAAATATTGGTAACCGAATCGCCGTCGTATTGGATAATTACGTATATACCGCACCGACCGTACAAGGAGAAATCCCTTCCGGCCAATCGGAAATCACCGGAAACTTTACGATGGAGGAAGCCAAAGACCTGGCCAATATCCTTAAATCAGGAACCCTGCCTGCCCCTACGAATATTGTAGAAGAGGCCATTGTAGGTCCCACGCTAGGCATTGAGGCCCGAAACCAGGGGATCAATTCGATGATCGCCGGTTTGGTACTGGTGGTTTTGTTCATGGTCGCCTATTATTCCAAAGGAGGATTTGTCGCCATTGCAGCCCTGCTGTTCAATATTTTCTTTATCCTGGGAATTCTGGCGCAGCTGGGGGCTGCCCTTACCCTACCCGGAATCGCCGGTATCGTACTGACAATCGGTATGTCCATTGATGCAAACGTCCTGATCTTTGAGCGTATAAAGGAGGAATTGCGCAACGGAGCGGGTATCCTTCAGGCGATTAGCAGCGGGTACGACAAAGCGTTTAGTGCCATTCTTGACTCCAACGTTACCACCTTTCTGACAGGAGCGATATTGTATGCATTGGGGCAGGGACCGGTAAAAGGTTTTGCCATTGTATTGATGATTGGTATTGCGTCTTCCTTTTTCTCGGCCGTATTTATTACCCGGGTCATTGTCCACTGGATGAGCAAAAAAGGCGACAAAAGTACCATTTCCTTTGCCACGCCTTTCGCGCGCAATCTGCTTTCCGATCTGTCCATAGATTTTCTGGGCAAGCGAAAAATTGCATACTTGATTTCCACCTCCATCATCGTGGTCGGAATGGTCCTGGCACTCACCACTGGCTTGAAATTCGGTGTGGACTTTACCGGCGGTAGGTATTACATCGTAGAATTCAACGAACCCATCCCCGCCTCTGAGTTGAAAGTTGGGCTGGATAATGAATTTGATGGAGCCGTTGAGGTAAAAACCTACGGTGCCAACAACATCTTAAAAGTCACCACTTCTTATTTGGTAAACGAGGATAACGAGGAGGCAAACCGCGAAGTAGAGACAAAAATTCGTGAGGGAATAGCCACGGTCACCGGGTTTAGTTTCATTGAGGATGCCAACCAAATGACTGAGGGGGCCTTTGCGATCACGGGATCCAACAAGGTGGGCGCGACGGTCGCCGACGACATTAAAAACTCCTCCCTGGAGGCGATGTTTTTCTCTTTGGTCGCAATTTTCCTTTACATCTTACTTCGATTCCGTAAATGGCAGTTCTCTCTGGCTTCCATTATTGCGTTGATACACGATACCTTCTTTGTGATCGCCGCATTTGCCATAGCCAGTACTTTTGGAGCTACCTTTGAGATCGACCAGGTATTCATTGCTGCCGTTCTTACTGTCATCGGTTATTCCATCAACGATACGGTGATTGTCTTTGACCGAATCCGGGAAAATATTACCAACCGGGGCACAGGAAAATTGGTGCAGATGTTTAACGACGCCATCAACCAAACCCTGGCGCGAACCATCATTACCTCTGCCACTACGCTGATCGTGGTGCTGGTGTTATTGATCTTCGGCGGTGAGGTGTTGCGAGGCTTCTCCTTTGCGTTGCTGATTGGGGTGTTGGTTGGTACCTATTCCTCCATCTACATTGCTACTCCGGTAGTAGTGGATTTGATGAAGCGCGAAATAGCCAGTGAAGCCAGCACCCCGCCAAAAAAAGTAGCCTAAGTCGAATCCCTTTTTCTGCATCTTCTGATTCAGGAAAATGATCGTACTTCAATTAGAAGAGCCGGTTCATCGAGAACCGGCTCTTTTTTTTGTACAAAATGCAAAAAAAATACCCCAAACCGGGTATTGACCGAAGTTGTTTGTTTGAATAACTTGCAGCCAATAAATCTACTCTTGTATGCTCGTTTCTTTTTATTGCGTCGCACTGCTGGTAGGAATTGTGTCTTCAGGAACCTATCTCGCTTTTGGAAATAACCTGAAAGAATACAAACGAACCACAAGCCTGGTTTTACTGATTTTGATTACCGGCCTCCTTTCCGAATCCATTTGGAAGTATAGCGGCAGCAGCGATTCCTTTCTATTGTTTAATGCCCTCTACGTGTACCTGAGGCCAACACTCATGCTACTGCTTTTTAGCCAATTGCCGTACTCGTGTCATCTTCAGAAGAGAGTATTGCCCACATTACTTGTCTTCCTGCTGTTAGTCGTACCGATCAGTGTTTTTTTTCAATCGCCTTTCACGGGCATACAGTCCTATGCGTACTTGCTTGGCCACGGAATGGTGCTGTTTTATAGCATTATTTTTTTCAAAGACCTGCTCCAGCAGAGCCGCTACAAGGACGTGAATCTCCTGTCACTGCCTTACTTTTGGATGGCCTCCCTGGTTCTTTTTTCTTTTGGAGAGAGTTATATTTTTTTTATTTTAACCTATTACATTCCCTCGTTTGGGAGCTATGGAATGGGTCAGGTATTTCAATGGGTGCAGTTTTTTGGCGCTATTATGTACCTCACGCTGGGGCTTTCGTTCTACGCCCCGTTGATTTTTAACAGACGTTACAGCTATTAAAGGGAAGGCAGGTGAAAATATAGTTTTTAATTTTAGCTGTAAGCTGTAAATTTACCTGCTCATTTTAAAAACGCATTGTATGTCCTATTTATTTACTTCGGAGTCCGTATCCGAAGGACACCCTGATAAAATTTCCGATCAGATTTCAGATGCCATTATCGATCATTTTTTGGCTTTTGACCCCAACTCCAAAGTAGCTTGTGAGACCCTGGTAACCACCGGTCAGGTGGTCCTGGCAGGAGAGGTCAAATCCAACACGTATCTGGATGTTCAAAAAATTGCCAGGGACGTGATCAATAGGATCGGCTATACCAAGAGTGAATACATGTTTGACGGCAGTTCCTGCGGGGTATTGTCCGCCATCCACGAGCAATCGCCCGACATCAATCAAGGGGTAGATCGAAGCGACCCCGAAGAGCAGGGCGCCGGCGATCAGGGCATGATGTTTGGCTATGCCACCAACGAGACCGATAATTACATCCCCCTGGGGCTGGACCTGTCCCACCGTTTGCTTCGGGAATTGGCAGTCCTTCGTCGGGAAAACGACCAAATCAAGTATCTTAGACCCGATTCCAAAGCACAGGTAACCATTCAATATGGTGACGACCATACGCCGGAAAAAATCAATACCATCGTGGTTTCCACCCAACACGACGATTTTGCTGACGAAGCTGCCATGCTCCGAAAAATCAAGAAAGACATTATCGAAATTTTGATTCCACGGGTAAAGGCCCAATTGCCCCCCTCGCTACAGCAGCTATTTACCGATGATATCATCTACCACATTAATCCCACGGGAAAATTTGTGATTGGCGGTCCACATGGAGATACGGGACTTACCGGGAGAAAAATTATCGTCGACACCTACGGCGGCAAAGGCGCGCACGGTGGTGGTGCATTTTCCGGAAAAGATCCTTCTAAAGTAGACCGGTCCGCTGCGTATGCGACCCGACATATTGCCAAAAATCTGGTGGCTGCAGGCGTTGCAGACGAAGTACTGGTGCAGGTTTCCTACGCCATCGGCGTGGCCAAACCCATGGGCCTCTTTGTCAACACCTATGGCACTTCCAAGGTGAGCTTATTGGACGGAGAGATCGCAAAGCGAGTAGAGGCCTTGTTTGACATGCGGCCTTTTGCCATTGAAAACCGACTCAAACTGCGCAACCCGATCTACGAGGAAACGGCCGCATATGGACACATGGGTAGAGAAAGCGAAGTGGTGACCAAAACCTTCTTTTCCCCGGACAAAGCCTCCATCACCCTGGACGTGGAATTGTTTACCTGGGAAAAGCTGGATCAGGTAGCTGCCATCAAACAGGCGTTTGGATTGCGCTAACCTATTCTTCAGAGCTGCCGCCGGGCAGCTTTTTTTTATGCCTTAATTCAGGTATCTTAGTCAATAAACCAGCGGCTCCCTAAGCCGTCAAATCTAGAAAGACATGAACCCTACCACAAACTACCTCGAAAGCAGCCTTCACCTCTTTCGGTCTTACAAAAGCCTGGGCGAAAAAGCCATGGAACAGGTTCCGGAGGAGAAACTCTTCTGGCAATTCAATCCCGACAGCAACAGCATCGCAACAATCGTCAAACACATGGCGGGCAACATGCATTCCCGTTGGACGGTTTTCCTGCATTCCGATGGAGAGAAACCCTGGAGAAAACGAGACGCAGAGTTTGAAAACGACATCCGCAGCAGAAAGGAAATGATGCAGGTATGGGAAGCCGGCTGGAAGGTGTTGTTCGATGCTCTTGAACCCATAACACCGGAAGATTTTGACAAAACCATCTTCATTCGAAAAGAGCCGCACAGCCTTATCGACGCCATCAACCGGCAATTGACCCATTATGCCTCCCATGTGGGCCAGTTGATCTATTTGGGTAAAATGCTTTGTGCCGGTACCTGGAAAAGCCTAAGCATCCCCAAAGGACAGTCGGAAACATACGACCCGAAGCCGTAAGAAAGCCAAACCTGGGCTACGAAAAAATAGTACCAATCAAAAAACAAACGCTGACGGCCATGCCCGAGCCCGGAAATCTTGCCGAAGCCCTGTACGAAAAACTCGCCCGGGAGGAACTTCGCATTTGGTTGCAACAAACCAAAAAAAAACCCTCCCTGGTAAACCGCTTTACCAGTGGCACGCAACGGTCTATCAATAACCTAATCCCGGAAAAAATCCATCAGGCAATCACCTTCGCCATTGAGAAAATCGTAAAAGGTGTGTTGATTGGCAACGAATTCGTGAGACCAAAACCCTACCTCGTGGAATTGCTACGCCTGAAGGAATACAAAGCCAGACAAGCCATTCGTTTGTACAAGCGAACAGCCTCCGTGGAAGGAGCCATTACTGGGGCAGGCGGAATCTTGATGGGATTTGCTGATCTCCCAGCCTTCCTGGCCATCAAAATGAAAATGCTCTTTGATCTAGCGGCGGCCTATGGCCACGACGTGCGGGATTTTAAAGAGCGCGTCTTTATACTGACCATCTTCAAACTCACCTTTTCCAGCCAAAAAACCAGAAACACAACGGTTTTACTGTTGGAAAACTGGACGGAAACAGCCGAAAAACTGCCGGATAATTTTGACGGATTCGACTGGCGTAGCTTCCAATTGGAATACCGGGATTACATGGATCTGGCCAAACTGGCCCAACTAATCCCGGTAATTGGAGCCGGCGTGGGCGCAGTGGCCAATTTCAAACTTACCGAACAACTGGGGAAAACCGCCATCCAAGCCTACCGCTTGCGCTATTTTGCAGAAAAGAGCCCCGCTAGCTGACCCCTATTTCAAATAGATCCGCTGCCCTTTTGCTGCACTTTCCTTTGCGGCTTCGAGGATTTCTACCACTACCAGGTTATTCTCCAGAGAGGACAAATCAGTGGGTTTTACTTCCACCTTGCCCCGAACTACCGCTGCCAGGTAGGAAAATGGGTCGTCAAAAGGATAGGGCCTTTCCGGTAGCTGGCGAATCGACTCAGAACGCTCTCCAGCTGTTCTGCTTACCAGCTGTGTGTTGTTTTTTGCCAGGAAATAGCCCGTTTTTCCGTACACCTCCATGTCCTTTCTGCTGAAGGGCCAGTTCCAGGAGGCCTGAATGACTCCCTGGGTCTCGGGATATTCCAGTAAAATCGTGGCCTCGTCATCGACTTTTGGGTAGATATCCGGCTTTATCTGTTTCAACTCCGCAGTCACCGACAAAGGTTTCTGCCCGTTCATAAGCCAGGTCATCAGATTCGCTCCGTAGCAGCCGAAATCGATGACTGCGCCGCCTCCATTCAGCACCGGATCGGTTAGCCAATCCAGAAACTCCTGATTCACGCCTATTTCCATGGGGCCTTCGTGGCCGTCGTTGATGACCACCCGCCTCAAAGGACCGATGACAGCCGGATCGGAAACCTGCTTCTTAACTTCGTGATTGCTGGCATACCAGGTAGTCTCGTAGTTGGTCAGCAGGTGAATGCCGTGTTTCCTGGCCAGTGCAGCCATTTCGCGGGCATGGGCATTACTCACAGCGAGTGGTTTTTCTACCATCACGTGAATTCCCCGAGGCGCACAGGCCTGCACTACTTCCAGGTGTTCGTAAATGGAGCCGAAAGCCGTCACGGCTTCCGGGCTGACCGCTGAAAAAAGGGCTTCCATGCTTGGATAAACCAAATCCATGGACAAGCCGTGCCTGGCAGTAAACCTGCGGGCAAGGTCTTCGTTCGACTCAACTATGCCGACAATCTCCACGTCTCCGATGTCCTCCCGGCCCAAAATCCAGTGTACATGCGAATGAGTAAGTCCCACCACGGCGATTTTTACCGGCGATTGCGCCAAAACCGAATGGAATCCGGCGAGGATGCCAACTAGTATGCTAAAAAGAATTTTCATGGTTCTTTGTTAAGTAAGGGTTTACGTATCTTTTGAAAAAAAGTCTGGGAATCCTTTCTTCTTTTTTCCCGGGCTTTTTGCCTCCTTTTTTTATTCTGGCGAGAACTATTTACGACTACGGATCGGAGGGATATCCCTACCTGTCCAACGTACCAGGGCTGTCTTCCAACCAGGTTCAGATTTGGCTTATAATCTACGGAAAAGGTAATCCCCATCAAAGTCATTTCTACGCCAGCGATGAAATCCAAGCCCAGGCTCGGGTTCCCGTAAGTAGCAATCAGTTGCCTTGTTTCGGGAACGCGCTCCCGGCTTTCCCCGATACCCAGGGATATCCCTCCACCGTAATAATAGTTGAATCGCCTTGAAAGCAGGGGTCGGTGCTTTTGGACAACGGCATGCACGGTCGTATTTACATCCAAGTCGGACTGAAGTATTGCTTCGACCGTGAGACCTTTGGCAATGAGCTGTTGCAGACTGAGTCCAAGTGTGCGGTAAGAATTGTTGTTGCCAAAACGCAAGCCGAGGGCGGTACCATAGGACTGTCCGAAGGAAATACCCGGGAAGGTCCCTTCGATCAGCAGCAGGAAAAGGGCTATGAATACTGTCTTTTGCATAGGGAATCAAACTGGTTGACGCACCCCTCAAAAAACCAGCCAACTACCCAAATAGAAGCAATCAATTTGGTGCCTCTTGTATGGAAAATGCCCTGGGTAACCTATTCGGGATTTAAACGACCGTTGTCTTGTGAAACACAAATTAATAAGTAAATTTAACCTGTCTACAAATGCCAACAAACCATGAAATTAATCCTATTGATCGCAGTACTGGCCTGTTATTCCCAACTGCAAGCGCAAAACCTGGAAGGCGCCTGGAAACTTACCCATCAAAACGGGGAAGCAATTACCGACAGGGAGTATATCAAAATTTACCAGGACGGGTATTTTGCATTCGGAGCCAAGGAAATCGCTGGCAATAAGTTTCTGTATGCGGGCGGAGGGCCATTTGATTTGGATCAAACTACGTATACGGAGCAGCTGGATTTCCTGACCCTGGATCCCGAACAGGTTGGTACTACCAATCGGTATACGCTTGATTTCGCCAACAACCGCATGGTCATTTCCACGAGAATAAAAGGGGAAGACCTGATTGAAATCTGGGAAAAGGTATCCGCTGACAAGGACGATCTTACCCGAAATTGGGTGATTACCGGCAGAAAACGGGATGGAAAACTATCCGAAATGACTCCCGGAGCCCGACGAACCGTAAAAATCCTGAGCGGTGGCCGTTTTCAGTGGATTGCCTTTAATTCGGAAACGAAGGAATTTAGCGGAACCGGTGGAGGTACCTATGAGGCAAGGGATGGTAAGTACACCGAAACGATCACTTTTTTTTCCAGAGACGACAGCCGGGTAGGGGCGGAACTTAATTTTGACTACGAGATCATCGATGGCAAATGGCACCACAGTGGCTTGAGCAGCACCGGAAATCCCATTTACGAAGTCTGGTCTCCCTATGAGGAGGCCTACCGCCCGTAAAATTGACAGTTCCCATATTCCATCGTTTTTTTTCCACGTATGGCTACTAGAAAAACCCGGGAAAGGGCAAAATTTTTGCTGCTAAACTTGCTAAAAAGCTTTTTTTACCTGGCACTGTTGGTGGGTCTTTTTCTACTATTTCGGCATTTCAGCACGGAAGAGCAGCGCTATGCCTGGTTTGGAAGCATTTACGACAATACCGTCCTGGTCATGGGGATGTTCGTTTTGTCCGAGATTCTCTTCGGCATCATTCCTCCGGAGGTCTTTATGCTCTGGTCGCTGGAAACGGCGAGTATCGGTCCCTATTTCCTGAGTATTGGCATCCTGTCCGTGATTTCCTACGGCGCGGGTTTTCTAAACTTTACTCTCGGGAGGTGGGTGCGGGACAAAGACTGGATCAGCCGCACACGATTTCCCCGCTTGCGAAGGTACATGCGCCTGTTTGAAAAATATGGCGGCTATTTGGTAGTCGTCGCCTCCATTACGCCCTTGCCCTTCTCTGCGATTTCCCTGCTGTCCGGCGTGGGCGGATTGCACCCGAGAACCTACCTTTTGCTTAGCCTATTCCGGATTCTTCGGTACTTTGTGTATGCATCGATCTTAACGGGTATAGCGGGTTTGTAACCCGCTGTGCACTTCCCCTGGATACTGATGGCGGTTCGGAATAAACAAGCAGCTCGGGGTGTTTAAGGCGCTTTGCTTTTGGAGGGGTACCCGTTTCCTACCCCTGAAAAAAGCGTCTCTTGCCTCTCTTGCAGCCGAAGAAATGCCCCGCCCATCAATGCATATCCCCCGAAAATGAACCCATTTTTTGCCGATTTAATCAGGATTGGGGCGGGTTTTTGAAATTCTTTCTTAATTTCGGCGGATAGTTTACTCATGAAGAAAAAAAGAATTGCTATCAACGGCTGTGGAAGGATCGGCCGCCTCACCATTAAACTGATCCTGGATAGACCTGACCTCGATTTGGTGGCCGTAAATGACCTCACCGATCCAAAGACGCTGGTCCATTTGCTGCAGTACGACTCCGTACACGGCAAATACCCGCATCGATTGGTCGAAAAAGACGGCAACATTCAGGTTGGGGACAAGATCATCCGGATCTTTGCCGAGAAAGACCCCCAATACATCCCCTGGGGAGCACTGGACATCGACGTGGTTTTGGAAGCAACCGGTAAATTTACCAGTCTGGAGGGTGCCGCATTGCACCTAAAGGCAGGGGCCAGAAAAGTCATCATCACCGCTCCGTCTAAAAGTCCGGAAGTGCCCATGGTGGTACTGGGGGTGAACGAAGACATCCTGAAAGGGGACGAGACCATCGTTTCCAACGCTTCCTGCACCACCAACTGCCTGGCTCCCATGGTGAAAGTACTGGATAAGGCCTTTGGAATTGTCAAGGGCTATGTGTCTACGGTACACTCCTACACCAACGACCAAAACCTCCACGACGCTCCGCACCGGGACCTGCGTAGGGCCAGAGCCGCTGCCTACTCCATCATTCCTACCACTACCCATGCCGCACGGGCAATGGAGGTGGTCTTACCGGAATTGCGCGGGAAAATCGAGGCTTCCGCGATGCGTGTACCCGTACCCGATGGCTCGCTTACCGACCTGATCGTGTTGTTGGAAAAAGAAGTCGACGCCTCCACCATCAACCGGGCATTTTACGAAGCGTCCCAAACCGATTTTAAGGGCATCATCGAGTACTCCGAAGATCCCCTGGTATCAATAGACATCGTAGGCAATCCCCATTCCTGCATTCTGGACGCCGGACTCACCTCCTCTATGGGAAACCTGGTCAAAGTAGTCGGTTGGTACGACAACGAATCCGGCTACTCCAATCGGCTGGTAGAACTGGTAACCAAGCTTTAAGGTAGCATTCATCCCGACGAAGGGGCTATTCGGGAAATCCATGGTATCCGTACCACTTCCCCTTGCTATTGCAGTGTATTTTCCAACCACAGAAAGGGAAGGTCTCCATCCACCCACTGTTGGAAATAGCGGGTATAATCGGTACCAAACACCATGGATCCCAATAAAATGTCCAAATCTCCGTCTCCATCCATGTCCCCTACATCCATTGCCATCCAACGACCCCCAGTGGATCCGGCAAACGTGCTGGCTTCAAAGCGTCCCTCCCCTTTGTTTTCCAGGTAGACAAAACCCTCCTCCGGAGCATTTTCAAAATCGGGAAAGAACGAAATTGCGGCAATGTCCAGGTCTCCATCCCCATCAAAATCAGCCGGAACCGCTTTGTATGCACCGGGCAACGGATAAAAGAAATCCTCCGCAAACCGGTTGCGGCCATCGTTGAGGAATACGCGAATGCCGTGGTAGGGTTTGGTAATTGGGTCGTAATCTGCGTTGTCTCCGGCCGTGTACACGATGTCCGGATGCCCGTCGGCATTAAAATCGACCAGGTCAAAAAAACTGGAGCCATAGCTGGGCGGAAACCGTAAAACCGGCTCCTCCACAAACGCTCCTCCCCCTTGGTTATGATAAATAAAAATACCCTCGTCTCCCTGTCCAAAAAGTGCGATGATATCTTTTTTCCCGTTACCGTTCAGGTCCCGGATATACGCCTTGGTGGCGCCCGGTTTGTTACGCAGGGGAAACTTTTGAAAGCGCCCATTGGGATTCTGCTTCCACCAACTAAGGCCACCTGTCTGCTTGCCGTATTCACAGATAAGCAAATCGTCCAGCCCATCTCCATCCAGGTCTCCCCGATCCAGGTGGACAGGGCGTTGCAGGTTTTGAACCAGAATGGGGGTCGGCTGACCGGGTGCATCTGGAAGCTGCATGACAAAACCCAGGTCCATGTCCGTCGGATTAAAGGTACCGATTACCAGCGCCAGACTCCCTTTCTCGTCGGTGTGGATCCAGACCGTTCCCTCCGGACTGCGTGCTGTTTTGATGACCTGAAAATCGGCATCCATAATGGACAAGCTGGACCTACCGGCATCGCTAATAAAAAAACGGTCTGGGGAATCGATTTTCACCATGAGGGTCATGGCGTTTTTTGTTTTGCTACCTGGTTTTTTCAGCCGAAAATGGGGAAGGCCCTTGCGGATGGGTTCTCTTTTTTCCAGGGTTAATTGCTCCGGAGCCTGTTCCAGGTAATACCTGCTGATCTTCCCGAAAATAAGAGAATCGATAATCGGCGTTTTGGGAAACACCTGTTGTTGCTCAACGATTTGTCCAGCCCTTCCTCCTTCCAAAAGCCAGTCCCGAATGGTATCATTGGCGTAAATCCCATAATAATGCCCCATTCTTGGAAGGATGGTTTCCCAGGTCGCCCGGTCCAGCAATCCTGGATCTGGCAACAAATGGCAGCCCGTACAGTAGCTGCGGGCCAGGGTACTTGCTGGCTGCTCCAAAAGAGCGGAACGGTTTTTTTCCTGCGATTCACGATTCGCTGGCTTTTCCGCCGTTTTTTTTGTGTCGGTTTGGCATCCATCAAATACAAGTAGGAGCACGAGAAGAATCCACTGATAGCGTTTTTTCATGAGCAAAGGAATTAGCGACCGCTTTTTTCGGGGCTTCACTGTGCTTCGACAAGCCGGGTTGCAGCCGGTAAATCTGCGAATACCAACGAAGCTTCGCTGGCACGAATATACGTGATCCCTGGATAGCATCGCCCGGATTTTCGTGATTTTAGCTGGTGGGAAAGCCACAAGGTACTGCCGATAGTCAGCGGGAGAACTAAAGGTTAATAACGAACTACTATCCCGGCACTGCTTGCTTCCTGGGAAAAACTCCTATCAGCCAAATTTGCCAGGCCTTAAGCGATCCCCTAATTGAAACTGTATGCTTCCATACAGGGTCGTAGTATCCAGGGGTTTGAGTAGAAATTCGTCGATCCCCAAATGCAAACATTTTGCTTTGGCTCCCTCCGAAAGATCCGCAGAGATCGCGATTATGGGAATATTCTGATTGGAGATCCCAACCTGACCCGAGCGAATGGCCCTGGCTGTCTCGAAGCCATCCAATACCGGCATCTGCAAATCCATCAATATCAAGTCATATCCGGTAGTCGCTACCCGTTTTAGGGCAGCCGCCCCGTCTGCCGCCAACTCAAAAAGCGTGTTTTTCCAGGAAGTTAACGTTATTTTTAAAAGTAGCCGAACCACGGGGTCATCGTCTACGATCAATAGTTTTTTTCCCCCCAGGTCAAAAATTCGTTTTTCCATTCGTCTCACGTTAAATAACGATTAAAAAGATTAATCAATACATCAGCTCAATGCCGGTTTGAAAATAATTAATCCCAAATTATATTCCAAAATAATGACACAGAATACAGAATTAACGTAAGAAACTTCGTTTTTTTGTGCGCGTCTTTTAGCAACTACCAATTTAGAGGCCATTTCTGCTGTTCCAAATCCCCACCGGAATCGGTCCAGAATCTCTGGGGTTGTGAAGAAATCGGTGGGCCGATTGACGGGCAAAACTGTTGGTAGAAATGGCCAGAATGTAGCCGTTGTTTGTACCAATAGCGGAAGCGGAAGTCAGCCCGGCACTGGCATGCAGCAAACGTTCGCCTCCCGGATGATGCGATCCCAGGACTTTACCGGCGTGTTTGTGGTCGATGTAAAGGTTTTTCCTGATTTGGGGTTTTCCTTTATCGCCACACAGGTTAGCTGTTCCCCAACCGAAGAATTCGAAAACGAAATCCTGAGTACGTAGTTGCCCGTATCCTGGCAGTTGCTCTTTACCGACAGTGGAAGTAGCCCCGACAGGGACGGAGATGGGGTTCCCGGTGAACTAGACTGCGCTCCGAATGATCCCACCAGGAGGTAGCTACATAAAAAAAAATTGGCTATATTTCCAGAAATCCTACTACAACGATCCGTTTACGTGGTGCAAATCAAGGTTTTTTGTGAAGAAATACCTCCTCCGGACTGGAAGGAGAAAAAGCATTCCAAAAACGGTATTTTCCTGGATATATGGCGTATTCCGCTTTCCTTATCCAAGCAATCCTTTGAAACGATTAACGGATTCTTGTCCGATGAAGAACGCGCACAGGCGCACCGATTTGCGCAAAAAGCGGATCGAAACCGGTACATCCTGGGTAGGGGATTTCTCAGGAAACTATTACAGGTCTATCTGAATGAAGACAATGGTTCTCTACGATTTGGCAAAAACAGGTACAACAAACCCTTTCTGCTCCGTAGGGATGAATTTCACTTCAACAGTAGCCATGGGGGCGACTGGGTTGTCATTGCCCTTTCCGGGAACGAGGTAGGAATTGACATCGAGCGGATCGATCCGCGGTTTACGTTTGAGGAACTGCTTCCCACCTTTTTTTCCGAAAGCGAGATTGCGTACATCAGGCAATCCCCCAGGCCGATCGAATCCTTTTATACCATCTGGACCCGCAAAGAGGCCTTGCTGAAAGGCATTGGGCTGGGGATTACGGATCACTTGAACGAATACACCTTACTTAGCGGAAGTCAGGAGATGCTGCTGCCCTCACTAAGCCCAAACCGGGAGTGGCAGGTGAGAAGCTTTTCCATGGATCCGACCTATCGCCTGAGTCTGGCCTTCCCGCAACGGAACCTTCAGCTACGGTTTTTTCATTGGGATTGCCTGTTCCCCGACAACGGTTAGAAAGAAAAATTCACCCGCTGCCAGCCGCAGAATGACTGCATGCTTAATCAAATAGCGCCAGCATGGTGTCCCCGTCCAGTTCTCCCAAAAAACTGTCCCCCTCTGCGATAACCTCCCCGGCCAACTTGCTTTTTGATTCCTGGAGTCTCACGATCTTTTCCTCGACGGTGTCTTTGCATATCATGCGGTAAGCAATCACGTTTTTTTTCTGTCCCATCCGATAGCAGCGGTCGATGGCCTGGTTTTCTACGGCTGGATTCCACCAGGGATCCAAAATATACACATAATCAGCAGCCGTGAGGTTAAGGCCTGTTCCCCCCGCTTTTAGGCTGATCAAAAATACCCGCTTTGTGGGGTCCTGCTGGAATTGATTTACCCGTAGCTCCCGCTCCTTCAAACTGGTTTTGCCATCCAAATAGGTGTAGGATATGTGGTTTTCGTTTAGCCTTTCCTGAACGATGTCCAGCATCTTTACAAATTGACTAAATACCAATAACTTATGATCCCCTGTTTTTTCTTTGACGTGCTCTAAAAGTAAATCAATTTTCGCTGAGGCTTCCATTTCTTCGGTATGGGAAACCAGATTCGTGGCATCGCATACTTGGCGCAAACGCGTCAATCCTTCCAAGACGTACATTTTTGACTGTGCGGCTCCTTCTTCCTCAAACTTTTTCAATAGGTAATCCCGGTATTCGTTTCGGTAGGCGTCGTATATTTTGCGCTGGATTGGGACCATCTCACAATACAGGTATTCTTCGGTCTTATCCGGCAACTCTTTGAGCACTTCTCGTTTCGTCCTTCTCAGGACGAAGGGTTCGATTTTTTTGCGCAATTCATCCAGAATCGCTCCATCGCCCTTTTTTAAGGGATCCAGGTAGTTTTCCTTAAAAGACGTAAACGAATGAAAAAATCCGGGATTCACAAAATTCATTTGGGCATATAGCTCCGACAGCCCGTTTTCGATGGGGGTTCCGGTAAGGGCTATTCGAAAGTTAGCCCTGAGCTTGGTGATGGCTTTGTAGCGCGCGGACTGGGTATTCTTGATGGCCTGGGATTCATCTGCGATGATGAGATCAAATTCCAGCTGTTGCAATAATTCCAAATCATTGATTACCAGGCCATAACTGGTCAACAAAACCTGATGCTTCCGGAGCGCTTCGACCTGATCGTAGCGGTTGCCATGGTGGATGAAGTAATCCAGATGAGGCGCAAACTTTTCCAATTCATCCTTCCAATTAAACAGCAGCGTGGTGGGGGCTACCACGAGCACCTTCGTCCCTTTTTTGGAAGTTAACTTACAGATCAGGGTAATGAGTTGGAGCGTTTTCCCCAAGCCCATGTCATCCGCGAGAATACCTCCCCATTGGTATTCTCGCAGGAAATTAAGCCAATTGAGACCGGCTTTCTGATACGGCCTGAGCTCAGCCTTTAGTTGCTTGGGAATGCGGGTTGATTTGATGCTGGAAAACTGCTTTAACTTTTCCTTCTTTTCTTCAATCTCTTTCAGTATCTCCGGAAAATTAATGAGTTCTTCCACCTCATCCATCAAATTAAACTGTGTTTTAGAGATGTTGAGTTGGTCTTTATCGGTTTCGCCGCTGCGAAATAGACGGCTAAATTTCCGAACCCACTTTTCGGGCAAAATCCCAATGGTCCCGTCTGTCAATTCTACATAATTCCTATCCCGGTCCAAGGCTCTTTTGATATCCTTTAATTTGACCTTATTATTTCCGAAAGCGACCACCGCCTTTAGCTCAAACCAATCCTGTCTGGATCGGAATTCGAGGTTTACGTTCGGGGCGAAAAGCGAATATTTTTTGATTTTTATAGTTTCCAAGCCAAATACCGTCACCTGATTGGCCTTCAACGTTTCAAAAGCTTTCATAAACCAAAGGTTTTCCATAAAGCTATCGTGCGTCAGGTGAAAAAACCCCTGGTTACCCCCTCTTCCAAAATTGGGATGCAAGGATCTGAGAAATACCACGAAATCATCTTCCACATCTTCGTCTCTCAGGTAAAGGGTTTTGCTCTCGGGATCCATGATGGCATTCCCCTCCAGGGGATTCGAAAATGCCTGCGGACCATATTTGATAGCCGGGCGAAAAATCACCAGTCCGCTGAGTTCTGACACATACAATTGCTTTTGTAGCAAAGGGCTACCGTCGGCTTCGTTAAAAAGACCAGATTCGTCCATAATTTCACTATTTTTCGACAAGGGTACGAGTATTCTGTGGATGAATTCTTCCACATCCTGTTCCAAAAAATGGAAGACCGGGTAATCGGCCAAAAAACCGATGGTTTCCAGAGCCTTCTGGTTCTGTACTACCAATAATTGGCGTTCCTCCCACAGGACAAAAGCCGGAGTGATGATTACTTTGTGTTTTTCCGCTTCTAATTCAATGCTGTTCGCTTCCGTCTGAATAATGGGTGCGAGCTCATAGATCGTCCCGGTTCTGCGAATCCTTATCTTTAGCCTTGCAGCGCTTACCTGCAACGGTGCTCCAAAGTACTTCTTTTTGAGCTTGCCTTTTTGATACTCGTAGACCGGAGCCCGGTAGTTGAATAGGGAATAGCCCTCAATCACGTCCAGAAATTCCTTGAAAAGCGTACCCAATTTATCGGTTTTCTTCTGCGCGATCGCTTGATTTATTTTGTCTGTCGCGATCAGCACGCGGTCCATTCCTTCGGTATTCGCTAGTCTGGGATCAAAAGGATCCGTTATTTTGGTGAATTTTACCGATAATTCCGCGGGCCTGTTTTTACTTCCTTTGGCCATGAAGGCAAATACACTGTGAATAGTACCATCCTGGGTTAAAACAACGGCCATTCCCGGATTGTATTGGCCCAATTCGGAATCGTTGATCTCCGGCAAGAATTGATCTGCTGTTTTTGGAGGCCAAATTCCTTCTTTTTTAAACCAGTCGGAAAGGCCATCGATGCTGTAAAGTCCCCGAATCGGTCCTGCCGGAAACATGCGCAATTCCCCCTCCCAAAACGAGAACGCAAATGCGCTGATTGGGTCGGCTAGTTGATTCTGTAATCCCCATTTGGCCAATTGCTCCTCAGCCGCTCTCCTTCGTTGCCCCTGGGTCAGGTACTGCAGGTCCCCCAGATTTGGCTGACTGAACCGTTTTTTGAGCCATTCCAACCCCGTACGAACCAGAAATTTTCGCTGATAATCGCCATCAATAATGACCTGTTGCCCATCATAGCCAACACGTAACAAATGACGCTGCCCATTGATATCAACGACGTAGGAAATTTCACTATCTGACAGATCGGCTCTGTACAGGTTTTCATAAATAAATTTGCCCGGTTCGCTATCGATTTTTTTTCCCAATTGGGGTATTTCGTTTTCCGAACAAGCAATTTTTATGGGAAAAGATAAGTCCTCTTTCTCCCGCTTCGTTTTCACAAACGGATTCGGTTCCGGGATTTCTAATCCGTCAGGTCTATCTTTCCTGTATTCAACTCCTTTGGTCAAGGCTAGAAAATAAATTGCCGCTGCAACATGTTTACACTGACGATTTTCTGAAAAATAGGGACAAATACAATCCACAGGATTTTGGTCAACATTACCAGAAAATGGGTTATCACTCTTGCTGGAAAAAAATTCGTTGAGCATCGTATACTCAAGACAGATACGTACCGAATAATAGGGTTCCAAATTTCCCTCCACTTCAAAAAAATACGTTTCGTCCGCAGGGCTATAATAGACGAATTCCACTTTTTTATCCGAAAAAAGGGTGTACCCTCTGTTGAGTAAAACCGGATTAACGAACGACTTTAGTTTGTCAAGCTGACTTTTGTGTAGAAATGGTAGACTCATACGCTAAAAGAAAGTCAAAATTAAATTTCTTTTGCAGGTGTAAAAAATATCTCATGGGAAAAACCTTGGATAATAAAACATAATTTCTTAGTTTGAAGAAAATTTATTTATGAAATACCGTCCGATTCACCTTTCATATTTAGTAGTACTGCTGCTTCTGGCTTCCTGCCAAAAAGAAATCAAAACCAAAGATGGGTTGCCCTTAATGGAATTAGAAGGCATCGAATTGCTGAATACACCCTACGCTATTGTTAAAGTGATTCCTTTGGAAACCAATCAAAATAACCTTCTGGGCGACCATTTGACTTTAAAATTTACTGAAAATGCCCTTTTTATTTTTGATGAAAATGCCAGGGATGTCATCCATAGCTTTGACCGCAACGGTAACTATCAGGGCAGGACCGTGGAAACAGGGCAGGGGCCGGGCATGGTTGCCAGGATCACTGATTTTATCCCCACCGCAGAAGGGATGGAAATCCTCAGTACCCTGGGAGATCAGGCAGAAGTTATCCAGTTTGATAATAATGGAGAAATTATTGGACAAGTTGGTCTTGAATACTTTGCTACTTCCATTGCGAAATTGCCCGGTGGACACTATGTGGCTTCCGGAAGTTATAATCTTCCCCTGGTTGAAAACCGACTGGCAATCATTAATGAGGAAGGGGAAACGGTAATGGAATTTCTAGCCAATAAACATGAAATTCTGCCCGCACAGGAAAAGAATTTCTCCACCATTGATGAGGCTGTTTTTTTCCATGAAATCTATAATACCCAAACCTATCAGGTTACGGAAGACCAATTGGTGCCCCAATATCAATTCGATTTCGGAAAATACCGTATTCCCGAACGGTTTTTTGATATGGATTGGATGGCCGGTTTCGAAATGCTCAACCAACAAGGTTTTGCCACCATTTCCCAGTATTGGGAAAGCAAGCAGAAGGCTTTTTTTGGAATTGATGTACAAGTGAACGGGGAGCGAAAAAACCATCAAGTCATTTTGGACAAGGGCAACATGGAGGCCGGTAAAAGGATTACTTCTACCACGGATTTGACTGCCTTCTACCATCCCGTTGGGGTATTCGATGAGCTTCTCGTATTCATCGCACAAGCTCCGGATTACCTAAAGCTTGAAGCAGATCAATTGCCGGACAACAGCCCGATGGTTCAGGAAGGAGATAACCCGGTTTTGTTATTCGTTAAATTTTGAGCCTCCCGGATTAGTTGTTCGTAACATGTGGCTATTTTCACTCTGGAATCCCTATCAAACGTATGCGTACGTATACCCTCCTATTGCTGTCTTTAATCCTTGTCGTTTTCGTTGGCTGTGGCCCTGTTGATCCTAAAATAGTTTTTCCGGAGAACTTGAAAACCTATCCGGTAACAGACAGCCTTGCTTTTGACCCTGACTGGTTCAGTGCTGAAAAAAAATTGGTGGTGGTTTCCAAAGGCCTATATGTTTTTTCCATTCCCTTTATGGATATTTTAGAGGAATATGATAAGGAAATGCCAGTGATTATTGTAATTACCAGCGAAGATAAGGATGAAATTATTCAGAGACTGAGGGAATATGAGTTTCCCTATCCCTTTATACATGATCCGGATGGCTTGTTTATTGAAGAAAACCAATTATGGAAGCGTTTTGGTTATCAAGAGAAAAATACAATCGCTACATTTTTTATGGAAGGCGATTTCCTTTCCGAATTGGGTGGTGCCCAAATTGGTATAAGGCATCTATTCAAGAAACAATTAGATGAATTTTTGAGATAAAAATGATCTCTTATTCCTCCAAAAACTGTAACACCACCTCCACCGCTGCCAATTGCCTGGAGGGGGCGGATTCTATTTTGGAGATGACCTGCACCCCATTGTAAAGGGTAAATAACAGGTTGGCGAAGGCCTTAAGGTCCTTCCCTCTGGAAATTTCGCCCATTGCCTCGCCGGATTTCAGGTAGTCAAAAAACAGCTTTTCGAATTGAATTTGATTTTCCCGAAGCATGTCTTTCAAATCTCCATCTTCCGGCACCAATTCGGTCGTGATGTTCACTAAGAAGCAACCCCTACGATCCGTGTTTTCACGAACCACGTATTCAAAAAGTTTTCGAAAACCCTCAAGAACGTTTGGCTGGGCGTACAATAACTCGTAGTAGGCTTTTTTGGTGGTCTCTCGGTAGTTTTCAAACGCCCTCATAAACAAGTCTTTTTTCCCTTTATAGGTATCGTATAGGCTGGCGCGGTTGATTCCCAGGTGATCGACCAGATCCTGCACAGAGGTAGAATGGTAGCCTTTTTTCCAAAACAGCTCCATCGCTTTGTTTAAGATTTCGGTTTCATCGAAAGACTTGTTCCTGGCCATTGGGAAATTTGAAATAATGAGTGATAGCCCATAAATATATAGTTTTGGAATGGCCATTCCAAAACTTAACTACACAATTTTGGAGGAGTAATGACTATCCGCCAATTTCCATTTCGCGAGGGGTTGTTTTCAGCGCATCCCCTCGCTTCCAAATGGAATCTATACCGGTTTACTTGACACGCATTTCTTACTTGTACCGTAGGGGATTGAAGCGTAGGCGGAAATTTCCGTACTTTGCCCGCATGAATCTTTTTGACAATCCAGCATTTCCTTCCAAAAACGTATTACCGCAAGACGGGCAGGTGTACTATCATGGCAAGGTGATCCCCGGAACGAAAGCCGATGATTACTTTAAGTCTTTGTGGGATACCATCGCCTGGAAAAATGATGAGGCGGTCATTTTTGGAAAAAAAATAGTCACCAAACGAAAAGTAGCCTGGTACGGGGATCAGGAATTTGAATACACCTATTCCAATAGCACGAAAAGAGCCCTTCCCTGGACCAGGGAGCTGTTAGAGATCAAAACGATTGCCGAGAAGCATACCGGCGAAACATACAATTCCTGCCTGCTAAACCTTTATCATTCCGGAGAAGAAGGAATGGCCTGGCACAGTGATGGAGAAAAAGACCTGAAAAAACACGGTGCCATTGCCTCCCTGAGCCTGGGAGCCGAGCGCAAATTTGCATTTAAACACAAGAAACGTAAGAATACCGTCTCGCTTTACCTTGAACATGGCAGCCTTTTGCTGATGAAAGGTATTACCCAGGACCATTGGCTTCATCGCCTGCCACCTACCAAAAAGGTGCTGGATCCAAGGATCAACCTCACCTTTAGGTACATTAGTCAATAGCAACCATTCACTGCCCTCTCATAACGGCTTTGATGTTTACGAATTCCTTTAGTCCGAATCCACCGTGCTCCCGGCCATAGCCCGAATTTTTAACCCCACCGAATGGCATGGCAGGATCCGCCAATCCAAAGGTATTGATAAACACCATTCCCGTATCAAAGTGTTTCTCTGCCATTTCGATGGCCGCGTCTTCATCTTTGGAGAAAATACCTCCACCTAATCCGAAGCGGCTGTCGTTGGCAATGCGCATGGCATCTTCGTTATCACTGGCTTTGATCAATGCGGCTACCGGGCCAAAAAGTTCATCCTCGTAAGCTGGCTGGCCTGGCTGGACATTTTCCAACACGGTGGCGGGATAGAAGAATCCGACTCCATCGGGAATTTTCCCTCCACAGGCTATCCAAGCTCCCTTCTCAACGCTATTCACCACTTGTTCATGCAGCTCTTGGCGGAGATCCTGGCGTGCCATGGGGCCCAATTGGGTGCTCTCCTCATTCGGATCACCTGTTTTTACTTCACTCATGGCTTTCACGAATTTTTCACGGAATTCCTCATACACCTTTGCCGTTACAATAAAGCGCTTCGCCGCAATACAGGTTTCGCCGTTATTGTAAATACGGCCTTTCACGCAGGCCTTTACCGCCAGGTCGATATCGGCATCGTCAAAGACCAGGTAGGCATCGTTGCTACCCAATTCCAACACCGTTTTTTTCAACGCAGCGGTAGCTGTTTGCCCGATCTTTCGTCCTGCACCGGGACTACCTGTGAGGGTTACGCCTCGCACCCAGTTATTTTTTATCACCGCCTCCGACTGATCGTGATTGATCACTAACGTGGTAAATAGGCCTTCCGGGATGTCCGCGCTTTTGTATAGCCGCTCCAGCAATTTACCCGACCCGGTTACGTTTGAAGCGTGCTTCAATAACACAGCATTTCCTGCCATCAGGCTTGCTATTGAGTACCGGACCACCTGGTAACTTGGATAATTCCAGGGCTGAATGCCGTATACCACCCCGATAGGGGCATATGAAACGCGTCCCTTGCTTCCATTGACCATGTCACGCTCCTGGGTTTTCAGCGAATTTGGTCCAATCTCAGCCGTATACTGGCAAATGGAAGCGCATAAATCCACTTCTTGCCGGCTTTGTATTAGCGTCTTCCCCATCTCATCGGTCATCAATTGCGCCAACTCTTCCTTGGCACCGAGCAGGGCTTTACCGATCGCTACTATCCGTTCAGCACGTTCTTCAACGGGGACATCCCTCCACGTTAGGAAGGCTTGGTGGCATTTTGAAATGGCCGCCTCAACCTCTGCGTTGCTCATGTATTCGTGGTGATCGAGCACTTCACCTGTTGCTGGATTAATGGTTTCTATGGTTGTTCGTTCACGCATCGTATTTCGCATTTTTTTGGTTTAAAGGGTTTATCCTTGCGCTGTTGGCATCAGGTACACATCGTTGATATTGACTCTGTCGGGCTGATTTAGGGCAAAGAAAATGGCATTGGCGATATCTTCCGCCTCAAGCGTGGTCATCTCCGACATTCCTTTCAATTTTTCCTTAATGTCATCGTCCGTGATGGTTTCAAACAGACTTGTATTCACGGCCCCCGGCTCTATGGAGGTCACATTTATTCCATACAGGGGTGCCAACTCCTTTCTCAACCCCTCCGAAAACATTTTTACTGCTACTTTGGTGGCACAGTAGATGGCCCCGCCTGGGAAATAATTGTGTGCAGCCGAAGAGGATATGTTGATAATGTGACCACTTTTATTCGTACGCATGGTTGGCAACACCGCTGCCACCCCGTTGAGTACACCTTTGATGTTGACATCTACCATCTTCTCCCACTCATCGGTCTTGAGTTTTTCGACGAACGATAGGGGCATCAGTCCCGCATTATTGATCAAAACATCGATAGAACCGTACTCAGCTAGCGTTTTAGCTACCGCATTCTCAAGTTCAGCAGGTTTTGTAACGTCCGTTTTCACCACCAGTGCCCTACCTCCACTGGATTCAATTGTGTCTTTTAGCTTAATTAGCTCGTCTTCATTTCGCGCGCACAATACAACAGCGGCACCTCCCTTCGCCAATTTGACTGCCGTTGCTTTTCCTATCCCGCTTGACGCTCCTGTTATGATCACTACTTTGTTTTTTAAATCCATCTTGTATTATTTTGGGGTATTATAGAATTTACCTTAAGGCAGCCAAAGATTAAGCCAAAAGTTCGATCACTGGAAAACCGATCTCAGGGGCACCTTTTCTTCTACAGATACGCTTTATGAGGCGGGGCGAGAAAAAGTGGGAAATTTGTGACACGGCGCATTTATCAGACCAAACCTTTCCCTCAGTAGATATTTTTTTACCACCCTGTTTCCCTTGGTTTTGCAAACGATAATTTGGGTTCTGTTTTGGTCTAGCCTGATTCTCCTGATTAAAAATGCCGCGCATCAGAAGCTGGCTTGACGGGATACGCTTCTAAAAAGTAGGGAAGAAGGTTTAGAAAGGTAGGATCCTGATTTCGAATCAAATCAATTTCTCACAACCCTTGGTTGTCAAAACGATTACCAAAGCAATTGAAGAATAAACGGACAGGTTGAAAGAAATCCAACAGCTTCGAATGAAACCTCAGAAATGCACCCAAAATAAGATGTGTTCCATACTCCCATGGGCTTAGGCCTCGCAGCAGGTGCTACTTTTTTCGGCAATCCTTACGCCTGTAGAAACAGCACCGGGCACAATGGGTTTGTCCCAATCCTCTCTACGAACACTGCGAGGGTTGCTACCGCATACCTATAAACGACACTAGTGGCTGATTTATTCATTCAATAACAATAGACGCCCTACAGGACCAACGAGATATGGCAGCTCCTGCGCCCTATTTTAGGATCTTGGCATGACATTCCCAACTCCTTTCTGGTCTCGCTCGATGCACGTTTTATCCAATACGGCTATGTCTGGATACTGGCTACTAACGCATTTTTGTTGTACGTTTTTCAGGCAAACCCCTCCTTGATGGGCAATTCATAAATCCGTTTCCCTTTCAATTTGTACAAGGCGTTACACAAGGCCGGGATAAAGGGAGGTACGGGAGGTTCACCCACACCGGTCGGTTTTTCGGTGCTTTCGATGATGTGCGTGTAAATCTTTTTCGGAGCCTCTGGCATGCGAATGATTTGGTAGCCATCAAAATTATTTTGGATTACCTGCCCATTTTCAAACCGAATGGCAGAGGAAAGGGCCAGGCTGGTGGCGAATTGCGCCCCTCCTTCAAACTGCGAGCGGATGCGGTCGGTATTTACCGGAATTCCGCAATCCACGGCGTAGTGGACTTCCGGGATGATCAGGTTTCCGGACGCGTCTTCGGCCACCTCTACTATGCAGGCCACATAGGTAAGAAAGCTCTTGTGTGCTGCAAATCCCAAGGTTTTGCCTTGGTTTATCGCCTCTTCCCATCCGGCTTCTGCTGCTACCCTACGAATTACAGCCTTCATTCGGGCAGTATCCCAGGGGTACTCCTCTATGGCCTCTCCGTAGTTTGGGTACGATCCTTTCATTTCTTCAGCAAAGGAGAGTTTTCGGTCTTCTCCAAGCAGGGAGAGTACGTAGTCTACCGGGTCCATCCTCTGATCTTCGGCGATTTCATCCAACATGGTACAAATGGCAAAGGCATGGTGAATGTTGCTGACCGAGCGCAGCCAACCTACCCGGGTATGAGCCCGCGCCTCGTGAGATTCGATGCGTATATTCGGGACATCGTAGGGAAAGTCGGTGCAACCCAAGCCCATTTCTCCGTCCGAAGGATGCAGTTCCTCGGCATTGGAGGTGCCTCCAATTGCCGGGAAAACGGTATGGTGGTTCCATGCGACCAATTTCCCGCTGCCATCTAGCTGCGCTTTGATTCGCTGCGCGCTATGGGAATGATAAAAATCGTGGTGGAGATCGTCTTCCCGGGTCCACTGAACCCGCACCGGCTTTTGAATGGCTTTCGATAGGAGGGCCGCCTCTACCACGAAATCCGGCTTGGACTTTCTTCCAAAGCCTCCGCCAAGCAGTGTCACGTGAACCGTTACCCGGGAGACATCCATATCCAGGGCTTCGGCTACCGAATCCCTTGCCCATTGGGGATGTTGGGTGGGTGCCCAGATTACGATGCTTCCGTCGTCTTTATAATCCGCAAGGGCAGCCGGAGGTTCGATGGTGGCATGGGCATAGTACGGCGCCCGGTAGGTGTTTTCGAAGGCCTTTCCACCTCCAGCAAAGGCCGTTTTGACGGATCCCTTTTCCCTTCGCAGGCGGCCCTCCTGCTGGGTACTGGCAATCATGGCCTCCATCTGGGTGGCGCACTGGTAATCCCAGTTATCTCCCAGGTCCCAATCTACTTCCAGGGCTTCCCTTCCTTTCATCGCCGCCCAGGTATGGTCTGCCAGCACAGCCAGGCCCTCCAAAGGCTTGTTTAGCCCCGGGTGCAAGCCATTGCCAGCGATTTTAATCACCTGGGTTACTCCGGGTACCTGCAGGGCTTTTTCCTCGTTGTAGGAACGAATCGTTGCCCCGACGACGGGACTGCGCAAAATTACCGCTATTTGCTGACCGGGAAGATCCAGGTCCGCGCCAAACCGCGCCTTACCTTGGGTAATTTCCTGTATATCGTAAATCGGAACGTCTTTTCCCACCAATGTGTAATCCGATAGGGACCGCAGCGTCAGGCTTTCTTCTTCCGGAATGGACAGTTGCTGCAGGCGTTCCACCAAATCTCCAAAGGGGATTTGTTGACCGCTGCTTTCGTGTATTACCATGCCGTCGCGGGTATCGCAGCCCGAAACGTCCAGGTCCCATTGCTCGGCAGCTGCCTGCCTGAGCATGTGACGGGCGGTGGCCCCGGCCCGACGCATTGGTTCAAAAAACATGCGTATCGAGTAGGATCCATCGGTATTCTGATCCCCATAGGTGGCTTCATCACCCACGGCCTGTTCGATGCGGACGGCTTTCCAGTCCGCACCCAACTCATCGGCCAGTACCATGGGGAGCGTGGTACGAATACCGGTCCCCATTTCCGAACGGTGCGCGATGATGGTAACCGTATTATCGGAGGCGATTCTCAGGTAGGCATTCGGTGCAAACGTGCGGGTTTCCCCTTTGGGTCCGGCACATTGGAAATTCACTCCAAGCAAAAAGCCGCCGCCGATCAGGGAGCTGATTTTCAAAAATTCCCTTCTGTCGGGCAGGTATACCCTACTTTTATCAATCGGTTCTTTTTTCGAGAAAAACGGGAGTTTCGGTATCATGAGCGGTGGCGGTTAGGACTGGGATGATGCGGTTAGGATTGCGTCTTTTATGCGATTATAGGTACCGCAGCGGCATAAATTTCCGGCCATTGCTGCTTCTATTTCCGATTCGCTAGGGCGGGGGTTTTCTGCCAGGAGCGCTGCGGCATTCATGAGTTGCCCGGATTGGCAATAACCGCATTGGGGCACTACATGGGCCTCCCAGGCCTGCTGCAGGGGATGGTCTCCGGTCGGAGACAGACCTTCTATGGTGGTCACGGCACGGTCTCCAACTGCCGAAACCGGCAGACTACAGGAACGTGTGGCTACACCGTCGACATGGACCGTGCAGGCGCCACAAAGCGCTTGCCCACAACCAAACTTGGTCCCTTTGAGTGAGAGCAGGTCCCGAATTACCCAAAGCAAGGGCATGTCGGCGGGGGCAGTAACCTCCTGCATTTTTCCATTGACTGAAAGACGGTATTTTTCCATGACGCGTGATTTTGTGTACAGCCAATGAATATACGAAAAGTCCCAACTACCTCCAATCATCCCGAAGATATTCCTTGGTTTAGCGATGATTTAATGAAAAAATCGGCCTCCACAGCCTCAAATACGAAATATTCGTATATTTACGATATCTTCGTAGGAAAACTAATTTATTTTTTGTTTATTTGATTCATGGAATCATTAACGACAAACGAAGAACAGGTAATGGCGATCATTTGGAGCCTGGAAAAAGCGCTGGTGCGGGACGTTTTGAACGTCTACCCAGCCCCAAAGCCGCCCTATACCACCCTAGCCTCGATCATGAAACAATTGGAAAAAAAGGGATTTCTGGACCATCGTACCTACGGAACCACACACGAATACTTCCCCTTGGTCAGCAAGACAGCCTACCAAAACCGAAGTTTCAATCAATTGGTCACCAACTATTTTGAAGGGTCTGCCAAAAATGTACTGTCCTTTATGGTAAAAGAGAAAAAGCTGTCCGGAAAAGATCTGGAGGATTTGGAAAAATTGGTTGAGACATTAAAAAACCAGCATACCTCATGAATCCGCTACTCAACTACCTATTGGAAGCAACCGTTTGCCTGGCTGTCTTCGGCCTCTTTTATCGATTCTGTCTCGCAGAAACCACCTTTTTTGCCTGGAATCGGGCCTATTTATTGGGCAGCTTTTTTTTGGCCTGGCTAATTCCAGCACTACATCTCCCACTGACCGATCAAAGCGCTGCATTCAAGGATACACTGGTACTTGCCATGCCCGCTTTCGACTTCAATGCAAACGAATCCCAGGTAGCACCTGCCTCTGCCTGGATGGGCCTGCAACCTCTCCTTATTGGTACCTACTGGTTCGGGGTTGCTTTTTTTCTGGCGCGACTGGGCTTGGGTCTTTTATTGCTTTACCGAAGGGCAAGCCGGGCTACAAGGGCTACCTGGGGCAGGTTTACCCTTTTGGAGCACGCGGAATTCGAACCCTCCTCCTTTTTTCATTGGATATTTTTGCCTCCCCGAAATGCCGAACCGGCAGATAGAGACTGGATCCTTGCCCACGAAGCGGCCCATGCCCACCGCCTGCACAGCCTGGACCTGGTTTTGTTTCAACTCCTGAAGATCACGTTCTGGTTCAATCCCTTCCTTCGGTTTTTCGAAAAGGCACTCCTGGAGGTACACGAGTACCAGGTGGACCGGCAGATGACCCAAAAACACGCCAAAGACGCATACGTGGAGCTACTCTTACACCTTATCCGACCAGTTCCTCAGCACACCTTAGTGAATAATTTCAATCAATTTCAACTCAAAAAACGATTAAAGATGATGTATCGACCTAATTCCTCCCGGCTGGCCCGATTTGGTTACGCCCTCTCCCTACCCTTACTTGCCGTTTTGCTGGTATTCTTCGCCTGCGAATCCTCAGAAGAACAACCTGTTCTGGATCAAAACGGCCCGGAACAGATATCCGAGCGGGTGATGCGGGGAGAAATATTTGATGTAGTGGAAGAAATGCCCGTACCTGCCGGCGGCATGGAGGGCTGGAATGACTTCCTTCGGAAAAATCTGACGTATCCGGAAACAGCCCGCAGCGAAGGCGTCGAAGGAACCGTATATGCGGAATTTATCGTCGACACGGAAGGGGGCATCAACCAAGTGGAACTGCTCCGAGGCGTCGATTCGCGGTTGGACAATGAGGCACTCCGGGTTTTGAAAGCGGCTCCTTCCTGGTCACCCGGAAAACAGAGAGGGGTAGAAGTTCCGGTAAAAATGCGGGTTCCCATCCGGTTTAAATTGAATTAACCCAATGGTATATTGGTAGACCTTCCCCGGCAGACTGAAAATTCGTTTCTTTTTGCCGGGGACATTTTTTGCCGCTTTGTGTTTTTTCGGAAAAATTCCATTAAATTTACTTGTAGTGGTAATCCTTATTTAAGGTTCTACCCAAATTTGTACTTCGGAATTTTTTTTCATGAAAAAATCCACTTTTACAGACACGGATGAAGGGGAGCGGTTGGCAGTACTGCATTCGTACGATATTCTGGACAGCCCACCCGAGGGAGAATACGATGCGCTTACCGAGTTGGCGGCAGGGATAGGTAAAACGCCCGTCTCTATGCTCACCTTTCTGGGAAAAGACATTTCCTTTACCAAATCCTCGTTTGGATTTACCCAACATGGCCTTGCTGAGATCGTACTGCCCCCTGGCTTCGGCAGGAAACAAGCCCATGTGCCCATCGTGATTTCGGATTCTCGCAAAACAGCACTTGAATTGTTTAATGGCCATGCCGAATACCACTTTTTTGCAGGTTTTCCGGTGGTCTCTCCCAATGGGTTTTTGTTGGGATTTTTATGCCTACTTGGTACCGAACCGTCCGTATTGGACCAACAGCAGAAGCGCAGCCTTAAATTACTGTCAGGCCAGGTTACCACCTTATTGGAAGGGCGGAAAAAGCAGCGGGTTTTGCAGCAAAGCTACCGACTCCACCGCGAGATGGAAAAGCAGCGCGCGCTGGATCGAGTGAATAGCGATGCCCTGATCAATACCACTACCGACGACATTTGGAGCATCGATACGAACCTTCGTCTTGTTGCTTTTAATGACGCCTTTGCTAAAAAAATGGAACTACTGCTTGGTTCCAAGATCTACCCCGGCTCCCCGGCCCTTTTCCCGGAAAAGATCCCGGCAGACATGCACCAAACCTTTAGCAGCTTTTTTACCCGTGCACTTGCTGGAGAATCCTTTACCGAAAGCTATTGCCGGGCTGAAAAGTTGGAATCCGGCATGGAGATTTGGATCGAGCTAAGTGCCCATCCAATTCTGCAGCATGGAAAAATAACGGGCGCCGCATTCTTCGCCAGAACCATTACCGAGCGAAAATTAGCCGAGATCAAAATCAAAGAATCGGAAGCCAATTACCGGATGCTATTCGATTTCAGCCCTCTTCCCAAAATACTCTTGGATGTGGATACCTTGGAGATTTTAGAGATCAATCGGGCTGCATTGCGCAGTTACGGCTACGAACGCCACGAAATCCTGGGGTATAGCATGGGAATCCTTCTTCGGGAAGAAGAAATCGGTGTTTTTTATGAGTCAATTCAGCACTTCCTGGGAAAAGGAGAGCCAGGCAAGCTGAACCCCTCCATTCATCGCAAAAAGAACGGCGAACTGATACAGGGGGAGTTATTGCTTCACGAACTGGTGTACAACGGCAGAAAATGCATGATGGCCATTCTACATGATCAGACGGAGCAGTTGCAAACCCTTTCCCTGAAATCCCAATTGGCGAATATCATGGAAAACAGCCTAAATGAGATCTACATTTTTGATACAAAAAGCCTCCATTTCTCCTACGCAAACCGGGGTGCCTTGTTAAATATCGGTTATCGAATGGAGGAGCTTCAAAAACTGACTCCCTACGATATCAAACCCGAATTTGGGGAAGCGGAATTTCGATCGTTCATAGAACCGTTGGTCTCCGAAGCGCAGGAAAAGTTGATTTTTGTTACCGTCCACGAGCGAAAAGACGGCTCACGCTACCCGGTAGAAGTACACCTGCAAAAAATGCGGTACGAAGGGCAGCCTGCCCTGGTTGCCATCATCATCGACATTACCGAAACCAAAAAGACCGAACAACAACTCCAGGAACTGAATGAACTTCTGGAGAAGAGTAACCGGGAACTCGAACAATTTGCGTCCATTACGGCCCACGACTTACAAGAACCCCTGCGCATGGTTTCCGGGTTTACCTCCTTGCTAAAGAAAAAATACGAAAAAAAACTCGACGAAAAAGGGCTTCAATACATACACTATGCCATGGATGGCTCTATTCGTATGCAGCAAATGATCCAGGATATTCTGGAATACTCCAAAGCGGGAAAGGAACTGACCTCCATGGGCACTTTTTCGTTGACAGAAGTGCTCGATCTTGTGCGAAGCGACCTAAAAAAGAGAATTGCCGAAAAAGAAGCCAGGATGGTATTTCCCTCCCAGGACCTGCAGCTCTCCGGCCACCAAAACTCCATCTATCGGTTATTTTTGAATCTGGTATCCAATGCCTTGAAATTTATACCCGAAGACACCCAACCGCGGGTTCGCATCCATGTGAGGCAGGATCCCGAAAAATACCATTTCACCGTGGAGGACAACGGCATTGGGATCGACCCGGAGAACCTCCCGCAGTTATTCCAACCCTTCAATCGACTTCACAACAAGCAAACCTTTGCCGGAACCGGCCTGGGCCTGGCAACTTGCAAAAAAATCGTAACCAATCATGGCGGTGATATCTGGGTAACCTCTACGCCCGGAGAGGGCAGCCAATTTCATTTTACCTTGCCAAAAGCCCCTGCCAATTAATTTAGCCATCGTCTGGGTTCCGCTGTGATTTTTCTGCGTTCAATGCCCCCAAGCCCTGTTCACAAACAATTGGGAATCCAACGCTACTCTGGCATAGCGATTGCACCTTTTTCAGCCAATGCTTTTTATTAAGCTGTTATTTTAATTTTACACCCTATTCATTCCCTGCCATGCAATTAGTATCCGAAAAACTTATACACGACTTACTGCTAGCAGAGAGCGCACCTTGCCTTTCGCTGTACATGCCAACTTACCGCAACCATCCGGATAACCGGCAAGACCCGATTCGGTTTAAAAACCTGTTGAAAGAAATGGAAGAGTCCTTGCGCAAAAAATACAGCGCCGATGAAACCCGGACTGTTTTGGCTCCCCTGGAGAAAATATCCAGCGACGATGCCTTTTGGAATACCAGTCTCGATGGCCTGGCGGTATTTAGTTCCCCCGACTTTGTCAAGGTGGTGAACTTGCCCATAGCCGTCGAAAGCCTGGCCATTGTGGCCGATAGTTTTCATACCAAACCACTTCGGAAGTATTTACAGTCCACCGACCGCTATCACCTTTTGGGCTTGAGCCTGGACGAATTCACTTTATACGAAGGAAACAGGCATTCATTGCAACAAATACAACTTTCCGACGACATACCCAACACCCTGGAGGATGCCCTGGGCAAAGAACTTACAGATGAGCACCACACCGTAGCCTCCTATGGAGGAGCTGCGGGAGAAAGTACCGCCATGCACCATGGCCATGGCGGTAAAAAAGACCAGGTAGATTTGGATGCAGAGCGGTTTTTTCGGGTGGTATCCAAAAAAGTGGAAGAAAATTTCTCTAAACCACTCGGAATTCCCCTTATTCTAGCTGCCCTACCGGAACACCACCACCTTTTTCAGCAAGTGAACAAAAACTCCGCGCTATTACCCGAAGGAATACAGGTAAACCCTTCGGCTGTGCCAAAAGAAAAATTGGCTAAAATGGCCTGGGAAGTCATGGAGCCTGCCTACCTGGAGAACCTAAAAAATCATGCCGGGCAATATGAGGAGGCCAAAGCAGCTGGCAAAGGAACAGACGACTATAAAGAACTGGCCGTAGCTGCGGTGGAGGGAAGGATCGGCACCTTGCTTGTAGAAGCGGACAGAATCATCGCCGCCCGCATCACCAATTTAGTAACGGGCAACACCCAGAAAAAAGACATGGACAATCCCCGGGTGGATGATCTTTTGGATGATATGAGCGAGTTGGTCTTAAAGATGGGCGGCAACGTGATCGTGATGCCCCCGGATACCATGCCTACGGATACCGGATTAGCGGGAATTTTTAGGTATTAATGCTAGGTCAATGTTTTCTTCAATAAAATCTCAGTTACTAAAACCTAAATGAATGCATCAAAGGCTCAATCAATTTGCTTGAGTCAAATAAACAACGAGCGATTTAATTTGTAGCCCTTTCCAAAATCAGTGTAAGATATCTGTATCAGAAAAGCTAACGGGTAAAAACCATCACAAACTGATTATTTGTTAATGATAAACCGATGTGACTCATTAAAATTCCCGGCACGCATCTGAATAATATACAGGCCGGAAGGTTCTGTCTGAACATCCATTTGCACCTGATAGCTTCCCTGATCCAGTTTCCGATCCAGGACCAATCTCCTGGCTTGCCCGGTGGCACTATATAGTTCAATGCGTACATCTATTTGTTCCGGTACAGAAAATTCAAAGAAAAGTGCTCCATCCGTTGGGTTGGGATACACTTTACCAAAAGAATAGGTTTCCGGGTAGTTTCCAATCGATTCCAGACCGGTTACAATATCCACTTCGAACGTCCCGACTTCAGACCATTCTCCATCTCCGGAAACATTTGATGCCATCACTCTCCAGAAATACAGCTTTCCCTCTTCCATTTGTCCGGTAGTCCAGGTAGTATCGGCCACTACTTCCTCGTGAAGCAAATCTTCAAATAGGGAGTCGGCAGCAACCTGAAGGGTGTAGGCATCCGCTTCTTCGGCAGCTGTCCAGGAAAATTTATCGGCGGATACCACGTACTCCAGAGGTGAAACCAAGCGAGCAATCTCCGGCAATTCCGGAACGTAAGTAACAGCCTCAATCGTATCGGTCTTCACTTCCTGATTACCGGTATGGTCAGTGGCTACACTAAAAAAGGCGTATTGACGACCCATTTCTCCGGTAAAGTCAGCGTCTTGCAGAGAGGTAGCTTGCAACCAGGGCTCAAAATCACCATCGTCTTCTCGTACAAAGATATCGTAGCTACCGATTCCTCCTCCCTCGTCCGTTCCAACCCACTTGACATTAAATTCCCTTCCCGACCGTTCCGGCAAGGACATCACATGACTATCCGGAGCCAGCTGGTCAATGGTATTGGTATACGGGCCATACGGAGGAGCGGGTCCCCAGGGACCTACCCCATCAAAATTGACATGTGCCTGGTTTTGAAAGGTGCTGTTGTGGCCAAGGCTGTCTAGTCCTTCTACGGTAAACATCACCCAGCCAATATTGTATCCCGTAGAATCAATGGGAGGAAGGTACCCGGCCGTGGGGTCCTCCGGAAGTTCCATGGTTTCCGGGTCCAGGGAACGGTGCACCCAGTAAATCTCCCGGGATTCGGGATTTACGGTTCCCTCTACATTCACCAGCAATTCCTTTTCCGGCCGCATATCAACGGTTACATTAAAATACTGTCCGCCTTCAAGCGGCACTTTCCAGCCCAGAAAACCAATCTCGGTAAAGTTAACGGTACCGATATCAAAATTAATGTCCAGGGTATCCCGGATAAATACTTCCGCTGCCGGTGCGGTCGCATCTTCTTTGTTCCAATAATCGATCTTGTATTCAAAAAGCTGTCCTTGGGGAATGAACCGTTTTCTATTGGCCAGATCACCATCCGTTTCCTGGTCAAACCCGGTAGGCCCATATTTGTCTTCCGGAGTGACGGAGGAGATTCCCAGGATATATTTTTTTGCCCTTAATACATCTTGCTTACATCCAAGACCAATTCCTACACCTGCTTCAAGAATTTCGTCAAAAGATGGGAAAAAATAGACATCTGCCATATTCAATGTCTCAATAGCACTATTGGCCAAAGAAAGCGTTATTAAATCTCCTTTTAATTGGTTATCTAATTTTTTACGTAGAACAGTCATACGATAAAATGTTTTTGGAAGAACTTTTGATAATTTTTTTACTTTCGATACAAAAGCTTTTCCTCTAGGGTCGGTTGATATAACTGCAATTCCACAACTTACGGTTGCATCAGCAATATTGATTGCTAAATCTGCTAGAAAAAAAACTTTTTTAGTGGTGTTCCAAATTCCTGTTCCTCTGTTCTTGGAAATCGGATCCCAAATATCGTTCTTTAATGTACTCACCGTTTTGGAGATACAATCATCCCAATCCCCAAAAAGGTAATTATAAATAGCTTCTTCAATAGTTTGGTTTGCAGCCACCCCGATTATTGCACCGAATGCCTTACCTAACTCTCTGGAACACTCATTTGATATTGGTAACTCGGAAATCTTATTTATCTTTTCGAAAATCCGCTCATAACTTTTTTTGGTTTTCTCCAAAAGCTCGTCAGCAATTAGATCGTTTCTTCTGCTTGAAGCACTTAGACTTTGCAAGTCCCGCACCACCTCAAAAAGTGAATCCAGTTCATAAACCAAGCGGATATATTCACCAAGCGCGTCATTTCCCAAGGCATCCAGCTTTTCTTCAAACAGCTCATCCACGGCTACCTGCAACTCGAAATCCTGCATTTCGGACAAGTAAATGCTCATTTCTATATCCAGGGATTCTCCGGCAGGTAAATTATTCACAAACAGGGGAACGACCATTTCCTCATCTACAATCTCATATTGGGATAGCGAGTCCAGTGGATAAATGCTATCGTCAATCGTACTGATTTCCGAATCAAAACGGATTTTTGCTGCTGGCGGAATTCCGGAAACAAACAGGGAAAGAAAGTTTTTATCCACATTTCCGAGATTGGTGAGTCGCACTACGAATTTTTGATAACGCCCGATTCTAAACTGATCTCTGGCAATCAGTTCCACTTTAACTTCCTGTTTTACCTCCTGCTGTATAAATAGCGGTTGCTCATGAAATTGGATCGGACCGCCGTAAATGCCCAGCAAATATTCCCCAGCCGGCAAGAGACCAAAATCCTGATGGGCTACCAGTTTGTTACCTGATTGGAAGACCGCATGCATGCCATAATAGGTAGAATCTTCCCGATTCATCAAAATGATGGAATCCTGTTCGCTGAAACCACGGCCGGTCAATTCAACGGTATTTTTCCCCTGGCCCATTTCGTATTGAGATAACGCTTCAATGGAGCGATTTTCTACATCAATACCGTTGGCACTGCTAACTCCCGCATAAATCAAGTAATCCCTTACCTGATTTCCATTTTCAGTCCTTTGCAACACGGCGGAATCCTTGTAACGGATATAGTACCTGCCGGATTCCGGGGATAAAATATGCCCTTTTATAGCATACCCTGCACCCATATTGCTAAAGGTCCAGGATTCAATGGGTTCTGTAATGCTTTCCTGAAACACCTCTATGGTGCTCCATAATCCATAGCCCTCCGTTTCAAAAAACAAGGTGTCCACATTGGAGCCTATATCCACATACTTCCAGTCATATCCATAGGGCCTGAGAATCTCTCCTGTGGTCCATTCGTTTGGTGGAAGCCAATCTGGTGCAAAAGATACCTTTACCTTGCCAGTAATCGGCCGGGAGGTATTATTGGGAATTTCTACGTTGTAAAGCGTGGATAAGGGCTTTTCTACTTCCAGGTCAAAATCGGAAGTACCTTCCGTTTTCCCAACGAGTTCCTCACCCAGAAACAGAGACATTTCCCCTCTCCATGTTCCCGAATATCCGATACGATCAGCCTTTTTCATGGTGACCAGCATCTTATCGGATTCAGGAATCAGGACAGATTCGTGGAAGGTACTGTCCGGTGCCAGCTCAAATTCTACCCATTGGTCATAAGGCATGGTCCCGCCTTCCAACAAGGTGAAGGGCTTTTCCAAGCTGAGGGTATCGGCCCCTTCTTCATTTATGACTTGTAGGGTGTAAGAGCCTATCGGCATTTGTGAAAAATCATACTGCACCCGAAGGCGGATAGAATCTGCTCGTATCAGGCTAACCGGCCCATAGACATCGCCTTCAGTCGCCTTTAAAATAACCTGCGGCAGGGAGTCCAAGCCAAAGCCCGCAATGGTCAGGTTGGCTTCCGTTTGTTGAATGCTTCCTGAATTGGGATAAATATTCTGTATTCCCGGTACTTCTACCACCTGGTTCAAGGTGTCCTGATTACAGATATTGCCTGCTACCAATGAGACCGGATACCAACCCGGAGCGTCGTACTCAAAAAAGTAACCTTTTTGATCCACAATTTCTTCACCGATAATCCATTGAAAGGTGTCGGCCGATGTGGAGGTATTGGTCAAATCTACTCTCCCTTCATTAATAGCAAAGTCAAATCCTGCCTTGGCCGGTTCTCCATTACATACACTTAGGGGTCTCGTTTCTACCAGGCTTCGCACCCCATACTCATTGACGGCGTAAATGGACAGTTGGTATTGCTTGTTTTCATCGGGAAGAAAGGAAAGGTCTGCCTGAAAATCCAATTCCACGGAAGTGGAAGGTTCGGGAATCACATGGGTTTGAAGAGGAGAGATATATTCTCCATCACTCAGGTAGTACTCCAACCGGGTAATTTTACTCAAGCTTGGCGTACCCGGTTGAAGGTAGAAAATCCGTTTGGTGGTATGCGACCACCTTCCATTATTATCCAGTGCTCTAAAATAAAGTTCGTGAAAACCAAAAGACAGGTCTTTGTCTGAAAGAACTGCCGTAATGTCCAGTGAAATGGATTGGTTTTCCTGTAAACTCACACGGACACCTTTTCCAAAACCGGGGTCGGTGTCTACAAAATACTCCAGGTATTGTAGATTCACATCGCTAGCCGGAATAGGATCGACAAAAAAAATCTGAGAAGCGGTGTGCGACCAGTTTCCCTCTGTATCCATCGCACGGACAAATACTTCATGCATCCCCGTTTCCAAGCCTGTCAAGGGAACCGTAAAATCGGATTCTACTTTTTCACCTTCCGAAAAAGTAAAGGGGCTGCCCGCTCCAAAACCCGGATCCGTATTGAAAAAGTACTCCAAACGTTGGATTTCTTGTGCCTTGGATATATAGACGACCAAAAAACAAAAAATAAATACCAGGTACCGTTTCAACATGGTGCTACTGGTTGGATTTCACCTTAATTTGAATGCCCACACCACTTTCTACATTTCCCGCATCATCCACTCTTAAATCGTAAATCAGGGGAATCGGTGCCAAACCGGAAAGCCTGTAGCCACCCTCGCCACCGAAAGCACCGGCATCTACCCCCTCATATCCTGCGCCCTTGGCTGGGGAATTTTGAGCCAATTGGTACTGACCATCCGAACTTCCTTCTTCCACAAAGACATTGCTTATGTCCACATTCCGGTTACCATTTTCAGTTCCAAATTGTCCATTTGCCGCCAGGTTATTTTGCAGGTTTCCGGAGGTGATAGTGACAGCCGCATTTACATTTGTAATAATATTGTTACGGAAGGAGGCAGCACTAATGGTGATGTTATTGCCTGTAAAAACATTATTCTCACAAATCGAAAAACTTCCCCTTCGCGTATTAAACGAACCTCCAATAAAGAGATTGTTGCGGACCACTACATCACTGAAAACGGTACTTGAAGTATAGCCACCAACGTCTCCAAGCATATAATTCTGAAATATCCGAATACCGGTCTGATCAGTGATGGTTACACCACCCCTCATGTAGCAACGCTGAATAGTGATATTGTTGGTAGCAACAAAAATCCCGCTGCTACTGGTATAGTCAAACACCACACCCATTACCATAGAACCTTCGGAACCGGTATTAAATCTAATGGTGGAAATAACGGCTTCTTCTGCCCGGGCCTGGGTTTCCGGATTTTCGGTGAGAAAATATCCGGGCCCGATGATGACCAACCTCTTGGTACAGGTAAAGTTACTGTACCTCACGGGTGAGCCTTCCAGGTGAATGGTATCACCGGGCAAAACATCCGCATCATCATTTAAAGGTGCCAGTTGCGAAAAAACACGTTGCGACTTATCCGTTTCCAATTGATTATTAATGCGCCAAATCCCTGCACTACAAGGTAAGTGGCTAGTCCCAAAAACTAGAAAGAGCGCTATCAAATGCCAAAAGTATTTCATAGTAAAATTTGTTAAGGTGATCATTGACCAAAATTTCAGAACTCCCTGGTTTTTACTACGCTCCGATTCTAGGTTGATTGACAAGAAAGCTAGTTGTTTCAACCAAAGCTATTCTGTTAACTAATAATAAAAGTATCATTTTAGATTTCAAAAGACAAATTTTTGTATTTAAACAAAGCTAAAAAATTTCTTCAATCCAAGGTGCCATCTTGGATAAAAAGGAATTTCGATTCTAGATGTCTCACTCACACCTCCCATTAACAAATCCGACAACCAGTTGAACCACTTCATCGGAACGCAATCGGTGACCCAGACCACGGGTGGCGATTAGTTTTGCCTCGGGGTAGACGGCGGCGAGCTGTTCCGCATGACAAAAAGGGATTCGTTCATCTTGTTGGTCGTGAATGATTAGTCCCGGCAGGCATAGCGTACCCGCCAGCTTGCTTAACCCGAAAAGCTGCAGGCCTCCGGGCGTCCTGACTTCCATTTCCTCCATCATGCAAGCCACCGTTTTCGGATACAGGCCAAGGGCCTTGCTAAAAACCTCAACCAACGCCCCAATCGTCACCGGGGAAGCCAGGATTACCAGCCGCTTTACCGCTGGAAGTGCATGTATGGATCGCGCATATAGGTAAGAATAGCCACCTAGCGAATGGCCCACCACGGCATCAACTCCACCCACTGCGTTCGTGATTCGCTGGATCAGCTCAGCATTTTCGGGAATGGTAAACCGATTGCCTCCACTCAAACCGTGTCCGGGTGCATCGTAGGCCAGTACACGGAAGCCTGACCCCTCCAGTGCGTCGACATACGGTTGCCAACGAGCAGAATTGCTTTGCCAACCGTGTAAAAAAAGTACCTTTTTGGGGCCGCTTCCCCATCCATACAGGTGAATAACCTGCCCATTTACATCCATTTTTTTGAAACTCCCGGCCTTGAGAAACGCCCGCTCTTCGCCGTTAATTCCCCGGCGTTTCGGCCTGCAAAACAGGTAGAAGGCCAGCTTTCCCGCCTGCTTCGGAGCCAAACGGGCGAGGCCATTCAAGAAAAATCCAAACAATCGGTAGAACATATCTCCAGGCATAAAATTTCGGTAGGCCAAGGCACGCACCGTTCTATTTTTCTACAGCAGTGGCAGCCGGCACTTTCTCCAGCACCGCCTCTGTGTCTACCACTTTAATTTTCCGGATTAAGGGAATGCAAGACAAACTGAGAAGAATCGCTGCATATCCCACCCATTCAAAATGCAACAATTGACCATCTACGCCTTCCACCAGCACCATGCCTGCCAGGAAAGACGCCAGGCCTGCGCTCAATTGTTGCACGGCAGCATTGAAACTAAGAAAACTCCCCCGGTTTTCCGGTTTGGCGGTACCGGTAATCAGTGCAGCAGCGGGAACCATCCGGCCATTGGAGGTAATGAAAAAAACCGTAGAAACGAGCAGCGCAACGAACAGGGGGGTAATACCCAGATGGGTTATAATCCCAATTGGAATCACGTTCAAGGTCATAAATACAGAAAAAACCCGGACCTTGCCGTACGTATCCGTCAACCTACCTACCCAAGGGGAAGTAAATACCGTAAAAAATCCCCCTGCCATGTAAATATAGGTCAATTCCAATTCCGAAAAACCCACATTGGACACCATAAACGGACTCAAAAAAGGAATGATCATGAACTGACCCAGCATCATCAGCACCGTAAGGGATATGGCCCGCATCTGATTGGCATTGCCCGTAACCCGGCGGATGACTTGCAGGGGATTGGGCCGGGCATCCCCCTGCTGCAGCAGGTGTGCCGTGATGGAGGGCACGTACCGGTAAATCAACCAAAGAATCACCAAAGCCAATACCGCCAAAAAGAAAAAAGGTGCGTGCCAACTGGAAAGACTGGCGATAAACAGGCCAAAAGGAACCCCGAAAACCGATGCAACGGAAAACGCCCCCATGACCAGTCCCATGGCCCTTCCACGCCTACCGTCCGGAACCGCATCCCCAATAACGGCGAAAATCAGGGCCGAAGTAAGCCCTCCAAACAATCCCGAAACGATACGTGCCGCAAGCAAAAATCCATAATTGGGCGACAGCGCACAGGCCAGCGTCCCAACCAGAAAACCCACAAACACCCAAAGAAATATGCTTCGTCGGTCGTATTTATCCAGCACAAAGGCCCCAATAAAGCTACTAATACCTGCACTAAAGGTATAGGAAGATACCAACAAGCCAAATTGTTGGGGTGAGATGGCAAAGACCCGCATCAATTGCGGCCCCAGCGGCATCATGATCATAAAATCCACGATATGGGTAAAATTAACCGCTGCCAGCGTCCAGAGTAAAAGTTTTTCTTTTTTCATGCCTGTAAAACACCTCATCTATAAACCCAGCCCGGCCGCCGAAAGTTCTACCCGTTTCCCCATGGGAGGCACAAATCCCGGTACCTTCCGACAGGGCCCCCAACGGGTACCCGGAGTGGTTTGCCGGGTAAGAATGGAACCAAACGCCCAAAACCCTTCGTTTACAAGGCAAGCGCGAGTTGTTAGAAACAAATATTTCAGGCCATATCCCGCATTCCTTTCAATAAATCTGACTACCTTTACCCGGAATAAACGAAACGACTGCTAAAATCAGCCGTTGCCCTGCGAAAAAAATGCGTTTTTCCGCCCGCTCACATTTTCCTTTTAAGCCGCCCAAGATGCGTTAACGGTGCAGGAACAACAGCTGGAAAAGGTAACCGATTCCCATCGGCAATTTCCAACAACCGATCATTTCTCCACAAAAATTTAATCAGATACTAATTTTATGGCCATTTCGGTCATTCGAACCATACGATTTCATGACATTTAAAGAACTAAATTTAATAGAACCCTTACTGAAAGCACTTCAGGAAAAGAATTACGTAGAGCCAACAGCCATTCAAAAAAAGGCCATTCCACAGGTATTGGCCAAAAGAGACATTTTGGGTAGTGCTCAAACTGGTACCGGCAAAACAGCCGCTTTTGCCTTACCCATCATTCAGCTGCTACATACCGATTCGTCGGTAGAGAAAGGCCGGGTACGGATCAAATCGCTCATTGTTACCCCTACCCGGGAATTAGCCATTCAAATCCACGAAAACCTGGAGTTTTATGGAAAATATACCCGACTGAAGCATGCGGTCATTTTCGGTGGGGTAAAGCAAGGCTCACAAGTGAGTGCCCTAAACCGGGGGGTAGATGTCCTGGTGGCCACCCCGGGAAGGCTCCTGGACCTGATCAATCAGGGATACATCAAGCTGGATCAAATTAAGATTTTTGTTCTGGACGAAGCCGACCGAATGCTGGACATGGGGTTTATCAACGACATCAAAAAGTTGCTGAAATTACTACCCGCAAAACGGCAATCCCTCTTTTTCTCTGCCACCATGCCGGACAACATCGTAGGACTTGCCAATGAAATATTGACCGACCCGATCAAAATTGAGGTGAGCCCCGTCTCTTCGGCCGCCGAAACCCTGCAACAAAAGGTATATTATACCAACAAGTCCACCAAAAAAGACTTGCTTTTTCATATTCTGAAAGATAAAAAGATTGACCAGGTCTTGCTGTTTTCGCGAACCAAACACGGAGCCGATAAAATCACAAAAAATCTGAAAGGGGCCGGCATAGAGGCGGCTGCCATTCATGGTAACAAGGCACAGAATCACCGGCAGAAAGTCCTCAGCCAATTCAAGGATGGCTCCATTCGGGTACTCGTGGCCACGGACATTGCTGCCAGGGGCATTGATATCGACAAGCTCCAGTACGTCATCAATTACGACATTCCGGAAGACCCCGAAACCTACGTGCACCGGATCGGGAGATCCGGAAGGGCGGGAGAATCCGGCACGGCCATTTCCCTGTGCGAGCCGGAAGAAAACGGAGACGTACGCGCCATCGAAAACCTTATCCGTCAAAAAATTAACGTGGAAGACAACAATCCGTTTCCACAAACCGACAAACCCATGACGGCGCAGGAAAAGAAAGAGCACAACAAGGAAAAGCAACGAAAAAAACAAGCCTTTTTTGCCAATCGTCGAAACTCCAGGTAGGGAATTTGAAAAACGGCTACACTACAGGTAGCGCATAAACTGACGGGCCCTTTTCAGGACCAGCGCTTCCTGTTCTTTTCGGATGTACGCGCGTTGCTCCTCCGTAGCGCTTGCCAACAGGTGCAGGTTTACCTCCCAAACATCGTTTCTCCAGGAGCTGATGAGTTTTGAAAGCAACCACTCGTCCAGGCGACCCATGAATACATCCAGGGCTTCCATGGTCCAGGAAGATGGGTTAACGATGCTGTCTTGCACGGTGTCAATGGTGCGGGCGATTATCTCGTTTACTAGTTCGTGATCGGTCCGCAGCGATTCCTTTTCCTTTTCGGGCAACTGCAACCAGTTCTCGGCCAGGCAATCGTGGAGCGCAAGGGGTAGGTCGTAGTTGATGTGCGCATTTACTCCCAATAATAAATGCTGGGTGACGTTGATTTCCGGATTCAAGCAGGCATCGTGAACCTGACGCCACACCAGCGGCGAGCGATCGGGATCTTGATCGTATCGGGAAAGGGCCTCAAAATAATACTCCGAAAATCGAAGCAGCAACCTGGAAACCCAGGGGGCATTGGTAAATTGCCCTTCCTCAATGGCCTCGTGCATGGCCTGACTCATCAAGGTGTAACAGCCGAGAAAAACGTGCCGCTGGTCGCCGACACCTCTCCAGCCATTCACGCGTTCGTTCATGCGTAATAATAAGGTCGAAACGTCTTGCATAGATTCGGGAGGCAGATTTTAAGAACAATGGCCGAATAAAAGCCAGACGTCCATGTTCTGCTATTTTTTTTAAAGGAAATTGAAAGAAAAATAGCAATTCCCTTCCAAAAAAACACCAACGAGTAAAGAAATAGAGGAAAATTCTACTGGGAAAAAAACTGATAAGGGGGTCCGTCGAAACTAAAGGTTCCGTGTTCCATCACCAACACCCGCCTGGCCATTCGGCTGATTTCCGAGGCATCGTGGCTCACCAGAAGCGTAGTGAGCCCGTACTCTTTATGAAACTGCATGAGGTATTCCTGCAAGTTTGCCCGCATCTTCATATCCAGGGCCGAAAATGGTTCATCTAGCAAGAGTACCGCAGGCTTGCGTACCATGGCTCTCGCCAGGGCTACCCGCTGCTTCTGACCACCGGAAAGCACAGCTGGTTTTTTATCCGCCAGTTTCGTCAACTCCACCCGCTCGAGCAATTCCCCCACAATGGCTGCCTGCTGCCCGTTTTCCAGGGCAAACTCCAGATTTTGCCGGATGGTCATGTTTGGAAAAAGCGAATGCTCCTGAAATACCATACCTATATTTCGTTTGTTGGGTCTCAGGTTTATTTGTTGCTCGCTGGAAAACCATACCTCACCAGCTACTTTCAATTGGCCTGTTTCTGGTTTCATCAATCCCGAAATCATCCGCAACACACTCGACTTTCCTACGCCGGAGGGGCCGTAGAGGCCGACCATCTCCCCCGGATTCAGGTGACAGGAAACCCGTACGGTGAACTTCCCATCCGGCCCAAATAATGATTTTTCCAGTGCCAACTCAATCATAGCTCAAAACCCTGCTTTTATCGCGATTCAGCCAATAGGTAATGAGCAAGACCAGAAAGGAAAATCCAATGAGAATCAGACTATAGGTATTGGCCTGCCCATAATTCATGGCTTCCACCTCGTTATAGATGGCGACTGCAATCACTCGTGTTTCATCGGGAATATTGCCTCCTACCATCAATACCACTCCAAACTCTCCCACGGTATGGGCAAAAGACAAGACACCCGCTGTAAGCAGTGCACTTTTCATATTGGGCAGCATCACCCGTGTCAACGTAACCCACCGCCCTTTTCCCAGGGTTTGGGTGGTATCTATCCAGGCCTTTGGGATCCCGGTAAAACCGGAACGCAAGGGCTGAACCATAAATGGCAAACTGTAAATAACCGAAGCCAGCACCAGCCCCGGAAAGGTAAATACCAGACGCAGGTCAAAATAACGATCCAGGAAGCCCCCTATCGGATTCTCCGGACTAAAAAACAACAACAAGTAAAATCCCAAAACCGTGGGAGGCAATACCAGGGGCAAACTGACAATTGCTTCTACCATATACTTAATCCGGAACTTGCTAAATGCCAGCCAATAAGCCAATGGGATACCTATCAGAAAAAGAATTAGCGTGGTAAACAGCGCCAGCCTCAGGGTCAAAAAGAAGGGGCTAAAATCCATCAGTTTGAAGGTTGGGAAAAACCAAAATAGCGGAGAATACCGAGTGCCTTTTCCCCTTTCAAAAACGCCATAAAGGCATACGATTCCGGACTATTTTCCCCATGCCTGGTAACGACCGCGCCCTGGACCAGGGGGGAATGACTTGATTCCGGGATAAGAAAGTAAGACCTCTGATACTTTTTCATGGTGGGTGAAAGGGCCAAAGATAACGCAATCATTCCCAAATCTGCCGCTCCCGTAGCGACAAATTGAGCGGCCTGAGAAATGTTTTCTCCTTTTACCAATGAGGGGGCCAGCTTTTCATTCCAGCCATAAAAGGCCAGCGACTCCACCGCCCGTTTTCCATAGGGAGCGTGATCGGGATTGGCGATCGCTACCTTCTTTACCCAGGGCTGCTGAAAAGCCTCCATCCCAAGTTCCTTTACATCATACTTTCTACTCCATAGCACCAACCTGCCTACTCCGTATGCATAAATTTCAGATGCCGTCAGGCCCTTTTCGGCTAATAATTCCGGGTAGCGCACATCTGCCGACATGAAAATATGAAAAGGTGCCCGATTGGAAAGCTGTTCGTATAATTTTCCGGAGGAACCATAAATGGGCTTAACGGTGATTTGCTTTTCATGGTTAAAAACCAAGATAATTGAATCCAGGGCAAATTTTAGATCCGAAGCAGCAGCGACCAAAATCGGGCGTTCCGTCTGAGCCCATATCAACCGATAAAAGAGCATTAACCCCAAAAACAATAAAAATGCCTTACCATTGCATTTCATACAATCCGCCTATAGAATGTAATTCGATATATTTATAAATATATATCGATTTTACCTAAATCCAAAAAAATCCCCTTCTTGGCAGTTTTGACCATATTAGATATGGGATGAAAAAAATAGAAGCCGTTAGATCTTATCTAGGATTTCGGCTTCTTCTTCGGTAATTTTTTTCAATTTTTCGGACAATTTCTCAAACCTGAAAATCAAGTTTTGGGCGTGTTCCGTGAGTTCAGCTCCACCGCCTTTTTCGCCCCCTTTCTTTAGGCGTACGAAGGGCTCGCTCCCCCGGCTATTTAGGTCATTGACCATATCCCAGGCCTTTTTATAGGACATGCCCATTTGCCTGGCCGCTTTGGAAAGCGAGCCCTCCGATTGGATGCGTTCGAGTAATTCTACCCGGCCCGGTCCGAAAAATTTCTCTCCTCCAATGGTAATCCAGCACCTGAGCCTGATTTCCTTCGTCATGGCATTTTCGTATAGGTCTTGATCAATATACGGATAATTTACCAGCTTCGGGCACCTCTTCCACCCGAATATCCTCCCGGTCGCTGCTCCTGATCCGGCAAATCGGACTTTTTGAAGTTACCGATAATATAGGTAAAAGAGATCATGCCGTAACGGGTAAGTACGTTTGAGAAAGTATCGGTAACCGCCACATCGGAGATGCTTCTGGAGATGCTATTGTTTTGTTTCAATAGGTCAAAGACATACACTTTCAACTCTCCCTTATTGTTTTTAAGAAAACGGTATCCTGCTTCAATATTCCATAACCAAACGGACTGGTCCAGCCCTTCCGAAAGGCCCCGGTACAGCATGTTGTTCACATTATTGGCAATAAAGGTCTTCCCGTCATTTGGAGAATAATAAAACCGCAGGTTGCTGTTTTGGATGTAATAATTCTGGTCCAGATTTGATTGGAGGCTGCTGTTGACAAGGGTATAGGTAGCCGTAGTGGACAGCGTAAAATCCACATCTTTACTGATATTACTGGCAAACGTAACCCCCTGCCGAATGTCTATATTCTCGTTGGTATTGGTTTGTCCATTGATAATTCCCGGGGTTCGGCCATAGCTAAGTCCAGGGTTCAAATTGACCTTGGTTTTCCATTTGGGGATGCTGGTACCGTAGCTTAGGAATAGCCGGGCATTCATTTGCCCGTTTAGATTGACCGGGCTGGTGATTTGCCCGCCTCGCCTGAGTAGAACCTCGTTGTTAATCAGGGTATCCTGAGGAGCCACGAAAGTATTGGTGCCTATAAAATTGGTATTGAAATTTGTGAATAGAAACGCAAAGAACGTTTTATTGGTCTCCATATTAAACCGAGACATGTTCACGAACATGGAGTGATTGTAACTTTGACCAAGGGAGGGGTTTCCGACCGACAGGTTCAACGGATTGCTATTATTAATCACGTTTTGCAGCTGGTTGACACTGGGCTCATCGGTACGGGTACGGTAACGAAACCGATAGCTGGTACCTCCCTCGGTACGGTAATTCATGGTAACCGTAGGCATGAGGTTTTTAAAATCCCGATAAAAGGTGCCCACCGTTGGAAACTCACTCTGATTGTCCAATACTGCATACTGGTAATCCAGGTTCATGTTGATATTCAGTCCCTTGTTGTTGTACCGATATCCCAATCCAGCTCGTTGGGTAAGGAATTTGTTGTCAAACTCATTGCTTAAAGCTGTATCCAAGACCATGATGCCCTGCTCGTTGGCTAGCTGAAAGGTCTTTTGGTCGGCAGCACTCTTGTTGTTTCCGATCTGGTACGAAAGGGTCGCCACGGATTTTTCGCTGATGGGTTCGGTGTAGGTTAGGTTTGTCCGGTAGTTGAACCCATCCGAAAGAGCGGTGGTTTCCTGCACCAGCGTATCGAATGCGTTTCGAACGTAGTCCTTGTTGGAAGAAATCAAGTCCGTCAACTGGTCCCGTTGATTCCAGGATGTAAACAAATCGGCAGAAATCGTCCGGCCTACTTTATCAAATTTGTAGCGGTAGGTAAGGTTATTGGAAATGGAATAGCCCTGGGTTTCGTTTTCGGTCAGGTTTCGGGTATCACTTAGGGAGTCCAGGGACTGGTCCAGGTTTAGCCCTTCCAGGTTGCTGTACCGGAAATTATCCTGGAAATTAATGCTGGGACTGATGATCAACGCATTCTTTTCGTTGATATCGTACTCCATCCGTGCGTTCATCCGGTGGTTGTTATTCGTAATCGTACTAAGCTGATTTTCCTGATACACCTGTCGCTGATCTTCGGTAATAACCGTCTCCCGATTGGTGTTTTCAAAAACGGTGTTGTCCGTGGCATTAAAAAAGTAGCTTCCGGTAAAATTAATTTTCTCACCCCATTTGTCACTGTAGTTCAGCCCCAGGGAATTGGTGGTAATAATCCCATTATTCGAAGGTACGCCGAAACTATTGCCTCCCCCTCCGGGGCCGCCTCTTCGGCCGCCCCTGCGCCCGCCGCCACCCAGGCCACCACTTACGCCGAGTAAATCGTCGGATGCAAAGTTTTGCTGGTTTACGTTATTTGACATGCCGATGATCGAGATCCGTCGGTTTCCGTTAAAAAAATTGATATTTCCTCCGACCGAGTAGGTATTGTCGGTGCCATAGCCCCCATACACGCGGCCAAAATAGCTGTTGCGCATGTTTCCTTTGGTGATGATATTGATGGTCTTCGCGTAATTCCCATCGTCCAGGCCGGTAAGGCGGGATTGGTCGGAGCGTTGGTCCAGCACCTCCACGCTGGAGATGGCATCCGCCGGCAAATTTCTCAGGGCAATGGATGGATCACTTCCAAAAAATTCCCTTCCATCCACCAACACTTTCTGCACCTGTTCGCCTTGCGCCTGTACCTGGCCGTTTTCGATGGTAATGCCCGGCAGCTTTCCGATTAGGTCCTCGGCCATGGCGTTTTCCCGGGTCTTAAAGGCGCTGGCGTTGAAAACCGCTGTGTCGCCCTTCATTTCGCCCACGCTGGTCTCGCCCTCTATCACCACTTCGCCCAAAAGCTGACTGTCCTCCCGGATGCCGATCACGCCCAAATCAAGAGGCATTCCACGGGAAAATTCCCGCGTCACTTTCTCAAAGCCCACGTAGGTTATTTCTAATTTGAATACGGGCAACCGGGGATAGGCGATGCTGAACTTGCCGTCTGGCCCCGTCGTAGTGGAAGTAATCAGGCTATCTCCCTGGGTCTTGAGCACCACATTGGCGCCAATCATGGGGTCCTGACTGCCTTGCTCCACTATCTGCCCTCGAATCTGCGGGGGACTGGGGCGATCCTGTCGGGCCTGTAGGCTGCTTCCCGCCAGGGAAATAGCCAGAAAAAAGAAACTAAGCGTAAAAATCCTCATCGTATTCGTTTGGTTAACGTGTATGAGGATTAGACTGCCGAAGTTCCCCGCGGTTTAATGCCTGTTGGTAAAAAGTATAGAGGGCAAAATATGGGATTTAACGGCTAAAATCCGGGACAGCAATAAACCTTTCCCGAAACCTACCCCTCGACGGAAACGATTTCCCGGTAATTGATTCCCATGTGGCTGTTGTTGTAAACGGCTTTTCCGTCTCTAATTACAATGACCTGTGGGGAAGCATGGGCCACGGCAAACTCCTCGGCAATGGCGTTAGAAATGTCCCTGTGAGCAATTAAGTCCAAAAAGTACGGGGACAAGCGCTCACTGTCTTCTGCTTTCCAACTGCGCTCCATCCGATTCCAGGCCATGCTACTGATCGAGCAGCGGGTTGAATGCTTAAAAATCACCACCGGTTTCTCTTTGCTTTCTTCCTTTAATTGATCTAGTTGCGATAAACTAGCTAGTTTTTTCCAGCTCATATGCCTCGATTGATTTACGATTTTAATAACCGAATTTGCGGGCTTTAAAGTTCAACGGTTGCACAAAATTTTGGAATAGTCCTATCTTTGTGCCGCTTACGTAATTTATTACCCGGCGGCAACCGATTTATTCATTTCCTGCGTTCTACTACCATGAGCCTTCCCTGCTATCGTTTCTTTCCCTTTTTACTGCTCTTGCTGGCTGGCGCTGCCTGCCGCAGCCTTCGGGTAGACAATCCGCCAGCGCCACCCGAGGTTCCAGCCGCCGGCGCCGCAATAAACCTTCAGCTAAACATCCCGCTATCGTCTATCGCTAAGCGGATCAATCGGCAATTAAGCCAACAGCTGATAGACGAAAAGGGGCTTGAATTAGGGGATGGCCTGGTCGCTGACATCCACCTGGAGAAAACCGGTAACCTGTCCCTGGCTGCCTCCGATCAAGGCAAGCTCCAATTGGGCATGCCCGTGATAGCCGACGGAACCCTGCGACTCGAAAAGCGCATCTTTGGACAACGCGTGTCCACCGCGCTGCCTTTCGAACAGGCTTTGTCTCCCGAGATTGATTTTCTTCCCGTTTTGAATAAGGACTGGAGTTTTGATATCCAGGATCTGGAAATACGTTCGCTAGGAAAACCGCTTTCATTCGATGTGTTGGGACTTCAGTTTGATTTTGAACCCCTGGTCAAACGGCAGGTGGTGACCATCATGGAAAATCAGTTGCGCGACGGAGCCCTTGCGGCGCTGGATTTTCGAAGGCTGGCCGAAAACTTTTGGGACAGCTTCGGGAAACCCCGGTACATTCCCAATGGCATTTCCGGAAATTACGTGTATCCCCAGCCAGAAAGCTTGCGGATTCACCAAAAACTCACCCCGGATCAGGAACTCCAGCTCGGTATCGGCCTTACAGCCGAAATGGTCAGCCAAAGAGACCGGCCCCTGGCAACCGAACTGGCACCGCTTCCAGCATTGACACTGGAGGAGGTCACCGGCAATAACCTGAAAATCACCATCCCCATAAGCCTGAGTTTCGAGGAAATCGCCAGCCAGCTGAACGAAACCCTGGCGGACAGTCTTATCGTCCTGAACAGCAAGACCCGCATGCGACCGGGAACGATTTCCGTAAGTCACCTCGGGGAGCGGCTGTTGGTTTCCATGGATTTTATCGGATTACGGGAAGGGAAGAAGGATTTAGCCGGTCAGTTTTACCTGGCAGGCAAACCCGTTTTTGACGAGCTAAAGCAACAGATTTTCTTCACCGATATTGAATTCAAAGTGAAAACCAAAAATTTCCTAACCAATACCGTCAACTGGTCCAAGCGCAGAAAAATTCGGAAAAACCTGGAAAAGCGGGCCATTTTTCCCATACAGGATTACCTGAACGAGGCAGAAACGCTACTGGCCCAATTTGGGGAATGGCAAAGTCCCGTAGCACAGGTACTGTTGGAAGATCCTAAAATCGGTATCACGGGTATTTATCCTACCCGGACCGATTTGGTGATTCACGTTCAAGCGACCGGACAGCTGGAGACCCAGTTTTTTGACTAGCCTATACCATCAATTCTCCATAGCTCCGGATACCCTTTGCTGCAGCTACTTTTAATAGTTTGATCAGCAGTTGTGCCGTGAGAAAGGCGTCGCCGGCTGCGGTATGCCGGTCATCCAGAGAGATCCCGTAGCGCTCGCAAAGCCGGTCCAGCGAATACTCACGACTGGGAATGGTCCGGGGGTCGTAATACCGGCCTCGATCCAGGCGAACCGCCAGATCGTAGGTGTCAAGCCCGGGGTTTTTTATTTTTCGCAAGCCCAGCGATCTACCCGCTCGCTCGAGCATGGCCAGGTCAAAACCCAAGTGGTGCCCCACGAGTATTTTCTGGGCTGCATCTTCAAGAAAAGACCGAATCAATAATTCCCTGCTTACAAAAGGCCGCTCCTGCACCAGTCCGTGAACTTTAATCGCTTCCCGGTTTCTTATCTTGGGCTTGAGGTAAAATTCCCTGGAGGTCGACACGCGAATTCGGTTGTTAATTACCTGCACGGCGCCATAGGAAAGCACCTGGTCCTTTTTGGTATCCAGTCCGGTGGTTTCTGTATCCACTACCAGAAACTCCAATTCAGACAAGGGTTTACTTTTTGCAATTTTTCGCACTAGCGATTTCTCGTAGCTCTTGATATACGCCGGGCTGGGCAGGGGTGAGGAACCAAATAGGGCTTTCCAATTCATATCAGCTGCCAAAATAATCAAGTTGAAAGCGAACCCTCAAGATCTTCTGGATTTCATCGATGGGAAAAAAGGCGTTTTTCAGTAGCTGCCGCTGCAACTTTCCAAGGCTGTTTGGTTGAATAAAGCGTCCGGACGATTCAGAGGCCAGGCCTTCAAGCGCGCGGATACGCATAAAAATCTCATAGGCTTTTCCCGCATCCCGGAACAGCGTAGCCTGATTGGGCTCCAACTCGGCCAGTTTTTCGTATCGTTTGAAGGTATTGTTGATGCCCACCACGCGATGGCTTAGTACCAACACCCGTGCGGCATCGGCAAGGGGCATCATCGCCCGCAGTTTGATATCGAATTTCTCTGCGTGCTTGCCAGATTTCTCTATCATAAAATTCCTGAAAAAGCCTAGCGGAGGTGGGTTCAACAAGGCATTTTTTGCCAGGAAATTAAGAAAAACGTTCCCCTGATCGATTTCATCGTATACGTGTTGGGTCAATGCATCCGCCAGTGCCTGCTTGCCTCCAGCCGACCGAAAATCAAAAAAAATACTGGCCATCATCAGGGATTGCGGATCGGGCTCCCGAATCCACTGGCTAAAATAACGCTTCCATTGCGAAAGCGGCTGGCACCATCGCGGATTCGTAGCCATCATTTCGGCAGGGCAGGAGTGGAAGCCACAGGAAAACAAGACTTCCATCACATCCCGAGCCAGGAGTTGCATAAAATTTTCCGTCTGCTCCCTGCGATTTTCGGATACGTCCTGGTAGACCAACGCGTTGTCCAGGTCCGTTCGAAGCAATTGTTCGCCTCGGCCTTCGGAACCCAATACCAGAAAGGAAAATTCCAGCTCCTGAAGTTCGGGAAAGCGGGGCTCCAGCCTTTTTTTCGCCATTTCGATGGCTTTTCGTATGATCGTGTCGTTGATTTCTGTGAGAATTCCGGCGATAAAATCAATAGCCAATTCATTTTCCAGGTAGTACCGCAGCATTTCCTCTGCCTGGTTTCTTAGCTTGGCCAACTCGTGCACATCGTCACTTTCCTGTAGTGCTTTGATCAAGACGGCGGGGCTATTGCCCTGGGAGAGGAGAATGTCGTGGTCCGAAATGATTCCCTGCAGCGCGGAATCCGGGCTTCCGTCTTCGGTAAATACCAAATGGTGCAGGCGGTGCTTGATCATGGTTAGGTACACCTGAGAAAATTCCAGGTCCGTTTTAGCGGTGATCACCGGATGGCTCATGATCCGATCTACCGGTGTATCGTACGGCAACCCGGGAGCGATAAGCCGGTTTCGGAGGTCTTTATCCGTGATGATCCCGCGGGGATGCTGGTTACCGTCCACGACCAGTATGGATCCCACTTTGGCCCTGGCCATTTCTGCCACTGCTTCGGCAACGGTCGCGCCCAGGGGGCAGTGAATCACCGGATCGGAGTACCGGATGGTCCGTTGCCCGGAAAACAACATCAGCCCGTTTTCATTTCGCCTTGTTCCAAAAAGCGCCCGGACCTTCTGCGTTTGCGACAGACTGGACCGTACGACTACCTGCCCCGCGGCGAAGCCAGAGGCAAAGTAAAGGCTGACCTGACTGTTTTCCTTCAGGATTGTTTCAAAAATCCCCACCGGTACAGCGATTACCAGACTGGGTTCGTTCGCTCGGGCATTGAGTATGTACGGCCGCTTTCCCAGAAGCGCCAGTACCCCAAAAACATCCCCTTCGTCACAAAACTCGACGGTCTCCTCTTTTTCGGCAACTTGTTCCGTCAGCTTGATCGCCCCTTCTTTGACTACAAAAAAATAGCTTTTAGCGGGCTCGCCTTTTTGAAACAACAACTCATCCGTCTCAAAGTACAGCAAATCCACTTCCCGGGCTACCTGGCCCAGCAATTCTTCCGAAAGAAAGCTGAAGGGCGGGTAGTTCTTTAGGAAATCAATGATCCGATTGACGATGACATTGGCCATGGAACGGGTAGCTAGGAAGTAAAGGAACGCGCACGGATTCCGCCGCGCGCTTCAACGACATGGGTCGGGAATGAAAATTACCTCATTCAATTCGTCCTTCGATGATACGATCGACCACTTCCGGATCCAACAGGGTAGAGGTGTCGCCCAAATTGTCCATGCTGCCTTCGGCTACTTTTCGAAGGATACGCCGCATGATTTTGCCGGACCGCGTTTTGGGAAGGCCCGGAACGATCTGTATTTTATCCGGTTTGGCGATGGGCCCAATAATTTTCGTTACCGTGTCCTTGATTTCGTTAACCAAATTTTGCTCGGTACGGTTTGTCATGTCGCAGATAACGTAGGCATAGATTCCCTGCCCTTTCACCTGATGGGGATACCCGACTACAGCCGACTCGACGACCAGCGGGTGTTCGTTTATTGCATTTTCCACTTCTGCGGTACCCATTCGGTGGCCCGAAACGTTGATCACGTCATCGACCCTGCCAAGGATCCGGTAATACCCGTCGTGGTCCCGTTTTACACCATCCCCTGTAAAATACATGCCTTTGTAGGCCGAGAAATAGGTCTGCTTGCAGCGGTCGTGGTCTCCATAGGTTGTGCGAATCATTCCCGGCCAGGGAAATTTCACACAGAGGTTGCCCTCCACCGAATTACCGGTCAACTCTTTTCCTTCCGTATCCATGATTGCCAGCTGTATACCGGGTAGGGGCAGGGTGGCGTAAGCGGGCTTTGTGGGGGTAATCCCCGCCAGCGGGGATACCATGATCCCACCGGTTTCCGTCTGCCACCAGGTATCGACAATGGGGCATTTTGTTTTTCCGATATGGGTATGGTACCAGTGCCAGGCCTCCTCGTTGATGGGCTCTCCCACGGAACCAAGTACTTTCAAGGAATCAAGCGAGTAGGGCGCAATGGGCTCCGTACCATAGGCCTGCAAGGCACGAATGGCGGTTGGTGCCGTATAGAACTGATTGACCTTGTATTTATCAACAATGGCCCAAAACCTTCCCGCATCCGGGAAGGTAGGCACCCCTTCAAACATAATGGATGTCGCTCCGGACAACAAGGGACCGTAGACAATATACGAATGCCCCGTAATCCATCCGATATCCGCCGTACACCAGTACACGTCTCCCGGGTTGTATTGAAATACGTTTTCGAAGGTATACTTGGCATAGACCATGTAGCCGCCACAGGTATGCACCACCCCTTTGGGCTTACCGGTAGAGCCGGAAGTATACAGAATAAATAGGGTGTCTTCGCTGTCCGTTTCCACGGCCTGATGCTCGGTAGCTACCCCGGAAATAACGTCGTGCCACCAGAAATCCCGGCCCTCCTTCATGGTAACTTCCTGCTTTGTTCGCTGGTAGACGATCACGGTTTCTACCGAAGAGGAGTTGTCCAGGGCTTCGTCTACTACTCCCTTTACGGGAATTTTTTTCTTTCCACGAAAATTTCCATCCGAGGTGAGAACCACCTTTGCCTCGCAATCGTTGATGCGGTCCGCAAGGGCATTGCTGGAAAATCCTGCAAAAACCACAGAGTGAATGGCACCCACGCGGGCACAGGCGAGCATGGCTACCGCAGCCTCGGGTACCATCGGCATGTAGATGATCACTTTATCTCCTTTTTGCACGCCCTTCTCGTGAAGCACGTTGGAAAACCGGCATACTTCCGCATGCAATTGCCTGTAGGTAAGGGTACGCCCTTCCTCTGTAGGGTCGTTGGGCTCCCAAACAATGGCCGGCCGATCGCCAATGGTGAACAGGTGCCTTTCCAGAATGTTTTCGGTGATGTTTAATTTGCCGTTGACGAACCATTTCACATCCGGTCCCTCAAAATTCCAGTCCAGTACGTTATCCCAGCGTTTTTTCCAATGAAACGAATCCGCGACACGAGCCCAGAAATTTTCCGGATCTGCTACACTTTTCTGGTATTCGTGAAAATAGCCGCTTAAGGTATGAATTCTATCACTCATCGTCTGATAGTTTAGGTTTTAATAGTTTTATAAAATTAACGTAAATATATTCGCTATGCACCCATTTCCCTGCATAATACCCGCTGTTTAGTGGTCATGGGCCTTTCCTGCGCCCCTCGGAATGCGGATATCCTGAATCATTTCCTGCACGTCTTCCGGTGGGGGCGGGGTAAATTTGGACACCAGAAAACAGGAGACAAAATTGATCAACATCCCAACCGTACCTATGCCCTCCGGAGAAATGCCGAACCACCAGTTTTCGGGCGTGTTGGCTTCAGGATGAATAAATTTGAAATAAATGATGTAAGCCAGCGTAAAAACCAGTCCTGTCACCATTCCCGCAATGGCTCCTTCCTTGTTCATTCGGGTAGAGAAAATACCCATGATGATTACTGGAAAAAACGAAGCCGCTGCCAGCCCAAAAGCAAACGCCACTACCTCCGCCACAAATCCGGGGGGATTGATGCCAAAATAACCAGCGATGACCACTGCCACTGCAGCAGATACCCGGGCAATAATCAATTCCGTTTTTTCCGTCATCTGAGGAACAAACGTTCGAAACAAATCACGGGAAACGGAAGTAGAAATAACCAGAAGCAATCCTGCTGCCGTGGATAAGGCCGCAGCCATGCCTCCGGCCGCCACCAGCCCCACCACCCAATTGGGCAACTCGGCGATTTCCGGGGCCGCCAGGACCATGATATCTTTGTCCACGGTAAGTTCGTTCTTTTCGGGATCGGCCAGGTATTGTACCACCCCGTCCTGATTCACGTCATCCACCACAATCAGGTTTGTCTTTTGCCAATTTCCCACCCAATCCGGTAATTGATCCACCGGTTGCCCGGCTACTGTATCGATGGCATTGTAAATCCCGAAGGCGGCCACTGCTGGGGCCGTCGTGTACAGAATGGCAATGAAAACCAACGCATAACCCGCCGAAAGCCGCGCATCCTTTACCCGGGGCACGGTAAAAAACCGAACGATGACGTGAGGCAATCCGGCCGTACCGACCATCAGCGCGAGAGTGATCGCAAAAATATCCACTACCGACTTTCTCCCCGCTGTGTACTGGTGAAAACCCAAATCCACCAAGATACCATCCAGCTTATCCAGCAGGTAGCTGCCGTCCTGCACCGTTCCTCCAAGACCAAGCTGCGGCACGGGATTTCCCGTGAGCTGAATGGAAATAAAAATGGCAGGGACCATAAAGGCAAAAATCAATACGCAGTATTGTGCCACCTGGGTATACGTGATGCCCTTCATGCCCCCCAATACCGCATAGAAAAACACGATGGTCATCCCGATGATCACGCCCTTTTCGATGTCTACTTCCAGGTACCTGGAAAATACAATTCCGACCCCGCGCATTTGTCCCGCCACATAGGTAAACGAGATAAACAAGGCGCAAAACACCGCCACGACGCGGGCTTTGTTGCTGTAATACCGATCGCCTACAAAGTCCGGGACCGTAAATTTTCCGAACTTGCGCAGGTAGGGAGCCAGCAAAAGGGCCAATAAAACGTAGCCACCGGTCCAGCCCATCAGGTACACGGAGCCATCGTAGCCGGAGAAAGCAATGATCCCCGCCATCGAAATAAAAGATGCCGCCGACATCCAGTCGGCCGCTGTAGCCATTCCGTTGGCCAATGGTGAGACACCGCCGCCTGCGGTATAAAATTCTTTCGTGGACCCTGCGCGCGTGTAAATGGCAATGCCTATGTACAGGGCAAAAGACAAGCCTACCAAAATATAGGTCCAGGTTAAAATATCCATAGCTGGGTCAGTAGGTTTATAGGGTTATTTTTCGTTGACATCAAATTCTTCATCCAGTTTGTTCATGCGGTATACATAAACAAAAATTAAAATTACAAAGGTGAATATAGAGCCTTGTTGGGCAAACCAAAAGCCCAGTTGGTACCCGCCAATCTTAATGGCATTCAGCGGCTCAGCCAGGAGGATACCAAAACCAAAAGAGACGACAAACCATACCGACAGCAGTATCAATACCGTGCGGATGTTGCGTTTCCAGTACTTTTTCATTTGTTCCTTGTGGGTAGGCATGTAGCGGTATGTTTGGTTTATTGTTGGAGAATAATCCTGAAAATATTCAAAAATTCCGTAACCAACAGCATGATTCAGGGAATCCCTGCAAATTATCCCAGATTCGGCGAAAGAGCAAGATAATTGGTTCTTACCCTCAGGATCCCGCCGGGCTTCTTCCGAGAATTCCTTCGATGGCCCGTACTGCAGACTTCAGCCGCTCCTCGTGCGTCCCAGATACTTTTACCCAGGGAGACCCTGAGGAATCCAACTCCTGTTCGTATTGCCCGAGAAAGTAGTGTCGGAGAACCGGATCGGGATGTTCCCGCAGCGGGTCTTCCTGCCAGGGAATGTCGATATCGGTCAGCAGGTACAGGTCATAGACTCGTGAGGCTATTTGCTCACGAATCCAGGGATCGGTCTTCCCGTATTTGTAATCACTCCAGATTTTTATTACCCGCAGATCGGTATCACAAAACAGCAATTCATTCGCCAGTTCCGCCTTTTCCCTTTCCGCTTGCAGTTGGCCTCGGGCGATTTGCAGCAGGTCTTCGTAGGTATACGGGCGATTCAGCTCCTGCAGGTATTCCCGGGCATACTCCGGAACCCAGGGTTCGTTGCAATACGCTGCAAGAGCGGCACTGAGCGAGCTTTTGCCGGTAGATTCCGGACCGATGATCACGACTTTATTCATCCAATGCTGCGTATTTTCGGGCGGCATGGATCCAGGCTATCAGGCCCAAAACCGCCAAAACGGTAAAAACCAGAAATTGGAACGAGGTCAAAATAAGTCCTTTGTAAAAATACAAAGGAACAGAAACCAAATCGGTGACGATCCAGGCGATCCAATTCTCTACTTTCTTTCGAGCCATGAGCCACATGCCCACAAATGCCGCGGCAGTGGTAAACGAATCCCAATACGGCACGTCGCTGTCTGTATAGTAACGCAGCAGGAAATAAAGCAAGGCATAGGCCGCCAGGAACAAACCTAAGGCCTGCACTAATTCCCTTCCCTGCATCCAGGTGACCGGAACCGCCGCCTTTCCGGGTTTGGGGTGGGTCCAAACGTACCAGCCGAAAATGGACATGGAGAAATAATAGGCATTGATTCCCATGTCTGCGTATAAGCCCACCTGCAAGCATATCCAGACATAAATAAGCGTACTGATAATGCCGGTAGGAAATACACGTATATTCTCCCGCATGGAATAGTACACAGATGCCAGACCGAAGAAAACGGCAATCGCTTCCAGCCAACTCATTTCCTGCAGACCAACCGTCAGCCCATTTACGATGTATTGCCAATTCACGGCTTGAAATTGGGATAAATACCCAACATAAAAAAATCAGAAAGCCCCCAGGCGCGAAGACTTTCTGATTTTGATACCTGTTCGGAAATTTTACCCGATATTCTTCTTTTTTAACTGGTCGACAATGTACTCCGATGTGCGAATGGAGAGGGCCATGATCGTCCAGGTAGGATTTTTGTCTGCCTGGGATACAAAAGGCCCTGCGTCTACGACAAACAGGTTTTTGCATTCGTGGGCCTGGGAATAGGGATTCAAGACGGACGTCTTGGGGTCTTTCCCCATACGGGTAGTACCTACTTCATGGATGATACGTCCCGGTGCAGCCAGGCCGTATTGTGTCTCCGCCCCGGGCTTTTTACCCATCACCTGAGCACCCATGGCGTCGAAAATCTCCTCAAACGTCTCCTGCATGTGGCGGGCTTGCTTTACTTCGTAATCGGTCCATTTGTAATGGAAGCGCAACACCGGAATCCCAAATTTGTCCACGGTTTGCGGGTCTATTTCACAATAATTGTCATACTGCGGCACGCTTTCGCCCCTTCCGGCAATACCCACCGTGGCTCCATAAACGCTGCGGATATCTTTTTTCAATCCTTCCCCGTAGCCACCATTCGGCCGGGGTTTTCCAAATTCATCTTTGAGGTAACTTCGCATGGAATCCATGCCGAAACCAAAGCCATAATTTGGCATGCGCATGCCCCCACCAAATTCCAGGTGGTATCCTCTGGGAAAATCCAGTTTTTTGTTGTCCAGCCACCAGGGAGTGTACACGTGCATGGAGCCCACACCGTCTTCGTTGTATTTGTCCCGGCCCAAAAACTCGGGCATTAATGCCGAGCGGCTGGCTCCGGTGGAATCGTGCAGGTACCGACCCAGGGTTCCGCTGCTATTAGATATTCCGTTTGGATGCTGGGGGGAACTGGAGTTCATCATAATCCGGGCAGTCTCGCAGGCGGAAGCACCCAAAACCACCACGCGCGCTTTGAGCTTGTACTCCTGCATGTCCACCTTACTCACATAAGATATCCCCGTGGCTTCTCCTTTTTCGTCGGTGGTTACCTTGCGAACCATGGCGTAGGTGTACAAATCCACCTTTCCCTTTTTGATGGCCGGTTTTACCAAAACTGTCCCGGAAGAAAAATCCCCGTATACCTGGCAGGCGCGGTTGCACTGGGCGCAAAAAAAGCAGGCGCCCCGCTCGTTGTTCACCGGACGCGTCAACACGGATATACGTGAAGGAATGACGGGCAGGTTGATCTTTTTTCCTCCTTTCATAAATGCCAACTCGTGGAGTCGGGGCTTGGGTGGGGGAAGAAAAAACCCATCGGGCTCGTTCCGAATTCCCTCTTTGGTACCGAAAACACCTACTATTTGATCCACCCGGTCGTAGTAGGGCTTTACATCCTCGTAGCCAATGGGCCAATCGTCGCCCAGGCCGTCTATGCTTTTTCTCTTGAAATCATCCGGACCGAAACGTAGGGAAATTCGGCCCCAGTGGTTGGTCCTTCCGCCCACCATCCGCGAACGGAACCAGTCAAATTGGGTGCCATCCTTGCGGGTGTAAGGTTCTCCTTCTATTTCCCATCCGCCGTATGCCGCATCGAAATCGCCAAACGCACGAACCGTGTTGGCTCCCCGGCGCGGAGACTCCCAGGGCCAGCGAAGTTGGGTGCGGTATTCCTCCAGCGCTGGATCAAAGTCACTTCCCGCTTCCACCACCGCTACACTTAACCCCGACTCCGAAAGGATTTTACTGGCCATGCCACCCCCGGCACCGGATCCTACGATGATTACATCGTAGGTATCCATGGATGATTTTATTTCAAAACTCATTGGTTATTGATTTGACGTTTTTTAGTAATTGACTGCCTAAAATAGGGGATTATCCCTAAACTTTCACCATTTCATTCGAGAATCGTTTGGAGCCCCTCCGAAAACGCTTCGCTTTGCCGACCGCCCCCATATACGGGGCCCAAAACCAATGGGCTGCCAGCGTAGGGAATTTGTGTTTTGAACCTGTAACCCCCAACCTGGGCAGGGGTTTTTTGAATCGGAAAATTTTATTTTGGCCAAACATTTACTAATCTTATACTTTGAAAGAAATAAATGTACTACCTGCCTCGGGTAGAAACGAAAACCTAATTGACCATACAAACCTAACAATGAAGAAAACGGAAAGGCGAAGCCAGGGCTGGTTTGGGAAAACCGGCAAAGATGGCCTGATTTACAGGTCCTGGTTTAAAAAACAGGGGATTCCCACCCACGAACTGGGCGGAAAACCCATGATTGGCATATGCAATACCTGGTCAGAGCTAACGCCCTGCAATTCCCATTTCAGGGAATTGGCTGAGTTTGTTAAAAAAGGTGTGCTGGAAGCCGGCGGCTATCCGGTAGAGTTTCCGGTGATGTCACTTGGAGAGACGCTTATGAAACCGACCGCCATGTTGTACCGCAACCTGGCCAGCATGGATACAGAAGAGTCGATCCGAGCCAATCCTTTGGACGGCGTGGTATTACTCTGCGGCTGCGACAAGACGACGCCCTCGCTGGTCATGGGCGCCGCCAGTGTAAACCTCCCCACCATCGTGGTGTCAGGCGGACCGATGCTTACGGGCAGGTACCGGGGGACAGAGGTGAGCACCAGCGATATCTGGCGATTCAGCGAAGAGGCCCGATCTGGCAAAATGACCCAGGAAGACCTTTACGTGGCCGAATCGGGACTGTGCCGTAGCGACGGGCATTGTGGGGTCATGGGTACCGCCTCCACCATGGCCTGCATGGTGGAATCGCTCGGTCTCTCCTTACCCGGGAATGCGGCAATTCCGGCACCGGACACCGGCCGAAAAGTATTGGCTCATCTTTCCGGCATGGAAATCGTAAAGATGGTAGAAAACGACCTGAAACTATCCGACATCCTCACCCGCGAAGCTTTTGAAAATGCGATCATGGTAAATGCCGCCATCGGCGGCTCGACCAATTTTGTGATCCACCTGCTGGCCATTGCAGGTAGAATGGGTATCCCGCTTACGCTGGAGGATTTTGATACCTTTTCTTCCAATATTCCACTACTGGCCAACCTTCAGCCTTCCGGGAGCTACTTCATGGAGGATTTTTACTATGCGGGTGGCCTGCCCCCGGTAATTCGCCAACTTAAAGATCGTCTGAATAATCAAGCCATCACCGTTACAGGTCAGGAAATCGGTAAAATCAACGAACGCTTTGAAAATTACAACGACAAGGTAATTGCCTCAATCGATCGCCCGTTCAATACGCTGTCCGGAATCGTGGTTCTCAAAGGAAACCTTTGCGAAACCGGAGCCATTATCAAACCATCAGCGGCAAGCCCGGAACTGATGAAACACACCGGCAAAGCAGTGGTCTTTGAAGACATCGACGATTACAAAAACAAAATTGACGATCCGGACCTGGATATCGACGAGCATAGCATCATGGTCCTAAAGAACGTAGGGCCCAAGGGCTACCCCGGTATGCCCGAAGTAGGGAATATGGGCTTGCCTCCAAAAGTCCTGGCAAAAGGAATCAAAGACATGATCCGCATTTCGGATGGCCGCATGAGCGGCACCGGATTTGGTACCGTGGTGCTACATGCCACACCCGAAGCCGCCGAAGGAGGAAACTTTGCCGTCGTGCAAACGGGAGATCTGATCGAATTGGATGTAGAACAGCGAAAACTGAACCTGCTGGTATCAGAAGAAGAGCTGGGCAAACGAAAAGCGGCCTGGCAAAAACCCGCTGCAATGACTGACAGGGGTTATGTAAGTCTGTATGTCAAACACGTAGAACAAGCCAACCTGGGGGCAGATCTGGATTTTCTGAAAGGAAATTCCGGAAGTGAAGTCACCAAAGATTCTCATTAACCCCGAAAATAGGTGTTTGGGTAGATCGGACCGATCTACCCAAACACCTATTTTATCCCAAACACACGATGAATATGCACGACCAACCTGATCAGCTGGTAGCGCTGATCACCGGAGCCGGAACCGGCATCGGGTTTGAAATATGCCGCCTGCTAGCATCCCAGGGAGTCTACGTGATGCTCAACGACGTGGACCCTTTGCTCACCGAAAAGGCGAGCCAAACGATCAACAAAGCCTATCCAGGTTTTTGCAAAGGGTGTCCGGGAGACGCCGGGGATACCGACTTTATTGTCCAGATGGTCCGGGAAACGGTTAGGGAATTTGGCTCCCTGGACCTGGTGGTGGCCAATGCGGGGATCACCCTATTCGGAGAGTTTCTTAACTATAAGGAAGCAGATTTTCACAAGGTGATGCAGCTCAACCTGGCCGGAACCTTTTTCCTGGCTCAACAAGCTTCCCGCCAAATGATCGCACAGAACAGGGGAGGCAGCCTCTTGTTCATGTCTTCGGTAACAGGACATCAGGCACACAAAAACCTGGCGGCCTATGGCATGAGCAAAGCGGCATTGGAGATGTTGGCCAAGACCCTGGTACTGGAACTATCCCCGTACAAAATCAACGTAAACACCGTCGCTCCGGGAGCTACCATTACCGAACGTACTGCTCAGGAAGCGGGCTATGCGGAAACCTGGTCCCGGATCACCCCCATGGGCAGACCAGCGCGTCCCCAGGATATCGCAGAAGCCGTAGCATTTCTGGTATCCCCCCGGGCAAGACACATTACCGGGCAAAGCCTGGTGATCGATGGAGGGTGGACGGCAACCAGTCCGTCTCCGTATACGTAATCCGTTTATTTACGAAAGGTTACCGCGTAAGCGAGATTTTTCGGTCAAATTCGGTGAAATCCGGCCGAAAAAGCAAGATTTTTGATGATTTCAGGTAAGTTTGTGTTAAAAGAGAGGCTAGGATCTGGCAGATGGTCTCGGCGTTTTTTTATCCCTAATCAGCATAGAACAGGACAGTTAAAAACTAATGATAAATTATATTCGCTAAATTAAAACGTATTCAAATCTATTCTAGTTACAATATGGCAATTACAAAAGACACGTTTAAGCACGTAGATTACCTATGGGATGAGGAAAAAGCAAAATCACTGGGAGACGATCAGGTCGCCCTGCTGCTTTACAGGTCCAATATATTGGGTGCGGACTTACGGATAACCAACTACGGGGGTGGCAATACCAGTTGCAAGACTATCGAAAAAGATCCCCTCACCAAGAAAGATACCGAAGTAATGTGGATCAAGGGATCCGGTGGAGATATCGGTACCTTGAAACGAAATGGCCTGGCTGGGTTGTACATGGACAAGTTGCTTTCGTTGAAAAACGTATACAGGGGGCTGGAATTTGAAGATGAAATGGTAGCGCTTTTCAATCACTGCATCTACGACCTGGACTCGAAGGCACCTTCGATCGATACCCCGCTTCACGCATTTTTACCATTCAAGCACATCGATCACCTGCATCCGGACGCGGCCATCGCCATCGCCGCCTCCAAAGATGGAGAAAAAATAACGGAGGAATTATTTGAGGGGCAAATCGCATGGGTCCCCTGGCAGCGACCCGGCTTCGATTTGGCACTGAAACTTGATGAAGCCTTGAAAGCGAACCCGGGAATTCGCGGCATCATGCTGGGAGGCCATGGACTCTTTACCTGGGCAGAGACTTCCTACGAGTGCTACATCAACAGCCTGGAGGTAATCGACAAAGCCTCTCAGTACCTGGAAGAAAACTACGGAAAAAATCGCCCGGTTTTTGGCGGTCAGAAGGTTCAATCCCTTCCAGAGGCCGATCGAAAATTACAAGCAGCTAAACTTGCCCCCCATTTACGAGGACTTGCTTCGAGCTTTAACCGCATGATCGGTCATTTTTCGGACGACGAACGGGTATTGGAGTTCATCAACAGCAACGACCTTGCGAAACTGGCACCCCTGGGAACCAGCTGTCCCGACCACTTTCTACGAACCAAGATCCGCCCCCTTGTACTGGACATTCCCGCCGATAAGGACCTAACCGATATGAGCGATGTCACCGCTTATTTGGAAAAAGAATTTGAAGACTACCGGCAGTATTACACCAAGTATTACGAAGATCACAAACGGGACAATAGCCCCGGCATTCGGGATTCCAACCCGGTGGTGATTCTTTGGCCAGGCGTGGGCATGTTTTCCTATGCCAAAAACAAGCAAACGGCGCGCGTGGCCAGTGAATTCTACACCAACGCCATCAACGTGATGAAGGGTGCAGAAGCGATTTCCGAATACGTTTCGCTTCCCTTGCAGGAAGCATTTGATATAGAATATTGGTTGTTGGAAGAGGCCAAGTTACAGCGCATGCCCAAAGAACAACCGCTTTCCCGAAAAGTGGCCTTTGTAACCGGCGGTGCGGGAGGTATCGGCAAAGCCATTGCCGATAAACTTGCCAAAGAAGGCGCCTGTGTATTTATCACCGACATCAATCAGGGAAATCTGGAAGAAGCGCTGAACAGCTACAACCGGGACACAGGTGCTGGTTCCCTGATGGACGTGACCAAGATGGAAGACATCGAAGCTGCGTTGCAGGCAGCCTGTCTGAAATTTGGTGGCGTGGATATCATCGTCAACTGCGCCGGACTGGCCATATCCAAACCCATCGATCAAACCACTGAAAAAGACTGGGACATCCTGCAAAACGTTTTGGTAAAAGGTCAGTTTGCCGTTTCCAAAGCAGCTGTTGCCATCCTACGTGCGCAAAACAAAGGCGGGGATATCATCAACATTGCCAGCAAAAATGCGCTGGTATCCGGACCGAACAATGTTGGCTACGGCACCGCAAAAGCAGCGCAGGTGCACATGAGCCGGCTTCTGGCCGCCGAGCTTGGACCGGATAAAATTCGCGTCAACGTAGTCAACCCGGATGCGGTGATCGAAGGCAGCAAGATCTGGGAAGGCGAATGGGCCAAAGGCCGCGCCAAAGCCTACGGCATTACCGTGGAAGAACTTCCGGCCTTCTACGCCAAGCGAACCATTATGAACGAAATCATAGGCGTGGACGACATTGCCAATGGCGTTTTTGCCTTTGTCGGCGGACACCTCGGCAAGAGTACCGGAAACATCCTGAATGTGGACGGTGGAGTAGCTGCCGCGTTTGTACGATAAACTAGTACCATGCTATTCGATAAAAACCAAATCCATACACTCAATGACCAAGCTCTCCCGGACCACCGGGAGAGTTTTGAGTATCTAAGCCAACGGTTGTCGCGCAGAGGCGTCAAAACAAACGAGCTGATCAAAAAAATCCAGGAATTTCAGGTGGCCATCCCCAGTTGGGCCCTGGGCACCGGGGGCACGCGCTTTGGTCGATTTCCCGGAGGCGGCGAACCCCGTTCTCTGGAAGAAAAAATCTCGGATGTGGGTACCCTGCACGCCCTGAATGCCGGATCCGGGGCCATCTCCCTGCACATTCCCTGGGATATTCCGGACAACGTGGAAAAAATCCGGCACCATGCTGCGGCCAATGGATTGCTGTTTGATGCCGTGAACTCGAATACGTTTCAGGACCAACCCGATCAGGAGTTTTCGTACAAGTTTGGCTCGCTCTGTCACACGGATGCCCGTGTGCGAAAACAAGCGGTAAACCACAACCTGGAAGTGATTCAATACGGGAAAATGCTCGGATCCAAATCCCTTACGGTCTGGCTGGCGGACGGCTCCTCCTTTCCAGGGCAAATGAATTTCCGAAAAGCCCTACAGCGTACGCTGGACTCCCTGAGAGAAATCTACGATAGCATGCCCTCCGACTGGAAACTGTTCGTGGAATACAAACCCTACGAACCCTATTTTTACCACACGGTCATTCAGGATTGGGGTACCTCTCATTGGCTGGCTTCCCAACTTGGAGAGCGGGCGTACACCCTTGTAGACCTGGGGCACCACCTGCCCAATACCAATATTGAGCAGGTAGTAGCGACACTGATGATGCAAGGAAAACTGGGGGGATTTCACTTCAACGATTCCAAATTCGGAGACGACGACCTCACGGTAGGCGCCATGAAACCGTACCAGTTATTTCTGATTTTCAACGAATTGGTTGAAGGAATGGAGGATCCCAATTCGTCTAATCCGTCCCCTGCGTGGATGATCGATGCCAGCCATAACTTAAAGGATCCCATGGAGGACCTGTTGCAATCCGTGGAAGCCATTCAACTGGCGTATGCGCAAGCTTTGATCGTAGACCGTTTAGCACTGGAAAACGCTCGGGACAATAACGATCCCGTATTGGCGCAGGAAATCCTACAGGAGGCCTTCCGAACAGATCTGAGGCCACTGATTGCAGAAGCCCGGGTTCAGTCCGGTGCGGCCCTGCACCCTGTTAGCGTTTTTCGCAAACTGGAAGTTCGTAAAAAACTGATTCGGGAACGAGGATCCAAAAGCTTGGCCACCGGCCTTTAATGTAACCTTTCTTTTCGTTAAACCAACCACCCAATGCCCAAACCGGTAATCGCCATCTTTGATATAGGAAAAACCAACAAAAAGTTTTTTCTTTTCGATGAAGACCTGAATGAAATAAACGAAGAATACATAAAGTTTCCGACGATCACCGACGAGGATGGGGACGAGTGCGATGATTTGGAGAAAATTACCACCTGGGCCAGAGACACCGTGGAAGCACTATGCAATAATCCGGAGTTTGAAGTCAAGGCCCTTAACTTCTCCACCTACGGAGCTTCCTTTGTGTCCATCGATGAAAATGGCAAGCCGCTTACGCCAATTTACAACTACCTGAAAGATTTTCCGGAAGACCTGCACCGGGAGTTTTACGATGCCTATCCGGAAGCGACGATTAATCTGGCCACCGCTTCTCCTACCTTGGGTATGCTCAATTCAGGTCTGCAATTGTATTGGTTGAAACGAAAAAAGCCCGAAGTTTTCAAGAAGATCGCTTATTCCCTGCACCTGCCCCAGTACATTTCTTTTTTGTTTAGCGGTGAAGCGGTGAGCGAACCCACCTCCATCGGTTGCCACACCAAACTTTGGGATTTTCCAAAAAAAGATTACCACGAGTGGGTATACAAGGAAGGGATAGACGCAAAGTTAGCCCGTCAGGTACCGACCACCCATAGCTTCGAACGGGTGATTTGCGGCAAAAAAGTCCAAGTGGGCGTGGGCATCCACGACAGCTCGTCCGCACTGGCTTCCTACCTGATCAAAATCAAGGAACCGTTTATCCTGATTTCAACCGGCACCTGGAGCATCACGCTCAATCCCTTTCCCAACGAGGAACTACGCCTGGAGGAGTTGCAAAACGACTGCCTGAATTTTCTTTCCATCCATGGACAAACCGTCAAAGCCAGCCGGTTTTTTCTGGGCTACGAACTGGACCATCAATTGGAAAAAATGAATGCCGCCTTTAGCAAAGAAAGCAAGTATTACAAGGACATCCTTCCCGACGAAGCGATGGTGCAAGGCTTACTGCAGGAAAAGACCCCGGGTAAGTTTTATCCGGAAACCATCGCGAGAACTCCGTTGGTGGCATCGATTTTCCCGGAAAACCACTGGGATGTTTCGGGTTTTCCCGATTTTGAAACAGCCTACCACCACCTGGTCTACGGGCTGGCAAAAATGCAGGTGGCTTCCCTCTTGCTCGCAAAGGGTGGGTCGGATACAAAAAAAGTGTATATTGACGGTGGCTTTGTACACAACAAGGTATTTATCCGATTCCTAACGGAATTATTGGAGGGCTATGAATTGGAGTTTTCTGATTTCCCCCTGGGTTCTGCCTACGGTGCTGCCTTGATGCTCAAAGCTTATTCGTAATCTTTATACCCCACAACCCATGCGTTCTCTGCTCCTCCTGACCTGCGTGCTTATGCTTACCAACCTGTCTATGGGACAAACCGGACCCCTTACGCTGACGATCTACCCGGGAGAGGTGCCGTTCCAGAAGGAAACGGACATCACAGAAGTCGTTCAACAAAACGACATACTGGTCATCAGCAAGGTTCAGCTTCCCCAAATCCAGGTGTTTCTTCCCGCCAAACGATCTGCCACCGGAAAAGCCGTGATCATTTGCCCGGGCGGTGGATACGGGGTACTGGCGTACGATTGGGAAGGACTCGACATTGCCAAATGGCTAAACAGTCATGGCATCGCTGCAATCGTTCTGAAATACCGCCTGCCCTCTGCAGCAACCCAGACACGACCACATGTGGTACCCATGTCCGATGGACAGCGGGCCATTCGCCTGGTACGGCACCATGCCGGGGAATGGGGAATTGACCCGGATCAAATTGGGATTATGGGATTCTCCGCGGGGGGGCACCTGGCTTCCACGCTGGGCACACATTTCGATTCGGGTAACCCGGGCGACGCGGATGCCGTTGAGCACCAATCCAGCCGACCGGATTTTATGGTTCTTGGCTATCCGGTGATTTCCTTTACCGAACACATTACCCATATCGGATCCCGAAACAACCTGCTTGGAAAAGAACCCGATCCACAATGGGTCAGCTATTTTAGCAACGAAACCCAGGTTCGGGCCGACAGTCCGCCCACCTTTCTCTTTCATTCCCAGGACGATAAGGCCGTACCGGTGGAACACAGCTTACTCATGTACCAGGGCCTGCTGGAAAAACAAATCCCCGTGGAAATGCACCTGTACCCGACAGGCGGACATGGGTTTTCCCTTTCCATAAACAAGGAGGGTACGCAAAAAGGATGGATGGAGAGTCTCATCACCTGGATCCAGCATTTACCTACCTCCCCATGAAACCGCTGCGGATAACGGCCAACCGAAGGTACCTGGAAACTACTTCCGGAGACCCCTTTTTATGGGTGGGAGATACCGCCTGGGAACTCATACACCGAGCGAGCCTGGACGAAACCAGGCTTTACTTTCGGAACCGCAAAGAAAAAGGCTTTTCCCTGATTCAAACCGTGATCCTGGCTGAATTGGACGGCTTGCACCACCCCAATGCCCATGGAGAAATCCCCCTACATGACGATGACCCGGCCCGACCCAACGAAGGATATTTCCGGCACGTGGATCAGGTAGTGGCCCTGGCGGAAGAGATGGGCCTATACCTTGGATTGCTACCCACCTGGGGCGATAAGTTTAATAAAAAATGGGGGGATGGCCCGGAAATCTTCACACCCGAAAATGCCCGAAGCTTCGGGGAATTTCTTGGGAAGCGGTATGCCGGATTTCCGCACATTGTTTGGATTCTGGGTGGGGACCGGATTCCTGAAACGTCCCTGCACCGGGAAATCATTGAGCAAATGGCAGCAGGGATCCGGGATCAGCAAGGCCACAGCCTCCTAAGCTACCATCCGAATGGAGGAAACCTGGCCAGCGACCACTTCGGAGATTCCGATTGGCTGGACGTGGACCTCTTCCAAAGCCGCCATCAGAAAGGTTTCCGAGAATATCGATTTACCCGTAAAGGAAGAAAACGCAATCCGCCAAGGCCCGTAATCGATGGAGAACCGGGCTACGAAAATATTCCAAACATGCTAAACAAGTGGCACTTTCAGCGCCTGGATGCCAGCGACATCCGGAGGGCTGCCTACTGGAACCTGCTGTCCGGAGCTGCAGGACATACCTACGGGTGCAACGAAATCTGGCAAATGTACGATGGGAAAACCGATCCCCGGTTTGGGGCGCAATTTTCCTGGAAAGAAGCGCTGGACCTTCCCGGCGCCAGCCAAATGGGCGTTCTTCGGAGGATTTTCGACTGTTTGCCCTGGCAGCAAATGGAACCGGCCCCATCGCTGATTGCCAGCATCAACTGGAAAGTAAGCCCCCTGAAAACCGTGCTCGCCAACCCGGACAAAAGTTGGGTGCTGGTATATAGCCCACAGGGAAAATCCATCAGGATCCGGTCCTCCCTGCTTAAAAAAAGAGAAAAGGTAGCCTTTTGGCTGAATCCCGAAACGGGAGAACAAACGGATGTTCGGGGCAAACTGACCGCCGTATTCCGCGTTCCCGATCCCCGAAGAGATTGGCTGCTACTCCTACTCGATCGGGACAGTCTGAAAAATTGGGTATATACCCCAATTCTTGAAAGCTAACTGCTGCCTGGAGGCAGTCTTTGCTGAAAATTTCTTTTGGTTTCCGTCTTTTTCCGCGTTGATTGGGCTTGTAGCAGTTTTTACACAATTGCCATACATATCCCCTGGTTTTCTATTAACTTTACGCCTCCTTTTGAGGCAGTTGTCAGATGCCCAAAATCCGTGAACAGGGAATCACCTTAACCGAAAATAGTTTCTAGTTGCAGTGAAAAAATATCAGGAATACAAACAAGTAGCATATCCCAGCATTGGGGAAGATATATTGGCTTTTTGGAAAAGCAACGGAATTTTTGAAAAATCGGTCGCCAACAGGCAAGGGGCTCCCACGTATACCTTTTACGAAGGACCACCCTCTGCCAACGGAACCCCCGGAATTCACCACGTGATGGCCCGGGCGATCAAAGATGTTTTCTGTCGCTACAAAACTCAAAAAGGGTTTCAGGTAAAACGAAAAGGCGGCTGGGACACACACGGCCTTCCCGTAGAACTACAGGTAGAAAAAGAACTGGGCATTACCAAAGAAGATATTGGCAGCAAGATTTCTGTAGAGGCCTACAACCAAAAGTGCCGGGAAACCGTGATGCGCTTCAAGGATGAATGGGACGATTTGACAGAAAAAATAGGTTATTGGGTAGACCTCAACGATCCCTACATCACCTTTGACGCCAACTATGTAGAGAGTCTCTGGTACCTGCTGAAAAAACTCTACGAAAAAGACCTGCTGTACAAAGGCTATACCATACAGCCCTACTCTCCTGCCGCAGGAACCGGACTGAGTTCGCACGAACTTAACCAGCCCGGTTGTTACCGGGACGTAAAAGATACCTCCATCACGGCTCAGTTTAAAGTCCAGGGCGAAAAGGACCTTTACATCCTGGCCTGGACCACCACACCCTGGACCCTGCCCTCCAATTCGGCACTGGCCATTGGAGAAAAACTCGATTACATCTACGTACGAACCTTCAACCCCTATACTTTTGAGCCGGAAACGGTCATTCTGGCAAAAGAGCGGTTGTCCGCCTATTTTCATCCGGAGGGTGCCAAAAGGGAACTTGACGACTATAAACCGGGAGATAAAATTATTCCCTATCAGATACTGGAGCAAGTCAAAGGCAAGGCCCTGCTGGGGCTGCAGTACGAGCAATTGTTTCCGATACCCGAATTGTCTCTTCCCGATCCCGCATTTACCGTCATTGCTGGAGATTACGTGACCACCGAAGACGGTACAGGAATCGTCCACCTGGCGAAAGCATTCGGTGCAGACGACTTTCGAACTTTGACCCAGCAGCACATTCCAGGCGTTTTTGTCAAAGACGAACGGGGTCAGGAGATCCCCATCGTAGACAAAAAAGGCAAATTCCTGCCCTTTGTCGGCAAGTACCTAAAAACCAAAATGGAGGCCCATGGGATTCAGGCACACAAAATCCTGAGCGAGAATGATTTCTACGTCAAGAATTATACGCTGGAAGACGAAGAAAACAAGGCGTACAAAAGCACCGACGTCATCATTTCCATCATCCTGAAAAATGAAAACAAGGCCTTTAAAGTAGAGAAGTACGAACACAGCTATCCCCACTGCTGGCGTACCGACATGCCCATTCTGTATTATCCCCTGGAAAGCTGGTTTATCAAAACAACCGCTTACAAGGAGCAATTGGTAGCCCATAACCGGACCATCAACTGGAAGCCAGAATCAACCGGAACAGGGCGCTTTGGCAATTGGCTGGAAAACCTGGTGGACTGGAACCTCAGCCGGTCCCGCTACTGGGGAACGCCCCTGCCAATCTGGAGAAACAAAGCCGGCACGCAGACCCGGTGTATCGGCTCCATAGCCGAACTGCAGGCAGAAATCGACCGGGCCATCGAGGCCGGCTTCATGACCGCATCCCCTTTTAAGGGGAAGACACCCGACCTGCACCGCCCCTATGTGGACGAGATCGTTTTGGTAGGGGACAACGGCGACCAACTATTCCGGGAGCCGGACCTAATCGACGTTTGGTTCGATTCTGGGGCCATGCCCTATGCGCAGTGGCACTACCCCTTCGAAAACGAGGAATTATTCAACGCCAATTACCCGGCCGATTTTATCGCGGAGGGCGTCGACCAGACCCGGGGTTGGTTTTTTACCCTACACACCTTGGCGGTAATGCTTTTTGATAGCGTGGCCTTTAAAAACGTGATTGCGAACGGCTTGGTCCTGGACAAAAATGGCAACAAGATGTCCAAACGCCTGGGAAATGCAGTGGATCCTTTTCAGACGTTGAAGGAATTTGGCCCGGATGCGCTGCGCTGGTACATGCTCAGCAACGCCAATCCCTGGGACAACCTAAAATTCAATAAGGAGGGGGTTGCGGAGGTACAACGGCGGTTTTTTGGAACCCTCCAAAACACTTATAACTTCTTCGCACTCTATGCCAATCTGGACGATTTTGTGTACCGGAAGGAAAGCAAAATTCCGGTACAAGACCGGCCGGAACTGGACCGATGGATTCTGTCCAAATTGCAATCCCTAATCCAGGAAACCGGCAAGGCTTACGAAGCCTACGACGTGACCCCCGCCACCCGGGGAATCATGAACTTTACAGTAGACCAACTCTCCAATTGGTACGTTCGCCTGGCCAGAAAGCGGTTTTGGAGGGGTGAACTGAACGCCGACAAACAGGCTGCCTACGAAACCCTTTATGAATGCCTGGAAACACTCTGTAAATTAATGGCGCCAGTGGCTCCGTTTTATGCGGATTGGTTGTTCAAAAACCTGACGGCCAGCCAAACGGGAGCCGCCCAGTCGGTACACCTAACCGACTGGCAGGATGCGGACGAAAACCTGATCCAGAAACCGCTCGAAAGCAGCATGCAACTGGCCCAGGAAATCTCCTCCCTGGTTCATTCGCTTCGAAAAAAGGAAAAGCTGAAAGTCCGGCAACCCTTGCAGAAAATCCTGATTCCGGTACTGCAACCCGAAACCCAGGCGTATATTCAACATGTGGAAGAACCGATCAAATCCGAAGTGAACGTCAAATCGATCGAATACATCGACGATACCTCCGGAATTCTGGTAAAAAGCATCAAACCCAATTTCGCGGTTTTGGGGAAACGATTTGGCCCCAAAATGAAGCTGGTCAACCAAGCCATCCAAAAATGGGGCAAAGAAGAAATCGCCGCAATCGAGAAAGCCGGGCAACTGAAAATCCTGGTGGACGAGGCCGAAGAAATCATCTCGCTGGAAGAGGTGCTGATCCAATCCCAGGACATTCCTGGTTGGTCCGTGGCCAGTGATAACGGAATTACCGTTGCTTTGGACGTCACGCTTACCACCGAACTAAAGGAAGAAGGCATCGCGCGGGATTTTGTCAACCGCATTCAGAACCTGCGAAAAGATCTGGGAATGGAAGTGCAAGACAAAATCCGCATACAAGCTGCCGCCTCGGAGCAAGTAGTAACCGATGCCCTGACCCATTTTTCGGACTATATCAAGACCGAAACCCAGGCAATGGCATTGGAATTAGCGAACGAAATTATCCATCCAACCGTACTAGACATGGACGAGTTTACACTCTCCGTCGCTGTAGAGAAAGTTTAGGCTATGAAGTATTTCAAATATTTTGGCATTACCCTGGTCGTGATCCTCTTGGACCAGGCGGTTAAAATGCTGGTGCACAACGGTATGGATTTTGGTACCGCAGGACAAATAAAGGTGTTCGGAGATTGGTTTAAACTCCACTATACCACCAACCCGGGAATGGCCTTTGGCATGCAACTGGGCTCGGAGTACGGAAAATTGATTTTAACCAGTTTTCGGTTGATCGCCATGTTTGGCATTGGCTACTACCTGTATGCCCTGATTCAGAAAAAAGCGCATCCCGGATACATATTTTGCATCTCCATGATTTTGGGAGGAGCCATCGGCAATCTAATTGATAGCGTATTCTACGGCGTTTGGTTGGGAAACGCTCCCTTTGATGCGCCCAGTCCCTGGTTTCACGGTCAGGTAGTCGACATGTTTTACATCGATATCTGGGAGGGCTTTGTTCCGGAGTGGGTCCCGCTTTTGGGAGGAAGCTACACGGCCCTCTGGCCCATCTTCAATATAGCCGATGCCTCAATTTTCGTTGGAGTAGCCATTATTCTTCTCTACCAAAAGCGCTTTTTTGACGAAGCAAAACACACCGAAGAGGAAGACGACATACAGAAGCAATTTATCGACGAAAAAAACAACTAGGCTACGGGTTCGATAGAAAACGATGTCCCTCGCGCTGTTTTCGGAAGCATCCAGGCCCTGACAACCAACCGCGGATGTGTCCGGAACTTATTCTCAACGGCCCGCTCCCAGGCTATCCAAAGAAAGCACGGTTTCGTCATTGGCCACCATAGGTAGGGGTTCAACCTGCTCCCCACTGTTAGGAACGATACATCCCACCTGATAGGGAGATTGGATACCAACTTGCCAATCTCGCTGACGTTCATCTACAATTCTTATTTCTACTAGCGAAGCAGTAGAAAGGAACCGGATTGCGTTTCGGTACCTCCATTGGGAGCGGTATAGTTAACCCGGTACACGTAACTACCGGCAGGAGCTGCGTCGCCCTGATAGTCGCCGTTCCATCCTGCCGACTGCGCATCGTTGGTGTAAAAAATCACTTCACCCCATTTATTAAACACCCAGAATTCCAGCCCGTCTACTTTGGTGAAAACAGGAAAATAATGACTATTGCTGCCGTCCGCAGCGTCCGGAGTAAAGGCATCGGGCATGCGCACTTCGAAAGCCAAAATGGTGACTTCGCGGGTGTATTCCGCGGTGCAACCATTCCCATCCAGTAATTCCAGACGCACCAGGTAGGTACCTTGTTGCCGGAAGGCATGGGTTGGACTCATTTCTGTCGCCTCGTTTCCGTCTCCAAAATCCCAGCGAAAGGAGACCACATTTCCGTTAAACTGCGGTTCAAAGGATACCGTTTCTCCAATAAACACATCGGTTGATACCCCCGGCCCGGAATAGGTAAATGACGCATCCAATGCATAGGGAAGCACGGCTACTTCTTCGGTAGACGCACAGCCTTTCTCGTCCGTCAAGGTAACGGTGTAGGTTCCAGGCTGCGAACTGCTCATCGTAAATCCATTGTCTGTGATTTCTCCACCGCTCCATGTAATCGTTAGACCTGTTTCATTTTGCTCCGAAATTACCAGAAAGGTGGTTTTCAAGCCGGGTTCGCCACAGAGCACTTCGGTAGAAGAAGCGATGGTAAATACGGGAGGTTCCGGGGCTTCAATTACAAATACTTCCTCCTGACTGCAACCGGATTCGTTGGAAATGATCACCGAATAGCTTCCCGGACCGATATCGGATAAGCGGGCAGTGGTGGCTCCGGTAGACCATTCGTAGCTCAAAGCATCCGGATCACCCTCTGGTAAAATTTCTATGGAAGCCGATTCAAGATCTTCGCAGCGCTGAACGGGGGTGATCACATGGGTATACACGAGCGGCTCGGCCCCGGTGACCTGAAACGCGGTCTCTTGTTGACAGGCATTTGTATCCGATACCCGGATCAAGTAATCCCCCGAAAGCAGCCCGTCAAAGCTCCGATTCCGGTTCATGCCAAAATCCAGGGTCTGGACGGTTTCTTCGGTGCCGTCATCATTGAGGCGGAGCAATTCGGCGCTCACAGGCAAACTGCCACCGGAAACTTCAAAGGCTACCGATGCGGCATCTCCGGGATCACAACCGGGATTCAGGTTGGACAATTGCTCATCGAGTGTTATTTCGAGGGCTGCCGGGTTCTCCAGCGTGACGCTGCCGGTTGCCCTGCAGTCCTGGCTGTCGGTGACAATCACCGTATACGTGCCTGCGGGGAGGTTTTCCACACTGCGCGTGGTCGAATTTCCAGGATCGTCCCACTGGTACGTATACGGAGGAACACCACCTTCGACCAAGGCAACCACTGCCCCATCGGCCGCACCAAAGCAGGACAATTGTGCCCCGTTGTAGGAGGAAGTCACGGTAGGAAGTGCCTCCATGGTTTGGTGACTAAGTGTGAAAGGACGAAAACAATCGCCTTCACCGTCAAGCACTGCCACATACGGCTGCGCTTCCTCCAGTTTGGGAAAAGGATTTTCGGCGCTGTATTCCACCGATCCGGCTTCCACCGGATAGCTGTCGTAAAACCGGGTAGCTGCCGGGAAATAGCCGACTACTTCGGAAACGGGTATTTCGTCTCCGCTCACATTGCAAAGCTGAATGGCCAGGGGATCCTCCGAATCCTCGCAAGAACCAAATTCCCCTCGTGCTTCAAACCGAAGTGGTTCGGTCAATGGGGTGAAAACACAGGTCTGATCGCTGCCGTACCCCTGGATAACGGGATTCGCAAAGGGAACCTCCGTAGTCGCATTTTTTCCGGTTACCTCTCCGCTCAGGTTAAAGGACGCGGCGCATTGAAACCCTGCGGGACCGGAGCAATTGTCCGGAGCCAACAGGCGGTATTCCAGGTAACCAAGCAAGGCATCCGGGTCTTCCGGAACGGCGACCTCACCCATCTCCCAAACCAGCGTTCCGCCGGGACCCAGGGAGGCGTCGTAAACCGGCTCGGCAGGATTTCCACTTGGGGCAAGCCAGGTAGCCCCTACTTCGTCAAAAACCACATTTTGGGGAATTGGGATTTCCAGTTTTCCTTCTGTGACGGATTCCTGCCCTTTATTTCTGATTTCCACACGAAAATCCAGGGGTTCACTGCTTTCTACCTGGTACACCTCTTCCAATTGGGGATTGTTACCGGAAAACTGCTGAATTGCCTCCAATTGGGTCCTTCGTGCCGAAATGGAGAAGGTGATGTTAAAAATCGCGTAGGTATCGATAACGGAGGCATAATTAAAACGGGTGCGGGTTTGGCCGTTGCCAATGATGCCATTTCCCTCATTTGGAAGTTCGAAGACGGCCAGGTCCATGCCTGTGTTATTAATTAATTCCGGGTTTCGCGGATTCCCCCCCGTGTAAATACTGGAATTGAAAAAGTTAAAGGTATCGTTCAGTTCGTGTTCCAGGCGTATAAACTCCCCGGAGTTGACGCCCCGCTCAATTTAAAAAAATCCCCGGTTCCTCCCCGTTCACCCTCGGCAGCCATAACGCCCAGTTTGACGGATACCGGACCTGAGGCAACCGCGGAAAAACCCTGCAAGTCAAGGATGTTATTTTGGTTCAGGTAGGATTCCACGTAGGCAAACCCATCAAAAACCACCACATCCCGGGCCTGCATCGCAGCATTTTCGTAAACGACCACCATACCCCAGCCGCCATAAAACCCAATGGAACCACCCGTTCCCTCGAGCAGCGCCACATCGGCAAGCCAATACTCACCGGCGCCGGCTGCCTGTACCAGATCGGTGACGTCCGCATAGCCTACATACAATCCATCTTGCTCCTGGTAAGATTCCGGAAACCATATTTGGTCGTTTTGGGCGCGGATCCGGGTGTAGTCCGCCTGTCCCGGCGCTTTGATTTTCACTTCTCGTTTGTCGAGGGTTTGGGTAATCCCGGATTTGGTTACCTGAAACTCCATCTCCTCTGAGGAACGCCCTGTCCAGTAAAGGCCGGCAAATAATACCCGGGAGCAGCTGGGATCCGCTCCGTTTTCATTGGAAAAGACCAGGGTTGATGCCGAGGAATTAAACGTTTGCGGGTCGTTGTCTTCGTCGATGTACACCATCGGATAGTTGTTCTGGAAATTCAGGCTGTAGTCCTCGAGCGTGAGGTTGGTGTTTCCGATGATGGTAAAATCCCCGTTGATATTGTAAATGGAGGTGCTTGGCCCGTTGGGCGCAACCCGGGGCAAAAAAGGCTGCAGCACCTGCGCAGGACCCGGCAGTACCTGAAGTGTCAGGCAAGCAAGCACCAGGAGGACCACTTTTCGCCAACCGTTGATATGATTTCTTTGCGTACGAAGCACCCGAAAAGGAAATTACGTTCTCGTATTCAAGTATACAAAGAAATATTGATTGGAAGCCGATTTACCTAATAAAATAAAACTTCTCCAAAACAGAAACGTACCCGGCTTGCGGCTTATTCGAGAAACAACTGACGGACTCTTTCCTTGGGCAAGGCCTTAACCTGCCTGCCATTTTTTCCCTTCATGTCTTCTGCAGCAAACAGGGAATTGATAATTGCTTCTTCGGTGGCCTCGATAGCGGCTAAAAATAAGGGGGTAACGGCACCATTGTCCAAGGGAGTTACCGTGGCTGGGGAAGCGAGCAGCTGCCTGGCGGTGCTGAAGGCAATCACGTAATCACCGCTTCCGTTAGAGGCGATTCCTCCCGTCCGTGCCAGTCCCATCATCGCTCTTTTGGCAATGCGTTCCAGGTTACGCGAGTCCACGGGGGCATCGGTTGCGACGACGATCATGCAGGACCCATCGGCAGACTCCAATTGGTTTCTGAAACTGTATTGGCCGAGAATCTTTCCGACTGGCTGCCCAGCGATCTGCAAAACGCCACCAAAATTGCTTTGCACCAATACCCCTACGGTGTAGCCTCCCAAATTGGCAGGCAATTTTCGTGACGAGGTGCCAATTCCTCCCTTAAAGCCAAAGCAAATGGTGCCGGTGCCGGCACCCACATTTCCTTCCCGTACCGGGCCATTTTTTGCTTTCTTGATAGCTTCTACCACGTGCTCCGGCCGGACATGCCTCCCTCTGATATCGTTCAGGTAGCCGTCGTTGGTTTCGCCTACCACGGCATTGAGCGAGCCGACTTCTTCGTTTCCCTCCAGAAACAACATGTAATCCAGAATGCCCTCCATCCCTGCGGCAACGCTCAGCGTATTCGTCAGGACGATGGGCGATTCCAGGTTTCCCAATTCCTGGATTTGGGTGCTACCGGCTAATTTGCCAAACCCATTGCCCACGTACACCGCAGCAGGAACTTTCATCTGAAATAAATTTTCCTGATGGGGCAAAATGGCCGTGACTCCGGTACGTACCTGAGTTCCTTCGAGCAAGGTTGCATGTCCCACGGCCACCCCCGGAACATCGGTAATGGCGTTCCACTCCCCCGGACTCAACACACCCAGGGAAATTCCATAATTTCTGGCACTATTTTGCGCCGAAACCAACGTATGTGAGCATACGGACAATACGATCAATGCAAGGGACAGGCGCATGGTTTAGGATTTAACTAGAATGGAGGCCAAATCAGCCGGTGAATAATGAATGGACTTTAAGGTCTTGTTATCTTCCGATCGGTACACCAGGTACACACCGTCCGATTCTACAAAATAGCAATCCGTTCCCAGCCGCTTGTAGTGGTTTACGGTTTCTTCGGCTTCTTGCTTGTTTTTGCAGGCTTTGCTCATATTCGAGCGCTGCACCTCCTCAAAGAGCTGCTGAAATTTTTCTGCCAGGCCAAACTCCAGGATGGCACCGGAAAGAACGTATTGAATGTCGCACAACGCGTCTGCAACTTCCACCAGATTTTGATTGGCTATGGCTGTTTCCAATTCCTGCAACTCCTCGCTGATAAGTGAAAGGCGGAGTTGGCAGCGTTCCGCAGAAGGAATTGCCGGATCAGGTAAAACCGGGTGCTTGAACGTCTGGTGAAAACGGGCTACGGCCGAGAGGCTTTGGGGATCTTTCATGGGGACATACGGTATAGGCTACCAAATAAAAAAAACCCTGACTAGGAAGCAAGTCCTTTCGGGTTAATTTGGTCAAAGGGAAGAAATTCCTCGGGAATCGCCACAGCAAAATACCAACGAAGACCCCCGCCTTTTGTCCTCCGTTCGACAGCGGCGTTCTTGTCAATAGGACCTTTTTTTTATTCCCGTCAACGACAGCCATCCGGGGCAGCCGCGGGCAAGGTTGATCATGCCAGGGGCCGTTCCTGCGGGTTTCCCCGGTATTTGCCACAGTTAATTCGATATAAACCCATAATTTCGAACAAGATGATTATTTTTGTATTCCATTCGCGTATTGGTTGGGTTTTTGCGGTGTCAATGATCCGATTTGAGAAGTTATTTTAGGGATTACTTCCGGGCGAATGGAAACGTAAGCGCTTTAAATTCAAATGGATATAACCTTTTACAAATACCAGGGTACCGGCAATGATTTCATTATGGTGGATGGGCGTGCATTTTCCCTGGGTGCGGATCCCGTTTCCCGTATCCACGCACTTTGCCACCGAAGATTCGGAATTGGCGCGGATGGTTTGATTCTGTTGCAGAACAAATCCGGCTACGATTTTGAAATGTTCTACTACAATGCTGACGGCACACAGAGTATGTGTGGAAATGGGGCGCGTTGTGCGGTGGCCTTCGCTAAATTTCTGGGAATAATTTCGGAGGATACCCATTTTCTGGCAATTGATGGGCCTCATCGTGCAAAGATTTCGGGTGATTGGGTGGCACTGGAAATGGGAAATGTCGAAGCGATTCAACCAGCGGGACAGGACTTTTTCGTGGACACTGGGTCTCCACACCACGTGCGGCAGGTAGACGACCTGGATCAATACGATGTCCTGGGGGAAGGAAGAGCGATTCGAAACGACCTGGCTACCTATCCCCGAGGCACCAATGTGAATTTCATGAAACCCCTGTCCGATACCGAGATACAAGTGCGAACATTCGAGCGGGGGGTAGAAGATGAAACCTTGTCTTGCGGTACGGGGGTCACTGCCTGTGCCCTTGTCTACGGCGCACAACGCAACCAACAATCCATAAAAATTACCACCTTGGGTGGAAACCTGGAAGTAGGGTTTGTAAAAAACCCCGCGGGTGGATTCGAACAAATTGTTTTGTCAGGTCCGGCCAAGCAGGTGTTTTCCGGCAAGATTTCCCTGCCGGAGGCAACTTAATCCCAAGTACAGGAGTACAGTAGTTATAAGAACGAGCGCGATAAAGCAGTAATACACATGATAGAAGCAATAGCAAAAGGGTTAGCAAAAGTTTTTGGCACCAAATCTGACCGGGACATCAAGACACTCAGTCCGGTGGTAGGCCTTGTTAACGCCGCTTACGAGAAATTAGGAAGTCTTTCCGACGACGAACTACGGAAAGAAACCCAGCTTATCCGGGGTATAGTCGAAGAAGATTTGAAAACCTTCGACGAGCGTATTGCCCAGTTGAAAGTGGATATTGAGGCCTTGAATCCCGATCAGGTTCAGGCCAAGGACGCGTTGTTTAATGAAATCGACCGGGTAGAAAAAGAACGGGACGAGGCACTGGAGGTGAGCCTGGAAAAGGTGTTGCCCAGGGCCTTTGCGGTGGTAAAAGAAACAGCAAGGCGCCTGAAAGAAAATAAAAAACTTACCGTCAACGCCACGGATACCGACCAGGAAATGGCGGCCACCAAATCCTATGTGGAAATTGCCGGTGAGCAGGCCATCTGGCACAACCACTGGATGGCCGCTGGCGTGGAAGTTACCTGGGATATGCTCCACTACGACGTACAGCTACTAGGCGGCGTAGCGCTTCACCGGGGAAACATCGCAGAAATGGCGACCGGTGAAGGTAAAACGCTGGTATCCACCCTACCTGCCTACCTCAATGCCCTCTCCGGGAGAGGGGTACACATCGTCACCGTCAACGACTACCTGGCAAAACGAGATTCCGAATGGAATGCTCCCTTGTTTGAATTTCATGGCTTAACGGTAGACTGCATTGACAAATACCCGCCCAATTCCGAAGGCCGCAGAAAGGCCTACGCATCCGATATTGTCTACGGAACCAACAATGAATTTGGCTTTGATTACCTGAGAGACAACATGGCCCGGGATGCCAGAGACCTGGTACAGGGAAAACACCACTTCGCCATGATTGATGAGGTCGATTCCGTCTTGATCGATGATGCACGAACGCCGCTGATCATCTCCGGCCCCATACCCCGGGGAGATCAACATGAGTTTTACGAGATGAAGCCCCGGGTGTCTACGCTGGTGGACGAACAGCGAAAATTGGTGCAGAATTACCTGACCGACGCAAAAAGATTGATCAAGGAAGGTAAGGAGAAAGAGGGGGGCCTGGCACTATTCCGCGCCTTCCGCGGCCTGCCAAAATACAAGCCCTTGATCAAATACCTGTCCGAACCGGGAATTCGGGTCATTCTGCAGAAAACAGAAAATTTTTACCTGCAGGATAACAAACGAAACATGCCGGAAGCGGACGAGCCCCTCTTGTTCACCATTGACGAGAAATCCAATAGCGTGGACCTGACGGACAATGGCATCGAAACCATTACCCGAAAAAACGAAAACGCCAGCTTCTTTATTTTACCCGATATTGGTAGTGAAATCGCCGATCTGGAAAAGGACGAGTCCATTGATGACCGGGAAAAACTGGTACGAAAAGAGGAACTGATCAAGGACTACGGGGTTAAGGCACAGCGGATACACACCGTCAACCAGCTTCTCAAGGCCTATTGCATGTTTGAAAAGGACACCGAATACATCTTGGTGGATGGAAAGGTGAAAATCGTCGACGAGCAAACCGGCCGGGTGATGGAAGGCCGAAGGTATTCCGATGGCCTGCACCAGGCCATCGAGGCAAAGGAAAACGTGAAGGTAGAAGATGCCACCCAAACCTATGCCACTGTCACGCTGCAAAACTATTTCCGCATGTACCACAAACTTTCCGGGATGACAGGGACTGCGGAAACAGAGGCAGGTGAGTTCTGGGAGATTTACAAACTGGATGTCATTGTGGTTCCGACCAACAAACCCATTCAGCGGAAAGATCGGGAGGACAAGGTGTACAAGACCGTCCGCGAGAAATTCAACGCTGTGGCCGATGAGATTAACGAGTTGACCGAAGCAAACCGCCCGGTACTCGTAGGTACCACTTCGGTGGAAATTTCCGAACTACTGAGCCGGATGTTGACCATCCGAAAAATCAAACACCAGGTACTAAATGCGAAGCAACACGCCCGCGAAGCCGACGTGGTAGCAGAGGCGGGAAAACCGAAGACCGTCACCATTGCCACCAACATGGCGGGTAGGGGTACCGACATCAAGCTGACCCCCGAATCGAAGCAGGCAGGCGGTCTGGCCATCATTGGTACCGAACGGCACGAATCGAGGCGGGTAGACCGGCAGCTTCGGGGTCGATCCGGAAGGCAGGGAGACCCGGGCTCCTCGCAGTTTTTCGTCTCCCTGGAAGACAACCTCATGCGCCTTTTTGGTTCGGAGCGAATCGCCAAGCTGATGGACCGGATGGGGCTGGAAGAAGGTGAGGTCATCCAGCATTCCATGATTACCAAGTCCATCGAAAGGGCCCAGCGGAAGGTTGAGGAAAACAACTTTGGTGTACGAAAGCGCTTGTTGGAATACGATGACGTGATGAACAGCCAGCGGGAAGTGGTGTACAGACGAAGGAAAAATGCCCTGATCGGTGACCGCCTCGAATTGGACATCCTAAACATCATGTACGACGTTTCGGAAGACCTGATAGAAATGGCCAAATCGACCGAGGACCTCGACAACTTTCGCATGAACGTATTCAGCTCCCTGGGAATCGATTTTCAATTCTCGGAAAGCGACCTGAAAGAGAAAGACCTGCCCTCGTTGACCAAGGAGCTGTTTAATGCCGCCTACGAAAATTACCGGAAGAAAAACCAATCCATTCTGGAAAGGGCCATGCCTATCCTTCGGGACGTCCATAAAAACAGGGGAGCTACGGTAAAGGAAATCATGGTGCCTATTTCGGACGGCATCAAACAAATCGGCGTAGTGGTCAACCTGGAATCTACCCTGAAAAACGAGGGGCGGGAACTGATCCGGGCCATCGAAAAAACGGTAACCCTGGCTATAATCGACCAAAATTGGAAAGAACACCTACGGGATATGGACGATCTGAAGCAGTCTGTTCAGAATGCCGTGTACGAACAAAAAGACCCCTTGCTGATTTACAAGTTTGAGGCTTTTGAAATGTTTAAACGCTTTCTGGGCAAACTGAACGATGATATCGTCTCGTTTATTTCCAAGTCCGATCTACCAAAGCAAAACCCGGAACAGGTGGCTGCCGCGCAAAGCCAACAGAAGGCGGAACCAAGGGTGACCGCTTCCAAGGAAGAAGTAGCAAGCAGCCTTGGAAATCCCTCCGGTCAGCGAGCCGCTATTGCAAGTAGCCGGGCAACCCAATCCCGGGAACCGGTAAAACCCCGGAAATCGGATAAAACCTACGGACGAAACGACAAAGTGACCGTCAAATACGTGGATGGAAAGGTGAAAAAGGACGTGAAATATAAAAGCATCGAACAAGATCTTTCGGATGCAAAGTGCATCATCATCGAAAATTAATAAGCAGACGACCCATGGCAGGAAAAACCAGTCTTTCAATTCTCGTGTGTGCCGTTCTTCTCAGTAGCTGTGGGATTATCAATATCCGCACTAGCGGGGGAAGTGCCGAAATGTATGCGAACTATTCCGAAGATCTCGAAAGCTCCCGAATCCAATTTGATCCGCTGCCAGATCCGGAAGATTCGGAACTGGCATTCAGTGAAGAGGCCTCGCCCATAGATCAGGAACTAGGCAGAAAGATCAACGAAATCATTGCTGAAAACGATAAGGAGATGTTTCTGACCGGATACACCATACTGATTTACAGTGGGGTAGACAGGGAGGCTGCATTTGAAATACGTAACGAGGCCTATACCGAAATTCCGGATATCCAGACGTATATGGAATACGAACAACCCCGGTACCTGGTAAAAGTAGGGCGATACATCAATAAAATAGAGGCGTTGGCCACCTATGAAAAAATGAAAGGCGTTTTTCCCGGTTCCCGAATCATTTCCGATCGGTACCTGAAGGACCGGGAGCTCCAGAAAAAAGAAGAAGAAAAAATTGAAAATGCTGAAAGATAAAATCCAGAAACTCGCAGCGGCATACAAAGCAGACACCATTCGCATCAGAAGGCATTTACACGCCCATCCGGAGCTATCCTTTCAGGAGGAAAATACCGTTGCTTTCGTAGCAGACACGCTCCGATCCATTGGGGTCGACACTATCGAACCGAAAGCAAAAACCGGATTGGTGGCCTTGATTGAAGGTAAAAATCCCGCTAAAAAAGTTGTCGCCTTACGGGCAGACATGGATGCACTACCCATAACCGAAGCCAATGACGTACCCTACAAATCCACCCGGACGGGAGTGATGCATGCCTGTGGACACGACGTACACACTTCCTCGTTATTAGGGACCGCGCGGATTTTAAACGACTTGAAAGATAGTTTTGAAGGAACCGTCAAACTGCTCTTCCAACCGGGAGAAGAAAAGGTTCCCGGGGGTGCTTCCATGATGATTGCGGACAACGCGCTGGCCAATCCCCGTCCTGCCGCGATCATGGGACAGCACGTCATGCCGCTCATACCCGTAGGAAAAGTTGGGTTTCGAAAGGGTATGTACATGGCCAGTGCCGATGAACTGTACCTGACGGTAAAGGGAAAAGGAGGGCACGGGGCCATGCCGGAAACACTGGTCGATCCGGTGCTAATCAGCGCACATATTTTGGTTGCTTTGCAACAAGTGGTCAGCCGGAAAGCCGATCCCAAAACCCCATCCGTTCTTTCTTTTGGAAGGGTGATGGCCGAAGGAGCCACCAACGTGATACCAAATGAAGTGAAAATTGAGGGTACTTTCCGGACGTTGAACGAAGATTGGCGGAAAAAGGCGCACGAGCAAATGATTCGGATTGCTACCGGCATTGCGGAAGGGATGGGTGGATCGGTAGATTTTGAGGTGCGTAGGGGCTACCCTTTCCTGAAAAACGAACCCGAACTTACCGAACGCTCCATACAGGCAGCGAAAGCCTACCTTGGTGAGGAAAACGTGGTAGATCTGGATATTTGGATGGCTGCTGAGGATTTTTCCTACTATACGCAGGAGATGGACGGGTGTTTTTACCGGCTGGGTATTCGAAACGAGGCCAGGGGCATTGTTTCCGGAGTACACACGCCTACCTTTGATATAGACGAAGATGCCCTGGGTCTCAGCACCGGTTTAATGGCCTGGTTGGCACTTGAGGAGTTGAATCACCTTCCCTGATAATCTTCGCTAGTACACGCACAGTCATGAAAAAAATCACACTTACCGTCCTGTTGGGTACCAGCCTGGTCGTTAGTAGTTTTGGATGGGGCCAGACCGGACACCGCGTCGTGGGGCAAATCGCTACCTGGCACCTGAATAAAAAAGCCGAACGTACGCTACAGCAACTCCTCGGCCCCGAATCCTTGGCCATGGTAGCCAATTGGATGGACGAGATCAAGTCTGATCCAGATTACCGCTTTATGGATCCCTGGCATTACCTGACCGTCAAGACAGGAGCAGACGGTTACGATCCCTCCCTGCAGGAGGCGGGAGGCGATGCCTTTAGCCAAACCAAAAAGATCATCTCCGCCCTTCGCGAAGGGAAATTGGATCCAACATCCAACGTTGAATACGTCAAAATGCTCGTTCATCTGGTGGGAGACCTTCACCAACCGCTTCATGTGGGTACGGGAGAAGACCGGGGAGGAAACGAGGTAAAACTGAGCTATTTCAATCAGCCTACCAACCTACATGCCGTCTGGGATACCCGAATCATCGATGGCAAGAATCTGAGCTACACGGAACTTGCCGAACACCTGAATCGGAGAGCGAACAGCGAGCTCATACGGTCCTACCAAAGCGATCCCCTGGAAAAATGGCTTCAGGAGGCCGTGGATTTACGCCCACTGATTTACGATTTACCGGAAGATAAACGAATTTTTTACGAGTACGGGTACCGATGCTATCCAGTAATCGAAGAACGTTTATTGGCAGCAGGGATCCGATTGGCAGGAATTTTAAACGAGTTGTTTGGCTAGCAATCATTTTCCGGCAGCCAATACGGCAAAATCAATGCTTTCAGGCTCATATTGCTGTATAGCGAGTGCGCAGGCGGCAAGCGTAGCGCCCGTGGTCATAACGTCGTCCACTATCAACAAACGCTGATCCAAAACCTCTTTAGGAAAGGAGACGGTAAATACGTCACTTACATTCTCCCATCGTTCCATTCGATTCTTGTTCGTTTGGCTCTGGGTGGGTATTTCGCGAATCAAGAGACTCCTGCAAGACAGGGCCAGGGATTCCGCCATTCCCAGGGCCAATTCCTCGCTTTGGTTGTAACCCCTTGCTTTCCGCTTTTTCGCATGCAATGGCACCGGTACCAGTGCGTCCCAGCAGTTGTCGTACCCATGCTCCTTCAGTAAATCCCCATACATGTATCCCAAGCGCCGGGCCAGAAAAGGCTTGTTTTTGTATTTAATGTGATGCAGAATTTTCTGACTCATTCCGTTTTTGGAAAACCGAAGGTACGAAATGACTTTGGTTACCGGAGCAAGACCCAATACCTTGTTTTTAAGGTCATTATCTTCGGGAAGCAGGTGATAATCCGTGCGGGGAAGACGAGCAATACAGAACCTGCAAAGCTGATTTTCAAAGGGGAAGAGGCTGCGTTTGCAGATACAACAGGTTTCGGGAAAAACCAAAGACATAAAATCCTGCCAATAATTGAAACGCATACCTAAAATGGGTTGTTTATACGTATTGAGCCGTTTAACCTGTTATCTTTGTATTGCATTCGTACAAATGAAGGTAGCAAAAATACCCAACAGATAAAAGAGGCATTTCGGCGATAAACCAACGGAAGAAATTTACACGTATGGCATTGATAAAAAAAGATTTGGACCTTGAAAAGCGGTGGGGTAAACTGCTGGAGGGTTTACAGCAATTGCTTGGAAAAAAACCCAGCGACTTAAATGCCGTATTGTTTATCATCGGCGTACAGGAGTTGGGAAGCGGACCCAAAAATTTTTCCAAAGAAGAAAAACAGGATTTGATGCATATCGCTGTATGCCGGGTGCTTAGTCAATCGGGGTTTTACTCCCTGGATTTTATTGATCAGGACGGGTGGCCGCATTGGAAATTAGAAAAAACCTTGCCACATTTGGATGCAGCACAACAGGAAAAAATGCTCAAAATCCATGTGTTGGAATATTTTGAAGAGGAATTTGAAATAGACATCAAATGAAGATCGTATCCTACAATGTCAATGGAATTCGGGCGGCCATGAAAAAAGGCTTTCTTGACTGGCTTAAGGCGAGCGATCCAGATATCCTTGGTTTGCAGGAAATCAAATCGCTCGAGAACCAAATTGATGTATCGGTGTTTGAAGACCTGGGTTATCACGTATACTGGTACCCGGCGGTGAAGAAAGGGTACAGTGGCGTAGCTATTTTAACGAAACAGAAACCTTCACAGATTACCTATGGAATGGGCATCGCTGACTACGATGACGAGGGGAGGATGATTCGGGCGGATTATTCTGATTTCTCATTTATCAGTGCCTATTTTCCTTCGGGCACCACCGGAGACGTACGGCAAGATTTCAAGTACCGCTTCCTCCATGATATTTACGGATACAGCCAGGATTTGATCGGCGAGCATCCAAATTTGATTCTTAGTGGGGATTATAATATTTGCCACAAGCCGATTGACATACACAATCCCATTGCGAATAAAAATACCTCTGGGTTTTTACCTGAGGAACGCGCATGGATGGATAAGTTTACCAATTCCGGTTTTACGGACAGTTTCCGACTTCTTAACCAATCGGCCGATCAGTACACCTGGTGGAGCTACCGGGCCAATTCCCGGGCGAATAACAAAGGATGGCGCATTGATTACCACATGACTACTCCATCGATAAGCGAGCGTGTGACAGGAGTGGACATTTTAACAGCAGCCGACCATTCCGATCATTGCCCCATACAGCTAACGTTAGGAGATATTACTAAATAAATCATGATTAAAGCCTAAACCATCAATGAAATCAATAAAAATATCAATCCCATCTTTGATTGAAAATATTACAATCATTGAGAGTTTCATTGATAATGCCAAAGAAAAATTTCATATCAACGATGATATTTATGGCAATATCATGATTTCCGTAACGGAGTGTGTGAGCAATGCCATCATTCACGGCAACAAAGAAAACAAAAAGAAGAACGTTCGTTTGGAATTAAAATTTCTGGAGGATCAATTAAAATTCATTATCGAGGATGAGGGAGATGGGTACGACTACCATCACCTAAACGATCCGACCGCTCCGGAGAACCTGGAAAAATCCGGGGGAAGGGGAGTATTTATCATGAAGCATCTCTGTGACGAAATTCAATTTGAGAAGGAGGGAAGCCGGATCATTCTCACTTTCTACATGAATTAAGATGGCTATCAACTTCTTCGAAGAAGGGATAAACGCAAAGCTCAAGCAGCGAAGGCAAATAAAACAGTGGGTAAAGGAAATCGCTGCAGAGAAAGGATTTCGGATACACTCGTTAAATTATGTGTTTTGTTCCGACGACTATTTGTACGATATCAATCGAGCCTACCTAAAGCACGATACGTATACCGATATTATTACCTTTGACCAATCCGAACAAGAAGGGACACTTGAAGGCGATGTATTTATTAGTGTGGACCGTGTAAGCGACAACGCAAACAAACAGGCTGAGCCTTACGGTACCGAGCTTCTTCGCGTGATCGTCCACGGTCTATTGCACCTGTGCGGATACAAAGACAAAACCGCTGCCGACAAACAACGCATGCGGACCGAGGAAGACAAAGCTTTGGCACGGTACTCAAATCTAACTGTTCCACGTGGAACACCAAAGAACCAAAACCAGATCTAGACTGTTCCACGTGGAACACCAACAAGAAATCTATGTTTCCAATATACGATGTAATAGTAGTAGGAGCGGGACACGCGGGATGTGAAGCTGCCCATGCGGCAGCCAAGATGGGTTCCCGCGTTTTGCTCTGTACCATGAACATGAACACCATCGCTCAAATGTCCTGTAACCCCGCTATGGGAGGGGTGGCTAAAGGGCAAATCGTACGGGAGATCGACGCACTTGGTGGCAAGTCGGGTATCATTTCAGATAAATCCACGATTCAATTCCGCATGCTGAATCGATCCAAGGGTCCGGCCATGTGGTCTCCGCGAACCCAAAATGACCGCATGCGCTTTGCGGAGGAGTGGCGGCTCAGCCTGGAGGCGACGGAAGGTGTTGACTTCTGGCAGGAAATGATCACGGATTTACTCGTGAAGGACCATCGGGTACTTGGTGTTAAAACCAGCCTGGGATTGGAAATACGGGGAAAGTCGGTTGTGCTGACCAACGGTACCTTTTTAAACGGTATCATTCATATCGGTGAAAAGCAAATGGGAGGGGGGCGAACCGGTGAACGGGCCGCTAAAGGTATCACCGAAACACTCGTGTCCCTTGGTTTTGAATCGGGGCGCATGAAAACCGGAACACCGCCACGTGTCGACGGCCGCAGCCTAAATTACAAACGCATGGAAGTACAGGAAGGGGATGCTCGCCCGGAAAAATTCTCCTACTCCTCCGAAACCTCCCCGGTTACCCAACAGCGAAACTGCTGGATCACCTATACCAACAAAGCTGTACACGAACAGCTGGAAACCGGTTTCGACCGATCACCCATGTTCAATGGGCGGATTCAAGGCATCGGCCCCCGGTATTGTCCATCCATTGAAGATAAAATCAATCGTTTTGCCGAGCGGGAACGCCACCAGATCTTTGTAGAACCGGAGGGATGGAACACGGTGGAAATCTACGTAAACGGCTTTTCTACGTCCCTACCCGAAGACGTACAGTACAAAGCCCTGCGGAAAATTCAGGGATTCGAAAACGCAAAAATGTTCCGGCCAGGGTATGCCATCGAATACGATTACTTCCCGCCAACACAACTGAAACTAACCCTAGAGACCCAACTGGTTGAAAACCTCTTTTTTGCCGGACAAATAAACGGTACCACTGGATACGAAGAGGCAGCATGCCAGGGACTCATCGCTGGCATGAACGCGCACAATAAAGTAACCGAAAAAGATCCGTTTATCATCAAACGATCCGAAGCTTACATCGGCGTACTTATCGATGACCTGATCAATAAAGGTACCGAAGAACCCTACCGCATGTTCACTTCACGGGCCGAATTCCGACTCCTTCTACGCCAGGACAACGCTGATCTACGCCTTACGGCATTGGGATACGCACAAGGACTAGCCGAAGAAGAACACTACCAGCAAATGAAGGAAAAAGAACAAGAAACCGAAGCACTCGTAAGCAAACTACAGCAAATTCGCTACAGCCCTGACGACATCAATAGCCAATTGGAAAAACTGGGAACGGCCACTATCAAGGAAAAAACTACGGCCGATAAGCTTCTTAAACGCCCACACATCGGCCTAAAGGAACTGATCGAAAATAGTCCTTCTACTATTCAAGATGAACTCTCTAGCTATTCGCAACCGGCACGCGAACAGGCAGAGATCCAAATCAAATATGCATCCTATATCGAAAAGGAACGACAAATGGTCGATAAAATGAGCCACCTGGAAAACCTGAATATCCCCTCAAGCTTGGACTACGCAGCCATAAAGGCCCTTTCCGCCGAAGGCCGACAAAAATTAGGACGGATCCGGCCCGAGACCTTGGGTCAAGCGTCCAGAATAAGCGGGGTATCACCCGCCGATATGTCTATTTTGACCATTTATTTAGGAAGGTAACATGTACGAACGATTAACCAAATGCCCATTGTGCAAAAGCGGGCTATTTATTAATCACATCATCGTAGAGGATAAAGCCATAAGTAAGGAATCGTTTATCATCTGTGCCTGTAAGAATTGCGAGCTGTGGTTTACCAACCCCCGCCCAGACCCCGAAAACAGTATCCACTACTATTCCTCTGATCGATACATTTCCCATCAAAAACAAAGCAAAGGAATAACCGATCTGGTCTATAAGCTTGTTCGAAGGTATACCATGCGCCAGAAGATGCGGTGGATTACCGACCGGTATCCGAGGAAAGGAAGACTACTCGACTTTGGCTGCGGCGTAGGTCACTTTGTCAAAGCCTGCCAGACCAACGGGTGGAATGCCTTCGGAATCGAACCCAACCCAACCGCTGCAGCAATTGCAACAAATACCCTGGGAATACCATTAATTGCCGATTTACCTGCGCTCGCACAGCAAAAGAAATTTGATATCATTACCCTATTTCATGTACTCGAACACATACATTCACTGAACAAAACACTGAAACTACTCCTGGATCGCTTGAAAAAAAGAGGCCTCCTTTTCATCGCCGTTCCTAATAGGGATTCAGCTGACGCCACTGCATTCAAGGAAAACTGGGCGGCATGGGATGTACCCCGACACCTCTACCATTTCAATACCCGTTCCATGCAGCACCTGGCCGAACGACACGGCTGTAGGATCGTCGAAATCCTACCAATGAAATTCGATGCCTATTACGTTTCCTTACTCAGCCATCAGTACATCGGATCACCAAACCGTTTTTACAAGGCAATCAGGGAGGGATATCGTTCTAACCGGGAAGCCAAAAAAAACGCAACTAATTATTCCAGTTTACTTTTTGTCCTAAAAAAGAAATGACAATCGCACTACGATACCTGCTGGCTTATACATTCCTACTCCTACTGAGCGCTTGCGCCAAGCAAAGCTCACCGATGGGCGGACCTAAAGACGAAGACCCTCCTATTTTGCTCGGTTCTACTCCAGCGGATCAAAGCACGAACGTGAAACCTAAAGAGATCACCCTCGATTTTGACGAATACGTTAACCTGGAAAATCCCAGCCAGTCCATTATTATTACTCCAAAAATCGATACCGATAAGGTCGAATTCCTGGCTAACAAAAATCGCGTGACCATCACATTAAATCAGGAACTGGAAGACACCACCACCTACCTGTTTAACTTCCAAAAAAGTGTCCAGGACATAACCGAAAAGAACCCCGCAGAACGCCTTAAACTCGTCTTTTCTACGGGTCCCACTATTGATAGCCTTACACTATCGGGCACCGTCGATTTTATACAACCCTATGACCGACCGAACGTCGAGGATGTACTGGTAGGGCTTTACCGCGCCTCGGACACAACGGACCTGTTTACGGCAACTCCTTACTATATCACCCAACCGGACTCAGCAGGAAACTTTACCATCACCAACATCAAGTCAGGTAAATTTCGAGCATATGCCTGGTACGACGATAATAACTCATCAAAGGCCGAATACCGGAACGAAGCATATGGGTTCGTCAACGACACACTTACCATTAACACCAACCTAGAAAACCTGCACATCAACCTTTCGAAAGCCAATCTCTCCGAACTAAAAATCAATCGATCTTCCAGCAGCGGGACAAACTACGACATCCTACTCAGTAAACCGATCGTAGATTTATCCATTGACCATCCCGAGAAAAACCAGAGCCTTTTTTACCGAATCAAAGAAAATACCCTGCGCCTTTACCATAGGAACCTTCGTCAAGACAGCACACAGGTTCGCATTCAGCTCACCGATTCCATTGGCACCCAACTAGACACCCTCTTGTACGCAACTTTTCTGGAAAGTGACCGAAACAAGGAAGCTTTACAAATAACCACCAATACTGGAACCGACTACTTGAATGAAGTAAAGGCTGTTCTCACATTCAATAAACCTTTGTATCGAATAGCGTATGACTCCCTTTACTTCTCTTACGACACCGCTGGAAGAATCCCGATAACGCCTAACATGACCAGCCTTACCGACAGCAGTAAAACCCGAACCGAACTGATAATTACCCACCCATTAGCAGATACACTTACCATAAATACCCTTACATTACACGCAAGCGATTCCACCTTCCAGGACATTGACGACCAATGGAACTCAGAACCGGTAAAGGCGACCTATTCCAAATTAAAAACAGATAACCTCGCTGACGGCATATCGGGCACGGTGGCCACGAACGAAAGACCGCTTATTGTTCAACTCCTCGATCGAAACGGCAACCTGGTAGCTGAACGCTACCTCATTGATACAAATACTTTTTCTTTCACCGGCATTGAAGCCACCACCTACAAGATCCAGGTTATTGTTGATCTCAACCGCAATAAACGATGGGACCCCGGTAACTATCGTCGATCGGTCCAGCCTGAGCCGATATATTATTTCTACGATCCAGAGACAGAGAGCGAGGAATTAATTGTACGTGGGGGCTGGACATTAGAAGACCTGCTTATTAGCCCACGACCAAAAACCGGATTCCCGCGACCGGAACCTGTACTCCACAAGCACCAACCGATTAAAATCCCTCTAGATGTACTAGATATTACCGAAGAAGATCTAAACAATTGACTATCAATAATATAAGGTATATAGACACCCATTTCTAAAAGTGTTGACAACCACCAGGCCAACGGGGATAACTTTACAAACTCATGCTGCCGTACACACCGCAACTACCCCGGAACAACACGAAAAAAGACACGAGAAATTTGCTGGGGATAATCCTCCATTTATAAACAGGTTTCCACCAACCTACCCACAAAACGTTATCCAGATAAGCCCTTACCCTTTTTTTCCACATTCCACCCACCAATGAAATAACCTACTCATTTCAAGAAATTTACCCAAACAACTACGGTGGATAATATGTGCGTACACACTGCCTAACACCAACAAACTGTCAACAACCGCTATATCCATTCAGTTACCCACTTATCCACTCCTTAATAGTACCAACTATTTTCTTTAAGATTAAAACTCAAATTACAATAGAGATGTGCATAAGCCTAATGCGCCGCTCATTTTTGATCATTGGCTTTTTAACAAAAAAGCTGGTACAAAAGCTACAGCATCCGTTCAGTCTTTTGCAAAAGGTAAACGATTTTTGTTTGAACCAGCTGTTTTTCGAGGGGCACAGTCACAGCTCTGATGCAAACGAATTCATCTGCAGAAAAAGAGCCTATTTATTATGCATGCCTAATTATTTTTTGTAAATTGATGGAATCAATGTCACGATGAAAAAAGAAGAAACCATCGATTACCATATTAAAACCTGTTGGCACTCCATTTCTAGAATTTACAACCAGCAAGCGCAAAAGGAAGGAATTACCGCATCCATGGGGTTTGTATTGATAAATATCCACTCTACGGAGGGAACAGCAGCGACGAAAATAGCTCCCATGATGGGATTGGAAAGCAGAAGTCTGACACGGATCCTAAAGTCAATGGAGGAGCGAAAATTGATACTCAAACAACCCGATGAGCTGGATAGGCGCTCGGTTCGTATTTTCTTAACCGATCTGGGAAAGCAAAAAAAGGTAGTAGCGGTAAAAACGATAAAAGAGTTTAACGAAAAAGTGCGGAATGCGTTAACAGAAAAGGAGATGACGAACTTCTTTTCATTGTTTGATAAACTTCATCGAGTAATAGACTTGATTCAAAAATAACCGCAGGTATTGGACGTGATTTGCCGAAAATACCCAAACTATACTTGAAATCTAGCCTGCTTAGCAGACAGGCATGGCATGACGCAAACGGCATACAAAGGAACGATTACTAACCATGCGAAGATTCCCCCGATGTGATCGGGACAGGCATCTGACCATTAAAAACAAGTATAAACAGATGAAATCGAGCCTGCCTACTGGACAGGCAGGCCTGACGTTCCCGTCACACAGAGGAGCGATTACTAACCATGCGAAGATTCCCTCGATGTGATCGGGACAGGCATCTGACCATTAAAAACAATTATAAACACATGAAATCTAGCCTGCCTACCGGACAGGCAGGCATGACGCAAGCGACCCACGGAGGGATGATTAGAAAGCATGCGAGATTCCATGTGGCAACTTAGGGACAATTATAAACACATGAAACAAACGATTAAAAAAGTAGCTGTTTTAGGTTCCGGAATAATGGGATCGAGAATCGCCTGTCATTTTGCAAATATCGGGGTGGAAGTCTTGCTGTTAGACATGGTACCCAAGGCCCCCTCCGAAAAAGAGCAGGAAAAGGGCTTGACTCTGGAGGACAAAGCCGTACGGAATCGCATAGTCAACGAGGCGTTGCAGCAAGCCCTTGCGTCAAAGCCCTCACCCATTTATTTGTCCGACGACGCTAAGCGGATAAAAACCGGAAATTTTGACGATGACCTATCGGGCATCTCCGCCTGTGATTGGATCATTGAAGTGATCATCGAGAATTTAGAAATAAAACAGGGTCTCTTTGAAAAGGTCGAGAAACATCGTAAACCGGGAACATTAATTACCTCCAACACTTCGGGTATACCCATTCATTTAATGGCTGACTCCCGTTCCCGGGATTTTCAGGAGTGTTTTGCCGGAACGCACTTTTTTAACCCACCCCGGTATTTGCAGTTGTTGGAAATTATTCCAGGTCCGGCTACCCTGCCCGAACATGTGTCTTTTTTGATGGATTATGGAAGTCGGTATTTGGGAAAGGAAACAGTGCTTTGCAAAGACACACCTGCTTTTATCGCCAACCGGATAGGAGTATATGCGATCATGGCAGCTATCCACCAGATAGAAAAAATGGGACTAGGCGTATCCGAAGTGGACAAAATGACGGGAACGGTGATAGGACGAGCAAAATCGGCCACTTTTAGAACGCTGGATGTCGTCGGATTAGATACCACAGTACATGTGGCGACGAATCTTTACAAGGTACTTGAGCACGATGAATCACGTGATGCCTTCAAACTCCCCAAAAGTGTGCAGGTGCTGAGTGAAAACAACTGGTACGGCGACAAAAGTGGAAAGGGTTTCTTTCACATGATTCGGCATGAAAACGGACAAAAAGAATTAAAAGAAATTGATTTTCAGACGTATGAATACAAACCGGCTGAAAAACCAAAAATAGAAGCCCTGGAAAAGGCTAAAGGGATCGATCAGTTAAAAGAGCGGATACGGTTTTTGGTAAATTACCAGGACAAGGCCGGAGAATTTTACCGGGCCACATTTTACGATCTATTTCGCTATTGTTCTTTCCGCATTCCTGAAATAGCCGATGAGTTGTACCGCATAGATCAGGCCGTATCTGCAGGTTTTGGTTGGGAATACGGACCTTTCGAAAACTGGGATATTTTAGGTGTCAAAGACACGCTTTCTAAAATGGAAGCAGCTGGGCAAAAGCCGGCGCCCTGGGTTTACGAAATGATTGAAGCGGGGATTGGGTCGTTTTACAAAGTGGAAGACGGCAAGCGCCATTACTACGACCAGACCTCCAAGGCTTATAAGGAAATTCCCGGACTGGAGGAATTTATACTGCTGGATACGTTGAAAGCGGCTGGTAAGAAAGTCTGGGGAAATGAGGGTGCAACGTTATTTGATTTGGGTGACGATGTACTCGGTCTGGAATTTCATACGAAAATGAATTCCATCGGTCAAGAAGTGGTAGCCGGGATTAACACGGCCATTAGCATGGCAGAGAAATCCTACAAAGGACTGGTAATCGGTAATGAGGGCGCCAACTTCTCTGCGGGGGCCAATCTGGCCATGCTCTACATGTTTGCAGGAGATAGGGATTTCGATGAGATCAATCTGATGATCGCCCAGTTTCAAAATACGATGATGCGTGCCCGGTACTCTTCTGTCCCGGTAGTGGTCGCACCTCATAATATGGCGCTTGGCGGAGGATGCGAACTTTCCTTACATGCCGACAAAATTCAAGCCCATGCCGAATTGTACATGGGCCTGGTAGAAGTAGGTGTTGGCTTGATTCCAGCTGGAGGAGGTACCAAAGAAATGGTAGCCAGGGTGTCAAAAAACTTGGTCGCCGGAGATGTGGAATTGAACCGGCTGCAGGAAGTCTTTATGAATATCGCAACGGCAAAGGTATCCACTTCTGCGGCGGAGGCAAGATCCCTCGGTTACCTGGAACAAAAAGATGCCGTGTCAATAAATAGAAAGCGGCAGCTTGCGGCAGCGAAAGAACAGGTATTGTTGCTTGCCGATGCAGGCTATACACAGCCGGTAGAAAATACCGCGATCCGTGTTCTGGGAAAATCGTCCCTGGCCTTGATCGAAGCCGGCATTACGGGCATGCGTTACGGCAAGTACATTTCCGAACACGATGCGAAGATTGCGCAAAAATTGGCCTGGGTCATGAGTGGTGGGGACTTGTCCGCACCGATAACCGTAAGCGAACGTTACCTATTGGATTTGGAGCGGGAAGCTTTTCTGAGTTTGACAGGGGAGCAGAAAACACTCGAACGGATTCACAGCATTTTGTTTAAAGGCAAACCCTTAAGAAACTGATTCACCGAAAAAACGGTCAACTGAAACCGGAGTTAGCTCTTCCCTGGTTTTTGCTTTGGAAGCAAGGGGTCGGCAGCACATTCAGTTTACCGACAAACTAGTGCCACACCAAACGAAGAAAAAATGGATGCATACATCATAAACGGTTACAGATCCGCAGTAGGAAAAGCAAAGAAAGGCAGTTTTCGATTCTACCGTCCGGACGACCTGGCGGCGGATGTTATCAAATACCTACTCGCCCATACACCGGGTTTGGAAAGTAAACGGGTGGACGACCTGATCGTAGGAAATGCCATTCCCGAGGCGGAACAAGGGATGCAGATGGGGCGAATGATCTCCCTGCTTGCCCTTGGAGAAGAAACTCCCGGTTTTATAGTCAATCGCTATTGTGGTTCCGGCTTGGAGGCGATCGCATTGGCAACCGCAAAGATCAACATGGGCATGGCAGATTGCATCATTGCTGGCGGGACGGAATCCATGTCCCTGTTGCCAATGATGGGACACAAGACAGCCTTAAATTATTCCATAGCCCGGCAAAACCCGGATTATTACCTAAGTATGGGATTGACAGCCGAAGAATTGGCCAAAGATTACCAGGTGAGTAGGGAAGATTCCGATCAATTTTCTGTCCAATCCCATGAAAAGGCCTTAAAAGCCATCGGGGAAGGACGTTTCAAAGACGAGATTGTGCCCGTGAAAGTGGAAGAAACCTACCTGGATGCCAACGAAAAAAGACAGACGCGGACGTTTACCGTGGACACAGACGAAGGACCCCGACCGGGGACCAGTATGGAAGTATTGGCAAAATTGAAACCGGTGTTTAAACAAGGAGGACAGGTTACCGCCGGCAACTCTTCCCAGACATCTGATGGCGCCGCTTTTGTGGTGGTGATGTCGGAACGAATGATGAAAGAACTGAGCCTGGAACCCATGGCTCGCCTACTTTCCTATTCGGTAGCAGGCGTTGAGCCCCGAATCATGGGAATCGGACCCAAGTATGCCGTCCCCAAAGCCCTGAAGCAAGCAGGGCTATCGTTGCAGGACATCGATTTGATCGAATTGAATGAAGCGTTCGCAGCTCAGGCATTGACCGTAATCCGGGCATTGGATTTTGATCCGGACATCGTCAACGTAAACGGGGGAGCCGTTGCATTGGGGCATCCATTGGGTTGTACCGGTGCCAAGCTATCGGTTCAGATACTGAATGAATTGAAAAAACGCCAGAAAAAATACGGACTGGTAACCGCCTGTGTTGGAGGTGGGCAAGGGGTAGCTGGCGTCTTCGAGCGCTATTGAAATACCGAACACCACAGCAGTTTGAAGCCAATGTAGGTTACTAAATGAACAAACTATGGAAGAATTACGCAAGAAAAACAGTTTGAATGGTGGCGAATTCCTTATCAAGGAAACCGCGGCCACCGATATTTTTATTCCAGAATCATTTAGTGAAGAACAAATGATGATGGCGGAAGCCTGCCAGGATTTTATGGATCGGGAAATCCTGGCCCGAATGGACGAAATTGATAGCATGGAGCATCCGGATTTGGTGCCTTCCATTTTGAAAAAGGCGGGGGAATTGGGCCTACTGGCCATTTCCGTTCCCGAAACCTATGGGGGATTGGGGATGAGCTTCAACACCTCCATGCTAATAGCCGATATCATTGGAGCCGCCGGTTCGTTTTCCACGACGTATGGCGCGCACACTGGAATCGGCATACTTCCTGTATTGTACTACGGAAATGATGCCCAAAAAGAAAAATACCTTCCCAAGCTTTCCAATGCCGAATGGGCTGCCTGCTATTGCCTTACCGAGCCGGATGCAGGTTCGGATGCGAATAGCGGGAAAACAAAGGCTACCCTAAATCCAGAAGGGACCCATTACCTGATCAACGGACAGAAAATGTGGATTTCCAATGCAGGATTTGCAGATTTTTTCATCGTTTTTGCAAAGGTGGAAGACGATGCCAACCTGTCCGCGTTCTTGGTAGAAAAAGGGTTTGGCGGAATCTCCATGAACGAAGAAGAACACAAAATGGGCATTAAGGGCAGTTCTACCCGCCAGGTATTTTTTAATGATTGCCCGGTACCGGTGGAAAATATGCTTTCCGAACGGGGCAATGGGTTTAAAATCGCAGTAAACATTCTGAATATTGGCCGCATCAAATTGGGTGCCGGGGTGTTGGGTGGTTGCCGTCGGGTATTGGGTCTCGCCATCCGTTATGCTTCCCAACGAAAACAGTTTGGTGTTACCATTGATTCATTTGGTGCCATACAAGCCAAGCTGGCTGAAATGGCGATTCGCACCTACGCTTGCGAATCCCTCTGTTACCGGGCGGGTCAGGATATCGAAGACCGCATTGACGCGCTGGAAGCGGAAGGCATGGATCCGGCAAAGGCCCGCTTAAAAGGCGTGGAGCAATTTGCCATTGAGTGTGCCATTGCAAAAGTACATGGCTCCGAGGTGCTGGATTACGTCGTGGATCAGGGTGTACAGATCTACGGAGGCATGGGCTATTCTGCGGAAGCTCCCATGGAACGGGCCTACCGGGATGCGCGTATTTCCCGAATTTACGAAGGGACCAACGAGATTAACCGGATGCTAATGGTAAGCATGTTGCTCAAACGGGCTTTGAAAGGGGAACTGGCCATTATGGGAGCTGCCAAAGAGGTGGCGGAAGAACTGAAGGGTGTACCGGACTTTTCCCAACCCGATTTTTCCCAACCGTTTTCAGCGGAAAAAGAGCTGCTGAAAAATCTGAAAAAAGTATTTTTGATGATCGGCGGACAGGCCACCAATAGCCTGGGTGAAAAACTGGAGCGGGAGCAAGAGTTATTGATGCACCTGGCCGATATCCTGATCGAAATCTACGCGGCCGAATCCACCCTGCTGCGTACGGAAAAACTTCTCGCCGAAAAAGGCGAAGAAGCGGTGAACTACCAGCGTGCCGTAAGTACTGTGTACTTGTATGAAGCCGTTGAACGAATTCAGGCAGCCGGGAAGGAAGCCATTCTATCGTTCGCTACCGGAGACGAACAAAAATTTCTTCTGCTGGGATTGAAGCGATTTACCCGCTACGGAGAGCAAATCAATCCTACCAAGCTCAGAAGAGATATTGCTCAGGCACTGATAGCCGAAGGTAAGTATTTCTTCTTCCACGCCTGATGGATACACACCTGCACAAACCAGTCAAGCCAGAAACTCATGAGTAAGCCCGAAGTATGGTTGCGCGGACCCATTCCCGATATCCCGTTTCTTTTGCAGCCGGCAGCCCATGCCTTGCTACAAACCCTGGAAGAGGTACCTGCCTGCTTGCAGGATTTTCCTGAAGAACGTTTGTGGGAACGTACCGCAGGAAGGGCTTCGGTAGGATTCCATCTGCTGCACCTAGCTGGCGTACTGGACCGCTTGCTTACCTATGCAGATGGAAAGCAATTGAATGAGGCCCAACTGGAATACCTCCAGCGCGAGTCGAAACCCCACCCGGATCTCAGCAGCGAATCCCTTGTTTATCGCTTTGAGCAAAAGGTATTGGAGACGCTGGAAATTTTTAAACGAAGCAGCGAGCCCACACTTCGGCAGTCCCGTCTGGTGGGCCGAAAAAAACTCCCAAGCACGGTCCTGGGTCTCTATTTTCATGCTGCCGAACACAGCCAGCGGCATTTGGGGCAGCTATTGGTAACCGCAACGGTTTTGAAAACCCGACAAGCTCCGTCTGGTGAGTAGTAGCTGAATTCACCGCTACTTTTGATGCAGCAAATGGTTGCTGCTGAAAAGAATCGTCGAATCTTTTTTCGCTATCCCAGGGATGAAATTGGCAGAAAAAATCCCCTTTACGGGAATTTCAACCGCCTAAATTCCTATATTTAAACGGATAAACCAGCACCTGCCGTCAGCCCCACACAGTGGGATGAACGCCAACCCTGTGAGAAGCTATCCGCGTATACGGTCTGGGCTAAGGTACTCCCGCTAAAAACCACGTATAAACCGATGAAAAAAATATCCCTACTCCTGATTGGCTTTACGCTACCGCTTTGCATTGTCCACGCACAAAAAACGACTCAGACAGAAAACGTTTTCCTTATCACCGTAGATGGTCTGCGTTGGCAGGAGCTTTTTCGTGGCGCCGATTCCCTTTTCGTCGACGATACCGGGATGATCGAAAAGCAAGGGGCACTTCTTGAGGAATACTGGGATACAGATCCTGAGCGGCGCCGGGAACTACTGATGCCGTTTACCTGGTCCACGCTGGCCAAAGAGGGACAAATCCACGGCAATCGTTACCAGGGTAATCGGGTAGATTTGCGAAATACCATGCTTTTTTCCTATCCGGGTTACAACGAGATATTGACCGGTAGGGCAGATGATGCGCGCATCAATTCCAACGATAAAAACAACAATCCGAACGTTACCTTACTTGAATACCTGCAGCGGATGCCGGCCTACCAGGGGAAGGTATTGGCTTTTGGCAGCTGGGATGTGTTTCCCTATATTGTCAATACCGAGCGGAGCGGAATTCCCGTCAACGCCGGATTTGACATGGCGCAGGGACCCGACCTGACTGAAGGAGAACGTCTGATCAATCGCCTCCAGAAGGAAATTCGAGGTCCCTGGGCAGGCGTGAGGCTCGATCCCTTTACCCACCACTATGCCATGGAAGCAATCAAAAAGCAGCGGCCCAGGGCAGTGTTGATCGCCTATGGAGAGCCCGACGATTGGGCGCACGACAACCGCTACGACGAATACCTGCATTCCATTCGCCAATTTGACGCGTACCTGAAGGATCTATGGGAATACATTCAGTCGACTCCGGGCTACAAAGACAAAACAACGATGATCGTCACCACGGATCATGGGAGAGGAGTCGACAAAGCTACCTGGACGGGCCATGGAACGGCCATTCCCCGCTCCCGTGAAATCTGGATAGCAGCGATCGGGCCCGACAGCCCGGCCCTGGGTGCGTTAGAAAACGATGCGCAACTGTATGCGGCAATGATTCCGAGGACCATTTTCCAGCTGCTGGGATTGTCTTATCCAGGAGAAGGTGCAGACTCCGCGATTGACGCCCTGTTGCCATGAGCTTTCGGATCGCCTTTGCATGCCTGCTTTTTGTTTTTTCGGCCTGCCATTCCGGACCCGAAACCCCGACCTTCAAAGAGGTCTTTTTGCACGATGATCGGAAGGCCGAAGGTTTTTTTCACCCCCGATTGCCAGAAGATGCGCTGCAGGCCCTGGATTCCGGCTGGATGTATCTGGCCAGCGATTCCTTACCCGGGATAGATCGGGAATGGCCCGATCGTTTCTTAGAACCCCAGCCCGTATCCTTGCCCCACCGCCTTCCCCTACCCAATCATTCCCTTTGGTACCGCTGGGAAGGGATGCTGAAACCTGGAGTTCTGCTGATTGATGCAGACGATGGCGTTCAATGCTGGCTCAACGGAACGCGTATTCGCCGAGCCGAGGAGGGGGATTATTTTGTGGTACCTGCCAGCGGGAAAACCGAGCTGGGTCTTCGGGTGGTCAACAATGCCATGTCCGGAGGCTTGCGGCAGGTGCACTTTCTTTCTCAGGCAGACTACCTGGCCTGGCAGGAAAAGAGGGACCAAATCCGGGAAGGCTTTCTGGCGGACCGGAAAATGGAGTTGCTGCAAGACCCGGAACACCTGAAAAAATGCGAAGAATTGCCTTTCCCCGAACTGAAAGAACGTTTGGCCGAATACCCCATTTTATTTACTGAACCCGTTCTGATCTGGGGAACGGCTGGGATCCCCTTTATCCGCTGGGTGAGTGAATCTGCCGGGACAGCCTTGCTGCGAACCGAAGGCGGAGAGGTACTCCGGGTGGCGTCCAGCGACGGTGTGTTTACCCAACAAGTAAATCCGGGAGAAACGTTTTCGTTTGACCTACACCAAAACAAATCGTATCAGGGGAATTTTAGCCTGACCGCTCCGGATCCATCCGAGGCCAATATCCGCATGGCGCTATGGGGAGATTCGCAGGGGGGATGGAAAACCTTTCGAAAAATTGCCGATTCCATTCGTTCAAAGCAGGTCGATCTCAGTATTGGTGCGGGAGATTTGGTAAACAATGGTTCGGAAGCGTGGGCCTACCCGCGATTTTTGCAGCTGCTTTCCCGCATGCAAACCCCCCAATTGCTCGTGCCTGGTAATCACGATTACGACGGATATTACGACGACTTGCAGGCCAGACAGCTCCATCACTACCTGTTTTTGCCGGAAACGCCCACCTTTGCCATGCAGGTTTTTGGTCCCCTGGCCATTCTTAGCCTGGATCCGAACGTAAATTTTCCCGTATCCATTCCGGAAGGTACCCGGCAGCGGGAATGGCTGGAGAAACAGATGCAGTCCGAAGCCTGGCAAAATGCCCGGTGGAAAATGCTGCTCCTGCACCAGCCTCCCTATTCTCAGGGATGGCCTGCCTACGCGGGGGAATGGACGATTCGACAGCTATTGGAACCCTTTTTTCATCAAGGTCTCGTGGATCTCGTCGTAGCGGGCCATACACACGATTACGAGCGATTGTCTCTGGAATTTTCCGGTAATTCGGTACATTTTCTCGTAGTAGGCGGGGCCGGGGGAGGCCTGGAGCCCCAGGGCGAACAATCGCAGGCACCCCAAATGGACCGGCTGATCAAAAAACACCATTACGGCATACTGCAGGTTGATTCCACCCGGATGCAATTCAACGCCTACGACTTGGATGGAAATACCCTGGACGAATTCACCGCAAAAAAATGAACCCCATTACCGGACTTTACCTACTCGCACACCTATTGCTAAGCCTGGTTTCCAACCATCCCCCGGTAGTAGACAAGACGGATCGGCATTACCTCAAAACAGCCGCGGAGTCCATTGCGCTGGTCCATGCCAAAATCTTCGACGGTACGGGCAGTCCCGCCCGTTTGAATCAAACGGTCTTGATCGAAAACGGCCGCATTCTGGCAGTAGGCGCTAGCGCAGAATTGGCTGTACCGGCAGGTTACGAAACCTGGGATGCGTCGGGCATGACACTGGTGCCCGGCCTGATCGGCACCCATAACCACCTCCGCTTGCCCCAGCGAGCCATGCGCTACACCGGCCCAAAGCTATACCTGGCCTGTGGCGTCACCACCATCCAAACCTGCGGGACGGGTCATCCGGCCGAAGAATTGGCATTGGCCCGCGCCATCGGGGAAGGACGGTACCCGGGACCGGAGATTATTCCCTCCTCTCCCTATTTTACAGGGCCGGAGGGGAGGGATAATTTCGTGCGTTTCACCAATGAAAAACAAGTTCGGGACAGCATTCGCTACTGGGCCCGACAGGGTGTGGCTTGGTTTAAAGTGTACCGGAATACCCGACCGGAAGATCTTCGGATCATCGTAGACGAGGCACACCGGCAGGGGGCCAAAGTCACCGTACACCTCTGTGCAACGACCTACGCCGAGGCAGCACAAATCGGGATCGATGCCATCGAGCACGGCTTTATTCATGCGTTCGACTTCGCAGCGGGAAGGGTGCCGGGAACCTGCTCGGGCAGCACGGATTTCCGATCGAATCTGGATGCGAACGACCCGGCCGTTCAGGAATTGATTCAGCTGCTGATCGATCGGGAGGTGGCCATTTCCAGCACCCCGGCCATTATGGAAGCCCAGGCCAGGGGCTACGCCGACCAACCAAGCCTGGAAGCCATGGACCCCTTTCATGTCCGGGCTTATCAGCGCAGGCGGGAGGAAAGGGAGGCGCGCGGAAGCGAAGGGTATTTTAAAGAAGCCTGGCTGCTTCGATCGCTGCAGTTCGATCGGGCGTTTTTCCGGGCCGGAGGGCTTTTGACGGCGGGACCTGACCCCGGTCTGCACGTATTGCCCGGATACGGCGACCAAAAGAATTACGAGCTATTTATCGAGGCAGGATTCGAGCCAGAAGTGGCGGTACAGATCCTGACAGCCAACGGGGCCCGGCTATTGGGAAGGACGGATATCGGAAAAGTTCAATCGGGAATGCGTGCCAACCTACTTCTGCTTGATGGAGACTTGGAGCAAGATCCCCGGGTTATCCGAAAACCGTTCTTGGTTTTCAAAGACGGAAAGGGCTACGATCCCCAAAAACTACTTGAGGCGGTCAAAGGCAAAGTGGGCGGTGCCATGGACGATGCCTGGCGGGTCGATTGAAAATCAATTCGACGCATCCCATGTGTCAGTTTCGGAGCGGTGTTGCTCATTTTTTCATCAACAATTCAATGACACCAACAGCGTTTACAGGCTGTGTGCATTCAGGATCGTTCCATCCTTCACTGTTTTGAGGTAAGTGCTTGCCTTGCCGTCTTCGCCTACTTCGCAAACACGATAGGAAGGGAAGGGATTGCCCCAGGACCCACCGAAGTGTCCGGACCAGAGAAAGGGCTTGTCGCGGTAAATCATCTGCCCGTCTACATCGTGGTCGTGGCCATGAAAGGTAGAGCGCACGGCCGGATAGGAGGCCAGCAGTTCCAATAGGGGCTTGCAGTCGATTCCGTGCCGGGTCCAATCGTTTTGAGAGATGTGCACGAAGACGAATACATGCGAAAGGCTGGCGTAGTTGTCGAGCAGGTTTTTCGCCAATTCCAGGTCTACGCAGCGGTACTCCCCTTTTTCGTTGGAACAATCCAGGATAATCCCACCCACATCGTCCTTGGCTAGAAACGCATGGTTGGTCGGTTGGCCCATGACGCGCAAAAAATCCGCCGCGGGAACCCGGTCGTGGTTGCCTCGTGTCAGGTAGTAGGGAACCTGTAGCTGATCGTAAACGCTTTTTACCTCGGGAAGCAACTTCGGATCGTCGTGGATCAAATCTCCGTTGAACAGCACGAAATCCACTCCGTTTTCTCGGTGGATGGCCTCGATCAGGTCCCGGTGAGAAGTTTCGTAGTCCGTTCCCGGTTGCCCCCAATGCCCGTCGGAAGCGGTAATGAATTTCAATCGGCCGACCTTCGGAGTTACCCGATTTCCAAACGAAAGCAAAGGCAACGCCAGCAGCGGTGCGCCGGCCAGACTGAGTTTGTGAAGAAAGAATCTGCGGTTCATGCGGGAAAGGATTTACAGCTACCAACATACGAAATTAATGCATCTTTTGGGATGCAGAACAGGATTTTTTCGCCAAGATTCGTATCCGCTACTAGGCGGGTACCGGTGATTTCTACGGCGAACCGGGAGCATCTCGGTCCGGTATTGCAGGTGGAAAAAAAAAGGCCGTCTCATCGAAATGGACAGCCTTGCGCAGGTTAGGTATAGTGGTCACGGATTCGTTTAACGCATCCGTTTTTCATTAAACTTATTCCGGTATTAGTACGCCATCGATCACGTGGATCACGCCATTGCTTCCGGACAAGTCTGCGGCCGTCACCGTGGCCCCATTGATTTTGACTGTGCCATCCGCGATCGATACCAATAGGGTTTTCCCATTTAGTGTTTCCACTACCTGTCCGTCGGACAGATCGGCGGCTAAAACATTTCCAGCGACCACGTGGTAGGTCAAAATCCCGGTTAGTTGTTCCTTGTTTTCCGGCTCCAGCAAGGAGGCCACTGTTCCTTCCGGCAGGGCAGCAAAGGCCGCATCGGTTGGTGCAAACACGGTGAATGGACCGTCACCGCTTAGGGTTTCTACCAGTTCGGCGGTAGTTAATGCCGTGACCAGCGTTCCGTGGTCCGGCGAACCGACCGCTATATCGACAATGGATGGTGCCGCTTCTTCAGGTGCGGCTTCTTCCACCTCCATCATCGTTTCTTCTTCCGTTGTTTCTTTTTGGGGACTCCCGCAAGCCGTCACCCATAGCAAGATAGCAAGTGCTGGTAATGCGGATGCATACATCATTCGTTTCATAGTTGATTGTTGGTTTTGGTATGGCAAGTAAACAACTGATAATCAGAATAGTTTAAAAATTTTTAAAAAACCCATTCAGCGTCGCCTATGAACCACTAATGGGAGGAAAAAAAATTCTGTAGCCGGTAGTATGGGTTCCGAGAAGTAAGATGGCAAATTCGTCTTGAAGCTTCGCCCGGCCATCAGTCGGTCGCAAAAAGGTGTCTCCGATACAACTATTTGACTGGTTAATGGGCTTTACGCAGGGCATCTTTTCCACAAACGGCAGGAAGCGCGTTGGCCATGCATTTCGGCACCTTTCAAAAAATCGCTATTTTTAAGCCATGAAGAAGCAAACAACCCATCTATTGATCCTTTGCCTCTGGCTGGCATTCGGAATTTTTGTACCACCCCTTGCCGCCCAATCGGAGGCCCAACCCCATTTTCTGGATGGGGAAGCCCAGGAAGTAGCGGCCTTCAAGGACCCCGCCCGTTGGGTACGGCATGATCTCTGGGTAGAAACCGAATTCGATTCCGACGCAGACGGGCAGCCCGATCGCATGCACGTTTCCGTTACGCGTCCCTATCAGACCGAATACCAGGGCTTGAAACTTCCCGTGATTTACGTCAGTAGCCCCTATTTCGCCGGGGTCGCACCCGATGTGGATGGCTTGTTTTGGGACGTGCGCCATGAATTGGGATCTCCGCCAGCGAGCCGGGTTTCACCGGAAGTGACTCCGCGCAATAACCGCCCCTTTATCTCCGATTCCCACATCCACACCTGGGTACCGCGGGGCTATATCGTGGTGCACTCTTCTTCCCCCGGCACGGGCCTTTCCCAGGGCGCTCCCACCGTGGGCGGCAAAAACGAATCCTTGGCCCCTAAAGCCGTGATCGACTGGCTCTGCGGGAGGGCCAGAGGCTATACCCAACCACAGGGCGGGGAATTGGTGGAGGCCTACTGGTCCACGGGCAAGGTAGGCATGACCGGAACTTCCTATAACGGCACCCTGCCCTTGGCTGCGGCTACCACCGGGGTGGAGGGATTGGAGGCCATCATCCCCATCGCCCCCAATACCTCCTATTACCATTATTACCGTTCCTATGGATTGGTGCGCTCGCCGGGTGGCTACCTGGGCGAAGACATTGACGTGCTCTACGATTTTATCCATAGCGGGGATCCTGCCAAACGGGCCGGAAACAACGCCCGCATCCGGGATACCGAAATGAAAGCCGGGATGGACCGGGTCACCGGGGATTACAACGATTTCTGGGCGGGCAGGGACTACCTGAACCAAATGGAGCCCATGAAAGCCGCCTTGCTGATGGCCCATGGGTTCAATGACTGGAACGTGATGCCCGAACACAGCTACCGGATCTACAAAAAAGCCCGGGACATGGGACTTCCGGTGCAGTTGTATTACCATCAGGACGGGCACGGAGGTCCACCGCCCATGCGGATGATGAATCGCTGGTTTACCCGCTACCTGCACGGTCAGGAAAACGGCGTGGAAGACGATCCCCGGGTGTGGATCGTGCGAGAGGGCGATGGTCAGGACAACCCCACGCCCTACGAAGCCTATCCCCATCCCCAATCCGAGCCCGTGGAGCTCTTTCTGGAAGGAGCAGCCCCGGCCATTGGTAGCCTGCAGCTGGAGAAACCCGCCCGGCAAGGCAAGGAGACTCTGATCGATAATTTTTCGTTTGATGGGGCTTCGCTGGCGCGGGCGGAGTTGACCGATCATCGGCTAGTGTTTGTGAGTCCCGAACTGAAGGAAGACCTGCACCTGTCCGGTCTGCCGGAGGTGACCATTCGCCTGGCCTCCAGCAAGCCCGCTGCCAACCTTTCGGTTTGGTTGGTCTCCCTGCCCTGGAACGAGCGGAAAAATGCAACGATCACGGACAATATCATCACCCGTGGATGGGCGGACCCGCAGAATCACCGCTCCCTGACAGAAAGCGAGCCCTTGAAGCCGGGCCGGTTTTACACGGTTAGCTTTGCCTTGCAGCCCGACGATCAGGTCATTCCGAAGGGGCAGCAGATCGGCTTGTTGGTTTTTTCCAGCGACAAGGAATTTACACTTTGGCCCGAGCCTGGCACGGAGCTGACGGTGGATCTGGATGCCAGTTCGCTGAGGCTGCCGGTAGTGGGCGGTACCGAGGCGTATCGAGGAGCTACCGAATAATTTTATGCACCACAGATAACACAGATTAGCACAGATTAATTAGGGATGGGATAGTCTCCCTTGAAGAAACGAAAAAAATCTGTGGAAATCCGTGCGAATCTGTGGTGAAAAAGGTGTTTCACCACGGATAACACAGATAGGCACAGATTAATTTGGGATGGGATAGTCTCTTTGAGGAAACGAAAAGAAATCTGTGGAAATCCGTGCGAATCTGTGGTGAAAAAGGTGTTTCACCACGGATAACACAGATTAGCACAGATAAATAGGGATAGGAAGGTAGAAAAAGCCCAAAGAAAATCTGTGTAAATCCGCGCGAATCTGTGGTGAAAAAGGTGTTTCACCACAGATAACACAGATTAGCACAGATAGATTAGGGATAATTTGGTTTAGCTTAAATAACCAAAAAATCCACGGAAATCCGTGCGAATCTGTGGTGAAAAAGCTATACACCTAAGATTTATTTGATTCATGCCTATGGAATTAAATGATTTAACCTACAAAATCATTGGCTGCGTGTATAACGTTCATTCCGAGTTGGGACCAGGGTTACTGGAATCTACCTATGAGATTTGTTTGGAATACGAATTACTCAAGCTAGGGTTAACAGTTGAACGCCAAAAGCCCCTGCCGGTAAGTTATGATGGGATTCAACTCGACGCAGGTTACCGAATAGACCTACTGGTAAATGGTCTGGTTATCATTGAATTGAAGTCGGTTGAGGAACTCGCACCTATTCATAAATCTCAAGTGATGACGTATCTCAAACTATCAGGTTTGAAATTGGCGTTGTTGCTCAATTTTAATGTACAGGATATGAAAAAAGGAATCGTAAGAATAATCATGTAAACCATGTACCAAAAAATCTGTGCAAATCCGCGCGAATCTGTGGTGAAAAAGGTGTTGCACCACAGATAACACAGATTAGCACAGATAAATAGGGATAGGAAGGTTAGGTAAAAAAAGCCCAAAGAAAATCTGTGGAAATCCGTGCGAATCTGTGGTGAAAAAAGTGTTGCACCAGGGATAACACAGATTAGCACAGATAAGTTAGGGATGGGCTGGTCTCTTTGAGGAAACGAAAAAAAATCTGTGTAAATCCGCGCGAATCTGTGGTGAAAAAAGAGGGACCACAGCTAACACAGATAGATAGAGGCCAGGTGGCTTGGTTTAGGAAAAGGAATCCGGAACTAATCGGTGTAGCTCTGGGGCGAAAAATGGAGCCCTATCGAATAGTCGGTTTGGGTGATGGTACAGTTTCTTCGGTTAAATCCTTGGAAAACCGTACGATTAGTTTCTTAAAGGGTTAGCAAAGTCCCCTAAGCTACCCTTAGGTTTTCGCATTTTCTTTACTGGTTTGTTGCCGGAAACGCCAGGGTTTGCTGGCATGGCTTCGGGTAATTTTTCCTGCCCCGCTACTTCCTCATTCTAAAATTTTCCCCTATCTTGTTAGGGGAATAGCATCAAGTTTTATTCGTTTTTTCGGGTCAAAGAAAAAGAAAACCCCATCTCAACGGATACAGTCTGGAAATATCGTCCAGGAAACCAACCAAATAGAAAGAGTCTCGAAAAAACACAACCCAAACAGGAGAACAAAAAAAGGGATATCAGTATGGCAGACGTTCACGAACCGGAGGTAAGGAGCTATAACATGAGCCGGATCAAAGGAAAGGATACCAAACCGGAAATGCTGGTGCGGAAATTCCTCCATGCTCGTGGGTTTCGGTACAAACTGCATGATAAAAAGCTTCCTGGAAAGCCAGATATTGTTTTGCCAAAATACAACACGATAGTTCAAGTGCACGGTTGTTTCTGGCATGGGCATGAAGGATGTAACTATTATGTTGTTCCAAAAACACGAACGCAATGGTGGCTGGATAAGATTACTACCAATAAACGAAAGGATAGGGAAAACGAAAATAAACTAATAGATATAGGATGGAATGTTCTCACTGTATTTGAGTGCGAACTGAAATCCGGCAATCGACAACAAACATTAATGAGGCTTATAAAAAGAATTACTAATGGCGATTCCAGTAATTGACCTATTTGCGGGCCCAGGGGGTCTTGGGGAGGGGTTCTCGGCAGTCAATCAGGGAAAGGCCTTCGATATCAGATTATCAATTGAAAACAATATCGCAGCTCACCAGACTCTTGAACTGAGAAGCTTTGTTCATCAATTTGAAAAACATGCATTGCCGGGAGCTTACTACGAGATGTATGAGGAATCAAATCTCGCAAAAAGAGATTTATTAAAGCAGAAATTGTTTGAAAGGTATCCCCGGGAATACGAAAAAGCTAAAGATATCGCATGGAGGTGTACATTGGGATCGCCGGATTTTCCGCCTGAATTAGTTAATCAAAGGATTGCCAAAGCACTGGCTGGAGAAAGAAACTGGGTGCTTATAGGAGGTCCTCCCTGTCAGGCATATTCTGTCGTGGGAAGGTCCAGGCGGCAATGGAAGGAAAATCTGGATGAAAAAGACCATCGTGTTCATTTATACAAGGAATATTTGCGAATCATAGCGGACCATCATCCGGCGGTATTTGTTATGGAAAATGTCAGAGGTATTTTATCCTCTAAACTGAACGGAGAGGTAATTTTTGACAAGATCCTCCGAGACCTTAGAAATCCAGGGATTATTTTTAAGAATAGAAAAGCCCCTAAATATAAAATTTTTTCCCTGACGAAAAGTGGTCAAACTGATGGAAAGGGAAACCCATATTATGAGTATCATTCCGATTTTTTGATAAAAGCGGAGAATTATGGCGTTCCGCAGAATCGGCATCGAGTAATCTTGCTTGGTATACGTCAGGACGTATCAGAGCCACCGAAAACTCTCGAAAAGTCAGAAAATCTCGTTACACTTTCAGACGTCATCGGCGATTTGCCAAAAATTCGCAGCGGAATCAACCGGTCCTTTATTCGCAGTGAAATGGTACTTGGAAAGAAAAAGCGGTTTTATAGAAAGGAAACCGATTCAGATGATGCATGGGAGCGTTTAACCAATTCATTAAAGGCGGAGGTTATTTCCTGGAATGGGTTTGCAAGAGAGTATTTGGCTAGTGGCATTGATGTTCCACCGGATGGAAGAGGTTCTGAGTTCGTTTCCTGTAATACACCTTCCCAATCCAATCCACTTTTTGATTGGTACCATGACCCGAATCTAAAAGGAGTAGCCAACCATGAGTCGCGCGTACATCTGGTGGAGGACCTGAAAAGGTATATGTTTTCCAGCATGTTCACGAAGACCTACACCCGGTTTCCCCGACTGCATGAATTTGAATCCCATAGTGAGGCATTACTACCAGATCACGAAAATGCCAAAACAGGGAAGTTTGCCGATAGGTTCCGGGTACAGGTTCCGGATCAGCCGGCCACCACTGTAACGAGTCACATCTCCAAGGATGGACATTACTTCATCCACTACGACCCGGATCAGTGCCGCAGTCTGACCGTGCGAGAGGCTGCGAGAATACAGACGTTCCCGGATAACTACCTATTCTGTGGATCTCGCACTGCGCAATACCATCAGGTTGGGAACGCGGTTCCACCTTATTTGGCAAAACAGATTGCAGAAATTGTATTTAAGATTTCAAGTAGTTCAAAGTGATCGATCATCTCAGAGACATACCATCCGAAGAAACTCCACCAAAAGCCGGAGCCATGATCAATACGTTCAGGGCATTCGGGTACAACCTGCAAACCGCCATTGCCGATATAATCGACAACAGCATTTCTGCCCGGGCAAATAATGTCTGGATACAGTACGAGTGGGACGGTGAAAAGTCATGGGTGACAATTACAGATGACGGTGATGGAATGGATAGAGATGGTCTGATAGAAGCCATGACACCGGGCAGCAAAGACCCGAAAGATGATCGTGAGGAACATGACCTGGGCAGGTTCGGACTCGGATTAAAAACCTCATCCTTTTCCCAATGTAAAGCTCTGACAGTGCTGACAAGGAAAGAAAATCACAGCATTATTAAAAGACATTGGGACTTGGATTTCGTGAACGAAACTGGCAAATGGAATCTGCTGGATTATTTGTCTGACAACATGTTCCTGGAACCTCTGGAAAAACTCAGTCACGGTACAACCGTGTTATGGGAAAAACTCGACAGACTGGTAGGCAATGCTAACGTCCACAATGAGGCCGCAAAGAATGTTTTCCTGGAAGAATTTGAAAGAGTGGAAGATCACCTCAGTCTGGTTTTTCACCGCTACATGGAAAGGAAGAAACTGACCATCTGGATGAATGGTAACAAACTGGAACCATGGGATCCGTTTATGAAAGAATCAGAAGGAGGTCAGTTGATAGCACATGAGAATCTTGACAATAACCAGGTAATTGTAAAATGTTATGTACTGCCCCACATATCCAAACTGAATCCGGAAGAGCGTAAAAAAGCAAAAACAGATGAATGGTACCGTCTGCAGGGATTCTACATTTACCGCAATAGTCGCTTGTTGCTTTACGGAGACTGGCTTGGATTATTTCCAAAAAATGAACATTTCAAGAACGCCAGAATCCTTGTCGATATCCCCAACAGATTAGATCATGATTGGAAAATAGACATAAAGAAAGCCACAGCTACCCCTTCCATTGCTGTCCGTAAAGATCTGGTTCGTCTCGGAAAAATGACACGGAAGTCGGCCGGTGCTGTACACCGTTTCAGAGGTAATCAGATCATGCTGGATGATTCCATCACAAGTTTTGATTTTCAACCGGTATGGAAAGCAAAAAAGAGCCGGGATGACGTAAGACACTATTACATAAATGAAGAGCATGCGGTTGTAAAAAGTTTGCTGGAAAAGGAATCCATATCCGCTTCTGAATTCAAATCTGTGCTTAAACTGATTGGTGAAACCACACCTGTAGAGGCTATTATCCAATACCATAGTGAAGAACCGGAAAGCCACGAACTCAGAGATAATCAGACTGAACCCGATTCCGGTACAATAGAACTGGCGAGGATGATGTACAGTTCATTGACGTCAAGTGGAATGGATCGTGAACTGGCCATAAAGCAGATTTTCAATATAGAACCTTTTAACCAGTACACACAACTAATAGAATATTTTGAATAATGAAAGAATTAGAAAGCGCTCGTAATGTCTGTCACATTTTATTGGGTGATATAAAAAGAGACCGTGATATCGTACCTGAAGATATTAAGGAAGTAGCTGAAAATCCTTTAATAAAGCAACAGTATCCTAATGTTGACTTAAATGACCTGATTGAACAATTAGAATATGACTTTGAGGTCTTTCAAGGGCAAGCAACTCAATTAGTCAATAAGAATGTAAAACCATGGTTACATGATATTCCGGGCAATTATCCATGGCAGCTTTGGGATAGGTATAAAGGTTGGTTGAAGGCAAAAGATGGTTCCTTTCCAGTAGATAGCCTGGATGACTTGACAAAAAAAATTCTCGATAAATGTATTAATCCGAAAACTCCAGGCAACTGGGATCGCAGGGGTATGGTTGTTGGTAATGTCCAGTCAGGTAAAACAGCCAATTACACCGGCCTGATCAACAAAGCTACTGATGCAGGTTATAAACTCATTATTGTCATTGCCGGCGTACACAACACACTTCGTTCACAAACCCAGGTCAGAATTGATGAAGGCTATATTGGCCGGAACAGCGCAGATTTTATCCTGCGAAAGAAAAATAATAAGATAGGAGTTGGGGAATTCAAAGTGGATACCGAGATATATTCTTACACCTCATCTGATGATAAAGGTGATTTTAACCGAGGTATAGCCACTCGTTTGAATGTACCAATTGGAGGAAACAGCCCTACGGTTCTGGTAATAAAAAAGAACAAGAGTGTGCTGGAAAACCTTATACTTTGGTTAAACCAATTTGCTGTTGACGACTCAGCCGGAAACAGAAAAATACACAATGTTCCGGTGCTGGTTATTGATGATGAAGCGGACAATGCATCTGTCAATTCAGGGACTGAAATAGACGTAAGGACGATAAACCGCCTCATCCGGACATTGCTGAACCTGTTCAATCAGAATACTTTCATTGGCTATACCGCGACACCTTACGCAAACCTGTTCATCCCCTCAAAATGGAGCGAAGAACTCGAGACAATGGTAAAGGATGTGAAATTGAAAGTGGGAGAAGACCTGTTTCCCAGGGATTTTATCGTCAATATTCCACCACCATCCAATTACATAGGTGCAGCCCAAGTATTCGGGTTTGAGAATGAAAAAACCGGAGAAACGTTTGAAGGGTTGGACATAATACGTCCTGCAGAAGATCAGGAACCCTGGTTCCCGCGAACAATAAACAGGGAAAACAGAGATGTCCTTCCGGATGATGTTCCCGGATCATTAAAAGAATCAATGCGGGCCTTTATTCTGACCTGTGCCATGAGACGCTTAAGAGGCCAGGACAAAAAACACAATTCCATGTTAATTCACGTTGCCCTCAGGGTGGCCTGGATCGACCGTATTGCCTGGCTGGTGAATGAAGTCCTGAGAGATTACAAAAGGCAGATCAAATCAGGCCAGGGAAGCCTTCTTTCAGAACTGGAAGACTTATATAAAAACGACTTCATTCCAACAACGGAAGAAGTGCTTGAAAATCTGACCTATACCGACCCGAAAATCAAAACATTTTCCTGGGATGTGGTAAAAACCGAATTGATCAATACAGTCACCAAAATAGAAGTCCGGGCTGTGCATGGAACCAAGAATACACGGAATCTGGAATATCACGACATTGAAGAAATCAATTACAAAAAGTATGAAGATGCAGGCACAAGCCTTTCGGTAATTGCTGTCGGGGGCAATAAGCTTGCCCGTGGAATTACCCTTGAAGGCTTGTCGGTCAGTTATTATCTCCGAACAACACGCATGTACGATTCCCTGATGCAGATGGGTAGATGGTTCGGTTACCGACCCGGTTATGTTGATCTGTGCAGGTTATATACTACTGAACAACTGGTAAACTGGTACCGGCATGTTACCATGGCTACGGAGGAAATGCGGGCAGATTTTGATGAAATGGCAGCTAAGAACCTTCGCCCTGAAGATTTTCAGTTAAAGGTACGGACACATCCGGGTATGCTGCTTATTACATCTGTAACCAGAATGAGGGATCATGAGCGCATTCAGGTAGGATTCTCGGGTAAACTGATCCAGACCTATGCATTTGAGAAATCTCCCTCAGTAGTCAAATCCAATTATCAGGCGTTCAAGAATCTCCTGAGCCGCCTATCCGGACCCGAAGAGCAGAAATCGAACCGCGGAGTAAACGCACTACTTTGGAACAAGGTATACGCAAATATTGTGTCTGATTTTATCGCCTCCTATCGTTCCGGTTACATACGCGGTGATATTTTAAGAGCGTACATAGAAAAGCAAAATCAGATTGGCAAGCTGAAGGAGTGGTCTGTTGCGGTTATTCTGAATACGGGTAAAACAATCACTACGAAAGGTGATCTGAGTGGTAAACCTGTCAAATCACACGCGTTTACCTGGAGTGATGGAGATATTAAAGCTGGATTGCCAGCACGGAATCTTGAAAATGGTCTTACTGAACTCAGTGTTAAAGGGAACAAAAATGCCATACTGGATAAGCGAGCGAGAATGATCGATCTCGAATTCAAATCTGAACCTACCGAACAGGACATAAAGGATAAGCGAAACAGTGAAGGGAAACCACTTCTTGTAATTATGCCATTGGATCCCAGGGTATCTCCTGACCTTGATGAAAACATTCCTCTTGTTGGATTCGGTTTGATCTTCCCGGAATTTGAAGGTGAACAAACTTTTGAATATGCTGCACGTCCTCAGCAGACAGAATTTGAAGAAATTCTGCAGGAAGATGATGATACGGAGGAAGATGACTGATATACGACAAATTTGGACTGATCAGGAATCTACATCCGGAAAGAATGTGGTGAAAAAGAGGATTGATTCCATTCCGGAGCTGAATTGTTTTATCGGGCTGATCGGTGCAACAGGAGCAAGAATGTTTCAACTGGAACTCGATTCTGCAGCACCTGTTCATAAGAACTTTCTGAGAAAATTTCGGGGTGTTGAAATACAGGCAATCCCCTTAAGCCAATCACAAACCGAATACACGATAATTCTCCTAGAAAAAGAGCTGACCGATATTTTCACAATGTTCATAGAGGACATCATTGAAAAACTCAATACAGTTTCAGAATCACAACAGGCGCTCACCCTAATCAACCAAAGGGTAAACTATTGGAAAAAGCTCTTTTCAAGGGCAACAGGAGAACTATTATCTATTGAAAAGCAAAGGGGATTATTCGGAGAACTGTTCTTTTTAAAGCTACTTCTGCAGAATACCTCCAACCTAAAAGAAGCTATGCACTCCTGGAGGGGTGCTGAGAGTGCGAATCAGGATTTTGCTCGCAACCGAAATGCGGTTGAGATTAAAACATCCAAAGGAAATAGCCCTTCCGTACACATCTCCAATGAACAGCAGCTTGATTTCATGGCATGGGATCACCTTTTTCTTGGATTGATTTCAGTAACAGAAACCACAGGTAATCAGAATTCTCTTGCAGGCATTATAGATGAAGTAAAGGATTTAATCAACCATGATACGGAACTGATCCGGGACTTTGAAACAAGACTCGAATGTGTCGGGGTAAGCAAGGATATGATCGAAAATTATGATGAGATCAGTTATTCAGTTAATAGCCGGAGGTTCTTTAGGGTACAGGACGGATTCCCTGTATAATACTCCCCATATGTTGGACCAAAAGTATCAGTCGTTAAGTTAACTCATTTATTTGATATTACCTCCTTAGTTGTCTTATTTCCCAAGGGTACCC
>NZ_WIOK01000090.1 GCF_009467825.1 Cyclobacterium xiamenense | reverse complement strand
CCCACCATGGCGGTCAGGCTGTGCTTTTCGGGAAGGGAGAATTCGTAATCCGCGTAGGCGTTGAATACGTAGTACTGATTGATATCGTTGACCTCGTTGATGAAATCGTTTCCACTGAATCCGTTGCTGATCGGATTGGCTTCCAGCAGGTTGTTCGACACAATCTCGATCTTGCTGGCCACGTCCTGGGAGTTTCGGTAATTGTAATTATAGGAGAAGTTTCCTTTGATGGTCAGGCCCTTGGCAGGCGTCAGGGTAGCGCCCTGCGTCAGCCAGATATCGTTGCGCGTCCAGGTGGAACGACCACCGTCTTCCAGGTAGGGCCAGAAATTGGTGCCGCCAAAGTACATGCCGATGTACTGCTCGTACTGTTCGCGATCTCCTTGCTGCAGGTAAAACGGCAGGTCCGGAAACTGTATGGGCATGATCGGGTTCACACGCGCCAGGGAGTTGATGTTGACGTCCCAGTTGTAGAAATACGGCTTGTCACTTTTCTGGGTGTTCACCACGATTTTCTCGTCCAGGGTCAGCCAATCGTTTACCTTGAACTCCCCTTTCATCAGCACGTTATAGCGCTTGAAGTTTTCGTTCCGGTCGGAGTCCAGGTAGCCGTCCTT
>NZ_WIOK01000089.1 GCF_009467825.1 Cyclobacterium xiamenense | reverse complement strand
AACCCTTAACCACCATGATCCTACATCATTAAAGAACTATTTCCAAAGATAGCCTACCTACCAACGACCCACCTAAAGACCCCATTCACCCTTAACCACCACTTCCGAATCCGATACGTTCGACCCTGCCTAACCGCTCCTTTTAAATTCCTTCTAAGCTTCGACCCAGGTTATCTCATTTCCCATTGCCTTTGTTTCGTAATATTTAGGTCAAAAAAAAATCCAAAAAAGCGGCATTTTTTTCAGCGGATTTTTTTTTCTTTTACATAAAATCCATATTATTCGAAACAAAGTAGAATAAAATAGACTCACAAATGGTTTACAACCCTTCGTAAATGATGTTTTTTTCAGATATAACAAATTTAATTTTATCTACAATACTAATAGGATTTAAAAACAATTCGATGTTTTGTTTTCTGTCCAATATATCAACCGCTTATCTATAAATACGACTGCCTATGAAAAACTGATTTTCGAAAATTTAGTGCAAGTGATCCGGAAGGCTGGTTTTTCCGGGCAATCTTAATTAACAACAATCCATTATGAAAAAAAATCTACAAAATTGCTATTCAGTGAAACCGATTTCATTGATGGTAGCAATCCTGTTTTTCGTCCTTTCCAGCGGCTTGACGGCGCAGGGACAGCGACTGGACAGGAACCTGAAAAATCTTACGGTTCCCGAG
>NZ_WIOK01000088.1 GCF_009467825.1 Cyclobacterium xiamenense | reverse complement strand
GAAACCTGATAAAAAGCCCGAAACCGGCAGGGAAAAATCAAAATTATTCCATTTTGAAACCAAAATAACAAACCAAAAAGCTTAACTTAATAGCATTGATTACAGAGCAAAGCAAACAGTGGTGTTCAAGTTAATTTGTCAACAGCATCAATAAAGGAAAGTGAAATTCTTATACCCCCAATGGAATTGCAACTGGAGAAAGGCAATTCTATTACCGACTTATACTTGAAAAAAGAGTATAACGACAAGCAAATAAAAAGCTTAACCAAACTGAGGAACACACTACTTCCCAAATTAATGAGCGGTGAAGGAAGAATTACGGACTGAGTAAAACAATAATTTATCCTATGGCAGACGAACCAGTAAGAGAAGAACAATTAAGAAGAAACTTGACTACAAAAGAGGTTTATCATTTTGTAGACTCTGAAAAAGGTATTGACCAGATTTGCCGTGAAGTATTCAAAAGGTCAGACAAAGTTGTTCACTACCCTATTGGTTTTAATGGAGGGCCAAAATATTCAAAAGTTAAACAGTTCATTTATGAGGGATTTGGCAATCAATTGCCAGTTGGTGTAAGTAAGTCATCATCAAGAGGCTTGGGTTTTACAAAAGTTCTTAAGCCGTTAATTGAATTCATTTATAATACTCCCCATATGTTGGACCAAAAGTATCAGTCGTTAAGTTAACTCATTTATTTGATATTACCTCCTTAGTTGTCTTATTTCCCAAGGGTA
>NZ_WIOK01000087.1 GCF_009467825.1 Cyclobacterium xiamenense | reverse complement strand
CTAGCTTAATAAAGAGCCAAGAAAGGGAAGCTAAAAATCAAAATTATTCAATTTTGAAACCAGAAAAATAAACCAAAAAGCTTAACTTAATAGCATTGGAGGGAAGCAGCGTCATGCGTGCTGTATAATCCCGGGGCAAGGGATCAAGGGATTGGTCCTTGGTGCAGGAATTTCCCAGTACCATCAGAAGTAACCCAAACAGCATTAAGGTTCTATTTTTATTTTCCAAATAGCCGGAGAAGGATTCCATTGACCTGGTCGATTTTTTAGCGTGTTTTACAAGGTGTTAAACCTAATTATTTTTTAGCTGAAACAAAACTAATTTGTTAGAAATTTTCCGGGGGAGATTGAAAAAATGGTTAATTCTTCATCTCCGGGTCTTGGTGGTGTATTGGGGGGAGTTGATGAACTAGACTAATTACTGACGGACACCAAAAAGTCCCGGTCAGCTGTTTCCGGTTCTAGCTATTTGTCGCCAAGTTAGCCTTCCAACTGGATACCAGTGAAAACTACTTTAATTCTTGTATCGTTGCTCACCGATAAAAGGGTATTGCAGGACAACCGTAACTACCTGAATCAGACCGCAGAATCCTTCCGTACTTTTGGCTTAGATCCAAAAGTACCAAACCTGCCGGCAGGCCATAGCCGTCAGTTTAAGGACGTAAAACCCTAAAGGTCAGGTTATTTTGGAAAAAACAGTAGATCCCCTTTGGGATCTTTCTTCCTTTTGTTCAT
>NZ_WIOK01000008.1 GCF_009467825.1 Cyclobacterium xiamenense | reverse complement strand
TTTAGCAACGTTAAAATACAAAAAAGAAAACCCCGGAAAAAGCCTAAAAGTGACTATTTTCGGGGTTTTTAAATTAAATTACCTCTATTTAATTCATTGGATATCAGTTTTTTAGGGATTCAGAAAGAAGCCCTACCACCAATCGAGAAAACCGAGTGATACCCTCTCATCGGAAAGCTGACAAAGCCCTGTTGCCAGGGCTGGCGTTGGAAAGGTTACCCCAATAATTTTCGGCAGTGCTCCAGGCATTTCTGCACTTCCTTCACGGCATCGGAACCATCCGGAACAGCATACTCCAACTCAATGGTCGCAGGAAAACGGTACTTCTCGTCCCGAATCAGCTGCAAAATATCCTGAAGAGGCGTGTCCCCTTCTCCCCAAGGCAGGTTTCCTTTCCCATTGGCGGGAGTTTGCCGGTCTTTGGTGTGCATGCTCAGGATTCGCTTGTGTTGTTTTTTGAGCAAATCCATGATATCCGTATGACCGGCAGCGACGTAATGGCCTGCGTCAAAATTCAAGCCGTTTGCAGGACTTTGTGCCAACGCGGTGTCCCAAAAATCAAAGGTCTGTTGTTCGTGCCCATGGTAACCGACGGCCATCCGGTGGGTTTCTCCCATTTTCCCCAACTTCTGCGTATGGGCATCGTTGGAGGGGTGTTCCAGGGTCACGTGTGAAGCCCCTAGCGCTTTGGCGGCTTTCATGCCGTACGCAATTTCCGCGTCGGAATTGCCCTGTCCAAATGCAGCCGGCTTAAACGCATAAATGCTGACACCCGCATCCTTATATATTTTTTTCAACTTTTCGAAGGACTTGAAATCCGTCTTGGACCGCCATTCGGCAACCAGTTCCCCATATGCTTCCGATTCCTTTTGCAATTCCTGCAATTCCTTGCGTTCATCGGTGCTTAGCGATTCTCCCCGGCGTTGCTTGCCCATAAGCTGGTAAAACTTCCTTCTGTCAAGCGTCGACGCTGGCATCCCCGCAAAGCTTTCGGCAGGACCACCCATCAGTTCTATGGCATTGATGCCGCTTTCGGTGACATAGTTCAAGGTCGCTTCTGCACTTTGGTCGGGCATGGAGCGAAACGAGTAGGTAATGCACCCAATCTGCACTCCGTTTATCTTAGAATTCGGTTTGTTGTAGCTTCGGATAATGGACGGAGCTCCTTGAAGCCAGGAAGGAGAAAGGCTTACGCCTACCAGTCCCAGCGTGGATTTGATCAAAAAAGATCTTCGGTTTTCCATGGGTATTGTTATTTTATTTGTGTGGGAAAGTTAGTTGCAAAAATTGAAAAAAGGAACCAATTTCTACCCAATATGCAAAATACAGAAAACGACCGATTCCAATGGCCGCCTCCAATTCTCTCCAAGGCTACCTCCCCCGTCCAACTGGAACCGCTTTTTTTCCGCTGCACGGCATGCCGAAGGATAAACTCCCGACCTATTTTTTCGTTTTTTTGTGAAACTCCGCAAAAATTTGCTGGATGGCATCCCTGTTTGCCTCGAGATCCAGCCCAACCTGTGCTGCAAGGCGTTCCACATCGGGTTCTTTTCCGGCATTTAAGTCAGGCAGGGCCAATCCAATAAACGCATTGAGCTTCTCCAGCTCTTCCTCCACCTCCGGATCCTCCTTCTCAAACAGCAGTTCATACGGCATCAGTTCGATTTCCCGTTTTAATAGCTCCTCTGTGGCAGTGAGCATGGCCGGACGCAGGTAAATATCGGCTTCTTCTTCTACGGGAAGTCGGTGCTTCCGAAGGGCTTCGGCCAATACTGCATATCCCCGCTGTGTCATGGCGGTAACCTGTAAAAAACGTTCTTCACTATCGTAATAGGCCGCTGCAAAATGGGGTTTCCCCTCCCAATCTTTGAGGCGTATTCGGTATACGGACGCCACCTGATCCACCAAAAAATCCTTTTCCATGGAGGCTACGGGAACTTCCTGCTCTTCTATTCCAAAAATGATCAATTCCAATACTTCTCCCTCGTGAACGGTCAATGGGTAGTTGGACCGTGCAAACAGCATCATGTAGGGCACCGGATTTTTCGCGACATCGGCGAGTAATTCCTCTTCCGAAGCGATCATTGGATTCAGTTCGGTAGCAAAGAAGAAAATATCGTCTGCGGAAAAGCTCTGGAAACCGGATATAGATCCAAAGGTTTGCCAGCAGGCGCCATTGTAGCCAATCAGATTAAACCATGTTTCCATTTCCCCCTGTTGGGCCAAAATATGGCTGATCCCGGTCGAGTAAAGCAGGTACTCCTCACCGGTAAAAAGATCTTCCATGGAATAAAAATCTTTTTCCGGACTATCGAGAATCCGAGAGAAACTAAATTTCCAGGGGGTCTCCGCCTGCTTCCGCAACCAATCCCGGTCCTCTTCGGGCATTCTGGAAATGGCCGCATGGTTTACGTATTTGTGAATAAGCCCGCCTGCTTTCATTACCCGGTGCACAATGTACTGCGACTTGAGCATGTTTAGCCAACTTTTATCCATATCGGCAGAAATGTGCCGATACGAACCCAGCCGCAGGTCCGCTTCTTTTCCGAGTTTGTCCTTATCTGCTGCGTAATACACGAGAAACTCGTCGATAATTCGTGCGGTGAAATCCGAATTCGTCTGGCATTCCTTCTTTAGGGCAGGGTAATCTTTCATAGGTGGAAATATACGGGTTTTGTCTACGCCGACCAAGGAATTTGCTTTCAGGGATCGTTTCCATTCCTGAAAGGAAATACACCGCATGGGTCGACAGGGATCTACCCTACACTTGTACCTGTAATGAAGGTCGAAACCGCCGGATACGAGCTATTTCGGTTGGGTAGGCTTTCCTGGTCAGAGCGGAAGGGGCAATCCCTGATACACATCAAACCTACCCATGTCCGCAGTGAATGCCGATTTTGCGGCCATCAGCCGAAAAGATCCGAACTCAGGTAGCGATCGCCTCGATCGCAGGTAATACACACGATCAGTCCCTCCTCCAGTGTTTTGGAAAGCTCCATTGCTGCATGCAGTGCGCCCCCGCTACTCATTCCCGCCAGGATACCTTCTTCGCGCGCCATGCGACGGGTCATGGCCGTGGCCTGTTCCTGACTCACGTCAATCACCTGATCCACCCGTTCCGGTTCAAAAATTTTTGGGAGAAATTCCGGAGACCACCTGCGGATACCGGGAATACTGGATCCGTCTGTGGGTTGGGTGCCGACGATCTGAATGGCAGGATTTTTTTCTTTTAAGTACCTGGATACCCCCATGATGGTGCCAGTGGTCCCCATGGCCGAAACAAAGTGGGTGACCTTGCCATCCGTGTCCCGGTAGATTTCCGGTCCGGTGGTTTGGTAGTGTGCGCGGTAATTGTCCGGATTGGCAAACTGATTCAACATAAAATACCCCTCCGATCGGGCCATTTCCTCTGCCAGCGTTCGCGAATGCTCGATGGTTTTTTCAGCGGGAGTTAAAATCACCCGGGCCCCATAGGCTTCCATGGATAGAATGCGCTCTTTGGTAGAGTTATCCGGCATGACCAAGGTCATCTCTACTCCCAGCAAATTGGCCACCATTGCCAGGGCAATTCCGGTATTGCCCGACGTGGCTTCTACCAACCGGGAACCTTTCCGAATGTCCCCACGGTCAAGTGCCGCACGAATCATTTGATAGGCCGCGCGATCCTTAACGGATCCTCCGGGATTCTGGCCTTCCAATTTGCAACGGATGTTAACCCGGGGATTTTCGGGAATAGTCTGTAGATCGATTAAGGGCGTATTCCCGATCAACTCAAATAACTTCATAGGCTGGAAAATCAGGCGTCACTTTTCAACACGTAAAAATCTGTGAGGTTGGAAGAGCCGTCGTAGATTTTGGTTTGGTAATAAATCTTGCTTTTGGCCGGGATACTTTTGGTCAGCCATACGTTGCCGCCGACCACGCTTCCCTGACCGATGACGGTATCGCCGCCGAGTATGGTGGCCCCGGCATAGATGACCACGTCGTCTTCGATCGTCGGGTGTCGTTTTTTGTCCGCATCTTCTTTGTTTACGCTTAAGGCACCAAGGGTAACGCCCTGGTAGATTTTCACACGGTCTCCTACGCGTGTGGTTTCACCGATCACAATTCCCGTTGCATGGTCTATGCAAAAATACCGGCCAATTTTAGCGCCAGGATGGATGTCTACCCCAGTTTTGCTATGTGCGTATTCGGTGATCATTCGGGGGATTAAACCAATGCCCAGCGTGTGCAACAAGTGAGCGATCCGGTAGGCAGCAATCGCATAAAACCCTGGGTAACAACGAATTATTTCCGTTTTGGATTTGGCGGCTGGGTCTCCCTCAAACATCGCCTGCAGATCTTCGTGCACGCGCTCGAAAACCTCCTTTTCCAGACGGTCAAAAAAAGCATCGGCAAGCTTTTCACCATCGCCTTTGTGAAGGGCTTCATTATTTTTTAAAACTTTCCGAAGTTGCACCTGTAAATCAAAAAATTTCGATTCGAGATTCCCGCGTTCGCGGTAAATCTCATGCGCATGTTCCGGGAAAAGCATCCCCAGGACCTCATCGAAAAACCGGTTGATGACTTTGGGTGAGGGACATTCCGGACAGTGATTGTGAGCTTGATGCAAGCGATCTATAAATGAATCCATGCTTTTTTCGTAGCTTTAAAATACAAAACCCACTCTGATCACATATGGTTCACTGTATGGCGACCTTATGTTATCGTAGGAAAAGTTGTAGAGCAGCATGAAATTAATACCACCGCGCTCCCCAAAGGGGGTAAAATAACCTGCTCCGCCAAATAAACCGGGTACCCAGTCACGGCTTATCACAATTTCATTCGTATTGGGAATCAGGTTGGCTACTTCGACGTTCAGGGCCTCATACTCGGCATGCAAAAAGAATCGTGGGAGCACGTTGTATCGGTTGAAAATCCTGCCTCCGTAAATGTGCGCGTCCGCATTCGGAACAAACCGATTGTTTAAATATTGGTAGGTAGCTCCCAGACCTGCAGAATACTTATCGGTGATCATGGCTCCTGCAAGGGGAGAAATATCCACAAAAGTGACCGTACCAAACTGAAGGCTGAAATTACCACCAAAATACACCCGCTCTTCCAATGGTGGATTGTCTTCGGGATAAATGACCCGTTGGGCCATCGCGGGAAACGCAGTTCCCATAAAAAAAAGAAACACCAACGATACACCCGATAACGGCAGGTATTTACTCTTCCACAACAACATAGAGATCTTCCGTTTTCCGTTTCATCAAATAGCGCTCCCGCGCAAATTTCTCGAGTAGTTCGTAATTGCTGAGCAATTCCTCTCTTTCCGCCTTAATTTTTTCCTTCCGCTCCTGGTAGAATTCCCGTTGGTTTTCCAAATCGCTCAATTTGGAACGGAGTTTAAAATGGCTGATGATGTCATTGCTGTCAATAAAAACCATCCAGACAATGAATAAAACGGTAAATACGAAGTAGAAGTTTTTGGTATATTTCAAATACTTGGCCATGGTCCGCTTCGAAGTTTGTACAAATATATCAAAAGAAAAACAAAAACCCCTCACGGTTGCCTCCGCGTGAGGGGTTTTCATGGTAACCGATCCGTTTACCCGTAAAAACGGGGATCCGCTGGTATTAAAACTTCAAGCCTGGAAAATAAGCCGCATCGCCCAACTGCTCTTCAATACGAATCAATTGATTGTATTTAGCCATTCGATCCGAACGGGAAGCCGATCCCGTTTTGATCTGCCCGGTATTGAGTGCCACGGCCAGATCGGCAATCGTGGAATCTTCGGTTTCACCGGATCGGTGAGACATCACGGATTTGTATTTGTTTCGGTGGCAAAGGTCCACGGCGTTGATGGTTTCGGTAAGCGAACCGATCTGGTTTACTTTTACCAGCAAGGCGTTGGCCACGTTTGCATCGATTCCTTTCTGCAATCGCTCCACATTGGTTACAAAAAGATCGTCACCTACGATTTGGATTTTATCGCCGACGGCTTCGGTCATCATTTTCCAACCTTTCCAATCGTCTTCCTGCATGCCGTCTTCGATGGATTTGATCGGGTATTTGTTCACCCATTCTGTCCAGTAATTGACCATCTGCTCGGAGGTGAGCTCATCACCGGTAGATTTCTTAAACACGTACAAATCGCGCTCCTCGTCATAAAACTCCGAGGAGGCCGGATCCATGGCAATAAACACATCCTCTCCGGGTCGGAAACCGGCTTTCTCGATGGCTTGCAGCACCACTTCAATGGCTTCCACGTTATTTTTGAGATCTGGTGCAAACCCTCCTTCGTCCCCTACATTGGTCGAGAGGCCTTTGGATTTCAATACGGCCTTCAGTTCGTGAAAAATCTGTGCACCCATACGCAGCGATTCGGAGAAGGAAGAAGCGCCGGCGGGCATCACCATGAACTCCTGAAAATCAATCCCATTATCGGCGTGGGAGCCTCCATTCAGGATGTTCATCATTGGAACGGGAAGTGTATTGGCATTTACGCCTCCAATGTACCGGTACAGGGGTTGCCCGGACTCCATGGCAGCAGCTTTGGCTACGGCAAGCGATACCCCAAGGATAGCATTGGCTCCCAGTTTGGATTTATTTTTGGTGCCGTCCAGGCTAATCATGAGCTGATCAATCTGGTTCTGCTCAAAAATATCAAAACCAACCAGTTCCGGGGCGATCACATCGTTTACATTGGCCACTGCTTTCAACACACCCTTTCCCATGTAGACGCTTTTGTCTCCGTCTCGTAACTCTACCGCCTCGTGCACACCGGTAGAGGCGCCGCTAGGAACAGCGGCCCTTCCGAAGGCTCCGTTTTCTGTAAATACATCTACTTCTACCGTGGGGTTGCCCCTGGAATCTAAAATCTGTCTTGCGTGAATGGATTGTATCAATGTCATAACAAAATAAGGTTAATGATTTAGTTCTGTATTAGGGAGATAAATTGTTCAAAGAGGTATCGGGAATCGTGCGGCCCGGGAGCGCTTTCCGGATGGTATTGTACGGAAAACGCACGTTTGTTTTTCAGTTTGATCCCGGCTACCGTGCCGTCGTTTAGGTGCAGGTGGGTAATCTCAAGTTGATCGTTTTGATCAATATCCTCACGGGTAACCACAAACCCGTGGTTTTGAGACGTGATTTCACTCTTTCCGGTAAGCAGGTTTTTGATGGGATGATTCAATCCCCGGTGACCGTGGTGCATTTTATAGGTAGAAACATTGCAAGCCCTGGCGAGAATCTGATGCCCGAGACAGATCCCAAAAAGCGGTTTGTCTTGTTCCAGAATTTCTTTGGTGGTCGCAACCGCATACTCCATAACGGCTGGATCACCGGGTCCGTTGGAAAGGAAATAGGCATCCGGATGCCAGGCTTCCATATCGGAAAAGGAGGTCTTTGCAGGAAACACCTTGCAATACACACCACGATCAGCCAGGCATCGCAGGATATTCCTTTTGATACCATAATCCACACAGGCTACTCTGATCGGGGCATTTTCATCTCCGAAAAAATAGGGCTCAGTGGTGGATACGGTGGAAGACAACTCCAGGCCATTCATATCCGGCACCCGTGCCAATTCCGATTTCAACGTTTCCAGGTCGTCAAACTCAGAACTAATGATCGCATTCATCGCCCCTTTGGAACGGATGTGCCTTACCAACTTACGGGTGTCTACGTCAGCTATTCCGGTGATTCCGTGTCGTTCCAGGTACTCTTGAAGGGATTCTGTGGCATCCAGACGGCTATAGATCTCGGAAAAATCGTTGACCACAATCCCGGCGATCAAGGGCCGATCAGACTGTTGGTCCTCATCAATCACCCCGTAATTTCCAATATGCGGGGTGGTGTTGACGATGATTTGTCCGGTGTAGGAGGGATCGGTATATATTTCCTGGTATCCCGTCATTCCAGTATTGAAGCAGATTTCTCCGCCATTGGTTCCATGGCTACCTACCAGGCTTCCGGTGAAGACCGTTCCATCTGCTAAAAGAAGGGTGGCTTTTTTCTTGTTCATATCAATTTTTGATAGGCAAATTTAAGAATTTTCTAAGTAGTAGAAAGCATTCAACCAAAAGGATATAAAAAAGGGATTGAACCTAACGGCCAATCCCTACTTTTTTTCACGCATTGGGAGCATAAATTATTCAGACTTTTTGTCATCCTCCTTTCCACCGCCATCCTGCTCCTCGGAGGCCTTAGGCTCGTCAGCAGCAGTGGCCTCAGGGGCTTCTGAAACCGGAGTTTCGGAAACCACTTCATCGCTGCCTTCGGTCTTCGTGGATTTACTTTCTGATTTCTCGGCTGTTTCCGCAGCTGCACCGGTGCCTGCAGTATCACTGCTCTTACCTGATCCTCTTCTGCTTCTCCTTCTACCGGCTTTTTTGGCTGGCTGCTCTTCCTTCAACATCAATTCGTTGAAGTCAACCAATTCGATGATGCACATTTCGGCATTGTCCCCGAGCCGATAGCCGGTTTTGATAATGCGCGTATAGCCTCCCGGACGATTTCCAACCTTCTCTACTACCTCTCCAAAGAGGAGCTTGATGGCTTCTTTATTTTTGAGGTATCCAAAAGCTACCCGGCGGTTGTGGGTGGAGTCTTCTTTTGCTTTGGTGATCAGGGGTTCTACGTATTTCCTCAGCTCCTTGGCTTTGGCAAGGGTGGTACTGATCCGCTTGTGTTCCAAGAGAGACTTTGCCATATTCGATAGCATGGCCTTTCTATGTGAGGCGGTTCTACCCAGATGGTTAAATTTCTTACCGTGTCTCATTTTTAATTATTCTTCATCAAGTTTATACTTAGACAGATCCATGCCAAAAGTCAAGCCTTTTTCCTGGATCAACTGCTCCAATTCGGCCAGTGATTTTTTTCCGAAATTCCTAAACTTCATCATGTCAGAAATCTCAAGTTTGGCCAAATCACCGAGGGTCTTCACGTCCGCAGCTTTAAGGCAGTTGTAGGCCCTTACTGACAGATCCAGATCACTAAGCGAAGTTTTGAGCAACTTCCGCATGTGCAGGTATTCCTCATCAATTGGTTCAATCGCTCCGCTACCGGGGGCATCGATCACCATGGTCTGATCGGAAAACAACATAAAATGTTGGATCAGAATTTTAGCCGATTCCTGCAGGGCCTTTTCCGGATGGATTGACCCGTCGGTACTCACCTCCATGATCAGTTGCTCATAATCCGTTTTTTGCTCCACACGGGTGTTTTCAATCCTGTATTTTACGTTTTTTATGGGCGTAAATATCGCGTCCACCGAGATGGTGCCATATATTTGCTCCTTTGGTTTGGACTCTTCCGCAGGCAGATATCCCCGACCCTTATCGATGGTGAGTTCAATCTCCAGGCTTTTGGAATCGTCCAGGTGACATATGACCAAATCAGGGTTCAATACCTCGAAGGAAGTCGTGAACTTAGCGATATCACCTGCCGTAAATACATCCTGGTTTTTTACCTCCACCGTGATCTTGTTGTCAATCGCGTCGTGAATCTTCTTAAACCGAACCTGCTTAAGATTAAGAATGATATCGGTAACGTCTTCAACCACTCCTTCAATACTAGAGAATTCATGCACCACACCTGGCAGTTTGACCGCAGTGATGGCATATCCCTCCAGTGAAGACAAAAGAATCCTTCGAAGGGCATTACCTATGGTTACCCCGTATCCTTTTTCAAGTGGCTTGAAGGTAAACAGACCGTGAAAATCGTCTGCTTTTTCCATTACCACTTTCTCTGGCATTTGAAATGCTAATATGGACATATCTTTAATTCTTTTTATAGGAATGTAAATGATTACTTAGAGTACAATTCTACGATCAGCTGCTCTTTGATGTTCTCGGGGATATCTTCCCGCAAAGGAACGCTCACGAACTTTCCGCTGAGGGATCCATTGTCCCATTCCAACCAGCTATACCGGGTTGTACCTCTTCCTCTAAGACTTTCTGTAATCGCTTCCAGGGATTTGGACTTTTCTCTCACAGCCACCACATCACCTGGCTTCAATAAAAATGAAGGAATATTCACCACGACTCCATTTACAAGGATGTGTTTGTGAGAAACCAACTGCCGTGCTCCTCTTCGGGTGGGAGAAATCCCCAACCGAAACACGGTGTTATCCAGTCGGGCTTCCAAAAGTTGCAACAGGTTTTCACCGGTTACCCCTTTCTTTCGGGAAGCAATGTTAAACATGCGCGCAAATTGCCGCTCCAATACCCCGTAGATGTATTTGGCTTTTTGCTTCTCCATAAGTTGGATGGCAAATTCGGACTGCTTCTTTCGTCTACCCCTCCCATGCATACCAGGAGGATAATTTTTCTTTTGAAGCACTTTGCTATGCCCTTCGATGGGCTCGCCAAACTTTCTGGCAATTTTTGCTTTGGGACCTCTATATCTAGCCATGCGTATCTTTCTTTAAATTAAACTCTTCTGCGTTTGGGAGGGCGACAACCATTGTGCGGCAGTGGAGTCACATCCGTAATGGTGGTCACATCCAAGCCTACATTCTGTAAGGTTCTAATAGCGGATTCCCTACCGGCACCCGGACCTTTGACGAAAACTTCTACCTTCCGTAGTCCGAGATCATACGCAACCTGACCGCAATTCTGCGCAGCCATCTGAGCTGCATACGGCGTATTCTTCTTTGATCCTCTGAATCCCATCTTACCGGCAGAAGCCCAGGAAATCACCTGACCTGAGGTATTCGTGATGGAAATGATGATATTATTAAAGGAAGCCTTGATATGGGCCTGTCCCACCGCTTCTACTTTAACAACCCGCTTTTTAGCTTTGGTCTTTTCGTTTCTTTTCTGAGCCATAATCTATGTCAGGATTTATTTAGTCGCTTTCTTCTTATTGGCAACAGTTTTTCTCTTACCTTTTCTGGTCCGGGCGTTATTTTTTGTCTTTTGTCCCCGCACAGGTAAACCCTTCCGGTGACGCAAACCCCTGTAACAACCAATATCCATCAACCTTTTGATACTTAACTGTACTTCAGATTTAAGTACACCTTCGGTCTTGTATTCCTCGGCAATGATATTTCTGATGGCCGTTGACTCATCATCGTCCCATTCACCAGCCTTCTTATCCAATGAGATACCGGCCTTCGTTAGAATGGCCCGGGCAGTACTCCTTCCAATACCAAAAATATAGGTAAGGCCTATTTCACCACGTTTATTGTCGGGTATATCGACACCTGCAATTCTAGCCATAGTTATTAACCTTGTCGTTGTTTAAATTTCGGATTCTTCTTGTTGATCACATAAAGCTTTCCTTTCCTCCGGATTACCTTACAGTCAACGCTTCTTTTCTTAACAGATGCTTTAACTTTCATATCAATACTTATTTTCTTTACACTAACCTGTTGATCACATTAAGCCACTGGGCTTACTTGTAGCGGTAAACAATCCTGCCTTTAGAAAGGTCGTAAGGAGACATTTCCAGCTTCACCTTGTCCCCGGGCAATATCTTGATGTAGTTCATCCGCATTTTACCAGAAATATGTGCAATCAACTGGTGCCCATTTTCCAATTCAACTTTGAACATTGCATTGGACAATGCTTCAACGATAGTCCCGTCCTGTTCTATAGATGCTTGTTTAGCCATAATTAACGTTTAAAATTCTCTTCTATAAACCGATGCGTCGTCAATATTTCCGTCCGGTCTTCAAATATCGCAACCGTGTGCTCAAAATGGGCAGATGGCTTGCGGTCTGCCGTGCGGATGGTCCAACCATCTCGTTCCTGCACCACATTGCGCGTCCCCAGATTCACCATGGGCTCAATCGCAATCACCATCCCTCGCTGTAACTTGGCTCCACTGCCTCGCTTCCCCCAATTGGGTACCTCGGGGGCCTCGTGAAGTGAACGACCTAAGCCATGTCCGACTAACTCCCGAACTACGGTATATCCCTTCGCTTCGATAAATTTTTGGATGGCGTGACCGATATCACCCACACGCTTGCCATAAACCGCATTTTCGATTCCCAAATACAGGGATTCTTCGGTCGCCTTTAAAAGTGTGGTAATTTTAGGAGAAACTTCACCAACAGGGTAAGTATAAGCGGAATCGCTATGAAAACCTTGGTGAAAGACTCCACAATCTATCGAGATTATATCGCCATCTTTCAATTGATACTGACCGGGGAATCCATGAACAACTACTTCGTTCACTGAGATACATAGCGAAGAAGGAAAACCATTGTATCCTTTAAAGGACGGAACCCCTCCATGATCTCGTATAAACTCCTCGGCAATCTTGTCTAAAAAAGCGGTCTTTACCCCTTCTTTTACATATTTGGCAACTTCACCGTGGGCTTTTCCCAGGATCTGTGCACTTTCTTTGATTATCTCAATTTCCTCCTCGCTTTTAAACTGTATCATCGTTAAGCTACAGCGAAACTGGAAGGATCATTCTTCATGTTTCCACTTTTCATCATTCCTTCGTAATGCCTCATCAGCAGATAGCTTTCAATTTGGCGTAGGGTATCCAGAATCACCCCAACCATAATCAACAGCGACGTTCCCCCGTAAAACTGCGCAAATTCACCACTTACTCCTGCAATAATTGCAAATGCCGGCATGATAGCTACAAGGGCCAGCAAAATGGAACCGGGCAGCGTTATCCTGGAGATAATATTATCGATGAATTCAGAGGTAGGTGCGCCAGGCTTGATACCTGGAACAAATCCGCCGTTCCGTTTCATGTCTTCGGCAATCTGCTCCGGATTCACTGTGATCGCTGTGTAGAAGAAGGTAAACAGAATGATCATCACCGCGAATACCAAATTGTATTGCCAAGAGGTGAAATCACTAAACGTGGTCCCAATGTACGAAGCAATGTCACTTGTTTCCGCCCAAATCTGTGCGATCAACGCAGGCAAAAACATTAACGACTGCGCGAAAATAATCGGCATCACCCCTGAAGCATTTACTTTTATTGGAATGTATTGCCGCTGTCCTCCATATACCTTGCCGCCGACTACTTGCTTGGCATACTGCACGGGAATCCGTCTGACCGCTTCGGTAAGGGCTACTACACCTACCACCACAAAGAAAAGAACAACTGCTTCCAGAATAAGGAGGAGAATTCCCCCACCACCCTTAGATAAGCTTTCTGAGATGATTGCGCCGGGAAGTGCCGAAATGATACCGATCATGATCAGCATGGAAATACCATTTCCGATGCCTTTTTCGGTAATTTTTTCACCAATCCACATACAGAACATGGTGCCAGCTGTAAGCAATATCAAGCTGGAAACCATAAACAAAACCTTGCTTTCTACAACGATTGCCTCGTCAGGAATGGTGGCCGTAATGTAGCCAATACCTTGCGCAAATGTTATCAGGATGGTTAAAACGCGGGTTATCTGATTGATCCGTTTTCTACCGGACTCACCCTCTTTTTGCAGTTTTTGGAAATAAGGTACCCCAACAGTCAACAATTGCAATACAATTGATGCAGATATATAGGGCATAATACCCAAACCAAATATGGAAGCCCTGCTGAAAGAACCACCCAGAAAGGTATCAATCAATCCGAAAATACCGGAGGCGGCTTCTCCAAGACGACTTGGGTCCACACCCGGGAGGACCACAAACGAACCAACCCTGAAAACGATAAGCAAACCTACCGTGTTCAGGATTCTAATTCGCAGATCCTCAATCGAAAAGATGTTCTTTACTGTTGTAATAAACTTTTTCATGAATTAAATCTTATTTACAGATCCTCCGGCCTTTTCGATAGCAGCAACAGCCGATGCGGAGAAATTGTGCGCACTTACGTTGATTTTGGAAGTAAGTTCGCCTCTTCCGAGGACTTTTACAAGATCTTTCTTGGAAACAAGTCCATTTTGGTGCAACAAATCAAAATCGATGGTATCCACGCTCAAGTCGGTAGCCAGCTGCTGCAGGGTATCCAGGTTGATGGCCTGGTAAGCCACGCGGTTGTGGTTGGTAAACCCGAATTTAGGAATCCTTCGCTGCAAGGGCATCTGACCACCCTCAAAGCCCAATTTCGACTTGTAACCGGATCGGGATTTAGCCCCTTTGTGACCTCTGGTAGATGTGCCGCCTCTGCCGGAACCCTGCCCTCGGCCAATCCTTTTTCTGGACTTAACGGAGCCTTCCGCAGGCTTTAATGTATGTAATTTCATTTTGATTGAGTTTTCGAATGGTGTAACGCGTACGAAGTGGAAATAGTCTCCGATTAAACGTCCTGTACCTTAACTAAATGGCTGACTTTATTGATCATTCCTTGCAGCTGAGGGGTATTTTCCTTCTCCACGGTCTTGTTGATTTTCCCCAAACCAAGTGCAGCGATGGTCGCTTTTTGGTTTTTTGGCCGCTTGATGATGCTTCTGATCTGAGTTATTTGAACCTTCGCCATGTGATTACCCATTAAATACTTTCGATAATTTAACTCTTCTCTGCTGAGAAACTGCGATGGCATCCCGTAGGTGAACCAAGGCATCTATTGTCGCCTTCACCACATTGTGTGGGTTGGAAGACCCTTTGGATTTGGCAAGAATATCTGTATAACCGGCACTTTCCAATACCGCCCGCATCGCTCCACCGGCAAGAACACCGGTACCTGGAGCGGCTGGCTTTACCAACACCAATCCTCCTCCGTACTTACCCAGCTGTTCGTGCGGGATGGTCCCTTTCAACAAGGGTACCTGGATCAGGTTCTTTTTGGCATCTTCTATTCCTTTGGTAATGGCATCGGTTACCTCATTGGCCTTACCGAGGCCGTAACCCACCACACCTTTACCGTCGCCAACCACCACGATCGCGGAAAAGGAAAACCTTCGTCCCCCTTTGACCACTTTCGCCACCCGGTTTATGGCAACGACTTTTTCGCTTAGTTCTGTATCTGTAGCCCGAATGGGTTTTTTGCTTATTTGGGACATAATGATTAAAATTTAAGGCCTCCTTCTCTGGCTCCTTCGGCCAAAGCTTTAACATTTCCATGGTACAGGTACCCGCTTCGGTCAAAAACGACCTCGTTCAAACCATTGGCAACTGCCTTTTCAGCCAGTTTTTTGCCAACCTCTTTTGACACGGTGACGTTAACGTTCTTACTGGCTCCAAATTCCTTGGAAGATGCAGCGGCAAGCGTCTGCCCTTTCAGATCGTCAATCAGCTGTGCATAGATACCCGTATTGCTCTTAAAGACAGAAAGCCTGGGCCGGGCATCGGTACCGGAGATCTTTCTTCGGATACCTTTTTTAATTCTCAGTCGTCTAATTCTTTTCTTGAAAGCCATCTTCTAATTATTTTTTAGCGGCAGTTTTACCAGCTTTACGTCTAATATACTCACCAACAAATCGTACACCTTTGCCTTTAAACGGCTCAACTTTCCGTAGCGACTTGATTTTTGCAGCCACCTGTCCAATCAACTCTTTGTCGATTCCTTCCAGTGTGATCAGCGGGTTTTTCCCTTTGGGAGTTTCTGTTTTGACAGCGATTTCCTGAGGAACCATTAAAAAAATGTTGTGGGAATATCCCAGAGAAAGTTCGATCACCTGCCCCTGGTTTGTGGCCTTGTATCCTACCCCCACCAATTCCAATTCTTTTTTGTATCCTTCGTTCACTCCTGTGACCATGTTGTTCACCAGGGAACGGTAGAGCCCATGCAATGATTTGTGCCGCTTCGAATCGGTTGGTCGTTCAAAAACCACCTGATTGCCCTCGACTTTTACCGATATATCAGGATTCACCTCCTGTACCAGTGTACCTTTGGGACCTTTAACAGTTACCTGATTGTGCTCAGAAACGTCTACAGTCACACCCGCCGGTATATTTATTGGTTTTTTACCTATTCTAGACATATCTATGAATTAATATACGTAACAAAGGACTTCTCCACCGATGCCTTCCACACGGGCTTCCTTGTCCGTCATCACCCCTTTGGAGGTGGATAAAACGGCAATTCCCAAACCGTTGATCACTCTGGGAAGGGAATCTTTATTTACATACTTTCTTAAACCTGGCTTGCTAATTCGGGAAAGGCTTACAATTGCGTTCTCTTTGGTTTGTGGGTTGTATTTCAAGGCAATCTTAATGGTCCCTTGAGGTCCTTCCTCCACAAACTTATAGTTTTGAATGTAACCCTTATCGAAAAGAACCTTTGTAAGTTCTTTTTTAATGTTAGAAGCAGGAATTTCTACTATCCGGTGGGAAGCCTTAATGGCATTCCTTAACCTGGTGAGATAATCAGCTATTGGATCAGTCATATTTGTATTAGTCTAACTGCAAAACCCGAACGGGCCTGCAAAGTTACACAATGAAATTTAGAATAAAAACTATTATATAATTTTTACCAGCTAGACTTGGTTACACCTGGAATTTTTCCCGCCGAAGCCATTTCTCTGAAAGTCACCCGATTGATACCAAATTTTCTCATGTATCCTTTGGGTCGGCCTGTAAGTTTGCACCGGTTATGAAGTCTTACTGGAGAGGCATTTTTAGGAAGCTTGTCCAATGCTTCATAATCACCTGCCGCCTTGAGTTCCGCACGTTTTTTGGCATATTTTGCCACCAATCGTTCTCTTTTTCTCTCGCGGGCTTTGATTGATTCTCTTGCCATGGTTATTCTACTTTATTTTTGTTTACGAAAGGCATTCCCAGGGACTTCAACAAGGCGTAGGCTTCGTCGTCACTGTTGGTACTGGTAACAAGCGTGATATCCATTCCGGAAATCCGGTTTACCTTTTCGATGCTGATTTCGGGGAAAATGATTTGTTCGGTAACACCCAAGGTGTAATTTCCCCGGCCGTCAAAACCTTTGTCAGAGATCCCTTTGAAATCCCGAACCCTTGGCAATGCAATGCTAACCAACCGATCAAGGAATTCGTACATGCGGTCTCCCCGCAAGGTAACCTTCGCTCCGATCGGCATCCCGTCTCTCAATTTGAAATTGGAAATAGAATTCTTTGCTTTTGTCGCGACGGCTCGTTGACCGGTAATGAGTGAAAGCTCTTCCACTCCCTGGTCCACTAGCTTTTTATCCGCTACAGCAGCACCGATACCTTTATTCAACACTATTTTGGTCAACTTAGGTACCTGCATCACGCTGGTAAACTGAAACTTTTCCTTCAGCTCAGCCGTGATTTCGTTATCGAATTTTTCTTTTAATCTAGGTTTAGCCATTGATCACCTCCCCTGTTTTCTTAGAGTACCTTACTAATTTTCCGTCCTCATTTCGTTTTCTCCCAATTCGTGTCGCGTCTCCCGTTTTGGGATCCACCAACTTTAGGTTACTAATGTGAATGGGAGCCTCTTTCTTCTCGATACCTCCTTGAGGCGTAGTGGCCGTCGGTTTGATATGTTTGGTTACCATATTCATTCCTTCCACTATGGCCCTTCGTTTGGCCTGATCGACAGAAAGGATTTTACCTTTTTTGCCTTTTTCATCTCCGGCGATGATCAAAACGGTATCTCCGGATTTGATGTGCAATTTGGGTTGCTTATTGAATTTTCTTTCCATGTTTACAATACTTCGGGGGCCAAAGATACAATTTTCATAAACTGCTTCTCCCTGAGTTCCCGGGCGACGGGACCGAAAATACGGGTCCCCCTGGGTTCGTCGTTGTTATTGAGGAGCACGGCAGCGTTGTCTTCAAACCGGATATAGGACCCGTCTTTTCTTCGGACTTCTTTTCGCGTCCGCACGATCACCGCTTTTGAAACGGTACCTTTTTTCATATTACTGGATGAGAGGGCTGATTTTACCGTGACCACAACCTTGTCTCCAATAGAGGCGTACCTTCTTTTGGTACCACCCAATACGCGAATGACAAGCACTTCTTTGGCGCCTGAATTGTCCGCTACACTTAATCTGGATTCCTGCTGTATCATGATTTATAAAGCCCTTTCAATTATTTCTACCAATCTCCAACGTTTATTTTTACTCAGCGGACGCGTTTCACTGATGCGCACCAGGTCTCCCGGGTTGCATTCGTTGTTTTCGTCATGAGCAGTGAATTTGGTGGTTTTCCCAACAAATTTACCGTAAATAGGATGTTTTACTCTCCGCTCCACAGCTACGGTGATGGACTTGTCCATCTTGTTGCTAACCACCTTACCGATTCTTTCTTTACGAAGGTTTCTTTCTATTGTAGCCATTGTGTTTCTTATTTAGCTAGTTGTTTGGCTCGTAAAAAAGTATGCAACCTCGCAACCAAACGTCTTGATTCTCTAATTCTATTTGGATTCTCTATCGGAGATATCGCGTGAGCAAAACGTAATTTTGTCAGGTTCTCCTTTTCTGCGGCAATGCGCTCTGTGATTTCGCTCTCCGTCAGAGCGTTGATTTCGGAATTTTTCATCATCTTATGATCCAGCGTAATCTCTACGTACGACAAACTTTGTGCTTACCGGTAGCTTTTGTTGGGCCAGTCGCAACGCTTCCTGCGCTACTTCCACCGAAACTCCCGTTGCTTCAAAAAGGATCGTCCCCGGCTTAATCACCGCTACCCAATATTCGGGCGCTCCTTTACCTTTTCCCATTCGTACCTCTGCAGGCTTCTTGGTAATGGGTTTATCTGGAAAAATTCGAATCCAAACCTGTCCTTCCCGCTTCATGGCTCGCGTCATGGCAATACGGGCCGCTTCTATCTGTCTCGAAGTGATCCATCCAGGCTCAAGGGATTTGATGCCGAAGTTGCCAAAAGCCAACGTGTGGCCTCTTTGGGCAATCCCCTTGATCCTCCCTTTATGCATTTTTCTAAATTTCGTTCTTCTTGGCTGTAACATGATCGCTCAGTTAAAGATGTTTAATTATTTCTTTTTCTTCTCTTGGGGCCACCACCCTCTCTCCTACGTCTGTTTCCAGCTGGCGCATTGCCCTTAGCATCGCTAGCGGAACTCAAATTTGGAGAAAGATCTCGTTTGCCGTACACCTCACCCTTGAAGATCCATACTTTAATACCGATTTTCCCATATACCGTTTGCGCCTCAGAAATGGCATAATCCACGTCCGCACGAATGGTGTGCAGGGGAATTCTACCCTCCTTGTACATCTCGGATCTGGCCATCTCAGCTCCTCCCAATCTCCCGGAGAGCTTCACCTTGATGCCTTCTGCACCTACACGCATGGTGGCAGCAATCGACTGTTTCATCGCCCTTCGAAAAGAAATCCGCGCCTCCAATTGCTGGGCAATAGATTCTCCCACCAACTTGGCATCCAACTCCGGACGTTTGATCTCAAATATGTTGATCTGAACATCCTTATTGGTAAGCTTCTTCAGCTCTTCTCTCAATTTATCAACCTCAGAACCACCTTTACCGATAACTACTCCAGGACGAGCCGTCTGAATGGTCAGGGTAATCCGCTTGAGGGTACGCTCGATGATAACCTTGGAAATACCTCCCTTGGGAATCCTGGCAAATACATAATTTCTGATATTCTGGTCTTCGTAAAGCTTCTCGGCGAAATCACGTCCACCATACCAGTTAGAGTCCCACCCCTTTATGATACCAAGCCTTAAACCGATTGGGTTAACTTTTTGTCCCATATTCTAGTCTTCATTTTCATTTGATTCAACACTTTCAGCGGTAACGCCTCCTTCATAGGAGTCCACAACTAACGTTACATGATTTGATCTTTTGCGGATTCGGTGGGCTCTTCCCTGGGGTGCAGGTCGTAGCCTTTTCAACATCCTGCCGCTATCCACAGCAATCGTCTTCACATACAGCTCCGCATCTTCCAGTTTCTCGTCTGGATTTTTAGCCTGCCAGTTTGCGATCGCTGACAACAACAGCTTTTCAAGCCTGATGGCACCATGGTTGGGCGTAAACTTAAGGATACTTAAGGCGTGACCTACTTTCTTCCCTCTGACCAGATCTGCAACCAAACGCATTTTCCTCGGAGAGGTTGGAACATTTTTTAATTTTGCTATTGCTTCCATGATTATCTCTTTCCTTTATCTTTTTTGGCGATGTGTCCACGGAAATTTCGTGTAGGTGCAAATTCCCCCAGCTTGTGGCCCACCATGTTGTCGGTAACAAAAACTGGAATAAATTTATTTCCGTTATGCACTGCAAAGGTATGCCCAACAAAATCCGGTGATATCATGGACCGCCTTGACCAGGTCTTGATCACGGATTTCTTTCCGGACTCATTCATGACGTCCACCTTCTTTGCCAAATGATGCTCTATATACGGGCCTTTTTTTAACGAACGTGCCATGTTACTTAGATCTTCTGCTTATGATAAATTTATTGGAATACTTCTTGCGCGAACGGGTCTTTTTACCCTTCGCCAACAAGCCAGTTCTGGAACGAGGATGCCCTCCCGAAGAACGGCCTTCCCCACCACCCATCGGGTGATCAACAGGGTTCATGGCCACACCTCTGGTTCTCGGTCTTCTTCCCAACCATCTCTTTCGACCTGCTTTTCCAAGTACCACGTTCATATGATCTCCGTTGGATACGGTTCCAATCGTCGCTTTGCAGGTACTCAACACCATGCGCATCTCACCGGAGGGAAGTTTTACCGTTACGTACTTTCCTTCCCTGGCCAACAACTGGGCGTAGCCACCTGCACTTCGCGCCATCGCACCACCTTTTCCAGGCTTCAACTCAATATTGTGAATGATGGTACCCAGGGGGATATTCTTTAAAAACAGTGTATTCCCCACTTCGGGCGCAGCCTTTTCCCCACAAGATACGGTCTGACCTACCTCAAGCCCTTCGGGCGCAAGCATGTAGGCCTTCGCGCCGTCTGCGTAGTACAACAAGGCGATTCGGGCGGTTCGGTTTGGATCGTACTCAATACTCTTTACCACGGCTGGAATCCCTTCTTTCTCCCGCTTAAAGTCAACGATCCTTAGTTTTCTCTTATGCCCACCTCCAATGTACCTGGAGGTCATCTTACCGGTATGGTTCCTGCCACCGGACTTCTTCAAAGGAGCCAAAAGGCTCTTTTCCGGGGTTGATTTTGTAATCTCATCGAAAGAAGGAGCTACTCTAAATCGGGTACCGGGGGTTACAGGTTTTAATTTCTTAACTGCCATTGCTTTGATTCAATTAAATTTCTCCGTAAAAATCAATGATTTCACCTTCTGCTACCTGTACCATTGCTTTCTTAAACGTGTTGGTGTACCCGGACACGATTTTGGATTTGGTGTACCTGGTCTTTTTCTTGGCCGCGTAGCGCATGGTGCGCACGTCCACTACCTTCACCCCGTACATTTTTTCCACGGCGGCTTTGATCTGCGGCTTTTTAGCAGTTTTTTCCACTACAAAACCATAGACCCCACGTTCGTTCATGGCAGAGATCTTTTCCGTAATCAAAGGTCTTTTTAATATATCCATGATTTTACTTCGATAAAAGGGTTTCTAATTTACTCACTGCACCTTCACAAAGGACTAAACTATCTGCATCTAACAGCTCATAGGTGTTCAACTCGTCCACCATTCTGACCTTGGTTTTCTGCAAATTCCTGGAGGACAGGTACAGATTCTTGTTGTTTTCGGCCACCACCAGTAGCGTTTTCTTTCCCAGCAGGGACAGGTTGGTAAGCAGACTGATGTAATCTTTGGTGCGTGGCGCGTCAAAAACCAGGTCTTCCAGTACCAACAGCCCATTTTCCTTTGCTTTGTAGGAAAGCGCTGATTTTCTGGCGACCTGTTTTAACTTTTTATTTAACTTAAAGGAATAATCCCGGGGTTTCGGGCCAAATACCCTACCTCCTCCCCTGAAAACGGGAGATTTGATAGAACCTGCACGAGCCCCACCGGTACCTTTTTGTTTCTTAATCTTCTTGGTAGAACCGGAAATCTCCGCTCTTTCCTTTGACTTATGCGTTCCCTGTCTTTTGTTTGCCAGGTATTGTTTGACATCCAGGTAAATCGCATGATCATTCGGCTCCAGAGCAAAAATATCCTCAGAGAGCGTGATTTTCCGTCCGGTATCTTCACCGGTTTGTTTTAATATTGCTAATTCCATCTTCTTACTTCTCTAGAATCACAAAAGAATTTTTGGCTCCCGGAATGGACCCGCTTACTAAAAGCAGGTTTTTTTCAGGGTAAATTTTCAGCACACGTAAATTAAGTACCTTAACCCTGTTGCCTCCGGTTCTTCCGGCCATTCGCATGCCCTTAAATACCCTGGAAGGCCAGGAGCAGGCACCGATGGAACCTGGATGACGTGCCCGGTTGTGCTGCCCGTGTGTAGCTCCACCAACACCACCAAAGCCGTGCCGCTTTACTACACCCTGAAATCCTTTTCCCTTGGAGGTTCCGATGGCATCCACGAAATCTCCTTCCACAAAAACCTGATCGGAGATCACGGTTTTACCCATGTCTACCTGTCCTTCGAATTCCACTCTGAAATCCCTGAATTCAACAACTTTCTGCTTTGGCGTGGTGCCAGCCTTTTTGAAATGGCCAATCAACGGCTTGGGCGTATTCTTTTCCTTACGCTCCCCATATGCCAATTGTACAGCGTTGTACCCGTCTGTTTCTACATTTTTTACTTGCGTCACTACGCAAGGACCAGCTTCTATTAACGTGCATGCGACATTACGTCCATCGGCACTAAAAATACTAGTCATTCCGATTTTCTTACCTATAATTCCAGACATCTTTGGATATATAATATACGATGATACACAAGCATTTACACACCTGTGCCCTTTTAAAGGATTGCAAAGTTAGTAATTTAATTCCAGCTTGCAAACCGCAACCTGAATATTTTCAAACAATTAGCTACCTCAAAAGCATTCTGCAAGAGAATATTTTCCGTAAGTCCGGCCGGACCAATTACCGTGAACCTAAAAAGCCCGTACCAATACTGGCACGGGCTTATTTTTAGCTCGCTTCCGATCAGGTCAGACCTTGATCTCTACATCCACACCGCTAGGAAGCTCAATTTTCATTAAAGCATCCACCGTTTTGGAACTATTGGAGTAAATATCTACAAGTCGCTTGTACGTGCACAGCTGAAACTGCTCCCGGGCCTTCTTGTTGACATGGGGAGACTTTAACACGGTGAACTTCTCTTTCTTCGTAGGTAGCGGAATTGGTCCTACTACCACGGCACCTGTGGATTTTACAGCTTTCACAATCTTCTCCGATGACTTATCCACCAGACTGTGATCGTATGACTTTAATTTTATTCTGATTTTCTGATTCATTTTCGATTGATTTAAGCCTTCTCTCCTTTTACTTTGGCAATGATGCCTTCAGCAATATTGGTTGGTACAGGATCGTAGTGGGAAAATGTAAGGGAAGCAGATGCCCGCCCGGAAGATATGGTCCTTAAATCGGTAACATACCCAAACAGCTCAGATAAGGGCACGGAAGCTTTGATTACCGTGGCTGCACCTTTTGTATCCATTCCCTTCATTAGGCCTCTTCTACGGTTAAGGTCACCGGTAACGGGTCCTGTGTACTCATCGGGAGAAACGACCTCTACTGCCATAATGGGCTCCAATAACTGCGGCTTACATTTCTTTGCAGCCTCCTTGAAACCAATCCTGGCGGCCATCTCAAAAGAAAGGGAATCCGAATCCACGTCGTGGAAAGATCCATGAAACAACCTTACCTTCATTGACTCGATGGGATAACCGGCCAATGGACCGTTTTTCATCGCTTCTGCAAAACCCTTTTGAATGGCTGGGATAAATTCCTTCGGGATCACACCACCCACAATGCCATTCACAAAATCCAACCCTTGCTTGATTTCATTGGTTTCTGGTTCTGGCTCTCTTGGACCAATCTCAAAAACAATATCGGCAAATTTACCTTTACCACCGGTTTGTTTCTTGTATACTTCCTTGTGCTCAACACTGGCAAACAAGGCTTCCTTGTAAGCCACCTGCGGTGCACCCTGGTTGATTTCAACTTTGAACTCCCGCTTTAAGCGATCGATAATGATTTCAAGGTGAAGTTCGCCCATGCCTCGCAAGATAACCTGACCAGTTTCGTGGTCGGTATTTACATGCAGTGTAGGATCTTCCTCTACCAATTTGGAAATAGCCATTCCCAATTTATCCACATCGGCCTGTGTCTTGGCCTCAATGGCATAGCCGATTACCGGCTCTGGGAACGTCATCTCTTCGAGTACCACCTTATGCTTTTCATCGCAAAGCGTATCCCCTGTCTTAATGTCCTTGAACCCAACACCGGCGCAAATATCTCCCGCTTCTACGCGATCGATGGGGTTTTGCTTGTTGGAGTGCATTTGAAGCAATCGGGAAATACGTTCTTTTTTGTCGGTCCGGGTGTTGAACACATACGAACCGGCCTCCAGTTTGCCGGAATACACCCGCATAAAGGCCAGACGCCCTACAAACGGATCCGTAGCAATTTTAAACGCCAGGGCAGCAAAATGGTCGTCGCTATCCGGGTGGCGTACTACTGGCTCTTCGGTATCCGGATTGGTACCCTTGACAGGCGGCAAATCTAACGGACAAGGCAAGTACGCAATAACGGCATCCAGCAGGGCCTGCACTCCTTTGTTTTTAAACGCCGAACCACAGAGTACCGGAGAAAAATCCATGTTGATTACGGCTTTACGGATGGCCGCCATCATTTCTTCCTTTGTGATGGAGTTCTCGTCCTCAAAGAACTTTTCCATCAAGGCCTCGTCATACGATGCAACTTGCTCAATTAGGCTTTGCCGATATTCCGCAACAGTCTCTTTCAGATCTTCGGGAATCTCAATCACCTTGTAGGTCATGCCCTGATCTTCTTCATTCCAGACTACTGCCTGATTGGTAATCAGATCGACCACCCCTTTAAACGTTTCTTCAGCTCCAATCGGAATCTGAAGGGGCACCGGATTGGCACCCAATTTATCTTTTATTTCGGCGACAGCATTAAAAAAGTCTGCTCCTGCCCGGTCCATTTTGTTGACAAAACAAATTCTTGGCACGTGGTATTTATCGGCTTGTCTCCAGACGGTTTCAGATTGTGGCTCCACACCAGATACGGCACAGAATAAGGCCACTGCACCATCCAACACCCGAAGCGATCGTTCTACCTCTACGGTAAAATCCACGTGACCGGGAGTATCGATCAGGTTGATCTGATAGTCTTTGGTATCGTCGTTGGCAACTCCTTGAACAGTCGGATACTTCCACTTGGTAGTAGTGGCGGCAGAGGTAATGGTGATGCCTCTTTCTTGCTCCTGCTCCATCCAGTCCATGGTAGCCGCTCCATCGTGTACTTCACCAATCTTGTGAGACAAGCCGGTGTAATACAAAATACGCTCGGAAGTGGTCGTCTTTCCGGCGTCAATGTGAGCCATGATACCGATGTTTCTTAAATATTTTAAGTCTTTTTTTGCCATTATCTATTAAAATCTAAAATGCGAGAATGCTTTATTGGCCTCTGCCATTCTATGCGTGTCATCCTTTTTCTTTACCGCAGCTCCTTCACCTTTGGATGCAGAAATAATCTCCCCCGCCAATCGATCCATCATGGTTTTCTCGCCCCTCTTTCTGGCAAAAGTGATCATCCACTTGATACCCAGGGAAATTTTCCGTTCTGGTCTTACTTCCAAAGGTACCTGGAAAGTTGCACCCCCAACCCTACGACTCTTCACCTCTACAGCGGGAGTAATATTGTTAAGCGCTTTTTTCCAAACCTCAAGACCATTCTCACCTACTTTTTCCTCTACCTTTTCTATGGCATCGTAGAAGATTCGGTAGGCAATACTTTTCTTACCATCCACCATCAAACAATTGACAAACCTGGTGACCAACGTGTCATTGAATTTGGGATCAGGAAGAATATACCTCTTTTTTGGTTTCGCTTTTCTCATTTTATTCTCGGATTAAATAATTACTTTTTGGCGGCCTTTGGACGCTTCGCTCCGTACTTGGAACGACCCTGCTTTCGGTCTTTCACACCGGCAGTATCCAAGGCTCCACGAATGATGTGGTACCGTACCCCTGGCAAATCCTTCACCCGTCCACCCCGGATTAACACGATGGAGTGCTCCTGCAGGTTGTGACCTTCTCCTGGAATGTACGCATTGACCTCTTTCCCGTTGGTCAATCGAACCCTGGCTACCTTTCTCATGGCAGAATTAGGCTTTTTCGGCGTGGTGGTGTACACCCTGGTGCACACACCCCTCCTCTGAGGACAGGCATCCAAGGCTCTTGACTTGGACTTACTCTCTAGAGTGGTTCTACCTTTTCTAACTAACTGTTGTATAGTAGGCATTAATAGATAAATTAATTATTCTGCTTTTAAACTTATAAATTTCGGATTGCAAAGGTAAACAAATCAATAAAACAAACAAAATTAAGGACTTATATTTTAGCTTTCGGTGAATCGTACATTGGCTCCTGTTCCCCGCCTCGCACGTTTACAGAAAAGCCATCAGGCTTCGCCCAGGGTACCACCAAAATTCAAAGGAAACCTAGGGGCATCGTTACCACCTTCAATTTTCCCAAAAGCTTTTTCATACTTCTCAATATTGTCTTTTAATGCCAGCAACAAACGCTTGGCATGGTCGGGCGTCATGATGATCCTTGCTTTTACCTTGGCCTTGGTAATACCCGGCATTAAGCGGATAAAATCGACAACAAATTCAGAGTTGGAATGGGCGATCATGGCCAGGTTGGAATAGATCCCCTCAGCCACCTCGTCGCTCAATTCCACGTTGATCTGCTGTTGCTGCTCGTTATCAGGTGTAGTGTCGTCTTCCATGAGTTACCAGTGTTTGAATAAAAAAGGGCCTGCCGCATTGTGCAGACCCTTTTTTGCAAGCTATCTCCTTATTTTATCGTTTCACGAACTTTTTTAGTGCTGTTTTCTTTCTCAGCCGTCAGTAGTTCGTATTCTTCTTTCGATCCTACGATCAAGTTATTAAACTTACGTTGACCCGTTCCAGCGGGAATCAAATGACCCACGATCACGTTTTCCTTCAGTCCCAACAGTTCGTCTCGCTTGCCACGAATGGCTGCTTCGCTCAATACCTTGGTGGTTTCCTGAAAAGAAGCCGCAGAGATAAAGCTCTCTGTTCCCAAGGAGGAAGCGGTTATTCCCTGTAGTGTAGGCTGTGATACCGCAGTCTGTGCATCCCGCACCTGAACCAGTTTCATGTCCTTCCGCTTCAGACTGGAGTTCTCGTCCCGCAGCCTTCTGGCCGTGATGATCATTCCCGGTTTCAGGGTAGCAGAGTCACCCGCATCCATGACAACTTTTTTATCCAGAATCATGTCGTTTTCCTCACGGAACGCCCATTTGTCCACAATCTGATTTTGCAAAAATCCCGTGTCACCTGCGTCCAGTATTTCTACTTTCTGCATCATCTGACTGACGATCACCTCGATGTGCTTATCATTGATTTTCACGCCCTGCAATCGGTATACCTCCTGAATCTCGTTGACCAGGTACTCCTGTACCGCTGTAGGCCCTTTGATCGATAGGATATCGTTGGGGGTGATGGCCCCATCCGACAGGGGTTCTCCTGCGCGGATAAAGTCGTTTTCCTGAACCAAAATGTGCTTGGAAAGAGAAACCATGTAGCGCTTCTTCACCCCATCTCTGGATTCAATAAAAATCTCCCGGTTACCCCGCTTGATACCACCGTAAATCACTACACCGTCTATTTCAGAGACCACTGCCGGATTGGAAGGGTTTCTCGCTTCAAACAATTCCGTAACTCGTGGCAAACCACCGGTAATGTCCCGGGTTTTACCCACAGACCGAGGGATTTTTACCAAAATCTGACCGGCTTTCACGTCTTCGCCCTTCTCCACCGAAAGGTGGGCTCCCACTGGAATGTTGTACGACTTGGATTCCTCGCCATGCGCAACTACCACCGCCGGGTTTTTGGTCTTATCCTTGGTATCAATGATTACTTTTTCCCGGTATCCGGTCTGATCATCTGCCACCTCTTTGTAGGTGATTCCCTCAATGATGGCTTCAAAATCGACTTTCCCGTCAAACTCCGACAAAATTACCGCATTGTACGGATCCCATGTACACAGGGATTCGCCTTTAGCGATTTTTTGACCGTCCGTTACGTTCAGGATCGCTCCGTATGGAACGTGGTTGGAGACCAGTGTTTTTCCAGACTTTACGTCGTTCACTTTGATCTCTCCGGACCTGCCCATCACAATGGAAACTTCGTCCCCATCCTTATTGGTGGTCTTAATCCAACGCAATTCTTCCTCAAATTCCACCACACCGTCAAACTTGGAGTTGATGCTGGCTTCTACGGAAATATTTGAAGCGGTACCTCCCACGTGGAAGGTTCGTAGCGTCAACTGCGTCCCGGGCTCTCCAATGGACTGGGCAGCAATCACGCCTACCGACTCGCCTACTTGTACTTGCTTGCCGGTTGCCAGGTTGCGTCCGTAGCATTTGGAACATACCCCCCTACGGGTTTCGCAGGTAAGTACGGATCTGATCTCGATTTCTTCTACTGCGGAGTCATCAATGGCTTTGGCCACAATGTCCGTAATCTCCTCACCGGATTCGATGATCACTTCGTCGGAAATTGGGTCGATCACGTCGTGCACCGCAATCCTACCCACGACGCGCTCGGACAGCGGCTCAACGATTTCGTCGTTGTCCTTCAGGGCCTGAACAACCAGCCCCCGTAGGGTTCCACAATCCTCTTCCGAGATAATCATGTCCTGTGCCACGTCCACCAATCGCCGGGTAAGGTACCCGGCATCGGCTGTTTTTAGTGCGGTATCCGCCAGACCCTTTCTAGCTCCGTGCGTAGAAATAAAGTATTCCAATACATCCAATCCTTCTTTAAAGTTGGACAGAATGGGGTTCTCGATGATTTCTCCAACAGATCCCTGAAGGTTTTTCTGCGGCTTGGCCATCAAGCCCCTCATGCCTCCCAACTGACGAATCTGCTCTCTGGAACCCCGGGCTCCGGAGTGCATCATCATATAAATGGCATTGAATCCCTGATTGTCCTCTTCCATCTGACGCATCAGAATATTCGTCAGGTTAGAGTTGGTTCGGGTCCAGATATCGATTACCTGATTGTACCGTTCGTTGTCGGTGATTAAGCCCATCAGGTAGTTGTTCCATACCTGATCGACTTCACTTTTCGCTTTTTCGATCAGCGGTTCTTTGTCTTCCGGAATAATCACATCGTCCAGTCCCATGGACAATCCGCCCTGGTAGGCCATCTGGAATCCCAGGTGCTTAATGTCGTCCAAAAACTGAGCCGAGCGGGCGATACCGCAAATCTTCACGACCTCCGCGATGATCTGCTGCAACTTCTTTTTCGTCAACAATTCGTTGACAAAACCAACCTGCTCGGGCACAAACTGATTAAAAATAAGCCTGCCAGCCACCGTATCGACGATTTTCTCGGAAAGTGAACCGTCTTCGTTTCTTACTTTTACTTTACATTTTACATGGGCATGCTTGGAAATGGCCCCCTCATTCAGTGCGATAAGGACTTCCTCCTGTCCATAGAACGTCATGCCCTCTCCTTCCACCGGAATTTCTTCCGTGGATTTCATCCCTTTGGTCACGTAGTACAATCCCAATACCATGTCCTGAGAAGGAACGGTAATAGGTGCTCCATTTGCCGGGTTAAGGATGTTATGAGAGGAGAGCATCAGAGTAGATGCCTCCAGAATTGCTTCGTGTCCCAATGGCACGTGAACCGCCATCTGATCCCCATCAAAATCCGCATTAAAGGCGGTACACACCAAGGGGTGCAACTGAATCGCTTTGCCTTCAATCAACTTGGGTTGAAATGCCTGAATTCCCAATCGGTGCAGGGTCGGTGCACGGTTCAGTAATACCGGGTGCCCTTTCAGTACATTTTCCAGGATATCCCATACTACCGGATCTTTTCTGTCCACGATTTTCTTTGCGGACTTCACCGTCTTTACGATGCCTCTTTCGATAAGTTTTCGAATAATAAAAGGCTTGAAAAGCTCGGCTGCCATGTTCTTCGGGAGACCGCATTCGTGCAATTTCAGTTCCGGACCTACCACGATCACGGAACGACCAGAATAATCCACTCGTTTACCCAGCAGGTTTTGACGGAAACGTCCCTGCTTTCCTTTCAACATGTCGGAAAGGGATTTCAAGGCTCGATTACCATCCGAACGTACGGCATTCACCTTTCGGGAATTGTCGAACAGGGAATCCACCGCCTCCTGAAGCATTCTTTTTTCGTTTCTAAGAATGACTTCGGGCGCTTTTATGTCGATCAAGCGCTTCAGACGATTGTTTCGTATGATTACACGGCGGTAAAGGTCGTTCAGATCCGAGGTAGCAAATCTCCCTCCGTCCAGAGGAACCAGCGGGCGAAGTTCGGGTGGAATTACCGGAACCATCCGCACAACCATCCATTCGGGTCGGTTTTCGATTCTAGTTCGGGCATCCCGAAACGCTTCGACTACTTTCAACCGCTTCAAGGCCTCTGCCTTTCGCTGTTGGGAAGTATCGGTAGCTGCCTGATGCCGCAGGCTGTACGACAGGTCATCCAAATCCAACCTGGCGAGGAGCATCTCCAATGCCTCCGCACCCATTTTGGCGATGAATTTATTGGGATCGTCATCATCCAGCATTTGGTTTTCTTTCGGAAGCTTGTCCATGATATCCAGGTACTCGTCTTCGGTCAAAAAATCCAGGTATTGCAGGCCATCGTCTGCCTTCGCTCCAGCCTGTATCACGACGTATCGCTCGTAATAGACGATTTGATCCAATTTCTTTGTAGGCAATCCCAACAGGTAACCAATCTTATTGGGTAAGGACTTGAAGTACCAGATATGTGCAACGGGAACCACCAGTTCGATGTGTCCCATCCGCTCCCTTCGTACCTTCTTTTCTGTCACTTCCACTCCACAACGGTCACAAATAATCCCCTTGTATCGTATGCGCTTGTATTTTCCACAATGACATTCCCAGTCCTTGACCGGACCAAATATCCGCTCGCAAAACAACCCGCCCATCTCAGGCTTATACGTTCGGTAGTTGATGGTTTCCGGCTGCGTAACTTCCCCATGCGAACTGTCCAAAATGGACTCCGGAGAAGCCAAACTTATGGTGACTCTGGAAAAGTCGTTGTTTAGTTTCTTATTTTTTCTGAACGCCATAGTTTTTGTGTGTAGTTGAAGACCCCGAAAGGCCTAATGGTTTCTAAGTTAGTCAAGCGTAATTTCCAATGCAAGTCCCCGGAGTTCGTGTACCAGTACGTTAAACGACTCAGGGATATTTGCTTTTGGCAAATTTTCGCCCTTTACAATGGATTCATAGGCTTTGGCCCGCCCGATGACATCATCCGATTTCACCGTCAGGATCTCCCGCAATACGTGTGACGCACCGAAAGCCTCCAAGGCCCATACTTCCATTTCTCCAAAACGCTGACCGCCAAATTGGGCCTTTCCACCCAGGGGCTGTTGGGTAATCAACGAATACGGTCCAATGGACCGTGCATGCATCTTGTCGTCCACGAGGTGACCCAACTTCAACATGTAGGAAATTCCTACCGTCACCGGTTGGTCAAACTTCTTACCCGTCAATCCATCGTACAGGTACGTTCTCCCGAAAGAGGGAAGACCTGCCTTCTCAAGTTCGGCCGCAACTTCTTCCGTGGTCGCCCCATCAAAGATCGGCGTGGCGTAGGTCTTACCCAACGTCCTGCCAGCCCAAGCCAATACGGTTTCAAAAATCTGACCAATGTTCATTCGCGATGGTACGCCAAGCGGATTCAACACGATGTCCATGGGAGAACCGTCTTCCAGGAAAGGCATGTCCTCATCCCGAACAATTCGGGCCACGATGCCTTTGTTACCGTGCCGACCGGCCATTTTATCCCCCACTTTTAGCTTTCGCTTCTTGGCAACGTAAACCTTGGCCAGCTGAACGATACCTGCGGGCAACTCGTCCCCAACTTCCAGCGTGAATTTATCCCGTTTGAAAATTCCGGAAATCTCGTTACGCGTGTTCGTATAGTTCTTCACCAGTTTCTGCACCAAAAGGTTTACGTGCTCGTCGTCGGTCCAATCATCCAAAATAATATCGGATATCAGGTTAACCTCCTCCGCTACATTGTAGTTGCTCTCGTCCCTATACGGGTTTTTGGCTGGAAACAGGTTGTTCTCGATGTTTTGGTAGTTAAACTTGACGCCTTTGCTGATGATCTCATCTCCAAATTTATGGCGCACGCCGTTCGAAACTTTCCCTTTCAGGATCTGAACGAGTTTCTCAATCATCTTGGCACGAACAGCCAACAAATCCTTGCTGTACTTTTGTTTCAAGCGCTCTACCTCAGCTTTGGCCTTGGCCCGGAGATCCTTGTCTTTTTTCGGTCTGGAAAATAATTTGGTCTCAATCACCACTCCGTTTAAGGAGGGAGAGGCTTTCAAGGAAGCATCTTTTACATCACCAGCCTTATCACCAAAGATCGCCCGTAGCAGCTTCTCTTCCGGAGTCGGATCCGTCTCACCCTTTGGTGTAATTTTACCGATGATGATGTCGCCTTCTTTGATCTCCGATCCAACGCGGATAATCCCGTTTTCGTCGAGGTTTTTGACCGCGTCTTCGGATACATTCGGAATTTCAGAGGTTAGTTCTTCCTCCCCTCGTTTGGTATCCCGAACCTCCAGCTGAAACTCTTCGATGTGAATGGAGGTAAATATATCCTCCCGTACCACCCGCTCGGAAATTACAATGGCATCCTCGAAGTTGTATCCCTGCCAAGGCATGTAGGCCACCAGCAGGTTTTTACCCAAGGCCAGTTCTCCTTTATTGGTAGAATACCCTTCGACCAGCACCTGACCTTTCACTACTTTCTGTCCCTTCAAAACGATGGGAGTCAGGTTGATGGTAGTGTCCTGGTTTGTCCTTCTGAACTTAATCAGATCGTATGTTTTGTATTCGTCACTAAAATTGACCAACAGTTCGTCGCTGGACAGTTCGTATTTTAATACGATTTTTTCGGCGTCCACGTAGTCGACTACGCCATCCGCTTCTGCCAAAATAAGGGAACGTGAATCGATCGCGGCCTTGCCTTCGAGTCCCGTACCAACGATTGGCGCTTCCGCCTTCAAAAGAGGAACCGCCTGGCGCTGCATGTTCGAGCCCATGAGTGCCCGGTTGGCATCGTCATGCTCCAGAAACGGAATCAACGAAGCCGCCACAGAAACAATCTGGTTGGGCGCAACGTCCATGTAGGAAATCTCTTTGGGTTCCAATACAGGGAAATCACCCTCAAATCTGGCTTTTACCTTATCGTTAACAAAATTCCCTTTTTCATCCAAAGGTGCATTGGCCTGGGCAATGTTGTTATCATCTTCTTCTTCGGCCGTAAGGAATACAATGTCTTCCACATTCATACTCACTTTTCCCTCGCTTACTTTTCGGTAAGGTGTTTCGAGAAAGCCCATGCTGTTCACCTTTGCATGCACACAGAGAGAAGATATCAATCCAATATTTGGACCTTCAGGAGTCTCGATCGTACACAAACGCCCGTAATGGGTGTAGTGAACATCCCGAACCTCAAATCCGGCACGCTCCCTGGATAGTCCACCCGGACCCAAAGCCGACAACCTACGCTTGTGTGTAAGTTCGGCGAGGGGGTTGGTTTGGTCCATAAACTGGCTCAACTGGTTGGTGCCAAAAAAGGAATTAATTACCGAAGACAAGGTCCTGGCATTAATCAGATCAACCGGTTTGAAATCTTCGTTGTCCCGTACATTCATCCGCTCGCGTATGGTGCGGGCCATTCGGGCGAGTCCTACCCCGAATTGACTGTAAAGCTGCTCGCCCACCGTTCGTACCCGGCGGTTGCTCAGGTGATCAATATCGTCTACTACTGCTTTCGAATTGATCAAGCCGATCAGGTATTTTACAATCGAAATAATGTCCTCGGTAGTCAACACGATCTTTTCGGCATCGATGTTGAGCCCTAACTTCTTGTTGATTCGGTACCGGCCTACTTCTCCCAGGTCGTACCGCTTGTCAGAGAAGAAAAGGCCGTGAATGACCTCTCTTGCGGTGGCTTCATCCGGTGCTTCGGTATTTCTCAGCTGCCGGTAAATCACCTCTACCGCCTCCTTTTCGGAGTTGGAATTATCTTTCTGAAGGGTATTGTAGATGATCGAATAGTCAGCAATGTTTACGTCTTCCCGGTGTAGGATTACGCTTTTCGTGCCGGATTCAAGGATCAGATCAATGTCTTCGTCTGTAAGAATACTGTCCCTTTCGAGCAACACTTCGTTTCGGTCGATGGACACCACTTCCCCGGTATCTTCGTCGACAAAATCCTCCACCCAGGTCCGCAATACGCGGGCTGCCAGTTTTCTCCCAATAATTTTCTTCAGCGTTGATTTGTTGGACTCCACTTCCTCCGAAAGTCCGAACAAATCCAAAATTTGCTTATCCGATCCATAGCCAATCGCCCGCAACAGGGTTGTTACCGGAAACTTCTTTTTCCGGTCAATATAGGCGTACATCACGTTATTGATATCGGTCGCAAATTCGATCCAGGATCCCTTGAAAGGAATGATCCGGGCAGAATACAGTTTGGTACCGTTGGTATGTTTACTCTGGGCAAAGAAGACACCAGGAGACCGGTGCAGTTGGGAGACAATGACCCTTTCGGCACCGTTGATGACGAAGGACCCCTTTTCGGTCATGTAGGGAAGATTACCTAGGAATACCTCCTGCTCGATGGTTTCAAAATCCTCGTTGTCTTCGTCGGAGCAAAGCAGCCGCAATTTCGCCTTCAGGGGTACGGAGTACGTAAGCCCTCGGTCGATGCTTTCGGAAACATTGTATTTTGGGGGATCTACGGTATAGTCGATGAATTCAAGGGTGAAGTTTTCCCGGGAGTCACTGATCGGGAAATTCTCAGAAAATACCTTGAACAGACCATCCTGCCTTCTTTTCTCTGCAGGGGTATCCAACTGGAAGAAATCCTTGAAGGATTGCAGTTGAATATCTAAGAAATCCGGATAGTCTTTGACTACCTTTATGGATGAGAAACTTTTCCTTTCGGTTTGATTCTGGATAGCCAAGGCAGTATATAATTTTAGTGAAAGTTTTTATAAACAAAGGACAATTTGCACTTAAAAAAGTATAATTATTTTATTGTCCACAAACAGGAAAAGACCTGACTGATAAGTCAGGTCTGTTACCGGTAAACCAAATCCAATCGGAGTTGGCTATTCAATGTTATTTAAGCTCGACTTCAGCTCCGGCTTCTTCAAGTTGCTTTTTAAGCGCTTCGGCTTCTTCTTTGCTTACTCCTTCTTTTACAGCTTTAGGAGCGCTGTCTACCACTTCTTTGGCTTCTTTTAGTCCCAAACCTGTCAATTCTTTTACAAGTTTCACGACTGCCAATTTTTGTCCACCTGCAGCTTTTAAGACAACATCAAAAGAAGTTTTTTCTTCTTCAGCAGCACCTTCGCCAGCGGCTCCACCTCCAGCTACTACAGTAGCGGCAGCAGCAGCGGGTTCGATACCATATTCATCTTTCAAAATTGCGGCCAACTCATTTACCTCTTTTACAGTCAAGTTAACTAACTGCTCAGCGAATGCTTTAAGATCTGCCATTGTATTAAATATTTAAATTGATTGTTTTTACTAATTTGAATGATTTGATTAAGCTTCTTTCTCGGCCAGGGTTTTTACCAGACCGGCAAGAATATTTTTACCGCTTTGAAGCGCAGATACCACATTGGTAGCCGGAGATTGCAGCAAGCTGATGACTTCTCCAACCAACTCCTCTTTGGATTTCAATTTAGACAGGACTTCCAGATTTGCTTCTCCAAGAAATTGATCCCCGTCTACAGAGGCTCCTTTGAACACCGGACGTTTCTCCTTAGGTCCCAGTTTTTTCCGGAAATCAAGGATGACTTTTGCCGGCAGGTTACCCACTTCCTGTGAAAACAAGATGCCGGAAAATCCTTTCAGTGTTTGTTCGGCAAGTTCGGCATAGTCAGCTTCCAGGTTTTCAAGGGCTTTTTTGATCAGGGTATTCTTATACACCCGATATTCCAGTCCTTTTTCGAAACAAACCTTTCTGAAGCTATTAATTTGGGCCACGCTGAACCCCGACGCATCGGCAATGTAAAAATGCGGAGTAGTCTTCAGTTTGTCGGTAAGTTCTTCAATTATGGTCTTTTTATCTTCTCTCGTCATAATTATATACCTTGAATACTACTTTTATCGATGACGATACCCGGAGACATAGTGCTGGATAAATGAATACTCCTAAAATAAGTACCCTTTGCAGCAGATGGTTTCAATTTGGATATAGTCAGGATCAACTCCCGGGCGTTTTCCTGAATTTTTTCAGGAGTAAAGGAAACCTTTCCAACGCTTGCGTGAATGATACCAAATTTATCGACCTTGAAATCAATTTTACCAGCCTTCACTTCTTTAACCGCCTTCCCCACATCGAGGGTAACGGTACCGGACTTTGGATTTGGCATCAGTCCTCGCGGACCCAAAACCCTACCCAATCTACCTACTTTCGCCATTACATTTGGAGTGGTGATGATGACATCAATGTCGGTCCATCCCCCTTCAATCTTTGCAATGTACTCGTCTAAACCAACATAATCGGCTCCTGCCTCTTTGGCTTCTTCTTCTTTGTCAGGACTACAAAGCACCAATACCTTTAACTCCTTACCTGTTCCATGCGGCAGTGCTACCACGCCTCTAACCATTTGGTCAGCCTTTCGCGGGTCCACTCCCAACCGGATATCCAGATCTATGGAGGAATCAAACTTGGTGTTTGTAATTTCCTTAACTAACGACGAAGCCTCTGCCAGGGAATAGTGTTGGCTAGGGTCGTATTTAGAAAGAGCTTCTTTTTTCTTTTTTGTTAACTTAGCCATTTTTTACGAATTATTCCTCCCAAGGAGCTTTTCCTGAAACTGTGATTCCCATACTTCTAGCGGTACCGGCTACCATTCGCATGGCAGACTCTACCTGAAAAGCATTCAAATCGGGCATTTTCACTTCTGCAATTTCTTTCACCTGATCCCAGGACACTGCGCCTACCTTTTTCCTGTTGGGTTCAGCAGAACCACTCTTCAACTTTGCTGCCTCCAACAGCATGATCGCTGCGGGTGGCGTTTTTACCACAAAATCAAAGGACTTGTCCGAATAAATCGTCACAAGTACAGGAAGAACCTGGCCCATTTTATCCTGAGTTCTGGCGTTAAACTGCTTGCAGAACTCCATGATGTTCAACCCTTTTGAACCAAGGGCCGGACCAACTGGAGGAGATGGGTTTGCCTGGCCACCCTTCACTTGTAGTTTCAGATAACCAGAGATTTCTTTAGCCATTTCCTAATCTTGTTTTTCTACTTGTATAAAGTTTAACTCTACGGGAGTATTCCGACCGAATATCTTAACCATAACATTAAGCTTTTTCTTGTCTTCAAATACTTCCTCTATTACACCCGAGAATCCACTGAAAGGACCGTCCATTACCTTTACGGTCTCTCCAACTATAAATGGTGTATCCAGTTTTTCCGCAAACTCATCAATCTCCTCAACCCGACCTAAAATCCGGTTGATTTCTGACTGACGTAATGGCTCAGGGGTTTTGGAAGCCCCCCCTTGGTTTGACCCTAAAAAACCGATAACTCCCGGTATGCTCGTAATAACGTGATTGGCTTCTCCATGACTGAGGTCCGCATTGACCAAAACGTAGCCAGGAAAGAAATTTCGCTCCCGAACCCGCTTTTTGCCGTTACGCATCTCGTATACTTTCTCAGAAGGTATCAAAACTTCCGGAATGAATTCCTCGAGTTTCTGACGGGCAATTTCATTGTCAAGATAAGTCTTTGCCTTTTTTTCCTGACCCGCCACTACCCTGAGCACGTACCATTTGTGATCTGCCATCCCGTTTTTTAATTCTCTTTAGAATAAATCATAAAACCATGTCATGATGTTTTCGAAGGTCAGGTCAATTAGCCCAATGACCAAGGCGAAAATCAAGGAAGCCACCAACACCAATACAGCGCTGTTTTGAAGGGATGCGTACTTCGGCCAGGTGACCTTATTCTTCATCTCGTCAATTGACTCTACTACAAAATTTTTAACATTCATTCGTGTAAAATTGGTTAACAAAGAACCATTGTCGGCGCTCCATTTTTAGGAGCTGGTCCTTATTCAAAACATGTGTCCAAAAGCCCTGAAGTCAACCTCTGTCAACGATGGTTTTACTTACATTTTATTGCACGGGCGGAGAGATTCGAACTCCCATCAACGGTTTTGGAGACCGCTATTCTGCCATTGAACTACGCCCGTTTTTTTGCGAACTTCGAATAAGGAACGCAAAAGTAGTGATTAAAGGCCAAAGAAACAAATGCGATCCCGAGTAATTTCAGGATCGCATTCATACTATGATCAGCTAATCAAGCTTAGTCCAAAATTTCAGTTACCTGACCGGCACCTACCGTTCTACCACCTTCTCGGATGGCAAATCGAAGCCCCTTCTCAAGTGCTACCGGATTGATCAGTGTCACCTCGATGGTCACGTTGTCACCTGGCATCACCATCTCCACATTTTCGGGAAGCTTGATTTCACCTGTTACATCCGTGGTTCTCAAGTAGAACTGAGGCCGGTATTTGTTAAAGAAAGGTGTATGTCGTCCACCCTCTTCCTTCGAAAGAACGTAAACTTCTGCTTTGAAGTGAGCATGAGGCGTTACAGATCCAGGCTTACAAATAATCATACCTCGTTTGATCTGGCTCTTTTCGATACCTCTCAGCAACAAACCAACGTTGTCACCTGCTTCCCCACGGTCGAGGATCTTACGGAACATCTCCACACCAGTTACGGTAGACTTCAGTCCCTCGGCACCCATACCGATGATATCAACGCCTTCACCGGAATTGACAACACCACGCTCGATTCGACCCGTCGCTACAGTACCCCTACCGGTGATGGAGAACACATCTTCCACCGGCATTAGGAAATCCTTGTCAATCGCTCGTTCAGGAAGCGGAATGTGCTCGTCTACTGCGTTCATCAACTCCATTACGGTCTCTTCCCATTTGGCATCTCCATTCAGAGCACCCAGGGCAGACCCTGCAATTACCGGAATGTTATCTCCGTCAAATTCGTAGAAGGAAAGCAATTCCCGTACTTCCATCTCTACCAATTCAAGTAGCTCGGGATCATCCACCAAATCTACTTTGTTCATGAATACCACCAAAGCCGGCACCCCTACCTGACGTGCAAGCAGGATGTGTTCTCTGGTTTGAGGCATTGGACCATCAGTGGCGGCAACTACAAGAATTGCACCGTCCATCTGAGCAGCACCAGTAACCATGTTTTTAACGTAGTCTGCGTGACCGGGACAGTCAACGTGGGCGTAGTGCCTTAACTCCGTTTGATACTCTACGTGTGAGGTATTGATCGTAATACCCCTTTCCTTTTCTTCCGGCGCGTTGTCGATGGAAGCAAAGTCTCTTAATTCAGAAAGACCCTTTCTGGCCAATACAGTGGTAATGGCAGCAGTCAAAGTAGTCTTACCATGATCGACGTGACCAATCGTACCGATATTTACGTGTGGTTTGGAACGGTCAAAGGTTGCTTTTGCCATGCGTGAAAATCCTCTGTTTAGTTAAAGATTAAATTTTTTTAAATGATTGAAATGTTCAGAGCCAACGACGGGATTTGAACCCGTGACCTCTTCCTTACCAAGGAAGCACTCTACCCCTGAGCTACGTCGGCTTTTTACATCCAGTTTTATGCCCTATACTAAAGCATAGAGCGGGAGACGAGGCTCGAACCCGCGACCTGCAGCTTGGAAGGCTGCCGCTCTACCAACTGAGCTACTCCCGCTTATTTCGATAATTAAATAGTTCGCTGAACTACGTCCCCGCTTAGAGGCGTCCAAATTCCCTATTTTATTTTTAGAATCCAAAAATATCAAGCTATTATTAAGAAAACAATAACCCGAATCGCTCCCCTATTCCGAATTTACCCAATGAGCAAACGTGAACAAGCTTTCGTGGGGGAAACAGGATTCGAACCTGTGAAGACATAAGTCAACGGATTTACAGTCCGTCCCAGTTGGCCGCTTTGGTATTCCCCCAAAAAACAACAAATTTATTCGTTTCTATCCTCCACGGACCATCTTTGTTGTCGTAACGGATGGCAAAATTATACCCTTTTACTAAACATTCAAAATATTATAAAAAAAAATCTTCGGTTTTTTACGGAACCAAAAGTATCTTGTTCACCGTCAGTAATTTACTCCCCATTCAGATACGGTTCCAGGTAATATTCCTGGTAGCGGCGCACCATTTCATCCTCCTCTCCCGCAAACAAGGATTTGGCTTGTTTTAGCACGCTTTCTTCGTCGATAAATCCGAAGAGCGACTGGAATGCCGCCAATCTCACATAATTCTGCGGATGCTCCCGCCCCAAGGCTACCAGCCGTGCTATCGCTTCTGTTGCGTCCACATCCAACCGACTTGCAAAGTAATCCCCGTAATACCCTATAAAATAATAGAGTGACTCACCAGTAAGAAGCCGAAGCTTATCATGCATCCAGGCAGCCCCCTCCACCTCGGCACTCTCGGTAAGGTAATCCGCCAACGGGGCAATCATCCGTATGTTTTCCTCCTCCCGCAACCGCTCAAATAATTCTTTTTTACTGGCTGCCTCGCCTTCCAGGTCCATAAATGCCCTTAGCGCTGCTCCGGCCACCTGGTAGGATGAATCGTTGATTAGGCGATAAAACAGAGGCTGGAATTTTACGGGATCAACCCCTGCCAATACCTCCAGGGCTACGGACCTTACGGCATTGTTCGGATCGTTTTCTGCCAGATCCAAAATCGCATTTTCCAAGGAAAGCACTGGTTCCCAATCGGACTCGCTGCGAAGCATTCGGTGAAGGGCAAGCTCACGTACCACCCAAAACGAATCCGAAAGGGCCGATTGAAGCAAGGACCGCGTATCCTCCCCATTGCGCGCGTCTGAGGTAAGGCTATCCAACGCTTCTACCCTGGACAGGCCGGACTGGGCGTAGACAAATTGCTTTTCCAAAAGTTTCCTACCTCTATATTGCGCTTTTTCTGCCAATAGTACCTGCCGCTCGTCAAAGAGAATCAGATCCGTACCCGGGCCGTTTTCCAGTGCAAATTGCTGGTAGGCCCGATCCAGCACAAATTCTCTTTCGATGCGTTCGCCCTCCTTGTATAAGGTAACGGTGAACGGCACCTTGTAAAGGGGCGTTTTCTCTAAATCCTGATGCTGCTCAAGGGTTAGCAACACGTTGTCTTCCTCCGAATAATCCCAGTGTATCGCTAACTCGGGATGGCCGGGGGAAAGAAACCATTGATCAAAAAACCACTGCAAATCCATTCCGGATACCGCCTCAAAAGCCAACCGCAACTGGTGTACCTCCACACTACCCAGCGCATTCTCTATGAGGTACCGGTGCAAGCCCTGAAAAAAAGCCTCGTCGCCCAGATACCTTCTCAGCATGTGTAATACCCGCCCGCCTTTCGCGTAGGTGTGGCTGTCAAACAGGTCCTCACTGTCTTCGTACTGGTAACGAATCAGCGGCTCCTGTTTCTCCTCGGCCTCATCCAGGTATTGCTCCACGGCATTAAAATGGTGCATGTCCGCAGGATCAGTTCCCTCTTTGTGCGCTATCCACAGGTATTCGGAGTAGTCGGCAAAGGCCTCGTTTAGGGTAAGGTTGGCCCAGGACTCCGTCGTCACGTAATTGCCAAACCACTGATGAAACAACTCGTGTGCGATGATGTAATCCCATTCGCTATCCAGGGCTTCCCGCTCGTTGAGTTGCAATGCTTCCATGAATACCGACAAGGTGGTGTTTTCCATGGCCCCGGAGACAAAATCCCGAACCACTACCTGATCGTATTTTTGCCAGGGAAAGGGTAGGTCCAGGAGATCCGAAAAAAATCGCATCATCTCTCCGGTATGGGCAAATACTTTTTTGGCCCCCGCCTGGTATTTCGGCTCTACAAAATAACGTAGGGGAATTCCATCCACCGTACCTCCATCAACGGCCGCAAAATCACCAACTACTACCGCGGAAAGGTAGGGAGCATGGGGCATATCCATGCGCCAGTGATCCGTTCGGGTGCCGTCACCATGGGACAGGCTACCCAATAGTTTTCCATTGCTAAGGCTACGGTAGCCTTCCGGTACCCGAAGGTGAAAATCATGGGTTTGTCGCTCGTTGGGATGATCGATTGTTGGGTACCATTTGGAGGTAAATTCCGTTTCTCCCTGGGTCCAAATTTGAACCGGCTTATCCGAATCGGTCGAATCGGCATTTATAAAATAAAGGCCCTTAGTATCCGTAAATGCTGCACTACTTTCCGAGCTACCCTTTTCAGGAAAAGCGGTATAGCGAATCCCTACCTGAAGCGTGTCCCCCTTGCTAAACGTTCTAGGCAGCACCAGTGTCAGCGCTTGCTGATCGTAGGTAAAGGCAAGCGGGATTTGCTCCACCCCCTCCTGTAGGACGGCTTCGTGAACTTCAAAGTCCACCGCATCCACTACCAATGTATTCTGCTCATAAAAATAGGGAGTCACTGTCAGGAGCGCTTCCCCCATCACTGCTTTTTTGGCATAATCGAAAGCCAACCAAAGGTCCGTGTGTACCAGGTCAAAGGTACGGGTTGCACTGGCCTTGTAGCCCTGCAGGGCCTGCTCCTTTTCCCGGATCCGTTGCAGGTGTAGATTCGCTCGCTTTTCCGGGGCGGTTTCCGCCAGTACAGGTTCCGGCCGAGGCGCTTCTCCCTGCAGCGTTTGCGCGGCAGGTTTGCATGAAAGTAGGCAAAGCAGTACGCCCAGGTAGCAAAATAATTGGCTGTATGTTAAATGCATGAATAAATTTCGTTTCTGTGACCAAAAAACAGCAGCCCTTCTGCTGAGTGGAACTACCTGCCAAACAGCTACATCAGTAAGGCTGCACTTACGCGGCTTAAAATTAAGGAAAGGACCGAACTTTAACTAACTAAACCACTACTTATGGATTCGCAAAAATGAATGTAGGGAGAAACTTTCTGGCAGATGCCTGCGGGGTATCCTTCGGTGTTTCGATCAAACTACCCATGCAATCCCGACGGAAAAGCGATTCAGGACCGGTTCGCGGAAACAATGTGGTTGATTCCTATCGTGCTCCCCCGCCACAGATTTGATCTGTTTTAGCCCCATTCCAACCGTCCACCTCAAGAAGGGGGAGGACAGAAAAAAACGACCGCCCGACCCATTTTTAAGAATAAGATTTAGTATTCTAAAAACAAGGATTTATATTTGTCGGGCTATAAATCTAAAATACGTATGCCCGGTATCCAATTATAGTCAGGTCGGTCTACCACTCAAAATTATTCCAACATGAAATCGAGCATGACGTATCCGTCACACAGTGGGGTAATAATAAAGTATGCAAGATTCCATCTGACAGCTAAAAAACAAATTATAAACAGATGAAATACAAACGAATTCTCCTGAAGCTTAGCGGGGAAGCCCTAATGGGTGAAAACAGCTACGGCATTGACTCCAAACGTCTGCAGGAATACGCCACTCAGATAAAAAATGTACACGATATGGGCGTGGAAGTGGCGATCGTAATCGGTGGAGGGAATATTTTCAGGGGAGTTCAGGCTGGAAAAGTAGGAATTGACCGGGTTCAGGGCGACTACATGGGAATGCTTGCGACCCTAATTAACGCCATGGCCCTACAAAGTTCCCTGGAGCAAAACGGGATGTACACCCGGCTGATGTCAGGTATCAAGGTAGAAAGTGTCTGCGAGCCATTTATCCGCAGACGGGCAATCCGCCATTTGGAAAAAGGAAGGATCGTGATATTTGGGGCAGGTATCGGTAATCCCTATTTTACAACCGACTCGACAGCAAGTCTACGGGCGATTGAGATCGAAGCAGAGGTGGTTCTAAAAGGTACACGCGTGGACGGGGTATATTCCGCCGATCCAGAAAAGGACAAAAATGCCACCCGCTATGCCCGCATCACCTTTCAAGAGGTGTACGAAAAAAACCTGAATGTCATGGACATGACGGCGTTTACCCTGTGTCAGGAAAACAACCTGCCCATTATTGTTTTTGACATGAATAGGACCGATAATTTATTGCATCTGATACAGGGAGAGGAAGTAGGAACATTGATTACATCAAACCAATAAAGTCCAATGGAAGAGATCCAAATGTATTTAGAGGAAGCGAAATCGCTGATGGAAAAAGCTGTTCAGCACACGGCTGCCGAACTAGTCAAAATCAGGGCGGGTAAGGCGATGCCCAATTTTCTGGACGGAATACTGGTGGCCTATTACGGTACCCCTACTCCCATTCAGCAGGTAGCCTCCATTACCACTCCAGATGCCCGGACATTGGCCATCAAGCCCTGGGAGAAAACGCTTATTCCGGAGGTGGAAAAAGCCATCATCAACTCTGACTTAGGTCTGAATCCGCAAAATAATGGAGAGATGGTTATGCTCACCATCCCGCCGCTGACCGAGGAACGTAGAAAAAACCTGGTGAAGCAGGTTAAAAACGAGTGCGAAAACGGTAAAATTAGCATCCGAACCGTCCGTAAAGATACCAATGACGCGCTAAAAAAGCTACTGAAAGAGGGCGCTTCCGAGGACGAGGTAAAGCGCGCCGAAGACACCGTTCAAAAATTCACCGACACCTATACTTCCAAGATTGATGCGCATTTCGAAAAGAAAGAGGCGGAGATCATGAAGGTCTAACGCAACCACCGTACTTGGCAGGGGTCCAAAAAAATAAAGAACAGACAGCTAATAGCTGACTATTCTTTCCTGTATTAAACCTTACCAGGCAAAGATAACCATTTTTCCCCTGGATTAAAAACCTACTTTTTGCCGCTTTTTTCCCTGAATACGGTTTTTCCTTCGAAAAGCCTCGGGAAGGGGCTAGCAAACGCGCCTTTTTCCTCTCAATTTCGCGGCGAGTTCGGTGACCTGTCCTCCCTGCTACTTTCCGGTCGGGAAGCACCAGCTGAATAACTACCTCTTCAATCCCCCGAAATCTTCGGCAAATACCAATTGTTTCTACTTTTTTTTACAAGAAACCAAAAAACACCGACTTTACTAACTGTTAATTTTTTGGCCGATTTTTTAAAAAGTGATAACCGTTTGACAAACCTTATTGAAATAATTCATGGAAAAGACAATTCCATTGAAAACAAACCATTGGTCATTTTTGAGGGCTCGAAACGGGCTATTGCATAAGCCAAAAAATACCATCAAGTTTAAAGTGTTATTTTAACAATAACTTCAATCAATTATTAACCTATTTCTTTTACGTATGCAAAACTATTTACCTAAAACAAAACTGTTTTTGTTGGGTTTGGCATTGCTATTAGCAAGCAGCTTGACAGTACATGCGCAGTCCAGGGAGGTGACCGGTACGGTCTTATCCTCCGAGGACGATTTTCCCCTGCCGGGGGTTTCGGTATTGGTAAAGGGCACGACTCGTGGAGCAGTGACCGATATTGACGGTAACTACCGGGTAGCCTTACAATCCGGAGACGAAACGCTGGTCTTTTCTTTTGTTGGGTTTGACAGCCAGGAAGTGGTGGTCGGAAACCAGAGCACCATTGACATCACCCTTAGCCCCGACATGCAGTCGCTAAGCGAGGTGATCGTCGTGGGCTACGGTGAGCAGAAGAAAGAAACCATCACGGGCTCAGTGGCGACGGTTCAGGGCGCCGAATTGGTGAAATCACCTGCCATGAACCTGACCAACTCCATTGCCGGCCGAATGGCGGGGGTAATTGCCGTAAACCGCAGCGGCGAACCGGGTTATGATGGTTCGGGTATTCGAATTCGGGGATCAAACACCCTTGGAAACAACGATGCCCTGATCGTAATCGACGGTATACCAGCCAGAGCAGGTGGTATCGAGCGACTAAACCCCAACGATATCGAAACCATTTCGGTATTGAAAGATGCCTCTGCTGCCATTTATGGAGCCCGGGCAGCCAACGGGGTTATCCTGGTTACGACCAAACGAGGTAAAGAAGGCAAGCCTGAATTGACCTACCAGTTTAACCAGGGATTCGCTCAACCTACCGTTATTCCCGATCTGGCAGATGCTGCCCAGTATGGAGAGATGCTGAATGATCTTAGCGTGTACGAATTACCCGTAAACGAATGGCGGTCTGCTACCGATGCTTACCGATCTACAGGCAGCTACACCCGGCCCGACGGTCAGGTACGAACCGCTCCTTTTAGCCCTGAAGCATTGGCTTTGCACCGGGCAGGGACCGATCCCTGGAACTATCCCAACACCGACTGGTACGGAGAGACGCTTAAGACATGGTCTCCACAAGTACGCCACAACCTACAGTTAAACGGTGGTTCTGAAAACTTGCGGTACATGGCCTCTTTGGGCTACCAAAACCAGGATGCGTATTACAAGAATTCCGCTACCGGTTACAAGCAGTACGACATGCGGATCAACCTGGATGCAAAGATCAACGAATACGTGGATTTGCAGCTGGGCGTGCTAGCCCGTCAGGAATACCGCTTCTTCCCTACTCGGGGCGCAGGTGCCATTTTCCGTATGCAGATGCGAGGTAAGCCCCATGAGCCAGCTTTCTGGCCTGACGGCAGACCCGGACCAGATATCGAAAACGGTGAAAACCCCGTGGTAATCACCACCAATGCGACCGGATACGATCGGGATACGCGCAACTACTTCCAGACAAACGGAGCATTGAACATCAAGATCCCGGGAGTAGAAGGCTTGAAATTTCAAGGTACGGCCTCCGTGGATAACCTGAGCCGATTCATCAAACGATGGGAAACACCCTGGATATTGTACCAAAGAGGCAGCGGCTTTGAAGCGGATGGAGTTACGCCCGTATTGGTTCCCAGTGAGAGGGGACCTGCCGAACCTCGTCTACGGCAGACCAATATCAACCAGTTGAATATCTTGCTGGGAGGTGTTTTCAGTTACGAAAAGCAAATTGGTGATCACGGAATCAATGCGCTGGCCGGTGTGAACCAAGAGACCGTGGGAGGAGACAACTTCTTTGCCTACCGAAGGTTCTTTATTTCCCCCGCTATTGACCAAATGTTTGCCGGCGGTGATGCAGAAAAAGACAACGGCGGAGGAGCCTTTGAAAGAGCCCGTCTCAACTATTTCGGCCGGGTTGCCTACAACTATCAGGAAAAATACCTCTTTGAATTTTTGTGGCGATACGATGGATCCTACATTTTCCCTGAGCCTACCCGATTTGGTTTCTTCCCTGGTGTGATGGCCGGATGGGTTGTTTCCGAAGAAAGTTTCTGGAAAAACAACATCCCGGTGATGGACTTCTTCAAAATAAGAGGATCCTGGGGCCAAATGGGTAACGACCAGATCTTCTTTGGTGGATCCCTTCAGGAATACCAATTCTTATCCACTTACGGTTTCCGAAGCCAGATCTTGGAAAATACCGAAGCGAAAACCTTGTTTGAGACCCGCGTACCCAACACGGCAATTACCTGGGAAGTGGCCAACAACTCTAACCTTGGTGTGGAAGGACAATTGCTTCAGGGTAAAATCTTCTTCGAATTGGATTACTTTTACAACAAGCGAACCAATATCCTTTGGAGAAAGAATGCCTCTGTTCCACAATCTAGTGGACTTTCCTCCTTGCTTCCTGCGGAAAACATAGGTGAGGTAGAAAACCAGGGCTTTGACTTCAATATCGGATACCGTGGTCAGAAAGGCGATCTATCGTACAGCGTCAGTGCCAACGGTGGCTATGCCTACAACAAAATCCTATTCTGGGACGAGCCTCCGGGAGCACCTGACTGGCAACGATCCACCGGCAAGCCGATGAATACCCCTGCCCCGGTTTACCTGTATGACGGCGTATTCCCTAATCAGGCTGCGATCGATGCAGAGACCCTGGATTACACGGATATCACCAACCAATTGCGACCTGGTGACATGCGCTTTAAGGATTACGATGGAGACGGTGCCATTACCCCCCTTGACCGGGTTCGTTTGGACCGAAACAACATCCCCCGTTTCCAGGGAGGTGTCAACATGAATGCCAGTTTCCGAAACTGGGACATGTCTGTGCTGTTTCAGGGAGCTGCCGGAGCCATTGCCTTGGTTAGTTTGGGCGAATCCGGAAACATCGGTAATTACCTATTGGAGTTCTATGAAAACCGATGGACCATCGATAACGAAAGTGCCGAGTACCCACGAATTGCCAACCGTAGCGATCAGTACTATTCAAGTGGAAACGACTTCTGGTTCAGAAGTTCCGATTACATCCGTTTAAAGAACCTGGAGATAGGGTATACCGTACCTCAGCAGGTGGGCGAGCGATTTGGTATCAGCAACCTGCGCTTTTATGCCAACGGGCTAAACCTACTCACCTGGGATAAGCTGGATGTATACGACCCAGAATCCGATAGCGCCACCGGGCAATACTATCCACAAGCCAGGGTAATTAACGCGGGCTTATCCGTTACATTCTAAATCCATAAACTTTGAATATGATGAAAAATATAAAATATTTAGGGTTGGGTCTGGCGATTTCTTTGTTCACTACTTCTTGCGACGAAGAATTTCTGAATACACAACCGTTAGGAGAAGTTTCTGAATCTGCCGTTTGGCGGGATGCAGGGCTTGCAGAGGCCTTCGTTACCGATCTGTACAGTGGCCTGGCCCAAGGTGGATTCAATGAGCAAGCCTTGTCTTCACTGACAGACGAAGCCATCTTTACCCACCCGGGTAGAAATATCAACACCGTCACGGAAGCCCGTTCCAACCCGCAAAATCCAGGCTGGATCGATGCCACCCGGAACTGGCCAAACATGTACAACAGCTTGCGGGCAACCAATATAGCGATTGCAAACCTGAGCGACCCACAGTTTCCCAATACCGGAGGAATCGTGGATCGGCTTTTGGGAGAAGCCACGTTTATGCGCGCATACTTCCACCACCAGTTGCTTCGGAACTTCGGTGCTGTCCCCTTGGCTGACCGCCCCTTTACGCTGGAGGAAGAAACCTACGAACTCCCTCGAAACACCTTCCAGGAAGTCGTGGATTTCATCGTGGCGGATTTGGATCGTGCGGCGGATTTGCTGAGCGACCACAACCCCATCCGCGGACGTGCCAATGAGATTGCCGCGCTTGCCCTGAAGTCCAGGGTATTGATCTACGCCGCTTCTGACCTTCACGACATGCCTACGGCTTCTGCCAAATCGGACGTGATCGCAGGTTATCAGAACAAGGAGCTGATCGGATTCACCTCCGGTAGCCAAACCGAACGTTACCAGCGAGCCCTGGATGCTGCCAAAGCAGTTCTGGACAAAACCAGTGGTAACATGCTTGACCTGACTGCTCCCCTTCCCCACGAAGAGGCCATCCAAACCTACATGAACAACTCCCTCTCCAGAAACGGCGGGGAAGCCGAGATGATTTTTGGAAGGTACTTCCTCTCTCAAAAGCCGGAATGGGGTGGCCGCCACGGGCTTCATAACGGACCCAATGGCTACAACAACTGGGCCGGAAACACGCCCGTACAGCTATTGATCGATGACTACCAGATGATGGATGGCACGGAGTTTGACTGGGATAACGAAGAACACGCCAGCGCTCCCTACGAAGATCGGGAGGCCCGCTTCTACGCCACCTTCTTGTATGAAGGCGCTCCCTGGAAGCCTCGTTCTCCAGCCAATCAGGCCCGTGACCCACTTGGACAAATCCAAACCGGTACCTACGAAGTGGTAAATTCCCAAGGAGAAAAAGTAACCCATTTTGGTCTGGATACCCGAAACAGCCCTATAGAAGACTGGAACGGAAGCTACACCGGGTATTACCTGCGGAAATTTATCGAGCCGGATCCGAATTTCGTCGACCAGAACACCTGGCAGGAAATTCCCTGGCCGCATATCCGCTTCACCGAGGTGGTCTTTAATTACGTGGAAGCGAACATTGCGCTTGGCAACGACGAGGAAGCCAGAAACTGGCTGAACAAAATTCGTTTCCGTGCAGGCCTGCCAGCCATCGACGCGTCGGGTGAGGACCTCTTAAATGCCTTCATTAACGAAAAGCGCGTAGAAATGGTCCACGAGGAGCAACGGTATTACGATGCACGTCGTTGGATGATCGCACCGGAAACATTGGGAAGACAAGCCGATGGAATCAGCATCGTCGGAACCCTTAAGCCGGGCAAAGAGCTTTCCCTCTACCGCTATGATCCCGAATTCTATGATTATTCCTACGAAGTCATTGAAATTGACCCGGGAAAAGAAAACCGTCTCTGGTTGGATAAAATGTACTGGATGCCCATCAATTTTGATGAAATGCAGCGAAACGGCAACCTGATTCAGAATCCGGGTTACGAAAATTAATAGCTTTTGCTGCTCCCAAACGATAAAAGGCGATCTTCGGATCGCCTTTTTTTCTTTCGGCGCTTGCCCGTGATTTCCAGCGACCTATCCAGGGAACAAATTACCGGGAAGCTCCACAATTATTTCTATATTTGCAGGGAAATCGTTTCATTTCTATGTGCAATTACTTCCTTAGTAAAATACAGGTTTTGGCAGGCATCCTGCTTCTTTTATCCTGCCAGGTGGAAACCGAAAAAGCCCCTCAAACAAAGCAGTTTACCCATCTGCCTACGGAAAAAACCAGGGTGCTGTTCGAAAATACACTCACTGAAGGATTGAATACGAACATACTGATGTATGAGTATTTCTACAACGGAGGGGGAGTGGCCGTCGGTGACCTCAATGGAGACGGGCTGGACGATTTGTATTTTTCGGGAAACATGGTTGAAAACCAGCTTTACCTGAACAAAGGGAACCTGGAATTCGAAGATATTACGCAAACCGCAGGGGTCCAAACCCGCCCAGGCCCCTGGAAAACCGGGGTTAGCATGGCCGATGTAAATGGAGACGGCTGGCTGGACATTTATGTCTGTTACTCCGGAAGTCTGCCCCCGGAAAAGCGGAAAAACGAACTGTATATCAACCAGGGACCCAATTCGGACGGCATACCCGTCTTTGAGGAAATGGCTGCTGCTTACGGTATAGACAGCGAGGCCACCAGCACTCAGGCCAGCTTCTTTGACTACGACAACGACGGCGATCTGGATCTTTTCCTACTTAACCACAACCCAAAATCGCTTCCCGTACTGGACGAAGCCAGTACGGCCGACATCCTCAAAAATATGGACCCGGCAGGTCCCCAACTTTTTAGAAACGATGGGGATACCTTTACGGAAGTCACGGCCGAAGCGGGTATTTTGCGGGTGGCCCTTTCCTATGGCCTGGGTGCTGGTATTTCAGACCTGAACGGCGATGGATGGATGGACATCTACATCAGCAATGACTACACGGTGCCCGACTACCTCTATCTAAACAACGGAGACGGAACGTTTACCGATGCTATTGGCGAAGCACTTGGCCATACCTCCCATTTTTCCATGGGCAACGATATTGCCGACATCAATAACGACGGGTACCCCGATATTTTTACCCTGGACATGCTGCCGGAAGACAACAGACGCCAAAAACTACTCATGGCTCCGGACAATTACGAAAAATTTGAATACAACCTCAATGTGGGCTTTCATCACCAATACATGCGGAACATGCTCCACCTCAACCATGGAAACGGCTCGTTTAGCGAAGTGGGGCAGTTGGCAGGTGTATCCAATACCGATTGGAGCTGGGCTGCCTTGCTGGCAGATTTTGACAACGACGGGCACAAAGACCTGTACGTAACCAACGGATATTTTCGGGACTATACCAATCAGGATTTTTTGAAGTACATGGCCGACTACCTGAAAAACAACCAAAACGGTTTGCGGCGAGAAAACATCCTCAAACTGGTACAAAGCATGCCTTCCTCCAACCTGACCAATTACATTTTCAAAAACAAAGACGGCCTGTTTTTTCAAAAAAAATCGGAAGATTGGGGAGTCCATCAGCAGGCAAATAGCAACGGGGCAGCCTATGCCGACCTGGATAATGACGGCGATCTGGACCTGATCGTAAACAACATCAACCAACCGGCTTTTATCTACCGAAACAACGCGGATTCGTTGCAAAGCGATCAGCACTTCCTGCGCATAAAGCTACAGGGAAAGCCGGGAAATAACCTGGGCATCGGTGCAAAAGTCAGCCTTTATTACCAGGATCAACTCCAGGTGATCGAACAAATGCCAAGTCGCGGGTACCAGTCGAGCGTATCGCCTACCCTTCATTTTGGATTGGGCAACGTGGGTAAAATTGATTCCCTCTGGGTTACCTGGCCCGGAGGGCTTTCTGAAAAGCTAACCGATGTTTCAAGTAATCAGACACTGACGCTTGTACAAGAAAATGCCACGAAAAAAAGACCTGCGACGAAGATACCTCCTACGCTCTTTGCGGAGGTTTCACCGGCGATTGATCATCGATCTCCCACAAACACCATTAATGATTTTAAACGGCAACCTCTAATGGTGAATCCTTTGTCGTTTTCTGGCCCTGTGCTGTGCAGCGGCGACGTTACAGGAGATGGCAAACTGGACCTGTATATCGGCGGTGAAAGCGGACAGGCAGGGAAACTCTACATTCAGCAAGCGGACGGTAGCTTTCGCCTGCAAAATGCAAACGCTTTTGAGGTAGACAAAGCATTTCAGGATACGGACGCCCTCATGGCGGACTTTACCGGGGATGGATGGCCTGACTTGTATGTAGCAAGCGGCGGTTACGGCTCGCTCATGCCCCAGGATCCCTTGCTCCAAGACCGGTTGTACGTAAACGACGGTACCGGCACATTCTCCCGCGCACCGGATTTACTCCCGGAAATGCACAGCAGCACCGGGGCTGTTGCCGCCCAGGATCTCAATGGGGACGGTCTGCCCGACCTTTTTGTTGGGAGCAGGGTGATTCCAGGCAGGTATCCGGAAATCCCCCCAAGCTACCTGCTCATCAACCAAGGCGGAGGAAGGATGGTGGATGAGACCGAGGACTGGTATCCGGAATTCTCCAGACTTGGACTGGTAACCGATGCAAGTTGGGCGGACCTTAACGGTGATGGGAAGGCGGAGTTGATTGTTGTGGGAGAATGGATGCCCGTATCGATTTTCGAACAGACCGGAGAAACCCTACAGCCCTCCACCGGTACATTCTTTGACGAACCGCAATCGGGTTGGTGGAATACCCTGCACGTATCCGATGTAAATGGGGATGGCCTTCCAGACCTACTCGTGGGCAATCAAGGGCTGAACAGCCAGGCAACAGCCAGCAAAGAAGCGCCCGCGGAAATGTATTTCAAGGATTTTGATGACAACGGCGCTATCGATCCAATTCTGAGCTTATACATAGAAGGCGAACCCTACCCCTACCTGACCCGGGACGAGTTGCTGGATCAGATCTCCAGTATGCGAACGCGTTTCACGGATTACGCCAGCTACGCCGATGCAAAACTGGAAAACATTTTTTCCAAATCGGAATTGGAAGACGCCGGCTACCTAAAAGCAACCTCTTTGGAAACCAGCTTGTTTATCAATCAGAAAGATGGGGGGTTTAGCCAAGCTTCCTTGCCTGCGGAAGCCCAGTTTTCGCCCGTTTTTTCGGTCATCGGCGAAGATCTAAACGGGGACGGTCACCTGGATTTTATCCTGGGCGGGAACATTGAACGGGCCAGATTGCGTTTTGGTAAATACGATGCAAATTACGGCACGGTACTGCTGGGAGATGGGCAGGGAAACTTTTCCTACCTGCCCCAAAGAAACTCCGGATTGGACATCAAAGGGGATGTACGCAGCATGCAATTGCTGAACGGTGTCCTTTATGTAGGCATCAACCGGGAACGCCTCGTCGCCTATCGGCTACAGAACCAGGAAAACTATTAATGCATGAAATCAACAGGGACACCTCTACTAAACCTTTTCCGTCAAGCAGGGAAGCTCCTTGGCTGGACACTCGCTGTACTCCTGGTTTCTTGCCAGTCTGCCGTAGAAAAAAACCCGGTACCCGCCAAAAGCATCGGGTGGGTGACGGAAAAAATGACAGACCTCATGGTCCACGACATTACCAATCCTCCCCTTGCGGCACGATTTTACGCCTATGCCTGCCTCTCCGGATACGAGGTAATTGCGTCTGGCAGTGAGACCCATCCCTCTCTTTCCGGGCTGGTAAACGGACTGGATTCACTATCCCGGCCGGAAGGAGATAGTCCTTCTGTTCCCATGAGCGCCATTTTTGCCATGGTACACACGGCAGCTGCATTGCAACCTTCCGGCTCGCAACTAAGCGCCTTTGAGGCAACTTTTGCCGACTCCTGCAGGAGTTGGGGGTACGATTCACAGGAAATCGCTCAGGCAAAGGAATATGGAGAACAAATTAGTCAACAGATTTTGGATTATGCCAAGGCTGATAGATACCGGGAAATTAGCAATTATCCCCGGTACCAACCCAGTACAGGGGAAGGGAAATGGTACCCTACTCCTCCCGGTTACTTTCCTCCGGTAGAGCCGTATTTCAACACGATCCGTCCCTTTTTGATTGAAAGCGCCGATCAATTTAAGCCGGATCCCCCCGTTCCGTTTTCCGAGGATCCCGATTCAGAATTTTATACCTTGATGAAAGAGGTATACGAACTCGATTTAGACCGGGAAAAGCGGGAAATTGCTGCGTTCTGGGATTGCAATCCTTTTGCGCTGGAAGAGACCGGACACCTGATGGTGGGCATCAAGCAGATATCCCCAGGTGGCCATTGGATGGGTATCGCAGACATCGCTTGCCAAAAGGCGGGGTTGCCTTTTGACGAATCCATGGAAATAAACACCTTCGTCGCCCTTGGTTTGATGGATGGGTTTATCAGTTGTTGGGATGAAAAGTATCGAAGCGACCGCATCCGACCCGAGACGGCCATCCGGAAACTCCTGAATCCGACGTACCAGCCCTTGCTGCAAACGCCTCCGTTTCCAGAATACCTGAGCGGGCATTCCACGATTTCAACCAGCTCGGCGGTGATTCTAACCCATTTCTTCGGAGATGCATTTTCTTACGTGGATACCGTAGAGGAAAAATATGGATTGGGAACCCGGGAATTCAGTTCGTTTCTCCAGGCATCGGAGGAAGCCAGTATTTCCCGATTGTATGGAGGCATTCATTTCATGGATGCCATCACCCGGGGACAGGACCAGGGAAGAAAGGTGGGCCAATGGATCCTACAGAAACGCGAAGCACACCTGGGACAGCGACAGGCCTTGCAAATAAACGAGTAAATTCATTTTCTTAACCGGCTAGTTCAGAAGACATGATCGCACGAGTAAAACGAAATCAAAACGGATTGTGGGTAAGCCTATTTGCAAGCATGCTTACCTGGATGGCCTGCACACCGGATGAATCCTACAAAGAAATCCTCCAAGAGAGTTTCTTTTTGGTAGATGCCAACGAGCAGTTAACGGAGGTCATGGTGCACGATATATTTTCCCCGCCCGTGGCAAGCCGTATTTACACCTACCCGGCCATTGCTGCGTATGAGGTGGCGGTATTGGCCGAGCCGGATACCTATGTATCCTTAATGGGCCAGTTGAATGGGTCCGAGCCGCTAGACATTTCAGTGGATACGGATGGACAACCAATCAATTACCAGATGGCGGCACTAACTGCCTATTACCGGGTCGCCTCCAAACTGGTGTTTTCCGAACAGGACATAATAGACCGGCGGGATGCGCTGTTTCAAAGGGTAAAAGATGCGGGAATGCCTGCCGCTGAATTTGCCCGTGCGGTTGACTTGGGTGAATCCGTAGCGGAGCAAATCCTGGCCTATGCCGCGCAGGACAACTACCATGAGAGCAGGTCCTTTGAAAAATACACCATTCGCGACGACCTGGGTAGTTGGCGGCCAACACCTCCCGCCTACATGGAAGGAATTGAGCCGCATTGGAACAAGATCCGGACGTTTTTTTTGGATTCGGCAAATCAGTTTGTCCCGGAGCCCCCGCCGCCGTTCGACACACTTCCCGAAAGCCGGTTTTTTCAGGATGCGAAAGAGGTCATGGATGCGGGCAACCAGCTGAACGACTTCCAGGAAGAAATCGCCTATTTCTGGGATTGTAATCCCTATAAAATGAACGTCAAAGGGCACGTGATGTATGCGGAAAAGAAAATTACACCTGGGGGCCACTGGATGGGCATCACGGGGATCGCATCCAAAGCAAAAAATCTGAATTGGCGGCAAACCGCTGAAGCCATGGCCGTCGCATCCATCTACCTGTTTGATGCCTTTATTTCCTGCTGGGATGAAAAATACCGAAGCGTGCTGATTCGACCGGAGACGTATATCAACCGGTACATGGATGAGGAATGGACGCCGCTGCTTCAAACGCCCCCCTTTCCGGAATATACCAGTGGGCATAGCGTGATTTCCACAGCAGCTTCACAAGCCCTTACGGGATTGTTGGGAGAGCCTTTTTATTTTCTGGATTCAACCGAGGTAAAATACGGATTGGGCACCCGGGAATTTAATTCATTTCGGGAAGCTGCGGAGGAGGCGGCAATCAGTCGCTTTTACGGGGGCATCCACTACCTGCCCGCTATCACCAACGGGGTGGACCAGGGAAGAGCCGTTGCCTCCTGGATCGAAGGGCGGATTCGTACCCGGAAAATCTCCTTGGCAGAAACGGCCACTCGCCCATAAGGAATTAGGTGAAGAATTTCTTGTCCCTGATATAATCCAAGACGTGGGGGTGTAGCAGGTACCTCACAGAACCTCCTTTTTGTAGGGTTTTTCGGATAAAGGTAGCCGATATATCCAGCAAAGGGGCCTCCACGTAGCGCACCGCCTCGTGCTCGATGACCTTATTTTTGCCCGGTCGGGGATACACATACAGCCCGTAGTGATGCAGAATTTGTTCGCTGTTTTTCCATCGGTGAAAGTGCGTCATATTATCCCCTCCGACAATGAGGGAAAAATCGTGCCGGGGGTATTTTTCCGAAAGGTACGTCAGGGTATCAATGGTATAACTTGGTCTTGGCATGTGAAATTCCACGTCCAGCACCTTGAATCCAAAATGATCGGCGGTGGCCAATTCTACCATCCGTAACCGGTCAAATTCGTGTAGTAGGGAACGGCTGGATTTGTGGGGGTTTTGTGGGGAGACCACAAACCAAACTTCCTCCAGATCGGTTTGGTCCTGCAAGATATCCGCAATGATCAAGTGGCCCACGTGGATAGGGTTAAACGAGCCGAAAAATAATCCTATTTTCAAACCGTCTTTTCTCCTATAAAGTCCCTAACAAGCTTTTCTGCCTCCCGAAAGGAAACCTCCAGGTCCTTGTTGATCAGCGTCACATCAAACCGGTCTTCGAAACCCATTTCAAATTTGGCTTTGTAAATCCTTCGGGAAAGGCTTTCCTCCGATTCCGTCCCCCGGCCCCGGAGCCGTTCGGCGAGATCCTGCATGGTCGGTACCTTTACAAAGATTGCCAACCCGTTTTCCCCAAAATAATTTTTTAGATTCAGCCCACCCTTAACATCCACATCAAAAATCACGTGTTTTCCCTGATCCCAAATGCGCTGAATTTCCTCTTTCAGGGTTCCGTAAAAGTTACCCTCGTATACTTCTTCCCATTCGATGAAGGCATCCTGATTGATCTTCTTCCGAAATTCCTCTGGCGAGAGGAAATAATAATCCTTTCCGTTGACTTCGTCCCGTCCCCGTTTGTCCCGGGTACAGGCAGATATGGAAAAACCCAATTGGGGGACATGCTGCAAGAGGTGCTTTACGATGGTGGTTTTTCCTGAACCGGAGGGGGCTGAAAAAATAATTGCTTTTCCCTGAGCCATAAAAAGTTATTTGATCTCTTGGATTTTTTGTCGAATGCTATCGGCTAACTCGGCAGGCACCATCTGTTTGGTGCATTTATTTTTTAAAATTTCCCGGATCACCTTTTCCAGGTGGTAATGCTCAAAACAGGGCTGGCACTTGGCTAGTTTTTCATCTAAAATCTCCTTTGAACTTGACGTTTCTTCCCCATCCAGAATGCTTTCCAATAGCTCAAAGCACTTGCTCTCGTCACTACAGTTCAATTTTCGTTTACCGGATTCGCTGGATTTGTTTCGGTTTTTGTCCATTTCAACTTATTTTTCGATTATTCTTCCTCCGTATCGTAGCCCATGTTTTCAGCGTAGGATCGAAGTTTGTCCTTCAATAGGTTCCTGGCTCGGTGAAGTCTGGATCGGACCGTACCAATGGGGATATCCAGTATTTTAGCCATTTCTTCGTAGGTAAATCCTTCAAGGTCACAAAGGATAATAACCGTTCTGAAATCCACGGCAAGGCTATTGAGCGCATTGGAGATCTCGTCTCCCAACATGTCTTTGACTGCGTCCACCCTCAAATCTGAGGTCATCGTATAGTCAACATTATCGGAGTTATAATAAGTTTCAACTTCCTGATAATCTACCTTCGAAGGTTGCTTGCTCTTCTTCCGGTATTCGTTGATAAAACTGTTTTTTAAAATCCGAAAAAGCCAGGCCTTCGCATTGGTGCCTTTTTCAAACGAATTGATAAACCGATAGGCCTTCAGGTAGGTATCCTGTACCAGATCTTTCGCATCGTCCTCATCAAAAGTCAATCGGTAGGCAAAATTGTACATGGAATCAATGTGAGGCATGAACTCATGATCAAAGATGCTATTTTTTTCTTTATCGGAATATTTTTTTCGCTGCACTTCGGACATAGGGCATAAAATTACAAATTGACTTTATTTATAACTAATTTAAACCAAGAAAGTCATCATTATTTCATTATTTTGATCTTTCGTTACCTAGCTAAACACCGCACTCATTCTGCATGCTCCTGATTCGCCTGTTCTCCAGATTGCCGCTTCCGGTCTTGTTTATTTTTTCAGATCTGCTCTACCTGTTGGCCTACTACTTGCTCGGGTACAGAAAAAAAGTTGTACGGGAGAACCTGATTCATGCTTTTCCGGAAAAAACCGACCGCGAACGGCGAGCCATCGAACGAGCTTTTTACCGGAATTTTACCGATTCCCTGGCAGAAACCATCAAACTTCTTACCATCGGCAAAAAGGAATTAACCCGGCGATTTCTTTCTAAAAATCCCGCGCTCATCTTTGACAAAGTGGGCGATGGAGAAATCATCATCGGGATGTGCGGGCATTTTTTCAACTGGGAAGGGCACCTGCTTTCGGTTTCTTCCGAGGTGCAGGAAAAATGCGAAACCATCTACACCCGGGTAAACCAGCCGTTTTTTGAAAACCTGATGCAAAAAATCCGGGGGAGAATGGGCGCGGCACTGACCGAACGTAAATTGTTTCAACGGGTATTCCTAAAAAAGCGGACCGAACCCCGACTCATCGTCCTTGCTGCTGACCAACGACCCTCACGTGCCGATATTCGTTACCGACGATCGTTTATGCATCGCGATACTACTTTTTTTGAGGGTGCTGAAAAACTGGCAAAAAAATTTAACCTGACGGTAATTTATGCCCATACCAGCAAGCCCCGGCGAGGATATTACGAATTTGACTACCGGCTGCTCACTGCTCCTCCCTACACCGATCAACAGCCACATTCCATTACCGATGCATTCGTTTCCGTACTGGAGGAGAATATTCGCGAGCAACCGGCACTGTACCTCTGGTCCCACAATCGATGGAAAAAGCAAGCAAATGCAAACGTGTAACATAGAAAAAGAAATGGTAACTTTGAAGCGGCTATAGTAAAAAGAAAATAGAACTACCCTTATGGATTACCTAGCAAGCCTCAACCCCCCGCAACGAGAAGCAGTAGAACGAACGGAGGGTCCGGTAATGATCATTGCAGGAGCCGGCTCTGGAAAGACCAGGGTATTGACCTATCGAATTGCTCACTTGATTCATGCCCGGCAGATTGATCCTTTTCAGATTCTCTCCCTGACCTTTACCAACAAAGCCGCGAGTGAAATGAAGCATCGGATCGAAAAACTTATCGGCCTGGATGCACGGAATACCTGGATGGGCACGTTTCACTCCGTATTTGCAAAAATTCTCCGGGTGGAAGCTCAAAAGCTTGGCTACCCAAGTAACTTTACCATCTACGATACCGATGACAGCAAATCGCTGTTACGCTCCATCGTGAAGGAGATGAAACTGGACGACAAAGTCTACAAAGCCAATACGGTCCTGTCCCGCATTTCCGGCGCAAAAAACCGACTCATCGCCTGGGAAACGTACCTGAATGATCCCTTCATCAAAGCAGACGACGAAGCAGCCATGAAACCACGGGTCGGAGAAATCTATAAAAACTACCAGAACCGTTTGTTTCGCGCAGGGGCCATGGATTTTGATGACCTGCTTTTCAATACGAATGTGCTCTTCCGTGACCATCCGGACGTCCTGAATAAATACCAGCAACGCTTTCGCTACGTGATGGTGGACGAATTTCAAGATACCAACCTCTCCCAGTACCTGATCACCAAAAAACTGGCGGCCGTCCACCAAAACATTTGTGTGGTAGGGGATGATGCGCAGAGCATTTATGCCTTCCGGGGTGCCGACATTCAAAACATCCTAAACTTTGAAAAAGATTATCCCGATCTTTTCGTTGTAAAGCTGGAGCAAAATTACCGGTCGACGAAAAACATCGTGGAGATTGCAAACTCCATTATTGCCAAAAACAAATCCCAACTCCAGAAAAACGTTTGGACCCAAAATGCCAACGGGGATTTGATCGAACTCATGAAGGCTGCCTCCGACAACGAGGAAGGACGCATGGTGGCTACCACCATCTTCGAAGAAAAAAACAACAAAAAACTGCGAAACAGCGATTTCGCAATTCTTTACCGAACCAATTCTCAATCCCGTTCCATGGAGGAGGCGCTTCGGAAACTGGGTATCTCCTATCGGATCGTCGGGGGCCTCTCCTTCTATCAACGACGGGAAATCAAAGACCTGATGGGCTACCTCCGGTACGTGGTCAACCAGGAGGACGAGGAGGCCTTCAAACGAATCATCAATTACCCCAAGCGAGGGATCGGCTCCACCAGCGTGGAAAAAATGATGATCGCCGCTTACGAACACGACATTCCCCTGTGGGAAGTCATCTCCAATAGCAGCAGCTTTTTGACGGGAAGAGCCGCCAATACGGTAGGGGATTTCTGCACGATGATCCGCAGTTTTAAGATTGAAGCCGAACGAAAAGACGCATTTGAAACTGCAAGCAGCATTGCAAAGCAATCCGGATTGCTGCGCGAACTCTACGAAGACAAAACCATTGAAGGACTAAATCGGTACGAAAACGTACAGGAATTGCTGAATGCCATCAAAGAATACGTAGACAATCCGGAAAACGAGGACAAATCCCTCGGGGCATTCCTGCAGGAGATTGCCCTGCTGACCGATGAGGACCAAAACAAGGAAAACCAGGACACGGTAACCCTGATGACCATTCACTCCTCCAAGGGGCTTGAATTTAAGTACGTATTTGTGGTAGGTATGGAAGAAGACCTCTTTCCCTCCCAAATGATGATGCAAAGCCGGGAGGATCTGGAAGAAGAAAGACGGCTTTTTTACGTGGCTACCACCCGGGCGATGGACCGTTTATTCTTGAGCTATGCCCTGACCCGATACCGCTACGGCAGGCTGCTCAACTGCGAACCCAGCCGCTTTCTGGAAGAGATCGATCCGACCTTTATAAAAGTGAACAAAAAGATCAGCAGCAATCTTTCGAGCAGTTTCCGGGACCGAGAGGGTAGCCAGGGCTTCGTGGGGCTGAAGAAACCAGCCATGCGAGCGAGCACGGCAAAGCTGCATACGCCAAGCCCCGATTTCAAACCCTCCAATACCAACAACCTGCTGGAGGGCATGCAGGTAGAACACCCAAAATTTGGCTTCGGAAAAGTCGCCGCAATAGAGACGGAAGGTGCCAACCGAAAAGCGCGTATTCACTTCGAGCATTTTGGAGATAAAACATTATTACTTAGCTTTGCAAAACTTCGCATCCTAGAATAAACACGAGAAGACCGATACCCAGCGCATGGCAGACTGACCATTACCTATTTTTTAGTATATTGTCAAAAGTTCAGGAAACTTAAATGCAGGTATCATGACTGACAATGAAAAGCCTAAAAACAAAGTTATTTTGAAAGAATACGGAAAAAACATCCAGAAATTAGTGGATTACATCAAGACGGTTGCCGACGAAGAAAAACGAACGGAATACGCTTTTGCCCTGGTGGAATTGATGAAACAGCTCAATCCCCAATTAAAAACCGAAAGCGACCAGAAACTCTGGGACGACATGTACATCATGTCTGACTTTGAGTTGGAAGTAAACGGCCCCTTTCCCATGCCCCCAAAGGAGCTTTTGGGAAAAAAACCCCAGCCTATCGGCTATCCAGAAGGGGAAGTCCGATTCAAACATTACGGCAGAAACATCGAAAAGCTTATCGAAAAAGCCATCGAGATCGAAGATGACGACGAACAAGAGGCTGCCCTGATTTATATCGGCCAATTGATGCGTAGTTTTCATTCCACCTGGAATCGGGAAAATTTTGACGATGCCATCATCATTGACGATATCAAAACCCTATCCAAGGGAAAACTTCACATAGACCTTGAAAAGGTAAAGGAGAACGGACTTTTTGAAACCAGCATGCGCAGGGATTTTAAAACGAATGTGGCAACCCCACAGCCCACTTCTACCAGTGCCGGAGGAAGAAGAAACTATACCGGGGGTAAGCGGAGAAACAGCGGCTCGAATAGCAAAAAAAGAAGGAATTAATGGGTTCATTCCGGGTAAAAGGAGGGACGCAACTCAAGGGAGAGATTATTCCTCAGGGTGCTAAAAACGAGGCGCTCCAGATTCTTTGTGCTGTATTGCTTACCTCGGAGGAGGTAATCATCCACAAAATCCCCGCAATTCGGGATGTCAATAAACTGATCGAGCTGCTTTCCGACATGGGGGTTCGGGTGGAAAAAAAAGGCCCTGAAAGCTATTCGTTTACTGCCCGAAACATCAAAATTGCGTATCTAGATACTGAGGAGTACCTTGAAAAAGCCTCCAGTCTTCGCGGCTCTGTTATGCTGCTCGGGCCCCTGCTTGCCCGATTTGGTAAAGGCCGAATCGCCAAACCCGGTGGGGATAAAATTGGCAGAAGAAGAATGGATACGCACTTTACCGGCTTCCAGAAACTGGGAGCGAAATTTCATTACGATGGGAAAAAAGGCATATACAAGATAGACGGAAGCAAACTTACGGGCGCCTACATGCTTTTGGACGAAGCATCGGTCACCGGCACCGCCAACATCATCATGGCCGCATCCATGGCGCAGGGCAAAACCACTATTTACAATGCTGCCTGTGAACCGTACATCCAGCAACTGTGCCTGATGATCAACCGCATGGGCGGAAAAATCAGCGGTATAGGATCCAATTTACTGCAGATCGAGGGCGTGGAAAGTCTGAAGGGGACCAGCCATACCCTGCTGCCAGACATGATTGAAATCGGTTCGTTTATTGGCCTGGCTGCCATGACCCAATCCGAAATCACCATCAAAAACGCCCGTGTAGATAAACTGGGGCTGATACCCGAGACTTTTCAACGCCTGGGCATCAAACTGGAAATTAAAGGAGACGATATTTACATCCCCTCCCAAAAGCTGTACGAAATCGAAACGTTTATCGATGGATCCATCCTGACGGTTTCCGATGCCATCTGGCCCGGCTTCACGCCTGACTTGTTGAGTATCGTACTTGTGGTGGCCACCCAGGCCAAAGGCACCGTGCTCGTCCATCAAAAAATGTTTGAAAGCCGACTTTTCTTTGTCGACAAATTAATCGATATGGGTGCACAGATCATTTTATGCGACCCACACCGGGCCACCGTTATCGGTCTTGCCCGCAAATATCCCCTCAAAGCTATCCGCATGACTTCCCCCGATATTCGAGCAGGGGTTGCGCTGCTTATCGCCGCCATGTCCTCAGACGGGACATCCGTGATCGATAATGTGGAACAAATCGACCGGGGGTATCAGTACATCGACCAGCGACTCAATGCCCTGGGAGCAGATATCGTACGGTTTGATTGACGGGGTCTAGAACCGGAAACAGGGGATAATCGTGCTTTTCTTGTTGCGGTCTTTGGGATCTCCGTATAAAAATGAATACCGTATCGAAAACTCATGCGCCCCTGCAGAACTACCCAAACTAAGCTTGGATGCGGTAAAATCAAAGCTGTATCCGATATCAATTCCACTACTCAGCGCCACGCCCAGTAATCCGACAATGGATTCATTGTTTGGCAGGTTGTACTTGACAGGAAAGCCCCTGTACCAAACCCCAAGAATCAAGGGTTCGACAAACAGCTGCGCCCCCACATCCAATTGGTTGAAGGGATCCTGGTGCTTGTAATTGAACGCAAAAAATGCGGAACGCTCCTGGCGCGTGTTGCTGTAGTAATTGTTGATCATTCCCTCACCCAGGCTAAATTTAATACCTCCGTGCGCAGAAAGTTTCATGGGTAATTGGCTGATGTTTCCATCCACAAAGGAGGTATTCGGCTCCGATAAATGGTGTCCGGAAATTCCGAACCACATCATTTGGGTGTGAAACAGCATGCCAAAATTATAATCCACGAAACTGTGTTTGTAATCGGCCGCCATCAATTCCCCGCTAAAATCGTCCACGTATCCCCGGTCAATGTCTAACTGCGACCCAAAAATCAAATCGCCAAAATAAGCATCACGGGTGATGAAACTGGCTTGCCCGCCAAATCGGAGGTAAGAATCCAGGCCCAGGTGAAGCTTGTAGGAATAGGCCAGGCCCACTTCGTTGGTGCTCAGCCTCGACTGGCTCTCTCGGGTAGAATTAACAATCAGCCCGACTCCCGAATTGATGTCAAACATGTAATGGTCGATATAAGCCGAATACGATACAAAGGAATGGTCCAGACCAGGCCATTGGTTTCGGTAATTGGCACCAATACGCGTCAATTCCGTGGAACCAGCAAAGGCCGGATTCAGGTACAAAGGCGCTGCATAAAACTGGGAATACTGCATGTCCTGAGCCGTCACCAAATTCCAGCTCAGCAGAAAAATCAGTAGGGTTTGTAATTTTTTCATCGTTCCATTTGTTAAGTCATCCTTCTCGCATCATCACTCCTGTCTCCCGTTCCCTCCGCTAGTATATCAATGTAAAAACACCCGTTCGCGAGCCGGTCTCTCCATCCACCGCAGTAAAGGTTATCTTGTACACGTAGTTGCCATTGGGACTCAATTTGCCGTTCAGTGTTCCATCCCATCCCCCATCTTCCTGACTAAAGGAAGAGTAGACCAGTTCCCCCCATTTATTGAAAACATGCATTTCAAAATCATCTATTCCCCGTAATTTGGGTAGAAAACGATCGTTCAATCCATCCCCATTGGGAGTGAACGCGTTGGGAATCAAAATACGATAGGAGGAAACCACCTCCACGGTACGCTCGGTCTCCGATACGCAGCCCAGCACATCAAATGTGGTCAGCCGGATGGTATAGGTACCGGGACGGCTGTAGGCATGAATCGGATGTTGCTCGTTGCTTCTCGTACCGTCTCCAAAATCCCATTCCCAGGTAAAGACATTTCCCAGAGTCTGATCCCTGAATTGAACCGGGTCATTGACCAATATTTCCCCCTCCACTCCGGTAGAAAGTACCGTGTATAAAAACGAGGCCTCGGAAAAAGCAAGCGGCATGGTCACTACCTCGGATACTTCTACCGAACAGCCGTTTTCGTCGGTAACCCGTACGCCTATTACCCCATCTTCGAAAAATTGGGTTTCCAAAACGCCGCGATCACCGGTATTCCAGGCAATATCAAAAACCTCTCCGCTTCCTCCCCGAATCTCTATCCAGGCTTCTCCCGTAAGCAATTCCTGCTCACAGTCCACATCAATTCGGGTAAACAATTGCACTTCGAGTGCTGGGGGTTCGGCTATTTCCACCTGCGTTACCTGCGAACAATTATTGGCATCGCTCACCAAAACAGTATAGGTCCCTGCTTCCAGACCATTTCTATTCTGTGTACCCAGTTCCGGAGCATCGGCCCAGGTGATTTGATACGGCTGAACTCCTCCGGTGATCGCTAAATTGATAAACCCATTGCTATCCCCGTGACAGGCAAGTGTATCCGTCTGACTGACGGCCACTTCCAGTGGTTCGGGTTCGGCTACGGTATAGGTCGCTCCCGTGGAGCAGCCCATCCGGTCCGTAACCAGTACAGAATACGTACCTGGACCCAAATTACGAAGGTCTTTGCTGCTAGCCCCATTCGACCACTGGTACGAATAGGGAGCGGTTCCGCCCCGCACCTCCAACAAGAGGCTTCCATTTTCGTTTCCAAAGCAGGTCACATCCTGAATGGTTTCGTATACGGCAAGAATTTCCGGTTGCCTGATCTGATAGGCCACGGAGGTAACACAGCCCGCCTCATCGGTAATGGAAGCCGTGTAAATCCCGGGTCCCAAGCCGGATAGCGCCAATTGATCCGAAATACCATTGCTCCAGCTTATCTGGTAGGGACCACTGTTTTCCGGGATACGGATGCGGATGGATCCGTCATTTGCTCCAAAACAGGAGATGCTTTGAAGGTCTTCCAGTCCAACCTGCAGATTACGGGAACGAATAATTTCCACACCTTCCCGGACCGTACAGCCCCGGGCGTCCGTCACGTCCACAAAATAGCTACCTGGACCCAGGTTTTCCACCGCAGAAGTGGTCGCACCATTGGACCACAAAAAGCTGTAGGGAGCCATTCCCCCGCTGACTGTAACTGCGGCTTCTCCCCGCTCGTCATTTGTGCAGATACCCAATTTACCCGTGACGGACAGGTCCATGGGTAAAGTGGGAGACGGAACCTCAAAGCTTTCTACCACCGAACAGCCTTTCGCATCGCTTACCGTCACCTCATAGGTTCCGGGCTGTAGGTCGAAAATGTCTTTTTCTGTAGCTCCGTGAGACCAGGAATAACTGTAGGGTGCGGTACCTCCCGAAACCTGAAGCTCCAGGCTCATCGCATCATCCAACCCACACACTTCGAAAGATCCGATGCCCTCTACCCGCAAGGCTTCCTCCGGCTCGTTTACCAGAAACGTATAGCTATCAAAACAGGATTGTCCATCGAGAATGAAAGCGGTGTAGGTACCCGCCCGCAGCCCGGCAATGGATGCGCCGGTCATCCCATTGCTCCACTGCACCCTGGGCTCCCCACTTCCTCCAGTGATTGCCAAATCAATCGCACCATCAACTCCCATGTAGCAGGAAACATCGGAAACCGAAGCCTGAACGGACACGGGGTCCGGTTCGTCGATAAGGATATCCTCAACCCAAATACAGCCCCGGGCGTCCGAAACCTGTACCTGATAGGTGCCTCCCGGTTTGTTGGAAACCATACTCATATTTTCTCCGGAGGACCAGCGGAACGCATAGGGTGCCGTTCCTCCCGAAACCACCAGACTGATACTGCCCGTTTCCTCGCCAAAACAGCGAATGTCCGTAACCAACGGCACTACCGTCAACGGAGTACTGGGCTCCAACACCTCGTACTCCCGTTGTATGCTACAGCCATTTTCGTCCTGTATCCGCGCGCGGTACCTGCCCGCTTCCAGGCCGGTGACTACCGTACCTGCTCCCCGTTGAATTCCCGAGCCTACTTCCTCCCAAATCACGTCAAACGCCCCAGACCCACCGCTGATATCCAACCGGATCTCACCGTCATTTCCGGCATGACAACTCACTGGAACAATGGATGCCGCCACCAACAGGGCTTCCGGCTGTTGAATCAGCACCTGATCCCGGATGGTACAGCCGTTTGCATCGGTAACAATCACTTCGTAGTTTCCGGGAGCCATGCCCGTTCTGGTGGCAAGGCTGTTGCCGTCCGACCAGCGAAACCTGTAGGGAGCCGTTCCCCCTTGCATACGCACCTCCACGGAACCGTCGTTTGCCGCATAACAGCTTACGTCCACCGCATCGATGTCCAACTGAAGGGGAAGCGGTTCTTCAACGATAACTTCCTGAACAGGGGAGGCACAACCAAATTGGTCCATGACCATGACCTGATAGGTACCGGCAAAAAGACCGGTGGCCAGCATTCCCGGCAATTGAATGCCATTGATCACCAAATGATAGCCAGCACTGCCGCCAAATCCTTCGGCACTGATTTGTCCATTTTGCGAGCCGGAACAAGAGACATCTTGTACTTGATAGGTAAAGCCTACCGGATCCGGTTCTTCAATCTCGTATTCCTCCACCAACATGCAGCCGTTTTCATCCCGGATTTCAACCTCGTACACGCCGGCCCTCAGGTTGGCAAGGTGCCGGCTCGTACCGATTTCCTGACCGGCGGCATCTGTCCACAGGTACTGAACGTTTCCTGTTCCCCCGGAAGCCAAAACCGTAAGGGATCCGTCTTCTCCATCGAAACAACTCACGTTGGCCCGGTTTTCAAGGACTATTTCCAATGCATCAGGCTCTTCCATCAGAATGCTGGTTCCCCAGATACAGCCTGCTGCATCGCTAACTTGTATCGAATAGCTTCCCGCACCCACTCCAGGAAACAATTGTTCTCCCGGACTGGAAAGGATATAGGTCTCTCCCGCAAAAATAGCCGTGTAGGGAGCCGTTCCACCACTTACCAACAGGGCGACGCTTCCTGTATCACCGGCACAGGAAAGGTTTTCGGGGTAATCCACTGATCCGCTGAGGGGCGCTGCCGGTTGGGTTACCTCGATGGAAATGTCTTCGGAGCGACAGCTACCATTCATGACAAAGGCCGTGTAGGTTCCTGCACGCAGCCCGTCCACCGTTGTCCCTTGAATCTCCGCTCCATTGAAAAATATTCGGTAACCGGAGCCGGTACCCCCCGAAGGTAAAAGCTCCACCCTGCCGTCAGTCCCGCCGAAACAAGCGACCGGGAAAACGGTAGCGTCCAGGACAACTGGCGCAGGAGCCTCCACTACCAGCAGGTCCCACAAATCCGAGCAGCTTCCATCGGCGATTGAATACCGGTAATAACCGGGACCAACGTCTAAAAGTAAGTTTTCGTTTTCCCAGGACGGTATGGGGGAAAAATCGGTTCCATCGGTTGCGAATTCCCAGGAAATGGCATAGGGCCTTGACCCACCGGTAATCTGAAGATCAATCGATGTACGGCCTCCAAAACAGGATATGTTAGGAACAATCGCCGATGCTTGTAGCGGTAAAGGCTGCTGCAGTGTCCGCTGAGGCAAGTCCACGGTACAGCTATTGGCATCCCTAACCAGCGGCAAGTAAGCCGTGTCCGCGTTAAGCCCGTCGAAAAGAAGTGTCTCATTTTCACCGGCGGTGTAGGTGCCTCCGTTAAATTCAATGGAATAAGGGGCGGTCCCTCCAGCTAGCGTAAGCGTCATGCTGCCGTCCGCCGCTTCGAAACAGCTCAAGTCCTGCCAGGAATAGTCCACCACCGAAAGCGGTGCCACCGGTTGATCCACTGTAATAAACTGCTCCTCGGAAAGGCATCCGTTGATGTTATCCCGCGCATAGACGGCGTAGGTGCCTGACTGGGCCGTAAACGTATCGCCAAAAATCTGCGCCCCATTAACAAAATACGTAAAACTGTCTTTACCGGGGGCACTGGCGGAAAGCGTTACGACTGTGGTCGCTCCATAACATCCAATATCTCCTGCGTCGAATGATAGACTGACTGGTGCCGCATCCGCAATGTCAACGGTTTCGCTAAGCTCCAAACAGGAAAGGGCATCTGTCACCGTATACCGATAGGTTCCGGCCGGTATTCCGGTAAGGCTGTAGCCAGTAGCAGGAAGCGTTTCCCAGCTATTCCCGGTCGAATTGAAAGCTTCCCAGGTAATCTCATGTGGCAGGGACCCTCCGGTTACCGTAAGCTCCAGAGAAGTAGTTCCCCCTTCGCAAAGCACCTGGCCGGCTTCCAGGTCCGCAGTCAATGCATCGGGTTCCTCCACGGTATACGTTCCGGAAACGACACAATTATCGTTCTGATCCCATACCTCCAGGGTATAATCGCCGGCAGACAAACCGGTGAATTCATAGGGAGTCGCTGCTGCCAGGCCGGACAATGCCTGGGTTGCACCTGCTTCGGGTACCAATACGGCCCGGTAATCCGGTCTTCCACCCGAAAAGGCGAAACGCAGGGAACCGGAAGCCTCCCCATGACAGGCCACTGGAGAGATATCGACCTGGTCAAAGGCCAACGGTCGGTCGGGCTGCGCAATCTCGATAAGTTGAACTCCGGATTGACAGCCACGGCTATCCTGAATCCAAACCTGATACCCACCCGGTAGCAAGTTGAAAAAAGCGGTCTGGTTTCCTTGATTGACTCCATTCACCCAAACCGAGAAGGTTCTTCCCGCCTGAACCTCTGGATTCTCAATTTCCAGTAGGCCGTCGCCCGCGCCAAAGCAGGAAATATCCTGGAAGCTGGTCGAAAACGACGGTTGAATAACCGGGTTAATCGTAAAATCTCCCTCAATAACCGGGCAGGAAGGATCGGTCAACCTCCAGGTATAGGTGCCGGGAGAAAGGTCATCAAAGGTATAGGTACCGGAAACCTCATCCCCATACGATTGGGAATAGCCATTGTTCGCAGAAAGCGTCAATTCTTTTCCCGGATTTCCTCCAGAAAAGGTAATCGAAAAAATACCCAGGTCTTCCGCACACTCGGGTTGTTCCAAGTCTACGGTATGGGCAATCGGTTGTGGGCTGGTGATTTCATAGTCCGGAGAGGTGACGGTACACCCTCCAGCATACACCAATTCCATAAAATAGGTGCCGGCGATCAGGTTATTCAAGTCGGCTGTAGCAACGGGACTTTTTCCTCCCAGGGCTGTCTTTCGGTACCATTGCAGGGAATAACCGCCGGAACCGCCGGAAATTGCAAACGAAATGGCCCCATCGTCCGCTCCAAAACAGGAAACATGGCGAGTGATTTCCGCATCAATTACCGGCGGATTGGGCTCATCGATGGTGATGGTTTCCACATCCTCACAACCCGAGGCATCGGTAACGCGCACCTCGTAGTCACCTGCCGGTAATCCCGCTAGAATTGCACTTGACGCCACTTCCCAAATCCCCCCGTTTCGTACAAAATAACTGTATCCGGGTACCCCTCCCGTAGCAGAAAGAAATAAAATCCCGTTCTCACCCGGACAGGCAGCGTTCTGGGAATTGGTCACCAACTGCAGCGGGCTGGAAGGTCCTGGCACCAGAACCGTACGGGTGACCATACAACCCGCACCGGTACCATACTCCACCCGATAATACCCCGGAGACAATCCATCTACCTGGTTGACATTTTCTGCCACCACGGTTTCGGTGGCCAATTCCACCCAGCGGCTGGTCGAGGTAAGCGGGTTGCCCCCGCTGAATGCCACCTCAATGCCACCGTCCGCCAATCCGCAACTGGGCTCGTCCACCCGGACCAGATCGATCGCCAACTCATCGGGCTGTGTAATGGATATATTTTCTAGCCGGAAGCTGCATCCATTCGCATCTCTCACCGTCACACCGTAGGTGCCCTCACCGAGATTGGTCGGGTTTTGGTTGATAAACCCATGGTCCCAATCAAAGAAATATACGCCCGTTCCGCCGGTTACTTCCAAGGTAATCCGCCCATCGTTTCTTCCAAAACAGGAAACATCCGTTCTTTCGATCAACTGCACATTCAAAGGCGGAGGCGCCTGGAGGTCAACCTCCAGGGTACTTACACAGGAATTTGCATCCCTTACCAGGGCCCGATAGGTGCCCGAACCAATACCGGATAAGGTCAGCGATGAACCTGGATGTGCAACGAATACCCCGGGAGAAATTTCCTTTTCCCAGGATATCAGGTATCCAGGCATTCCGCCCCCTACCTGAATTTCAATGCGCCCATCCTCGGAATCGTGACAGGATGGTGCGACTTGGGTCAAAAGATTTACCGTCAAGGCGGAAGCGGGTTCGCGTATCAAAATATCTGCCAACTCCTCCCAGCAGCCGTTTTCATCCGTGACGCGAACCCGGTACAAGCCTGCTGCGAGATCGTCGGGGTTTTGCTGATCCGAGGTGTAGCCATTGGGGCCCGACCAGGAAAAGGTATAGGCTCCCGTACCGCCTTGCGCCTCCAGGGCGATGGATCCGGTGCTTTCCCCATAGCAGGCTACATCCACCGGATCCCCATCCAGGGCCAGCTGTAGCGCCGGAGTAGGCGGAATGGTATAGATTTCTGAAAGGATGCAAGACGGATTTGCAAGATCCGTAATGTTCAATTGGTACTCACCCGGCCCCTGATTGGCCAGGTCTTCGGTAGTGGCAATGACAGTGGATGGATTGGAGGTACGCCGCCACTCGAAGGAAAAACTCCCGGATCCGCCTGCGACGTCCAGCGATATGGATCCATTCCCCTGACCAAAGCAGGTTTCGGCGAGTACCGATACGTTCGAAACTTGAATCAATGGAGGCGAAGCAATATCGAAATTTATATTTGGAACCGCGCAGCCCCGGGCATCAGTCAGGCTGATAAAATAATTCATGCCCGCTGGCAATCCCGTAATTTCAATCTGAGAGCCAGAAGTCGATTGAGCCGCTCCCCCATTTAATACATAAGTATAAGGAGCCGTCCCGCCACTTACAGGGAAGGAAATCCGGCCATCGCTACTTCCGAAACAACGAACATCTTCAATCACTGGCGTGCCGGTTTGAAGTGGCGCCGGTTCGTCTACCTCGTAATCCTGGTAGACAGCGCAGGCATTCGCGTCGCTCACCTGCAATCGGTACCTGCCACCGGAAAGGTTTACCAACGAGAGTCCATTTTCTCCGGGAAGGTTTTCAAAGGTCCCGCTGATTTCTTGTTGCCATTGGTACAGGTACGGACCCGTTCCTCCAGCTACGGCAAGCCCGGAAATGGATCCGTCACCGAACCCCGCACAACTTACCGGGCTGATCAGCAAATCATCCTCATCGATCAGCAGCGCGTCCGGCTGTCCGATGGTGACAAAATCGGTAATCGAGCAGGCTCCCGAATAGCTGATCCGAACTTCGTACTGATCCGCAGTAAGTCCATTAAACATCAGATCATTGCCCGTTTGGGTGATGCCATCCACCGTAACCTGAAAGGTAATGGAGGACTCATGGATCTGCACCCGTATACTTCCATCCGCTGCCCCAAAACAGGTCGGTTCCGTGAGCGAATAGCTGACATCCGGCGCATCGGGCACCGGAACATCCACGTAAAAAATCTGCTCACAACCCTCTTCGTCGCGAACCATTACCGAATTTGTGCCTGCCGGAAGCTCCGTGGCTTCGGGACCGGTCTCTCCGTTACTCCATTCAATGCTGTAGTTTCCCCACCCTCCCTGCACGTCAGAAAGCCTGGCGGAGCCATCGTTGGCTCCCACACAAGTCAGTCCAGAAACGAGTGCGATGGTTCCGCTTATCACTTCCGAAGGGCCATCTACGGTCACCGGCAGATCCACAAAGCAACCCCTGCTGTCCGAAACGCGGACCGAGTAAGTCCCCGGGGCAAGGCCGGTAGCTGTCCGGCCCGTTTGTCCGTCGCTCCACGAATAACTGTAGCCGCCCCAACCACCGGAACGACTAACGGTGGCAGTTCCGTTTTGTTCACCAAAACAGATTTCCGGTGTGCTGCTGACAGTAGCCGTCAAAGGAGCCACAGGCGCATCGATGGTCACCCCGTAGGTAAGCGTACATTCCGGATAATCCGTGCCTCCGTGCCGTACGATAGCGGTATAATCTCCCGCAGAAAATCCGGAAAAATCAGCCGCTCCGGTAAGTGCCCCGATCGAAACTACTTCGTTGGTACGAACCGGCTGGTTTGCCGCGTCCAGTATATCGACAGTAAGCTGGTTGGGTGGAAAGGCAAACCCCATAAATAAGCGTTCGGCTTCCAAATGGATGACCCCATCGGAAGCACCAAAACAACCGACGGAAGAAGCGCCGAGGGTAACATCCAGAAGTTGCTCGTTTGCAATGGTGAAAACCAGCTCTTCCGGGCAGTCTTCCAAGCGGAAATCATCCCTGATTTCAAGTACGTAGTCGCCCGCAACTAGCTGATCGTACCGAATTTCACCAGAATTGGCAGTAAGCCAGGCAGTTTCGTAACTTCCATTGGCTCGGCGGATCCGAAAAGTAACGTCTCCTGCATAGTCCGAAACATCAAAGCGAATACCTCCGTTAGCAACGCAGGTTTCGGGCGTTGTGCCGGTCCCCGCCGCCGGTGCTATCTGCAAGGGATCTACTTCCTCTATGGTCACGTTGGTCAATTCCTTGCAACCCGAGGCGTCAATCACTTCCACCAGGTACTCTCCGGCCGGAACGCCGTTTAGGTCCAGGTTTCGTCCGTTCAAGACCGTGGTCAATACGATTACCTGATTTTCGTCAAAGAAATTGACGGTAAATGGCGCGATCCCATTTTCGATGGTTCCATATACCTGGCCAAAGGTTTCGCCCTCGCACTCTTGGTTTTCTTCGTAGAGAATGTTTAGTATAAAATTCGTGCTTCCGGAAAAATTAATGACTTCTGTGTAGGTGTTTCCATCACTGTCGGTTACGTTCAGGGTATAGTCCCCTCCCTGGGCCTGCTCAATGGTACTCATCTCGCTTTCCCCTAAATCCACATCGGTCTGGATCACGTTGCCTCCGTAACTCCATACATAGGTGTAGGGAGCCACTCCGTTGCGTACCCGGATAGACGCCATTTTTTCACATTCGGAAAACTGGAAGACATCCCGGATAATCGGGGCGGCTCCCGCTTCGCTGATTCCTGAAAGCCAAAACAAGCTCAAACAGAACCAAACAACGCTATGTGGGATACGGGTCACCATATTAAAATACCTCGCATTTGGCAGGCGTCCGCAGTCCAATCGCAAGCCTTTTTTGAGCAGCAAACCCGTATCGGTACCTGTAACCATCCCGCATCACTTTTACTCCGTGTAATTTGTCGTTTACTTTATCTAAAAAGTATTTTATTTTTTGATAATAAGTAATATTCGTTTTACATATACTAAAACATATATTGTAAAATATAATTACTTTAAGTAATAAATAGAATAATTTGATAGCAACAAAGGAGTTGTGAAAAAAATGTAAAAGCTGATAGTCAGCAGGATAAGCGGGATTTTCGACAAAAAATCAACAGTCGCTTTTATGGTGCGAGCAACTGCAAAAAAGTCAATGAAAACGGCAGCAGGCAACGTCTTATGGAGAAGAATCCCTAACGAAATTATTTTTCAGTGGCAGCTATTTTTTCCAGAAGTTCTGCATACCAGGCTTCTCCGTATTTACGCAGCAGCGCATCTTTCAAAAACTGGTACAGAGGAACACCCAGGGATTTTCCCAGGCTACATGCCGGATCGCAAATATGCCATCGGTCGTAGTTCAGGGCATCGTAGGCATCGTATTTGGTGATTCGAATGGGATACAGGTGGCAACTAATTGGCTTTCTGAAATTGGACTTACCCTCGCTCCATGCCTGCTCAATCCCGCACTTCAATACGCCCTTTTTATCGCGAATGGCAAAGGCACAAGCACCGTTCTTTCCCACGGTGGTGGTCCCTTTTTCGTTTTCCTGATCAATTACCCAGGTACCCTTTTCTTCAATCGCTTTCCTTCCTTCCTCGGTCAGAAAAGGAGCTATGGCTGGCATTTCTCTTTCCAAAGTCTCCGTCTCTTCGTCCGTTAGCGGAGCTCCGGCATCGCCTTCCACACAACAGGCACCTTTGCATGCCTCCAGGTCACACACAAAGAGATGATCTTTGATATCGTCACTGATGACGGCGTTTCCAACTATGATCATGGCTAGATTTTTTTTACAAAGATACCGATTTCGGGAAGGGAAAAAAACGAAACGCAGCATACCGAAGCATCAAGCCGGAATTGAACAAAAATGCCGCCCCCAATGGAGGCGGCATAACCCAGCACTATGAAGAAAAGCTCGTAAAAGCCTTACAAAAAGATAAACAGCAAGCAGCGTAAAATGTTTGAAGATTTTTTTATCAACCCGAAAAAGATTCGCTTGCAGCCACCTATACCCGGCACCCCGGTGCCCTTTACTGCTATCGTTTTTTTGGTGGGGTAAGCACTCCCAGGCTCGGTATTGGTACCAGGATGGTGCCGGCACTGCATCTCAAGTGCCCCAAATTTGCTCGGTTAGGGGCAAGTCTACCCCACTTTCTTGCCGGCTTGGGAGTACTGTGGGTAATCGGTGGCTTGTGTAGGTATGGGCGACCCAAGGCTCGCCACTGTCAAGAAAAGAAGCGTCTGTTGGGATAAATGTCTTTATTTCGTTTATTTTTGCAGGGTGCAGGCCGGTTTGTCGCTGCTCCCTGCTTTGTCGGGGAGAAGAGGAAAGTCCGGGCAACGCAGAGCGCCATACTTCCTAACGGGAAGGTGCCTGCTTAGGAATAGGCAGGCAACAGACAGTGCCACAGAAAATATACCGTCCTCGAGCCGGAAATCGGTACTTGGATAAGGGTGAAATGGTGGAGTAAGAGCCCACCGGGTGAGGGGTGACCGTCACCGCATGGCAAACCTTATGGGTTGAAAGACCAAATAGGCTCCGGTCCAAGGGCTGCTCGTCCAATCCCGGTCAACGGGAAACCGGAGTGGGTAGGTCGTTTGATCTTTTCTGTGAAGAAAAGGCTAGATAAATGACAAACACTTTGAAAAAAGTACAGAACCCGGCTTACAGGCCTGCACATTTTTACGGATAAAAAAAACAACGGTATATGCCCAAGATTTTGATTATTGATGACGAAAAAGTTATCCGGTCCACGCTAAAAGAAATTCTGGAATACGAAAAATACGAGATCTTTGAAGCCCAGGATGGGGCAAAAGGGCTGGAAATGATCCAAAACGAGGAGTTTGACCTGGTTCTGTGCGATATCAAAATGCCGAAAATGGATGGAATCGAGGTGTTGACGAAGGCAGCCGAGATGCAAAAACAGCCCCAGTTCATCATGATATCTGCCCATGGCACCATCGAGACGGCAGTGGAGGCCACCAAAAAAGGGGCATTTGACTTCATCCCAAAACCACCGGACCTTAACCGACTATTACTTACGGTCAGGAATGCGCTGGATAAAAAGCACCTGGTTCAGGAAACGACGGTCCTGAAGAAAAAGCTTTCGAAAAAACTGGATATGGTAGGAGAATCGCAGGCGATCACTATCGTAAAAGAAACCATCGAAAAGGTCGCCCCTACGGATGCCCGGGTATTAATCACCGGGCCAAACGGTACCGGAAAAGAACTGGTAGCTCACTGGATTCACCAAAAAAGCAACCGCTCGTCCGCTCCCTTCATTGCGGTCAACTGTGCGGCAATACCCTCAGAACTCATCGAAAGTGAGCTTTTTGGCCACGAAAAAGGAGCCTTCACTTCCGCGATGAAACAACGGCAGGGGAAGTTTGAACAGGCACACGGAGGCACCTTGTTTTTGGACGAAATCGGAGACATGAGCCTTTCCGCCCAGGCAAAGGTCTTGCGCGCCTTGCAGGAACACAAAGTCAGCCGGGTAGGCGGCGATAAGGAAATAAAGGTAGACGTACGGGTGTTGGCAGCCACCAACAAGGACCTAAAGAAAGAAATTGCTGAAAATAAATTCAGAGAGGACCTGTATCACCGGATAAGTGTCATCCTCATACAAGTACCTCCCCTTAAAGAGCGGGCCGAAGACATCCCCCTTTTGGTAGACAAGTTTTTGACAGAGATTGCAGGAGAATACGGCACCAGCAAAAAGGTGATTGATACCGCTGCACTGAATAAACTACAGGAATTTCCCTGGACGGGGAACATCCGTGAGCTGCGAAACGTGATTGAAAGGCTGGTAATTCTGGGCGGAAAAAACATATCCGCCGAAGACATAAAAAAGTATGCGAACTACTAAGCCGTCTAATCAGCCGTTTACTTCCACATCGGATGTCCAAGCATAGGCTGGACAAGGCTTGCTGGAAGCGCAGGAAGACATCACCAAAACCACTCCTGCTAATAAAATAATCAACGCTGTTTTCATCTTCAACCAATTTATGGCCAAATATGTGTAATAAGTCCTGAAATACAAAATTAATTGATCAATAAATTACAGCCCCGCACCTCGCTGTTATCCATTCGTCCCAACACCGTGAAGCTCCCGTCTGCGTTTTTTTTTCCCAAATCCTCTGTTTCCAGGAATGCGCAGGAATGAAAATTTGCCAGGTCAATGATATTAATCGCCCCGGACTTTCCCACAACACAGGCAAAGGGATCGTAGGTATCCCGAATAACAATCCGCATGGTCCAGGGCTCCCTAAACGTACCCTCTCCGGTAGAATAGGCCTGCGAGAGTAATTCGGTCATTCCATACTCCGAATGTATCCGGTCAACACCAAAAGCCCGGGTCAGCACATCGTGTACCTCTTCCCGAATCATTTCCTTTCTCCTACCCTTCATGCCACCGGTTTCCATCACAAGCAGCCGCTCAAATCCGCTACATGTGAACTGCTCTGCAAGGTCTAGTAAGGCAAATGTCACGCCCAACAAAAGGATCTTTTTTGGACTTTCTTTCAGGGCCAGTAGTTTCTTGTACAATAAATCGTATTCATTCAAGTAAAACCCGGAATGAGGCGACCCGCTTTCCTGAATAAAATGGGCTGCCATAGCGACCAGGGAACTCCCCTCCCGCTCCAGATAGGAGGGTAACAGCGCCAGCACATGGAAATCCCGCAGCGAACCGTAAACGGACTCAAATAAGAGACGGCTGTGCCGCAAGTAAAACTCTTTTGACCAGATGTAGTGCCGGCTGGTCTGCATGCCCGTTGTGCCGCTACTGCTGTAGCTGTAGGCGAAGGCCTCTTCGGGTCCGGAAATAATTTTTTCTGTTTTAAAAAATGAAATGGGTAAAAAAGGAATGTCTTCCAACCGGGTTATGGCCTCGCTGTGTAGGTTTCTGGCTTCAAGGTAGCGACGGTACACCGGGTTGTTACGGGACTGAAAATGAAACAGGTCTAGCGCCAGTGCATCAAAATCCCGAATTTTACCGGAAAATATTTTTTCGCTAAAACTTTTAAAATAATTCATCGTTATTTTATGGTAAAACCCAAAATTTGATCATTTTTACATCGTGCTGCCGGACATGTAAACTTACGGATTACCCATGAAGTTAAAAAATAACATTTACTACCTTCTTTTAATCCTCGCTGCCGGAATGGGCTGCATTTCTCCTCCGGAAGATTTCCCGACTGTCCCTCAGATTGAATTCAATACTATGGAATTTGTGCAGACGCCTGGAGCGGATTCCCTGATTCTTTCGATTCAATTTCGAGATGCAGAGGGTGATTTGGGATTGAATGCGCGGGATATCTTTCCCCCTTTCAACGAATTAAACTACATCACCGATGCCAGTGGAAATTTCATCACCTACAGCAACCGCCCGGAAGATGCCCCGGATTTTAACAACCGGGATTGGGTGATTTTCCCTTTGATTAATAACGTAGAAATTCCAGATACCTTGTGGGTATCCGAAAACCCGGATCATTACAATATTTTTGTGGATTTTTTCATCAAACGCGGGGGAAATTACACCGAGTTTGACTGGTCCGCCCCCCCCTACTTCACCACTTTTGACGGACGGTTTCCGCGGATGCTTGAAGAAGAGCGTCCCCGCTCCATAGAGGGTCAAATACGGTATTCCATGCTTTCCCTTGGATGGAACAGTATCTTTCGGACAGATACCATCCGTTTAGAGATTCAAATTCAAGACCGCGCACTGAACAGAAGTAACGTAGTGAGTAGCCCGGATTTTACGCTTTCTCAGATTGAAAGGTAGTCGGAAATCGCTCGTCAATTGCCGGCTTTTTCCCTAGTAAATGGGAGGAAATCGGTTGGGGTTCGCTTCGTGCATGAGTTGGTATACGTTATCCACCACATCGTCTACACTCGGTTTGGAAAAATAATCGCCGTCGGAAGAATAGGCCGGGCGGTGTTCCCTGGCCGATAGGGTGATGGGTTTGGAGTCCAGGTAAAAATACGCGTTCTGTTCTTCGATGACCTGCTGCATCATGAAAGCCGAAGCCCCACCCGGTACGTCTTCATCAGCAAAGATTACCCGGTTGGTTTTTTGAATGGATCGGGAAATGACCCCCTGCAAATCGAAGGGAACGAGGGTTTGTACGTCAATAACTTCCACGGAAATGCCAATTTCTTCCAACTGCTGGGCGGCGCTCATCACAATCCGGCACATGGCGCCATAGGTAACGATGGTCACGTCCTCTCCCTCCCGCAAAATTTCGGGTACGCCCAACGCCACTTTAAATTCCCCGATATTTGCCGGCATTTTTTCTTTCAGACGGTACCCATTCAACACCTCAATCAGCAAGGCGGGCTCATCCGCTTCCAAAAGTGTATTATACATTCCTGCAGCCTGGGTCATGTTGCGTGGAACACAGACCAGAATGCCCCGCAGACTATTCACTATCATTCCTATGGGCGAACCGGAATGCCATACACCTTCCAGCCTATGGCCACGGGTACGAATGATGAGGGGTGCTTTTTGCCCTCCTTTTGTCCGGTAATGCAAACAGGCCAGGTCATCCGACAAGGTCATCAAGGCATAAATCAGGTAGTCGAGATACTGAATTTCGGTAATGGGACGCAAGCCTCTCAGTGCAGTACCTATTCCCTGACCGATGATGCTTACTTCCCGGATGCCGGTATCTGTTACCCGCAATTCCCCGTGTTTTGCCTGAAGCCCGGCAAACGCCTGATTCACGTCTCCGATCAACCCAACGTCCTCACCGATGGCAAATACCCGGGGATCCCGGCTAAGCATGGCGTCAAAACAGGCCTTTAAAATCTCCCTTCCATCCACCATGGCAGCATCGGGATCATATACGGCCGGCTGGGGAGCAATCGCCCTGGCATTTTCTGCAGATTCACTGTATTGGTGACTTGAGTATCTTTCGTTATTTAACCGTTGTTGTAATTTGTACCAATCCTGAAGGCTGGCTTTGATCTCCTGCGGCTCATTCCGAACCAAAAGCAAGGCTTTTCGAACGGTCCCGATCACATCCATGCGGATGGGGTTTAGCGTTTGTACCAGGTCCTGCGCCAACTGATTCAATTCCTCGGAGCAAGCACAATGCGTGGCCAGCTCACGTATGAGCGCAACCGCCTCGTCCAATTCCTTTTTTATGGTACTGGTAAACGCCTTCCAGGCCTTGTCCTTGTTTTCTTTAACCAACTGTTTGGCTGACTCGTCAATGCGATCCAGTTCTTTTTTGCTTGCGATCTGATTGGTTAAAATATATTCTCTGAATTTTACCACGCAATCAAAAGCCGCTTCCCAGGCCAGCCGCTCTTTGTTTTTGTACCGCTCGTGGGAGCCGGAAGTGGAATGGCCCTGAGGCTGGGTCATTTCGACCACGTGCACCAATACGGGTACGTGTGCTTCCCTGGCTAATTTTGCTGCCTTGCCGTATACCCGCACCAATTCTTCGTAATCCCAGCCCTTTACTACCAGTATTTCGTAGCCTTTTTCGTTCTGATTGCGCCGAAAGCCCTCCAATGCTTTGGAAATACTTGCCTTGGTAACCTGATACTCGTTGGTTACCGAGATACCGTAGTCATCGTCCCAAACGGATATGACCATGGGGACCTGTAGCACCCCACCTGCATTAAAGGTCTCAAAAAACATTCCTTCTGCAGTAGAAGCATTACCGATGGTACCCCAGGCTACCTCCCTCCCTTTGTTTGAAAAGGTTTTCATACCGTGGAGTTTTGGGTTCTCCCGGTACAATTTGGACGCGTAAGCCAAGCCCAAAAGTTTGGGCATTTGAGCAGCTGTGGGCGAAATATCGGCCGTGGAGTTTTTAATTTCCATTAGATTTTTCCAGGTACCATCCGGATTTAACGACCGGGTAGCAAAATGCCCATTCATCAGCCTACCGGCGCTCGCAGGTTCGGCATCAACATCCGTGTGCGCGTATAACTGGGCAAAATACTCCTGCAGACCCAACTCTCCCATGGCAAACATCATGGTTTGGTCGCGGTAATAGCCGGATCTGAAATCTCCCGGCTCAAAATACCTCGCCATGGCCACCTGGGCCAGTTCTTTCCCGTCCCCGTAAATGCCAAACTTGGCCTTTCCCATAAACACCTCCTTTCGCACCGTCAATGAGGCATGCCTACTGATCATCACCAGTTTATAGTCCGCCAAAATGCGCTGCTTGTCCAAAAATGCCGTTTTTTCTTCAGTCAACGTGGATAGGGATTCCATATTCATCACTTAAACTGTTTTCAATAATTGGGTTTGCCAACAATCTCAAAAATACACAAATTTTAGAGTTATCCCAATTTATAAGCCGATATAAAATCGATTAAAAAAAATATTATTTTGTTAAACAAACCTAATAAGTATTATTAGCAAATTTTATTCCGAATGGTTTGTGAAAAGCAGGGGTATTTCATGGGAATCGACGCAAATTTAATTTCCTTGCCGATTCCGACCAGGTCGCGGCTAAAGCCAGAGAAAAGCCGGATGATTTCGGCCCATTGAAAATTTCCGGGCAATTTTTTCCCCAGACGCTACACTTAGGCAAACAGGCTGTTTATATTTGTCTCAGACTTTAACCTAACATCTTAGATTATGCGCATTGCCGTCCCCAAAGAAATCAAAAACAACGAAAACCGGGTAGCCCTTACCCCTGCAGGAGCCAAGGAGTTTGTCAAAGAAGGACACGAAGTTTTTGTACAGCAGACTGCCGGAGAGGGCAGTGGATTTAGCGATGAGGCGTACCAGCTAAGCGGAGCGAAAATCTTACCTACCATCGAATCCACCTACGAAGCGGGCGATATGATCCTGAAAGTTAAAGAACCCATCGGGCCGGAATACGCACTCATCAGGGAAAACCAACTCCTTTTTACCTATTTTCACTTTGCTTCCAACGAACCACTTACCCGTGCCATGATTCGCAGCAAGGCGGTATGCCTGGCTTACGAGACGGTGGAGAAACCCGATAGAAGCCTGCCACTTTTGGTACCCATGTCGGAAGTAGCCGGACGGATGGCCGCACAAAAAGGCGCCAATTACCTGGAAAAACCCTTAGGAGGAAGGGGTATCTTGCTTGGTGGCGTGCCGGGAACCCTACCTGCAAAGGTCCTTATTTTGGGTGGAGGCGTGGTAGGAACTCAGGCAGCCTGGATGGCAGCGGGACTGGGGGCAGATGTGATCATTATGGATGTATCCCTACCCCGCATGCGCTACCTCTCAGATGTCATGCCAAAAAATGTCAAAACCATGATGTCCAACGAATACAATATCCGCAAACTGATCGGATCGACTGACTTAATTATCGGTGCGGTTTTGATTCCCGGAGCCAAGGCACCACACCTTATCACACGGGACATGCTTCAGGAAATGCTTCCCGGGACCGTGATGGTAGACGTGGCAGTTGACCAGGGAGGCTGTATCGAAACCTGTGAGCCTACCACTCACGAAAACCCTACCTATACCATCGATGGTGTACTGCATTACTGCGTAGCAAACATGCCGGGAGCCGTTCCCTATACCTCCACCCTGGCTCTGACCAACGCTACACTTCCCTACGCGCTGGCCCTGGCAAAAAACGGCTGGCAAGACGCCTGTTTGCACTATCCGGAGCTCAGGTCCGGACTCAACATTATCAAAGGAGATGTGGTGTACCAGGCAGTGGCCGAAACCTTCGACTTACCCTATGTGCCCGTTAGTTATTACCTCAATCAGCATTAATCCGGCAGTTAAACGGTAACGGCTCCTTTCAAAAACCTGATTAGTATCAGGTTTTTGAACCGTGTCGGTCATGTTTTTTGATCCCTGGCTTCCCGTACTTTGTTTGCTCAAACAAGCAGCATACGACGATTATGGAGAAGATGTCCCTGATTCAAAAATACAACGTACCGGCCCCCAGGTATACTTCGTATCCTGCAGTTCCGCATTGGAATAATTTCCTAGATCCGATGCGCTGGAAGACGCTCTTTCAACAAGCGTATTCGGAGTTTGGGGAGAAAGAAGGCATGACCTTGTACATACACCTACCTTTTTGCGAAAGCTTATGTACCTACTGCGGCTGCAACAAGCGAATTACACAAAACCACAAGGTGGAACTGCCGTACATTTCTTCCCTTATGAAAGAGTGGAACATGTACCTGGATTGGCTGGATCAAAAACCCAAATTAGCTGGCATCCACCTAGGCGGTGGCACGCCTACTTTCTTTGCTCCGGAAACCCTGAACATTCTTTTGAAGCATCTAGGAAGTACCTCCACCCTCGTAGAAAATCCTTCCTTCAGCTTTGAGGGGCACCCAAACAATACAACGGAAGCACATTTGGAAACCCTGGCACGCCATGGGTTTACACGGGTCAGTTTTGGCATACAGGATTTCGATCCACAGGTGCAGCAAACGATTCACCGGATACAACCTTTCGAAAAAGTAAAGCAGGTAACGGAGAGTAGCCGGCGACTGGGGTACACCTCGGTCAATTTTGACCTGATCTACGGGCTGCCCCACCAAACGCTGGACACACTGAAAGATACCTTCGCAAAGGTACAGGAATTACTGCCGGAGCGAATTGCCTTTTACAGTTACGCACATCTGCCTTCGGCTTTTCCTGCCCAAAAATCGTTTGAAGCTTTCCTACCAAAAGAAGATGAAAAGCGGGCCCTTTACGAGCAGGGAAAAACCTGGCTGGAGGAAATGGGCTACGAAGAAATTGGTATGGATCATTTTGCGCTGCCCGGAGACCCGCTGTTGCAGGCAAAAAAGGACAAAACCCTCCACCGCAACTTCATGGGGTACACTACCTCCCCGTCGAGAATTCTGCTGGGCCTGGGATGCAGCGCAATCAGCGATATTTACCATGCGTACGGCCAAAACGAAAAATCCGTCGAAGCATACAAAAAAAACATCCTTATGGGCGAATTGCCGCTTATCAAGGGGCACGTCCAAACGGAAGAAAACCTAAAAGTCAAGGCCATCATCCTGCAGCTTATTTGCAATCGCTGCGCTTCGTGGACCAATATGGATGAACTCCCGGATGGGCTGCTTGAAAAACTCCTGGATTTTGAAACGGATGGGCTGATCGCGTTTGATCAACAGGGAATGCATATTCTGGACGAAGGAAAACCGTTTGTCCGAAACATTTGCATGGCATTTGACCCCTACATGAGTTTGGACAAAAAATCTGCTACTGCCTTTAGTAAAGCTATTTGATTGCCTATCTTCGCTTTTTCAAAAAACCCTTTTTAATGCCCATAAAAGCGATTTGTACAGACATCGACGGCACCTTGCTGGATCGAAACCGGGAACTCTCCCCGAGAACCCGCAAAGCTTTTGCCAGCTTGCCTCCTGAATTTCCGGTCATTTTGGCTTCTTCCAGGATGCCTTCTGCCATGATTCATTTGCTGAAAGACCTGCGCCGGGAAAACAATCCCCTCATTTGTTACAACGGTGGTTTCGTACTCCCGGCCTACTCCTCCTCCCAACCACTGCCCATTCGTTCGGTTTGGATACCGGTGGAGGTTTGCCAGCAAATCGCCCAGCTCAGCGAATCCACCAACATCCACCTGAGTCTGTATTCGGAAAATTCCTGGTACGCGCCCAAAATGGACGCCTGGACAGCAAAAGAAGAGCATGCCACCAAAGTCAAAGCTACCTTGCTTGAAAACAGCGCCGTCTTGTCACACTGGAAACAGAACCGATCCGGCGCACATAAAGTGATGTGCATGGGTCCGGCCAAGGAAATACAGGCACTGTACGAGGAACTGGACGAACGCTTATCCTCGGTGCTGCACCTGTACCGTTCCAAGGATACCTATCTCGAAATTGCCCCCAAACCCATTTCGAAGGCCACCGGGCTGCGGGAAGTACTGTCAAAGCTGGACATTAAAATGGAAGAGGTCATCGCCTTTGGCGACAACTACAACGATATCGAGCTGCTATCTTCTGTAGGTCTGGGAATAGCCGTGGAAAATGCAGTCCGGGAAGTAAAAGCGGTAGCTCGGGAGATTACCGCCAGTAACACCGCAGATGGCGTAGCCAGGGCCATCGAAAAACACCTGCTTTAAATCAAATAGCCCTCGTCGTCGGAAGTTGCTACCGCGCGATCTAAAAAATCCATAAATGGGCGCATGCATGCAAAAGCTTCCAGCGCCAGAGAGACGTGCCGGCCGGAATCAATCGCTTCATCATCCAGCGGCTTGGATACAATAAAACTTTTATACCGCAGGTAGTGAATGTAGGGATGCTCTTTTGGGTAGTCTTTCGGGGAGGTCTTCAATTGTTCTCCCTGCATGTCGCCAAAATATCCGAAAAACGTGGGTTCTTTTACAATGGCTTCAAAATCCTGCCCGGAATAGTCAATTTCCTGCCGTATCTTTTTCAGGATATCGGGTTCAGGCATCCAAATACCTCCTGCTAGAAAACTTTTACCGGGCTCCAAATGCAGGTAATACCCCGGCCCTTCAGATTTCTTCCCACCTATAGCAAAATAGGCCGACATATTGGTTTTGTACGGCAGCTTATTGGGGGAAAAACGAATGTCCCGATTTTGACGAAAGAGGCAGTCCTTGGGGCGTAAGCTGGCAAATTCAGGCTGATTGGCACTTAACCCAGCCAAAATCACCGCTGCATCGGCTTCCAATACCTGTTTCGCCCGAAGAAAGCGCTTCCGGTTGGCATCCATCCACTCTTTGGAATTGTTCGCCGACAATTCCCGAAGAAAATTCATTAGTATATGCGCATTCATACTGGTAAAACCGCGTCCTGTACCAAATGTTATAACCTGGTCGAAAGGTACGCAGGCCTGCGTACTTATGGAGAAAATATATTCCTTTTTTTTGCTAATGGGTTACCCGGAGAGCGATGCACCGACAATACCGTCTCAACTGCCAATTTACTGACATCGCTCCGGCCTATCGGGGAGCTTTTTGCGCAAAGGTATAAATGATATGCACCCGTTCAGACAGGGTTTGTTCCCCCGGTTGTAGCGTAGGAGGCACGGCTGCATCCGCGGCCTCCATCCGCATCCCCTTGGCCCGGTAGACTACCGGATCAAAAGATTGACCACCCTGATAGCTGACCCGATGCACAACGATCTCATTGATGTCAAGCGCTGTGGCGATCGCCTCTCCTTTCACGCGCGCATCCGCAATGGCCAGTTTTACCAGTTCCTCACCGTAACGTTTCTTTTTTTCAGCGGATAGCTGATAGGCGATCTGAAACTCCAGATCGGTGGATCCATGCAATACCTGAACGATCGAAAGTAACTTTTCGCCCGTATCCCGAACAAGAATTTTTAGGGTTTGACTGGCTACGTAGCCACTATCCCTGGAACTCCCCTTAACGTAGACCCGATTCACGTTTACGTAGTAGTTTTCGGCGGTCAATTCGTAGCCCCTCAACCCGGAATTTTCCAGTGCAGCTGTCACTTCTTCTGCCTTTTTATTTAATTCAGCGGTCGCCTTAGCGGTTTCCATGGCGGTTGCACGTAACATGACGGTCAGTAGGGCCTGATCCGGCATTACCTGAATCTCACTCTGCCCCTCGACGGAGATCTGGGGCAACTCCTGGGAAATCGCCTGAAATAAAGGGCCAACCAGGGCAAGCGCAAAAAACAAAAGGAAAGTTTTCATACAGGCTGCAGTTTTTAAGTAACGATCACCTCCCTTTGTACGAGTAGGGGTGCAGGAATGTTCCGTCAAAACCCGGGCCATACCGCTCACGTATGCTCCCGAAAAACAAATTCTTTCCCAGCGACTATCTCCTCCTCACGAATGGTATGCAAGGCGTCATCGAATCCGAGAACCTTCACCACGGCCCCCATCTGGGATAGGCGTTCACCAGACAACCGAATACGGTTCATGGGCACGTGAATATCCCGTTCACTCGCACCGATAAAAATAGTCGTACCGGCCAGATCCCCCTGGTATTTTTCCTCCGGAAGGTATTTGCCAATCAAGCCTCCCGTGAATGCGCAAACACCACCATAAAACCGGGGATACCGTGCCACGTACTCCAATGCAAGACAAGCCCCCTGAGAAAAACCGATAAAGTAAATGCTGGAGGAAGGCTGGCCCTCAGCCTGCACGGAAGCGACCAGGGCATGGATCCCTTCCAGGGATTGCTGCAAAAACGGTTCGTTATCCGACTCGTCTACCATGAACCCATACGGATACCAGGTATTGCCCGGAGCCTGGGGAATCAGAAAGGCAAATTCCGGGAGATCCAAGGCTGCCAAGAGCGGTTTCATACCGGAAGCGGTTCCGCCCCTTCCATGCAAAACAATGGCGATACCCCTTGCACGGCTGCGGTCAGTGCCGGTCTGTATCAGTTGGTCCATGGTTCTTGATAGTTTACCCGAATGGGCTTCAATTTGCTTTCAATCTGCTCGCGCTGTGGGGCCACCCAGTCCGGCAACATCAGCCGTGTTCCCAGGGATTCCAAAGGTTCGTCTGTTGCAAAACCGGGGGAGTCGGTCGCTACCTCGAATAGCAGGCCGCCCGGCTCGCGGAAATAAATGGACTTAAAATAACTTCGGTCTTTCACTTCGGTGACGGGCACCCCCTGATTCTGCAAATGGCGCTGTATTTCCACTTGCTGGTCCATGGTAGCCGTCCGAAAGGCGATGTGATGGACAGAACCGGCGCTCTGTATGAACTGATCCGGAGGGTCCTGCACCACCAGGTCGATTGCCTCGCCAGGCTTTCCCTCAATTCCATAGCGGAAACGTTTTCCGGGCAGCGCTTGCTCAAACCGGTAATTCAACACCTGCGTCAATAACGCAGCAGTGGGCTCTGGATCGCGGAGGTTTAGCGTTGCTCCAGCGATTCCGCGAATGGCATGCTCCTCAGGAACGCTCGCGCCCGCCCAGCCGGTTCGCGCATCCTGCGTCACTGCCAGCAGCTCGATCCCCATCCCATCCGGATCGGTGAAACGTATCACTTCCTCTCCAAAACGCTGCAACGTATCCGAGACCGGAATCCCAAACCCCTTCAATCGCTTTCGCCAAAACGAAATGGATTCCTGGGGGATGGAAAGTGCCGTAAAGGTTAATTCGCCCATCCCTCGTTTACCCTTTGTCGCTCCACTGAATGGAAAAAAGGTGAGGATCGTACCCGGGCTTCCTCTTTCGTCTCCAAAATAAAAATGGTACACATCCGGCGAATCAAAATTGATGGTCTTCTTCACCAACCTCAATCCCAGCACGCGGGTGTAAAAATCTACATTCCGCTGCGGGTCCGAGGCGATTGCGGTGATGTGGTGGATGCCAGATATCGGCTGAATCATGACTTATGGGTTTTATTCCGGACTCCCGAATACCGGGAGTCCGGATTGGATTATTGTTTGACCAGCTGAATGCTGGCAAAGATTTTAACTTCGTCTCCAACGACGACGCTGCCCGCTTCCGTAACCGCCGACCAGGTCAGTCCGAAGGCTTTTCTGGAGAGTTTGCCTTCTAGCTCAAAGCCGGCCTTTGTCTGCCCGTAGGGATCCTGAGCGATGCCTCCAATGTCCGCTTTCAGCGAGATGGGATGCGTGGTACCCCGAATGGTCAGGTCACCGTTGACGACCCATTCCCCCTCCTTTTTTTCCAGCTTTCCCTTGCTGAAAGTGAGCTCCGGATGGTTTGCGGCGTCAAAAAAGTCGGCTGACTTCAAATGGGCGTCCCGGTCCTTTTGGTTGGTATCAATGCTGTCTACGGCTGCCGAAAAGGCAATGCTAGTATTGGAGAAATCATCCGAATCGCTCTCTGCTTCTCCTTTGAATTCACGAAAATAACCGGTAACGGTAGAAATAACAAGGTGCTTTACCTTGAACGCTACTTCCGAATGGGTGGGATCGATGATCCATTTTGCTTTACTCATCTTTTTAAAATTTAGTATTTGTTGGAATTGATTTATATATTAATACATTAAATGTATATACATTTATTTAGGTAAATTTTTTTACCCACGCAATTTGTCTAGAAGTTCGTTGAGTGTTTCTACTTCTGCTTCTGTCAAGTGAAGGGTGTCTTTATTGAATTTTTTTACTTCTTCTTCCAACTCCTTCAAAACGGCCAGCCCTTTTTCTGTGATGGTGATATCTACCTGTCGCCGATCTTCGGCACATTCTGTCCGGTTCACCATACCTTTTACCTTTAACTTCTCCACCAGTCGGGAAGCATTACTCATTTTGTTAAGCATCCGGTCTTGTATAGACGATACCGTGATCGGGCTGGGGTGCTGTCCCCGTAAGATGCGGAGCACATTGTATTGCTCGGGAGATAAGTCAAAGGGCTTAAAAATTTTGCTCTGTCGGGTGACCAGGTAACTGTGGGTATACAGCAGGTTGACCACCGCTTTGTTGTAAACATCTTTGAATGGCTTTTGCCTAATCTCCTCTTCAATTTTCATTTAATTTCGATTGTATTTAATGTATAGACATTAATAGTAATCAAAAAGTTCAGGATGCAGCGCTTTTTTTCCAATTTTTTCTTTACCCCTCAACGTAGCGGTTGAAAACCACCCTTAGGTTCGCAGGATATCCATGGTTTTTGCTTTTAAAATACTGGTGCTATTGATCCAGCCCAAAATCACCGTAAGGAGGGTGATCAGGAAAAAAACCAGGGCTAAGGGGCCCCATTCCATGCGAAAGGATATCTCAAATACGTACCGGGTTAGCAGAAAAGCCGCCAGTACCGATAGCAGGATACCACCCCCGGCAGCCAACCCTCCGAGGAACAAGTATTCCAGCGCGTTAATTTTTAGTAACGTATTGCGGCTGGCGCCGATGGTACGCAGCAGGATATTTTCCCGAATCCGTTGAAATTTGCTAATCAACAGCGAACTAATCAGCACCAACACACCCGTGAGTATACTAAACAAGGCCATGAATTGGATGACAAAGCTAATTTTTCCTAGAATATCCTCAAGGGTTTCTACGATCATGCTGAGGTTTACGACCGAAACATTGGGGAATTGACGCACGATGAGATTTTGCAGGTCTGCGGATTCCTGATCGTTTTTGGTACGGGTGATCAACACGTGAAACTTGGGGGCATTGTCCAGTACCCTGTCCGGGAAAACCACAAGGAAATTCGTTGATACCCGCCGAAAATTCACTTTCCGAAAGCTCCCCACATAGGTAGTAAGCGGCCTTCCCTGCACGTTGAATACCACCTCATCCCCCAGGGAAACATTGTTTCTCTCGGCGTAGCCTTCTTCCATGGAAACAAAAATGCTGTCGCTTTTTCCGAATGGCACCAACTTTCCAGCGGTCAACTCTTCCGTGGCGATCAGGGTATCGCGGTAAGTGACCCGAAATTCCCGGTTGTACATCGAATTGGACCGTCGTTCTTCTTCCTCCAGTTCCTCATTGTCTTGTTTGGTGAGACCGTTAACCTCTGCTACCCCCATGGTCACGATAGGGACATGTTGCAGCACGGGCAGCCCTTCCGCCTCCAGTACCGCTTTCATGCTGTCTACCTGATGGGTTTGTATGTCAAAGAACAGCATGTTTGGCTGATCTTCCTTATCCGCAAAGCGCACCTCATCGAGTAGCTGATCCTGAATAAAAAAGAGCGTACCGATCATGGCCGTTCCCAGGCCAATGGTCGCCAGCAGAGAAACGGTTTGGTTATTGGGTCGGTACAGGTTGGACAAGGCCTGTCGGACGGGGTAGTTCAGGGAGATGGGTAAAAATTTCCGAATGGCCTTCATAATCCCTACGGCCAATAGCCACAAGGATCCAAAGGCAAACACCACAAATCCCGTAAACCAAAACGTTTGGTCCCACTCTTCCAGCAGGTAATAGCTGAATCCCAGAATAAACAACAAGATAGCCAACAGCACCATCCAGCGAAGCGGATCTTTTCCAAAACCGGCGGCAGGATCGTCTGGTCGCAGCGTCATCATGGGAGAAACCTTCCGGACTTTCAGCAGTGGGATCAAGGCAAACAACACCGATATCAACACCCCGGTAATGGTACCCATCGCCACCGCTCTCCAGGAAACCTGCACCGTTACTTCCACTGGGAGGAAGTCACTAAAGACAAGTGGCAGCAAAAACTGCAAAAAAGCGCCGGCGGTTGCACCCAGGAGGGAACCAAAGAGTCCCATGATAAAAATCTGCACCAGGTATACAAATACGATTTCCTTTGCGCGTACGCCCAGGCAGCGCAATACCGCGACCGAGGGTAATTTTTCCTTTACGAAGACATTGATGGCGCTCCCCACTCCCACGCATCCCAGGAGGACGGCGATAAATGCCACCAATACCAGGAAGTTTGACAGGTTTTGAAACGACCTTCCCGTGGACTCCTTTTGGGACTGCACCGTTTCGAGCCTGACTTTATCCTCTTCCCAGGATTCTTTTTTTTCGGTAATCAGAGCTTCCAGGTCAAATTCTTCCGGAAATTGGAAATAATGCACGTAATTGACGCGGCTGCCGTACTGTACCAGGCCCGAGGCTTCCAATTGGTCCATGGGAATGTAGACAGCAGGTGCCACGGTGGCGGTAATGCCGTTTTGCCCGGGAACCTTTTGCAAGGCGCCAACGATTTCCAGGGTAACATTGCCCACTTTAATGCGGTCCCCCACGCTGGCTCCGAACTGGGCCAGGAGGGTTTTTTCAACCAAGGCGCGTTTCCCTCCCTTTCGGAATTCCCCGTCACCTGCAGCAGGTAGGGTTTCCAGACTTCCATAAAACGGAAAATCTCCCTCCAGGGCACGCACCTGGGTTAGCCTGCTTTCGCCTACTTTGGGAAAATAGACCATGGAGGCAAAATTCACCTCCAGGGCCCGCCTTGCGGCCCGGTCTTCAAGGTCGGGAAACTCAATGGGCTGGTTCTTTTCCAGGGACAAATCTGCTCCAAGCAATTCCTTGGCTTGCTCGTCAATGTCTTTACTAAGGTTATCACCAAAGGAGGTCACGGCTACCAACGCGGCGATCCCGGTCACAATAGCGGATACAAAAAGAATGAGCCTTCCTCCCGTTTTTCGCAGGTCTCTTTTGGCCATCAACAGGGACCATTTCCAATCAACCATTGAGCGCCTCCTGTAATTTACCACCTTTAATATGAATGGACTGATGGGTCCGGGCGGCCAATTCCAAATCGTGAGTAACCAAAATCAAGGTGGTCCCTTCTTCCTCGTTCAGTTTAAAAATCAAATTTTCCACCATTTCTCCCGTTTCGGTATCCAGGTTGCCGGTCGGTTCGTCAGCAAACAGAATCTTCGGTTCGTTGGCAAAGGCCCGGGCGATGGAAACCCGTTGTTGCTCGCCCCCTGAAAGCTGGTTGGGATAATGCGTAACCCGGTCTTCCAGGCCGACTTTTCGCAACAGTTCCAGGGCTTTTTCCCGGGCATCTTTCCGTTTCTTTAATTCCAGTGGAACCATGACGTTTTCCAGGGCTGTAAGGGTCTGTAGGAGTTGAAAATTCTGGAAAATAAATCCCACCAATTGGTTCCGTACGCCCGCGCGTTGGTCTTCAGTCAGGGTTTCCAATGCCTGCCCGTCCAAAACTACGGATCCAGAACTGGCCACATCCAATCCTGCGCAGAGTCCCAGAAGGGTGGTTTTTCCGCTTCCGGAGGGGCCCACGATCGAAAGGGTTTCCCCCAATGCCACTTCAAAATTCACCTCGTCCAATACGGTAAGCTCCCGGTTGCCACTTCGGTAATTTTTCGTCAGATTTTCAACTTTCAATACATTCATACACTTCAAATAAAAATACTTATCCCCTGTTAACAAAAACAATAGTGAATTAAGTTTAGTAATTTTGATAAATGAACGCTAATTTCTTGTCAAATTTACTATTCATGAAACGTATCCATCGATTAATTCTGATTGTACTGCCGGTATTCCTGGTGCTTTCCTGTAGTCAAAAACAACCGGAGAAACAAGAGACCGAAAATACCGAAGCCAGCCAGCAGGCAGAAACCGCTGTAAAAACGATTTTATTTTTTGGAAATAGCCTTACTGCGGGGTACGGGATTGACGAAGAAGATGCCTTTCCTGCCTTGATCCAGGATCGGATCGATAGTCTTGGGATGGATTACCGCGTCATCAATGCCGGATTAAGCGGCGAGACCACGGCGAGCGGATTGAGTCGTCTGGATTGGTTTCTGGAGGAGCAGCCCGACCTGTTTATCCTCGAACTGGGTGGAAACGACGGCCTGCGGGGGATATCGCTGGAAGAAACCCGAAAAAACCTGAGGGGCATTATTTCACAGGTACGCGAAAAATACCCCGAGACCCAAATTGTACTGGCCGGCATGCAAATCCCGCCGAACATGGGTACCGAGTACGCTGCAGATTTCCGGAGTATGTACGCCCAAATCGCGGCAGAGACCGGGGTAGCACTGATTCCATTTCTCCTGGAAGGTGTAGCCGGGGACCCCGAATTAAATTTACCGGATGGCATACATCCCACGGAGGAGGGGCACCTGCTCGTAGCGGAAACCGTTTGGCAATACCTGCAACCCTTGCTGTAGACGGGCGTTGCCGAATAGCCCGATTTCGGATCCTCCGGTATTCCGGGTCAGAACGACAATTCGTTTTTTATTTTAAGAAAATTATCTTACTTTTTGAAAAATTTTAATCAAAGAACAAGTTTATGAGTACACATATCCAAACTGCCGGGGATGCCTACGATGTAGTGATCGTGGGATCGGGAGCAGGAGGTGGCATGGCGTCAAAAATCCTGGCCGAAGCCGGGTTAAAAGTAGCAGTAGTCGAGGCAGGTGCAGATTTTGACCCGGCCAAAGAGGAACACCGGACACAGCTTCGTCCTCCTTGGGAATCCCCACGCAGGGGTGCCGGAACCGTTCGGCCCTTTGGCGATTTTGATGCCGCCATTGGTGGCTGGGACATCGAAGGAGAGCCCTACACCCGGGGCGACGACAGTGAGTTTGATTGGTTTCGGTCCCGAATGCTGGGCGGCAGGACCAACCATTGGGGGCGAATTTCCCTTCGTTTTGGTCCCTTGGATTTCAAACGAAAAGACCTGGACGGGATGGGTGATAATTGGCCGATAGGCTACGAAGACGTCGCACCCTACTACGACAAGGTAGATCAGCTGATAGGCGTATTTGGCTCCAAGGAGGGGATTCGCAACGAGCCGGACGGTTTTTTCCTTCCCCCACCGAAGCCGCGTTTGCACGAATTGCATATCAAAAAAGGAGCCGATAAGGTTGGGATTCCCGTGATTCCATCCAGGTTGTCCATCTTGACCCGACCTGTAACTAACGACCGGGGCACCTGCTTTTTCTGTAGCCAATGCAACCGGGCCTGTCAGGTGTATGCAGATTTCTCTTCCGGTACCTGTCTGGTAAAACCTGCCATGAAAAAAGGGCAAGTGGATCTGTTTACCATGGCCATGGTGCGCAAGGTGGTTACCAATGATCGGGGCGAAGCCACCGGCGTACGGTACATCAGCAAGCTGGACATGCAGGAATATACCCTCAATGCCCGGGTGGTGGTGCTCGGTGCCTCTGCCTGCGAATCCGCCCGAATCATGCTCAATTCCAAATCCCAGACCCATCCCAATGGATTGGGAAACAGCTCGGGACAAGTCGGGCACTACCTGCACGATTCTACCGGGGCCGACCGCATGGGCATTCTGCCAGACATGATGGACCGGGAGCGGTACAACGAGGACGGAGTCGGCGGCATGCACGTTTACACACCCTGGTGGCTCAACGAAAAAAACCTGGATTTTGCCCGAGGCTACCACATTGAGTACTGGGGTGGGATGGGTATGCCTTCCTACGGCTTTGGCGGTGGGATGGATACCATGCGCAAGTACGTGAAAGACGAATTTGGCAACCCGAGTCCGAATGGTGGATACGGTGAGGGCTTGAAAAAAGACATTCGCCGATTTTATGGCAGCACCGTGGGCATGTCGGGAAGAGGCGAAAGCATCCCGCAGTACAGCAACTACTGTGAAATCGACAACCAGGTGGTCGACAAATACGGGATTCCTGTTTTGAAATTTCACTACAAGTGGACCGATCAGGAGCTCAAGCAAGCCAGGCACATGCACGATACCTTTGAGGAAATACTGGGCAGCATGGGGGCCATTATTCTGGGATCCAAGCCGGGAGCCGAGCAACAGTACGGTTTGCACAAGCCCGGGAGGATCATTCACGAAGTGGGAACCACCCGTATGGGTGACAACCCGGAGACTTCCGTACTCAATAAGTTCTCCCAGGCGCACGATTGCAAAAATCTATTTGTGGTCGATGGCGGACCATTTGTCTCACAAGCCGATAAAAACCCCACCTGGACCATACTGGCACTTTCCTGGAGAACCTCCGAATACATCATCGATCAATTAGCAAAGCAAAACATCTAAGCCATGAACAGAAGAGAAAATTTAAAGCTGTTATTCACGGGGTCCCTGGCTTCGGGCTTCCTTTTTACGGGCTGTGGTCCCGAGGCACCCGAATCCACGGAAATTCCACACAATCCTACTATCGGTGAATTTGGGAGTTATGGCCGTACCCCAGAGGAAATTCTTCACAACGAAACCCTCAAGTCTCAAACTTTTTTTACCGAAGAAGAACGAAAAAAACTGGATATACTGGTAGACATCATTATTCCCGCAGACGATACTTCGGGCAGTGCTACGCAGGCCGGTGTCCCGGATTTCATTGAGTTCATGATGAAAGACATCCCTACGTACCAAACCCCCATGCGGGGAGGGCTGTTGTGGCTGGATCACCTTTCCGACGAAATGTTTGGTGCAAAATTTCTCGAAATCAGCGAAGCACAACGCATTCAGGTCATTGACGAGATTGCCTGGCCAGACAAAGCCAAACCTGAAAACGAAGGTGGCGTTCGGTTTTTCAACATGCTCCGCAACCTGACTGCGACCGGTTTTTTTACCAGCGAAGAGGGGTTTAAAGACCTGGGCTACGTAGGAAACCGTCCCAATGCCTGGGATGGAGTACCGGAAGCCGTTTTGGCCAAGCACGGTCTCCAAAACGATCCCAAGTACAAGGACGTTTACCTGGATATCTCCACCCGAGGCACCATTGCCCAATGGGACGATGAGGGCAACCTGATCGGGTAAGACCCGAAGGTCTTTTCTTCTTTTCATCCAAGCGCCGGAAGTAGGGGATTGCCTTGCTTCCGGCCCTATTCTATCCACCAACAGGAACCCATGATGCCGATGAAGCCTTTTTTTTACTTACCCATGCTTGCAGCCTTTTTGCTCGTCTTTGCTGCGAAGGGGCAACACGTACCCTTATTTAACGGAAAAGACCTGAGTGGCTGGCATGCCGATGTCCCCGAAAAAGATAAGAATCCGGACCTGGGACCTTCTTTTTTGGTTCGAGACGGCATGCTCGTGAGCCTGGGAACCCCTCAGGGGCATCTGATCAGTGATGCGATCCATGAAAACTACCGTATTACCGCCGAGTACCGTTTCCCGGGAGAGACGGGCAATTGCGGCATATTGGTCCACGCCTCTGCACCCCGGTCGCTGTACGGGATGTTTCCCAAATCCATCGAAGTCCAAATGATGCACGAAAATGCTGGCGATTTCTGGTGCATCGTGGAAGACATTGAGGTGGACAACATGGTAGCGCGAAGGGGACCGAAAAAAGATTGGGGCATTACCGAGGGAAAAAACCGACGCATTCTGAACCTAACCGACGGCTCGGAAAACCCTCCGGGGGCCTGGAATGAAATGGTCATCGAATGCTTTGAAGATCGGGTGCGCGTATGGGTAAACGGCGACCTCGTCAACGACGGCTACAATGCTACCGCCAGCAGCGGGCAAATTGCGGTACAGGCAGAGGGAGCCGAAGTCGAATTTCGGAAATTAATCCTTGAAAAAATTACCGGCCTTTCCGAATGAACCGGCCGGACTCAGCCGTAGAAGTCCGACAGGCGTGCAAGTCCTTTTCGGTCCAGCAGCAGAATTTTCTTCCCCTGAAGATCGATCAAACCATCTTTTTTAAACTCTGACAGCAGGCGAATCACTGTTTCGGTAGCGGTACCCACAATCCCGGCAATTTCCTCCCGCGTCAGGGTGATATCCAATCGTTGCTTGTTGCCCCCGTCTACGCCGTAACTATCACCCAATTTTAACAGAGCCAGGGCCAGGCGTTCCCGAATGGATTTCTGGGTAGCATCGGTCAACTTGCTTTCCATGACGCCCATGTCGTGGCAGAGGGCTTGGGTTAGGCGGCGGTGGAAGTTGTTATCCTCGCCCAACACCTTCAGAAAAACCTCCTTCGGGACGAAGCAAATCTTGGCGTCCTCCACAATCGTAGCGGTCGTAGAATACGCCTCCTCGCCTATAAGGGAGGTATACCCTACAAAATCACCTTTTTTCGCCAGACGAATGATTTGTTCTTTTCCATTGGAGGCAGTCTTAAAAATCTTTACCACCCCGCTGTTGACACAAAAAACTCCCAACGGTTTGGTATTCTCGTAATACAGTATCTGACCTTTTTTGTGAGAAATGAAGTTCTTGCTATCGGAAACGGTGCATAGGTGGGCTTCTCCCAAATCCGAAAACATGGAAAACTTTCTACTCAAACACAATTCACAGGGGGTGTTTTTTACCGGATTGTTCATGTTGCGTTGTCAAATTCACTGGAAATCTATACCCTAAATTTACTAATTTACATGACTAAAGTCACTGAACTTTCACTATTTCTGTAATTTAGTTTGGAAAGCTAACTTGAAAAATCGGGAAAATGCTGAATCTGCCTGTACTTTCCCGTTCCGGCGTCTCGTTGCATGCAGATGTGTGTGTTTCCATTGCTGATCCCTAAAAAGGCCGCCTGAATTTTTTGATTGTACACACTGACCTGTTCCACCACTTTTTGGGTAAGGGGGATTCCCGGAGCCTTGCATTCAATCAATAAAAAAGCTGCACCGGTCCGGTCCCTGACGAGAATATCAAACCGCTTTTGTAGGACGTGGTATCGAAGCCCTCGTTCCAGAGAAATCAAACTTTTCGGGTAGTCCAAATACGCCGTCAAGTAGTGGACCAGATGAACCCGAACCCATTCTTCCGGGGTAAGCACCAGGTACTTCCTTCTCAGGGGATCAAAAATCGACACATTCCCATTTTCTTCCTCCCGGAACCGAACATCAAAAGCAGGTAGGTTTAACTTTTGTTCACGCCAATGCTGCAGCTTGTCGACCATGATGCAAAGTTGCGGGAAAAAAACCATCCGGCCAATACCTTTTTAAAAATGTGTCCTAAAAACTCAGGTAAGGCGCAATGCGATCCACCCATTCTTCAGTGAATATCTTGATTTGAAGTAGGTCTGCAGCACGCGTATAGGGCCCGTGTTGCTTCCGGTACGCGACAATTACCTTGGCCTCTCCAAAACCGATATAGGGATGGTTTGCCAGCTCCCCGACCTCCAGTTCATTGATCGCAATGGTTCGGACTATTCTGGCCTGAAAAGGGAATACTGCATAAATTTTGTCCGCCAGCTCCCCGTCTATACCGTACACTTCCAGCAATTGTGCCGGAGAATGAAATCCTCCAAGTTTTTCACGAAAGGCCTCAATACGTGCCGAAAGGACCGGCCCCACGCCCGATACCATCTGCAGTTCTACCGAACCAGCCTCCGGAAACAGCACCGTGTTTAAACCTGGCGCTTGGGGTCGACTGAGTCCGCCCGCCTTTCTTTCGGTACCCCGCTTGCCCTTTTCCTCCTGAAACGAGGCGGTGCGGAGTGTGGTATCAGAATTGACCGGTGACTGCAAGGATATCTCGGGGAGTGCATCTGCCGCCTCAAGGTACCTCCGGTATTTCTTTTGTTCTACGGATCGCAAATAACCCGAAATCAGGCTGGGAACCGCGTGCAGAACCAACAGCAGGGGAATAACGAAGACGAATCCCCTGGACTCTTTTCGGGTAAAACCCAGGTAACCCTTTAGAAAATAAAACAACTTATCCGCCATCGGTTTTATCTATTGCCTTCATAAATTAATAATATTGGAATTATATTCCAAAAATTCGCATTATTGCATGTTGAGAAGTGGATGGGAAAATTATTTAGAAGGATTATAAATTAATTTCCAGTGACTGAATTAATTCCTTTCGTCCGTTTTCTGTAATAAATTTGTAGCCGAAAGTATCGTGTCCATGCAATCAAAGTTTAAAGCTTTAAGTCTCTCATACAAAAACGCCCCTGTAGAAATCAGGGAACTGGTTTCGTTGGATGAGGGTGCTGTGCGTTCGCTGCTTGGAAAATTAAAGGAATTTTTTAGCCTTACGGATACCTTGATTCTTTCGACCTGTAACCGCACGGAAATCTATTACAGCCATGAATTGGATCTTTCAACCGAGATCATCAAGCTGGTAGGTTTGGAAAAAGGGCTGGTTGATACGATTTCCTATCTGGAATACTTTGATTTGTTTCCTAACGATAAAGATGCCATAGAGCATCTATTTCGGGTGGCCATGGGCCTGGAAGCACAGGTAATCGGGGACATGCAAATAGCCAATCAGGTGAAAAGAGCCTATCAGGCAGCCGCAGATATGGAGATGGCTGGTCCGTTTCTTCACCGGTTGATGCACACCATCTTTTTCACCAATAAGAAGGTGGTACAAGAAACGGCGTTCCGGGATGGAGCCGCATCGGTCTCCTACGCCGCCGTAGAACTGATAGAAGAATTGACTTCCAATACCCACCAACCCCGGGTATTGTTGATCGGATTGGGTGAAATCGGAGAGGACGTCGCTAAAAATTTGGCCTATCTGAAAGATGCCCGCATCGTGATTTCGAACCGGACGTATACCAAAGCAGAGGTCCTCGCTGCTGAATACGGCTTTGAAGCCATCCCATTTGAAGATTGCTTCGAGGCCATGAAAGATTCGGACGTGATCATTTCCTCTGTCATGAAATCTCAACCTTTTATCACAAAGGGTTTGGTAAGCAATTTTGAAATAAAGAGCTACAAACTATTTGTGGACCTGTCTGTACCCAGGAGCATTGATACTGCTCTGGAAGACATTCCGGGTGTGTTGTTGTACAATGTGGATAACATTCGAAGCAAAGCCAGTGAGACGCTAAGCAAACGCACCGCGGCCATTCCATTGGTAGAGGCAATTATTGAAGAGAGTATCCGTGAATTTTACGATTGGAAAAAAGAAATGATGGTATCCCCTACCATCAACAAACTGAAAAACAGTTTGGAACAAATACGCAAGGAAGAATTGGAACGGTATCTGAAAAACACCTCCGACAACCAGTTCGAAATCATCGATAAAATCACCAAGAGCATGATGCAGAAAATCCTAAAGGTACCGGTGGTACAATTGCGGGCTGCCTGCAAGCGGGATCAGGCAGAGGAAATGATTGATATCATCAACGACCTTTTCGACCTGGAAAAGCAAGAGGAGAAAAAGCAGGAATAACTACTTGCTTCCATTATGGGGACTAGTGCGCGTTTCTTTTTGTCTTCGTTTGTTGCGACCGTTTTTTTTAATTGAAATTACGCCGGTTTATTTTTACTTTCACGTCAAACGAAGTCCGTATGCAAAAAAACTACCCAATTGGTATTCTATTTTTCGCTCTACTGTGGTCGGTAGTACTTCCCAAAACTCAGGCGCAAACCTGGGAAGTCTTTGATAGCAATTTTAACCTGGAAAAAAAGATTGCTTCCGGCAATATTTTCCTCCTTGGAAACTCCTTACGGATTAACGTTTGGGAGGATGATTTGTCTTTTCTGGACCCCGAATACAATTCCTTTGCCCGGATCGACAGCGCACGCCTGTACCAGTACATGGAGCCCTGGATTGTGATCAAAAACGGAAAAAATTACGGGGCCTTCCATGAATATGGAGAACAGGTGCTGGAAAGCACATACGACGAAATCACCACCTTTTACACCCATCTTCTGGCAAGAAAGGGGACGGACTATTTCGTGTATGACCGGGGTCAGCGAACTACTCGGGCGATTGGTTCTTTCGCCGAAGCGCGAATTGCGAGAAACGGGCAGGTAATTGCCCGGCATGCGGACGGATCCTTTGCACTGCCCTTGTCACCAGAGCCCGATCGGCGGTTTGTTTCCCTTACGGACCCAGCACCGGATGTGATCCTGGCCCAGGAAGCATCGGGTTACGGTTTAATCAACCGAGAAGGTACATACATACTGGAACCCATTATTGACGAAATCAGCCACCTGGAAGAAAACCATTTCTTTGCCAAAAATGACCGGGAGTACTTGTTGATCAATGCCCTTTCCACAGACGCCGATATCCGGTACAACAGTTTTCACCAAATAAGTATAGAAAAGGGGGTACTGGTGGAATACATCCATGGAAAACTCCGGCGAATCATGAAAAAGGACGGAATCCTGCTAGACATTGTGGGCATGGATTCGGTGCGAAAAATTGATGACTATTACAACGTTCATTTCCGGGACGCTTCCACCGGTCTGCTTAATCCGGAGGGCAAATGGGAAGTGCGGCCCACGGCCGCAGCCAGCCAGCTGCTACCTGGAAATGAAGGCTTGTATGGTGCCAGGATGGGCGGAAGCTATGGGTACGTAGACGCTACGGGAAACACCGCAATCAAGGCCCAATACGACCGGGTTCTTCCTTTTTCGGAAGGCCTGGCCGCCGTGCAGGTGGGCAGTAAATGGGGCTATATCAATGCTGCAAACGAGCTGTCCGTTCCCTATGATTTCGATGCTGCCGGTCCCTTTTCGCAGGGAGTTGCAGTCGTACGGGAAGGGGAGCAACGGCAGCTCATTGGCCGAAATGGGGAAAAACTAGGAGAGGCCTGTGACCGCATCAGTCGGACGCAAGACGGGTATTACCTGCTGGAAAAAAACGGGCTTTTCGGCCTGGCCAAACCCAATGGCCATCTGATCTGCAGCCCGCAATTTGACGAAATCCGCAGGGAAGGTCCAAACCAAATTCTGGTTCGCAAGGAAGGCAGCTACGGCATCATGCAGGAAAATGGGGATTTTGTGCTACCGCTGTATTACAGCCGGATACTATTTGACGAGGAAAATCAGAAAATCCTGGCGAAAAGTGAGGCAAACGAGACGGCTCTCGAAAAGGAGACTGCTGGAAAAAAGGCAAAGAAAAAGAGGAAAACAACGGGAGCCTAAGGCCCCCGTTTGGTTACATTATTTTTTGTCGCTCCCTTTCGATCCTCCAGATTTGCTTTCATCCGAATTGGCGATGGAGTCCCGCATGCTGGTGTCGGATTTTACGTTCTCCATTTTGTAATAATCCATGATTCCCAAATTTCCGGAACGGAAAGCTTCTGAAATCGCCTTTGGGATTTCTGCTTCCGCTTCGGTGACCTTGGCTTTCATTTCTACATTCTTGGCTTTCATCTCCTGCTCCAAGGCTACAGCCATGGCTCGTCTTTCTTCGGCCCGCGCCTCGGCTACTTTCAAATCCGCAGTGGCCTGATCTATCTGCAATTTGGCACCGATATTGGATCCAACGTCGATATCTGCAATATCTATCGAAAGAATCTCAAAGGCCGTTCCCGCATCCAAACCCCGCTCCAAAACCAGTTTGGAGATTTTATCCGGATTTTCAAGCACGCTTTTGTGATTTTTGGCAGAACCAATGGAGGTAACGATCCCCTCTCCTACCCGGGCAAGGATGGTTTCTTCCCCGGCCCCACCCACGAGTTGGGCGATATTGGCACGAACGGTCACCCTGGCTTTGGCAATAAGTTGAATGCCATCCGCAGCCACTGCGGCCACGCTGGGGGTATTGATCACCTTGGGATTGACCGAAATCTGCACGGCTTCGAATACATCCCTTCCGGCCAGATCAATTGCCGTAGCTTGCTTGAAGGAAAGGGTGATGTTTGCCTTATCGGCGGAAATCAGTGCCCGAATCACATTGGGCACGTTTCCTCCCGCCAGGTAGTGGGTTTCCAGGTCGTTGGTGGTCAGGTTTAGCCCGGCCTTGGTGGCCGTGATAAGGGAATTAACGATCACTCCGGGAGGCACCTTCCGGATCCGCATCCCCACCAACTCCAATAAGCCAACTTTTACATTGGAAAAGATGGCGGTAATCCAAAGATTGACCGGTACAAAATACAAGAAGACAAAGAGGAGGATCAGGCCGGCAAACGCCGCGATCAAAATAAAGGCCGAATTAGAAATGTCCATGATTTACGGTTTTATGATAAGTGTATTGTTAGCAATTTTCAGTACGGTCACCTTGGTTCCGGCGGCAATAAATCCGCCCTCGGATTTGGCTTCGTACATTTTTTCTCCAATTTCTACTTTTCCATAGGGTTTGCAATCCGAAATGGTGCGGCCGATCTGACCGATTTCCAGTCCGGCAAGCCGATCGTCGTAGGTGCGGTTTTGCAGCGTATCTTTCAAGGCAAACTGCTTCCATACCCCGGACTTAAACCCGTAGACGAGAAATCCCAGATTTACCAGAAGGCTTAATGCAAGAACCGTGTACCCAACCCCGGTGGAAAAACTGAGAAACGCATAATAGACCCCGGCTCCGGTGAATAAGAGTCCCAGCCCTCCTACCAGGGTGGTTCCGGGGACAAACACCACTTCCAGCAGTACCAGAAGTGCCCCAAACAGAATAAGGCTTCCTACGATTAACCAGGCCATGTATTGGAATTATTAGTATCAAGCCCCGACAACGCCGGACTTTTGTAAATTTACAAGAAATCGGAACAATAGAAAGCCCAAAGCCGAATTCATCTGTAGTAGCAGCGATACTATTTTCTACCACCTCCTCAATAAGCCCGGGCAAAGAGCACCCGCCCTACGGAAGGTTTACCGGTCAGGATGCAGCTGCCTTCCTCGGCTTGCTGATCCAACGGAATGCAGCGGATGGTGGCTTTTGTTTGCTCCTTGATGCGTTCTTCGGTTTCCGCGGTGCCATCCCAGTGGGCAGCAATAAATCCTCCTTTTTGTTCCAGCACCTCCACAAAATCCTCCCAGGTGTCTACTGTGGTGGTTTTCTCCTGCGTAAAGGCCGATGCCTTGCGGTAGATGGATTCCTGTATATCCGCCAATGTTTCCTGTATTGTTGCCGCAAGGTGTTCGTCCAGGTCCACCACGGACTTGCTAAGCGTATCGCGGCGGGCCATTTCGACGGTGTTGTTGGCCAAATCCCGGGGACCGATACCCAAGCGCAAGGGCACGCCTTTGAGTTCGTACTCCGCAAATTTCCAGCCCGGCTTGTGGGTATCCCGATCGTCAAATTTTACCGAAATCCCGAGGTCTTCCAGGGATTCCATGATTTCGTTGGCTTTGGCACGAATGGCCTCCAACTCGTCTTCCCGCTTGAATATGGGAATAATTACCACCTGAATCGGCGCCAATTTTGGTGGGAGTACCAATCCCTGATCGTCGGAATGGGCCATGATCAACGCACCCATTAGCCGGGTACTTACGCCCCAGGATGTTCCCCAGACGTATTCCAGCCCTCCTTCCCGGGTGGCAAACTTCACGTCGAAGGCCTTGGCGAAATTTTGCCCCAGGAAATGAGAGGTACCGGCCTGCAAGGCCTTCCCGTCCTGCATCATCGCCTCAATACAATAGGTGGATTCTGCACCGGCAAATTTTTCGCTTTCGGACTTTTTACCTTTAATTACCGGCAAGGCCATGAAATTTTCCGCAAAGGTAGCGTAGACATTCATCATGCGGATGGTCTCCTCTTCGGCTTCTTTTTTGGTTTCGTGCGCCGTATGCCCCTCCTGCCAGAGAAATTCCGAAGTCCGCAAAAAAAGGCGGGTCCGCATCTCCCAGCGCACCACATTTGCCCATTGGTTGATTAGCAGCGGAAGGTCCCGGTAGGACTGTATCCAGTTTTTATAGGTGCTCCAAATCACGGTTTCCGAAGTGGGCCGGACGATCAACTCCTCTTCCAGCGCTGCCTCGGGGTCTACGATGACTCCCTTTCCCGAGGGATCCGCCTTTAGGCGGTAATGCGTAACCACCGCGCACTCTTTGGCAAAGCCTTCCACGTGACTGGCTTCCCGGGATAAATAAGACTTGGGGATGAACAATGGAAAGTAGGCATTGGAGTGCCCCGTCTTTTTAAACATCCGGTCCAATTCGGCCTGCATTTTTTCCCATATGCTGAATCCATAGGGTTTGATCACCATACAGCCCCTCACCGCACTATTTTCCGCGAGATCCGCCCTTTTCACCAATTCATTGTACCAGAGGGAATAATCCTCGCTTCGTTTCGGTAATCCTTTGCTCATTAGTATTTCTTTGTTGTAATAAAAAAACTCGCTATATTTCGATTCTTGATTTCAGGCAAATATAATTTAAAAAATGATAACCCTCCTGCTATGTTCCCGTATATAGTAGGGAGTAATAAACTGAAAACCCCATGATTCATTTCAATCCAATTCGGACCGTAGGTGCATTGGCGATTTTGGGCCTCGCTTCTTGTAGCACGAGCTACACGGCAAGCAGAGGTGGCGAAGAAATCGACAACTTGTATTTTATGGCTTCAGATGCGCGCATCGCCACTGAATTCGCCGTGAAAAACAACAACCCTGATAATTTCAAGGAAATAGAAGACATTCGTTCGTTTGACCGGGAAGCAGATAATTTCTCTGCCAAAAACGTCAATCCCGAATACATTGCCAAATACCAACGCTCAACCGCCCCGGCGGAAGAGGAAGGAACCGTCTATTTTGACGACTCTCAAGCCAACGGAGACCTTCCGCAGGGCCAACCGAATATTAACGCATACGATAATTATCGGGGAACGAACGGAAACAACGCCGGCGTCACCAATAATTTCTTCATGAGTCCCATGATGGGAATGGGAATGTTCCCGATGATGGGAATGGGCGGTTTTTACGATCCCTTCTGGGGACCAGGCTTTGGAGGAATGGGCTTCTACGATCCCTTCTGGGGACCAGGGTTTGGTTTCCGACCCGGATTTAATCTCAGCATCGGTATGGGATTTGGTATGGGTGGCTTCGGTTGGGGAAGTCCCTTCATGAGGCCAGGATTTGGGTTCTATGATCCCTTCTGGGGACCTGGTTTTGGATTCAGACCCGGTTTTGGTGGATTGTACGGCGGAGGAATGTGGGGCAACAATTTCTGGGGCAATAACATCATTGTACTTCCCGGAGGTAACGAAGGGAACCGACGACCAGTGGTGCAGGGTGCACGACCAGGTAGGTCTTCTTCTCTGGCAAATTCTGCAAACAGATCTTCCCGAAATATTGCGCAGCCGAGTTCATCCAGAGCATCTGCACGTAGGGAAGCGATGAATAGCAGTGCGCTAAATAGAAACCGTACCGCGGCGACCAACAATTCGTTCTCTCGGTCGCAAAATGATTACTACAATGCGGCTTCAGCAGCCCCGGCTCGACGAACCATCAATTCTCCAGCCATGAATCGCGCTGGTAGCACGTCGACTCGAAGCAGTTACAATGCACCAAGGAGTAGTAATTCATACAATCGTTCCGTATCGCCTTCAAATAGCAATTCGCGAACTTACAATTCTAGAAGTAGTAATCGATCTACCTATTCGACTCCAAGGAGCAATAGCCGTAGTGCTTCACCTTCGTACAATCGAAGTGGGTCCACTCGGACAACCACACCAAGTTATCAACAACGATCTACCTCTCCAAGCAGAAGCACCTATTCTGCTCCATCCAGATCGTCGTCGTCCTACAGCGCTCCTAGCAGGAGCAGCTACGGAGGAGGCGCATCCAGAGGAGGTAGTGTCGGAGGCAGTAGAAGAGGGAATTAATTCCCTCTTTTTTTTCTCCGTTTCCAACAACTCCTTTTTTTATTCTTTCTCAGGGACGCACAGCCTTTCCTGGACTCACCGATACCCTCATAAAATAAGTTAAACTTCTACTCCGACGGTACGTATATTTCAACTTAATTTCACGATTTCCGTTTCGGATAGTAAGTCTTTCTTATTTCGAAAACCCCTGAAGCGTACGGAAACATCCGTTGTAGCACGTAGAACGCTTCATCAAAACTAGTTTAGTTGACATGAAAGGATTAAAATTAATCGTTACCACGGCTGTCCTGCTGATCTTTCATTTTCAGCAGCTGAAGGCACAGAGCGGCTATGTGGAAGACGCGCTGAGGTTTAGCCAGTTTGGACAGACGGGTTCCGCCCGCATTACTGCTTTGGGAGGAACGCAAACGTCACTTGGAGGAGATATCAGCAATGTACACGGAAATCCTGCGGGACTGGGTTTTTTCCAAAACTCGGAATTCAGTGTTTCTGCTGCCTATGGAGACTGGACCTCGGATACCTTTTTGAGAAATCAATTGCGAGGCTACAATACGACCAACTTCTCCCTGCCCAATATAGGTGCAGTGATCAGCCGGGCAAAGGGACCGTTGGAAATTGGTGACTGGCGGGGAGGTTCGTTTGGCATCAGCCTTAACCGGCAATCAACGTACAACCAGGATTTCGGATACTTTTCAAACCAGCGGGAGCAAGGTTCCATCCTCGACTACTACGTGGACTTGTACAACGAGCAGGGCGTACCTACAGGTACGGATGCCTTGTTTTTTGATGCCTTTCTGATCAACCCAGTAGATGGTGGTGGTTATGGCTTTGTACCCAATGCCAGCAACGCCCTCGAAAAATCCGAACTGATCGAAAACGCGGGGAACCTGACGCAAATCAGTTTTTCATACGGAGGGAATTACAAAAATAAACTCTTCCTGGGCGCCTCTCTGGGAATCAATAGCATTCTCTACCGCTCCACCAAAACCTACAACGAAGAGTTTTTTGACGACGGTGGGCAACAAACCACCCTCTTCAGCTCCCTGCAAGAAAATCTTTTCCTGGAAGGATCCGGAATCAATCTGGGCGTAGGGGTTATTTACAAGCCAGTAGATCAGCTGAATTTGGGACTAAATTTCAAGTCGCCGACCTGGAACCGGATAAACGAGGAATACGACGCCGACCTGTTTGCCGACTTCTCCCCCCCTTACGAGGATCCCGAATTTGGAACCATTGCCGAATCGGATGCGGAAACGGATATTTTTATTAGCAGTTACAACTTGCGCACGCCGATGCAACTGGGGGCAGGCCTGACCTACTTCTTTGGAAAAAATGGGTTCATCTCCGGAGATATCAATTACCTGGACTACAGTACCGCGAATTTACGTTCAAACGTATTTAATACGGGACAAGACAACAGCGAAATTCGTCGCATCTATTCCCAAGCCATAAACTACAGCGTTGGAGGCGAATACCGCCTGCAAAAATTTCGCCTCCGGGCAGGCTATGCCTTCTTTGGCGACCCCTTTGGAGAAACCGGGGGACTTGACCGGAGCACCACGCAGATTTCGGGAGGTGTCGGACTGAAACTCCCCTCCTTCAGCGTGGATTTCAGCCTGGTCAATAGTCAATTTAACAGCTTTTACACCTCCTATCCCGGTGCTGATTTGGCCACTACCGAAAACAACCGGATCACCGGCATGCTGACTCTAGGATTTCGCTTTTAATAAGGGCATCCAGGAAGCAATCACAAGCTCAGGGGAGATATCTTCTCCCCTGAGCTTTATTTTTGCCTGTTCGTAAAACGGGCTACGCTCTACGTACATGTTTTTCAGCTTAAGGATGATTTCAGAGGTGTCCATACCAGAAAAAAGGGGCCGGATGTCCAGCGCTGTTTGCGTCAGCCGTTGCAAAATGTGATTCAAGGGCACATCCAAAAATACCGACACACCCTTGCTGTTGATCCGCTGCATGTTTTCGTTGTAACAAGGAGCCCCACCGCCGGTAGCCAAAACAAAGGCTTCCCCACCAGCGAGCCGCTCGCTGAGCACGGACGATTCTAGCTTTCGGAAATACCCCTCCCCTTTTTCCGCAAAGATGCGGGCTATCTTCTTTCCTTCTTTCTCCTCAATCAAGTCATCCAGGTCGTAAAAGGGGAAATTGATCTTTCCCGCCAACACACGGCCCAGCGTAGATTTACCGCTTCCCGGCATGCCCACCAAAACGATCTTTTTTGGATCTATCATGGCGCAAAGTAGGCTTTGGCCGTTTCCGGGTCCGGCGTATTCCGGAAATGGAACTTGCCTAGCACCCTTCCCTCTTCCAGGAATACGATTCCTGGATTGGATCGGATAATGGTCTTTACGACGGTAGCGTCGGCCATGTAATAGCCCAATTTCAGCCCGTGGTCGCTCAGGAACGTTTCCATCTCATCCTCCGAGGAGGCCGCTACCAATACCACCTGCACATCTGTCCCTTGAAAAGTATTGATCAGTGCACTGATCTGTTCCATCTGCCCAATAGAAAGGTCTATTTTAGAAATCTGGTGGGAAAGCAGCAGCACTTTCTTGCCAGTAAGCATTTCTTCCGTATGGTCTCCGGCATCGTTCCAAATGGCGAAGTCCGAGATTTTCGGTAAGGCTTCCGGGTTTTTCAACTGCATTTCCACAAATTCGTAGCGCTCGTCGTCGGGGTATTGGTCAAAGATCACCGTTTCTCCATCCTTACGCATCAGGTACCGGTACTCCAGATTCGCGGAAGGTTGCATGGCTTCGGGGATCGACACTCCTTCTTTAAAGGCTCGGAAATCAATAAAAGGCAGGTTTCGGATGGCCAGAACAGCAAGCAGCAGGGATACCAGCAAGGATCCGATCGTCATCCACTTGCCCAGCAAAAAACGTCCCTCCGGAAGTCGCTTTCTGAACGCAAGCAACAACAAAATAAGGGCGAGCAGGACCAGATCTTTGTAAAAAGACTCCCAAGGCGTCAACTTGATGGCATCGCCAAAACAGCCACAATCCGTCACTTTATTAAAATAGGCCGAATAGAACGTCAAAAAAGTAAAAAAGAGGATCATCCCCAGCAGCAGGTAGATGCCGGTCTTAATTTTCCAGCCGGTGAGCACCATCACTCCCAAGGCTACTTCCAGCACCACCAGTAAAACGGCAATCGGCAGAGAAAGTGCTTTTAGATGCGCAAATAGGGGAGAAATATCGGTGGCAAACACATCGAAATATTCTTGCATCTTAATGGAGGTACCAACGGGGTCATTTACCTTGATGAGTCCCGAAAATACAAAGAGGCCGCCCACCAGAAAACGGGCGGAAGCGAGGAGCAGTTTAACGATCATTCTGATTCAGTTTTATCATACAAAATACCGCATAGTTAAGCATGTCCTGATAATTGGCCGCTACACCTTCGGATACCAGGGTCTTTCCCTGGTGGTCTTCGATTTGCTTGACGCGCAGCAGTTTCATTAGGATGATATCCGTCATGGAAGCTACCCGCATGTTTCGCCAGGCTTCGTCATAATCGTGGTTTTTATTGGCAAGCAATTCCTGTGTAGCACGCACCCATTTGTCGTACAGGGGCTCCAACTCCTTGAAATCGATCTCCATGCGTTTGTCCTCCCTCAATTCCAGCTGAATCAAGGCAATCAGGCAGTAATTGATGATGCCCACAAACTCGTCTTTAATGGAATCGGTGACTTTTTGGGTGCCTTTTTCCTGAATGGAACGAATGCGTTGCGCTTTGATAAAAAGCTGGTCAGTCAGCGAGGGAAGCCGCAAAATCCTCCACGCGGTTCCGTAATCCTGTGTTTTCTTCTTAAAAAGTTCTTTACAAAGGCCAATAACTTCATTATATTCGCTTGCAGTTTGCATTTCCAAAGCAACGGTGTTTTTATGTTAGAAAATCTACATTCGGGTAGTAAGCCCGAAGATACTTTATTTCCCCCAAAAATAACACTTCGGATAAAAGGAAAGCTCCTTGCCCTGAACAGCCCCTGGATCATGGGAATCATCAACAGCACCCCGGATTCGTTTTTTAAAGGGAGTCGAACCAGCTCCAGAAAAAAGGAAGTACTGGACAAAGCCGAGACTATGGTGATACAGGGTGCCCAAATTTTGGATATCGGCGGCTACAGTTCCCGGCCGGGAGCTGATTTTGTAGCCGAAGAAACCGAACTAAAAAGGGTCATTTCCGTTATCACTGATATAAAGGAACGGTTTCCGGAGACGCTGGTTTCCATCGATACGTTTCGGCACCGGGTAGCCAAAGAAGCTGTTGCGGCCGGGGCGGATATGGTAAATGACATCTCAGGAGGAGCTATGGACGCCTGCATGCACGATACGGTTGGAAAATTGGGAACCCCGTATATCTGCATGCACATGAAAGGAACGCCTCAAACCATGCAGCGACAAACGCAGTACGAGCACCTGGAAAAAGAATTGCTGGATTATTTTTCCCGAAAAATACGGGCCTGTTACGAAGCTGGCATAAAAGATGTTATTGTAGATATAGGATTGGGTTTTTCGAAAAATCTGGAGCAGAATTACCAGTTACTCCGCAATATATCCCTTTTTAAAACCTTACAATTGCCACTTTTGGTAGGCTTGTCACGTAAGTCCATGATTTACAAGGTGCTAAAATGCAGTCCCGAGGAGGCGCTAAACGGAAGCACAGCGCTACACATGGCGGCACTGATGCAGGGTGCAAGCATCCTGCGGGTACACGATGTAAAAGAAGCAAATGAAACACTATTACTCTATAAACAACTGATCGCTTGAACTTACTCTTTAAAATAGGCTTTTTGGACGTTTCCCTGGTCAATCTTATTGACATTACCCTGGTAAGTATACTTATCTACCAAGTGTACAAGTTGATGCGGGGAAGTGTGGCCATAAAGATATTTTTGGGGTTTTTGTCGATCTACCTGATTTACCTGGTCGTCAGCGCGGCGCAAATGGAACTGCTAACCATTATTTTGGGACAGTTTATGGGTGTGGGTGTGCTTGCTGCCATTATCTTGTTTCAACAGGAAATCCGAAAATTTTTGTTAATCGTCGGCAAGTCCTCCATTTTTTCTAACGAAAACCTCTGGCAGGAGATTCTTTTCTGGCGAAAAAAGGAAAGCCAGGCGTTTAACGTGACGCCTATCATCGAGGCCTCCAAAACCCTATCCGGAAGCAGTACCGGGGCCCTGATCGTGCTTTCCAGAAATTCAGAGCTAAAATTCTACGCTGAAAGTGGAGACCTTATCGATGCACTGGTATCCAAGCGCCTACTGGTATCGATTTTCAACAAATACTCTCCCCTGCACGACGGTGGGGTGATCATTTTCAATGGCCGGGTAAAGGCCGCCCGCTGCATACTGCCTGTAACCGAACGGGAAGTACCTGCCCAGTTTGGTCTTCGCCACCGGGCCGCCATCGGCATGTCGGAAGCAACCGACGCACTGATCTTGATTGTTTCGGAAGAAACCGGCCAGGTTTCTCTGGCCAAAAATGGGAAAATCTTACACAACCTGTCCTTTCAGGAAGTACGTGAATTGATCAATCGCTACCTGACCGGCGAAGAAATAGAAGAGAAGTTCGAGCCCATCAGCCAAACGGATAAGCCCAGGGATTTTAAAAAACCTACAGAAGTATAGCCGGGTGTCCAAAGGAAAAAACAAATTTCATTCGTTTGCTTAAAACCGTCCATCGGGCGAATTTTGTACCTACGACTTCCTTTTTTCGCTGCTTTCGGTAGTTAATTCGCGTCCCAAGCCCATTTGTAATCGCTTAAACCGGCCAGAAATTAAAGACATAGCCTTCTTTCGTGCTTTCTGTCAGAACAGGCATGGCAAATGCCTGGGTTGTTGTACCCACCTGACTATTTTGCGAACTACAGCGAATGTATTCCCAAGAAAAATAGGTGCAAATAGGTGTCTATCGGCGGTAAACCGCGCATCAATTCATTGCAAACGCACAGGAAACCTGTGCCTAAAAAAGGCGTAGCACCTACGTCCGTACACTATCAAAAAAAGAATGCTAGTGGGGAGGAGGACTTCTTTGTTCATTTTTATATTAGTCCTTTCTGCCGCCTACCCGGTATTCATGTAGAAATGATTCTAACGATCTATGCGACTGTTTTTTGCTAGCATTCTTTTGATTTGCTTATTCGCTCACTGCCAACCAGCACCCCACTACCAGTCAGTGCGTATAGGCATGTGCAGCGACGTGCACCTGCCCACCATGCACGACTCCGAAAAACGAATCACAAGTTTTGTTGACAGCATGGAAATCGCCCAGCCGGATTTCATCATCGAACTGGGTGATTTTCTGATACCTGACGAAAAGTATGCCCCCTTTTACGAGCTGTGGAAACGTTTTCCGGGTCCCAAATACCACGTGATCGGCAATCATGAAATGGACGGAGGAACCTCGCTTGAAGAGGCCCTCGCCTACCGAGGCATGGAGAATTCGTATTATACCTTTAAGCAAAAGGGATTCCTTTTCATTGTACTCGACGGTAACGACAAAAAGTTTCCGGACCAAAAGGGATACCGCTCTTACATGGGACCCGCCCAGATCCAATGGCTACAGAAACAACTGGCCACCTCCACCATGCCGATCGTCGTCTTTTCGCATCAGGGAATCGGATCGGACCCCGGCAACCCCGGTGAGCGGTACTCCATTGAAAACGATGCCGAAGTACGGGCGCTGTTCGACGCACACAACCAAGCGAATCCCAAATCGAAGATCATTGCCTGCTTTAACGGGCACACCCACCACGACCATGTGGAAAACAGGAAAGGTATCTGGTACATTACCATCAATTCCATGTCCTACAAATGGCTGGGTGAGGAATACGCCCACATTCGGTACAGCGAAGCGGTGGACAAAGACTTCCGCTGGATCAAGTATACCGCTCCGTACAAAGACCCGCTTTTTACGGTAGTGGAAATTTCTACCGAGGGGTTCATCAAAATTGCAGGCAGCTATTCCGAATACGTTGGCCCCTCCCCCTGGGAATTGGGCTATCCGGAGCATCTAAAGGAGGTAGTCAAGCCCCAAATCACCGAACGGTACCTGGAATTCGATTTCTAGCAATGGAGGTGCATGGTGGGCCAGGAGCCGGGAAGCGGCACCCAGGGATGGTGTTATTCAGGCAGGTCAGGCCTGCGCTTAATGGCATTGGTAAATCAATAAAAGCAAACTTGGTTGTTTTCCTTAACAACAGCGCTCGGGTTACCAGGAAAAAAAGTGATGCCTCCCGTTTTTTCCCGACATACCTCTATATCAAAGGCATCCGAAGTCTCCAGGTAACCAAACGGCAACTGTTGTTTTCTCCGTTTTCAGATGCGCCTGCTTTTTCTCCCCGAGGGTGAAAACAGAAAAAAGAGCGCTATACCCACTCATTTTTGCCGAAGTGTTCGAAAGGTCTTGTCGTATAGAGCGATGGCCTCGTTGATGATGCGGGTTGCATCCGCTTTGCCCAAAAAGTCTTCAACCTTCACCTCTTTGTTTTCCAATTTTTTGTAATCTTCAAAGAATCGATGGGTTTCCTTCATCAAATGTGGCGGGAGCTCGGAAATATCGTCAATGTAGTTGACCGATTGATCATCAGCAGCGACCGCTATGATCTTGTCATCCGCTTCCCCGCCATCCACCATGCGCATGACACCGATGACCTTCGCCTTGACCAGGGTCATAGACGGAATATCTATTTGAGAAATGATTAAAATATCCAGCGGGTCATGGTCCTCACAAAATGTTTGGGGAATAAAGCCATAGTTGGCAGGATAATGGACCGCCGAAAAAAGAACCCGGTCCAACAACAACATGCCGGACTCTTTGTCTAGCTCGTATTTGCCTTTGCTTCCTTTGGGAATCTCAATTACGCCCATTACGAATTCCGGAGAATCTGCGCCAATACTTACGTCATGCCAAGGATTAATCATAAAAAAAACATTTTAATTACCATTATTTGCGGTGCAAATTACTCCCAATTTACCTCTCAACAAAGCAATTAGGGAAAATTTTATTTGGCGATCCCGAAAGCTCCTGGGAAAGATCCCATTAAAAATAACAGCCTTTTCCCTTCCGGCCTGGCAGTGCGATCGGTCAAGGGATGTCACCGAACCAAATTGGGGAAGCTACTCCTCAAGAGGTTTCAAGGCTGGGCAAATCTACCCGAATCACGGTGCCTTTGCCTACTTCCGAAGAAAGCTGCACGGTACCCTTTAATTGCTCCACGGATTCTTTCACCATGTACAAACCCAATCCTGACCCAACGTTTCGTTGGGTGGCACGATGAAAAAGATTAAATACATCCGTTTGGTGCTTTTCTTCTATGCCTATGCCATTGTCCGAGACCTCTAGAAAAGCGTTACCTACCCTTACCTTTATCCGGATACAGATCCAGCCGGATCCGCTTTCTTTTTGAAACTTGTAGGCATTACTAAATAGATTGTTGATAATCACGCGAATTTTGGATTCGTCCGAGTAAAACACACCCTCCTGTTCGATTTCAAGTTTTGTATCAAGGCGACTCAAATCCCATTTCAGGTTGTATTCGTCCACCAATTGGCCCATGATGTCTTCAAAATTAATGGGGACGACTTTGTTCTCAATTTTGGTAGACCGGTAAAAGTCCAGCATTTTGTAAATAAAATCGTCCAATTTCAACGTAGCGGAGTCGATCATTTCAAAATATTCAATGATCCCCGGTTCGAGAACTTCGGTTTTCGCCAGCTTTGAGATTCCGGAGATACTCATGAGTGGCCCTCTCAATTCGTGGGAGAGGCTGTACACAAACTGATTCATTTCCGTGTGCAGTTTCTCCAATCGTTCGTTTTTCTCCTTTAGCTCCTTTCGTGCATAGTAGATTTCAGAGGCATTGATAATGGCATTTTTTATCTGCTCCAGGTTCCAGGGTTTGTCTATAAACCGGTACACCTCACCACGGTTGATGGCATCAATCACGCTGGCAATGTCGGAATACCCGGTAAGTAATATGCGAATGGGGTTGGGATTGACCTCCACAAGTTTTTCAAAAAATTCCACGCCGGTCAGGCCTGGCATCCGCTGATCGGCAATCACCACCTCAAATTCCTTGGTCCTGGCTAGTTCCAGTCCTTCTTCGGCATCCAATGCCGTATAGACTTTAAACTCCCTCCTCAATGCTGCCTTGAATGAACTCAGATTATTATCTTCGTCATCAATGTACAGCACATTGATTTTTTTTGCCATTAGCTGTTAATTTTGATTGATCGGCAGATCAATAATAAAAATAGTTCCTACTTGTTCTTCTGACTCAACTTTAATAGTACCCTTATGGTTTTCAATAATTGTGTATACGATGGAAAGTCCCAATCCGGTACCTTTTCCAACTGCTTTGGTAGTAAAGAAAGGTTCGAAAATCTTATCCCGTACATGGGGGGGCATTCCCGGACCGTTATCTTGAATTTTGATGATTACCCGGCCATTTTCCAAAGCAGTACCGATGGTAAGCTCGGGTTCCCTCCCCTCCACGGGATGATCCAACAGCGCATGAATTGCGTTGCTGATAATATTCATAAATACCTGATTGATTTTGCCTGCCAGACACTCTACCTGAGGTATGGATCCATAGTTCTTTGTCAGCTTTATTTTCCCTGACATGTTGCTGTTCAATAGGATCAACGTACTATCCAATCCGTCGTGTAAGTCAACCTGTTTAACATCCTGCTCGTCCACCCTGGAAAACAATTTTAGCCCACGGACTATTTCAACGGTCCGTTTGGCGCCGTCTTCCATTCCGTTGAGTAATTGCTCTACTTCTTCGATCAAGTAATCGAGTTCGATGTCCTCTTCCATCTCTTCGATTTCCGACTTACTTTCCTCGTTAAACTCTTCCTTTCCTTTCTCCCGGTAAATCTCCATCAACTCCAAAATATCCTTCAAATCTCGTTTTAGCGGAGAAATGTTCGAACTCACAAAATTGATTGGATTATTGATTTCATGTGCAATCCCCGCAGTTAGCTGACCGAGAGAAGCCATTTTTTCCTGGTTTACCAACTGAGTTTGTGTGTTTTGGAGGTTTTTTAATGTCATTTCCAACTCCTCTGTTCTGGACTTGACCATTTCCTCCAAGTAAAGGTTTTGCTCTTTTATCAGGCGTTCATTTTCCTTGAGTGCCTCCAATTTATCCAATTGCTCGTGTTCCTTTTCCTTTTTTAAGATGTTGATCTTATCTGCCAGGGCAAAGGAAAGCAGCAACGCCTCGATGGCCGTTCCGGCCAAAAGCGGGAAATTGGCATAAGAACCCAGGTCGATGATGCGGAGGTTATGCATAATAAATACTACCAGGCCAAAAAGCAGAAAACTCCAGGCCAGCAAAAAGAAATAGGCGGATCGGTATCCCTTCCTTGCTGCCACTATACCGATGCTAAAAAAACATACGGCTAAAATCAGTCCATTTAAATTTGTCAGGGAATAGCTCAACGCCACGTAACCCAGCATTCTGAAAACCAACGTGATAATATATGCCGCGGGGATTAAATACAGCAGCTTATCGTATTTGGGTACATAGACGTCTGTTTTTAGGAACAGCTGAATAAATGGAATCACAAAAATACTGGATACGGTAGTAAAACCGATGATACTGATTTCGTAAAGAAATGCGTCCTCGAATAGAAAAAAATACGAGTACCCCGAAAGGGATAGTTGTGCCATGGCAATAAACAGGATATAGAAACAATAGTAGAGATAGACCTTGTCTTTGACCGAAAAATAAAGAATAAGATTGTACAGAAACAAGGCAATCATTATTCCAAAATAGGTACTGATGATGATTAACCGCAGACTGTAATTTTGAAAAAACGAGCTCTCCGGTGAAATTGCTACATCAAATTCTACCGGAACATTGGCTCGAATTCGAAAGACAAACTGGGGACTGAGTGCTTCGGTATGCTTGATTTCAAAAAATGGGTTGGGGTTCTTAAGGGGGTTGGAGCCTGAAAATAACGTTCCGGCGCTTTCCGTAAACGCGAGGTTTCCATTGCTATCTAGCCGCACCAACTCTACCTCTCGAAACGAGGGGTTGCTCAGTTCAATAATGTAGAGGCTATCGCGCAAGATACCATCCACATCATTTAAATCCAGCTTTAGATATACGTTTTCAGTCACCACGCCGAGATCAAGTTTTTGGGTTGCATTCTGGGTGAACAACTCCATATCGAGCGGATCGTAGGGAATAGCCTCCTCCGAAGTAAAATAGGAGAAGCTTTCAAAACGCATGCCCTCATCCTGACTAAAGACCCCCAGGTAATAAATGATCGGAACAGTGACAAAAAGAATCAAAAACAAGGAGAGTCCAATGCTCCTCAGGTAATTGTACAGGTTTTTCATTTATCAGGCTTAGGTATTTGAAGTTCAAACTGCAGTTCCATTTCCCCTTTTGGTCCGCTTTCAATCGTATTGAAGTTTATTTTCTTTCTCAAATCAAAAATATACGATCGCTCGGTATCTTGTGCATGAGAAAGCTCATTGATATCGTTGATTTCCAGTGCAGTGGCAATCAAGCCCTCTTTGGGGTAATAAAAAGAGCCGTTGTCCCCCAGCATGGAAATGACCTCGTAACCAACGCTTTTGGAAATACTCAAGGTAACCGGTGAACTCAAACCAAATAATTTTTTGAGATTTAACTGGGGCAAGATGGCTATACCCACCCGTACCAGGTAAATGCTACCGATACCATAACCCGCTACTTCTCGGCTATTCCACAGGCCGCAATATTCTGCCACCTCCAGATCCTTAAAGACCGACAGGTAATCCATGATTTTGGGATCAATTTCTTTGATCGCTAACTCAAATGGCAACGGGAAATTTTCCGTTCGCAACTGGATTCTTCCTCCACCCAAAATCCGTAAATCCTCCATGGACTCAAACAAGATCAAATAGACATGCGGATTCAACGCCCAGGAGCGGTCTGCAGATGTTACCTTGGTAATGCCATAAGATTCTAACACCTTATGGTGACCAAAAATGTATTTCTCGGTGGCTTCAATGTCATCTATAGCCCTGACGATCCTAACTCTAACCTTCATTCAGATTGATTATATGGTCCAAATCAACATAAAACCTTCCCGAGGCCAGCTCTCGCCCAAGAAGCAACATCCTGGCATAATGGCAACAGGCAGCGCCTCCCAAAATAACAGATGAGGCCAGTTGAGGCCAGGAAGTAATGGATTTTCCAAGCTCAGAAAAACTGTACTTTACGCGATCAGATAGGTTTTCAAACTGCAAAAGCGCCATCATTACCTCCTTCCCATTTTCAGGCAATTTTGCCAATAGGCTCTTTTCCTCGCCGAACGCTTCTAACAGCCCGTGAAAAATAGGCCTTTCCGGCTCCCTGTCAAATCGCTCTATGTCCATCATGCCTCGATCGCTGGTATCCATCATCACGGGAATCCGCATGGCCTTGGCTTGAATTCTACTAAGTAATTTAATTGGCAAACTATCACATTCCTCGATTAAAACGTCCAGTTTTTTTCCCTCCCAGGTAAAAAACGTCTCCAGGTTGCTTTCGGTCACTCCCTCATTAAACAAGGTTACCTTCAGGTAGGGATCGATTTCTGCTATTTCACGCGCCACGATCCAGGATTTTTTAATCCCAAGATTAAACAAACCCGTCCGAATGCGGTTCATGTTGCTCAAATCCAGGGTGTCAAAGTCGGCAATCCGAAGTTCGCCAAAACAGCGTTCCATCGCCAGACAAAGTGCAACGCTCTGCCCTACAGAAAGTCCAATCACCCCAATTACTTGATTTTGAAGCTTTTCCTGCTCTTCCTGGGTGATTTTATACCGGTTTCTGACCGTTCGTAACTGCACAAATTCGTTTTCTTCCAGAATCCGAACCAGTGTGTTCCTCCATGGATAATATACCCAGTTACCAGATTCCATCGAACTCTTCCCGGAGGCTGAAAAAAAATCTGCCTTTTTTTCCGACAACTCCTCCAGACTTAAATTTCTTTTCGGATTGCGCGCCTTGATCAACTCTGTCAACTGTAGTTCAAATGTATCAAAAAACATTACTTTACCTGTATCCTTCAATTTTTTTACTACATCTGTATCCTCCTGGTTTCTAGGAGAAAGGATGACAGGTTTCCATGCATGATCTAACTCATTTTTTTTGGCTGAGTTGTCCATAATTTTTATGACTAAAACAGGTGATAATATTGGTAAAGTTATATTTTTGTAATCATAAACAATCAAAAATACAGAATTAATTTATTATATTTTTTTTTGTATTTTTGGTTTAATTCCTTAATTTATAAAATAAACTTTTGAATATAAATAAATTACGATTAAACTAATGAATAATAATTGAAAATAACGGTTATTTTATTAAAATTAAAAATTCAATTTTTTATTCTTTACAAATTAATGGGCAATTACGATATTTAAGGCATGGAAAAAGAAAAGATCAGGATATTGTATGTGGATGATGAGGTGAATAATCTCAAGGCGTTTAAGGCTACCTTTAGAAGGGACTATAAGATCTTTCTGGCAGAATCCGCAGACGAGGGCAGAGATATATTACTACAGCAGGATATTGACATCATCATTACTGACCAACGGATGCCCAAGGAAAACGGGGTAGACTTTTTGGAATCAATCATCCCCATGCATCCCGATCCTATGCGGATTTTGTTGACGGGGTACACCGATATACAAGCCGTGATCGATGCCATTAATAAAGGTAAAGTGTACCATTACCTGACCAAACCCTGGGAGGAAGATTACCTGCGAACCGTGGTGAAAAATGCATTCGAAGTATTCTCGCTGAGGAAAGAAAACAAGCAACTCACGGATAGCCTGCTAAAGGCCAATGACCAGTTGGAATTTCTCCTTCGACAAAATCTGCTTTCCTAAAGGCTGCGATTCAATACCTTGCAGCCAGCAAAAGTTGAAGCTCTTTGTGTGCCATCTGGAATTTCCTCCCCAGGTGGGCGTTTGTCAGGCTACCCCTATAGGTATAGACCCCCTTCATAAACCATTTATAGTTGAAGATCATCTCCTCTGCGCCACCAAGGTCCGCCATTTGTAACAAGATGGGTGTAAAAATATTACTCAACGAATAGGAAGCTGTCCGGGATACCCTCGCTGCAATATTTGGTACGCAGTAATGAATCACCCCGTGCTTTCTGTATACGGGATCGTTGTGACTGGTCATTTCTGACGTAGCAATGCAGCCCCCCTGATCGATACTCACGTCTATCAGGATGCTTCCTTCCATCATCTGCGCCACCATTTCCTCGGAAACCACCACTTTTGGTCTGCCCTTTTCAGCCCGTAGTGCACCGATGACTACATCTGACTCCTTGAGCGCCTGTCCCAATACGTAGTTATCTATCGTAGAGGTAAACACCTGCTGCCCGAGCACCTGCTTGATCCTCCGAAGTTTGTAGATGTGATTGTCGAAAATCTTGATGGTAGCCCCCAGTCCCAGCGCTGCCCGCGCAGCATACTCCGCCACCGTGCCCGCACCGATGATTACTACCTGGGTCGGCGGCACTCCCGTGATTCCCCCCAACACCAGTCCTTTTCCTTCGTTCGCACTGCTTAAGTATTCGGCAGCTATTAACATCACGGTGCTACCCGCAATCTCACTCATGGCCCTGACTACCGGCATGCCCCCCACCTTGTCTTCCAAATGCTCAAACGCGACAGCCGTGATCTTCTTTTGATTCAAACCCTGAATGAAGGCAGCATTTTGCTTGCCTAGTTGAAGGGCAGATATTAAACAGGATCCTTGCCGTAAAAAATCAATCTCTTCCAGGGTTGGAGGCTCTACTTTCAACACCACATCCGCGTCCAGTGCCTCTCGATTGCTAAAGACCACGGAAGCTCCTGCTTCCGAATAATCCGTATCGGAAAACTTCGCCAATTTCCCGGCATTCGTCTCTACCTTTACCCGCTGCCCATTCTGTACCAAAAGAGAAACCGCTTCGGGCGTAAGCACCACCCGCTTTTCCTGATCTGCGGTTTCACGAGGGATTCCGATGACGACCTGGGCGCCCCTTTTTTTAACCCGCGCCATGGATTCTTGGGTGTATACGCGTGTTTCTGTCGCTATTTCAGAAAATCCTGATCCCGTTATCATTGATGGATAAATTTTACCGCTAGATGCCTTGTTTCTCCTTTTCCCTTCTGTATTTCGATTACTGCAAACGAATCCGGCAAAAAAGAAGGAATTTTTTCTGCCCACTCTACAAAACAGTAATTCCCGCTATAGAAATACTCCTCAACGCCTATGTCCAACGCCTCCACAGGATCTTCGATCCTGTAAAAGTCAAAGTGATAGATGATTTTAGCATTTTTTGTTTGGTATTCATTAACCAGGGCAAAGGTGGGACTGCTTACCGGATCTTCCACTTCCAGAAGACTGCAAATGGCCTTGATCAGGGTCGTTTTGCCTGCTCCCATTTCTCCCCTGAACACCCAAACGTCAAAATCTCTGCATAAATCTAGGATTAATTCGGCGGATTTTGAAATTTCATCCAATTGTTTGCACTCCCAGGTTTCCAAACGATCGCTATTTTGGCTGTAAATGAACGATAGGAATAATCATCTCCTCGAGTGAAACCCCTCCGTGTTGAAACGTATCCTTGTAAAAATTCACGTAATAGTTGTAATTGTTGGGATAAGCAAAGAAATAGTCCTCCACCGCGAATACGTAACTGGATGAGATATTCAATTGCGGGAGTCTGGCTTCTTCGGGCTTTTTGATTTCAAAAACCTTCCCGGATTCAAAATTAAGGTTTTTTCCCTGCTTGTACCGCAAATTTGTGGTCACATTTCGGTCACCAATGATTTTATAGGGCTTATTGACACGTTTGGTGCCGTGATCGGTCGTGACAATGACCTCGGCGCCGGATTGACTGATTTTTTTAAACAGCTCAAAAAGGGAGCTATGCAAAAACCAACTGATGGTGAGTGAGCGGTAGGCCGACTCGTCCGGTGCCAACTCACGGATCATTTTCATGTCCGTCCTGGCGTGCGACATCATATCTACAAAGTTGTATACCAATACATTGAGATCGTTTTTGATCAGATTGGGAAACTGATCCAGCACGGCTTTCCCCTGATTGGTTTGCAGGATTTTCTGGTAACTAGACCGGATTGATAGCCTGTTTCTCTTCAGGTTTATTTTAAGAAATTCCTCCTCATTGTTGTTTTTGCCTTCCTCGGTTTCCTCCCCTTCCCAAAGATCGGGATGTGATTTGGCCATATCCAAAGGCATCATTCCACTAAAAAGGGCATTTCTGGAAAATGCCGTAGTCGTTGGAAGAATGCTGTAATAAGTCAGGTCTTCCTTTACAGTAAAATAGTCACGGAGTTGATTTTCAATCATTTCCCACTGGTCCAGCCGTAGATTATCGATGACTATAAAAAACAAAGGTTTCCCTTCCTTCAATTTTGGAAACACGTGTTGCTTCATCACCTGATGGGAAAGCACCGGCTTGCTGCTGTTGGGAATATTCAGCCAGTCCAGGTAATTCTCCTTGATAAACCGGGCAAAATTAACATTCGCCTCCACTTTTTGCGATTCCAAAACCTCCTGCATGCTTTTGTTTTCGGTTTCGTCAATTTCCAATTCCCAATAAGTCAATTTTTTGAAAATATCTGCCCACTCCTCATGGTCGATAGCATCGTTATACGCCATGCTGATATTCCGGAAGTCTTGCTGATACGATAGATTTGTCTTTTCACTGATCAGTTGCTTGTTCTGCAAAATCTTCTTGACAGACAAAAGAATCTGATTGGGGTTGATAGGTTTGATGAGGTAGTCGGCAATTTTGCCCCCAATCGCATCGTCCATGATGTGCTCCTCTTCACTTTTGGTGATCATTACCACAGGAATTTGTGGTTTCAGGCTTTTGATCTGCTGCAAGGTTTCCAAACCGGTCATGCCTGGCATCATTTCGTCTAAAAATACCAAATCGTAATTTTCCTCCTCAACCTTCTCTACCGCATCCAAACCACTGTTTACCGTGACAATATCGTAGCCGCGTTGCTGTAAAAATAAAATATGGGGTTTCAGCAGATCAATCTCATCATCTGCCCATAATATTTTGAAATTTTGCATAGTAATTGGTTTAATTCTTTTTAAGTTTAGTTACTTTTGGCCTGTTGCCGGATGAAAAGGACATTGAAAAGCCATAAAATAATCAACGACCCGGTGTACGGGTTTATCACCATCCCCAGTGAGCTTATTTTTGCCGTTATAGATCATCCCTACTTCCAGAGGTTACGCAGAATCAAACAGCTAGGTTTGACCGATATGGTTTATCCGGGCGCCCTGCATACCCGGTTTCACCATGCACTCGGGGCCATGCACCTGATGAGCATCACCCTCGACCAACTTCGAACGAAAGGAATTGAAATCTCTGAGCAAGAATACGAAGCGGCGCTGATTGCCATATTGCTGCACGACATCGGCCATGGCCCCTTCTCGCATGCCCTGGAATCCGTCCTGCTCAAAGGACAGCACCATGAATCCCTTTCGCTTCTGTTTTTTGATAACTTAAACGAGCAATTTCATGGCCAACTTTCCCTGGCCAGAAAGATTTTTGTGGGAAGTTACGAAAGAAAATTTTTCCATCAACTGGTTTCCAGCCAACTTGACATTGATCGGCTGGATTATTTGCAACGTGACTGTTATTTTACCGGAGTTTCGGAAGGCACCATCGGGGCGGATCGGATCATTAAAATGATGACGATTGTAGACGACCGCCTGGTCATCGAAGAAAAAGGCATATACAGCATCGAAAACTTTTTGAGCGCCCGAAGGCTGATGTACTGGCAGGTATACCTGCACAAAACCACTGTTTGCGCAGAAAAAATGCTGATTAACCTGATTCTTCGGGCAAAAGAACTGGTGATTTCGGGAAGTACGCTCGCCGGGTCCACCGAATTGTTGCAATTTCTCTCCCGGGACCTTTCACAGGAAGACCCGTCCGGAATTCCGGATTGGCTGGATGATTTTTCCCAGCTGGACGACTACGATATCTGGGGAGCAATCAAACTATGGAAAAACGACAAAGACCTCGTATTGCGAGAGATTTCCCACATGTTCCTGACAAGGAATTTATTTAAAATCCAACTGGTAAACCATCCTTTTTCCGCAGAGGCAATTTCGCAGTTGAAAGAAAGCGTCCAATCCAGGCTTTCGATTTCCGAGCAGGAATTAAGGTATTTTTTCTCGGCCGGCGAAATCAGCAATTACGGCTACCTTGCTGAAGACAAAATCTTAATTCTAACAAAAAAAGGAGAAGTGATAGACGTAGCCATGGCCGCGGATCTTCCAAACATCAAAGCGATGAGTAAAATTGTCAAAAAATACTATGCTTGTCATGCTAAAAATTTAACTTTACGGTAAAACAATCAGAACCTCATGGAATTTACCATCGATCAAATTGCACAACTTTTAGATGGAAATGTGGAAGGAGATGGATCAACCAAAATCAATCGCCTGGATAAAATACAGGAAGGAACAGCCGGTAGTATCGGCTTTTTAGCCAATCTTACGTACGAAAAACACCTGTACCAGACCCAATGTTCAGCTATCCTCGTATCGGAAAACTTCCAGCCTCAAAAGGAGACAACAGCCACACTTATTCGGGTGAAAGACCCGTACATCGGCTTTACCAAACTACTGGAAACCTACCAAAAAATAACGAAACCCGAGCTTATCGGCACGGAAAATCCCAGCTTCAAACACGAGAGCAGTACCATTGGTGCCAATTTTTTCCGGGGAGCTTTTTCGTACATTGGCAGGGATTGCAGCATCGGCGATAATGTAAAGATTTACCCTCAAGTATACATTGGGGATCAGGTCACGATTGGCGATAATTGCATTTTTCACCCGGGCGTAAAGCTCTATTCCGGGACCATCGTTGGGAATAACTGTGAAATTCAGGCAGGAAGTGTGATCGGATCGGATGGCTTTGGCTTTGCGCCCCAGGCTGACGGCACCTATAAAAACATTCCCCAACTGGGCAATGTGATTCTGGAAGACAATGTAAGCATCGGGGCCAACACCACCATTGATTGTGCCACCTTGGGGGCCACGCGTATCGGGAAGGGGGTAAAAATAGATAACCTGGTACAAATCGCCCACAACGTGATCCTGGGCGAAAATACCGTCATTGCATCCCAGGCGGGTATTTCGGGTTCCACCACCCTCGGAAAGAATTGTGTGCTCGCCGGAAAAAGCGGTATCGTCGGACACATTCAGCTGGCAGACCGCACCACCGTGGGCGCAAATACCGGCATCATGAAAACCGTGAAAGAGCCGGGTAAAACGTTTTTAGGCTATATTGGCATGGATATTAAATCCTATTTGAAATCGTATTCAATTTTCAAAAAATTACCTTTACTAGAGAACAAATTAAGAGAGCTGGAAAAAAAACTATAAATTTGTCAGTTATTCGGCAGGTCTCAGTTAATTAGTTAACCATCTTAATGAAAGTAAAACAGCATACCATAAAAAAACAAGTGACCATTTCGGGTGTAGGCTTGCATACTGGAATTGAAGCAAACATGACATTTTTGCCCGCTAGCCCAAATCATGGCTATAAGTTTCAACGAATGGACCTCGAAGGTCAGCCGATCATCGATGCAGATGTAGACAACGTGGTGGACGTGTCACGCGGCACGACATTGGAACAAAGCGGAGCGCGGGTATTTACGGTAGAGCATGTCCTGGCGGCACTGGTTGGTATGGAGGTAGACAATGTATTGATCCAATTAAGCGGACCCGAACCGCCCATTTTAGATGGCAGTAGCATACAATTTATCGATATTCTGGAAGACGCGGGCCTGGAAGAACAAAATGCGCTGCGTCGGTTTTTCGAAGTACCGGAAAGCATCCATTACAAAGACAGCGCCCGGGAAGTGGAAATGGCCGCGCTTCCGCTTGACGATTTCCGGGTCACCGTGATGGTGGACTACAACTCGCCGGTTTTGGGCAGTCAGCATGCATCCATCACCGATATCAGCCAATTTCGGCAGGAAATTGCCTCGTGCAGAACCTTCTGCTTCCTCCACGAATTAGAAATGCTCTACAACAACAACCTGATCAAAGGTGGAGACCTTAACAATGCCATTGTGGTAGTGGACCGCGTAGTAGAAGAAGCCGAATTGTCCAGCCTGGCCAAAATGTTTAACAAGCAAAAGGTCGAAGTAAAAAAGGAAGGCATTCTGAATAACGTGGAGCTTCGGTACAAAAACGAGCCGGCCCGACACAAACTACTGGACGTAATTGGCGATCTGGCTCTCGTTGGAAGACCCTTAAAGGCGCAAATTCTCGCCGCACGCCCAGGGCATGCCGCAAACGTCGCCTTCGCAAAAAAAATCAAACGGGCCATGGAAAAAGCAGGCCCCATGAATATCCCCTACTACGATCCGAAATCGCCTCCGGTTCTGGATATTAACCAAATCAGCAATATCTTGCCCCATAGGTACCCGTTTCAACTGGTGGATAAGATCATTTACCTGGACGATAAGGTGGTGGCCGGCGTGAAAAACGTGACGATCAACGAGCCGTTTTTTATGGGACATTTTCCAAACAATCCAGTCATGCCAGGTGTGCTTCAGGTGGAAGCCATGGCGCAAACAGGAGGGATTTTGGTATTAAGTACCGTAGAAGATCCGGAAAATTATTGGACCTATTTCCTTAGTATAGAAAATTGCAAATTCAGGAAAATGGTATTGCCCGGGGATACGCTGATTTTCAAATGCGAATTACTCAACCCTATTCGGCGGGGAATCGCAAAAATGAAGGGAGAAGCGTTCGTAGGAAACACCTTGGTATGTGAAGCCGTTATGACTGCCAGTATCGTAAGAAAAGACGCATGATCAGTAAGCTATCTGAAATAAGTGAAAAGGCCCAAATTGGGGAGAATGTCTCGATAGAAGCATTTACATCCATTCATCCCAATGTTGAAATTGGTGAAGGAACCTGGATTGGCTCCCATGTAACCATTTATCCAGGAGCCAGAATTGGAAAAAATTGCAGAATTTTTCCCGGTGCCGTGATCGCCGCCATTCCACAGGACCTGAAATTTAAAGGAGAAGACTCCCTCGTGGAAATCGGAGATGGAACGACCATTCGGGAGTTTGTTACAATAAACAGAGGGACTGCCGACAAACAAACTACACGAATAGGGAATAATTGCCTGCTCATGGCTTATGTGCACATCGCGCATGACTGCCTCATTCACGATCGGGTGATCATCGCTAATTCCGTACAGGTAGCCGGGCATGTCACCATCGATGACTGGGCGTTTATCGGCGGGAGCAGCGCCATCCACCAATTTGTAAAAATTGGCATGCACAGCATGGTGTCCGGAGGCTCGCTGGTCCGAAAAGACGTGCCCCCCTTTACCAAAGCGGCCCGAGAACCTCTCAGTTACGCCGGGGTGAATTCGCTCGGACTTCGAAGACGTGGCTTTGAGAGCCAGACAATCAGTGAAATTCAGGAAGTCTACCGCTATTTGTTTTTAAATAGCTGGAACAATAGCCGCGCGCTGGAGGAAATCGAAATCAATCTTCCCGCTACCAAAGAGCGGGATGAAATCGTGAATTTTATCCGCTCATCCGAACGAGGCGTGATGAAAGGGTACATCCAATAGACATGTTTTCTGTAAATCTGGAGCTGGGAGGAAAACGATTTCAGCGGGAATGGATATTTAAACAGCTGCCCCTTCGTGCTTCCAGTGGTGAAAAAATTGCCATCACGGGAGGAAACGGGTCCGGCAAATCTACCCTCCTCAAATGCCTGTCCGCGCAAATGCCACTCACCGAGGGCACCCTCCATTTTTCCTGGAACGAAAAACCGATTCCGGCAGAGGACATTTACCAATACCTGGTCATCAGCGCCCCCTACCTGGAGCTGCCCGAAGAATTTACGCTCCGTGAATTTCTTCGGTTTCATTTCTCCTTCAAAAAACTAAACCCGGAAGTTGACGCGAAAGAACTGGTAAAATTACTATACCTGGAAAATGCCGTGGATAAACCGATTTCCCTGTTTTCCTCCGGAATGAAACAGCGACTGAAATTGGGTATTTGCTTTTTTTCCCAGGCTCCTCTGATCCTGCTGGACGAACCTACGTCGAACCTGGATGCCCGGGGCATACAATGGTACAGAAACCTGGTAACCGACTACGGAGCCAACAAATGCCTGCTCATCGCATCCAATGACTCCAGAGAATACGACTTTTGTGAACAAATCCTTAGCCTGGAAGATTATAAAAGGCAAAGATTACTTTGATTCATTTGGGAATTGATTAAATTTACCACTTTAGGTCGGGTTTATGATAGCTTTAACAAAGACGTTTTGGGTAGTACTTCTCGCCGTGGCGCTGACTGCATGTAACGGAGGAGATAACGGAGAGCCGGAAAAATCAGCCGAGCAACTTGCCATTGAAAAGCTCGCCGGTACTTCGGGTAGTGAAACCTGGACCGTAAGCAACGGCGGTTCGGTATCGAAAGATGGATCACTTCAAAGCGCAGATTTTGCCGATTTTGAAATCCGCTTTATTTCCAACAATACCGGAAAAACCTACATTACGCAAAACAGCAACCTGCTTTTCGATAACAACGGCAACTGGGCCTTTGAAGGGGAAAATTTCGATAAAATCACCCTTTCCGGAATCCAGCCGGCAGCAAATAAGGAAATATCTTTCACGCGAAGTCAAAACCGACTCCGGCTTGAGTGGACCGTGCCTGCCCCCCAAAATGCCCGTGTCACGGGACTCGTAGGCTTTTACGTCTTTGACCTTGTTTTACTTGAATAAACTCCAATAAACCCATGCACACGTACCTTTTCCTCTTTTTATTCCTCGCTTCTACCGTCACCTTCGCCCAAAACAAAGAGGTGGCCGCCGTGGAAAAAGCAGTAGCCGAGCTGGTAGACGCCATGATCGTCGGCGACGAAACCCGACTAAGAAACCTTACCGATCCGCAGTTGACCTACGGTCATTCCAACGGATTGATTGAAGATCAGGAAGCCTACATCGAAGCCATCCGCTCCAGGGTATCCAATTTTACAGAAATCAACATCGAAAACCAATCCATCGATATCAAGGATAACATTGCCCTGGTTCGGCATTTTTTGATCGGGCAAACGCACAACCGCGACAGTGACCCGGCGCCGGTCAATCTGGGGGTGCTGACCGTTTGGCAGAAGAAAGGAAAAAATTGGCGCCTGTTGGCTCGCCAGGCTTTCAAGCGCTAAGATTTGAGTTGAACCAGGGTAACCCCCGAACCTCCCCGGTAAGCATGCTGATCCGACGACAGGATGTCAGCAGCCATTTTTCGAACGAGGTATCAGGTGATCGCTCTTGGAATGCTGTCACCTCTTCCCTGAATGGCCTTGCGTTCGTTCCCGCCCGGTAGCTATCCTGCCTATCTCCAGCTGTCGAGAAAAGATGTTCCTGCAAGTACCGCATACATACAATTTTTTGGCTTGGTGCAGTCTTCAAAGCAATGCAGACGAAGCCGTATATCCCCTGCGCTAGCTGATCAAATCCTTAGCAGTACAAATTACTAAGTATTTAGGAGATACTTTTAAGTGGTATCAGCGGTAAAACCGCCCAGTCACTATTCGATCACCTCCATTTTTTTGCATTTAGAATGTATTCTTCTGGCTTTCAACCAATTTACCTTTACGCAACGATCGGGCACATTGACGAATCCATCGGGTAGCTTCACGAATTTGTGCAGGTTAAAATGGTTAGAAAAAGGCATATTGTGTCAAGCTTTCGGATAGGCGTTAGCTGGAGGAACCCGTGGAAACAGGCCCGGAAATGGACGATGCACTGGTATAAAAGTACGATGGGCCAAGCATATAATCAAGCCTATTTGCTGGTATACGTACTTGGTTTTCTTTGACTTGAGTACATATGTCTCAATAGCGAACCGAAATCGTAAGCGGCTTTTTTCCGAAGGCTCTTTTGAGAGTAGCCAAGTCATGTTGAATGAATAGACCATCTGCTTTACCAGTCGAATCTACAATCTAACCAAATATACGCCAAATATAGGGAACTGGTTCCCGTACCTGGTCAAACTCACGTTAAAAAACACGAACTATGAAACCAAAATTACTAACAATCGCCTGGTTATGCTTCGTAGCCTCCTCCCTCTACGGGCAGGAGGTGATCTTCGAAGACGATTTTGAAACGGGAACATTTGGCGCCCAGTGGACCGCCCGGCCCAACATAGACGGAGGCCAAAATGGCATCGCAGAGATTTTTACGAACAGCGATGGCAGTTCCTACGTGCGCTTAGGCAAATCGTCCGACGCGGGCGGATTTACCACCAATGCCTTGGATCTAAGCCTGGATTTAACCGGACAAACGGATGTGGAGCTTCTTTTTGCGATAAATAATTATAGTGACGAAACCCAAGACGCGGATGGCCTCTACATGAGTGACGATGGAGGAAGTACCTTCACCAAAGTTTTTGACTTTAAGCCCGGATTTTGGTGTGCTGATGCCTGGGGTAGCTTTCCTCCCCTAAGCGTCAGCAAGTTGGCTACCGATCACGGCCTCACCTTAAATAGTCAGTTTGTGATCCGCTTTCAACAATACGACAACCATGATTTTAGCTGGTCCGGTAGCGGCCGAGATGGATTTTCCCTGGACAATGTGGTCGTTCGCACCTCCCCCGCCGTACACGCCAAACTACCCGTGGACGATGATTTTGACGATAGAGACATTCCCGACCATTGGCAGGTCGCACTTCCGGATCAGACCACAGACGACCCCAACTCAATTACGCCCATACGGGTACAGGGAATTGATTCAGATGCCAACCGAACAGACTATTACCTGGAAATGGGCGGAACCTGTGACGGTGAGTTTTATACCAATGCCTACGATTTACTGTTAGACTTAGCAGGAGAGATCGAGGTGGAAATGTGGTTCGATATCTACGGTTTTTCTGATGAAAATCATCCCAACGATGGCCTATTCTTTAGTGATGATGGGGGCGATACCTTTGTCAAGGTGTTTTCGTTTAACCCGGAACAATGGTGTGACGAATGGGGAAGTTATGCGCCTTTTGATGTCGATAAACTGGCCAGAGAAAACGGACTTACATTAAGCAGTCAGTTTGTGATCCGCTTTCAACAATACGACAACCATGATTTTAGCTGGTCCGGTAGCGGCCGAGATGGAATGCGATTGGACAACGTACGGGTCCGGGTACCGCCCATCAGCTACTCCAGCCTGCCTTTTGAGGATGATTTCAATACGGGTACGATGAAAACCGCCTGGAGTTGGGCACAGGCTACCGAGTCGACAACGGATACCACCACCATTATTCCCTCCGGCTACTTCGATTTAAAATCCGATGCCAATCAGACGAATTACTGGGTAGAGATGGGAAAAGATTGCGATGGTTCATTCGCGACCAATGCACTGGATTTGCATTTGGACCTATCCGAACAGTCACAGGTAGCCCTTACCTTTGATGTGAACGACGTTAGGGACGAAAGCCAACCCCTTATGGAAGGGCTCTACTTTAGCGATGATGGTGGAGCAAGCTTTGAGCAAGTCTATGCCTTCGAACCAGAAAACTGGTGCAACAATGCCTGGTCAAACTTTGCGCCATTTGACGTAGACGCACTAGCTGCAGCGAACGGCCTGTCCTTGACGGATCAATTTATTATTCGTTTCCAGCAATACGATAATGCTGATTTTAGCGCAAGTGGGCGTGAATCAGATGGAATGCGAATAGACAATATAAAGGTGTACGAACCCCAACCTTCCTATGTCACGGCTCCATTTTCTGAATCGTTCAACAATCAGGACCTGCCCAGCGCATTTCAATGGGCGCAGCCGGTAACGACCATACGGGAAGACCTGCGCGTTCAACCCTCTTTATTTGATGTGCAGCCAGATGCGAATCGAACGAATTACTACCTATTTATGGGAAACAGTTGCGACGGTATATTTACTACTTCAGCTGTGGATCTTCATCTGGATGCGTCGCTGGGCACGCAATTGATACTCTCCTACGATATTACGGACCGAGGAGAGGAATTCACACCCGACATGGATGCCATTTTCTTTAGTAACGATGGTGGGGAAACCTTCACCAAAGCAATGGATTGGGATTTCAGCAAGATTCCGAATGGACGGTGGGTTACTCAGGATCTCAACATTACCGACCTGGCAAACGATGCCGGCCTTGCACTGACCAACACCTTTATCGTCCGCTTTCAGCGGTATGATGATGCCGATGGAGATGGAATATACCTTGATAATTTTAGCTTCGTAGCATCCAATACGGCACCGGTTGTGGCCAATGCCCTTGCAGATAGCACCATCCTGACGAGCGAGGCCTTCACCTTCACGTTCCCAGAAAACACCTTTTCGGATGTGGACGGTAATGATCTCAGCTATGCCGCAACCCTGGATGACGGGACGGCCCTGCCCTCCTGGCTGACCTTTGATGCCGCGACACGTACATTCAGCGGGACACCAGAGGCCAGTGACGTGGGCAGCATCAACATCAAAGTGACCGCAGATGATGGCAACGGCGGCACCGCGGAGGACACCTTCGCACTTACAGTGAATACCGCGCCCGTTTTGGCAAATGCCATTTCCGACCAGGAAGGTATAACGGGCGAACCATTCACCTTCACCTTCCCGGATGACACGTTTTCGGATGCCGACGGCGATGATCTCAGCTATACCGCCATGCTGGACGATGGGTCTACCCTTCCTTCCTGGCTCACCTTTACTGGTACCTCCCGTACCTTCGGCGGCACGCCGGGCGGTGGTGATGCGGGAACGCTTACGGTAAAGGTTATTGCCGACGACGGTAAAGGGGCCACGGCGGAGGACAGTTTTACCATAAGCATAAATGCCAAACCGTCCCTGGCCAATCCGATCGATGACCAGAATGCATTGGTGGACGAGGCCTTTGGCTTTACGTTCCCTGCTAACACCTTTGCGGATGCCGACGGTGACGAACTCACGTATACGGCCACGTTAGCTGATGACTCCGCCTTGCCCGCCTGGTTAGCGTTCGATGGCGCCACACGCAGCTTCAGCGGTACGGCTACAAGCTCGGATGTAGGTAGCATTACCATCAAAGTAACTGCCGTGGACGGCAAAGGCGCAACGGCGGAGGATCGTTTTGTACTGATCATCAATACCGCTCCCGTTTTGGTCAATGCACTTTCGGATCAGAATGCTACCGAGAATGAACCGTTCACCTTTGTGGTACCCGCTACTACCTTTAGCGACGCGGATGACGATGACCTTACGTACACGGCCACACTGGAAGACGGTTCTGCGCTTCCCGCATGGCTCACATTCGATACGGGCAGCCTTACGTTCAGCGGTACGCCTGGATCGAGCGATTTGGGCTCGATCGGTATCACGATTACTGTGGACGACGGTAAGGGGGCTACGGCAGCGGATAGTTTCGAAATTACCGTAACCGTACCGATGCCCTCATTGAGTGATTTCTCTCCCAAACGGGGTTGGGTGGGCGACAAGCTTACCCTGACCGGCGAAAAGCTGGATTTAGTAACGGCTATTTCCCTAAACGGTACGGCAGCAGATTTTACCCTGGTTGATGCAAACACCCTAGAGGTCGTGGTACCCGATGGTACAACGACCGGCAGCATCATCTTGACCTATGCCGGAGGGCAGGTGGAAAGTGCTACCAACTTTACCATGGATATCGTGACTTCGCTGCGCGAGAATCGGGAAAGAAGTTTCTCCGTGTACCCCAATCCAGGTCCTGGCATCTTTATCGTAGAAACGAATTACCACGAGAGTCAGGACATCAGCTACCAGGTGTACGACCTGTCCGGGAAGACCGTAGCCAAAGGGCTTGTTACGAGTGCTATCACTGAAATTGATCTTCGAAACTACCCGAATGGAACCTACATCATCGTTCTTCTAAGCGATCAGGGAAGGTCCGTTACCAGAGTCATCAAACAGTAGTGTCCATGAAGCAGCCTGTGCTCCCGAACCGGAATCGGAAGTACAGGCTTTAGTAAACGCCTATGAACAGGCGCCAAAAAAACCGGGGAAAAGCCACTTCCTGCGATTTTCCGGGATTTTATAAAAAATATATAGTTGATCTTAAAACTTTCTAAAATAAATCAGACGTATGGTTGCTTTAACACGAATACTCCTTGTGCTATTCCTCGCTGTCAATTTGGCTGGATGTGAAGAAGAAGAACCTCAGCCCACCCCCCCTGAACCAAGCCCAGAGGAAGTGGCTATACAAGCGCTAACAGGAACAACCTGGGTGGTACGAAACGGCGGATCGGTAACGAAGGACGGTACGAATGAGACCGATGACTACATCGATTTTGAAATCACATTTACTTCCAGTGGCAGCAGCAAGACCTACAGTACACAAGGCAGCAACCTGCTCTTCGATGCCAGTGGTACTTGGTCCTTCGCCGGGGGGAACTTTGCAAAGATTGAACTGACCGGAGTTCAGCCGGCTGCGAATAAGGAAATCTCCTTTACACAGACTGGAAACAATCTCCAGCTGCAATGGACCGTTCCGGCACCTTCAAACGCACGGGTATCGGCCCTGGCGGGTTCGTATGTATTTGCACTGGTTCGGCTTGAGTAGCATTCCAGTAATCCGTGTCTCAAACACCGATTTTTTTCCATCCGCTGTGGGTTTCCGCTAATCCCGGGGACCTGCAGCGGTGGAAAAAGCGGTTTTGACCGTATGAAATAGCAAAGGCAATTATTGCCGGTGATTGGACGAGCAGACGTACAGGCAGTGAGGCTGCTACGATTTGAGTTGAACCAGGGTAATCCCCGAACCTCCCCGGTCGGCATGTTCGTCTGAAAAGCCGGCCACAGATGGCATTTTGCTGATGAAGTTTCGGGTGAGCCCCCGCAAGATGCCGTCACCTTTTCCGTGAATGATCTTGAGCTCGTTCATGCCCAGCATGTATCCCTCGTCGATGAAGTTCTGTATCAGGGGAAGGACTTCCTCTCCTCTTTTTCCGCGGATATCCAGATTGGGGGAGAAATTCGCCATTTTGGACTGGGTATCGTAGCTAATCCGTCGGGCTATCGCTTTTTTCTCCTTTTTTAGGGAGGTATTGGAAATTTTCTCCAGCCGGCTTAGTTTCACGTTGGACTTGAGATCTCCTATCAGAATGCTCACTTGCTTTCCTTTGATTTCAAGCACTTCTGCCAGGGCCCCGTTGTCTTTCACCCGCACCTGATCACCTGGATTGATTTCACCCTCCACGACCCGAATGGTTTTGGGCGGTGCGCTTTGTTGCTTCTCGGGTTTTATGGTCGTTTTGTGCGCATCCAGTTCTTTTCTCGCGCGCTGCGTGGCAAGTTTGTCCGCCTGCGTTTCCTTGATGGAACGGATGGTGTGCTCGATTTTTTTGTTGGCCTCTTCCAGGAGAACGTTGGCCTGGGCTTTGGCTTCGTTTAGAATGGCCTTGCGCTGTTCGTCCAGGGTGGTCTTTAGCGAATTGTATTCCTGCAGGCGCTGATTCAGCAAGCGGTCTTTTCGCTCAATTTCGGAAAGCAGGCTTTCGTACTTGTTTTTTTCACTTTCTACTTTTAGCAGCAGCTTGTCGTATTTGACGCGGGTCTCCCCCACCTGTGCTTTTGCATGAAGGATAATTTCCTGGTCGATCCCGATTTTTCCGGCGATCTCAAAGGCGAAGGAACTTCCGGGCTTACCGATTTCCAGTTCGTACAAGGGCTCCAACTCGTCCACATCGTAGCGCATGGCTCCATTGACCATCCCCTGGCTTTTGGAGGCCAGTTGCTTCAGGTTTCCGTAATGGGTGGTGACAATTCCGTAGGCTCCAGACTTATTCAAGGCCGTCAAAATGGCTTCCGCAATCGCACCGCCAAATTGGGGTTCGGTACCGGTACCAAATTCGTCGATGAAAAAAAGTGTTTTCTTGTTGGCATGCAGCGTGAAATGCTTCATGTTCATCAAGTGGGAACTATAGGTACTCAGGTCGTTTTCGATATTTTGTTCGTCGCCTATATCGATAAAAAATTGATCAAACACCGCGCAGGAGGAATTCGGTTCCATGGGAACCAACAGGCCACATTGGTACATATACTGGACAAGGGCTACGGTTTTCAAGGTAACGGATTTTCCCCCGGCATTGGGTCCCGAAATCACCAGCAGCCGGTGGTTGGGGTCCAGGGAAAGGCTGACCGGGACGATTGCTTTCCGTTGCTGACGAAGCGCCATTTCCAGTAGCGGGTGTCGGGCTTTCAGCCAGGACATCTCCCGCACCCGAGCCATTTCGGGATTTACCGCATTGATTTTAAGCGCAAATTTTGCTTTGGCGCGGATAAAATCCACCATCCCCAAAAAATAAAAGGCCCGCCTTAGGGCTGGAATATATCCGCGAAGTTCGTCTGTAAGCTTGGTCAGGATCTTCTGCACTTCCCGGCGTTCCATGTACTCCAGGTCTTTTATCTCATTGTTGATGTCCAGGACTTCCGCAGGTTCCAGGTAAACGGTTTGTCCGGTGGCCGATTCATCGTGGATAAAACCTTTGATTCGCTTTTTGTATTCGGCCAAAACCGGAATCACCATTCTACCCGCACGAATGGTGACCGACGCATCTTCGGGGGTAAACCCCTGTGCTTTGACCGAGCGGTAGATTTGTTCCAGTACTTTGCGGATGCGGCTCTCTTCGTAAGCCAGTTGCGTACGGATTAAATTTAACTCCTGGGATGCGTTGTTTTTTACCTTGCCCTTGTCATCGAGCACCCGCCCAATACTTTTTTCCAAAGGTATGTCTTCCTCCACCATGCCTAGCAGCTGATGCAGTTGCGGGTATTCTTCCTGAAACCGGTGGAAGAAGGCCACGCAGCCCTCCAGGGTCTTTAATCCCAGCCGGATTTCATGAAATTCGTCCTCAAACAGAAACGTACCCGCTATTTTTGCCTTGTCCAAATAGGGGTAAATATTGATAAAATTCGAGGAGGGGAAGAGTTCGCCGGAAACAAGAATTTTGCGGAATTCATCCGTCTGCGCCAGCAATTTGGTAAGCAGGACCCGATCCCTGGAAAACGAGACTTTTTTAACGAAATCCGCGCCCAGCGTACTGGTACACTCCTCTTTGATCAATTCTTTGATTTTGTCAAAATCGATTTTCTCTTCCAGATTCGTTGGATACAATTTCATTGATTATCGGGTGATTTTTTCTTTCAACGTCAACGAATCTATCGTCCGTTCGTAGAGGTATTCCATTTTGGCAGCATCCAGAAGGTAATATTCCAGACTCTGGATGTAAACGCTGTCGGCAACACCATGTTTTTCAAAAATTTGTCTTTCTAGTATGGGGTAGAGTACTTTGGAGGAATCATAAGGTATGGAAAGGGACTGAACAAATCCCTCGGCGAGGTGAATATCCACGAGGATTTCTACCATGGTGTCCTCTGACAAAAGCTCTTCTGGCTTCTCATCGGGACCGCAGGAAACCATCACCAAAAAGAGTGCAACTACTCGACGTATACTATTCACACCACAAAATTACCCAATTCCTTTTACAATTGGCAATAAGTAACCGCGAAGTCGTTTTATTATTCACGGGAGACTGCTAAATTAGGCTTTTCATTGTAACTGAAAAATGAACCAACTGATAAAAAAACTAAGAAGGTATGAAATCATCCTGAGAAAGGTGGCCAATAGTCACCTGCAGGGTGACCACCATTCCATCTTTAAGGGTGCCGGGCTGGAGTTTGACGACCTGCGTCCCTACCAGTATGGGGACGATATCCGAACTATTGAGTGGAAAGTATCCGCCAAAGGGCACGGAACCTTTGTAAAAACCTTTAAGGAAGACAAGGATCAATCGGTCTATTTTTTACTTGACGTAAGTGGCTCGCAGGAAATCGGGAGTAAGGATCGGAAGAAAATTGACCTGGGACGAGAAATTGCAGGCGTGCTCACATTGGCAGCCATTCACGAGGGCTCGCAAACGGGTCTGATCAGTTATTCGGATACAAAAGAAAAGATTATTCTGCCTGGAAAAGGGAGCCGGCAAGCAGTGAAAATCATAAAAGGCATTTTTGCTGAGGAAAAGAAGTCCCAGCAAACCGACCTGAACGGCATGTTCACCTTTTGCCTCAACTTGATTAAGAAAAGAAGCATTCTCATCGTCATCTCCGATTTCATTGACACCGGTTACGAACGACCGCTGAAAGCACTGGCGACCAAGCACGATCTGGTGGTCTTACAGCTTACGGACCCAATCGAGTCTGCGCTTCCTTCCCTGGGCATCATTCCCGTTTACGACAAGGAAGCGGGGAAAACTACCTGGGTGAATACGGCTTTTGGCGGTTTTTCCAGAAAGATTTCTTCTTCGTTCGGCAGTGAACGGCAGCATCTCAAAGAGTTTTGCAAAAAAAATCAGATCAATTACCTACAAATAGACACCCGGCAGGATATTGTACTCCCGCTAATGGAATTATTTAAGTTGAGAAATAAAACCATGAAACGTGGATAAAATCGGGAAGCTAGTGGTAGGTGTATGGATGGTACTGGTACTGCAACCAAGCCTTTCTCAAGGGCAGGACGTGGCGGTAGAAGGGTACTTTTTGCAGGACTCGGCCCGATTGGGCGAGCGAGTAGGCTACGTACTAAAGGCACGCTATCCGAGCGAGATGCCTGTTTTGTTTCCAGACTCTACCTATCGCTTTGGCGATTTCGAATACCTGGGCAAGCAAACCTTTACCTCCGCCACGGCGGATGGCGTCACCCTGGACAGCGCCGTTTACTGGCTATCAAACTTTTCGCTGGATTCGGTGCAAAATTACCGCATTCCTGTTTTTGAAATCGTTCGGTACGATAGCATACACCACGTACCTGAGCCCGCACCGCTGCACCTGGTGCTGACCATCGATGAAATACCGGAGGAGCTTTCCTTTCGCCAAAACGACAGCTACCAATACATTCCTCCTTCCTTCAACTACCCCTACCTGATCGTGGGCATCCTGGTGGTTGTGGTTCTTTTGATCGCAGGTTTTTACTTTTTTGGAGAGGGCTTGAAAAAACGCTGGCAGGTGTACCGGGAAAAAAGGAAATTCAAACGCTTCGTGGAGGACTGGGAGCTATCGATGAAACAATTGGTAAACAATCCTCAAATCCAGGAGGCCGACGAGCTGCTGGGTCTTTGGAAAAGTTACCTGGAAAACTTAACCGGGCTTCCGTTTAGAGAGTGGACCGCCACCGAAACGGCTGCGTTCCTTCAGCAGCCGGAAGTAGTAACTGATTTCAGGAAAATCGAATTAATAATTTACGCCAACCGGGTGGACAACAATATCCGCGAGGCTTGCGAAAACCTGCTGCAAATCTCAAGAAATCAATTGGAAGAAAAAATTGAAAAAATTCACCATCATGAATGATACCTCTTCCTATATCTCCTGGAGCTGGTTTGCACCCGAAACCTTCCGATCGTTTGAATGGGAGAATTTTTTCCTACTTCATTTAATTTGGGTTATCCCCCTTTTCTTGCTCGTCAGAAAGTTTATCAAATTTCTGAAAAAACCGGTCTTGGAGCTTTCGCTGCCCAAGATAGCTGCCAGAAAAAATCCCTGGACCTATTTGCGCCTGATCCCATCGCTTTTCTTTCTACTGGCCATGTGGATGGTGGTTATTGCCCTGGCAAGGCCACAGCGAACCAATGAGAAAGTCGAACAATACACCGAAGGCATAGACATCATGCTGGTAATGGATATTTCAGAATCCATGGACCTGCAGGACTTTACTCCCAACCGGCTGGAAGCCGCCAAGGAAACAGCCATTGATTTTATCAATGGCCGAATAGCCGACCGGATTGGCATGGTGATTTTTTCGGGCGAAGCGTTTTCGCTTGCTCCGCTTACCACGGATTACGAACTCCTGACTGACCTGGTAGGTAGCATTACCTTCAACATGATGGATGCCAAGGGAACGGCCATTGGCAGTGCTGTTTCTACCGCTACCAATCGGATGCGCGAATCGGAAGCCAAATCGAAGGTAATGGTGTTGCTCAGCGATGGAGACAATAACGCCGGCAATGTGGACCCGGTATTTGCCGCACAGCTGGCCGAAGCCATGGACATAAAAATCTATACCATTGCTGTGGGAAAAGATGGAATGGTACCCTACGGGACCGACTTCTTCGGCAGGCCGCAAATGATCGAAAGTTACCTCAACGAGGAAACTCTCCGCAACATTGCCAGCATTACCGAGGGGGAATTTTTCCGGGCATCCGATGACGGAGCCCTCGAAAACATCTTTACGCGAATTGACGAATTGGAAAAAGCCGAAATTATCGAATCCAGGTACAAGGAGACGATGGACTACTACCGGCCGTACCTGTTTTGGGGAATTTTGTTCTTCTTCGCCTGGATGGTTTTAAAGAGCACCTTTTTCAATAATTTCTTGCTGGATTAATCCCGATTCTGAATAGTAAAAAACCCCGATCTTTTTGGGACCGGGGCCATCTTTTTCCATTAATTTGAGCCTTTTTAGCTCATTTCCCATCCCGGCCTGACCGGTTCCTTGATGTAGGCATCTGCTGCATCCAGGCCTTTTGCCTTAAGGTTTTGTGAATCCCAATGAATTTTCTGTCCCCGCATCCGCAGGGAAAGGACACCAAGAAGGGTGATTTCAGTAAGGTGTGCCCCGTATTCGAAATTTGCACTGGCAGCAGCCCCGCCTTTTATCGCATCGACCCAATCCCTGAAATGGCCCTTTGAACGTGGAATGACTTCTTTCGGCTGCTTCATGCTTGTAGCCAGGCTTTCCGGAAACACGTGCGGCACGCGATCGCCCCCATTAACGATGATGCCTTTGTCACCGACAAACAAGGTGCCCCTGGAGGGCCACTGATAGCCTTGTGGCAGGGAAGGGTGAAGCGGCGGTTTAACCCCTCCGGAATACCAGGTCAGGTCGATCGGCTTGCCGGTATTATTCTCGGGAAAACGGTAGTACCCGATTTCGCCGTAAGGAGCGATGTGTTCGTTGCTAAATCCTGCAGGGAATACTTCAATGGTTTCGGGATAGCCCAATTCGAAGGCCCAGGTAGCCGCATCCATATCGTGACAGCCAAAGTCCCCGAGTGCTCCACAACCAAAATCCCAAAAATCCCGCCAGGTAACCGGCGAATACCATTCGTGATACGGTCTGTTTGCGGAGGGGCCCAGCCAAAGGTCCCAATCAAGGCCGTGCGGTTTGGTCGTGCCCGTTGTCGGCAAGCCCCGGAGTTCGGGAATCCAACGGGAAGCGGGTACCCAGGAATGGGTTTCCCTTACCTCACCGATTACACCCGCACGCAAATACTCCACGGTCTGCCGGATACCGTCGGTACTGTGGCCCACATTGCCCATTTGCGTGGCCAGCCCGGTTTCCTTCGTCAATTGTTTGATCATTCGGGCCTCCCAAATATTGTGCGTCAGCGGCTTTTCGCAGTAGACATGTTTGCCGGATTTCATAGACGCGTAAGTAACAAAGGCATGGGTATTGTCCGGGGTAGAACAACAAATGGCATCCAGGCCTTTTTCTTTCTCCAGCATTTCCCGGAAATCCAGGTATTCATTCAGTGTAAAATTCTCTGTTTTGTCCTCGTAGTGTCCTTCTATCAGGCGCTTTACCGGCCCTCTACCGGCTATGGATCGGTAATAAAAATTGGCCAAATCCCAGTACTCTCCCGGATCGGCGATGGCTGTAATTTGTACATCATCCAGCTTCATCAGGTCCAGGGCATTTTGACGTCCTTTTCCTCCTACTCCCACCATTCCCACATTCACCTTATCACTTGGAGCCACATAGCCTTGCCCTCCGAGCACAAATCGGGGCACGATAAAAAACCCCGCCGCAGTCAGGGAAGCTGCTTTCACGAATTGCCTTCTGGAATCATTCGTTTCTTTTTTATTCGGTTGTTCACGCATGGGTACCTTTTTTTTTCTCGATTAAAGTTAAAAAAACAATTCTTATTCTCCCTACCTACGCGAAGATTCCACACAGAAATTTAAAATCCACCGGGCTATGTGCATTAAATGCGGTAAAGCCTTTCGGCATTCGTGTGGTACAATTTCTTTTTCTCCGTTGTCGATAATGCCTTCGAGAGCGAAAAAAAAGCCGTCATCCATTCGTTTAGAGTCCCCGTCCGCAGCACCACGGGCCAGTCCCCTCCGTAAATCACCCGATCCGGACCGAAAATATCCAGTACGGTACTGAAATACGGCTCCAAATTGGCCACTTCCCAATCCTGAGACGCACGGGTGATCATGCCGGACAGCTTGCAATAAACCTGTTCCATGGACGCAAAAGGCGCAAGTGCCCCGGCCCAGGTCTTCCAATCCTGGTTGCCGATATCCGGATTGGCCAGGTGATCCAGCACAAAAACCTGCTCCGGAAACGTACTCACCAAATCAATGACCGCTGCAAGTTGTCCGGGACCTACGTTCAGTTCGCATACCCATTGAAACCGACGCATCAAGCCAATTCCTTGCGCGTATCCTGCATGCCCGGGCATGAAGTTTTTGCGAATTCCCCGAACAATTTCCCGCTCTGCCATTTCTTCCATGGCTTCTTGCCCGTCGACACCCATTTCCAGGGGAAAATAGGCAACCATACCGGCTATACCGGATTCCGAATCGGCTTGCTCCTGCACCCAGTCCACCTCTTGCAAGTACTGCTCTGGCCTTCGGGCACATTCCACAAAGACCATTTTTGAGACGGGATGCCTTTCCGTGGCTTTTTGGTAGTCGTGCAGGGTATAACTCGTTTCCAACGGCAGCCCTTTTCCCTTCAGCCAGGGGTAATCCATCACATTCAGGTCCCAAAGGTGTAGGTGGGTATCGACCAGGGGAATGTCCGAAAAAGACAACTCCTTTCCATCAAGCGAAAAAAGGGGCTGCGTCCCGAACGCCCAAGCGCCGGAAGCCACCCCTTTTTTTAAAAACGATCGCCTATTCATCGACAAAAAACACCATTAAACAGGAATGGTGGGCGTACCTAACCTTGCGATAGAGGTATCGATTTCTTCCTGGCTCAATTCGTGTTGCTTGATTTTTCCGGAGAAATAATCGTCATAGGCCTTCATGTCAAAATTCCCATGTCCGCATAAGTTGAATAAGATGGTCTTTGATTCGCCCGTTTCCTTACACAGGTTGGCCTCTCGGATCGCAGTAGCAATCCCGTGGTTGGCTTCAGGCGCCGGAATGATACCTTCGGAGCGCGCAAACAGTACTCCTGCTTCGAAGATTTCCAGGTTGTCATGAGCCTGTGCCTCAATGAGTTGATCCTTTAGCAATTGACTGACGATGACCCCCGCACCGTGGTACCGAAGCCCGCCGGCATGAATTGGGGCGGGTATAAAATCATGACCCAGGGTATACATGGGCAATAGCGGAGTCATTCCGGCCGTATCCCCAAAATCGTATCGGAATACTCCCCGGGTCAATTTGGGGCAGGATGAAGGCTCACTGGCAATGCACCGAATGTGCTTTCCTTCTTCCATATTCAATCGTAGGAAAGGAAAGGACAATCCGGCAAAGTTTGACCCGCCGCCAAAAGGGGCGATCACGATATCGGGCAGGTCGCTACCGGCTTTTTCCAGCTGCTTAATGGCCTCCAAACCGATGATGGTTTGGTGCAGCTTCACGTGATTGAGTACACTTCCCAACGCATATTTGGTGTCATCCCGGGTAGCGGCCATTTCTACGGCCTCGGAGATGGCAATACCTAGGCTTCCCGGCGAATCCGGATGTTCTGCAAGGATTTTTCGACCCGCCTCGGTTCGTTCGGAAGGGGAGGGATAAACATTTGCTCCCCAGGTATTCATCATCATTTTTCGGTAAGGCTTGTCGTTATACGATAGCTTTACCATGTACACATCGCATTCAATCCCGAAATGCTGACAAGCAAAACTCAAGGCACTTCCCCACTGCCCTGCGCCGGTTTCGGTGGTTATTCGTTTGATTCCCTCTTGTTTGTTGTAATAGGCCTGCGGGATCGCAGTATTGGGTTTGTGGGAACCGGAGGGACTTACTCCCTCGTATTTGTAATAGATCTTCGCTGGCGTATCCAGCGCCTTTTCAAGGCCATACGCCCGGTACAAGGGAGTAGGTCGCCAAATGGAATACATGTTTCGTACTTCATCTGGAATGGGGACCCATTTATCCGTAGTCACTTCCTGCTTGATGAGTGCCTCGGGAAATAAAGGGGCCAGGGAGTCGGGGCCGATGGGCTCCAGGGTGCCGGGGTGAAGCGGCGGCAACGGCTTATTGGGCATGTCGGCAATGATATTGTACCAATTTTCCGGAATCTCCCGCTCTTCTAGGTTAATTTTTCTGATTTTCATTAATTGTCTGTATGTGTTAGTTATTTATTTTGGTTCGATAGACTTTTTACCGGCTTGTTGTCCAATGATCGATTGAGGAGGTAGCCCTCTACCCCCTGATTGTTAATTCCCACCAGCAATACCTTCAGGTAACTGAGGTTGACTAGCTGCATGGACTTTACGTCTCCGGTAAACCTGAGGCCCGAATCCGGTGTTGCCTGGAAGGCAAAACCACCCGTACCATCGCCCTCGTAGAGTTGGCCGAAATTGGCATCCATCACACCCAGCCGCAACCGGGCTGTGTTTTGATTGCCTCCCAAAATGAAATCCAGCTTGCCGTCTTCGTTGTAATCAAGTACCTGAATGGCATAAACAGGCGCGTATTGCGCCTGCAGCGGAAGTGGGTGCACCGCAAATGAGTCGTTTTTGTTTTCCAGGTAAACGGACCTCATCTCGTTGATTTCCAGCGTACCCGCAGTGCGTAGTTGCTCTTCGGTAAAGATGTCCTCCAGTTTGGCGTCCGCAAACGAGGCATAGTCGGTAAACTTACTGCGCATGCCGTACAGCTGGTCCAACAGCTCGTCCCTACTCATAAACGGATAGGCCTCCCCTTTCACATGGGAAATCAAAATAGGGTCTACCGATCCATTGCCATCAAAATCGGAATAAACCAGCCGCAAGGGCTCCGCTTCGCTCGCTTTCAACTGGCTGTTGAGACCAAAGTTCCCTACCACCAAATCCAAATCACCATCACCATCAAAATCCCCCGCCTCTACGGTCGACCACATGCCGGTAAGTGGCTGATCAAAAAAATCGGCGGTTTTGTTTGCAAATCCGGTTCCCTGCTGATTGATGTAAACCTGTATGGGCATCCAATCCCCGACCAGCACCAGGTCGTCCCAACCATCCCCATCGACATCCAGAACAGAAGCGTCCGTTACCATTCCAAAATTTTTAAATTCCGGAACCAGGGTTGCCGTCTGGTCCTCAAAATTCCCCTGACCGTCGTTAACGAGAAGGAAGGAGTCGGCTGCCTTGGGATATTGACCGGGAACCACCCTCCCACCAACGAAAAGGTCTAAGTCACCGTCTTTGTCAACGTCAATTGCTTTTACTACCGATCCACTGGGCGAGAATTTCGGGAGTGCAGTCTCAGCCTTTTTGAAATTCCCCCCTCCCTGATTCATGTACAACCTGTCTTGTAATTCGGGGGAGTCCCGCTCAAAATCGTGGTATCCACCGCTCACCAGATACAGGTCCAGCCAGCCGTCTCCGTTGGCATCAAAAAACAGGGCATCCGCATCTGCATTCCCGGTATCCTCCGATACGTCGAGCCCCTGGGATTCCAGAAATTTACCTGTAGAAACCTGGAAATACAGTTTGCCCGGATTCCCTTCTGATCCGCCTACAAAAACATCCGTAAACCCGTTGTTATTTACATCACCTAGTGCCAGCACAGGACCGGTAGGTGAAATCATGTGGCTCAGCAAGGGCTGTCGTTTAAAATCATTATACCCTGGCTCCTCGTGCTCGTAGGGAATGGGGGATACAATGGCGCTAAACACCGGATCCTCCGCCTGGGGAGCTGTTTCCGGTACGTTTGACGCATTTTTTTCTTCCAAAACAAGGCGTTGGTTTGCGGCGATATTCCGAAGCGACTGCACGGCACCTCCGGGCCAAACAATCCGAAGCGAATCAATGGTCTCCGCTGAACCCAGCCCAAAATGAAGGCGGTGGCTGACGGAGGATTGAAACCCACGCGTGAGCTGTTGCTCCAGAAACTGGCGCCCCCGATCCGTATAAAGGGTTACTTTTGCCCCGATACCCGAAGTATTGAGTCGCTCGCCTCGCAGCTCTACCTGCAGAAAGTTTACCCCTTCCGCGGAATCTCCCAATTTGTTTCTAAAAACTCCAGCCGTCTCGTTGAGGTGATTAACCACCAAATCCAGCTTGCCGTCATTGTCCAGGTCGGCATAGGCGGCCCCGTTTGAAAACACCGGTTTTTCAAATCCCCATTCGGTTGAGACATTCAGAAATTCCGAACCATTCTGGTTTTTATAGATGTAATCGTGAACCGGAGTAGAACTCATGCTGGTAACGAGGTGAAGCGTATCCGCTTCTTCTTTTGCACGAGCTTTACTAAAGTAATAATCGCCTTTGTATTTGAGAAAATCCCTGTTGGTATAGTCTCTGAAATAGCCGTTACTAACAAAAAGATCCTTCCAGCCGTCGTTGTCAAAATCGGCGAAAAACGCCGCCCAACTCCAGTCGGTATTGGAAATTCCGGCAAGCTGCCCGATTTCACTGAAAAGTCCCGCGCCCTGGTTCAGGTGCAACATGTTCCGCATGTTTTGGTGATAAAAGCCTTCCATGACCATCAAAGCATATTGCTCGTAATTCTCTGGCCCATACAGCAGCTTTTGCCGTTTGTTGTCCTCCGGTAGCATGTCCAGCGTAAACAGGTCGGGTAATCCGTCGTTATTCACATCGCTGATATCCGAACCCATGGAGAAATAAGAGATGTGCTGCAAAAAGTCGGTAAGTCTTTCCGAAAAAGTACCGTCCCCGTTGTTGATATACAAATAGTCCGGTTCGATGTAATCGTTGGAAATATAGAGATCCGGGTACCCATTTCCGGTAATGTCAGAAACAGCTACTCCCAGGCCAAACCCCATGGAATTGCCCATAATCCCTGCTTGCTCGCTGACATCGGTAAAGATTCCGCCATCGTTTCGGAACAGTTTATCCCCGGAATTGGGGTTCCGATCCTTTCGCTTGGCAGCGAAATCAATTTCATTGATCACCTGGGTATTGTGATTCAGCAGGTACATGTCCAGGTCTCCATCCAGATCGAAATCAAAAAACAAGGCCTGAATACTATTTGCCGGGTCTGCAAGCCCATATTTCTCGGCCTGTTCCAAAAAGGTGCCGTCTCCCTGGTTAATGAAGAGCTGATTTTTTCGGGATTCGGTGGACCCTTTTCCTGAATAGCAAACGTAAATATCCAGGTACCCGTCGCCATTGATATCTACCATACTCGTACCGGTGGTCCAGGCATCCCGGCCGGCAACTCCCGCAGATTTGGTAATGTCTTTAAATTTGAATTCCCCCTCGTTGAGGTAAAGGCGATTGGAGGTCATATTACCCGTAAAAAACAGGTCTTCCAAACCGTCGTTGTTGATATCACCGACAGCCACCCCTCCTCCATTGTAAAAATATTCATAGGTAAGAATATTGGAGGTTGGGTCTTCATTGAGCCTGTTTTCAAACTTTACCCCGGTTTTTCGTGCCGGCAATTTCTCGAAACCCTGTGCGAGAAGCCCGAATCCGGGAAACAAGGTAAGAAGCAGCATCCATACTATATGGTGAAAATAGTTTTCCATTTTTTGTCCATCCATCCCTTCGGCTACGCTATGGTTTTTAATCCATGGTTATGGCAGTTAAATTACATTTTTTCGGTCGATATCCCAACGAAATACAAACATTCCCTGTCATTGAAACGGGGATACCTACTCCCATTTGATTTGCCTTTCGGATTACTAAATTTTTCCCAATAATAAGTATATTGGACGAAATTGAAAGCACAACTGAGAATTTGATGCAAAGAATCCGTCTATTTTACAGGAAGCGCCGCTGGCTTACCTGGGGCCTGGCGCTACTCTTGCTTGCCTGCCAGAAAAAAGAAAAAAGCGAACTGGTTTGGGATGCTAACTTTCCCGTGATCGGATCCCAATCTTCACCGCGGGCGGTGGATTTGAACAAAGACGGTACCCTGGATTTGGTCATGGGGGCAGGTAAAAACGAGTTTGAAGACAGTGCTTACGGTGTATTGGCGATTGATGGAGTAAGTGGGGAGCTTATCTGGAACCATCCTGCCATGGATCAGGTGTATGGGTCCGCATCGTTTCAAGACATAAATGGGGACGGTTTCCCGGACGTATTCATCGGAGGCCGTGGCCCCTACTTCAAAGGAATCGATGGCCAATCGGGAGAGCTGTTGTGGGAATACGACACGCTCGGATACACCAATCATCCCGTTTTGCGGCATGCACGTTTCAATTTCAACAATAGCGTCTGGATACCCGATCAAAACAATGACGGACTAAAGGAGCTGCTGGTCAGTAATGGTGGAAATGCCAAAGCCGCCCCTTACGAAACGACGGATCGTTTTCCGGGTGTTTTGATGGTACTGGATCCGGTAAATGGAGAGGTATTGGCAGCTGATACGATGCCTGACGGAAACGAGACCTACCTTTCTCCGATTTTGCTCCCGGCCGAGGGCAAGATGGGAGACCGGGTGGTTTTTGGGAGCGGAGGAGAAACCATCTCGGGAAGCCTCTTCCTGGCTGAACTAACAGACCTAATGAATAACGACCTGTCCTCCGCCATACGGCTGGTTACGGAAAACGGCCATGGATTTATCGCTTCTCCGGTAGCTGCCGACCTGGATCAGGACGGTACTCTTGACCTGGTCGCCATTTCCCATGGCAGTTCGGTGTTTGCCATTTCCGGACAAACGCTGGAAATACTTTGGCAACAGACCATTCCAGGTACAGAATGTAGCAATAGTTTTGCGGTAGGAAACTTTACAGACGACGACATACCCGATTTTTTTACCTTTGTTAGTAAAGGCGTTTGGCCGGAAAATACCGGATCCGTCCAGATTTTGCTGGATGGGAAAAGTGGAGAGATCGCTCACCAACAGGAATTGGGCTGTACGGGCTTTTCTTCTCCCATTGCCTATGACCTAAACAAAGATGGCTTCGACGAGGTAATCTTTAGTATCAACAGTTACGACTGCCAGCGGGCTATTGACGACGAATCCGCATTTTTGATCGAAAACAAGTTGCTGCTGATGGACTTTTCTTCCGGAGAAATACACAACCTGGACCAATCGAAAGGATTTAAAAACATTTTTTCTACCCCCTGGCTGGGAGACTTGGATGGGGATGGTTTTCTGGACCTGGTACATTGCCAGTATTTTAGCCATTCGGATATCTTATCCTTTTTGGGAATGCGTGTCAAGCGCATAGATCTACCCATTAAAATGCGGAACGAACCACTTTGGGGAAGCATCATGGGCTCGCAAGGGAACGGTATCTACCAAAAATAAGAGACTGCCAGGGCAGCCTCTTATTACTTTTTCCAAAAACCAAACTAGCAATCAATCCGCAGTATCCCACCATACGCGGGTAGTGAAGATATCCGGTAGGGTAGCCCCTGCCTGGAAATTTTCATTGGTGGCTACTTCCGCAGCAGGATACCGTAATTTTCTCATGATTTGTCCCTGCGTAACATTTCCGGGGTAATTGGTGGGAGTCAATACGGGGTAACCCGTTCTTCTCCAGTCAGACCATGCTTCCCACCAGTTGAAAAACTTGCTCACCCACATTTGTTCCCCGATCATTTCCAGGGCAGGCTTCTCTACGCCGTACGGATGTCTGTCCAGGTAAGCGGTTACTTCCGCATCGGATACCTCCAGCGACGCATCAAAGAAGGTATACATCTGCATGGCTTCTTTTACTCCCTGGCTGTAATGCTCCTCGGCTGTACCGGGTATGCCGGATCCAATGCCTCGCTCCAGGGCTTCCGCCTGCAAAAACGCCGACTCTGCGTAATTCATCAACATGTACGGGCTATCCCGCTGAAGCAAAAGGTAATTGATTCGGGAGTAGGTAGATACCTGGTCAATTGGACCACCTTCCAGTTCCTCCAAACCGGCTGCATCAAATCCGTTGGGCATTCCTTTCTGTTCTAAAGGATTGGTGTTAAATGGCGTCCAACCTACTGCGGACCAATCGGCTATACCACCACTCAAAATCATCAATCGAGGATCTACCTCATCGGCCGCTGTAGCACCAGCTTTCAGCCAATTGATCAGGGTCTCACTCATGTACGAAGGCTGTCCTCCGTCTCCAGGGAAAAAGGCCCTGGAAATACCATTCTGATTGATCCACAGACTGGGGCCTTCCGACATGGGAACAAAAGCGTTGTCGTCATTGCTTTGCATCACCCCACCCGCAATGGCTTTGGTCACGTACTCGTTTGCCAACTGAGGTGCCACTTCGGACACCCGCATCGCCAACCGCAGCATCAGCGAATACCCAAAACGCTTCCATTTGGTGATATCGCCGTCATAAATGATATCTGCCCGGGCAAATCCATCGTCGGGATTTGACGCACTTATCGCAGCCGTGGCCTCTTCCAACTCCTGCAACAAATGTGGATAAATCTCCGATTGGGGATCGTATTCAGGAAAGAATACCCCGTCCATGCCCTGAAGCGCATCGAAATAAGGGATATTTCCATAAAAATCCGTTAATCGATGAAAATTCAATACGCGCATGATTCTCGCTGCATTCCGCGTATTGATCTTGTTTCCTTCATCGTATCCTCCCGGACCTGTCTGCCGGATTACCTCGGAAATATTCTTTAGCGCATCTCCATAGAAGAACTCAAAAGGAGCATTGTTTGACTCGAAATTCTCCGTGTATTTATCCCCGGGCGCAATGCCTCCGCCCGCATTTGCCAGGTGCTGAATCAGGTATGCGGACATGCCAATATTAGTCCGCCAATCGATGTATCGATTATCTCCGGAAGACCCTCCGGAAGCCGAACCGAGCTGGGCGGCCGTAAACATAAAGTTTAGGTCAATTTCATCCACTGCCTGTGGATTGATGTTCAAATCGTGCAAGTCCTCCGTATCACAGGAAAAGAAGGAAAGACTCCCCGCAAGTACCGCCATTAGAAACTTATTCCGTATGTTCATAGTATTCATTTCTTTAGTCATTAAAACGTTGCCCTTACATTGAATCCAAACGTCCGGGTCTGTGGCATACCAAAGTAATCCAGGCCTTGCCCATTTCCGGAAGAATAACCGGATTCAGGATCGATGTTTTCCACATTTTTCCATAAAATGGACAGGTTTCTACCCACAAAAGACAGGTTCAAATTGGTAAATGGAGTTTTGTCCAGGATACTTCTAGGAAAATTGTAACCCAGGGTAACCTGTCGCAACTTGGCGAAAGACCCGTCATATATGAAAAAGTCCTGGACCCTGTTTCCCATCTGATTCCAGTAGTTATTGGCCTCTCCGGGAGAAAGGGTCTTCGAAAAGGATTCGTAAATCGGACTTCCATCGGTAGCCGTTCCGGATTGGATTACGCCGGATACGGTAAGCGGCTCCTCTCCTGCCCTACCCTGCAAGGTCTGTTGGTGTAATCCCCACTGCGTAAGACGTACGTTGGTACCAGAGTATAAATCGCCTCCAATTCGGAAATCAACCAGTGCTGAGAGATTAAACCCTTTAAAGGTAATGCTGTTATTGATACCTCCGGTCCAGTCGGGTATTCCGTTTCCAATGACTTCCATCTGATCTGACTGTACGGGTGCGCCATTTTCTTCAAATACGGGCTGTCCGTCAGGCGATCGCTTCTGCACCCAACCTGCCAATACACCAAACGGAAAGCCGGTTCGGTGCTGCACGAATACGGTTCGGGTACGTGGCTCTTCCACATTCAAAATATCGCTGCCTTCAATCAGGGAGATAACTTCATTTCTGTTTCGCGCGATGTTAAACGATACATCCCAATTGAAATCAGAGGTGCGTATTGGTGTACCGGTAAGCAAGATCTCAATGCCTCTGTTTTCCATCTCACCCAGATTCACCAGGGTAGACCCGAAACCAGAAGATTGGGAAATCTGGGCATTTAGCTGGTCATCCGTACTTCGCTGCCGGTAATAGGTGAAATCTAATCCCAGTCTGTTTTGGAAAAACCGAATGTCAAATCCGGCTTCAATCTCTGTAGACAACAGCGGTTTCAGAAACCGGTTGGGGATGGTTCCACTTCTACCGCCCGCGGTCGCAAAGGAGGCCATGGCCACCTGATTCCCTCCGTGATCAACCGCGGGAGCGGGTCTCAGTGAATAAACGTTTTGAATTTGATAGGGGCCCACAGTAGAGTTGCCCACACGGGCCCAGGAGCCCCTTACTTTACCGAAACTCAACCAGCTGGGAAGCTCATTCATGGCATCAGAGAACACGAAACTACCTCCCACAGAGGGATAGGTAATGTCATTAAATTGAGGGTCCAGAACCGAAAACCAGTCCGTCCGACCGGTAGCTGTCAGGAATAGAAAATTCTTGTAGCTCACCTCAGCCGATCCAAAGACGGAATTGATACCCCATCCCGAATACCCGTAGCCAAAGTTCCGGATCACGGAATTATTAATGGCGTGGAAAAAGGGAACATTGAATCCCTGACCATTCGCCGAAATGTTTTCATCTTCCCTGCGCATGCGGTTGGCACCAACAAAGGCGTTGACGCCGAAGTCGCCAAATTCCCGGTTGTAACCAAGCATGGCTTCCAGGTTGATCTCGTTTACTCGTCGCTCGCTTTCATTCATGCTCCCGTTTCGCTGGTACCCCGTGCCCTGTGGTGTCAAAGTAGTTCCCCTTCGGGTAAACCAGTCCATACCGGCTCGCCCGGAGAGATACAAATGATCCGTAATGTCGTATCTCAGCGACCCGGAGGTGATGATTCGGTCTCGCGTATCGTTGATGGACAATTGATGCGTGGAAAAATACGGATTTTGCCCCCAGGGGTTATTGGTCATCAGGTATTCTTCCTGCTCGGCAAAACCCCAGGTGCTGAGCAATGCCGGATCCGTTCCTATCGGAATGGTTCCCAGTCGATTGGGATCGCCTTTACCCCATTCCACGTTTACATTGGGAGGAAGGGCAAAAATGGATTGGAATGCGTTGCCCGGCGAGTCGGACAGCCGTGGTCGGTTTTGGGTACGCTCGTTGGAATAAAGTACCTTCGCATCAAAGGTCAGTTTCTTTCCAAATTTTCCGCTGGTAGCAATGGACATATTTAATCGGTCAAACCCTGCATTTGGAACCACGGATGAACTTCTCATGTCCGTAACATTGAACCGGAAGGTTTGGGTATCGCTACCGCCAGCCAGGGAAATACTGTTCGTGAAAGCCGTACCGGTCTCGTAAAACCGGTTCCAGTTATCCCCCGCATAGACATAGGGCCGCTCTACCCCGTCAAAGTGCATGGCGGTACCCGAACCCAGTCTTTCTCCCCAGGCTTGTGTACCCCAGTCGTAGCCTTGACGAACCGTAGTGGGTCGTACTGCGCTTCCCGTAATCAAATCTCCCTGGTACCGCCCGGAACCAAATTCGGTTTGCAGGTCGGTTTGGTTGTTGATGCGCTCAAATACCACGTTGGAGTTGATCTCTACGCCGATCCCTCTCCTGGAGGTACCCCTTTTCGTGGTGATCAGGATCACGCCGTTGGCGGCACGGGAACCGTAAAGAGCGGCAGCACTTGCCCCCTTCAATACGGACATGGTCTCGATGTCATCCGGGTTCACACTGGTCATCCCGTCACCCTGGTCGGCACCTCCCCATACACCCGCCTGTCCAAAATTGGTGTTGTCCATCGGGATACCATCGATCACATACAATGGCTGGTTGCCACCCTGCAAGGAAGTATTACCCCGAATAATCACCCGGGAAGAACCTGCAGGTCCGGAAGCCACATTGCTGACATTCACACCGGCAACACGCCCGGCCAATTGATTGGCGATGTTGTTTTCCCGTGCCTGGGTGAATTCCTCTCCCCCCACTTCTGTGATGGAGTACTGAAGCGCACGAACATCTCGTTCGATACCCAGCGCCGTTACGACTACTTCGGACAATTCCGCTGCGTCCTCAGCCAGTGCAATGTTGATTGTACTGCGGTTTCCAACGGTTTCCTCTACCGTCTCAAACCCCAAAAACGAAAAGACGAGAACCGTCTGTTCACCCGGCACATTTAAATTAAAATTGCCATCCACATCCGTTGCTGTTCCGGTGGATGTTCCTTTGATCAGTACCGAAACTCCAGGCAAGGGCATGCCATCTGACTGGTCAGTCACCTTCCCCGAAACGGTTTGTGCCTGAACACTGCTTCCCATTGCAGTTAGCATTGCCAGACATAAAATAAGTAATAGGTTTTTCATAAAAGGATTGTTTTGGATTTACATTCGTTTTATTCGTTTCAAACTTCAGTCGCCGGCCTGTCAATTTTACGCCAGTGGAAATGTACCTATATAAAGCGTTCGTTCTTTCTATAACTACATAACTCCTTCGAATCCACTACCAATCGAATTTTACGAGGTAAATAGACGGATAGGTGAACAGAAAGTGTGAAAACACCGGGAAATGTAGAATTTTCTAAAGAGAAAAACAACGTAATTGAAGCGTTTTTTTTACCAGCTTCCCATCGATTTTTTTATATGAACGGTAAATCACTAAAGCAGAAAGGGATTTTCGGGATTCATCTGAGCCGAATCAGGCATCATCCGTGCGAACTGGAACCAACCGCTTCTTAGCGAATGATCCCACACGGGTTCGCTAAAAAGCCATGGCTGAAATCGAAAAAAAAATACGATCAGCCTTTTCCTAAAACTCTGAAAAAATGGCCAAAAAAAAGGCGGTTTATCTCGCCTTGCCGATCTTAAAAAGGTATCTTCACACCCAACCCGGTTGCTCCTACATCCATATTTTCCACCCAGGGCCGGAATTTTTTTCCGTTGTTATTTTGTAGGGAGTACAGGATTCCGTCAAACACCAACAAAAAGGCTCCCTGCAAAACCAGGGAATTTCCGAAACCTGACAAACGGGGATCCTGCAGGCGCTTCCCTCTTTCCTTGAGGTAAAATCCGCCGGTCATGTATCCCAGATCCAATGCGGCGTTCACCAACAAAATCTTTTCTGATCGCTGTTGTGCCCTCATGCTTTGCCATAGCCCGGATTCGGTTCGTTTTCTGGTTGCAGAAAGGTAGCCCAAACCGGCAATGGCCAGGTTTACGGAATTCCAATACAGATTCATCTGATGAAAGCTTTTTTCCTTCCCTTCACTTCGGGCAGCGCCGATGCCTCCCCAAAGCATGTTTCCTACCGCCCAACTCCCCAGCACGAGCATACCCCGGCTCTCCAGTTTCTTTCGGTTTTCGTTTATTTCGTATACCGGAACCCGTTCCTGGCCTTTGCAGACCAAGGCGGATACCATGCCTCCCAGAAGAAGGACGATTTTCCACTTTATGTATCCCAAGTTGTTCGTAAGTATAGCCATCTGTCCGAAGTCAATCAGTACTAATTTTCTGTATCCGTGCAGCCGGATCGGTAAAATGTGTGTTTTTACCAATATACCCATATCTTTGTTGCGAAACAAAAACTGTTTGCTTCGCCAATGGAAAATGCCAACATCGCCACTAATTTAACTACCATCACCCGGTCCTTTGCTAACCCCGACTGCTTATTGGTCGCGGTCAGCAAAACCAAGCCAATTTCTGCCATACAGGAGGCCTACGCCGCCGGAATTCGCGATTTTGGTGAGAACAAAGTACAAGAGATGACCGAAAAGGAGGCCCTATTGCCAAAAGATATCCGCTGGCACATGATTGGCCACCTGCAGCGGAATAAAGTAAAATACATCGCCTCCTTTGTCCACCTGATACACAGCGTCGATTCCCTTCGCCTGCTCAAACAAATCAATAAAGAAGGGCAGAAAGTAAACCGGGCGATCCCCTGTCTGCTCCAGGTGCACATCGCTAGCGAAGAGAGTAAATTTGGCTGGGACGAGGCCGAATTGACGACATTTCTATTTGGTACCGAAATCGGGGAATTGCAGCACATTCAAATCCTTGGATTGATGGGCATGGCTACCAACACGCCGGATACGGAAAAAGTACGTGCCGAATTTCGGGGGCTGAAAGCACTCTTTGAACAAATCAAACGGGCGGAGCTACCGACACAGGTTCAGATGAAGGAGCTATCCATGGGCATGAGCGGCGATTACCGAATCGCCCAGGAGGAAGGCAGTACCATGGTACGCATCGGAAGTGCCGTATTTGGAGCCCGTACCTATACCTAAATTACTCCACCATGACGACAAAATCAATGCTGCAAGTTGGCGCCATTTCCGGAGCCCTGGCAGTTATTTTCGGAGCCTTCGGCGCACATGCCCTGGAACCCCTGCTGACTGAAACGGGCCGGCTGGACACCTACCAAACGGCAGTCAGCTATCATTTTTACCATAGCCTTGCGCTCTTGCTCGTGGGAATCTTGTATCAGAACAATCCCCAGATGGCGCGACTTAAGTTGAGTGCCTGGTCCTTTTTGGTAGGTATCCTTGTTTTTTCTGGCAGCCTCTACCTGCTCTGCTTAAGCCAACTTACCTGGCTGGGCGCCATCACGCCACTGGGAGGAGTGGGGTTTATCGCTGGTTGGGCATTCCTATTCCTCAGTTTTTCAAAAGGGAATCAATAGCTGATCATGCAGAAAACCGCACTTCTTGGATTTCTTTTCGGCTGTTTTTTTTGGTTTAGCAGTTCTGCTCAGGACGCAAAATCCGCCTATTTAGGATTGGACGAGCTACTTGGGGAGGGTTCGTTTTTTGATAATCACCTCACCGGCTTTATGCTCTATGACCTGGATAGCCAACTGGTCCGGTACGACAAAAACAGCCACCTGTACTTCATTCCTGCCTCCACCACCAAATTGTTTACCTTTTTCGGTTCACTCATGGTGCTGGGCGACAGCACCACCTTCCTACGTTTTATTCTGAAAGACGATAAACCCATCGTTTGGGGTACCGGAGATCCCTCCTGGAAATACCCGCCGCTTCCTTCTCCAAAACTTAAGGCCTTTCTGGCAAGCTACGACACCCTGTATTTCTCGGACAGTAACTGGAAGGACGAGCCATTCGGATACGGCTGGCAATGGGATGATTACAACCAATCCTACTCAGCGGAGCGCTCGCCCTTCCCTTTGTTTGGCAATTTGGCCAAAGGCAGCAACGTGAATAACCGGCCCGTCATCAGTCCGCCGGGATTTAGCATTGCTACTTCGCAAAAGCCGCTAAGAAATTTACAACGGGATTGGCACAGCAACCTTTTTTACTACAATCCACGAACCTATAATGGCCGGGATGTTCGGGTCCCGTTTATCACCTCGCCAGAAACCTTCGCTGATCTGGCTACCAACGACTGGGGCGTGCAGGTACTTCTATCCGATGAAAAACTTCCCCCGGACCATTTCGTTTTAAAAGGCATTCCCACGCAGGCGTTGTACAAAGAGATGCTGCTGGAAAGTGACAACTTCATTGCCGAACAGCTGCTGCTTCAGATTTCAGACGAGGTGTTTCGGGAGTTATCCAGTGAAAAAGCCATCGAGTATATCAAAGAAACCTACCTGTACGACTTGCCCGACGATCCGCAGTGGGTGGACGGTTCGGGATTGTCCCGGCACAATCTCTTTACCCCCCGGACCATGGTCTCCCTGGTGGAAAAAATCTATCGGTTGTTTCCCGACGAAGAACTGTTTCGCTTATTGCCTACGGGGGGCAGAACCGGCACACTGAAATACAACTACAGTGCATCGGTACCCTATGTCATGGCCAAAACCGGAACGATCAGCAACAACCAAAGCCTCGTGGGCTTTCTTAAAACCCGCGGCGGAAAAGTCTACGCATTTGCCTTTATGAACAACAATTACCCGCACAAATCGTCGGCTGTTCGCAATGAAATAGAAAAAGTTTTGCTTTATATACGGGATAATTTCTAAATTCTGCCATGAAAAAAAGAACCTTTATCAAGACCCTGAGTCTGGGATTGGGAATGGGGACCGTAGCGGGATTTCCCGCAAGCGCCGCCCGCCTTGCGACCCCAAAGAAACTACTTCCCAAACGGCTGCAGCCCGGTGATCGGGTGGGTTTGATCAGTCCTTCCGCAGCTACTGCGGATCGGATGGAATTCACCTATGCCAGGGAGGCCATGGAAGCGCTTGGGCTTTCTGTAAAAGAGGGAAAATACCTGTCCAGTCGACGGGGGCATCTGGCGGGCAGCGATGCGGAAAGGGCCGAAGATCTCAATGAAATGTTTGGTGATAAACGCATCAAAGCCGTGGTCTGTATTCGGGGGGGGTCTGGAGCCGCCCGAATCTTGCCCCTGATCGACTACGAACTGATCCGGAAAAACCCCAAACCCATCCTTGGCTACAGCGATATCACGGCACTGCACAATGCAATTCACGCACAGACGGGTCTGGTCACATTTCATGGCCCGAATGGATCCGGCAGTTGGAATCCATTCAACGCAAATCAATTTCGGTCGGTTTTTTTCGGAAAAGAAAAGCGCCTCACCTATAGAAACGAGGTCGAAGAGACGGAGGATCTGGTGGTGAAAAAAAATCGCATCCGAACCATTTACCCGGGAAAAGCGAGCGGAGATCTGGTAGGCGGAAACCTGACGGTCCTTACAGCCCTTGCCGGCTCGCCCTACTTGCCCGATTTTAAAAATAAACTACTGTTTTTGGAAGATATCGGGGAGGAACCCTACCGAATCGACCGAATGATGAGTACACTGATGCTAATGGGTGTATTGAAGGAAATAAAAGGATTTGTTTTTGGGCAATGCACCGATTGTGACCCTAGCGGTGGCTATGGCAATCTCACGATAGACCAGATACTCGACGATTACTTGCTGCCCCTCAGAATCCCCGCCTACCGGGGAGCCATGATCGGCCATGTACCCAAACAATTTCTCTTGCCGTTTGGGGCAAAGGTGACGCTGGATGCGGATGCCGGCACGTTGGAAACAGATGAAGCGATTTTCCAATAAAAATAGCCGATTTGGGATAGTTCCGGCCTTTTTCCTGCGACGTTTTCTCGTAGTTGCCGGCGGGTGCGGTTTGTTTGCCTCCTGCCTGAATCAAGATCCAATGCCAATGAATACACATCAACCTGGTCCTTCCAATGCTCCCAGTAATCAAAAAATCCGCTACCTGGCTCTGGGAGACAGTTATACGATCGGTGAGGGAGAAAAACGGGCACATACCTACCCGGAACAAGTTGTCCAGATATTAACCGGAGAAGGATGGCTTTTTGCACCACCCAGAATACTGGCCAAAACAGGCTGGACCACAGGGGAATTGCTTCTGGCTACGAACGAACAACGCCTGATAGAGGAGCGTTTTGATGCAATCAGTTTGCTGATTGGTGTAAACAATCAATACCGGGGCCAACCTTTTCATCAATTTGAGGAAGAGTTCAACGGCTTGATCGACCTGTGTCTGGTAATGGTCAACGGTGCCGGTCAGCGGCTGGTCCTCCTGTCGATTCCTGACTGGGGCGTCACCCCTTTTGGGAAAAACGGGCCCCAGAGCGTCGACCAAATCGCTTTGGAGATCGATTCCTACAATGCGTTCATACAGGAAACTGCTTCCAGGCGGGGACTTCCATTTGTAGAAATTACGACTAATTATCGGAGCATCGGCGGCCTTCCAGAAAACCTGGTGGCGGACGGCTTGCACCCCAGTCGCTACATTTACTCGGACTGGGCCAGGGCGCTGAGCCGCATCATGAAAACCGGACTACAGCAGCATCTGCCAAAAACGACAAAACCTGACGAAAACTAATCGCCAGGTTTCGTTCCAATGCAAAACGCTGCGTCTACCTGGTTCCCTTAGGCAGCACGTTTGAGATCATCGACACTTTTTCTATGGGCGCACTCGCATTGGAATAAATCCGTACCACGCTGTTTTGCTTTCCCATTTTTCCGGCCGAATTGAAGGAAACCTTGATTTCCCCCTTTTTCCCCGGGGCAATTGGTTCTTTTGGCCAGCTTGGAACGGTGCAGCCACAGGTCGCGGCTACATTGGATATGATCAACGGGGCATTACCCGTGTTTTCAAACGTGAATACGTTTTCTACCTTATCTCCCTGCGTGATGTCTCCAAAATCTTTGGAAGATTCTTCGAAGGTAATCACCGGACCATCTGCTGTTTTTTCCTGCGCCCATGCAAGGCCTGCACTAAATACGATCGTCAATACAAGTGTTGCCAGTCTTTTCATAGCTGTTTATGTTTGTTTACTTAGTTAATTCAATTTCACTGCGTGTAGTTAACGGAAAAATTGGACGTGAAAGTTCACCAGATACAATTCTTTCCGCGCCCGGGTAATAGCCGTGTATAGCCACCTTAGGTAATTCTTATCAACCTGCTCTTCTTTCAAAAAGCCCTGGTCGACAAAGACCGCGTCCCATTGTCCCCCTTGCGATTTGTGACAGGTCAGCGTATAGGCAAACTTCACCTGTAGCGCATTTAGGTAGGGATCCTTTTTTATTGCTTCCCTTACCTGGGACTTGCTGGGTAAATCCATGTAATCCTCCGTTACCAACTGGTACAGCTTCTTCCAAGCTTCGTACCCCAGGGCCGGTACTTCCGTATGCAGGGTGTCCAACATCACCTTTGCCTCAAAGGGCACCTCGTCCGGATAATCGATCAGCCGCAATTCGAGTGTAGCAAACCTCAGGCCATACATTTCTTCAAAAGAACGAATTTTCAGGATTTCCACAAAATCACCGTTTGCCAGAAAACTCACCTTATCCGAAGCTTCCATATAGGTATAATTATTTTTCACGATCATCAGCCGGTCCCCTGCACTTAATTCGTCTTCGAAATAGAAAATGGAGTTTCGAATGTAACGGTTGTATTGAACGGCCGCCTTGTTGGATCGAGTGATGATCATGGTATGATCCAGTCCAAACTTGTCGTAGGCATACCGTAGCCCGTCTTCCAGCCGCTCTCCAGTCATCCGGAATATATCCTTAAAACCCCGGGTGTGAAAAGAAATCGTTGGAACCTTGGCTGCCACTTGTTCGCGCAAGGCCGTGGCATTTTGTAAGATGCCGGAATGCAACTCCTGTCGGGTCACCTCTGCCAAACCGGCTTCCTGCACGTGCAGGTTATGCCGCCGTATAAGGTACTCTTTGTCCAGCGCGGGACTGTCTTCGCTCCCCACCGGGGGAAGCTGTGCCAGGTCTCCAATCAGCATTAGTCGGTTTTCTGAATTTTGAAAAACGAAGTGGATCAAATCGGCAAGCAGCGAATTGCCGGTGGACCGGTCGTCCGAAAGCATGGAAGCCTCATCCACGATAAAAACAGACCGTTGGAAATAGTTTTTCTGAATATCAAACCCATACAAGCCATCTCCGGATTTTTCCTTGGGCCGGTAAATGATCTTATGGATGGTATACCCTGTTTTTTCGGCATAGGCACTCATCACTTTGGCTGCTCTGCCGGTGGGAGCCAACATCACGGGCCTGAGCCCCAGGCCTGGTAATGCCCGAACCAGCGCTGCCAGTACCGAGGTTTTTCCCGTTCCTGCAAAACCTTTGAGAACAAAAGTCGTCCCAGCTGAGTCCTTGGAAAGAAACCCATTCATCGCTTCAAAAAAAATCTGCTGATCAGCCGTAGGCTCATGCGGGAAAAATTTTCGTATGGCTTCGGAGGGCTTTGGTACCACTTGGCTATCTTTACGGATGGAAGACGAAACTAAAGGATAAATGCCTAACATAAAAAAAGATATCGCGGATAATTTTGGGAATCGGCTTCGAACCCGGGTAAACGGGCTATTGATCCAAGAAGACAAACTTCTGATGATCAAACACCGGATGGGTGAAAACAGCCACTTTTGGAATGTGCCCGGCGGAGGCATGAATTACGGACAAAATGCCCGGGACAATCTTCGGCGGGAATTTCTGGAAGAAACCGGGCTGCACATCGAAGTAGGACCTTATTTGTTCGTTCACGAATTGCTGGCACCACCCCTTCATGCGGTCGAGCTTTTTTTCGAAGTTCAGCAGGTAGGCGGGCAACTGCTCCTGGGAAAAGATCCGGAGCTTGGGGACGAACAGCAGTTGATCGAGGAAATCCGTTTTTTGAACCTGGATGAAATCAAAACGATACCCGCTTCCGAGAAACATGCGGTATTTCGAGGAATTAATTCCCTCAATGATGTAAGAATATGGAAAGGATATTTTAATTTTGAAAATAATTCCATAAAATAGCATTCTAAAACAAACCATCAATCCTTTATAAATTTAATTACGCTTTAAAAATATTGACATGACATTGAGCAAGATTTTATCGATTGTATTTCTACTTGGGGCCCTTGGCCTCGGATACAGACTGTACCTGGGTGTGGACGAAGTAGTAGAAGAAGAGAAAATGCTCCAGCGGACAGAGGCCCGGATCATTGAAAAACTTGAAATGTTACGAGATGCTCAAATTGCCTATATCGGTACTAACGGAGAGTATGCATCCAGTTGGGATGAGCTGAAAGAGTTTATTGAAGATGGACAAATATACATTGTCCAGCGAACGGAGACAACCGAACTATTGGAGTACGGAAAGGAAGAAACCACCGTCACCATCGATACACTTGGCTCGGTAGGCGTACAGGATTCCCTTTTTAACGAAACCAAGTATCCGGATTTTAACCTGGATTTACTGAACGTCGTTCCAGGCTCTGGCGGAAAGACCTTTGAGTTTTTTGCGGATAAAATTGAGCGGAGCAACCGCGAACTCGCCGTCTTTGAAATTCGAGACCCGGCACCAATCAATCCGGAACGAAGAAGAAATAACAACGAGAAAGCGTTGAGGGTAGGTTCCAGAACGGATTCCTCTACCTCGGGTAACTGGGAATAATCTTGGGTACGGAAGCGCATCATATCCAACGAAAGTTTAGAAGCGATAAATTTGATAGCGACGACATATCAAGTTTATCGCTTTTCTTATACGAAAGCCTTCTGGTCGTTATTTCCCACAACAAAGCAGATGAGGCTATATCTGCTGTAAACCTGTACACCTTGCAGGAGGAGGCTGATCTCGAGGAACTAATTGGCACAGACGATTTGATCAATGCGCCAAACACCAGCGGTAAGTTATACAACCACCACCAGGGGTTTACCTTAGTTCCGGGATTGGTGTTTAACCCAGCCCACAGTCAGACGTACCTGAGTTTCGCAACGGAAGTGGATCCTCTACAACAGGAAATTACCTATACCGGAGTAGGAAACAATACCATCCAGGTGCTGGGAACCGTAGCGCGTACGCTGCTTGATTCGCTGGACAGCAAGCTTCCTGAATTGGAAATAGCCCATGGGGCAGCGCATGTGTTGGATTTTTTTCTAAGCCATGCCAAAGACCTGCTGCATCAGGAAATCTTTATCCATACTGCCCCGAACAGCATGTATATCGCTGGGTTTAAAGGAGGGGAATTGATGGTATTTAACCGCTTCCTTATCCAGGACGAAACGGCCTTGTTGCGCTATATATTCACCGTTTTGCAGGAATTGGCTTTTGACCAGGCACATTGCCGGATAAGTTTTTACGGAAACCTGGACTGGGTGCACTCTTCCCTGGAAAACCTCCAGAAATTTTTCAAAAATATCCATACCCCCGCGCCTACACAAAAAATCACCTATCAAAAAGGGGCGGAAGCCTTTAAAAACACCTTGCTTCTAGAAGCTTACTGGCGACAACACTAAATCTAATGAAAAAAACAGCCCTCTTTCCAGGCTCTTTTGACCCCTATACCAAGGGGCACCATGACATCGTCATGCGAGGATTAAACCTATTTGATGAAATCATCATTGCTATTGGACACAACACGACAAAAAAAAGCCGTTACTTTGATATCGATCTGATGGTGAAAAAGATTGAAGGCGTCTACCTGGATATCCCGGCGGTCCGGGTGGTGGTATACAACGAACTTACCTCCTCGCTTGCGAAAGCCCAATGTGCCCAATACCTATTACGGGGACTTCGAAATACCACGGATTTTGAATACGAAAATACCATCAGCCAGATGAACCGATACCTAAACGAGGAATTGGAAACAGTCTTTTTGATCACTTCACCTGAATATGCATCCATAAGCTCTACCATCATCCGGGAAGTACATCGGTACGGTGGAAATGTGGATAAATTTCTTCCCTACAAAGTTTGATAGATACCCGGGTGCAGGCGTAAAAACTGCTTGTACAAATACCGCATGGAGGGATAAGAATTCACCAGCGCAACCTTGGCTTCCTGGTGGTTCATCCACTTGATATCCACGATCCCCTCTTCTACTTGAGGCTTCATCCTGGAATCATCCAAACAGGCCATGCTGTACCAGTAGGTCTTTTTTAGTATACTCTTCCGATTTTGAGTGTAGGTATGCCAGGTTTTACATATGGGCCCGCTCAGTTTAACGCGAATGTTGCATTCCTCTGCTACTTCCCGGAGGGCACAGGCCTCCGGGGATTCCTTCTTTTCGAATTTTCCTTTCGGTAGATCCCATTTCCCCAAGCGGTGAATAAAAAGCACTTTGTCTTCTGAGGTCACCACACCACCAGCAGCCTTGATGATCAAAAAACGGCTTTTAATAAACTTCTTCAATGCTTTTTTTTCGTTGGTTACCAAGGTGACGCTATCCAGGTGCTTTAATTTCCGGGTGCGCATGAGAAACAATAGCTGTACAATGATGTCTGTGGAAGGATCCTTTATTAACACATCGTCGTGAAAGTCCGCGGTAGCTGGCAATTCCGAGGGATTAACGTACACGCATTCGAACGTCTTCTTCGGTAAAAATTCCGAAGCGGCGACCAAATCCAAGGGTTTATCATTAATAAAAATCTTCATAATCCAGGCTAGTTTTTCCAAAAATGCATTTTTTTTCCAGCCCTCACAACCCTGTGTACGCATTATTTGGTTAATTTTAACGCATGGAAATTTATGACACGAGTACCGCTTCCCTTATTGCCAAAAAGCTTCTGGAAATAAAAGCCATCAAACTTTCTCCCAAACAACCGTTTACCTGGGCATCCGGATGGAAATCCCCCATCTATTGTGATAACCGACTATCCCTTTCCTACCCATCCGTCCGACAACTTATTCTTGAAAAGCTCATCAAAGCTATTCAAACACATTTCCTGAACATCGAGGCTGTAGCCGGGGTGGCTACCGCAGGTATTCCTCAAGGTGTATTGATTGCCGACAAACTGGATATCCCCTTCCTTTACGTTCGGTCAAAAGCCAAAGGACACGGCATGGAAAATCGGATCGAAGGAAAAATAAGCCCGGGACAGAAAGTGGTCGTGGTGGAAGATTTGATTTCCACCGGAGGCAGTTCACTCAAAGCGGTAAGTGACCTACGCGACGCCGGATTTGATGTGCTGGGAATGGTGGCAATTTTCACCTACGGATTTCCCCTGGCTGACCAAAATTTTGCAAACGAACACGTAAAGCTGGTGTGTTTGTCGGATTACGCATCCCTGCTGCCTCAGGCACTGGAACAAGGCTATATCTCCAGCGAGGACGTGGCTGCATTGAACAGTTGGAGAAAAGAACCTGCTTCCTGGCAACCCTGACCTGAGCCCGGCACCCCCCCATGATTCTTTAGTCCACGCGAAGCGCCCGTTCCAAAATTCCGGTCAATCCCTTTCCCTACCCACTAGCGGACGGGGCCCGAACCTAGTTTCTCCACCACGCCCAAACCGAACAGGGCAAAGTCGTATTTGACCGGGTCCATTGGGTCATACATTCTCAATTGCCGGGTTAATTCCATGGCGGTCAGCCAATCGGTTTGCTTCCGCTGTATCAGGCCCAGCATGCGCCCTACCCGATCCACGTGTAAATCACAGGGACAGACGAGCTGTGAAGGAGAAAGCACCTTCCAAAGGCCAAAATCAACCCCACAATCATCCGTTCTCACCATCCAACGCAAAAACATATTGATGCGTTTGCAAGCAGCTTTTCGGGCTGGCGTGGCAATGTGCTTGCGGGTTCGTGAAGGCGCATGGGGCGCGTCAAAAAAATAGGAGTGAAAATTTATCAATAAGCGTTCCATGATGTCCTGTTCCGCCGTCCAGCCACGGGTAAAGGCCGCTTCCAGGCTATCATGTTCCCGGTAAAAGCGGGACAAAAAGTCGATGAAATACAAGGTGTCCACGTCGTTGAAGGTGCGGTGCTTGAAGGTTAAAAAAGGCTTGAGATCGGCAGAAGAATGGCCCAGGAGAAACTCGTGCGGACTATTGTCCATCCGTTCCATCAGTTCCAGACTCTTTTTGATGATGGTTTTCCGCTGTCCCCAGGCCAATATGGCCGCAAAAAAACCCGAAATCTCGATATCCTGCTTTTTACGAAACCGATGAGGAACGGAAATCGGATCCTCAGAAATAAATTCCGGGCGGTTGTAACGTTCGACCATTTCCTCCAGGTACTCCTTCAATCCTTGCTCCATCAGGCGATGGCTACTTTGACTTCCCCACCCTGGGTGCCATCAAACCACTTGAGACATAAAAAATCGTCCTGCTTTTCGGAAAGATGCCAATCAAAGCACCGGATATGCGCCAATTTGGTCAATTTGTCATCATCCGGCTGGTACAGGCAGATATCAAAATCCGGTATTTGAGCAATGTCGGTCGTGTTCCATTTTTCCAACAACAAACCCTCCTGAATCACCTTCACCTTTTTTCCGAAAATCAGGTCGTCGATTACCGAGGGTATCCCGTCTTTTCGTCTAAGTCGGTAGCATTCCGGCCCAAAAATAATCTGTTTGTAAAGTTTCCCTTCCAGAACATCCGACTCTTCGGACAGCATCGTCCAGTCGGATTCTTTTTTTACTGCCGGAGAAGACCGACTAAATCTCGCTAGAAATGAAGAAATAAACGAAAAGAAGTAAGTGACACCGATGAATAGTAAGCCAAAAGTTGCCAGAACCGGATAGGTCAACACAAAGATTGCATTCCAGATAAACTTAAAAAACCGGTGGAAGAATTGTTCAAATGTGTTCATGAGCTACCCAATACGCCGTCAAAACTACGAGAAATCGGCCAAACAAACAAAAAAGCCGAAATCCTGAACAAAAGTGAAGACCATATGCGTTCTCATCGAACATTGTCAGGCGATTTCCGTACCTTTGCAGGCTGAAAACACCTATGCTCCATGAATCTAATTCAAGAGATTTCGAAAAGAAAGACCTTTGGCATTATCGCTCACCCGGATGCCGGCAAAACCACCCTGACGGAAAAAATGCTTTTGTTTGGTGGAGCGATAAAAACCGCTGGCGCTGTAAAATCAAATAAGATTGATACCGCCACCAAATCCGATTGGATGGAAATCGAAAAGCAGCGGGGCATATCCGTAGCGACCTCCGTGATGGGTTTTGAATACAAAGGACAGAAAATCAACCTACTGGATACGCCGGGTCACCAGGATTTTGCGGAAGATACCTACCGGACACTCACAGCTGTTGACTCCGTCATCATGGTCATCGATTGTGTGAAAGGCGTCGAAATACAGACCGAAAAACTAATGGAAGTATGCCGCATGCGCAACACGCCGGTTATATGTTTCATTAACAAGCTGGATAGAGAAGGCCGAGATCCGTACGATTTATTGGATGAGGTTGAGCAAAAACTAGGGATACAAGTTCGTCCGCTTTCCTGGCCCATTTCCATGGGCAAATCGTTTAAGGGCGTCTACAACCTCTATGATCGGCAATTGAACCTTTTCACTCCCAGCCAGCGAAAAGTAAGCGATGACCGAGTTACCATAGACGATCTGGAAGCCACCCAATTGGACGACATCATTGGCCCGGGCCTGGCCCGGCAACTGCGGGAAGATGTGGAACTAATAGAGGGAGTCTATCCAGATTTTGACCCGAAAGAGTACCTGGAAGGTAAGGTTGCCCCGGTCTTTTTCGGATCAGCTGTTAATAACTTTGGCGTTCAGGAGATGTTGGACACGTTTATCAAAATTGCTCCCGGGCCCAAAAGTCGAATCACCGAGGAACGGGAAGTAAAACCCGAAGAAGATGCGTTCAGTGGGTTTATTTTTAAAATTCATGCCAACATGGACCCCAAGCACCGCAACCGAATTGCTTTTTTGAGAATTTGCTCCGGCAAATTTGAGCGCAACAAGCCTTACAATCACGTGCGGGGCACCAAGGCCCTGCGGTTTTCGAACGTAACCTCCTTTATGGCCCAGGACAAAGAGATCATTGAAGAAGCGTTTCCCGGGGACATTGTGGGACTCTACGATACCGGCAACCTCAAAATTGGGGATAGCCTTACGGATGGGGAACAGTTGCAGTTCAGAGGTATCCCCAGTTTTTCTCCGGAGATATTTCGGGAGGTAGTCAATAAAGATGCCATGAAAACCAAACAGTTGGACAAAGGACTTCAGCAATTAATGGAAGAAGGTGTCGCCCAATTGTTTACCTTTGAAATCGGATCCAGAAAAGTGGTAGGCACCGTGGGGCAATTGCAGTTTGAAGTCATCCAGTTCCGGCTTAAAAACGAATACAACGCCACGGCCGATTTTGTTCCCATGAACTTGTACAAAGCCTGTTGGATTCGCAGTAAGGACAAGAAGAAACTCGAAGAATTCGTCCGTTCCAAACAGCGGCATATTGCCCGGGACAAGGATGGAAAACTGGTATTCATGGCCGAAAGCAAGGCCTGGCTGCAAATGGTTCAGGACAACTTCCCGGACATTGAGTTCCACACCACCTCAGAATAGTTAGCGTAACGACCGACCGCATGAAGAAAGCATTTAACGTAATTTACGAAGACAACCACCTTTTGGTGGTCAATAAGTCTTCGGGTATATTGGTACAGGGAGACAAAACCGGAGATAAAACCCTCACGGATTATTGCAAGGACTACATCGCCAAAAAATACGAAAAACCCGGAGCGGTCTTTCTGCATCCCGTCCACCGGCTGGACCGGCCCGTAAGCGGGATCGTGGTATTTGCCCGAACGTCCAAATCGCTGGAGCGCATGACCGCACTTTTCCGCAAACGGGAGGTGCACAAGGTGTATTGGGCAATCGTCAAACGCAAACCACCCGAGGAATTGGGAAAATTAACCCATTGGCTGGTAAAGGACAGCGAAAAAAACGTATCCAAAGCCTACGATAGGGAGGTGCCGGATTCAAAAAAATCCGAGCTTCATTACAAACGAATGGGCAAACTAAACGATCACTGGCTGCTGGAACTTCGCCCCCAAACCGGCCGGCCGCATCAGTTACGTGTCCAACTGGCGGCGATGGGCTGCCCCATTCGGGGCGATGTAAAATACGGATTTTCCAAGGCCAATCCAGATGGCAGCATCAACCTGCATGCCTTTCATTTGGTGTTTATCCATCCGGTGAAGAAGGAAAAAATTTTTCTTAGAGCTGCGCTTCCCGAAGAGCCGTTTTGGGAACAATTTTTGGAGTTCGAGCAGGCAAAATCCAGCGACCGGCATTTGGATCAGACATTCAGCGGCTAATGCCGTTTCAAACATATACATCTTATGGTAAGGAAATTGGCTGCAGGCATGTGTTTTTTATTGGCATCCTTTTCTGGTTTTAGTCAGACAGAAGGCGTTTTTTGGAAAATCTCAGGCAAGGGACTTCCTGCTGTCTCCTATTTATTTGGGACCATTCACCTCATGTGCGAAGACGAATTTCACATGAGTCAGCAAATACGCCAACGACTGGGCCAGGCAGAGGCACTGGTCATGGAAATTGACCTGGATGATCCGGATCTCTACGGAGAGGTCATGACAAACATGTACAATGAAAATGGGGAGAAAATCACGGATTTTCTTTCTGTGAACGAATACCAAAAAATCCGAACCTTTTTATTGGAACGAACCGGGATGGATCTGGATAGGATGCTAGAGATGCGACCCATGGTTCTTATGTCATTGATTTACCCCAACCTGCTGGAATGCGAAACCATGGCCTTTGAAAATGAGCTTATGCGGCTCGCAGGGGAAAAAGAGACGCCGGTTTTGGGCTTGGAATCCGTAGAAACGCAATTATCGTTTTTTGACCGCATTCCATTAGAGGAGCAGTACCGGAGTTTTTTTACCTATACCGAGGACATGGAGAAAGGGAAACAAGAATTTGGCAAATTACAAAAAAGCTACCTGGCCGAGGACATTGCCGAGTTGCTAACATTGGTTGCAGAAAGCCCGGAATACCAGAATTACCAGGAAGTATTGGTGGATCAGCGAAACGAAAGCTGGATCAGACCGATGGGCGACCTGATGCAAAAGGGATCCATGTTTTTTGCGGTCGGTGCCGGCCATTTGGCGGGAGATCGAGGCCTGATTCGCTTACTCAAAAAAGAAGGCTACCTGGTGGAACGCATTTACCTGTAGGTGGTGTAGGGGCCGCTATCGCTTGAAAAACCGGTAAATTCCCCACAGGCTGATAAGGAGTAAAAGGCCAATGGCCGGGTAGTGCCAGCCGGTTGTCTCTGCATTTATGGCCTGCTGAATGGTGCCGGCGAGTGTCCCGGTAAGAAATGCGAGAAAAGTTCGAGGCAACATCCCCAACAAGCCAAACCACAGTACACGCTGCAACCCGCTATTCAATAAAGCAAACACCAAATTGGAAATGGCAAACGGGATCACCGGGCTAATTCTGACAAAAAATACCAACCAACCCATTTGTTCTTTTTTTTGTTCAATGATCCGTTTGGCTTTGGGATAGGGCTGTAGCAACCAGGGCAGGCTGTCCTTTTCCAGTGCTTTACCGGAAAGGTAGCCCATACCACTTGCCAATGTATAGCCCAGAACCATAAAAGGAAATGCTTCCCATCCGAAAACGAATCCACTTAGCACAGCGAATAGCGTGGTAGGTATCAAGGCAAAGCCCATTAAAACTGCTCCAGAAAGCACGTACACAAGAGCCGATTCTACATCTAACAAGGAGGGAACTGTCAAGGTCCCCCAGTGCAGGTAGAGCACCCGAATGAACAGTAGTCCTCCCAGAGAGGGTAGTAAGCCCGCCCATAAAAAGGCCACTACTACCCAAGGATTTCTGCGATAGATAACTGCCAAATGCTTGAAAATAGTCGCTTTTTTATTCATCTTTGGACAAAGCTAAAAATAATCCCAATTTTAATTCATCGAATCTGAACCTTATCAGCTGCTTGCGTGAAAATAAAGGCGGTTCGCATGAATAATTAGTTGCTACTTATGAAATTTGGAACCAAAGTCATCCATGCGGGCGTACAGCCTGATCCCAGTACCGGGGCCATCATGACCCCAATCTTTCAAACATCGACCTACGTGCAGCAATCGCCTGGAAAAAACCAGGGGTTCGAATATTCCAGAACCCATAATCCCACCCGCGCAGTGCTCGAAAAGAATCTTGCCGCCCTGGAAAATGGATCTGTCGGATTAAGCTTTGCCTCGGGTATGGCTGCTATCGACGCCATCCTTAAGCTTTTGAAACCGGGAGATGAGGTGATCAGTACCAATGATCTGTATGGAGGAACCTACCGGATCTTTACAAAGATATTCGCCAATTATGGCATCCGCTTCCATTTTGTCAACATGCAGGATATGGCAGAAGTACGTTCCCATCTCACTAAAAACACCAAATTGATCTGGGCTGAAACCCCGACCAACCCTATGATGAATATCGTTGATATCGAAGCCTTGGCTGCTATTTCGAAGGAACACGGCGTGTTGCTGGGTGTGGACAATACCTTCGCCACCCCCTTTCTGCAAAACCCCCTGGACAAAGGTGCCGACCTGGTCATGCATTCGGTTACCAAATACCTGGCCGGACATTCGGACGTCATTATGGGCGCCATTGTGGTAAAAGACGCTGATCTGGCAGAGAAATTGGCTTTTATCCAAAACTCATGTGGTGCTGTACCCGGACCCCAGGATTGTTTTTTGGTATTGCGTGGTATCAAAACGCTGCACCTACGAATGGAACGGCACAGTCAAAACGGGAAAACCATTGCGGCCTATTTGAAAAACCACCCCAAAGTCGAAAAGGTGTATTGGCCGGGATTCGAAGATCATCCCAATCATGCGATCGCAAAAAAGCAAATGCGGGACTTTGGAGGGATGATTTCCTTTACGCTAAAAGACAATCGTTTATCCGACGCCATACAGGTACTCGAAAATTTCAAGGTCTTTGTGTTGGCGGAATCCCTGGGAGGAGTAGAATCCCTCTGCGGCCATCCGGCCACCATGACCCATGCCAGCATTCCACGGGAGGAACGTGAAAAGGTGGGCTTGTCCGATTCGCTTATTCGTTTAAGTGTGGGGATAGAAGACGCCGAAGACTTGAAAAATGACCTTGCCCGGGCATTGGAGTCCATTCAGTGAAGCATTTTTGTAAACAATAGCTTGCACCTCTCTGTAATGCTTTGGGTCATTCCCTGGTGGTCTTTCTGGATTTGCGTAAGTACGAGTTGGTATTTTTTACTTACCCGCTCTTTTTGTCCAAGGTAGCAGCCCAGGTGCTGAAGCAAGAGTTGATTTCGGTGCCAGGGCTCCAGTTGTTGTGTAAGTTCGGCAATTTGCTCGTGCACTTTATCGGTAAAAATGCTATTTAGCCCAATGCTCAATCGGATTTTTTCGAGAACGGTGACTTTCTCCAGGCCTCCGGCGATCTCGTGGATGGTCTGAGGATCCAATCTGGACTTGGTATCAAAATAAAAAAAATCGATCTCTTCGTTAATAATTTGCGTAATGGCCGTATTGATGGTCAAAACAGTCATTCCCTCTGAAAAATCCCTCACCGCTGCATAAAGCGCTTCCCAGTCCTTTAGGGGAATGGACAGAATGATTTCGTAAACCTGCGAGTATACCTCTTTCTTATTTTGAGCAAGCTCCTTCTCGTAATCCGCAAAATCTTGTGGCTTGTTGCCAAGATAGGTATCAAAGCCATCTGCAATCATCCGGATATGTTGCACCTTGCGCAAGTTTTTATTCAATTCTTTAAAAGGAGCAAATACCCGGCTTACCTCCTGCTTGTTGGAAAAATGGACTTTTTCCAGCACCTGCAGAAATACCCGGAAAAAAAATAGCTCTCCATACAGGTTCAGCGCTTTTCGCGACTTGATCTTCTTCGAAAGTTCACCAAAAACTGCCTTGCCGGCATCAAAGTGCCGGTCAAAAACTTGCATGATCAGCGGTAAGGTCGATTCCATCGCTAGTCGTGAATTTTTACAGTGGTAGCTCCATAGCCAAAGTTCGTCTTCTGGCTGTCTTTAAAATACTTAATCCCGTTCATTTGACTCAGGTACCGGTGTATTTCCTTCCGCAATACCCCATTCCCAATGCCGTGTATAAAGGTAATCTCATCCATTCCCGTAGCAATGGCGTCGCTCAGCTTCCGCTCAAACACTTCCAGTTGTAGCTGCAAGATCTCACCATTGCTCATCAAATCGTGGTTTTCGGTGAGCTTTTCAATGTGCAAATCAATGGATGCCGGCGGACGACTGATCTTTTTGATGGAAAAAGCAGCCGTATCCTTGGGATTCAGCGCTTCGTTGAGCTTCCGCACATCCAGTGGCGTCTCCTGTTCGTTCAGCTTGAAGAAATAAGCCTCCTTTTCAATCAATGGCGCCTTGCCTTTGTGCTTGAAAAAAGAGGTAGCTTTAAATTTCAGCCGCTTCTCAATGGGCATTTGGATCCCTTCCAGCTTTTTGTTTAGCGGTACCATCAATATTTTCAATGCGGGCCATTGTTCAAAATCCCGAATCATTTTCTCTGCTACCTTTTTGTGGGAATCCGAATGAATGATGCCGGCATCCACATTTTTTGACGCCTCTCCCTGAAGCTCGTCCAGGGCATAAAGCACCTCTTTTCGGGTAGTATTGATCAGAACTACATCGTGTATCTGATCATTGTACGGAACGTATGCCAGAAACACGCCTTCCCTTTTCTCACGCACCTGTGCCTGCTGCCGGGTGTCGCCAATGTAGGACTTCGCTCCAGAAGGAGGATCAAAATAGGCTTTTTCTGCTGCATCAATGACGACCACCTCCGATTTTAGTGCCGGAATGCGAAAACCATCCTCTATTTCAATCTCTACCTGCCCTCCGGAAGAAAGCCGGGTAATGACTCCCTCTTCTTTGCCATGTAGCAACCGTACTCTATCCCCAATATTCATGCCGTAAATCTACCAAATAGTACGAGGAAAACCACGATTCCCGGGCATTCCCTGTCCAAAGTCACCGAAATGAAAAAAGAGACCCCGGATAATCTTCCCGGGGCTAATTTCCTTTTGCTAAATGACAATGTTTACAATCTTACCCGGAACAACAATGATCTTCTTAGGTATCTTTCCCTCGATCCATTTTTGCAGGTCCTCGTGAGCCAGCGCAGCTTCCTCGATTTCTTCCCGCGAAAGGTCGCTCGGTAAGCTCAATTTTACACGCATCTTACCATTTATCGAGACCGGGTACTCGTGACTGGATTCCGCCAGGTACTTGTCCTCGGCTGTTGGATAACGCTGTTGGAGAATGGATTGATCGTGGCCCAGCCTTTCCCAAAGTTCCTCTGCAATGTGTGGCGCGTAAGGAGAAAGGATTACCAGTAGGGGCTCCAGAACGGACCGTTGGTGGCACTTCAAGGCCGATAATTCATTGACACAAATCATGAACGAAGATACCGAGGTATTGAAGGAATGCCGTTCGATATCTTCCTCCACCTTACGAATGGTCTTATGCAGGACCTTTAACGCCGCCATCTCGGGCTTTTGATCCGATACCTGCCAGTTTCCCTTCGCATCGTAAAAGAGCCTCCAAAGCTTTTTCAGGAATTTGAACACCCCGTCTATGCCGTTGGTGTTCCAGGGCTTAAACTGTTCCAATGGCCCAAGAAACATTTCGTACAAACGTAGCGTATCCGCCCCATACTGTTCGATCACGTCGTCCGGATTGACCACATTGTATTTGGACTTGGACATTTTTTCTACTTCTGCGCCACAGACGTACTTTCCTTCCTCCAGAACAAACCCGGCATCTGCCAGATCGGGTCTCCAGTTTCTAAACGCCTCCGTATCCAGCTGATCGTTGTGTACCATCCCCACCTCCACGTGCATGGGGATCACCTCGTGTTTGTCAAGCAAACCATGACTTACAAACGTATTGGTACCTTTCTTTCGGTAGACAAAGTTGGACCGGCCCTGTATCATTCCCTGATTGATCATTTTACCAAAAGGCTCCTCGATCGGCACCCAGCCCCTGTCAAAGAGGAATTTGGTCCAGAATCGGGAATAAAGCAGGTGACCCGTCGCATGTTCGGCACCTCCAATATACAAGTCCACCGCACCCCAATAGGCTGCCGCTTCCTTGCTGACAAATTCTTTTTCGTTGGTTGGATCCATGTACCGAAAGAAATACCAGCTGGACCCTGCCCAACCCGGCATGGTACTCATCTCTAGCGGAAACGTTCCCTCCGGAGTCGTATAGGACCAATCCCGGGCTCTTCCGAGCGGAGGCGCACCGTCTTCGGTAGGCAGGTATTTATCCACCTCAGGCAGGCGCAGTGGGAGGTCCTTCTCGTCAATCAGGTAGGGCAGACCCTCTTTAAAATAAACGGGCAGGGGCTCGCCCCAGTAGCGCTGTCGCGTAAAAATGGCATCCCGCATTTTGTATTGGATTTTTCCCTTTCCGATTCCCTTCTCTTCAAGAAAAGCGATGGCCTTGTCCATGGCATCCTGCATAACCATGCCGGAGATAAACCCGGAATTAATGAGGGTACCTCCCTTGCCCGGAAACGATCCGTTTTCCATACTCCCTTCGATTACCTGTCGTATCTCCAGATCGAAATGTCTCGCAAAATTGTAGTCGCGTTCGTCATGAGCAGGGACTGCCATCACTGCTCCAGTACCGTAGCCTGCCAGTACGTAATCCGCAATCCAAATGGGAATCCGTTCTCCGTTAAACGGGTTGGTGGCGTAGCTACCGGTAAAGGCTCCCGAAATGGTTTTGACATCGGCCATTCGATCTCGCTCGGACCGGTTTTTGGCTTGCGCTACATATTGCTCCGCTTTCTCCCGCTGATCTTCGGTGATCAGCTGTTCCACCAATTCGTGTTCGGGGGCCAATGCGAGGTAGGTAACCCCGTAGATGGTATCGATTCGGGTCGTAAATACCTTAATGGTTTCCTCGATTCCTTCGATCGCAAATACCATCTCCGCACCTACCGACCTGCCGATCCAGTTTCGTTGCATTTCCTTTACCGGCTCCGGCCAATCCAATGAATTCAGGCCTTTCAGCAATCGCTCCGCGTAAGCAGTGATACGCATGCTCCACTGCATCATTCGTTTTCGTTCTACCGGATGACCGCCTCTTTCGGAAAACCCGTCTTTCACTTCGTCATTGGACAGTACCGTACCTAGCGCGGAACACCAGTTGACAGTAGTCTCCGCCAGGAAAGTAAGCCGGTACTGCAGCAAAAGCCGCTGTTTCTCCGATTCGGAAAATTTCAGCCAGTCATCCGCGGTAAACGGCGTCGGGTTTTCGTCGCAAACCGCCCGTACTCCCCGGCTTCCTTCTTTTTCGAAGAGCGAAACCAGGTGCGCGATGGGCAGGGCCTTGTCGGCATCCAAATCGTAATAGCTGTCAAACAGCTGCATAAAAATCCACTGGGTCCAGCGGTAGTATTCCGGATCCGAAGTACGCACCTCCTTTTCCCAATCAAAAGCAAACCCGATATTCTTGAGTTGTTCCGTGTAACGTCTGATGTTTTCCTCCGTGGTTATCGCAGGGTGCTGCCCGGTCTGTATGGCGTATTGCTCCGCCGGAAGTCCAAAGGAATCGTACCCCATGGGATGCAGCACATTGAATCCTTTGAGTCGTTTGTAGCGTGTCACGATATCGGAGGCGATGTATCCCAGCGGATGCCCCACATGCAATCCCGCTCCGGAGGGGTAAGGGAACATGTCCAGGGAATAAAATTTGGGTTTGCCGGGATCCAGACGTGCATGGAAAATCCCGCTCTGCTCCCATCGGTCCTGCCATTTTTTTTCTATGGTGCGAAAATTATACTCAGACATTTGCTGTTTTGGTCAGTTTTTTTTGAATGATTCAATTTCAAAATTAAAAAAAATTATCCGTATTCGTTTCGAAAGCACCCCGGGATGTGCAAAATGAACACCTTTGATGGCAAGCCAATTGAGAGAACGTTACCAGAACCTAAATCCCCGCCCCCTGTTTCTGAAAATCCAGTTATCCCAGATGTCTTGTGAAAAATAAATTTCGGCACCAACGTTTAACGTAAAATAGCCGTCGTATCTGGCCCCTGGCTCATCAAGTCGGGGATCTCCACTACCTCTCCGCGGGGCCCCTCGCCGATTGCGAATCAATTCCACATTGGGTTCACCATTGGGAAGCAGGTACCGGGGCTGCCTGACCGACAAGCGAAGCCGATCCGGGTTTTCGCCCGAAACGTAATCGGCAATTAGCTCTTCGTAATAACCGGATATATTGAACGTACTGATATCGTCCAGGTAGTCCGAGAGGGTAAACCGGTAATTGCCCTCGATAAAAAAATCCATGTATACATTTACCTTGTATTTTAAACCCAGGCCCATGGGGAACACCATAACCACATCCGAATACAGCTCATTTTCAGTCCGCAAGGGCCGTAAGTCCACCCATTGATCCCGATACAGGGTTTTCGGATTGTTGGTTGTGGCCCCGACGCCGAAAAATACGTAGGGGTTAATAAACTCGCGGGTAATGTTATAGACCTTTACCGGCTTGTAATAGTATTCGACCAAAAAGGCTGCTTCCCAGTTTCTGCTCCTGAAGTTCAAATCTCTGGGAATCCGGCCGCTCCGGGGGTCTGCTTTTACATCCTGCCCGGAAATTTGATAATACGAGACATCTGCCCTTGCTTTGAGATTGGTACCAAAGGTGTACCGGGCACTAAAGGCCGCATTGTAGTCGGGTTGAATCCCTTCACTGTATTGCCACAACGCATACAGGTCACCGAAATACTGAGAAGGACCCACTTGAAGTGAGAACGACCAGGGTTCTTCAAATCGAAAGCGATACATGCTTTGGGAAAAACTATCGTTGGAAAAGGCAAGTAAAAAAACTACCAAAAAAAATAAGATTCTCTTCATAAATAAAGCAGGCCTGATTCCCCTCGTTTAACCAACTGACCATTAACGCTCTAAAGATAAAGGAAATGCCTAAAATAAAAAAAATTAGGATGAGGTAAATTTTTCCAGGCCGGAACGGATATGAAGGTCCCGCTGCGGAAAGGGAATCTCCACCATTTCCTCTCGGAATTTAGCGAAAATCGCATAGTATAGCTGGCTTTTTAGCACTTTCGGTTTATTGATGTATTCCGAAGTCCAGACCCTAAGGTTGAAATCAATGCTGCTGTCATTGTATTGCTCAAAAAGCACGTCTGGTTCGGGATAGCTGAGTACACCGGGATTGGCCTTTACTACCTCCAGCAGGATTCGCTTGATTTTATTGGGATCCTCCTTGTAGGACACCCCCACGGGTATATTGAACCGAATATTCCGGTCGTTGTGCGACCAGTTGATGACGGGGTTATCAATAAACTGACTATTGGGCAGGATAATGGAAATGTTGTCGTTGGTAAGCACCATGGTGGACCTGGCGGATATTTTGATCACATCTCCGTACACATCGTCCACCTCAATTCGATCGCCCACCTTGATGGGTCGTTCGACGAGAATGATCAATCCACTGATAAAATTATTGGTAATGTTTTGGAGACCAAAACCGATACCAACACCAATGGCTCCTGCAAGTATGCCCAGAGCGCTCAAATCGACGTTGCTGTTTTGCAGGATGGTCACCAGGCCGAAAATGATCAATACGTATTTAAAAATGGTAGCAATGGACTGCCGGATTCCCACATCCAGATTGTACCGCACCAATACCTTATTTGCCAAAAATTTCCGGGTGATTTCGGCAACGATAAATAGGAAAACGATGGAAAGGGTAAGCCCGATAAATAAACCCACCGTCAGCCTGGTTTCACCAAGCATGAGCAGCTTAAAATTCCAAAATTCATCAAAATGCTCTAAAAAAGCCCAAAAATCCCCGTTCTTGATATCTTCTATAATTTCTTTCATTCGTCTCCCGTTTACATCTCTTGCTACATCCTGCCCTGCCCACCGGAAAAGGTTACGCAGGTGTCTGATTCGCTCACTTTTTTCCGCTATGTGGTAAATTTGCACCTGTAGGGATGCAGACCTACCGAACAGTCCGGTACCTTTTTTGCTGAAAAAAAGCAGGATAAAATCCCCCGTGTCCTACACCAATAGCCACCAATTTAGGTAAATTTGTGATTAAATTAATGGTATGAGCAAGCAAAAAGAAGAACTTGAACATCGTCTAAAACTTAGGAACATCAAGCATTCCGATTTTAATGATATCCGGGAAATCATGGTTTCGGCTTATAAGACCCAGGGCATGACCTGGACCAAGGAAGAATTCAAGAACCAACTGAATGCCTTCCCCGAAGGACAGATTTGCCTGGAGGACAATGGGAAAGTAGTGGCCGTAGCGCTCAGCCTCATCGTAGACTATGCCAAATATGGAGATAATCACAGCTACGATCAAATCACGGGCTTCGGGAAATTCGATACCCACGATGAGGAAGGTGACACCTTGTACGGAACGGACGTTTTTGTGGATAAGGAGTACCGTGGACTGCGGCTGGGAAGAAGACTCTACGATGCCAGAAAGGAACTCTGTGAAAACCTGAATTTGCGGTCCATCATTGCAGGGGGCAGAATTCCCGGGTACAGCAAATACGCAGATCAAATGTCTCCGCGAAAGTACATCGAACTGGTAAAAAACAAGGAAATTTTTGACCCGGTCTTATCGTTTCAGCTGGCCAATGAATTTCACGTTCGGAAAGTGATCACCAAATACCTTCCGGAAGATACGGATTCCAGGGCCTATGCCACCCTTTTGGAATGGATCAACATCTATTACGAGAAGGACGAAAAGCTGATTGGCAACAAAAAAACGATCGTACGCCTGGGCCTGGTTCAATGGAAGATGAGGCGGTTTACCGACGTAGATGACCTCATGCAGCAGGTAGAGTTTTTTGTGGATACGGTCTCCGATTACAAATCGGATTTCTGCTTGTTTCCAGAATTTTTCAATGCACCCTTGCTGGCGGAGTTCAACAAAATGGACGCGTCCGAAGCCATCCGAAACCTGGCAGATTACACCGAAGAAATTGTCAACCGCATGCGCGACCTGGCACTCTCCTACAACGTGAATATCATCGCCGGTAGCATGCCGGAATACGACGGGAAAAAACTCCGAAACGTGAGCTACCTCTGCAGAAGGGACGGTACCATGGACAAGCAATACAAACTGCACATCACCCCGGATGAGCAGTCGTACTGGGGCTTACAAGGAGGGAATGGAATCAAGGTATTCGATACCGATGCCGGAAAGGTAGGCATATTGATCTGCTACGATGTGGAATTCCCAGAGCTTAGCCGGATTTTGGCGGAAAAGGAGATGGACATCCTGTTTGTCCCTTTTTGGACGGATACAAAAAATGCCTACCTTCGGGTAAGCACCTGCGCCAAATCCCGGGCCATCGAAAACGAGTGCTACGTGGCCATCACCGGCTCCGTTGGTAATCTTCCACGGGTTGAAAACATGGACATACAGCATTCCCAGGCTGCCATTTATTCGCCCTCCGACTTTTCGTTTCCGCACGATGCGATCATTGCGGAAGCCTCGCTCAATACCGAAACGACCATCGTGGCAGACGTGGATCTGGATTTGCTGACGAAACTACGAAAAGCGGGAAGCGTACGAAATTTGGCACAGCGAAGATTGGATCTTTACTCCATACAATGGAAAAACAAACGATAATGCGTTATTTCAGCCATATTCCAAACGAACTCCTTGACCGTGCAAAACCCATCCGGATGCTGGTCACAGACCTGGACGGCGTATTGACCGACGGGGGCATTATTCTGGATGACAACGGCATGGAATACAAGTCCTTTCAGGTAAAAGACGGCCAAATCCTTCGGTACCTGCGGGATGCAACCATACAGGTAGGCGTACTTTCGGGCCGCGATGTAGCTGTATCCAAAATAAGGTGTGAGCAAATGAACGTGGACTTTCACCGACACGGACTAACAGACAAATGGGGGGCGCTATCCGAAATTCTATCGGACAAAGGCATCCTGCCAGCCGAAGTCGCCTACATTGGAGACGATTTGATAGACCTGGACCTGCTTCAACGGGTGGGTTTCTCTGCTGCCCCGGCAGATGCCATGCCGTATATCCTGGACAAGGTAGACTACGTGTGCAGAAAAGGGGGAGGGAAAGGCGTCTTTCGAGAAGTGGCAGACCTGATTTTGTATGCGCAGGGCAAACTGCCCGGCCTCCTTTCCGAAAACTCCCGGCTAGACCCTACCGGCACCAACCCAACAAAAAATGAGTAGCCCCACACACACCATGCGTATTGGCGCGTCCATAATACTAGGAACCGACCGGCCAGTTTTGTTTTCCGGCCCCTGCGCCGTGGAAAGCAAAGAGATCTGCCTCGAAATTGGCAGCAAGGTCAAATCCTACGCACAGAAGCATGGTTTTGACTACGTTTTTAAAGCTTCTTTTGACAAGGCCAATCGCACCTCCGGAAGCTCATTCCGGGGGATTGGTTTCGATCAGTCGCTAAAGGTACTGCAGGAGGTGGGAGAAGCCCTACACCTACCCCTGGTAACGGATGTTCATGAAAGTTATCAGGTAGAAGCCATCGCAGCAGTGGTGGACGTGATACAGATACCCGCATTTTTGTGCCGGCAAACAGACCTTTTACTGGCCGCTGGAAAATCCGGAAAGGCGATCAAGATAAAAAGAGGCCAATTTATGGCTCCGGAAGACATGCAGTTTGCTGTGGATAAAATCCGCTCCACAGGTAATCCCAATGTCTGCCTGACGGAAAGAGGATTTTCTCTGGGCTACCACAACCTGGTGGTAGACATGCGGGCGCTGCCCATCATGCGTCAATTTGCCCCGGTAGTTTTTGATGTCACGCACAGCGTACAGCAACCCGGTGCCAACCAGGGTAGCAGCGGGGGACAGCGGCAAATGGCGCCCTACCTTGCGCGGGCAGCGGCTGCAGCCGGCGTAGACGGGTTTTTTATCGAAACCCATCCGGAACCTTCCAAGGCGCTGAGTGATGGGCCAAACATGATTCCCCTCGCAAAAATGGATGCCTTCCTGGGCATGATAAAAGATGCCTGGGACACCGGCAACCGGTACCGGAATTTTCCCGCCGTATGAATGCCTCTTTTCGCCTCCGATTCCGCCTACCTTTGCTGGTGGCCTGCCTGACGGTGGCGCACGCATCCGTTTTAGCCCTACCGAATAATGCCGGCACTGCCTCGGAGATCCGGTCGATTCTGGAACGAGACGAAACGCAAACAAACACAATTTTTGGGCATTCTCCGATACACGCCAAATCCCACCTACTCACATTTTACTCGGAGAGGGCCTTCGCACCGGCCTGGTCTGCCCAGCAGGAGCCTACCTGCGAAGCACTCGAGTTATGGCAACTTATCGGGCAGGCAGGTTTTGACGGGTTACTTCCGGAAGATTATCACCTTTTGCCGATCAGTGAACTAATTGCCCGTTTTTTCGACACCGGACTACTCAGAGAGCGGGAGCTTGCCCTACTCGATGTTCTGTTAAGCGATGCCTTCATCGGGTATGCCCACCACTTGTACCAGGGAAAAATTCATCCCGAACACGTAAAGGGCGTTTGGAACATTCAAACCAAGAGACACGAACCACGGGTGCTGGAAAAATTAAACCGTGCCCTGGCTACCAAAAAGGTACGCGAGGAACTCTTTAGTCTGCGTCCAAAATTCCCTATTTACGACAGAATGCGTACTTCCATGAAAAAATATGCAGCGTTGGCCAGGGAATATACGGACCAAAACGGACCCATACCTGCCACCGAAAAACCCCTGGAAATCGGCCAACGATATTCTCAGATTCCGACCGTTCGGGAAAAATTGATTTTTTGGAAAGACCTGGAAACGTACCCGGTAGCAACCGGTCGGGATGACTTGTACGACAGTATCCTGGCCATGGGTGTAAAAAACTTTCAGCGAAGAAATGGCCTCCAGGCAGATGGGGTCATCGGGAGGGGCACCCTGGAGGCACTCAATCAGAGCCCCGAAACCCTAATGAACAAGCTAGCAGTAAACATGGAACGCCTTCGCTGGCTGCCGGATACCACGCTGCAGGAGTTTATCCTGGTCAATATTGCCGGGTATTCCATGGATTTTATCAGTGAGCAGGACACCCTGCTCCACTCAAATGCCATTGTTGGAAAAACCTACCGGAAGACACCGGTATTCAACGCTGCTATGAGCTACCTGGTTTTTAGCCCCACCTGGACCATCCCTCCTACCATCTTGAAAAACGACGTGTTGCCTTCGGTACGAAAAAACAACGCGTATCTTTCGCAAAAAAATATGCGGATTCTGGACCATTCCGGAAGGGAAATTAACCCCGACGAAATAAACTGGGATGACATGACGGGAAGCAATTTTCCCTACCTTATCCGACAGGACCCGGGACCTGCCAACTCACTCGGTTCCGTCAAGTTTATGTTTCCCAACCAATACGACGTATACATCCACGATACACCGTCACGGGAATTGTTTTACCGGGAAGACCGGGCCCTGAGTTCCGGCTGTATTCGCATCCAAAAACCGTTTGAATTAGCCCAATTGTTGTTAAAAGACCGGCCGCTATGGACAGATGAACGCATTCGAAGCGCCATGCAACAAAAAAACGAACAGGTTGTGATGTTGAACAGGAAAATACCTGTCATTATACTTTATCTGACCATTTGGACGGATTCCAATGGCCGTGACAACGTGCGCAAGGATATTTACAACCGAGATACGGAACTATTGCACTTGCTGCGCCAACCCCTGCTGGAAGGCCGCCTCCGCAGCGAAAATTGATCTTTCCTGGTAAAAAGGCTGGTCGGCATGAATGTACAGGCAGCTTTTGTCTTGAATCAACGCAATCACCCCTTCGAAGTTTTCGTGAGGAAGTGCCGGACAACCCAGACTCCTTCCCAATCGACCGTAGCTCTCAACAAACTCTTCGGTGGCATAATCTGCCGAATGGATGACAATGGCCCTGGCTCTGGCTTTGTCGTTGATACCTTTTTCCAGCCCGTCCAGCCGCAAGGAGACCCCATGTTTACCGATGTATTTTTCTCCGGTCAAGTAAAAACCCAGGCTGCTCATGTAACTATCGGGCGTATTCGAAAAATTGGTCGCAAGCAAATCTCCGGAATTTCGTCCATGGGCTACCAATGACGCATGCTGCAGCGTTTTGGACTCCATGTCTATAATCCATAAGCGTTTTTCTGTTGAGGGAAGATCGAAATCGACCAGCGTGAGGGGTTTCCCCTCCGCCAACATACCCTTCTCTGCCAACAGGTGGTAACCACTGAGGGCACGTTGTAAAACTTCCTTTCGGAGGGAGCCCGCATCCTGCCGTACATTCTCCCAGATGCGTTCAAGCAATTCCAGGTTCTTTTCCGTGACCGATCGTTCCATCGGCTCAACAGACGTCGGACCCGGCTGAACCAGGTGCGCGTCGCCGAAAGAAAGTACCGGACTGGCGATCAAAAACAAACAAACGACTAGTTTTTTCCTCATATTCACTAAAACTGGTTCAGGCATGGTGCCATAAGATCCCTCGCCCACTGGTTGGAATAACAGTCCGGATTGAAAAATAATTTAATTTGCGTTCACTTTTTTAGTTTTTTTCCCATTGGCTGATAAATTATAGTATTTTGAACCCAACCACCTTATTCAGGTGTTCTTTGGCTTGGCAATGAACTAACTGGAACGAAGGGTATGCCTTTCTCCGAGGAATTGTTCCGCTGGCGAAGGGGTGCGTTCCGGGAAATTTTGTTGAGTTTTTGCGAAAATACAGTGAACAAATAAACGGATAATCCGGTTAGAGAAACTATGAAATTATCAATCTACCGAAAAGAACACTTCAATGCCGCCCACCGACTGCACAATCCAGCCTGGTCGGATGATAAAAATCAGGAGGTTTTCGGAAAATGCAACAATCCCAATTACCACGGGCATAATTACGATTTGATTGTAAAGGTCTCGGGTCCGGTTGATCCGGATACCGGGTATGTATACGACATGAAATTGCTGAAAGATCTGATCCGAGCGCATGTCACCGATAAGTTTGATCACAAAAACCTAAATTTAGACACGGATGAATTTAAAAATCTTAACCCAACTGCGGAAAACATTGCTGTGGTTATTTGGCATATTTTGAGAAATAAAGTAGAAAAAAAATACGACTTAACAGTTCGATTATATGAAACAGAAAGAAACTTTGTTGAATTCAGCGGGAATTGATCTCAATCAGACCATAGAGGAATTGGGCGACGAGCACATGGCGTCCTCTCACGACACCCCCCTTCGGGAGGATGCATTTGAGATGGATGATGACCTGAAAATGGAGCTGATTGAAAAACATTTTAAGGAGATCATGTACATTTTGGGTTTGGACCTGACAGACGACAGCCTGAAAGGAACACCGAAACGGGTCGCAAAGATGTTTGTGAAGGAGGTTTTTAGTGGTTTGGATCCTAGAAACAAACCGGACGCCAAGCTTTTTGAGAATAAGTTTCGTTACAACGAAATGTTGGTCGAAAAAGACATCACGTTCTACTCTCATTGCGAGCACCATTTTGTCCCAATCTACGGAAAAGCGCACGTGGCGTATATTTCCAATGGGCAGGTCATTGGTTTATCCAAAATTAATCGCATCGTTCAGTACTATGCCAAACGACCGCAAGTACAGGAACGGTTGACCGTGCAAATTGGAAACGAGTTGAAAGCTGCGTTGGGCACCGAAGATGTGGCCGTTATTTTGGATGCCGACCACATGTGTGTGTCAAGCAGGGGTGTCCGGGACACCAGCAGCAGTACCGTCACGTCGTTTTACAGTGGACAGTTTGAACATTCGGCACAAAAGCGAAACGAATTTCTCAAATACCTGGAACTTCCCCGGTAATCAAAAGAATAAGGTATCTTTTGGTTCGTTTCCCTACCGGAACACCCCTATCTCCCATCAATCGGTTTTGATGGGAGATTTTTTTAAAGGGCTTGCACTGGCAAACAATTTGATGATTTATTCATTATACTAAGGTAAAGGAGGAAAAACTTATGAAGGACAAAAACATAGTAATCATTGGTGGAAACAGTGGAATCGGAGCGCAGGTAAAAGAGATACTGCAGGCGGCCGGGGCAGAGGTATTTACCTACTCCCGTTCTCAGGAAGGTAGTCAAAAATTGGACGTGCGTTCAGACTTTACAGAAATTGAAGGCATACCCGAAGTTGTCCACGGAGTACTTTATTGTCCCGGTACCATACAACTAAAACCCTTTCACCGATTCGGTCTGGACGATTTCAGAAATGACCTCGAAATCAATTACCTGGGAGCAATCAAGGTGTTGCAGGTGCTTCAGCGTCCGCTCAAAAAATCGTCTGGAGCTTCTGTGGTGCTGGTAAGTACGGTTGCGGTACAAACTGGATTGGGATTTCATTCTTCCATTGCCGGGGCCAAAGGGGCAGTCGAGGGTCTAACCCGATCTTTGGCAGCGGAATGGGCTTCGAACGGCATCCGGGTAAATGCCGTGGCTCCCTCACTCACAGATACACCACTTGCAGAAGCATTGCTTTCGACACCAGAAAAGAAAGAGGCGGCCGGGAAACGGCATCCGCTGGGACGCTTCGGGACAGTCGATGATATGGCAGCGGCCATCCACTTTTTATTATCCGATAGCTCTTCCTGGATCACCGGACAGGTGCTAAAAATAGACGGAGGAATGTCGAGTATCCGGTGAAAGGGTTGTATTTTTGCAACATTTAGGTTGAACAAAGTGTAGATAGATAAGGGTATTGTCCCTTAATAAAATTAGTAAACGTATGAGGACCCCACCTGAATCATTCTTGATCTTTAAAGCGGAGCTGAAAAAAGCTCAGCTTGAGAAAGAGCGATTGCGAAAAGCCTACGAGGAGAAACTCGCTGACATGAACCGCGAGCTTTCCCGATTAAAAGAACAAATAGAGGCCCAACAGGAATTAATGAGAACAACGATTGACTACGCCATTAAGCTGGAAGAAGACCTGGGGAATTTCAAAGAAGAAGTAGAAAACGAGAAAAAACAAAGAAAAAGCTCTTTTCACTAAATCTATTAGGTAAGTATTCCGTAAATTAACAGGTATTTGATGTAAACAAAGGTTACCATGAACGACACCCTAAACAAATCAGCGATGGAAAACTTTGACCTGTCTTTCGAAGGGAGATATGCCAAGGTATTTGTCGATGAATCCCGTGGAATAATCATTTGCGAATTGTTGGTGGATTACGTACCAATAGAAGACTTTAAGGACACGTTTCACAAAATATCCGCACTGGTGAAAAACGGTTCTTTTTACAAATTTATTTTTGACAAACGCGCGCTTCGTGCCTTTCATCAGCCGAGCATGGAATGGTATTTCCTGGACTGGAAAAAAGAGATGTACTTTCAAGGCATCACGGTTCATCGCAAAATACTTCCCGCAGAGAAATGGTTTGAAAAGATGGTGATGATCGCGAAAAAACAAATAATTGAAAACAATCCGGGCAATATTATCGAAAACCTGGATATCAGCTATTGCGACACGATCGAAGAAGCTATCTTAACCTAATGAAGCATTTTTCCAAAAAAGCCATTCTTGACGCCGACAAGAACTTCAGGCGAGATTTTGTCAATTGCCTGAGCGGGTACAAAAGTTTAAACCTTATCGGAACTTTCAACGAGGAAACAGGGGAAACAAATCTGGCCCCCTTTTCCCAGGTTTTCCACATAGGTGCCAGCCCACCACTAGTAGGCGTACTTTTCCGTCCCCCTACAGGCGAGCGGCACTCACTTGGAAACATTGTCCACAATGGAGACTTTACCCTAAACCACGTCACGGAGAGTTTTTACAAAGAGGCGCACCATTGCGGTGCTCGCTGGCCTAATTCCGAGTTTAAAGCGACCGGACTCAAGGAAGAATACAAAGACGGGTTTCCGGCTCCATACGTCGCTGGAAGTCCCCTGCAGGTGGGCTGCACGATGGAAGAACAAGTACGCCTGTCAGTGAATAATACGGTTTTAATAATCGCCAACATCGAACACGTCTACGTACAGGAAAACGCCCTGGGAGAAGACGGTTTTATTGATCTTCAGGCGTTGGGGACCGTAACCGTATCTGGACTGGATTCATATCACCTCGGCCAAAAACTGGCACGGTTGGCCTACCCCAAGCCCGATCAACCGATACGAGTAATTTCTTCCGACGGAGACGAGTAGAAAATTCAGTATTCTGCTACTGAACGCTGTAGGATTGAATGAACGGTTGGCCACCGGGCGTTCTGCCTTCGAGTACCAATCTACCGCTGTAATCTTCAAGAAATCGCCCAACCTCCTCCGGGTTCGTTGCGGGGGTTTCGTTGATGTGTGTCAAAATAAATCCCTCGCCCAAACCCAGGTCTCTGAGGTACCCCCTCGTCATGGCGGAAATCTTTACCCCATAATCCAAATCAAATCGATCCATCTCGATGGCATTGATGGCTTCAAGCTTTGCCCCTAACAGCGGAGAGGAGTAAAACGAACGTTTGATTACGCCTGTCCCTCCGAGCAGGTTTTGCAGGGTCAGTTCGGATGTCCGCCGTACATTGTCCCTCAGGTAATCCACTGTTATTTTATCCCCCGGGTAGTAATAGGAAAGAGCTTCTTCGAAACTCCCCTTCCCGGAAATACGGTTACCGTCAATGGTAACAATGACATCTTCTACCCGCATGCCTGATTTTTCCGCCGCACCACTTCGGATGACGTGCGAGACTACCACGCCATCCAGGGATTTTAATCCCATTTCCTCCGCCAATTCGGGAGTTATCTCGTTTACTTCCAGTCCTGGAATGGCTTTCTGCACTTCTCCGTACTGGATCAAATCGTTGGCAATCTTGGTCGCGATATCTACCGGGACGGCAAACCCATACCCGGTGTAGGAACCCGTTCGGCTTAAGATGGCGGTATTGATTCCGACCAATTCCCCCCGATCGTTGACCAGCGCACCGCCAGAATTTCCAGGGTTGATGGGGGCGTCCGTTTGAATAAATGACTCCAGGGGAAATTCCCCTCCCATAATGTTGATCTGCCTTTCTTTCGCCGAAACAATGCCAGCGGTAACGGTGGAGGTGAGATTAAATGGATTCCCTACTGCCAGTACCCACTCACCGATTTGAAGGGATCGGCTGCTACCGATCTTTATTGCGGGAAGCCCACGTGCTTCAATTTTCAAAACGGCGATATCGGTGTTGGCATCCGAGCCAATTAGACTGGCCTTATACGTTCGCTTTTTGTGAACAACTTCGATGGTTTCGGCCCGCTCCACGACGTGATTGTTGGTGATGATGTAGCCGTCTTCGGAAAAAATCACGCCTGATCCGGTACTTACCGTTTGCTGGGGCACCCCCTGCCTGAAGAAATAATCAAAAATACTATACCGCCGGGAGTCCTGTCCCGAAAAATTTTTGATAAATACCACCGATCCGGTACTCTTCTCCGAGGCCTCCACGAAGGAGTCCGGAACGCTCGGCGGGTTTTGGACCGTTGTTTCCGAAAGTTTTTCCCGATTTTCCTCCATGCGGGAGGTACGGTATCCGAGGTTTTCGTTCCACTCCTGGCTCGGAACGATTGCGCTGCGGTCTTGCATCAGGCTGGAATAAGACCAGGCACCTAGGATTCCTCCCACAAAGGAAATGATGGCAACAACAAAATAGCTTCTATGCATGACTCCACAATTGGTGTTAAATGGATTAAACGGAAAGGTTCCCCGTTTACGTTGGGATTTTAACATAAATTAGCACGAACTATCGTAAGAACGCTACCCCTGTTCGTATCCTAATTTTATGCCAAAAAAAGAGATTCTGTAAAAAGCACAAAAAAAACAGGGAAAACTGTTTTTACCTTGTAAATTTGTCAGTAGTTTCGACTGAAGCTGCCGGATACAGCAGCACACTTTTTGACTAAAGTAAGAAAACCCCATGTCTACAATTAAACGAGTCGCTATCCTGGGTTCCACAGGAAGCATTGGTACCCAGGCCTTGGAAGTCATCCAACAACACCCCGAAAAATTTCAGGCCGAGGTATTAACCGCACAAAACAATAAAGAGCTACTCATTGAGCAGGCCATTCAGTTCCAGCCCAATGCGGTGGTGATTGGAAACGAAGGCTTGTATCAGGAGGTAACACAACGCCTCTCGGCCTACCCCATCAAAGTATACACCGGACAAGATGCCATTGCATCCATTGTGGAAATGGACTCCATTGATATCGTATTGACGGCCCTGGTAGGCTATGCCGGCCTCATTCCTACGTTACGGGCGATTGCCGCCGGAAAGCCCATCGCGCTGGCCAACAAAGAGACCATGGTGGTGGCTGGAGATCTGGTCACCCGTCTGGCCAGGGAAAAGGCCGTCAACATTTACCCGGTAGACTCGGAACACTCTGCCATCTTCCAATGCCTGGTGGGGGAATTTCATAACCCGATCGAAAAAATAATCCTTACCGCTTCTGGCGGCCCGTTCCGGGGTAAAGACCGGTCTTTTCTGGCAGGAGTGACCAAAGAACAAGCCCTAAAACATCCCAATTGGGACATGGGTGCCAAAATCACCATTGATTCTGCTTCTCTAATGAACAAAGGTTTGGAGGTAATTGAAGCCAAATGGTTGTTTGGGCTTGAAACCAACCAAATTGAGGTGATTGTTCATCCCCAATCCATCATTCACTCCCTGGTACAATTTGAAGACGGATCGATGAAAGCGCAACTTGGACTGCCCGATATGCGTATCCCTATACAATTTGCATTGTCCTACCCCGACCGTATCAAATCATCTTTTCCAAGGTTTGACTTCGCAAACTATCCCAATCTGGAGTTTGAGCAGGCCGATGAGGAGACATTCCGAAACCTCAGACTGGCTTACAATGCATTGGAAAAAGGAGGAAATACCGCTTGTTCACTCAATGCTGCCAACGAAGTGGCAGTGGCAGCATTTTTGCAGGACCGAATTAAGTTTCTGGAAATGTCTGACCTGATTGAACAGACTATGGAGAAAATTGGTTTTATTAAGACGCCAAGTTTGGATGACCTCATCCAAACCGATAAGGAAACTAGAAAATTATCAGAGGAAATCATCAGTAGATTTTAAGGAATGGATACATTAATAATGGTAGCACAACTGCTACTGGGCTTGTCAATTTTGGTAGGGCTGCACGAAATGGGACATTTACTGGCAGCAAAGCTGTTTGGGATGCGGGTGGAAAAGTTTTCCATCGGCTTTCCACCAAAAATTGCCGGCTTTCAATGGAAAGGGACCGAATATTCGATAGGAGCCATTCCTCTGGGAGGCTTTGTAAAAATATCTGGAATGGTGGACGAATCCCTGGATGCCGAACAAATGGCGTCTGAACCCCAACCCTGGGAATTTCGATCCAAACCTGCCTGGCAACGATTGATCGTCATGTTGGCGGGCATTATTGTAAACGTCGTGACTGGCGTCATTGTCTTCGTCTTTCTGGTCTACAATAATGGCGAAACCTATTATTCCCGCGATCAGGTGATCGAACACGGGATTGTAGCTTATGATATCGGCGAGCAAATCGGCCTGCAAAAAGGGGACAAAATTTTGGATATCAACGGTATCCCCTACGAGTCGTTAAACGACATCAGCAGTGGAGACGCCCTGCTCAGCTCCGATGGCTATTACACCATCGAACGCAATGGGGAGCGCATGAAAATATCCATACCCCGCGGGTTTATCAATTCCTTTTCCAACGAAGAAAGCATGTCTAACTTCATCCAAATCCGGTTTCCATTTGCCGTATTGGATGTCATGCCGGATGGTACCGCTAAAAATGCCGGTGTAAAGGCCGGGGACAAAATTCTGGCAGTAAATGACACCGATATTTATTACTTTGATGAGTTGCAGGCCGCCCTGGAGGAGCACAAAGGTGGGGAAGTGGCACTCACGCTGGAACGCGACCAACAAGAGCTCATCGCTCAAGTAGCAGTCAGCGAGGAAGGCACGATTGGCATCGCGGCAGAAAACCTTCTCGAACCGGTAAAAAAGAAATACTCCTTTGCGCAGGCAATCCCAATAGGGACAGAAAGGGCCTTCAGTGTGGTCATCATCAACGCCCGGGCAATGGGGAAAATGTTTACCGGAGAGGTTTCGGCAAAAAACGTAAGCGGACCGATAGGCATGGCGAAAATTTATGGCTCCACCTGGGACTGGACGAAGTTTTGGTCCATCACCGGGCTCATTTCCATGATTTTGGCGTTCATGAATTTGCTTCCGATACCGGCACTGGATGGGGGTCACGTCATGTTTTTATTGTACGAGATGGTATCCGGTAGAAGTCCTTCCGATCGCTTTTTAGAAAATGCGCAAAAAGTGGGCATGGTCTTACTGCTGGCGATCATGGTGTTTGCCATTGGCAACGATATCCTAAAGCTGTTTACCGGAACCTGACGAATGTGACTCGGAAAAGCGTTTTGTTTTAGTCCGGCTGTATTTTGGCTGGAGCCAGGGGTTGCCTGACAATTTGATCCGCAAAGCAACTTGGCATACGCCTTGGACATTTTATTCGTATCTCCGGAAGAAGGGAGTTTTTTTGTATATTAAAAAAATAACGTGACAGACTGTCTGTCATTATGTCTGTATGAACAATAACGACAATCAACTATATCATTCATTAATGTTGGGCGATTATTCTGGCGAAGGGGATCTGATACAACTGATTACTGACGACGAGGACGAAGGCACATTAACGGAGGAAGATCTTTCCAAAGAAATTTCGATTCTATCCGTACGAAACACCGTACTGTTCCCAGGCGTGGTCATCCCAATCACGGTAGGCCGACAACGCTCCATCAAACTCGTAAAAAAAGCCCAAAAAGGCGACAAGCTGATCGGGGTTTGCGCCCAGAAAAACCCCAACATGGAGGACCCTTCCTGGGAGGACATTTACCATGTCGGTACATTGGCGAAGATTATAAAAATGATTGTATTGCCCGATGGTAATACGACCATTATCATTCAAGGAAAAAAACGGTTTGAAATCGAGAGTGAACTCTCGGAAGACCCCTATTTTCAGGCAAATGTGCGGTATCTGGAAGAAACCTTCCCGCAAAACAGCGAAAAAATCGAAGCCCTGGAACAATCCCTGAAAGAAGCGGCCTTTAAGATTCTGCAGCTGAACCCGGAAATTCCCCGTGAGGCGCAGGTAGCTCTGGACAACATCGACAGCACGCCTTTTCTAACGCATTTTCTTTCATCCAACATCAACGCCCCGGTAGAATCCAAACAACGCCTACTGGAAATCAACGATGGCATCGATCGGGCCACGCTCTTGCTGGAATTCATGATGAAGGACATCCAAATGTTGGAGCTCAAAAGTGAGATTCAGAAAAAAGTCCATACCGATATCGATCAGCAGCAGCGGGACTATTTTCTCCGGCAGCAAATGAAAGTCCTGCAAACCGAGCTGGGCGAAGAAGGACCGGAAAAAGAGGTAGAAGAGCTGCGCGCGAAGGGTAAAAAGAAAAAATGGCCCAAAGAAGTGGCCGTACAATTTGAAAAAGAGCTGGATAAAATCCTGCGGATGAATCCGGCCGCGGCAGAATACCCCATTTCGCTCAACTATGCCGAGGTATTGGTAGAGCTCCCCTGGAACGAGTTTACGTCGGATAACTTTGATCTGAAACGGGCCAAAAGAATCCTGGACCGGGATCATTCGGGCCTGGACAAGGTGAAAGAACGAATCATCGAATACCTGGCCGTATTAAAACTAAAAAACGACCTCAAAGGCCCCATTCTTTGCCTTTACGGCCCTCCTGGTGTGGGGAAGACTTCCCTGGGCAAGTCGATTGCCAAAGCATTGGGGAGAAAGTACGTGCGGATGTCCCTGGGGGGATTGCATGATGAGGCGGAAATCCGCGGGCACCGCAAGACCTATGTAGGAGCCATGCCTGGAAAAATCATCCAAAACATGAAAAAGGGCAAATCCTCCAACCCGGTTTTCGTTTTGGATGAAATCGACAAATTGAGTTCCGATTTCCGAGGCGACCCATCCTCGGCCTTTCTGGAAGTGTTGGATCCGGAGCAAAACAATGCCTTTGTGGATAATTTTCTGGATGTGGAATACGATCTGTCCAAAGTGCTATTTATAGCAACGGCCAACACGCTGGAAACCTTGCAGCCTGCGCTCCGAGACCGGATGGAGATCATCGAAGTGACCGGTTACACCCTGGAAGAAAAAGTAGAAATTGCCAAAAAACACCTGGTCCCCAAACAACGAAAGGAGCATGGGCTAAAAGCCAGTGACATTTCCTTTTCGAACGCGGCCCTCGTCAAAATTATCGAAGACTATACCCGTGAATCCGGCGTTCGAACACTGGAACGACAAATAGGAAAGTTGGTGCGCAACATTGCCAAATCCATTGCAATGGAAGAACCGTACCAGAAAAAGATCACCCCACAGATGGTTCGGAAAATCCTGGGAGGAGAGATTTTTGATAAAGAAATTTATCAGGACAATTCACTTGCCGGTGTGGTTACAGGTCTGGCCTGGACCTCCGTAGGCGGAGAAATTCTGTTTATAGAAGCGAGTATAAGCCGGGGAAAAGGCAAATTGACGCTTTCCGGCCAATTGGGAGATATAATGAAAGAGTCGGCCATGACGGCCATCTCCTACCTGAAATCCCAGGCCGACACGCTGAACATCGATCACCGGGTATTTGATCAGTACGATTTGCACATCCACGTACCTGCCGGTGCCGTGCCAAAAGATGGTCCCTCGGCGGGTATCACCATGCTGACCGCCATTGCGTCGGTCTACACCCAGCGCAAGGTGAAATCCAAGTTAGCGATGACGGGCGAAATAACGCTACGGGGAAAAGTAATGCCTGTAGGCGGGATTAAGGAAAAGATCCTGGCGGCAAAACGCGCCGGCATCAAAGACGTTTTGCTTTGCAAACGAAACCAGCGGGACATCGAAGAAATCGATGAAAGTTACCTGAAAGGGGTCACCTTCCATTTTGTCGATCACGTAGGCGAGGTGTTGGATATCGCACTTCTTCCCGAAACAGTGGATCATCCGGTCAAGTTTACCTTTGACACCGATGCCAACAAAGCCGGATCCAACTAAAAAACAAACGACATGAACCATTTGACACCGAAGCAGATTGTTGCGGAACTGGATAAATACATCATTGGACAGACAGATGCAAAAAGAAACGTTGCCATTGCGCTGAGAAACAGGATCCGACGACTCATGGTCAAGTCTGACCTGCAAAAAGACATCGTTCCGAACAACATCCTTATGATTGGTTCCACCGGGGTAGGCAAAACCGAGATTGCGCGCAGACTGGCAAAAATTGCCAATGCCCCTTTTACAAAAGTGGAAGCCTCGAAATTTACGGAAGTGGGGTATGTGGGCCGTGATGTTGAATCCATGGTTCGGGATCTGGTCGAGCATGCCATCAATTTGGTAAAAGAATCAAAAAACGAAGAAGTAAAGGAAAAAGCAGCCCTGATTGTCGAAGACATGCTGCTGGACATACTGATTCCACCCGTCAAGGGGACGGGATTTACGGGTACGGTAACCAAGGAAAATTTCAACCCTGATCAGGCTTCAGAGCAGGAATTAAACGAACGGACCCGCGAACGATTTCGTGAGAAATTGAAAAACGGCGAATTGGAAACCCGAAAAATCGAAATCAATGTCAAGCAGTCTGCCCCTTCGGGAATCGGAATGATCGGCAACGGCATGATGGATGAAGCCAGCATGGCGGGCCTGCAGGACATGCTCAGCAACATGATGCCCAAACGGACCAAAAAACGAAAAGTGAGCATCGGAGAAGCGCGAAAAATCCTGATGGAAGAAGAGGCTTCCAAATTGATCGATTTCGATGAGGTGAAGGAGCAGGCCATCCGGCTGGCGGAAAATAATGGTATCATCTTCATCGACGAGATTGACAAAATAGCCTCCGGATCCCGAAAGTCCGGTGGTGGACCCGACGTGAGCCGGGAGGGTGTCCAACGAGATTTGTTGCCCATCGTGGAGGGCAGTGCTGTGAATACCAAATACGGACTGGTGCACACCGATCACGTACTGTTTATCGCTGCCGGTGCCTTTCACGTGAGTAAGCCTTCAGATCTCATTCCTGAATTGCAAGGAAGGTTTCCGATTCGGGTGGAGCTATCCAGCCTGACACAGGATGATTTCTACCGCATCTTAAAAGAGCCCAAAAATGCGCTGACCAAACAATACCAGGCCTTGTTTGAAGCAGAACAGGTCTACTTGGAATACACCGACGAGGCCATTCAAGAAATTGCAGCTCTCGCGTTTAGCATCAACGAAGAAGTGGAGAACATTGGGGCGCGCAGGCTTCATACCGTCATGAGCCACCTGTTAAACGATTTTCTTTTCGACGTACCCGATAGTATCGGACCGAATAGCAAGATCATGATTACCAAAGAGATGGTGCAGGAAAGACTCAGTTCACTGGTAAAAAACCGGGATTTGTCCCAATACATTCTTTAAACAAAGAGACGATACCGTTCCAAGATCGATTAATACCCCTGGGACATTCAGGCGTTCGGCACCCGTCCGGAAGGTACCATGGGAAGTCGGTAAAGTTTTACACCCACGGCATCGTCAATGGCATTCCGAATGGCTGGAGCGATGCAGACAATAGACGCCTCTCCGGCACCAGATGATGGAAGGTCTTTTCGGTTAACCAGCAGTACTTTTGTTTGGGGAATATCCTTGAAACGGGGCACCCGGTACGAAGACAGAAACGCATTGGATACATTTCCTTCGTCAAATTCTATGGCTTCGAAAAGCGCTCCACCCAGGCCTTGCAAAACGCATCCGGTGACCTGGCTTTCCAGGTGTCGCGGATTGAGAATTGCCCCACACTCGAAGGCCGTTACTGCTGAAATAACCCGCAGCTCCCGTGTATTTGGATCTACCGCCACCTCGGCAAAGGTAGCAACAAACCCGCCTTTTACCGCACCGCATGCCATACCAAACCCGTGGTTAGATGCCGGTTTTTCCCGGTTCCAGTCAAAGGCCTGTCCGGCTGTTTTGATGACGGATTTTAGGCGTTCGTCTTGCAGGTTTTTCAGTCGAAATTCCATGGGGTCGGCCCGAACCATTTGGGCAAGGTCATTGATGGTGGATTCCATGGCGAAAATATTGGCCGTAGAAGCCAGGGCCCGGTAAGATCCTTGCCGCAGAGGCGAATCGGAGCGGTGGTATTGCTCGTATTTCGTGGCACCAAGGTACGGGGAGTTGATGCCTGCTCCTCCCGAATTGTAATTGTGAAACTCCCAAGAGGAAAGGCGACTGCCGTCCACCGCTGCCCTCACCTGTATCAATCCCGCCGGCCGGAAATACGCCCACTTAAATTCTTCTTCCCTGGTCCAGGTAACCTTTACTGGTTTGCCTACCGCCTTGGCGAGGATAGCGGCTTCTATTCCCGCTTCTCCGGTATGCTTTCCTCCGTACCCAGAGCCCGTATCGGGCATGTAAACCCGGATTTTTTCCTTGGGAATGGAAAAAGCCCGTTCCAACTCTTCCTGTACGCCAAAGGGTCGCTGCGTACCGGTCCACACTTCCAGGGAACCGTCCTTCCACCGAGCCAGGCCCGCCCTGGGCTCCAGGGGTACATGTGCGATATAGTCTATTTTAAATTCTTGTTCCAGCTTCAGGGAGGCGGATTCGTAGGCAGCTGTGATTTCGGAGGGTACCGCATTTCCTGGTTCTCCCGTGCGCTTCAAATGGTCAAATAACGCGGCGCCTGCTACCTGCGGGGAACGTTCCCATTCTGCTTCTACCGTGGCCAGGGCCATGGCCGCCGTTCGGGAATTTTTGGCAACGACGCCGATAAAATCTCCTTGCTGCACTACCCGAACCCCAGGTATAGTGGCAGCGGCATCGACATTGGCACGAATCAGCTTTGCTCCATAAGCCGGGGGGCGGAGCACTTTTCCGTAAAGCATATCCGGTACCACCATGTCCGAAACATAGCGGTGCTTGCCGCGAACAAAATCCACTCCATTTATTTTTTCTACAGAGGTGCCCGCCACGGTCCATTTTGTGGGATCGATGGTCCGTACGTTTTCATTCATTGGAAGTAGCAGCTGTTTGGCGTTTGCCAGGCTACCGTAGCCCAATTGTTTTCCATTTGTGGGGTGCTTTACGGAACCTTTTTCCAGCTTTAGTTCGACTTCACCCAGTTTCCACTCCTTCCGCGCCTCCTGAAGCAGGATCTCCCGCAAACTTGCGGCGGCCTTTCGGAGAATTGGCGCCATCTGTGGGGTGGTCAGGCTGCCGTAGGTTCCCCGGTCGTAAGGGGTTCGGGCGGTATCTCCCATAATCAGGCTGATTGCGGAGATCGGTACGAAAAGCTCTTCTGCCACCACTTGTGTCAGGGAGGTACGAATATTTTGCCCAACTTCCACCTTACCGGTAAAAACCGTGATGGCACCGGTTGCCGATACGTGAATCCAGGAAGACAGCGTATCGGGGGCTGCCGGCATACCGGTTTCCGAAAGCCGGGAGAGGCTTTCTGACGCCAGGTAGTCGGTCCACACAAAGTAAGTGGCGATGCCGGCCCCCATGTATTTGAAAAAATTTCTTCGGCTAAGCCCGCGGCCAGGCAATGACTTTCTACGGTAGTGGTTGATTGATGTATTGCAGGTATCTTTCATGCCTTGGTGGTGTTTTGGGTTAGTTTCTTTAATGCATTCAGGATGGCCGGATAGGTGCAGCACCGGCAGATATTTCCGTTCATGCCGTCCAATAGCTCCTGCTCGTCCAGGGATTTTTTGCTTTCCACGAGTGCCACGGCCGTCATGATCATCCCCGGAGCACAATAGCCACATTGAAATACGTCTTCCTCCAAAAAAGCCTCCTGCACCGGATGCAACCGTCCATCCGCATCCAGTCCCTCAATGGTCCGTATGCGTTTGCCCTGAACACTGGTTACGGGGGTGATGCATGCCGGAGTAGGGGTTCCATTCACCAGCACCTTACAAGCTCCACACGCAGCTTCTCCGCAACCGTATTTGGTCCCCGTGAGATCCAATTGTTCCCGGAGTACTTCCAGCAGGCTGGGGTTGCCTTGCACGTCCACGGTGTATTCAGTAGCATTGACGTTGATTTTCATGATATTCTTTGGGTTTCAGGGTAAGTGACTTAATTTAGTCAAATAAAGGGAAAAATACAACGAAATGACTTTTGGCGGGTAAATCCGGTGCGCCCGTTTTCATTTATTTTCCACATATCCATAAAATCTTTGGTGGACAAGCACATTTTAAATAATTTTGGGATTCTTAATTTAAAACTGTGAAGGCCAACCCTTAAAAAACAGTAAAAAAAACCGGAATTTGCCGAAATAAACTGTTGGAACAAAACAAACGAACGACAGTCCTGCCCGATTCCTTTTTGATACAAGAACACATTAAATGAAAAAAAGAGCTGTAATTACGGGCGTCCATGGCTGGGTGCCGGAGTACGTACTGGATAACAAAGAATTGGAAACCATGGTCGATACCAACGATGAGTGGATCACCAGCAGGACCGGAATCAAAGAACGAAGGATACTTAAAGGTGAAAATCAGGGCACTTCCGTGATTGGTACGGAGGCGGTAAAAGGGCTGCTCGCGAAAACCAATACCAATCCGGAGGACATTGATTTGATTATTTGTGCGACAGTGACGCCAGACATGCTATTCCCCGCCACTGCCAATATCGTGGCCCATAATGTGGGGGCAACGAAGAGTTATAGTTTTGACATCTCGGCAGCATGCTCGGGATTTTTGTATGCATTGACTATCGCCAGCCAGTTTATCGAAACCGGTGCTCATAAAAAAGTAATCGTGATTGGCGCGGATAAGATGTCGTCCATCGTCAATTACGAGGACCGTACCACCTGCATCATCTTCGGCGACGGGGGGGGTGCGGTGCTTTTGGAACCTACCGAAGAGCCGCTGGGGGTGATGGATTCCTTGTTGCATACCGACGGATCCGGTGCGGATTTTCTTCACATGCGGGCTGGCGGAAGCCGAAAACCCGCCACCCTGGAAACGGTAAAAAACAGGGAGCATTACGTATTTCAGGAAGGGTCCACTGTCTTTAAGTTTGCTGTCACGAAAATGGCGGATGTGAGTGCCCAAATCATGGCAAGAAACCACCTGGAAGGTGCAGATATTGCCTGGTTGGTTCCGCACCAGGCCAACAAGCGAATCATCGATGCCACGGCAAACCGCATGGGTATCGGTCCGGAAAAAGTAATGTTGAATATCGAAAAATACGGCAATACTACGGCTGGCACCCTTCCATTGTGCCTTTGGGATTACGAATCACGCCTGAAAAAAGGTGATAACCTGATTCTTGCGGCATTCGGCGGGGGATTTACCTGGGGAGCGGTTTATTTGAAATGGGGATACGATCCAAACTAATACGTAAACAAATTAACATTCAGATATGGCAAGTACCGCTGACTTTAAAAATGGGCTTTGCTTGGTGTTTAACCACGACATCATGTCAATTGTAGAATTCCAACACGTAAAGCCCGGCAAAGGCCCTGCCTTTGTACGAACCAAACTAAAAAGCCTTACTTCGGGAAAAGTACTGGATAAAACCTTTAATGCGGGAGAAAAGGTGACTACCGCCCGGGTTGAAAAACGGTCGCACCAGTACATCTACAACGACGATTTTGGCTATCACTTCATGGATACCGAAACGTTTGAGCAAATTCCTATCGAGAAAAAGTTGATCGAAAGGCCCGAATTGCTAAAAGAAGGGCAGGTGGTGGAAATTCTGATACATGCCGAAACGGACAAGCCATTGGGGGTAGAACTGCCTCCATTTGTTGAATTAATGGTGACCTACACCGAACCAGGCATCAAAGGGGATACGGCTACAAACACCTTGAAACCAGCCACCTTGGAAACGGGTGCAGTGGTAATGGTCCCGCTTTTCGTGGAACAAGACATCCTGATCAAGGTTGATACCCGTGACGGTTCGTACTCGGAAAGGGTCAAATAAAGCAGGTAGTTCCGCAGAAATTCATTAACTTACATAGTTTTAGTACCTTAAAAAAACAGACAATCGCCTCCCGGGAAATCCGGTAACAGGACGATATTAAAATAAACGATTATGAAGGCAAAAGAAATACAAGAATTAATTGACTTTATTTCAAATTCCGGATTGGCCGAGGTAAAAATAGAGACGGATGAATTCAAGCTTTCTATTAAGAAAAACTCGGAAGTGGCTGTGGCGAGACCAGCCGACGTTCCCAATCCCCAAGCAGTAGCCGTGCCACAGCCGGCAGCCAGCCATTCGCCGGAAAACAACGTTAACCACGCGCCGGCTGCCGCTTCTTTCCTGGAAGTCAAATCGCCCATGATTGGTACCTTTTACCGCTCGCCCAACCCCGACTCCGATTATTTTGTCAATGTGGGCGATGTCATTCAAAAAGGACAAACCGTCTGCATCATCGAGGCCATGAAGCTTTTTAACGAAGTGGAATCCGAGGTGTCCGGTAAAATCGTTAAAATCCTCGTTGACGACGCGTCTCCGGTGGAATACGATCAACCGCTTTTTCTGGTTGAGCCTCAGAATTGATTTTTTTTCCAACCAAATTCACAGAAAAACGTGTTCAATAAAATATTAATAGCCAATAGGGGAGAAATAGCGCTGCGAATCATCCGCACCTGTAAGGAAATGGGGGTGAAAACGGTGGCCGTGTATTCTACTGCAGACAAGGATAGTCTACACGTACGGTTTGCGGATGAGGCCGTTTGCATCGGTTCTCCTCCCAGTAAAGATTCCTACCTCAATATCCCCCGAATAATCGCCGCCGCAGAAATCACTAACGCGGATGCCATCCACCCAGGTTATGGGTTCCTCTCGGAAAACGCGGAATTTTCCCGCATCTGCGAGGAATACAACATCAAATTTATTGGAGCCAGCCCCGAAATGATCAACCAAATGGGCGATAAGGCAACAGCCAAGGCCACCATGGCGGCGGCCGGTGTGCCTACAATTCCTGGCTCGGAAGGCTTGTTGGATTCCGTGGAACAGGGGCTGTCCCTGGCTGAGAAAATTGGCTATCCGGTTATACTAAAAGCCACCGCCGGTGGGGGTGGCCGTGGCATGCGTATAGTCAACGAACCCGCCGGTTTCAAAAAGGCATGGGACGATGCCCGACAGGAATCGGCCGCTGCATTTGGCAATGCTGGCCTTTACCTGGAAAAATTTGTGGAAGAGCCCCGGCATATCGAAATCCAAATCATTGGAGATGCAACCGGAAAAGCCTGCCACCTATCGGAAAGGGACTGCTCCATCCAACGGCGCCACCAAAAACTGGTGGAAGAAACCCCTTCCCCATTTATTACCGATGACCTTCGGGAACAAATGGGAAAAGCAGCCATCAAAGGAGCGGAAGCCATTTCCTACGAGGGAGCCGGCACCATTGAATTTCTGGTGGATAAAAACCGCAATTTCTACTTTATGGAGATGAATACCCGAATCCAGGTAGAACACCCCATCACAGAAGAGGTAACGGACTTTGACCTGATCAAGGAACAAATCAAAGTAGCGGCAGGCGAGCATATCAGTGGGAAAAATTATTTCCCGAAACTCTACGCCATGGAATGCCGGATAAACGCCGAAGACCCTTCCAACGGCTTCCGGCCCAGTCCCGGTAAAATTGTCAATCTACACCTGCCCGGCGGCAAAGGGGTGCGCATCGACAGCCACGTATATGCAGGATACGTCATTCCCCCAAATTACGATTCCATGATCGCAAAATTGATCGTTAGCGCCCAATCCAGGGAAGAAGTAATCGTGCGCATGAAGCGGGCATTGGAAGAGTTTGTGATCGATGGGATAAAAACCACCATTCCTTTCCACCTGGCCTTACTCGAGGATCCACAGTTCGTTGCAGGGAATTTCACAACGAAGTTTTTGGATACCTTCGATTTTTCGACCATCAAAAGTACCAAAGAGCAGTAGTCAGGTGTGAATACCTAACTTCCGTATATACAACGTTTCAAAGGAAGGCTTCCGCCTTCCTTTTTTTTGTCTTCCCCTCAGGGATGACCCCTTTCCACCCATCCCGTACTTTCGCGGCAATTTTAACTATTGCTTGTAATTTCACGTATTAATTGTGAAATTGTTGGTTGTTAATTAATTATAACCAATGCTTAAGTACCCAACGTATTTCCTTTTTGCCCTTGCCCTGCTGGGCGCTTGCTCCGAGAAGCCTGCTGACGGAGAATTCATGGCCTCAGGAGATCAGATCAGCTACAATTTCCATGTTCGTCCAATACTTTCGGACAATTGTTTTGCCTGCCACGGACCGGATGAGAACAAGCGCGAATCG
>NZ_WIOK01000086.1 GCF_009467825.1 Cyclobacterium xiamenense | reverse complement strand
CAGTGCCAGTTCCCAACCGGTGGTGCGGGAGTCGGCCGCATTGGAAGCAGGAGCCGCCGTACCCAGGATCGCCGGATACTCCTGACGCATCAGCATGTCCTTGGTATCCCGCGTAAACACATCGAAGGAAGCGTCAATTTTGCCACCAAACATGGTAAAGTCTACACCCAGGTTTTGGGAAATCACCGTTTCCCAGGTCAGCGTGGGGCTCACCAGGCCAGCAGGGGAAACAAACGGCGTGCGCTGCCCTGCGGTCATCATAAAGCCGGACTGCCCGATACCCATGGTGGGAATGTAGGGGTAGAAATTATTCCCCAACAATTGGTTACCCAGTGTACCGTAGGAAGCCCGGATCTTCAACTCGTCCAGCCAGCTGGAGGTATTGGCCATGAAGTTTTCGTTCGATATTCTCCAGCCCACCGATAAGGAAGGAAAGAAACCAAAGCGATCGTCCGTGGGGAAACGGCTGGTACCGTCGTAGCGTCCGTTGGATTCGATCAGGTAGCGCTCGTCGAAAATGTAGTTGACCCGGAAAAAACCGCCCCGGAGGGAATTGTGGTTGGAACTACCAAACGTCTGCTGCATGCCGATGGTGGCATTCAAATCGGTAATCAAGGGGGTGATCAGCGTATTGGCCTGTGCGCGAATACGCTTGTTTTGCCCCCATTCCTGGTTGAAGCCCACCATGGCGGTCAGGCTGTGCTTTTCGGGAAGGGAGAATTCGTAATCCGCGTAGGCGTTGAATACGTAGTACTGATTGATATCGTTGACCTCGTTG
>NZ_WIOK01000085.1 GCF_009467825.1 Cyclobacterium xiamenense | reverse complement strand
GGGAGTGTTAGCTCAACTCTGTCTGGCTTCCCTTCGGGGGGCTAGCCCCCCGAAGGGAAAATTCACTATTTTTTTAGGACTCTGTCTTCAGATCCAGTTCCAATCTTCCCTCAAATCTAATAGCCAACTGCTGAACAGTCAAGCCCCAATTTTGCAAAGGTGAGGTCCACTTTTTCTCAATACGCCTGGTGACCAGATAAACAAGCTTCATTAAGGCCATATCAGAGGTGAAGGCGCCTTTGGACTTGGTTACCTTTCGCACTTGTCTGTGAAAGCCTTCTACCGTGTTTGTGGTATAGATCAGCCGTCTAATGGATGGGCTATATTCAAAGTAGGTGCTCAATCGGTCCCAGTTATCATTCCAGGAGCGAATTACCACGGGATACTTCTTTCCCCATTTTTCTTCCAAATCCAGCAGAGCCGTTTCTGCCTGGTCCTTGGTATCAGCCTGGTAGACCAATTTTAGGTCCTTCATAAAGACCTTCTGTTCTTTACTGGCCACATACTTAAGGCTGTTTCGAATCTGGTGGACCACACAGAGTTGGATATCGGCTTTGGGGAAGACTGAATGGATGGCCTCCGTGAAGCCGGTCAGATTGTCGGTACAGGCTATCAAGATGTCTTTGACACCACGATTTTCCAGGTCTGTAAGTACCTGTAGCCAGAAATTGGCTCCCTCGCTCTCAGAGATATACATTCCCAGTATCTCCTTTTTTCCCTCTTTATTGATGCCTAACACATTGTACAATGCCTTGTGTTTGACCTTACCCTCTTCCCGGACCTTAAAATG
>NZ_WIOK01000084.1 GCF_009467825.1 Cyclobacterium xiamenense | reverse complement strand
TTGAATAAGGCACTTATCAAATAAAGGCTTTGTACGGATACGGTGGCTTCGCCACCATCCTTTGTATTAGATTTTCAAAAATCCCTTCTTTCATTTTATGGCGATTGTACCTGTAGGTATATTCGTTAATGTAGGGTTGAAGGTCCCTAACCGAATGATGGGTTCCTCTCAGCCAGGCTTTAAACATCATTATCACCCGATGCATCTGCTTGAAGTTTTCTCCCTTCTTTCCTGATTTTTCTCGGATCAGTTTCGGGAAATGAGCCTCCATACCCTTATAGCCGCCCCAGCAGTCAGTCTTTACCTGTGCGTCTTTATCGATGTGATCAGTCATAAACCCTCCAAGATTGATCTTGGAAGCGGTTTCAATAACCCTTCCGTACCAACGTGAAACACCACCTAAACCCCTTTCTATGCCCACCACCATGATTTTCTTTTTCCCCTCATTTCTTCCTATTGCTTTGTCGTCCTGGCCACCCACATAGGTTTCGTCTACTTCTACTTTTCCCGTCATGGGGAAATTCTGGCTGCTTTCCATTGCCTTCATCACTTTCCGCTTAAAAAGCCAGCAAGTCTTTTGCCTGAGCTCAAGCCTACGGCTTAATTCCCCACTACTGACGCCATTTTTGTCAGTAGAAACATAATAAACGATATAGAATGCCTTCAGAAGAGGGAATTTGCAGTTGTGAAAAAGGGTGCCAGCCGTTGGTGATTCTAGACGGCCACATTTGGTACACTGTCTGTCAAACTCATTAATTCCCTTGCAATAATGGGAATGTCCGCATTTCTTACAAAGATATCCATCCTTCCACTTCATATCTGCCAAATATTTATAACATGCTCTATTATCGGGAAATCGGTCTTTAAATTCGAATATAGACAGACTCTTATACTTCTTTTCCATAAAATCAGCGTTTAACGACAATATAGCCTTATTC
>NZ_WIOK01000083.1 GCF_009467825.1 Cyclobacterium xiamenense | reverse complement strand
AACCGCAAGGAGCCGTTTAGGGTAGAACCGGTAACTGGGGCTAAGTCGTAACAAGGTAGCCGTACCGGAAGGTGCGGCTGGAACACCTCCTTTCTGGAATCAGTTTCGTTTTTCTGTCTTACCTACTACTTCAATTTTATTTCCAAATGGGGGCCTGTAGCTCAGGTGGTTAGAGCGCTACACTGATAATGTAGAGGTCCGTGGTTCGAGTCCACGCAGGCCCACTTTAGTCGGTTTCCTTCAAGTTCACTACCCCCTTCGGGTCAGGGTGGTTTACAAAAGGTTCAAAATAACCAGCGGGATTAGCTCAGCTGGCTAGCGCATCCCGACTTACATCGGGAGGGTCAACGGGGCAAGTCTTCGATAAAAAAATACCAGGGGGATTAGCTCAGCTGTCTAGCGCATCCCGACTTACATCGGGAGGGTCAGCGGGGCAAGTCATCGATAAAAAATAATAGGGGGATTAGCTCAGCTGGCTAGCGCATCCCGACTTACATCGGGAGTGTCAACGGGGCAAGTCTTCGATAAAAGATAATAGGGGGATTAGCTCAGCTGTCTAGCGCATCCCGACTTACATCGGGAGTGTCAACGGGGCAAGTCATCGATAAAAAATAATAGGGGGATTAGCTCAGCTGTCTAGCGCATCCCGACTTACATCGGGAGGGTCAACGGGGCAAGTCATCGATAAAAAATAATAGGGGGATTAGCTCAGCTGGCTAGAGCACCTGCCTTGCACGCAGGGGGTCAACGGTTCGAATCCGTTATCCTCCACTGAATACTGAGCTCGCAAGGAGTTCTTCAGGAGAAAAGGAATGCTATATAGAGCATCCCGACACAGTCGGGAGGGTCAACGGTTCGAATCCTTGGCATACGGCAGGTAGGCGTTATCCTTCTCCATCAGGATGAGTTCACAAGGAACATCCATTCGATTTATTATTCATACTATGAATAATCACTTGCTTGAATTCCTTCATTATTGAATGAATGAGTAGCAGAAAGTTCATTGACATGTTGAGCGGAGAATGCAATGAGATTGGTTTAGCGCGAGCGAGACTGATCTGGAAATAACCTTATGTGTTTGCAAAAGGGCATAT
>NZ_WIOK01000082.1 GCF_009467825.1 Cyclobacterium xiamenense | reverse complement strand
TATAATACTCCCCATATGTTGGACCAAAAGTATCAGTCGTTAAGTTAACTCATTTATTTGATATTACCTCCTTAGTTGTCTTATTTCCCAAGGGTACCCTTGGGAAATAAGACAACTAACCTTTACTTTATGCTGCTTTTTGGGTTACCCCAAAATATCTTTCCCTGGGCTTCTCCTTGGTGGTGTGATGGACCTTTTGGTTGTAATATTTCATGTACCAGTTGATACCTTTCAATAGGTCATAACCATCCTCGCTAGGATTCAGATAGATGTAATCATATTTGATCGATCTCCAAAACCTTTCGATATAGATATTGTCCAGAGCACGCCCTTTCCCGTCCATGGAGACTTTGATGTCCTGTCCCTCCAGGTAATTGATCCATAGTGCCGAGCTGTATTGGCTACCTTGGTCAGAGTTGATTATCTCGGGCTTCCCATAGGTTGTTATAGCTTCTTCCAGCACCTGTTTACACCATTTGGCGTCCTGGCTGTTGGACACACCCCAGGAAAGGATCTTTCTGCTGTACACGTCCATGACCGCAGTCAGATACATGAATCCTTTCTGCATGGGGATATACGTGATATCGGTTACCCAGACCTGATTGGGCCTGTCAACCTTGAGGTTTTTCAGCAGGTATGGCCTGATGTATTCCCTAAGCCCTGATTTGGTCAGGTTCTTCCTTCTGTAAAGGGTTTCCCTGCCCATCAGCCTGAATAACCTTCGGATACGCTTTGGCCCTACCACGAACCCCAGACCGGTCAACAGGTACACCATCGACACTACTCCTTCGGTTGGGTGTTCGGTAAGGTGCCTGTCCATTATTCCCATCAGCTTCAGGTTCAACTCGTTTTCCCCCTTCGGCTTGTAATACAGGCTGCTACGTGGCACTTCCAGTACTTCACACTGTCGCCTGATCGACATCCCCTGGTAATCGGCTGAAACCATTCTCAACCGCTCGCTCATATCCCCAGTTTCTTGCAACTTTTTTTTAAAAAGTCATTCTCCACTTTCAGCTCACCGATCTGCGCATACAGCTGCTCGATCCCCGGACCTTCTTCCTTTTTATTGGGAGACTCCTTTTCAAATGCCGCCGAAATGTTCTCTAGAAA
>NZ_WIOK01000081.1 GCF_009467825.1 Cyclobacterium xiamenense | reverse complement strand
ACGTCCTCGATGGTCTCGTCGCCCTGGTACAGGGGCGAAAGGGTAATGGGCAGTCCGTCCTCGCAGAGGATGTCTTCCACAAAGCTACGGGTGGCACCCCCGGTGTAGGAATAGTAACTCTGTACGTGGTTGGTGTAAATACCCAGCTGGTACCTTCTCCAGATCATTACCTCCGGATTACCACTCAGGTCGAGAATACGTTGATACGCGTTGAAATCGTTTTCCGGATCGCCGGTGGAATACAGGGAATAGGGACCGTTTTCCATCACTTCCTGCGCCGCTTCGGCTGCTTCACGCAACCACATCTCGGCATTGGAGCCTCCGTGGTATTTTCTCCAGGTGCCCTCGTTCAGACAAACCCGGGCCTTGATGGCAAGGGCCGCCCAGCGGTTGACCCGGCCGGGAGCGTTGCCATCACCCCAATCGTTGGGAATGTGCTCAGCAGCAAAGGTGAGGTCCTCCAGCACGTTGGCCATCACCTCTTCCCGGGGAGTGCGCGCTGCAAACAGTTCTTCGGAGTCGATGTTCAATTCTTTATCTACCCAGGGCACATCGCCAAACATCATCACCTTCTGGGCGTAAAACCATCCCCGCATCAGCCGGGCTTCGCCCACGTACTTGTTGCGGGCGGCCTCTGAGATATCCGCATTGGGGTAGTTTTCCAGGCCGATATTGATGGCCCGCACAAAATCCCAACCTCTCCAGCCAAACCATTGGGGACCGGTAGGGGTGATTTCCCTGCCCGAGCGAATCCGCTGATAGAAGGTATGCCGCGGATGATTCGGCGCCAGGTTATCAGCCAGTCCGTCCAGGAACCAATAACTGTGTCGGTGGCTGGCGAACCCATTGTTATGCCCGTGCATTATGGGAATATTCTCATCGTTCAAGGCCATGTGGTAAAAGGTATTGTTGTACGTGGCCAGATCGTTTTCGGTATTCCAATACGTTTCGTTCGAAACTTCATCCAGAGGAAATCGCTCCAGGAATTCGTCGTTGCAGGCGCCCAGCAGAACCGTGGCCAGTAGCAGGGAGCCGGCGATTAATTTATAATTTTTCATAATCTTCAGTGCTTTTGAGGTTAAAATGACAGCCGTACACCCAATGTGTAAATTCGTTGCATGGGGTATTCGATCGCACC
>NZ_WIOK01000080.1 GCF_009467825.1 Cyclobacterium xiamenense | reverse complement strand
GGTACCCTTGGGAAATAAGACAACTAAGGAGGTAATATCAAATAAATGAGTTAACTTAACGACTGATACTTTTGGTCCAACATATGGGGAGTATTATACTCTTTCTTACATACTTTCAATGAGATAAAATTTATTAATTCCTCTTTGTTGAACTTAGAAGCCAATAATTTAACTGAAATACCCACAAGAACTATAAATCCTTTTAAAAGAGATGATGAAACAAATTATTTGACTTTATACCGAGAGTTAAAAAAATTGGCTCAAGAATATGGTGACAACTATCTATATAATAAATTTAAAGCATTAGAATACAATGAAAGATTAAACAGCAAAGAAGATATTGGTTCAATTAACAGAATAATTCTTTGGTGCAATAAATTTTCAAACAATCATTCTACCAAACCACAATATGCATTTGTTGGAATTGTTGCAATTTCGTTATTTTTTAGTGTTCCGATTATAATTTCTTTATATTTCAATGGTGTTAAACTTTCGGCAAACCAAATTTGGTCAAGTCTTACTTATTTTGTCAATCCCTTAAAACTTTTAAACGAATATTCAATTCCATTCCACGGGATTATTTATCTTTTAGAAGTTTTTTATAAGTTGGCTTTAGGGTATTTAATTTACCAAATGATTGCGGCATTCAGGAAATTCAATAAATAAATATCATTATTGCTTAAATTTTCAATTTATGAATTTGAAACCAAGAATAGACTTTACTGATTATTTTGAAAAAGGAGATTCTAATAATAATAATTCTTGGAATTAAAAATTGGATGATTAAATAAGGCACCTAACAAATATATGCTTTGTAGGGATGAGGTGGCCAATGCTATTAAGTTAAGCTTTTTGATTTGTAATTTTGCTTGCAAACTGGAATAAATTTGATTTTTCCCTGCTGGTTTCGAGCTTTTTATCAGGTTTAGGGGGGGGTACGCTTCTTTGCTCCTGGAGCAGGTGCCAATTTTTGGGGCGATATTTTTTTTTCTTCCTTTTTTTACGGCTACCAGCTTTCGGGCTATCTTAGTTACAAGGATTTCCGGTATTTTTTCCACACTTTCCCGGCTGAACAAGTCCACAATCCTTTTTCTGAGTTGTAAAAAGGCATTTTTCCAGTTGTATTTGTAAATCAATTTCCGTT
>NZ_WIOK01000079.1 GCF_009467825.1 Cyclobacterium xiamenense | reverse complement strand
ATAAAGTCTTTTTAATTTTATCCTTGAATCGGCAGTAGTGAACTGCCAATTTATCTTATTGTTTTTATTGTTTCGGTTATTCTGCCAAGCCTCTACTTCTCTTTTTACTGTTTCAATATCCCTAATGTTCCTGTTAAGGCACTGTGCATTTAACACATGAAGTTCGATTTCTGCCATATTGAGCCAGCTCCCGTGTTTTGGTGTGAAAACGAACTCAAACCGATCCCAAATCCTCTTTGCTTCTTCAGGCTGGAAAGTTTCGTAAAGTGAGGATGCAGCATGAGTTTTAAAGTTATCCATTACCAATGTGATTTTTTTTGCCGTAGGGTACATCTCATCAGTTATCCTTTTGATGAACTTAGCCCAATCTTGTTTCTTTTTGAATTTGGTTATTTCAACCATTCTTTTTCCTTTCAAAGGCTCATTGGCCATAAATACATTGACCATTCCGTGCCTAACATATTCGTAATCCACACGTGCCTCTCTGCCTCTTGCCATTGGAATAGACTGCCTGCTTTCTGAAATCAACTGTTTAGGAGACTCGTCCATACAAACAACTGGCCTATTTTCATCGTAGGGTCTTTTGTAGACATCAAGGACTTCCTCCATACTTGCTACAAAAGCACTGTTCTGGTTTGGGGGTATCACCCATCCTCTTACTTTCCAGGGCTTAAGTTCATTTTTTTTAATGTATTCCCCACGGCAACATATGATATACTGTCTACATAGTTAAGCTCTACCATTTTATCTGCCAAAAGCCTCAGGGACCACTTCGAATATCCGGCAGGGGGTTCGCTGCAACACAATTGTACCAGCTTTGCTTCTACCTCACCGTCTATTTTCTTCTCGTAAATGCGACTGGTCGGTTTGCGTTCCAATACACCTTCAAGACCCTCTTCAATAAAGCGCTTCTTGACACGGTCAATGGTACGCATACCAATCTTCAAAATCTTACTGATTTGTTCATTGGTAACCTTTTCCGAAAATTCTCCCTCATCACAATTTAATAAAATATAGGCGACCCGAAACGTATGGGAACTGTGGGAGCCTTTGTTGATAATGGACATGAGTTCATCAACCTCATCTTTCAATAATTTAATAGTGTACCTCTTCATAGTTTCTTTTAAAGGTACAAAATTAATACGTCATATCATAATTAACTT
>NZ_WIOK01000078.1 GCF_009467825.1 Cyclobacterium xiamenense | reverse complement strand
GGTAAATTATGTTGTCTTAAACATATAGCTATGAAGGTACAAAATACCAACCAAAACACGACGGATATATCTTGGGATTGTCCGAAAAAAAATCTTTGAAAAAATACAATCACCTGAAAATCAGTACAGTTACTGTTCTGACCCTGCACATTTTTCCAGGTCTTCCCCGCTCGACTTTCAAACCGTAGTACTTTCGGTGCTCCAACTGTTCAAAGAATCCGCCGATTCTGTTACTGAAGATGTCCTTTCCAAGCTGGGAAAACGAGAAGTCACCGGAAGTGCTTTCTCACAGGCGCGCTATAAAATTGAATGGCAATTTTTCTCTGATCTCTGTGCTATCAGCTCAGAAGATTATGACAGGTTCACTACTGCCAGATGGAAGGGGTACAGGGTTTTTGGTGGTGATGGAAGTACCCTAAATCTACCAGCATCCAAACAGATAAGGGGATATTTTGGAGTTCAATCCAGTAGTTCAAAGACCTCACTAGCCAGGATACTTCTTGTCTATGACGTACTTACCGGCCTTACGCTACAGGCAAGACTCGGAAGAATGAGTACCGGCGAATCCGGCTTACTCGGTGACTGCCTGTTTGAAATTCCACCCAGGCCGGATGACCTTCTGGTGCTGGACAGGAATTTTGGAAACTTCCACATGGCACACAGAATGACCTGTGAAGGAAGACCCTTCTGTATCCGGATGTCTACCGGAATATCCAATTTTGCAAAAGCTGTAATGGCCGATAGCAGGATGGATTTTATCACCGAATGGGTCCCTAGCAGATCGGAGAGGGAAACAGCCAAAACATCGGAAACGATACGGGTAAGGGTAACCAAAGCCGTTCTTGACTCAGGTGAAACCGAACTGCTGGTAAGCAGTTTACAGGATATGGAATCATTTAAAACTGAAGATCTTGTAGAACTTTATGGCATGAGATGGGGAGTTGAGGAAGGGATAAAAAATTTGAAGCCTAAGATTAAAGTTGAGCAGTTCGGATGTAGAAAGCCGCAGGGAATCTATCAGGAATTTTATGCACATATCCTGGCCATGAACATGGTAGCACTTGCCGGCATAGCTGCTACTGAGCAGATTGAAAAGAAAAGTAGGTCCAGGAAAAAGAAACGGAAATTGACGTACAAATACAACTGGAAAAATGCTTTTCTACAACTCA
>NZ_WIOK01000007.1:80562-205859 GCF_009467825.1 Cyclobacterium xiamenense | reverse complement strand
GCTCTATTATCGGGAAATCGGTCTTTAAATTCGAATATAGACAGACTCTTATACTTCTTTTCCATAAAATCAGCGTTTAACGACAATATAGCCTTATTCCAACCATTTAACAAACGCCTTATTCAATCGAATTAAAATCAAATTTTTGATCAAAATCAAACAAGATCTTACTTTTTAATTCACCCTTCTTGTTATATTTAAATATTCCAGATGCAAAATCTTTATCAAGAATATAAAAGTGGTCAAATGCAAAAACTATTCGATCGATTTTTCCGAGAATTATTTCATTATCCAACTTAATGATATTCAACTGATTACCTATTTCGGAAAAGTTTAATGATTCTCGAACCTGAAGATTAGAAATAACCCTCATTTCATTAGCCTCTTTTATGGCCGATTCATTTTTTGGATTGCAAGCAAGTATTAATACCAACCCACAAAAAATGCTCATTGTTACTCTCATAATTATTAAAATATTCCGGGAGAAAATCTCCCGGATTGAAAAGAATTTTAACAAGGTTCTTGCCAATTTGCATAGCAGCAGGGATCTCCTGTGGTTCTACACCTGATTTGAAGAGTCCCATTACAGCTTTCCCATTTAATTTTCCATGAAGAAGGTGGATCACAAGCACCGCTTCCTGCCACCGCATTCTCCAAAGCCACTTCTGTTTCCGAAAACACCGCCTCCGCACTACCGACACCTACCTGCCAGCCGGCCACCATCAAAAAAGCTACCACTCCCAGTGAGGCCATTAGTCTTTTGGAATTTTTAAATAATCTTTCCATAATTTTTTAGGTTTTTGTAAACATAAATATTTTATGGAGGCTAAGCTGCAAAAAAAAACATTAGTTGCAAGTATTTTTATGAAAAAATATAAAAATAATTAAAAACAATCTTTTTTTAAGCATGTATTGTATTTTTAGGGGGAGACGGAGTTTGTGCTTTATTTGTGAAGCCTTTTTACCACGGATTCGCACAGATTTTTTAAGTGTCAGGATTGACCCATTTTTTTGTCTCGAGCTGGGTGTAGATTGCATCTACATCCCTTTTATCCTTTTATTTACGCCAGTGAGGCATTTGCAATGCCGGGTCCATGGACAGAACGTTAGAAAAATCATTTCTGAAAGCGAGTGCGTTTAGCCATTGCTAATGGCTTTTGGGTGGTTCCTAATTGTTTATGACTCCGAAGATAGTACCGCCACCCCTGCTTTAATCTGTGATAATCTGAGTAATCTGTGGTGCACCTTTTTTTCACCACGGATTCATACCGATTTTCACGGATTCTTTCTGGTGCCAGGATTGACCTCACTCAGTAGCATTCTCCACCCATTCTTTAATCTGTGTTAATCTGAGTAATCTGTGGTGCAACCCTTTTTTTTAACCACAGATTCGCACAGATTTTCACGGATTTTTTAGGTGACAGGGTTGATCCTTCGACTGGGTGTAGATTGCATCTGCATCACTTTTATAATTTAATTTACGCCAGCAAGGAATTTGCAATGCCGGGTCCTAAGGACTGACCGTTTAAAAAATCATTCCTGGAAAAGTATGCGTTTAGCCATTACAAATGGCTTTTTGGCGGGTTTTATCTGTTTGTGATCCCAAAGATAGCAGGGTGACGTGGTGGCATACTTCACCGGTCTCTGCGCCTTGTTCAATTATTCCTTAAACTTAGCTAAAATTAATACATGATTATCATTTTCCATAATATCTTGATTATCATAAACGAGCTCATGAAGATTACTTTCTTTTACCCCAATCAAATTTTTATCTAATTTAAATTTTTTTTTGTAATTGTCATAGATAAAATTTGAATTCGTACGAAAAACCACACTGCTATCATTAACAGTCCAAGGCATTAGATCTAAGGGAAGACCATCTATGTTATTTTCTAAATTTCTTCCCTGATAAATGATAGTATCTTTTTCATCCATTAGAATAAAATGGCCACCTCCATTTTCTTGTTTCACATACATTAAAAATAAATTTTTAGAAACTGGAAGATAATTTCCAATTTCATATACGAGTCTATTCTCGGCTAGATACTCAAATTCTTCAACCAAGTTAGAAAATGAAAACCGCAAATCATTTTTAAAATTATACTTTCCAAAATCATATTGCTTAAGCTGATCTAGAAACCCGTTTGAATTAAAAAAAGCAATTTCATATGTAAACGGAAGGTTAAACAAAAATCTTTCAGAGTCTCTAATCTTTAAAAAACCAACATGATTTTGATACAACCTCTTTTCTAAATTCTCAGGAATCGGAATAAATCCTGATACGGATCCATCATTTCCTATCCTGATTACCCTATCTCCAACTAGATCTGAGTCGTTATTTAAATAATATTGAGTAAACGACTCTTGTTTAAAAAATTTTCCTCTTAAAAATATATTTTTCTCCTCGCTAATTACCTTTCCATCTAAGTTAAATTTGATCCATTTTTTTAGAAAACCATCTTTAATTATCAACGTATCTTTATAAATTTGAAAATCATCAATGGTTTTAAATTCAAATGGACCCTCTCCTTCCGAATCCAATGTCTCAATAACATTGCCTTTCTTATCATAAATAAAAAGAATATTTTGATCAATATCTGATACGTAAATTCTTTCTTTACTAAAAACAATCTTTGAAGGAGATATCAAAAACTGATCTTCCGTATTGGACAATAGAATATAATCTAATCCTGAAAAAAGGTCAGAGTAACTTCCAGATTTCGATGTTTCTAAATCAATAAAAATCCTTACGTCTCTATTACGATCATTACAAGCAATAAAAACAATAGCGAACAAGAATAAATACAAATGAGTATTTCTCATGATATTTGGGCGTTAAATCAAGGCAACCAAGAATTTGGTTGCCTTTTTATTTTAATAATTAACATGCATTCAAAGGCTCTTCACAACCACGCCATTCATGATCAACACAACGAAAGCACTGGCTTCCATCTGGCCTTCTACCAACTTCTAAATCCTTGAATGTTCCACTCCCCCCAAAGGAATTCTCCAAAGCCACTTCCGTCTCCGAAAACGCTGCCTCCGAATCACCGATGCCAAATTGCCAACCGGCTACCATCAAAAAAGCCACCACTCCTAGTGAGGCCAATAATATCCTGGAATTCTTTAATAGTCTTTTCATAATTTTTTAGGTTTAATTTAACTAACTGTCTTACAGGAGACAAGATGCAAAAAAAAACTATTCGTGGCAACTATTTTTTTAAAAAAATATAAAAGAAATAAAAAACAATCTTTTTTTTAGCATGTATTGTATTTTTAGGGGGTAGTGCGGATTATGCTTAATCTGAAGGTTTTTTTCACCACAGATTCTCACAGATTTTTTCTCTTTTACGCCTGAGCTGGGTTTGTAACTACATCCCTTATAGTATCTAATTTACGCCAGCGAGGCAGTTGCAATGCCGGGTCCCTTGGACAGACTGTTTAAAAATCGTTTCCGTAAGCGTTCATGTTTAGCCAATTCAAATGGCTTTTTGGCGGGTCTAAATTGTTTGTAATCCCGAAGATATCAGGGTGAAGTGGCATACTTCACCCAGTGGCGGTAACATTCTTCACCCATTCTTTAATCTGTGTTAATCCGCGTAATCTGTGGTGCACCTTTTTTCTTAAGGACTGTTACTTGTCCCCTTCCTACCCACTGTTTAGAAACTGCCACCAGGAAGCCTGATCCTTCATGGGATGGTGCTTTCCTTGTTGTAGGGCTTCCTGTATCAGATCTTCCCGCCTGTGAAAGGCCTCTTCCCACAGCGAGGACCAGAAAAGTGGTCCGTGCGGAAAATGCCGCTGCATCGTCCCCTGTATTTCCTCCCAGTCCCGGTCAGCAGCCCCGGCCCGGAAGGCTTCCCATTTTTCTCGTTTTTTGCGCATATAGGCTGCGTAAGGATCCCCATTTATCGGTGCGGTCTCTATCTCCAGCTCACGAAGCAGCAGGTCCCTGAAAAATACCGCAAATCCCGTACGAATATCCGACAGACCCGGGTTTTCGGATGGTGAATCAAAAAACCAAAAATTCCTCCCCAGTTCATAGAAAAAAAGGTGGTCATGCCGGCCCCTGGTTACAAATTCCCTGTAGACCCGCTCAAATTTTTCTTCGGTGATCTCCATGCCTTTCTGACCGATCCTGCCGCAGCCCGGGCCACAGGTTAGTGGAACTATGGCCAGCGGCAATTTCTCCGTATTAAAGGCAGCGGGTGCCGGTTCCCTGCCCATGAGCGCAGCCGCCAGTGCATAGGCCCGGTCATAGGTCTGTAGCATTGCAGCCAGGCTGTCTGTAGCATAATCTCCTTCGTTATAAAGTAAAACGATATGCCGGCTTTCCAGTGGGATCAATTCAGAAAATCCGCCGGTAAAATGGGCATAGGACAGGCGGTTATCTCCACAGCCCGGGCAACATAGGATCAGAAAATAAACAAATAATACAGCCAGGCTATTGGATTTTATCATATTTATTGTTTAGTTAGTGCATGAATAAACTCAAAAAGAAGGATATTGCCAAGTGGCTGCTGAAATTTGTACTCTCAGCCACGGCACTTTTTTTTGTTTTCCGTATCGTAGATCCGGATGCGATTTTTGACGCCATTTTTTCAGCCGATCCTTTTTATTTGCTCCTGGCTTTTCTGGCCTTTAATCTTTCCAAAGTTTTGTCCGCTTTTCGGTTAAACCATTACTATTCCGCCATTGGGGTGAAGATTTCCCAAAAATACAACCTGCTGCTCTATTATATCGGGATGTTTTACAATCTCTTTCTTCCCGGCAGCGTGGGTGGAGATGCTTACAAAGTCTACCTGCTGCGTCAGCAGGGCCTCGGAGGCACCAAAAAGCTGCTGCTGGCCACCCTCATGGACCGACTGAGCGGTCTGGCCTTATTGGTGCTGCTTACCTTTGGCCTGGTTTTGTTCAGCAGCCGGCTGATGGACATGCCCTATATCGGACCGCTCAGCTTCTCCGGGCTGCTGCTTACCCTGCCCCTGTTCTGGATTGTCAACCGCCGGTTTTTTCCGGAGCTGTTTACCGTGATATTGCCTACCCTTCACCTTTCCTTTTGGGTACAGTTGGGGCAGTTGCTTTGTGCTTTCTTTATTCTGCTGGCGATTGGTGTTGAAGTAGGATATCTGGACTACCTGATTTTGTTTATGGTATCCTCCGTGGTAGCGGTACTGCCTTTTACCCTGGGTGGCGTGGGCGCCAGGGAGCTCGTTTTCCTTTACGGCTATCAGTACCTGCTTATAGAAGAGCGTCTTGCCATTGCTTTCACCTTCTTGTTTTTTACCACCCTGGCAGTCTCTTCCCTGGCCGGCCTTGCACTCTCACTGCTGCCCCTGCCGGAGAGCGGACCTTCTCCCGTAATTGCCGATGAATGATTGGCTCAGGTTGTTTTTTATTGCCTACCTGCTGCTGGGCACCTGGCTGATAGCCGACTACGGCATCAGCATGGACGAACCCATACAACGCAGGCATGGCATGGTGGCATTTGAATATATCAGGGACCTCTCAGGCTTATTTCCGGATGTGCCCAACCAGACCGGGGCGCACCTGCCTACCTATGACCACCGGGATTATGGGATGCTATTTCAGACCCTGGCTTACGGCCTGGAGCTTGCCCTGGGTATAGACAATAGCCGGGACGTATTCCGGCTCCGCCACCTGATGGTGTTTCTGTTGTTCTGGGCTGCCTGTGTGGTTTTTTACCGGCTCCTGTACCGCAGGTTTGGGTCCGTCGCCCTTGCGATGGCGGGGGTTTTGATGTTCATCCTCAGCCCCCGCATCTTTGGGGACAGCATGTACAATCCCAAGGACATTCCCCTGCTCTGCTGGTTTGTGTTTGCCTTTTACACCCATATCCGCTTTGTAGACCGGCGGGACCGCTACGGTCCTGTGCTCCACGGCCTTGCCTGTGGGCTGGCCATAGGCAGCAGGGTAGTAGGAGTGGTATGGCCCCTGATAAGCCTGGGCTACCTGAGTTTGCATTTATTGGTCCTTAGGAATGAAAAAGGCTACCTGTTCGCTTTTCTGAAACGCACGGCAAGTTACCTGATTTTTCTGCTGCTGTTCACTTTCCTGCTATGGCCGGTATTGTGGGAGGATCCGGTAGGAAGCTTTCTGCACTCCTTCAACAGCATGAAACGTTTCCGCTGGTATGGGGAGATGCTGTACATGGGGGAGCTGGTGCGATCTACTGACCTGCCCTGGCATTACATTCCGGTATGGATAGGTGTTACCACGCCGCTTTCCTTTTTGGTGTTGATGGCATTGGGTATAACAGGGATGGTAAAACGGAACCTGAAGGGGAAATGGAGGTGGCTAAAAAACCGGACTGCGGGAATTGACCTGGTCGCAATGGGCGCACTGGCGATCCCATTGGGGTCGGTGATCGTTTTGGGCTCTGTGCTTTACAATGGCTGGAGGCACCTGTATTTTGTGTACCCTTTTCTGGTCTATGCCGGTGTATGGGGGATGCATATATTTTGGGTTTGGTACCGGAAAAAAAAGCGGTTGCGCTCCGTCCGTTTGTTGCTGGCCGGATTACTCCTGCTCCTGGCAATAGACCTGGTACATACCGTCTACGTAATAGTCCGCTACCATCCCCATCAGAGCGTCTACTTCAACGCTTTGGCAGGCGATGTGGAACGCAACTTTGAGCGGGATTACTACGGGGTATCCTACCGGCAGGGGCTGATGCGGCTTTTGGAAAACTATCCGGAAAGGAAACTCCGGATCTACAGCCGGGATTTTATCGGCAAGATCAATACGATGAACTTTCCCAAAAAAGAAGCTGAAAGGCTGGTATTTGTAGACCGCATCGAGGAGGCGCAATTTTTCGTGACCTTGTTTAATTTCCGGTCCGGGCAGGAATACCGGGAATTTACCCGGGGGGAGTTTCCCTTTGATCAGCCGGAGATGTTTAGTATCCGTGTTCGTAGATACAGGGTATTTCAGACGTACAGGCTAGAATAAAAATAAACACCAAATATTTCTAACATGTTTCCTGTGTTTCTTAACCAGACACAAAAATTGTGAAGCAGCATGAATGAAGCTATTCATTGTTTGTTAACAACTTTTATAACAAACTAGGAGATTAAATATGTTCTCCTTCGATAAGAATTGCAGCAGTTTGGGCTAGAGTTCTCGGTCCACAATATACGATTTTTTAAAGTATCTAATCAACCAAAAACTCTACCATGAACGCAGCAAAACTGTTATCAGGAAGATCTGCCACCCACACCCTGTTTGGGTGGCTAAAGAAAATTGATTTTATCCCAGACTTCGAGAAATTCTGTTTTGAAATGGTGAATGAATTAGATTCTTCCCATTGATCAAGTAATATAAATATAGAATCCAAGTAATCAGGAATAGATATGGGTGGTTCAAATACTACTTCGTTCCACCCAATCTGATTAACTTCAAATAACATTGCTTTGGGTGCCAAATCCATAAATTTATCAAGGGTATAGACTTTCATTGGTTTAATTCGAAGCATTTCTTTATTACCCAATATTCTTATATCAATCAAAATACTGTCTTTTATAAATGAAGATCCTACATGAAAAAATAATTTAGAAATGAATATTTCTTCTCTTTTAGGAGTTTTTACAAATGAACCATACCTCATATCATTTAAATACATTTCACCCGAATCACTAAAAGACCCTAATTTTCTTGCTCTTTTCTCTTCTTTCACTAAGTAGCTTGAATCTCCAACTAATAATGTTTCCAATCTTTTAGTTTTCACCTCAAAAGTTTCTAGTAATATATCATTAACCTTTATCTTTATTTCACCTAAATTACTTATTTTATCAATAGAAATAAGTGTGTCATCAATAGCAAACCCTGAAATTAAAATTTCATCAGTAACTATACTGTCTGGATTAAATCCTACTATACCTTCGGAATTGGTTATTAAAAATTCTTTACTTGGAAAAAACGAAATCTTACGATTAGGTAAAGCTTCATTTGTAGTATCGTCAACCAGTTTAATTTTGATCGATTGAGAATAAGCACTCGAAAATCCAAGAAAAAATAGCGTTAAATAATACAATAATTTCATGATTTAATTTTTAATCTGATAGAAAAGCAAGTAATTTAAATTTTCTTCACTAAATACATCTCCTAAGTTAGACTTAACGTCAAATTCTTTTTGTTCATACTCTATGTATTCTTTTGGGATTACGGATATAAACAAGTCATTCTTAAAATCAAACGTCATGGGAAATGGAAGTGTACCTCCATTTTTGTCATCAACAAAGGAAGAAATGTTAAATTCTTTTTCGGAATTTTTATCATAGAAAAAAAAATTCTGATCCAATCCTTGTCGATACCAAAAGGACAACCAATCTTCAGTAGCCATCAAAAAATGTTTAAATCCCCTATATTTCTGTTCAAAAAATTTTCCTGCTATAGTTTCTTGATCATTAGTAAATAGAAGCTGTTTGGGAATATGGTAGGAACCCCAATTTATAACATATTCCGCTAAGATATCATCTCCCTTAAAAGAATAAATTGTATCATTGAATATGTCCGAAAAATAAATCCTGTCAGCGTATTTATAAAACCTTTGAGGAGTATCAAATTCATCTCTACCAGGAACATACGGGATTGAGGAATAAATTAAATGATCAAAACTTTTGTTAAAAATTTGTAGTTTGTTAGATCTCTGATCTGAAAGTCCAAAACGATCTTCATCAGCATAAACAAAAAATTTGTCTTGAAAAAAATTCAATTCAATTAATAACAAATTAACTGGTAAATTTCCATAATAAATTTTGCTATAGATATTATACTTATGAATTACCTGAGTACTTCTTTGATATAAAAATAATGTATCCCCCAAAATCTCAAAATCTTCCAAATCCTGAAATGTACCTTTACCTTCACTTCCATCAGCATAGAATGCATTGATTAAATTCCCTGAATAATCAACTATATGAAGTGCAGCATTAAAATCATCAAGAATCCCAATTTTTTTATCAAAAACTTTGATTTTATATATTTCAGCAATTTCGGGAATATTCTTAGGTATTTCTATAGGTACATAATAAAGAGAGTCAAATATTTTTGAAAATTTCAATGGTTTGGCAATATTATTAATATTAATATTCACCACCATTTCTGAGTTTTTTGAATTAAGCGATCTCGAATTTCCGTCGTTATTGGTTTGACAGCTAATTAAAAGAATAATTAAAAATATTGAAATATACTTGTTCATATTATAATTATAATTATAAAAATATAGAACTGCCTTTTTAAGACAGTTCTATAATAATCATCTAGCATGGGTGACAAACCCACCCTGGAGCAGGTTTACATCCTTTTTTAAATGTCATATTTTTTTTGTCAATAAACTGGCAAATAGTATCACTCCCCGCCACCGCATTTTCCAATGCCAGTTCCGACTCCGAGAACACAGCACCCGTTGCACCGACACCAAACTGCCAGCCGGCTACCATCAAAAAAGCCACCACTCCAAAAGAAGCCAATAATTTTCTGGAATTTTTAAATAATCTTTCCATAATTTTTTAGGTTTTTGTAAACTAAATATTTTATGGAGGCTAAGCTGCAAAAAAAAAACCATTAGTTGCAAATATATTTTCGGAAAAACATAAAAAAAATTAAAAACAATCGTTTTTTAAGCATGTATTGTATTTTTAGGGGGAGACGAAGTTTGTGCTTATTTTCGAAGTCTTTTTACCACGGATTCGCACAGATTTTCACAGATTTTTTTGGCTCTCGACTGGGTGTAGATTGCATCTACATCCCTTTTATTCCTTTATTAACGCCAGTGAGGCATTTGCAATGCCGGCTTCATGGTAAGAGCTTTAGGGAAATCATTCCTGGAAAAGTGTACGTTTAGCCATTGCAAATGGCTTTTTGACGGATCTTATCTGATTGTGATACCAAAAATAGCAGGGTGAAGTGGCATACTTCACCCAGTGGCGGCATTTTCCACCCATTCTTTAATCTGTGTTAATCTGAGTAATCTGTGGTGCATCCTTTTTTTCACCACGGATTCGCACAGATTTTCACGGATTTTTTAGGTGTCAGGATTGATCCTTCGACTGGGTGTAGATTGCATCTACATCCCTATTATTCTTTTATTAACGCCGGCAAGGCATTTGCAATGCCGGCTTCATGGCAAGAGCTTTAGGGAAATCATTCCTGGAAAAGTGTACGTTTAGCCATTGCAAATGGCTTTTTGACGGATCTTATCTGATTGTGATACCAAAAATAGCAGGGTGAAGTGGCATACTTCACCCAGTGGCGGAATTATAAGTCAGTCATTACATCAAGATAAGGACTCCGAAGTTCCTTTAGTTTGAGATAGAAAAACCTAATGCTCATTTTAACTTTTCCTTATCCTTTAGGATTTTCACTACTTCCTCTTCCTGCAATTTTACTATTTTGGCTATTTTTGGCGTTTCGAATCCTTCGTCAAAGAGGCTAAGAATAACCTCGCTTTTTTCCTCGAGTTTCCCTTTTTCAATTCCTAATTTTTCTCCTTTTTCGATAAGCATGGTATAGGTTGTCATAATTTTCTCTTTTAAAGGTTCGGGAATTGATTTTATAGTTTCGCCCAGTTGGGCTTCAGTAATTTCGGAAACATTTAAAGCATATACAACGACCATCTCCAAAAAGTTCCTGTTTGTACCCTCTAACGGTAGCAGCCGGAAGATGCGTTCGAAATCTTCCTTCAGTTTTGTCGGATTGATGCGCCACTGCTGTGCGAGTATGGCAGCCTTCATCATAGTGCTTCGCATATCCATTAGCTGATCTTTGCGGATCGTTTTCAGGTCTATGAAGATATGATTGAGCCTCGGCAAGAAGTCTTTTACCTCCTTTGGGTAGTTTTTGAACAGGTCTGAAAGATTTCCGACTTTCCAGTTTTTCTTGCCTTGAAAGTAAATTATCGGAATGATGGGTTTTAGTTCTTTATTTTCTGAAAGACATTTTTTCCAGTGCGAAAACAAATAATACCCTATCTGAAACAGCACATTTCGGTCCGATGATGATTTGTGTTCGAAGAGCAGAACGACATCGGTTTTGATCGTATTATCGGATTTGAGGGAAACTTCGAATACCAGATCCTAAAAGTGCTCTTTTAAGATTTCATTGATATAGGTTTCTTTAAGTACAGTAAGGGATTCTAAATTAAATTGTTTCACCAATGTATTTGGCAAGAAGCGCTCAAAGAATGCCACAGCTCTTTCCGAATCGGAGAATGACTCCCTGACGAATATATCGTGTATGTTGTGGTAGCGTTTTGCCATGATACAAGATATAAAAAAAAGTGTATTTAGTGTATTTTTTGTTTCCGCTTGATTCCGGTAGATGGGCGGTTTTAGGTGATGATTACCATTTGAAGAAATAGAATACGAACGATTACCTTTCCGATTTGTACCCCCCGGATTTTTGCCGGTAGCGGCTGCCGTTTTTCCTCGTTTCGCTCGACTGGGTGTAGATTGCATCTACATCCCTTTTATTCCTTTATTAACGCCAGCAAGGCATTTGCAATGCCGGATCCATGGACAGAACTTTAGGAAAATCATTCATGGAAACGTTTAAATTTAGCCATTTCAAATGGCTTTTTGGCGGATATTATCTGTTTTTGATACCAAAAATAGCAGGGTGAAGTGGCATACTTCACCCAGTGGCGTTTTTTATCTGTGTTAATCTGAGTAATCTGTGGTGCACCTTATTTTATCACCACGGATTCGCACAGATTTTCACGGATTTTTTAGGTACCAGGATTGACCTCACTCAGTAGCATTCTCCACCCATTTTTTAATCTTTGTTAATCTGAGTAATCTGTGGTGCATCCTTTTTTTCACCACGGATTCGCATAGATTTTCACAGATTTTTTTAGCCTCCAAAATTGACCCGTTTTTCTTACTTTTTATCCGAGTTACTATGCGTATCCTGTGGTGAATCTTTTTCGCTCGTACTGGATTATCCCCGATTAGCCGAGTGATCGGCGGTACCAGCATCTCGCAGGTTGGATTTGTTTGCAGAATCGCAGATATTTGAAAGCTGGTGGAACGCCGCTCGGTAAAAAGACCAGTATCCAATCGGATTTCTGGTCCCCAATCCATTGAAAGCAGGGCCGAGAAATCACAAACGATGCGAAGAAATACCGGGATTTAATGAATAGATATGCTTTTCTCTGTGTGGCAGCCACCCTGTTTTTTTGTGGCAGCCTGCTTTCGGGGTCGATTCCCAAAGACCTGCCCAAACGAGGAAAGGTGACGGTCTCTCCCAACCGAACCCTTACCTGGGAGGATTTTAAACAGGTGGATGTCATCCGGGACAAAAGCAGCATCAATGCCATTTGCCTCAGCACCTGCGAGGTGGAGATCCTGAAGGTCCATACCTACCCCGACCACATACAGCTGGAAATCAATGCCAAAATCCAGCTGCAAAAGGACCTGTCTCAGGTGAGCCGGGATTTTCTGAGCCGCTCGGATGAGGCCACCAAAAAACAGGTATTGCACCACGAAAACGGTCATTTCGCCATCGCCCAGATCATTGGGTACCGCATTGTCCGGGATGTAAACGGCCGGGCATTTGATCCCGACCAATACAAAGCCCAGCTGAACGGCATCATCCGGGAAAACTTCAAAGACTGGAAAAGGCTGGACTCTCAATACGATGCCCAAACCACCAAACCCCGAAATGCCGACGCGCAAAAGCGTTGGGATGCATTTTTTACCTCAGAGCTGCTGGACCTACGGCAGACGATCTACCCCTAAGCCATGAAATCGAGCATGACGAGAACGTCACCCAGTGGGATGATTATAAAGCATGCAAGATTCTCCCGATTCAGGATCGGGACAGGCTATGTGGCTACTCAAAAACAATTATAAACACATGAAATCGATTGCCGAAAAAAAGAAAAACGAGCACCTGATCGAATACATCCTGTACCTGTACCGCATGGAAGACCTTATCCGCGCCTATGGATTCAACAGGGAAGACCTGGAGCAGTATGTATTGACGCACAAGAACGTAAGCCCGCAAGACCGGACCGAAAGCAAAGCCTGGCTGGCCGAACTGGCCGATGGGATGAAACGGGCCGGAATTGAAGAAAAAGGCCACCTACCCGAGGTGCAGGTCCTGGTGGATCGGCTGGCAAACTTTCACTGGAAATTACTCAAACGGGACCCGGACTACCTGGCCCTCTACCGCAAAGCTCAGCCTCACCTACTCTCCCTGCTTGCGGACCTTACCGAAGAAAATCCCGGTCACGAAATTCAGATTTTTATCCATACGCTCTACGGATTGTTGCTGAGCAAATTAACCGGTAAAAAAGCCCCTGAATCCATTTTGGCCGCCGCCGCCCAATTTGGGGAAGTGCTTTCTTACCTGGATGCGCGCTTTCGGGCTTCCGAACAGGCCTGAGACCGGGACTCACTGGCCCCCATCCCAATACTCGTACACACTGTGGTAGCAGTCGTTTGCCTGCACGTGATCCAGGAATGCCTGGTAAAACGGATGGGTGCCTATGGTGGCACTATCCCCCAACACAATGAGCTTGCGCTTTGCCCGGGTGAGTGCCACGTTCATCCTTCGGGTATCGCTTAAGAAGCCAATCTCTCCCTGGGGATTGGAGCGGGTAAGGCTGATCAGCACGATATCCTTTTCCTGACCCTGAAAGCCGTCTACGGTCTGAATGGAAATGGCGTCTCGCTTTTGTTTCAAAAACATCCATTCGGGATCTTCGTCCAAATACTGCCGAAGCAACCGCACCTGCGCGCTGTACGGGGCAATCAGCCCGATTTCCCAATCCCGCTCAGCATTGGCCTTCCAACCGATTTTTCGCATCAGATTGGTTAGCAAGGTCAGAAGCATCTGTGCCTCTTCCTTGTTGCCGGTGCTGAGGGTTTCCCGATCCTGAAATTCTGTAAAACCACTGCCCGCCGTATCGATAAATTCCATCACCGGTTCTTCCGGGCGCAGGTAATGCGAAAGCGTATTGGGAGCTGCCTGCAAAGCCTTTCCGTAGAAGACCGCATTTGGAAAAGCCATGATGCCTGCTGGCATTCGGTATTGAATGGTAAGCATGTGGGAGGCCTGGGGATGCCTGGCAATGGCCTTCTCAAAAAGGGTATGCCGCAGACCTTCGGCCGCTTTTAGGGATTTGATGGTCGGGGGAAGCTGGCAGTGATCGCCGGCCATCACCAGCTTATCGGCGATTAAAAGGGGAATCCAGGCGGCAGGTTCCAGCGCCTGTGCAGCCTCGTCCATAAACACAATCGGAAAGGTTTTCCCTTTGAGCAAGGATGACGCAGCCCCTACCAGGGTGCAGGCGATTACCTGACTGGAGGCCAGGAGGTCCTGCTGCATGTAGTCGTGCAGCTGCCGCGCCTCTCCAAAACACCTCCGGGCTTCTTCCATGTGTTGGTTTCGCTTCTCCCGTTCGGCTGCACCAAAATTCCGCTTGAATTTTTGTGCCGATCGTTTCAAAGCCTCCCCGGATTTTTTCAGGTTTTTATAGATTTTGTAGGAAGGATGGCTGAGAATTTTTGCATCCAGCGTTTGCAGGATCAGGTTTTCGTCGACCCTGGAAGGGTGCCCAAGGCGAAGCACCTGCAGGTCCTCGGCGACGAGCTTTTCCACCAGCACGTCCACTGCAGCATTGCTGGGCGCACAGACCATTACCCGGGCATGCGTGCGGGACGCCTGTAAGACGGCCCTTACCAAGGTGGTCGTCTTGCCCGTTCCCGGAGGCCCGTGTACAACGGCGAGGTCCCGGGCCTTCTGAATGAGCGCCAATGCCTTGTTTTGGCTTTCGTTGAGACCGGAGTCTTCCGGAACGGAACCATCGGAAAAGACCGGCACCTCCTCACCAAGCAGTACATCCCGAAGGCGGGCAAGACGGCCATCGGCTACCCGAATTACCTGCTCCATGGCTTGTTCCATGGCTTTGTAGGAAGATTCGTCAAAAAGGAGTTCCGCGCCAAGTTTTCCCTCGTGTATCCAGTCCGGCAACTGTTCGGTGTGAAGGCTCAGGGTCATCTTGTTTCGCTTTACGCCGTTGACCACCCCGTTCACAAATTTCTTCCGACTGTCGTTTTCTCCGGCATTGGAAAAAAAGCTGATGGATTTGCCAGACTGAAATGCGTGGGATTGGGAAATTTCTGCAGTGCTGATCTCTACGACGAGCTGATCCGAAAAAGCCCACCTGACTTTGAGTAAATCCACTGGATACCAACACATTCCGGAGGCTACCTTTTCTTTGAGCGACTTTCGGTAGGTAAGGTTTCGGAATTGATCCCGGTCTTCCTGCCGCTCCAGCTGCAAAAGTTTAGTAGTATATGCTAATTCTTCCCTTATATTTGCCATTTCAATTTTTCCTTTTTTGACAGGCAAAGATTAAGAAAATCATTCTATTAACCAGTAAAAAATAGTTGAAGATCAGGTGAATTTTCTTGCGCATGCATATTTATCCTTCAATGATCCTAAGGTGTTGGTGGGGAATTTTATCGGGGATTTTGTCAGGGGAAACCTGGAGGAGCAGTTTGCAGCGGAAATCGTGACGGGAATTTTACTCCACCGGGAGATCGACGCATTTACAGACAGCCACCCCCTGGTGAAAAAAACCCAGGAGCTGCTCAAACCGAATTTCGGCAGGTATTCACTGGTCATCACCGACATGTTTTTTGATCATTTCTTGTCGCGAAACTGGAACGACTACGACGAACGGAGCATCCAGGTATTTACCAGCTGGGTATACGAGGTAATTGAAGCGAACGAAGCGATCCTGCCCCAAAAATTTCTGGCACCATTTACCTACATGAAACGGGAAAATTGGCTGGCGGCCTACGGCACCATGGAAGGGATACAACGTTCGTTCACCGGGCTTTCGTACCGGACGACCTTTCCTTCCAACATGGAACGTGCCCCCGCATTTCTCCGGGCCCACTACGCCTTTTTTGAGGGAAGTTTCAAACAATTTTTTGAGGAATTGATTGTTTTTTCAAAGGACAAACTGAACCAACTGCGGCAGGAAGATGATTCACTGTAAACCCAAAAAAAGCACCTACCTGATTCTAAGCCTGATTGTTCTGGCGTTAACGGCCGGGCTGGCTTTTTTGCTGAACGATTTCTACCGAAGCCGGGAATTTCCGCTGCTTTTTTACCTGATCGGAAGCAGTTTACTGACCGTCGTGCTGCTATTGATCCTGGTAAAGATGATGGCGGGATACAAGTTTTTGGCAGCCGGAAAGGAGCAAATTGTCCTTTGGATGCCGCTCAAAGGACAACGAAGAACCTATCCCATACAGGAACTGCTTGCCTGGCAGGAAGAAGAAGTAACCGCCAATCAGCGCACCTTCAAGCAACTAATCCTGGTTTTTTCCGACAAATACTCCTTCTCCCTGAGCAATCAGGAACACCTTGGCTACGAGGAATTAAAAAAGTACCTGTACCGAAAAGCAGCCAAAAAGCGGGTAAAAACCTGATTTTAAGACACCGCTCCTAGGGCTTCCAGTCAAAGCCATCCATTTCTTCCAGGCAGGCGCGTAGCAGCCGGATGCTTCCGGCCACGTCTGCTTTATTGGCCATTTCGATCACCTGATGCAGGTGTCGGGTGGGGATAGAGATCGCACCTGCAATGGCTCCCTGCTTTCCCATTCGCTGCACACCGGCTGTATCGGTACCGCCCGCCGTCAGTATTTCGGTTTGAAAGGGGATGTTGTTCTTGCTGGCCGTTTCTTTCATAAATTGCACCATCCGGTAGTCACAAATGGCGGAAGAATCCATGATTTTGATGGCAGTTCCCTTGCCCAGTTCGGTGATTTTCTCGTGTGCCGCCGCTCCGGGCAGATCAAAAGCGATGGTGGTATCCAGTGCAATCCCAAAATCCGGATTGATGTGGTGGGCGGATACCTGCGCTCCCCGCAGTCCCACCTCTTCCTGCACGGTAAAGGTGGCGTACACGTCATAAGCGGGCGACTCCAATTCCCGGAGTGTCTCCAGTAGGATAAAAACAGCGATTCGGTTATCAATGGATTTGCAATTCACGCAATTACCCATTTCCACCAATTCCCGCTCCCGGGTAATGGGATCGCCTACCTGTACCCATTTTTCTACCTCGGCCTTGTCCATACCCAGGTCGATGAAATAGTCGGTAAGCTTGGGCAGTTTGGTTTTTTCTTCGGAGGTCATCACGTGAATGGGCTTGCTTCCCATTACCCCGATCAGGTCTTTTTTACCGTGAATAAGCACCCGCTGAGCGGTCAATGTCTTGGGATCAAAGCCACCCAGGGGGTGAAACCGCAAAAAGCCATTTTCGTCGATATGGGTGACGATAAAACCGATTTCGTCCATGTGGGCCGCCACCATCACCCGCTTTTTTTCGGGGTTCCGCTTGCCTTTCTTGACCGCGATCACGTTGCCCAGATTATCGATCGTCAGGTCATCCACCAGGCCCCTTACTTCGGATAGAATGAAATCGCGGATTCTTTTCTCAAATCCGGGTGCCCCCGGCAACTCACAGATTTGCTTTAGTAACGCTACGTTTATCATTCGCTGTGTTTTTATGATTAATAGGCCCGGATCACTTTGCCTTCCATGTAGTTGACAAAGGCCTTGTTCACCACGCGCATGCCGCCTTCTGTGGGAAAATCTCCGGTGAAGTACCAATCGCCCCGGTGAGCAGGACAGGAGAGGTGCAGGTTTTGCACGGTCTGGTAAATCACGTGAACCTCGGCCTCGATGCTCTCGGAGGTGATGATTTCAGCAATTTTATCGGAGATCTCCTGGTCGGAAAAGGGTTCGTAGATGGCTTTGACAAAATTCTCCTCGGCGTCCGGATTGGCGATGCATTGATCGTACACCTGATCCAACACATACTCCATGTCCCGTTGGCGGAGTAGCTCCACTACCGCCCGGAAAGCGACAAAATCCCGCATTCGGGACATGTCGATGCCGTAACAGTCCGGAAACCGGATTTGAGGAGCGGAAGAAACGATAATGATCCGTTTGGGTTTCAGTTTGTCCAGGGTAGTCAGAATGCTTTTTTCGAGCGTGGTGCCCCTGACAATGCTGTCGTCTATCACCACAATGGTATCGACCCCGGAGCGAATCACCTCGTAGGTCGTATCGTACACATTGGACACCATCACGTCCCGGTCGGAATCATTGGTAATAAAGGTTCTCAACTTCACGTCCTTGCTGACCAACTTTTCCACCCGGGGCCGGAAATTCAGCAGGTCCTCCAGGTCTTCCAGATGGGGTTTTCCCTCGATCAGAATTTCCCTTCGTTTGGCACTTAGGTAGTCTTCCAGCCCCTCGATCATGCCGTAGTAGGCCGTTTCCGCCGTATTGGGTATGTAGGAGAAAACCGTGTTCTTCAAATCAAAATCGATGGCTTTGAGAATTTGGGGGACAAGCGCCCGTCCCAGATTTTTACGCTCCCGGTAGATATCGGGATCCGTCCCCCTGGAAAAATAGATCCGCTCAAAACTGCAGCTCTTTTTTTCGCGAGGCGGGATAATTTCGTGCTCCGCATAGGATCCGTCCTTGGCAAAAATTAGGGCGTTACCGGGCTGAATTTCCTTGATTTGCTGGTAATCGATGTTAAAAGCGGTTTTTATGGGGGGTTTTTCGGAAGCCACGACGATAATCTCTTCGTCCGCATAGTAATAGGCAGGGCGAATGCCACTCGGGTCCCGGACAACAAATCCCGCCCCATTTCCAACCAAACCAGCCATGGCATAGCCCCCGTCAAAATCCCGGCAGCTTCTGCGAAGGATCCTGGCGACGTCCAATTCCTGTTCGATCACCTCCGTAATCTCCCGGTTGGTGAACTGCCCTTTGTATTTGTCAAAAATGCGCTGGTTTTCCTCGTCCAAAAAATGGCCGATTTTTTCCATCACCGTGACCGTGTCGGTCTTTTCTTTGGGGTGCTGCCCAAGTTTGACCAGGTTGTCAAAGAGCTCCTCCACGTTGGTCATGTTAAAATTTCCCGCCATCACCAGGTTTCGGCTGCGCCAGTTGTTTTGTTTCAAAAACGGGTGGCAGGTTTCGATGCTGTTTTGGCCGTGGGTTCCGTACCGGAGGTGGCCCAGCCAGACTTCCCCCGAAAAAGCGGTGTGCTCCTTGATCCAGGAGGCATCCATCAGATCTTCCTCGCTGCCGGCTTTCTTCGACTTTTTGTATTTTTTATTTATTTTCTGAAAAATTTTGGTGACCGCTTCGGATTCCACCGAACGGTACCTGCTAATATACCGGGTACCGGGGGGGGTATTGATCTTTATATTGGCGATTCCTGCACCGTCCTGGCCCCTATTGATCTGCTTTTGCATCAGCACATACAGCCGATTGGCTGCATAAAAGGGCGTTTTGTATTTGTCAATGTAATACTGTAACGGTTTCCTTAGCCGGATCAGGGCAATCCCACATTCGTGTTTGATCTGGTCACTCATAGTCTACTGGCGGCGTGAATGAAAGAACAAAGTTAATCCTTTTTTTAGGAATAAAATTCCGAATGCTACCAAACTTAATTAAAAAAATATAAAAATAGCACGCGTATCGCCAAGGTGAAAAACGCAATTTTTCGGGAAAAAACTACTCCCATAGCGGATATTTTTGCAATCGGATTTGTTTGCCAAAGAATAGTTTGGTCGTCTCCTCAAAGGACACCGTGTAATCGGACACCAAAAACCGGTCATCGGAGCCGGATTGGGATTTTGCCAGGAGCTGATGGTAGCCCAGAAAAGCCGCCACCGATTTTGCGACCGTTTCCGATGCATCGATCAGGTCTACCTTTCCGTCATAATATTCCCGGATTTGCTTCTTGATCAACGGGTAATGGGTGCAACCCAAAACCAGGGCTTCGATATCCGCCAGGACCTCCTGAGAAAGGTAGGAGGCGACAATTTCTTTGCTAATTTTTTCCAGGTGAAAGCCTTCTTCGATCATGGGTGCCAGCAAGGGAGTTGCCAGGGATTTGAGTTGTATGCCGGCATTCAGGGCGTTGATTTTTTGCAGGTATACCCCCGAACCTACGGTTTGTTTGGTACCAATAAGCCCCACTTTCTGTCCTGCATGGTTTTCCCGGAGGTAGTCCACGACCGGATCGATCACGTTCACCACGTGTGCTTTTGACGCCACGTAGGCTTTGACCAGTTCGTAGGCGGCTGCAGAAGCCGAATTGCAGGCAATAAGGATCAATTTACAGTTTTGCTGCAACAGCACGTCCGCGATCTTTACGGAGTAGGCTTGAATGGCAGCCGTACTTTTGTCTCCGTAGGGCAAGTGGGCGGTGTCGCCAAAGTAAATGAGTTGTTCGTCGGGAAGGATCTTTTTCACCTCCCGGGCTACGGTCAACCCCCCGATGCCACTATCAAAAATCCCTATCGGTGCCTGTGCTTTTGTGCCCATTGCCTACATGCAAATTCGTTAACGCTAGTCCAAGCAGAATTATTATGAAACAAAACGGCCGGGATTCCCTCCCTTCGACGAAAAATACCCGGATTTCAGGTTGCCTTTTCTTTTGTTAGGGAATCCAGGTTCAATTTCATTTTAAAAATTCCCTCATTGAAATAAAACCCCCGGATTCACGCATCCGGGGATCTGCAAGCGAAGAGTTAACATTTATTTAAACTGGGACAAAGATACAAAAGATTTCTGTAGGCACAACGGGTACAGGACTGCATCAACATGGGTAGTTATTACACAGCTGTATACCCTACCCGCTTCGGAGGGGGTGAAATAGAAAATGGCACAATTCCTGCATACCCATTCCTAAGAAAAAATAAACCATGAAGCAGCAAGTAATTTTTCGGATTGGCCTACTGTCGGTACCGGTGGTGGTTATCTTGGTTCTGCTCAGCGGCTTGCTGAAAACGAACAGACCTACCAGCAACCAAAAAGGCATGGAATCCGTATACTTAGCCAGTAAAGCGGATACGCTGACCATCGCTGCAGAAGATCTGCCGGCCTCCGTAAAAAATGTGATTCAGACCGACAGCCTTATCAACGACCTCAAAATTACGGCCGTACGAAAAATATCTCAGAAAAACGATAACTACTACGACGTATGGTTTCTGGACAGTGATAACTTCAATATCATGGTAGTGTACAACAAAGACGGAATGATCATCAATCAGTAATTGACACGAAATACAGCTAAGCCAACGATTACCAGAAAGCACTGATTGCGAAGTCGGTGCTTTTCCTTTATATTTATCCATATTTGGCTGACTACCCATGGCAAAAATCCTTTTGATCGAAGATGACCTCACCTATTCAAAAATTATCAAAAATTTTTTGGAGAAAAACGGCTATGAAATAAACAGCTGCACGAAAGTGGCGGAGGGCTTACAAGCATTCGAAAAAAACAAGGCCGATCTGATCATCACCGATTACCGGCTTCCGGATGGCACCGGAATGGAGGTACTGGATCAGGTAATAGGTAATTACCCAGACACACCGGTCATACTGATCACCAACTATTCGGACATCCGCACCGCGGTAAAATCGATGAAAATGGGGGCGTTTGAGTACATCACCAAACCCATCAACCCGGATGAGCTACTGCTTACGGTAAGACAAGCATTAAAAAAGGAAACCAAACGGCCTGACCCGGTTTCACCGAATAGACCTGCGCCTGCCCGGACCGACGCCGTGGACCTAAGCTATCAGATTGGGAACAGTAGCGGCGCCTTACAAATCGAGAAACACATCGAGTTGGTCGCGCCCACCGATTTGAGCATCATCGTGCTGGGCGAAAGTGGCACCGGAAAAGAGTACATTTCCAAACGAATCCACCAGAAATCGAAACGAGCCAAGGGCCCTTTTGTGGCGGTGGATTGTGGTGCCCTTTCCCGGGAACTAGCAGGAAGTGAATTGTTCGGTCACGTAAAAGGTGCCTTTACCGGGGCCATTGATCACAAGACCGGACATTTCGAGAACGCAAACGGGGGCACGATTTTTTTGGATGAGATTGGAAACCTAAGCTACGAAATTCAAATCAAACTACTTCGCGCAATACAGGAACGCCAAATACGCAAAATCGGCGGTAATAGAGACATCTCAGTCGATGTACGCATCATCGCAGCAACCAACGAAGACCTACAGGAACTGGCCAAATCGGGGCAATTCCGGGAGGACCTCTTTCACCGGCTTAATGAATTCAGCATTACAGCGCAGCCGCTTCGCGAAAGAAGGGAAGACCTTCCGTTTTTTGCCAGGCTTTTTCTGGAAAAAAGCAACGAGAGCCTGGAGCGTAACGTGACTGGATTCAGTCCGGAAGTGGAAAAAATATTTGGGGAATACCACTGGCCAGGTAATCTCCGGGAACTCAAAAACATCATTCGAAGGGCCGTCTTGCTTACGGGTGAAGGAGAGGTACAAAAAGAGGTGATTCCTTCCGAATTATTGGACCGGGAAGACCTCCCCACCAAAGACATCCATTCGGCCACCGACTTGAAGTTCTCCTTCGAAGAACAGGAAAAGTCCCTGATCCTCAAAACGCTGGAGGAAATGAAATTTAATAAGTCAAAGACGGCAAAAATGCTCAATATGGATCGAAAAACCCTGTACAATAAATTGGAGAAATACGGGTTGGATTAATCCGCAAGGGCGTAGCCAAATCGCTCCGCCAGGTCTTCCAGCAAGTCGTTGATTTTTTCTGTTAACTCCCAGACCAGCTCCTGAATCTTCTCTGTCTTTCCGATTTTTAACTCGGATTCGATGGCCTTCGCAATGCTTCTTTCCTTGATCTTTAGCTGCCCAAGCCTGCTGGATAGCTGGTGCGCGATGGCCTGAATTTTCTCGTAATCGCCTTCGTCCACCGCCTTGTTGATCCGAATCAAATCCAATCCAGTCTGGGTATAAAACCCTTCCAGGATATCTTTAAACAAATCCTCGTCCCCCATGCAGAACTTTTTGATGTCCGAGAGATCGTAACCTCCCTTTTCCTCGGTTCCTTCGATTCGATACGGGTTTGGAGCAGCAGGCCCTGCTTCCACCTGTACCACTTCTTTTTGCCTGGGGGCCTGGGTTTGCCGCAGACAAGCGGTGATTTTTTCAATCAGCTGCGACTCGTTGAATGGTTTCAACAAAACCCCTTCGAAGCCTTCCTTTACCAGGCTTTCTCTCTCCCTGGCAAACACATTAGCCGTCATCGCAAGAACCGGCATGTTACGATACTTCGGAATACCCTTGATCCTGCCGAGCACCTGATAGCCGTCCACTTCGGGCATTTGGATGTCCAGAAGGGCCAGGTCAAAATCCGCTTCTACAAAATTTTCTTCAAACTCCAATCCCCCGGTATAGGCGATCACCTCCGCTCCGCTATTTCGCAGCAGCAAGCTGGCAAATTTCAACCCCATCTCATCGTCATCGACCAGCAGGATACGCAGGCCCTCCATCCGGTCCAGTTGAACCCGGGGAATCTCGATTTCCTCCTTTTTATCAAGTAGGGTGGTCGGCAAAGAAACGATAAATTGGCTTCCCGTTCCCGGTTTACTGATAACATCGATTTTCCCTTCCTGCAGATCAACGAGTCGCTTCACAATGGCGAGCCCCAACCCGGTTCCCCCGTACTTTCGGGAAATACTTCCATCACCCTGACTAAACTCTTTGAACAGGTTTTGCTGCAAGTGCTGCGACATGCCGGTTCCGGTATCGCATACCTGCAACACGAGGCGACTGTTCTTTTTCTCAAAATAGACCCGAAGCAGTACCTTTCCGGAATCGGTAAATTTAATGGCGTTGGAAAGTAAGTTCGTGAGGACTTGATTGATTCGTAGCTCATCTCCAAGAAAAAAGGTGCCTCTGGGAAGCAAGATGGAAAAATCCAGGGCAATTCCTTTCTCCAGCGCCTTTTGCCGGAAAAACGAATGCTGGTTTTTGAAGAAAGGCAAGGGATCGATGATCCCTTTTTCGATTTTGATCTTTCCGGCTTCAAGCTTGGAGAAATCCAGGATATCGTTGACGATACCCAAGAGGGTTCCTGAGGCAAAGTGAATCATTTTCACAAATTCCTGCTGATCGGAATCCAATGGCGTCTTGGACAAGGCGTCGTTGTACCCCTGAATCACGTGTAGGGGATTGCGGATTTCGTGACTCATACTGGCCAGGAAATCTTGCTTGGTCCTGGCAAGATTATCCGACCTTTGCTTAGCTTCTGCCAATTTCTCCTGGTAGGTTTCCGATTTTTTTATCTCCCGAACAATACTGAAAATAAAACCGGAAGAACCGATCACACCAACAACTATAAGTAGCCCTAAAAGAAACGAAAGCTTATACGTGAGCGCATAGGCCGATTCGTTTTCGGCTTTGGACTGGAGCAGGGCTTCATCCTGCAGCGATGCAACGATGTGCTGAATATTAATGATCAACGACCGGTTTTTTTCGTTGAGTTCCTGTTCGAGTTCACGTAGTCTGGATCGGAGAAATTGCTCTTCATTATTGATGTCGAGTACCATCTGCCGGACGGCGTAGATGATGGAGTCGGATCCGGAGAGGGGCTGCGCATTTTCCGGGTTGACCCGGTTCAAATTCAAGCGAAGCATACCCAGGATTTTTTCCATGTCCTGCTTGCCTCCGGCAGCAAGTAACCCATTTGACACTTGTTCTCTGTTGGCTTTGTCGGATTTTTCCTCGCTGGGTTTACTTTCCGAAACAGGCCCGGAATTGATTCCAATCCGAATTTTTCCCAAACTTTGCAGGCGGCTTAGTTCTTCCTTCCGCTTTATTTTCCGTTCGATATTGTTGAGGGCCTCCTTGCTGAAATTCCGGTTGTATAAGCTTTTTTTGACTTCTTCCAAGCCCTTGTAGACCACCATCAGTTCGTTGACGCTGTAATTGATTCGCTTCACCTGGTTCAGTTCGGCCGAGTCGGCCACCATCGCTTCCAGTCCTTGAATCTCCTGCTGGATTTGCTGGTAGTAATTCACATTCTCCGAGGAGTCGTTTTCACTTTGAGAGAAAACACTTCTGGACTTATCCAATTGGTAGATATCTGCCAGTAATTTATTGAGGTTGCGCAGCTTCTCATTGGGTTCGGCCAGGGATTCTACCGATTCCAACAGTTGCTTGACGCTGTAAATGGTTAGTACACCGGCCCCTACGATCAGGCAGATTGCCAGAAAGAACCCCAGTATTACTTTAATTCTTGCGTTGAATTTCATATAAATGGTTCATTTTATACGTACCGATGACCTTTGTCGAACTACAGCGCTTAAATGTAACCATAAATTGCAGATTTTTATATTTAACCCGTTGAAAATGAAGCTGTTTTTCAGCTACAACTCGGCTAGCTCCGGGAAGCCGAAGTTAGCCGGGAAGCCGGTCATCTTCCCCAACTTGCTGGACTTCTTTGCGTTGGGTAATGGATTCAAATACATGGTAGATGGCATAGTAGGTGACGGGAACGGACACAACCAATCCCATGCCAAAAAGCAAAGCCCCGGCAATATTCAAAACGGCGAGTAACAAGCCGAAAACGAAGAATTTCACCCATTGCTTGTGGATAATCCGCCGGCTGTATTCCAGGGAATTCCAAAAATCCAATCCCGCAAAGATGCTGATCAGCACCCCAAACATATAGGCCACCATTAGGTAAATGCCTGGGATAACCAACGCCAAAATTCCCAAAACGGTCAAAAACTGACCGACAATCCACACGAGTATCACGGGAATATAATAGCCAAATCCTTTGAAAAAATCCGGGTAAATCACGGGTTCGTTGAGACTTACTTTGTTCGCCACCAGGTAGAATCCGGCAAACAACGGACCCGCCAGAAACAGGGAGAATACAAATAGAAAATCCTGGGCATAGGCCATGAAAAAAAACTGGATGGCCAGGATAAGTTAAGTAAGGTAAAGGAAACGGAATAGATCTTGACTTTCTTGAAGGTTTCCCAACCTTGTATAAATGCCTGTTTGATGTCAAAATCAAACGTATCTGCGATGATTGCCTCCAGGTGGTTTTTATCCATTTTTTTAACTAAGTCGCGTTAGATAGTATCTTTATCGGGTGATTGCTTCCAATATATCGTGCTTGGTAATGATGTGAACGCGATGCGCTTCATCCCGCACCAAAACGGCTTTTTCTTTTTCGACCATGGAGGAAAGTACGTCCAATGTACTATCCAGGGCTACAAAGTGCATGGAGTCCTCCATAACCTGATCCACGGTGGCATCTTTGAGTTCGGGGTTTTCGATTATTTTCAGCAGCAACTTATTGTCCGTCAGGCTTCCTACCACCTGACCTTCCTCCATAACCGGGATTTGGGAAACGCTTTTCTCGTTCATCAGGGCAATGGCATCTTTGATCGTATCCGACTTGTGTACAACCACCAGTTGGTACGCATCGCTTCTGCCAAGCACGATATCCCGGGCTGTTCCGTAGGTCTTGTCCTCCAGGAAGCCGTGATTTCGCATCCAATCGTCGTTATACACCTTGCCCAGGTAGCGGGTACCGTGGTCGGGCAGCAAGATGACCATGACATCCCCCGCTACCAGGTGTGCTCGGGCATATTCCAGAGCACCGTGAACGGCCGACCCGCAGGACCAACCCACGAATAATCCCTCTTCCCGGGAAAGCCGGCGGGTCATCACGGCAGCGTCTTTGTCGGTGACCTTTATGAATTGGTCGATGACGGAAAAATCGACGTTTTTGGGCAAAATATCTTCGCCTATCCCCTCTGTCAGGTAAGGATACACCTCGTTTTGGTCAAATTCCCCCGTCTCCTTGTATTTTTTAAATACCGAGCCATAGGTATCGATACCAACGGACACTATTCCCTCTTTTTGCTCTTTCAGAAAACGGGAAGTTCCGGACATGGAACCGCCGGTTCCAACCCCGGCAGCAAAGTGCGTGATGGTCCCTTCGGTATCCCGCCAGATTTCCGGCCCGGTAGTCTCGTAATGGGCCTTCCAATTGGAAAGGTTGTCATACTGATTGGGATAAAACGAATTGGGGATATCCTTGTTTAGTTTTTTCGCAACCGAATAATACGAGCGAGGATCGTCCGGGGCAACATTCGTCGGGCATACGATCACTTCCGCTCCCACTGCCTTCAAAATATCAATCTTTTCGCGGGATTGCTTGTCGGCCATGGTAAAGATGCATTTATAGCCTTTGGCAATCGCTGCCAGAGCCAGGCCCATTCCGGTATTGCCGCTGGTACCTTCGATGATGGTGCCTCCCGGCTTAAGAATCCCTTCCTTCTCGGCATCTTCCACCATTTTTATGGCCATGCGGTCTTTCATGGAATTACCCGGATTAAAATACTCGACTTTCACCAGTATTTCTCCTGCAATCCCCTTATTCAAGGTATTTAACCGGACCAAGGGGGTGTTTCCGATGGTTTCGATGATGGAATTGTAAATCATGCCTTCTGGTTTATTTTTTTGATCAATTTACGAAAAACAGCGCAAGAAGGTACGCGACCCTGTCCTGCGTCCGGGACTACCCGCTCGCTGTTATTTTTGCCCGGCCAGCAAATACAATACGGCCATGCGAATGGCAACGCCGTTTTCTACCTGCTGCAGGATGATGGAATGCTCGGAGTCTGCCACGTCGGAGTTGAGCTCCACTCCCCGATTAATGGGGCCGGGATGCATGATAACGATTTCCTTATCCAGGCGGTTTAGTAATTTTTTATTGATCCCATAGTACAGGGAGTATTCCCTTAGGGAAGGGAAATACTTGATTTGTTGCCGCTCCAGTTGAATCCGCAATACGTTGGCCACATCGCACCATTGGAGTGCCCGGAAGACGTCGTGCTCCACCTGCACGCCGAGCTCCCGAATGTACCTGGGTAGCAAGGTAGCCGGCCCACAGACCATCACCTCCGCCCCTAGTTTTTGCAGGCAGAAGATGTTCGACAGGGCAACTCGCGAGTGCAGGATATCGCCAATAATGGCTACCTTCTTGCCGGCTACCTCTCCGAGCTTCTCCCGGATAGAAAAGGCATCAAGCAGGGCCTGGGTGGGGTGTTCGTGGGTACCGTCGCCGGCATTGACAATGCTAGCCTGAATATGCCGGGAAAGAAAATGGGGAGCGCCGGGACTGGAATGACGCATGACCACCATGTCCACCTTCATGGCCAGAATGTTATTCACTGTGTCGATCAGGGTTTCCCCCTTTTTTACGGAACTGCTGCCCGATGCAAAATTCACCACATCGGCAGAAAGCCTTTTCTCGGCCAACTCGAAGGACAATTTGGTTCGTGTAGAATTTTCAAAAAACACATTGGCAATGGTAATGTCGCGCAACGAGGGCACTTTCTTGATGGGACGGTTGAGTACGGCTTTAAAGTTGTCTGCTGTTTCAAAAATCAACCCAATATCCGCCGGGCTGAGGTTTTCTATACCTAATAAATGTCTGGTGCTGAGCTGCTGCATGGGTGCTAGTTATGTTCCTTTTCCGTGATCCAAATGGCGTCTTCGGGAAATCCCTGTGATTGCCATTCCACACTTACGTACTGACTTTCGAGAGTATTGACCTGCCGCCCAAAATAATCCGGCTGAATGGGGAAGTCGCGGGTATACTTTCTGTCGATCAACACCATCAACTCTACCTTTTGGGGCCTTCCAAAAGCAATCATCGCATCCATGGCAGCCCGGGCCGACCGCCCTTTGTAGAGCACGTCGTCTACCAAAATGACCTTTCTATTTTCTATCAAAAAATCAATTTTCGTTTCGTTTGCTCGCAGCGGCAAATCCCTTCTGCGAAAGTCATCCCGATGAAAGGTGGCATCCAGGTAACCGTAGCGAAGGCTTAGTTGACGGATTTCCTGCATGCGCTGAATGATCCGGTCCAGCACCAGGGCACCTCTCGGTTGAAGTCCCAGCAACACCGTATTTTCGAAATCATCGTGATTCTCTATCAATTGGTAACAAAACCGGCTGATGGTGATGGATAGCTGCTTTTGGTCAAGAACGAGTCGCTTTTGCATGATCGAAATTTGAGGCAAATATAGGAAATATTTGCTTGAGGCGGTCCGGCTTACATGAAATCGTCGACTTTAATTTTGGTGAAAAAGTTGACATCCCTGGTTTGAACCCGGCCATCTTCGGCTTGGTACCGAATCCGTTGTTTGCCGCTGAGCAAGTAATAATCGGCGTACCACCACTGCAACTGAAGGGTGTTTTCCTTTGTACTGGCAATGCGTTCGTTTTCCCGGATTAGCTCAATTTCAAATGGCTCGTTTTCCATAACCAGCTCCCCGTCCTTAATCTGGCTTAGGATCAGGCTGGTTTCGTCCAGGTACATGTAGAAGAGATTTCTCCCGTTAAAACTCACTTCCCCATACTTGATCGGTTCGGCTTTACTGTCACTGTCCAGGTTCACGGTATTGTCCCAGATGATCCTCCCATTTTCGTCCAGTAAGATAAACTGGGCAGCCAGGTATTTGTACTGATTACTTACTTGGGTGTTACGAAACCGGGGGTCCATCCATAGTGGATTAAACAGGCCCCCGTACCCACCCATCATGGGATTAAGTCGGTAAAAATTACTCGCGTACATGCCGTCTCTGGGGATGGCTCTGGACGAAGAGGAGATAAAATGATCGTTGTACACCAGGTAGTAGCCATCCGCAGCGTTGATTTCCCGGGTCACCACCACATTCCGGATCGGGATGTTTTGGTCACGGTTAAGGCTTCTTTCCACCTTTCTGAGCTTTCTTTCGCGGGCTTTCTCCGGCAAGTAATTGTAGAAGTTCTCAAAATCGGGTACGGTGTAAAAGGTGTTTTCGTATTCCCCAAATTCGTTGATCCGGGTAAAATACAATCCCTGATAGGCCTCCTTTCGCCGAAGCCCGTAGGGACCAATAAGCGCCTGCTTGTAATTATGCGAGGAGGTCAGCAAGCCCTCCACGATCTCCATGGAAGGATCTCCCAAATCATCAATTTTCACCTCCCGGAGCTTGTTGCCGTTGGTGTCGAAGGTGAGCACCGATACGATCTTTTTCTTGTAAAAATCACGCCGGCTCATGACCACGTCGAAGACGTTCAGGTCCGGGTCTTTTCTCATTTGCAGGATTCGTGCGTCTTTTTCAAACAGTCCAGGTACCGTTATCACCTCCTGGCTCGCAATGTCAAAAACCTGTATCACCGGCCTGAAATCGTATTTACCCATGAATACAGCCTGCTTGTTAAATACCAGAAAATCCTGTAGCTCCATTTCCAGAATGCTGTTGAGCTCCAATTCCCGCAACTGCTGGTTTTCCAGGTTGATTTCAAAAATCGCCATTTCCGAATCGTACTGCGAGCCCTTATTAAAAAGCACGTACAAAAACTCCTTGTCCAGGTCGAATCCAACCAACTCGTAATACCCGTCCAGGGTAATGAGTCGGGTAGCTTCCGACCGCAATTGAAAGTCCGAAACCAGGTATTGGAATTTATCCTTCCTACCATAGGGTGTATCTGATTTCATCCGGAATGCCACCATTCCTCCTTCTCTGGGTAACACGAAAAAGTCATCGTCCCCCCAATCGGTATCCACTTCCAACCGCTGGGTAAACTGTACCTGGGCCTCGACCGTATCGAAAAAAAGCAGCAACCCGAAAAAGGCTATGTATAACGGCATTTTGTTCATAACTGGTGAATTTTTTTTGCGTTCAAGCAGCTTTTTCTGCGATTGCTGAACTTGCTGTGGAAGCCCGTCCGCCCCTCTTACATACACCGATTGTAATAAATTTGTTCAATCAACGAAGGTAATTTCCGATTCCTTTCCGACAGGCGTAAGGGGCTGACCGTGTTTTTTCATTTCTGGCTTAAGTTAAGACTATTGATTTTATTTTAAAACAAATATTATGGACATTTGCAAGGAAGCCATCTGAAACGAAATCATCTTGGATAACAAAGAAATTGTCACGATCCTGCAGTTGACCGTGCAGCTAATGGAGCTGCACGAGGAAAACTCCTTTAAAATCAGGGGGTACCAATCTGCCGTTACCAGCATCGAACGGGAGGGAAAGCCCCTGCAAGACCTTAGCCTTAGCCAATTGCAGGAATTTCCCGGGATTGGAAAAAGCCTTGCGGAAACCATCTCCCGCATCCGGGAAACGGGCTCCCATCCCCTGCTCGATACCCTACTGGAAAACACTCCCGATGGCATCCGTGAATTGCTACAAATAAAGGGATTGGGGCCCAAAAAGATCAAAGCCCTATGGAAGGAGCTCGAAATCACCTCCACCCACGAGCTCATGGAAGCCTGTCAGGCGGGGCAGGTAGCTAAACTCAAAGGATTTGGTGAAAAAACCCAGGATAGCATCATACAAAAACTGGAATTTATCGCCGCAAATCAGGGGAAATGGTTGTATGCCGATATCGATGAAGCAGGAGAAACGATTCAGGCGGCCCTGGAAAAAGTGCTGGACCAGGAAATGCTGGCAGCAGTGGGCGAATACGGGAGAATGGCCGAAATTGTAGAAAACGTAATGTTTCTGATCGGAACCAACACGCCCGGAGAAAGCCTGAAAAAAATTGATGCCGTCAAGGGCCTGCGGCGGGAAGAGCGATTTTGCAGCCCCTTTCGCTGGCAGGGAGAATGGGAATCCCTGGGTTTGAAGGTCGTCCTTTTGCTAACGGAAAAGAAAGCGTTTGTCCGGCAAAAACTCTTGAAAACGTCCAGCCGATCGCATCTACTGCATCCGGTGGCAGGAGGTGCCACGCTCGGCGAACATTTTTACACGGAAGCGTTCGGCTCCGAGGAGGAGGCCTACGCCGCGGCCGAACTCCCCTATATTCCTGCGTCGCTTCGGGAAGGAAACGGTGAATTGGAATGGGCCCAACAGCATTCCCTGGAGGAGCTGCTTACGGTAGACGACCTAAAAGGCCCGCTGCACAACCATTCTACCTACAGCGATGGAAAAAACAGCCTGAAGGAGCTGGCAGAATACTGCAAAGCGTCCGGATACGAATACCTGGGGATGGCCGATCACAGCCGTTCCGCATTTTACGCGAATGGCCTGGATGAGGACCGGATTCGCCTGCAGCACGAAGAAATCGATCGACTCAACGAAGAACTGGCCCCTTTTCGCATATTCAAGGGGATCGAAAGCGACATTCTGATGGATGGAAGCCTGGATTACGAAGCGGACGTATTGGCAGGTTTTGACTACATCGTGGCCTCCATCCACTCCGGTCTGAGTATGGATATCAAAAAGGCAACGGCGAGGCTCATCCGTGCCATTCAAAATCCCTACACCACCATCCTCGGTCACCCAACGGGCCGCCTGTTGCTTCGCCGGGAGGGCTACCCGATCGATCACCGGGCGGTCATTGATGCCTGCGCCATGCATCAGGTGGTGATCGAAATCAATGCCAATCCCTGGCGGCTGGACCTGGACTGGCGCTGGGTTCGATATGCCATGGATCAGGGAGTGGTGCTCAGCATCAATCCGGATGCCCATGCAAACGAGGGCATTTGGGACATGAAATACGGGGTAATCGTTGGAAGAAAAGGCGGACTAACCAAAGACAGGACACTGAATACAAAATCCGTAGACGAACTGAGCGACTATTTTAGAAAGCGCAAACATAATAAGCCATGAAGGAGACTCCAGACGCTGTAGAACAATTGCTTTCCAGATCATTTCTTGCCGGATTGGTCGGGATTTTGAGTTGCCTCCTGCCACTGGTGCTGATTGCCATGCAGTGGCCCGGACAAGCCTGGGGAAGTTACCTGACCGGCCTGGGGCTGGCTTTGCAATTGCTGGGACTGAGCCTGGCCGTGCTGGCCCTGCGCAAAAAAAAGCTCGGCGCCATCCAAAAGGAAAAAGCAAAGAAAATGATCCTGGTTTTGGGGGTTTCCCTGCTGTTTTTCATGTTGGTATAGCACCCCCTGCAACTCTCTGTTTACGATGCTGACAGCGGGTAAATACTCCGCCTGCTTCCTTTTACCGGCCTTTTCTATCAGAAGCTTGCGCGTCATTCGTTTGAATTTGTTTCAAAACACTTGCGCTATTTCCGGCAAAGACCTATCTTGATGCAGTATTTGTTTCCCAACAAAATAACCTCCCATGCACAGAAGGTCCTCCCTGAAAAAAATGCTTATGGCCGCCGGATCCGGTTTACTACTACCAGGTATAGCCGTCGGGGCTTCCCAAAAACCCGTCCTGAAACAAGCCGCTCCAGGCCCGTTTTACCTCTTTACCAAGGTCTTGCAATGGCTACCTCTGGAGGAAGTACCCCAAACGGTCAAATCCATGGGTTTTGAGGGAATCGACCTTCCCGTACGAAAGAACGGATTTTTTGACAGGGATGAACTGCAAAAGAAATTACCCCCGCTGGTTAGCGCAAGTGAAAATCTGGGCTTGAGCCGCCCCGTCCTTACCACGGATATGAACATCCATCAGCTCGATGAGATGGATGAATTCCTACGAATACTTGCGGGTGAGGGCATCCGGGATTACCGAATGGGGTACCTGTCCTTTCCGTCAACGCAAATTCGCAACGAATTGTCCCGTCTCAACGATGCCATGAAGCGGTTGGCCCTGCTTCACGAAAAACACGGGGTCACCGGACACTACCAAAACCACGCAGGAAGGAGAATCGGTGGATCGGTATGGGAAATTTACCATTTGCTGGAAGGCATTGATCCGGATCACATCGGCGTACAGTTTGATCTACGACACGCACAAGTGGAAGGCTACCAGTCCTATGAAAACGTGTATCATGTAATAAAAAAACAAATCCGCAGTTTTGACCTGAAAGATTTCGTCTGGGGAAACCCGAACGGACAGGGAAACCGACCCGTAAATGTTCCCCTGGGAAAAGGAGAGGTAAACTTCAAGCTGCTCCTTGAACACGAAGGGTTTACCGGTACTTTACCCAAAATCCTGCACGTAGAATACGATTTGGGAGGGGCCGAGCACGGCAACTCCAAACCCAATATGGAAGGCACGGAAATTCTGGCGGCTATTGAAAAAGACGTCCACACCTACCGGGAATCGATGGTTGTGGCAAACTAGCTTTCTGCAAGTGCTGCTGTTAGCACCCGTTTGACCGATTCGGGGTGGGGCATTGCCAGCGCTTTTTGTTGCCCCTTTTCCGACATCTTGTTCCAGGTTTTCTGGAGGATACTTACCAGCTTGGGCACTTCGTCCCGGTGCTTTTCGATGAAATCCTGAAAATAATACATCAAAAAAACCAAGCATACCACGTCTTCCAATGCCTGAACCTCGGGATCCGTTTTTAGTCGCCGCTTATTCAGCAAATCCTCCACCTTTTGGATTTCTAGCTCCGAATACCCGTTGGTTTTCATGATTTTCCCGGCAAGCTCTCCGTGAAACTGCTTCAATTTGGTTCGCCACAGCAGGTAACCCTTTCGATCCATGGGGTAGTCGGTTCGGGGGATGGTCCACCGTTGGATGTGCTGGGCACGGGCCGCCAGCCGCAGGCACTCCTCCGCATCCGGATAGGTCTCCATCAACATTTCCGACATGCGGATACCGTAGATCAGTTCTTTGGCAACGGGCCTCCCGTTTACCAGTACCTGATGGGGATCCCGGCGGTTTGCTTCGTCCATATCGCTGATGGTCTTTCTAAATCGGGCTTCGCTGAATTCGCTCATGGGTTGCGCTTGTTGAAGAATTAAAGTTACAAAATTCACCCGGGATTCCCCAGACCGAGGCTGGCGGCAGGCGGATTCTTTACCAGTAATGCCACAGTTCCTGCCATGCTTAAAAAGGATAACACTCGGCAAACCGACTCCTTTGGCGGCTCCCACCGAACCAATGAACCGATAGCAAGAGGATCCGTACCGGGAGCCAATTTGAGCTGCATGCAGCGCCCCCGGTTGGAAAAACCGTGGCTGCGATCCATCCGATCGTTTTTCGCGGGAAGGGTCCAAGCGCACGAAAAAGGAATATTTGTGGCTGTGTGGGCTACCGCTGTCCGGCAGTCCTTTGGGTAAATAAAGGCTTTTCCGTGCATGTTTAATAAATTTGTTTAATTTTGCACCAATTTAGCCAAAAGTAACGCCATCAAAAAAACCATCAAGCATGCCAAAAGACAGTAGCATCAAACATGTCCTCATCATTGGAAGCGGCCCCATCATCATCGGTCAGGCCTGTGAATTTGATTATGCCGGATCCCAGGCAGCCCGCTCACTTAGGGAAGAAGGAATCAAAGTAACTTTAATCAATTCCAATCCGGCCACCATCATGACAGACCCGGTGACAGCCGACAACGTGTATTTGTTGCCATTGGAGAAAAAATCCATCGTACAGATCTTAAAAGAGCACCCGGATATTGATTGCGTGTTGCCAACCATGGGAGGACAGACCGCACTCAATCTAGCCATCGACTGTGACAAAGCGGGTATCTGGCAGAAGTTTGGTACCAAAATGATCGGAGTAGACATTGATGCCATCGAAACCGCGGAAAACCGGGAGAAATTCAAGGCATTGATGGAAAAATTGAACGTGGACGTCTGCTTGGGGCGAACCGCAAGGTCTTTTCTCCAGGGCAAAGAAATTGCCCAGGAAATCGGTTTTCCCCTGGTAATCCGCCCTTCCTATACCCTTGGCGGAACTGGAGGCGGCTTTGTAGACGGACCGGACAATTTCGAAAAAGCCTTGAGTGCCGGCTTGCAGGCCTCCCCCACCCATGAGGTATTGATCGAGCAAAGCATCCTGGGCTGGAAAGAATACGAACTGGAAGTTTTGCGGGATAATATTGGCAATATGGTGGTCATTTGTTCCATCGAAAATTTTGACCCAATGGGGGTGCACACCGGAGATTCCATTACCGTCGCGCCAGCCATGACCCTGCCCGACACCGTGTATCAGGAAATGAGAAACAAGGCCATTCGCATGATGGAAGGCATTGGGAATTTTGCCGGTGGATGTAACGTGCAGTTTGCGGTAAGCCCCGACAACCAGACCATCATCGGAGTGGAGATCAACCCACGGGTATCCCGGTCTTCGGCACTGGCCTCAAAAGCAACCGGATACCCCATTGCAAAAGTAGCTGCCAAACTTTCCATCGGGTACAACCTGGACGAGTTGAAGAATTCCATTACCGGAAATACCTCCGCATTCTTTGAACCGGCCATCGATTACGTCATCGTAAAAATACCTCGTTGGAATTTTGATAAATTCAAAGGCTCGGATCGAAAACTCGGTCTATCCATGAAAGCCGTTGGCGAGGTGATGGGCATCGGAAGGAATTTTCAGGAAGCACTTCAAAAAGCCTGTCAGTCCCTGGAAATCAAGCGGAATGGCCTGGGTGCAGATGGAAAGGAAGTCAAAAACCAGGACGAAATCTTGTACAGCCTGGCCAATCCAAGCTGGAACCGACTGTTTCACATATACGATGCCTTCAAGCTTGGCATCTCTTTCCGCACCATTCAAGACCTGACTAAGATTGACAAATGGTTTCTCAAGCAAATCGAGGAACTGGTACAATTGGATATCGTGCTGGGTAAAGAAACGCTGGAAACCATCAGTCCCGACCTGATGAAAAAGGCCAAGCACAAGGGCTATGCCGACCGGCAAATCGCCCACCTGCTGGGCTGTCTGGAAAGCGAGGTTTTCCAAAAACGACGGGAAGAAATGGGTATCCGACGGATCTTCAAACTGGTCGACACCTGTGCCGCAGAGTTTGAAGCGCAAACACCCTATTTTTATTCCAGTTTTGGTGAAGAAAACGAGTCGCACGTTTCCGACAAGAAAAAAGTAGTAGTACTCGGTTCCGGCCCTAACCGGGTAGGGCAGGGCATCGAATTCGATTACTCCTGCGTCCATGGCGTATTGGCCGCAAAAGAATGCGGCTACGAGACCATCATGATCAATTGCAATCCCGAAACGGTATCGACGGACTTTGACATTGCCGACAAACTGTATTTTGAGCCGGTCTTTTGGGAGCACATTTACGAGATCATTCTTCACGAAAATCCCATCGGCGTCATCGTGCAGCTGGGTGGCCAAACGGCTCTAAAATTGGCAGAAAAACTCGATAAATATAATATTCCCATATTAGGTACCAGCTTCCGGGCGCTGGACCTGGCAGAAGACCGCGGCCGTTTTTCGAACCTATTGAAGGAAAACGGCGTCCCCTACCCGGAGTTTGGCACCATTCATAGCACCGACGAAGCGCTGGAACTATGCAAAACGCTCGGTTTCCCGCTGCTGGTACGGCCCTCGTATGTACTGGGGGGACAAGGTATGAAAATCGTCATCAACGAGAAGGAGCTGGAACAGCACGTGGTGAATGTATTACGAGACATTCCAAACAACGAAATCCTGCTGGACCATTTTCTGGAAGGGGCGATTGAAGCAGAGGCAGATGCCATTTGCGATGGGGAAAACGTCTACATCATCGGGATCATGCAGCACATAGAGCCCGCTGGTATCCATTCCGGAGATTCCTACGCCGTATTGCCTCCCTACAACCTGGGGGATTTGGTAGTCCGGCAAATCGAAACCTTTACTGAGAAGATTGCCCTGGCGTTAGAGACAAAGGGACTGATCAACATTCAGTTTGCCATCAAAAACGACAAGGTGTATGTGATCGAGGCCAACCCAAGGGCCTCACGAACGGTGCCGTTTATCTGCAAGGCCTACCAGGAACCCTACGTAAACTATGCAACCAAGGTGATGCTGGGTGAAAATAAGGTGACCGATTTCAACTTCTCTCCGGTAAAAAAAGGATATGCCATCAAAGAGCCGGTCTTTTCCTTCCATAAATTCCCCAATGTTAACAAAGAACTGGGTCCGGAAATGAAATCCACCGGTGAAGCCATCTATTTCATTGATGACCTGATGGACGATTATTTCCTGAAAATCTATGCGGAGCGAAACCTGTATCTGAGCCGTTAATTTTCGCAACAGCCATTCTTCCCGGCTTCTGGAATCGGAAGCCGGGATTTTTTTAGGACATCGGGCTAGCCCTTCGATTGGCTTTTCTATAATTTTTCTTTTAATATTGAATGGTGGAACGTGTTTTTCCGTTAGGAGACTAGGGAGTGGTTCAGCCAAAACCCGAGTTTGACACCGCTTATTCAAAACTGATTGCTATGATATTGAAAATTATAATCTTCTTTATTGCCTTGGGATGGATTTTTTCGAGCCTGCTTCGGTACTTTCTGAACAGTAAACTGAAAAAATTCGCCGATCAGGTGCAGGCTGCCCAGCGAGAAGAAGCGCGAAAACGAAACAAACCCAAGGATGGCAATGTAAACGTGGACTTTGTGCCAGGTGACCAGAAAAAAGGCTCCTCAGGCAACCTGTCTGGAGGAGATTATATTGATTACGAAGAAGTGAAGGATTAATAATGTCGGTTGACTCCCCGAATTCTTAGTACTAGCGGTTTTTCATTTCATTTCTCCAAATTTTTTTTATACCTTGAGGCAATACATTGGAATATGAGACCAATTGTTGCCCTTTTTCTTTTGCTGTGTTTCATCGTCTACCACTTTGGATATCACATATTTCACTGGGTCTATCAGGCTAAGGTAGAGAAGGATTGGTCAGAACGGGTGTATCAGGAAGACTTTCCGGATAAAAAAATCATGAAAATCCCCATGAAGCTGCCATACTCTTTTGATGAGGAAAGTTTTCAGCTAGCCAACATTCCGTTTACCAAAGACGGGAAAGCATACCGGGCCATTCAGAAACGTTTCAAAGACGATACCTTTGAGTTGGTCTATGTACCCGACATGGCTAAAATCAATTTGGCAATCAAGACCAAGACCTGGGTTCTTTCCCTGATTCCCGAAAACAGTTCCGGCAACCAAAATGGACTGGTCATTTCGCAAACGTCATTTAAGGACTACATCAAACCAATTTTTCAATTTGTGTTCCTAAGCTCCTTTGCCAAGCGTACCAATTGGAGTACATTTTTCATCTGTTCCTACAGGGACATGCTCCTTCCTATTCCTTCTCCTCCTCCGAGATTGGGGTGATTGCTCCGGGAAAATTCGGGAATCCATCCTTCTAAAACGATTCCTGCAACCTTATCTCAACCTTTCTTAACTGTATGGAATCTGCAGCCTGTGTAGAATCCAGTGACGATGCGGTCGTACCTGCAGCGGTCTACCCATTTTGGGTAGCCAATGTTTTGTTGCGCCTGACGGAAAACTGGTTTCAAATCGGTAAGAACGACTTTGGCAGACGCTGCCGGAATATTGCTTTAGGTAGCAGACCTGGGCAAACAAGCGGATACACCAGGCAATGGCGTCTGGCGGGCAGCTACGAATGTCGAACGTGCAGTCGCTACTAGGGTCGTAAGCGAAAAAAAGGAGAGAAGACCACAATTTCATTTCACAAACGAAAAAAATCTGACCAATGAAAAATAGATTTGTTACAAGCATTTTACTGCTATGGTTTATAAGCATAGCGTCGGAAAATCAACTCAAGGCCCAAGGCTGTGTGGCCATCCGGCAGTTTTCAGGCGTAGGAAATGCCCTGAATCAGGGAGAACTCCTTCAAACGGGCGATTGGAATTTTGTGACCAACTACCGGTATTTTCGGTCATTCAGGCATTTTAAAGGAACCCATGAAGAACCAGACAGGGTGGCGAATAATACCGAGGTTATCAACTGGTCTCATGCTGTTGATTTTACCATCAGCTACGCATTCAATAAGCAATGGTACGGGGTCGTTTCCTTGCCATTTGTGTACAATGAACGAAGCTCCCTTTATGAACATGGAAGAACCGAGCGACACGTGAGTTATTCCCAGGGAATCGCCGATGTGAGATTGGGTTTGGGCTATTGGCTGTTTAAAGAAGAAAAAGCCAAAAACGGCAATGTGGCATTCGGCCTCAATCTAAAACTTCCCACCGGGAAATACGATGCACGAAGTACCTTCTACAATGTTGGGCCCGAAGGAGCTCCGGAAAGACGACCGGTAGATCAATCCATACAACCAGGCGATGGAGGTGTCGGTCTGATTGTAGACATGCAGGGCCTGCAGTTTCTGGGAAAGGAATTTATCTTCTTCTACGATGGGTTCTACCTGATCAATCCCCGGGAGACCAATGGTACCCGTACGTTTCGGGAAACGTTAAACCCCGTCTTGTCCAATGAATCCATTATGGCGGTACCAGACCAGTTTGCCTTCCGCTCGGGAGTATTCAAATCCTTGTTTTTGCATGGCTTGGGAATATCTCTCGGTGGTAGAGCGGAAGGGATACCTGTAAGGGATCTGCTGGGAGGAGATGCGGGCTTCCGAAGACCTGGGTACGTTATATCTATCGAACCTGGGATTAGCTACATGATCGATAACCTCACCCTCAATGTCAGCGTTCCGATAGCCATGCACCGCAACCGAACCAGAAGCGTGACGGATATAGCAGCAAGCACCCCGCAAAATTACCGACATGGGGACGCTGCTTTCGCGGATTACTTACTAAACATCGGGTTGGCCTGGAGATTAGTGAAAAAAGAAGCTCCTGTTTTCAACGAATTTTAACCAGTTCCCTGGGTTCCTGTCCCCTATCCCCTACACCGGGGCAGGAACCCTACCTCCCCCCATTTGCCTTTAAATCTTTCCTGCAATTTGCATCCAGGGTAGGAATGGTTTGTGGCACAAAAAGGAAGACATTACTTGTTTCGACGGCCCAGTACATGAGGCAGGTTTCCTCGTCGCAATGAAACTCGTGTTCCTCGTCTTCGTGTGGCGTTACCATGTCGGTCCCCACATTGACCAATCCCAACAGATGGCCCAATTCATGCAAGGCCACGGTTGTTTCCAGTATTCCCCGGGGCGGCCGACGGAAGCCTCCTGAACTTTCCATGATACGTTTTCCAAACAGCACCATGCTGGTGTTTCGGTACGCTGCTCCGATGGTGAAAAATTCCGTTTCGTCTTGCTCAAAATTTCCATCCACCACCAGCAGAAAGACGGAGACGGTATTTCCCTCGTTGTAGCTTTGCCGGTATTGGTCTTCCAGGGCAGCAATCGCCTCAGCAGAGTAGAATTCCTCTCCCCCAGCAGGAATTTCTCTAAGGTTAAGGACAATTCCCTCGGGCTTGAAAGTAAACTCCTCAAGGAATCCAACCATCCCTTCCAGCAAGACCTCGGTGGGACGGAAGCCTTCCATGTAGGCGACCTCTAGCTCAAGTTTCGTAAATCGGTCGTCAGAAAGTAGAAAGTTAGCAGATTTGCCTACATCCCATCTAGCTGCCCCCATACCAACAAAGGGGTCCTCCCGAACCGGCTCCTCACAGCCATACAGCAACAGCCCCAGGCAGGCCAAAACATAAATACTATTCGAAATACTTCTCATGTAATCCATTTCCTTTTGGCATGCATGCCTGATACTATTCATCCACTCGTATAGTATTCGTGTCTGCCAGACGCCGCTTCTTGCCCGGGTTCTATCATCCCGAGCGGCGGCTCGAATGCAAGTAAACCCGGGGCAAAGAACGCATCGGTACTGGACAAGACAACAGCAACTAAACGAACGACTTATCGGTTTTCGTATCCCGGGTTCAACTTTCGGGAAAGGAAAGAAAAAAATCGCAGAAATGTATACTAAAATCCATTAAAGTTGGTTCTCAGTAAATAGGAAACAGATAATCCGTTTAATTTGCAGAAAAAAATGAAAAATCTAGCGATCGTGATTCTTTTGACCGGTTTGTTCCTTGGAGAGGTTAACGGACAGGTACTGAGCATAGGCCCTAAATTTGGTGTCTCCCAGGGAGACGTGCATGTGACCGATGGATTTCAGGGAGACGACTCCAAAATGGGGTACCATCTCGGATTATTCGCCCGGATAAATTTGCCGATTATTTATTTACAGCCAGAGGTTTTGTATACCAACACGGGCGGATCCTTTTCAAACAATTCCTTTAATTACGACGTCAATTTCGACAGGCTGGACATCCCGGTCATGGTAGGTATGAAATTGGGCGGGCTTTTCAGGTTTCAGGCAGGACCGGTAGCCAGTTATGTCTTTAACAGCGATATGGTCGCCAGAAACGGGACCCGAACCAGCATTGTTCCCCCAAAAGAAGAATTTACCTTTGGCTACCAGGCAGGCGTGGGCATTGACATTGGAAACTTTCTGTTGGACCTGAAATACGAGGGAGCCCTCACCAATTCCATCAACAACTTTGCCCAGGTGCCTACCGATCAGCGACAAAATCAACTGATCGTTTCGATGGGCTTCCGCTTGTTTTGAGATTAAAAAGCCATTCTGCTGCCTGAAATCCAGCACTATCGGTTGGTTTCAGGCCATTTCTTTCACCTCAATTTCTTTTGTTAAGCTTTTTTTGGCCAGAAAGATCAAGGCAAAGGAAAGCACAAACAAGATCGCCGCGATAATCGACAGTACGTAAGCATCTTTCTGGAAATTCTGCCAGGCAAACAACCCGAGTGAAGTCAGGGTTACCGTAAACATAAAGAACATGGGAATGGTGACGAAGGTGGGGTTGACTTTCTTTTTGATCAACCAGACGGAAATGGTCAGTAATGCCAACGCGGCCAAAAGTTGATTAGCAGAGCCAAATATGGGCCATAGGGTAGTAAAGCCTCCGCTGCCCAGTAACAGCACCGAAAGCACCACCACAACCGTGGTGGAAACGTATCGGTTTTGCGAGATTTTTTTACCCAAGGGCTGCTCCACGTCTTCGAAGTACTCCTGTAGGGTAAACCGGGCCAATCGGGTACAGGTATCCAGGGTGGTCAGCGCAAATGCCGACACCGTCAGTGCCACAAATCCCACCGCAAAAGACTCCGGCACCCCCATGGAAGAGATGATGGTGCCGAGACCATCGGCAAACAACGGGACCGGCCCCTCTTCTCCCAATCGGGACAAATAATCCGAGCGGGTCAGCACTACTACGGCTCCCACTGAAATAATGGCCAGGAAGGACTCAATCAACATGCCCCCAAAACCCACTACTTTTGCGTCGGATTCCTTATCCAGTTGCTTGGAAGTGGTACCGGAAGCAACCAGGGAATGAAATCCACTGATCGCCCCGCAGGCAATGGTCACAAACAATACCGGAAATAAGTACCCCAGGTTCTCGTCCGTGATGTGTACATCCGTATCCATGGCGATGGTCGGATTGGCTACAAACACCCCGATAATGGCGGCCAGTATCAGCCCGTAAAGCAGAAAGCTATTCAGGTAATCCCTTGGCTGAAGCAGCATGGAAACCGGCGTAACGGAAGCGATAAAGGCATAGACCAGCAAAATGTATATCCAAACCTGATAATCCAATACAAAAGGCATCTGCATGCCCAGGTAAACAAAATAGTACATGATAGCAACCCCCAAAATGGACGCCACCAGAAATGCCGTTTTTCGTTGTCCGGTCAACTTCGTCACAAAGCCGAAGGCCACAGCCAGCCCAATAAATAAAATCGACGCCGAGGCCACGCCGGGATTACTGACGAAGGTCTTGGCTATGATGTCTGCAAACACGGCGATAATGAGGATTAGGGTGGAAAAACTAAATAGGATAAACAGCCGCTTCCCCTTTTTGCCAATCGTGTTCTGTATGATCACCCCGATAGACTTTCCGTCATTTCGGAGAGAAGCCACCATGCTGCCCAGGTCGTGAACGGCTCCAAAAAATATCCCTCCAATCAGTATCCAGATCACGGCAGGCACCCAGCCAAAGGTAATGGCGATGATGGGTCCAACGATGGGTCCGGCACCTGCTATGGAGGCAAAATGATGCCCCAATACCACAATGGGCTTACTGGGAACGTAATCCACACCGTCACTCAGGCGATGAGAAGGCGTCAGGTTGTTGTTGTTGATGTTGAATTTCTTAAAAACATATTTCCCATAAATAAAATAGGCGCCGGTCAGAATTACGGCAGAAAAAACAAAGAGGTGGGTGAGTTGCATGGTCTGTGTTACGGTTTGTGTCTTAAAGATAATCAGAAAATTGATTTCGTCAGAAATAAACCCTAATTTAATCAATTAATCAGTTTTTCATGCCGCTATGAAGTTTTGCAAACGAAAGCGCTGTACAATTTTGCGTTTCTAGCCCACTCACGCCTTTCAATTACACCCATGGATAGAGAAACCCTCGTTTTTATTGGTATTGTTTTGGGCATTCTGGTGATTAGCCATGCCTTCCTTTTACTGGTTTTCCCCAAACTGGCACGATTGGCCTACAAGCCCACCTCGGAAAGGGGCAAACGATCCATGCGGAAGTTTTCCAATGCCTTGAAGTGGGGGTTGTTTTTTGCCTTGTTCCCCCTTATAGAACCCTATATTTCACCTCCAAACCTGATTGAATTGGGTAAGCATCCTTTTTTCGTGGTTTTGGCAATCGTAACCCTGACCTGGATCCTTATTGAATTTTCCAATGTGTTGCGGCATGCCTTTTTGGACAACTTTACCTCCGATAAGGAAGACAACCTTCGGGAACGTCGCGTTCTCACTCAGGTGGCGTTTATTCGAAAGCTATTCATCATCGTGGTCGTCATTGTTGCGTTATCGGCCATCTTGATGAATTTTGAATCTGCCCGCAAGTTGGGAGCAGGCTTGCTGACTTCGGCGGGTATCCTGGGTATCATCGTCGGATTCGCTGCGCAGAAATCCATTGCCAACCTATTGGCTGGCTTTCAGATAGCTTTTACCCAACCCATACGCATTGATGACGTGGTGGTGGTGGAAGGGGAATGGGGAAAAATCGAAGAAATAAACCTTACCTACGTGGTGGTCAAAATTTGGGATCAGCGGCGCTTGGTCCTGCCGATCAATTACTTTCTGGAAACGCCTTTCCAGAACTGGACCCGAACCACTGCCGCTATCTGGGGAACCGTCTTTATTTACCTGGACCACACCATCCCTGTCGAAAATCTAAAAATTAAACTGAAAGAAATTCTCGAGGAAAGCACGCTTTGGGACAGGAAGGTCCAAGTGCTGCAGGTAACTGATTTTACAGAAAAGACCGTAGAAATCCGCTGTCTAATGAGTGCCCGCGACAGCCCTAGTGCCTTTGATCTCAGGTGTTTGGTGCGGGAAAAAATGCTGACCTACCTACAGGAAAATTACCCGGACGCGCTCCCGAAAAGCCGGGTGATCCTGCAAAAGGGTGCTGAAGGAGGGAGCCCTTGATCATCGTTTAATTTTTGAGAATACAGATTTCGGTTTTATTTAATGGATAATACGCATAAATTTGTAATCCCAAATGCATTTGGGCTAATTTAAACAAAACTTTATGGCTTGGTTTAAAAGGAAAGATGCGGGAATCAAAACCTCTACCGAGGAAAAAAAAGATACCCCCGATGGGTTGTGGTACAAGACTCCGAAAGGGAATATCATCCACACCCGTGAATTAAAAAACAACTCCTACGTTTGCCCGGATGATGATTACCACGTAAAAATCGGCTCCAAAGAGTACTTTGAAATTCTGTTCGATGACAATCAGTTTAAAGAACTGGACAAAGACATGATCTCCGGAGACCCGCTTTCGTTTACAGACAGCAAGTCGTATACCTCCCGAATCAAGGACTCCATTGCCAAAACCAACCTGAAAGACGCCGCGCGAACCGGTGTCGGGAAACTAAATGGATTGGACCTGGTCATTACCTGCATGGATTTTAACTTCATCGGTGGGTCCATGGGCTCGGTAGTAGGTGAAAAAATCGCCCGTGCCATCGACTACGCCCTGAAGCACAAGGTCCCCTTTTTGATGATCTCAAAATCCGGAGGAGCCCGGATGATGGAAGCCGGCTTTAGTCTCATGCAAATGGCAAAAACGTCCGCTAAATTGGCCTTGCTGGACGATGCAGGAATCCCGTACATCTCGCTGATGACCGACCCTACTACCGGTGGAGTGACTGCATCGTATGCCATGCTGGGCGATTTTAATATCGCCGAACCGGGAGCCTTGATTGGATTTGCCGGCCCACGAGTTATACGGGAAACGATCGGAAAGGACCTTCCCAGAGGATTTCAGAGTTCGGAGTTTGTTTTGGAACATGGTTTTCTGGATTTTATCATCGATAGGCGTCAGTTGAAAAACAGAATTTACACTTTGCTAAACTTACTGCGCAGTTAACGAGTTAACCCTGGTAAAAGATAGGATGAAATTATCCTGATATTGCACTGGTTTTGTTGAAATATAAATATATTTGTACCATTCGAAAGCCAGTTAAAACGTACTGATAAAGATAAAAATTGATTAGATGAGTTCAGTAATCATTACCTCGATTGTAGCATTTACCATTATCATTTTGCTACTGGTGTTTGTTCTTCTGTTTGCCCAATCCAAGTTGGTGGCTTCGGGTGATGTGAAAATCATAATAAATGGAGACGAGAAGAATCCATTGATCGCTTCCGCCGGATCCACGCTGCTGTCAACACTGGGAAACAAAAAAATCTTTCTCCCATCCGCTTGTGGCGGAGGAGGTACCTGTGCCATGTGCAAATGCACCATTGAAGATGGAGGTGGAGAGGTGCTACCCACCGAAGAGGGACACCTTAGCCGGGCCGAAAAACAAAGCAATGTCCGGCTTTCTTGCCAGGTGAAGGTAAAAAATGACATGCGCATCCGCATACCGGAAGAAATATTCGGGATCAAAAAATGGGAATGCGAAGTAGTTTCCAACTATAATGTATCCACATTCATTAAAGAATTTAAAGTAAAGTTGCCCGAAGGTGAAACCCTCGATTTCGAACCAGGAGGGTACATACAGATCGATGTGCCCCCAATTACCGTTGGTTTCAAGGACATGGACATTACGCCGCACCCCGAGCTCGGACACCCTCAAGACGTCTATAAGAGCGATTGGGATAAATTTGGTCTTTGGGACCTGGTCATGAAAAACGACGAGGAAATCTTCCGTGCTTACTCCATGGCAAACCATCCCGCTGAGGGCAATATCGTCATGCTGACCATTCGTATCGCCACCCCTCCATGGGATCGGGCAAATAATAAGTGGATGGACGTAAATCCAGGCATTTGTTCTTCCTATGTGTTTTCCCGAAAGCCAGGGGATAAGGTAACCATATCCGGTCCTTATGGGGAATTCCATATCAATCCTACCCAGCGAGAAATGATTTACATCGGTGGAGGAGCGGGCATGGCTCCCCTGCGTTCGCACCTGTTCCACCTATTCCACACGGAGAAAACCAGCCGAAAGGTAACGTATTGGTACGGCGGACGATCTAAAAAGGAACTCTTTTACACCCCGCATTTCCGGGACATTGAGAAAGATTTTCCAAATTTCAATTTCCACATTGGCTTGTCTGAGCCCCTGCCGGAAGACAATTGGAAAGTAAAAAAATCCCTTGACGACAAAGAGGGAGACGGTTTTGTAGGTTTCATCCATCAGGTTCTTTACGACAATTACCTGAAGAATATTGACGAGCCGGACGAAATCGAATACTATCTCTGCGGTCCTCCGCTGATGAATTCGGCGGTTTTGAAAATGCTCGATGACATGGGCGTACCGAAAGAAAACATCCGATTTGATGATTTTGGAGGCTAAGTCCCCGGGAGTCCCGTTCGATTGACGGGACTTTTTTTTTGCATGTATTTTCGATACATTTGTAAATAAATTTTACCGATTATTCATGGATCTTCAGGCATTTTTCGAGCCCGTACCGGCAGACATTTTGCAAACCGAGTTCGGGCACAATGCTTTTTTCTACCACATTCACTGCCATGGCGAAACGTTTCCCGATCTTCAGGGGATACACATTGCCCTCATTGGGGTAGAAGAATACCGAGGTGCGGAAGATTCGCTTTTGAGCAATTCCCCGGGAAGCAGCCAAAGCATACGAAAAAAGCTTTACCCATTAAAAAAAGGCCAAAACAATTACAGCATAGCTGATTTGGGAAACCTGAAAATCGGGACGAGCCGGGAAGAAACCCTCGCATTGCTCAGCCGCGTCGGTGAGTTTCTGTTACGCGCGCAAATATTACCCATTTACATCGGTGGCAGCCATGACCTGGACCTGGGACAGTACAAAGGGTACCAGCACATGAAAAAGCTGGTGAGCCTGCTTACAGTGGATGCCAAAATGGATATGGAAGACAAGGGAAAACCGCAGGACCGACATTCGCAGGGCATCATTTTGCACGAGCCCAATTACATGTTCAATTATTGTCACCTTGCCTACCAAAGCTTTCTGACCGATCCCGAATTGGTAACCACGCTCGAAAAACTGTATTTCGATCACGTCCGACTGGGACAATTGAGAGATAGCTTTAAGGAAACCGAGCCATTGATACGGAATGCTGACCTCATGAGTTTTGACCTGTGCGCGATCCATTCCTCGGATGCGCCCGGTGCCATCGAAGGGCAGCCATTCGGACTAAGTGCTGAAGAGGCTTGCCAAATTTGCTGGTTTGCAGGAATGAATGAAAAACTAAGCTCCATAGGCATCTATGGATACCATGCCTTGCTGGATGATTCACGACTTAAAACAGCCTCCGTCATCGCAACCATGATTTGGTATTTTATCGAGGGCTTCTATCAACGAAAAGACAGTTTGTCGTTTCGCGGCAGCGATTACATCAAATACACGGTTTCTCTGGACTCAAAGCCCTCCATTTTGCATTTTTATAAAAGCAAATTGAGCGGTAAATGGTGGATGGAGATTCCAAAAAATAAAAACGAAAAATTCAAACGAGACACCATCATCCCCTGTAGCTACCAAGATTACCAAACGGCCCAAAAAGGGGAAATCCCCGAACGATGGGTGAATTCCCAGTTGAAACTCTACTAAGTAATGGTCCAAATAGAAGGACCTGGGGTATATTTACAGGAAAGAAAACGCATGCTAACCATTTCAAAAAACGAACTTGCCCTGCGGAACGGGCAAGACCGGCCGGATATTTGGATTGCTTTCGAGGGTAAAATCTACGATCTGGGCAAGTCCCGGCTTTGGAAAAACGGCCGCCATTACGAACACTGGGCCGGGCAAGACCTGACCGAAGAATTGAAAAAAGCCCCTCACACCGCAAAGGTATTTGACAAATTTAAACCAATAGGCTACTTAAAGTAAATGATTCTTATCGCAGACAGTGGTTCCAGTAAGACCGATTGGCGGGGAATCCAAACAGATGGTACCGTCTCTCAATTCCGTACCGTGGGATTCAACCCCTATTATCAGTCTAAACAGGACATGATCGCGGGGTTGAACGTGCCTCCGCTACTGGCCGTAAAACAGCAAGTCCGGGAGGTACACTTCTATGGTGCTGGCTGTACCTCAGAAAGCAATCAGGAATCGGTAAGGCAAGCGATCAATAGTTTGTACCCGGAAGCACAGGTCTTTGTAGACCATGACTTGCTCGCCTCTGCCAGGGCCACCTGCGGCCACGAAGCCGGTATCGCATGCATTCTGGGCACCGGTTCCAATAGCGGAGACTATGACGGTGAAACCATCACCCAAAGCCGGCCCTCTCCCGGCTACCTGCTCGGAGACGAAGGAGGAGGTTCCTATATCGGCAGGCAGTTCTTGCAGGATTTCATTTACGACGATATGCCTGCCGCTATCCGGGAACAGGTACTCGATATTTACAACCTGTCCATTTTTGACATTCAGGACAATGTGTACAAAAAACCATTCCCAAATCGCTACATGGCAGGTTTTTGCACGTTTATCACCCAACACAAATCCGACCCTTATTGCTACCAGCTCCTGTACAAGGGCTTTAAAGACTTTTTTCACCGGCACGTGATGCGTTACGAACAGTACCAGAAAAAGCCCGTAAATTTTGTGGGATCAATCGCTTTTTTCAACCACGACGTGCTTAGAAAAGTCGGCGAAGACCTGAACATTCAGATAAAAACCGTTATCGAAACACCGATTGCAGGATTGACATTATATCATCAGAAAAAAATATGAGTACTACCGAGAGTCCCTCTTTTTACGATCACCTGGAAAACATGTCCGTCAGGGAATTGCTGACGAACATGAACAAGGAAGATCAGACCGTTCCGCTGGCGATCTTAAAAGCGCTGCCTCAATTGGAAGCCCTGATTGAGGCCGTTGTGCCACGAATGGAACAGGGCGGTAGGCTGTTTTACATAGGGGCCGGTACAAGCGGTCGATTGGGGATATTGGATGCGTCCGAGTGCCCGCCAACGTATGGAGTACCGCACGATCTGGTCATTGGCATAATCGCCGGAGGCGACCTGGCCATCCGAAAGGCTGTAGAAAATGCCGAAGACGATCCCGGGCAGGCCTGGAAAGATATTCAGCAATACGGATTTCATCCCCAGGATACCGTCATCGGCATTGCTGCCTCCGGTACTACTCCCTATGTCATCGGTGGCGTACAGGAAGCCGGGAAGTCCGGACTGCTTACCGGATGCATTACCTGCAACCAGGGAAGCCCCCTGGCACGAGCGGTATCCCTGCCCGTAGAAGTGGTGGTAGGTCCGGAATTCGTCACGGGAAGCACCCGCATGAAATCAGGAACGGCACAGAAACTGGCGCTGAATATGATCTCTACCAGTATCATGATCAAACTGGGAAAGGTAAAAGGAAACAAAATGGTGGACATGCAGCTCTCCAATAAAAAACTGGTCCAACGCGGAACGCGCATGATCATGGAAGCTACCGGCCTGGAAGAGCAAAAAGCAGGCGAAATGCTGGCGCAATACGGATCGGTAAGAAATGCGGTCGCCGCTTTTGAAAAAACGAAAAACGACTGAACCGGGCTGTGTCATGCAGGATATGTAGTCTCCCTCAAATGTACCGCTCGTCGATCTTCTTTGCATCCGTCACAAATTCGCGGAACTTGCTCTCATCACCCAGCTTGCAGATCAGCAGCACGTTTTCACTATCGCTTATCAGGTAATCCTTTAGCCCCTGAATGACTACCAGCTTGTCTTTGGGTAGCTTTATGAAACAATTTTCCGTTTCATAGAGCAGGGCTTTGCCCAGCACCGTGTTTTTTACCTCGTCCTTTTGGCTGACTTCGTAGAGGTTTTGCCAGGACCCCAGGTCCGACCAGCCAAAGTCACCCAAAACGGTAAAAACCTCATCGGATTTTTCCAATATGCCGTGATCGATCGAGATATTCCGGATCAGGCTGTAGGCCTTTTTCAAAAACTCCTGTTCCTTCTCCGTACAAAAATAGGCCTCTCCTTCTTCGAACACCTCGGCCATTTCCGGTAAATAATGTTCGAATGCGCCAATGATACTTTCGTTTTTCCAAACGAAGGTCCCGGAATTCCACACGAAATCACCGCTTTCGAGAAAGGTGGTAGCCAGGGAAATATCGGGTTTTTCGGTAAAGGTTTTTACCTTTTTTACCGGGTTTCCCTTGTCCGGAAAGTATTGAATGTACCCATAACTTGTATCCGGGCGGTTGGGACGAATCCCGAGGGTAACCAGATTCCCGGATTGCCGGGCCGCTTCCATCCCTAGTTCAATGGCCTCAAAAAATGCGTTTTCATTAAAAATCAACTGATCCGAAGGGCTAACGATCACCCGGGCATTGGGATTGAGTTTTTTGATTTTATAGCTACCCAATGCAATGGATGCAGCAGTGTTTCGTCTCATCGGCTCCACCAGCAAGCGGTCTGTGGGAATTTCGGGCAGTTGCTCCTTTACCAATTGCAGGTATTTCCGGTTGGTCACCACAATAAACTGATGCGGTTCGTAATTGGGCCGAAACCGATCGTAGGTCATTTGCAGCAGGGATCGACCCGTGCCTAGCAAATCCAAAAACTGCTTGGGTTTATTGTGCCGGCTATACGGCCAAAATTTGATCCCAATCCCGCCCGCCAAAATAACGACGTATCTATCCGCTGCTTTCATAACTATACAATCCCTTCCTTCATCAAATCGTGTATGTGAATAAACCCAATCACTTTCGCTGCTTCCATCACGACCAATTGGGTGATATTGAACGAGCGCATCAGCCCGAGTGCTTTCACGGCATACGCATCGCTTTCAATAGTTTTGGGCGCCGGTGTCATGATGGCTCCTGCGCGTATGCGGGAGAGGTCCGGGTCGTTTTGCAGCATTCTTCGAAGATCGCCATCCGTGATGATCCCGATTAAGCGCTGCTTCGCGCCGACGACGGCGGTAGCACCAAGTCTTTTGCTACTGATTTCAAGGATCACGTCCTTCAATGATGCATCTTCCGGTACCAGTGGAAGCAGGGACCTGTCCATCACATCGGCCACCTTCAAATAAAGCTGTTTCCCCAGGGCTCCTCCCGGATGATACCGGGCAAAAGACTCGGCGGTAAACCCCCTTGCAGAAAGCAGGCAGATCGCCAGGGCATCTCCCATGGCCATTTGTGCAGTAGTACTGGTAGTAGGAGCCAAATTATTGGGGCAGGCCTCTTCAGCAATCCCCGCGTACAAGACATAGTCAGCTTGCGTAGCCAAATAGCTTTCCTTGTTTCCCACCAACGCTATCAGCTTATTCCCCAGTTGTTTAAGCAAAGGGACTAACACTTTAATTTCCGGTGTATTTCCACTTTTAGATACGCATATTACGAAATCTTCTTTTTTTATCATACCTAAATCTCCATGAATTGCATCGGCAGCATGTAAAAACAAAGAAGGAGTTCCTGTAGAATTGAGCGTCGCCACAATTTTATTTGAGACGATAGCACTTTTCCCAATACCGGTGACCACGATCCGTCCCGAAGTTTGCAATAAATCGGCCACGCAAGCCTCAAATTCATCCCCTATATGAGGAACTAAATTTAAAAGCGCATGCGCTTCGTTTTGAAGCACATTTATTGCCGTGGTTTTAATATTTTTTAGTAATTTCAATTTTACAGTTGTTAATTGTTAATTTTGTACAAAGGTAGAAAAGATTTACCTTAAACTTTAATGATTGGCAAGGAGCAACTCATTAAACTATTCGTGTAGTGGATAACGCAGTAAAAGATAATCTTAAAAAAATATTTGGTTTCAATCAGTTCCGTGGAAACCAACAACTCATTGTAGATAACATACTTAAGGGTAATAATACGTTTGTGATTATGCCCACGGGTGCCGGAAAATCCCTTTGCTACCAATTACCTGCCGTTTCCAAGGAAGGTACGGCAATTGTCATATCCCCGTTGATCGCTTTGATGAAAAATCAGGTGGACCAACTCAATAGTTTTGGAATTAATGCCCATTTTCTGAACTCGACGCTCAGCAAATCGGAATCTAACCGCGTGAAAAGTGAGGTTTCAGCCGGACTGACCAAGTTGTTGTATGTGGCGCCGGAATCCCTTACCAAGGAAGAGAATATCCAGTTTCTCAAGAATGCTACCATCAGTTTCGTCGCCATCGATGAAGCCCATTGCATCTCCGAATGGGGGCACGATTTCCGGCCGGAATACCGGAAGATTAAATCCATCATCTCACAGATAGGGGATAATTTACCGGTGATTGCACTGACCGCCACCGCCACACCCAAGGTACAGCAGGATATTCAGCGAAATCTTCAGATGGAAGAAGCCGATCTTTTTAAGTCTTCGTTTAACCGAACCAATCTCTATTACGAGGTGCGGCCAAAGTTAAAAAACGATACCAAAAAAGAGATCATCAAATACATCAAATCGCAGAAAGGAAAGTCGGGAATCATCTACTGCCTTAGCCGAAAAAAGGTCGCCGAGATCGCGGAGTTGCTTCAGGTCAACGGGATCAAAGCCGCTCCCTACCATGCCGGACTTGATGGGCATGTGCGGATCAAGAATCAGGATGATTTTTTGAACGAAGAGGTAGATGTCATCGTGGCCACCATTGCTTTTGGCATGGGCATTGACAAGCCGGACGTTCGGTACGTGATCCACTACGACGTGCCCAAATCGCTGGAGGGGTACTACCAGGAAACTGGTAGAGCGGGCAGGGATGGACTCGAAGGGCATTGCCTGATGTTTTACCGGTACGAAGACATTCTCAAACTAGAGAAATTCAATAAAGATAAGCCGGTGAACGAGCGGGAAAACTCGAAAGTACTGCTTCAGGAGATGGCCGCGTATGCGGAAAGTTCCGTTTGCAGGAGGCGCTTTCTGCTCCACTATTTTGGTGAAACCCTGGATAAAGATTGCGGATTTTGTGACAACTGTAAAAAAACTAAAGAAACCTTTGATGGAAAAGAGGACCTTCTAACCGTCATCACGGCTGTCAAAGAAACCAATCAGCGGTTTAGTATGGATCATATCGTCAGCCTGGTCCGCGGCGAAAAGAACGAGTACATCGAAAGTTACGACCACGACAAACTATCTACCTATGGTTTGGGGAAAGATAAAGATGCCACCCACTGGAAAACCGTCCTCCGGCAGGCGATGATCTTTGGACTACTGGAAAAAGACATCGAAAACTACGGCATCATCCTGCTGTCTAAAAAAAGCGAATCCTTTCTAAAGGCACCTTACCCTGTCAAAATCAGTAAGAACCATAATTTCGAGGAAATGGCCGAAAACGTGTCCGCCGAAGAGCTGAACAGCATGGGTAAAGCCTACGACGAAAAGCTTTTCGAATTACTGAAGGCGGAAAGGAAAAAGGTAGCAAAAGCCAAAAACTTGCCTCCTTATGTGGTTTTTCAGGACCCATCTTTGGAGGAGATGGCCACCGTATATCCCACCACCCGGGAAGAACTCGCCCAAATCAATGGGGTAGGAATGGGGAAAGTCACCAAGTTTGGAGCTAGTTTTCTGAGGCTAATCGAAAACTACGTGGAGGAAAACGAAATTATCACGGCCTCGGATGTGGTAGTCAAAACCTCCGGCACCCGCTCCAAGGTGAAAATCACGATTATTCAGCAAATCGACCGGAAAATCGATCTGGACGAAATTGCCAATAATTTAAATATCAGCATGGGCGATTTGCTGCATGAGATTGAACAAATCATCTACAGCGGCACTAAATTGAATATTAACTATTACATTCAAAATATCATGGACGACGAACGAGAAGACATCCTCCATGAGTATTTTATGACGGCGGATACAGATAAAATCAGGGAAGCCATGACGGAGCTGGCAGACGAAGACTTTTCGGAAGAGGAAGTGCGGGTGTACCGAATTAAATTTATTTCCGATCACGCCAATTAATACAGACATACATGAATATTTTGCTTTTAGGAAGCGGTGGCAGGGAACACGCCTTTGCCTGGAAAATAAATCAAAGTACGCATTGCAACAAACTATGGATCGCACCGGGCAATGCCGGTACAGCTGCCTTGGGGGAAAACGTAGCTCTGGCAGTGAATGACTTTCCCGGTATCCGTGATTTCTGCCTAAAAAATACCGTTGATTTGCTGGTAGTAGGCCCCGAAGAGCCGCTGGTAAAAGGCCTGAAGGACTTTTTAGCCCTTGACCCGAAAACTGCCGGCATCCCGGTGGCCGGTCCGGGGAAAGCCGGGGCTCAACTGGAAGGTAGTAAGGACTTCTCTAAGGAATTCATGGTGAAAAACGGGATTCCGACCGCAACCTACGCCACCTTTACCGAAGAGACGCTGCTGCAAGGAATGGAGTACCTGAAAACCCAGCAGCTTCCCATCGTGCTCAAAGCTGATGGTTTGGCAGCTGGCAAAGGTGTTTTGATTTGTACCGACCTGGAGGAGGCGACAAGCAGTCTGCGCGACATGCTAGAGGGGCATAAGTTTGGCGAAGCTTCTTCAAAAGTGGTGGTGGAAACCTTTTTGAAGGGAATCGAGCTTTCTGTTTTCGTCGCCACGGACGGCGATACCTATAAAATACTTCCCGAGGCCAAGGATTACAAGCGCATTGGCGAGAAGGACACCGGCCCCAACACCGGAGGTATGGGCGCAATCAGTCCCGTACCCTTTGCGGATGCAGAATTTATGGAAAAGGTGGACCGAAAAATCGTACAACCGACGATCCGGGGATTGCATGACGCCGGTATCGACTACCGGGGGTTTCTGTTTATCGGTCTCATGAACATGGACGGCGAGCCCTATGTGATCGAATACAACGTGCGCATGGGCGATCCGGAGACGCAAGCAGTCCTTCCGCGGGTGGAAAGCGATTTTCTGGAACTGCTGGACGCCATCGCCAATAAAAAACTAGCCGGTTACGAGCTAAAAACCGCCTCCACGGTTACCGCCACGGTGGTGATGGTAGCAGGAGGCTATCCCGGAGCATACGAGAAGGGAAAAACCATTTCCGGCCTGGAAAAAAATACCCTGGAAAATGCCCTTACCTTTCATGCCGGCACACAAACCACGAACTCCGGTACCATTGGTACCAACGGTGGAAGGGTAATGGGAATAACAGGAATCGGGGCTACGACGGAAGAAGCGATTCGAAACGCTTACGAACGCGTAGACCAAATACGTTGGGAAAACGTCAATTTCCGAAAGGATATCGGTCAAGATATCCTGGAATTGGAAAATTGAACGGTTTCCCCGTTTTCACGAGGAGGAAACTCCCTTTAAATAGATAAGAATATGTCAGGATGCACCAATTGCAGTACCGATACGCAGGGCGTTGGAGGCTGCCAGAACAATGGCAGCTGCGGTACAGGGGATTGCAATAAAATGAATTCGTTTGACTGGCTTTCCCACATGGGAATCCCAGAAGTTGATACATTTGATGTTGTAGAAATAAAGTTCAAAGGAGGAAGAAAAGATTATTTTCGAAACAGCCAACTCTTGCCGCTAACCACCGGCGACCCGGTGGTGGTGGACGTACCTAATGGCCACCACATCGGCTACGTTTCCCTTCAGGGAGAACTAGTCCGGTTACAAATGCAAAAAAGGAAAGTCAAAAACGACGACTCCCTTACCAGCATCTACCGCATTGCCAGCCAAAAGGATCTGGAAAAATGGCAGGATGCCAAAAACAGGGAACTCCCCACCCTTTACCGAAGCAAGCAAATCATCGATGAGTTGAAGCTGGGAATGAAACTTTCCGATGTGGAATTCCAGGCGGACAATTCAAAAGCCACCTTTTACTATTCGGCAGACGACCGGGTGGATTTCCGGGAATTGATCAAAATCCTGGCTTCCGAATTCAAGATACGAGTAGAAATGCGGCAAATCAGTCTCCGGCAGGAAGCCGGGAGATTGGGTGGAATCGGCGTTTGCGGCCGGGAACTTTGTTGTTCCACCTGGATTTTCGATTTTAAGAGTGTCACCACTTCTGCCGCGCGCTACCAAAACCTCTCGCTGAATCCGAGCAAGCTATCCGGGCAATGTGGCAGACTGAAATGCTGCCTGAATTTCGAACTGGATAGCTACCTGAGTGCTTTAAAAGATATCCCCAAAATTGAGAAACCCTTGCTGACCGAGGCGGGTCCGGCCAAACTACAGAAAACCGATATTTTTCGACGACTCATGTGGTTTAGCTACAACGATGACAACAATTGGCATTCCATCGATTGTGACCGGGTACAGGTGATCCTGGAACAAAACGAAAAGGGAATCACTCCATTCAACCTCAAGCAAGACAACGCATTTGAGGGCGAATACGACCTGAATAAAACCAACGAAGACCTGGAACTGCTGGATAAGAAATTTGCCCAAACCAAGCGAAAGAAAAAGCGCAAGCCAAAAAACCGAAAGCCGCCTACCCAGGAAATCGCGGCTACGGGAGATACGCCATCCAAACCCAGAAGACCAAACCGGAATCCCAAAAGAGGCAACAGAAACCGAGGAGGGCAAGAAAATCCTTCTCAGCCAACGCCCAAAGGTGCTACCGGAGAATCCAAGGGAGCGGGGAATGCCTCCCGGAATCGGAAAAGAAAACCCAATCCCAACCGGAACCGGGGGGGGCAAAATAAACCCAATAAGGGTCCTTCAGATGGCGCGTAAACGAATGAACCGTCTATGCCTGATAGGGTCTATCCTGATCCTTTATTGGGCCTGCGAACCGGGTAGGCGTTACGAATCCTTTCAGGACCTCCCCTCCCAATACTGGGTGGTCACAGACACCCTGAGCTTTTATGTGGATTCACTGGAAACGGTGTCGCCACTGGTTCAGTCGATCGGGATACGGTACAACGACCGGTACGAATACCACAACCTGTACGTGCGATACCTGCTCAAAGACGGCCTGTCAAATACGGTAATGGATTCGCTGGTAAATATCGGGCTTTTTGATTCCAAAACAGGCAGGCCATTGGGTAAGGGGTTTGGCAACCGGCGTACGGTCTACGATACCCTGCCAGGGAACAGCCTACCCATTGGCGGCAGCATTCATTTGGTCCAATACATGCGAAAGGATACGCTGGACGGAATTGAGTCCGTGGGGATCAAAATTACGGACGGCAACGGCGCTCCCTAATCGTCCATTCAACCGCAAGAGAAAGTGGCCCCGGAGCAATCCGAAACTGCCAACAACTCATTTGCTGTTTTCCTCTCCGGAAAATTTGCCCTGAGAGAGTTTGGTCTGCAGTAAGTCTTCCCGGTCCAGCCAATACTGACGGCTAAAAAGAAATACCATGTTCCAGTTCCTGGCTGTGAGTAATTGAGGATGGTATACAAAGGCTTCTTTTGCCGATGTGGACGAAAAAAAGCGTTGGTCGTCGGTAAGGATAGCGGCAATGGCCTTGTCTCCTTCTTTCACTTCCAGGTCCATCACCCGAACATAGGGATTTTCTCCCACCTCGTGATTTCCATAGGTGCCGATCAGGTGGTTTTTTAACGACCAGCTGCTATTGTATCCGGGTGTGGTAAACGTAATTTCCGGGATCTTTCCCTTTTGCACCGCTCCCGCATAGTCGATGTAGTCCCGTAGCATGCGAATGCCGGGATTTTGCAGGTGCCGCTCCTTGAAGTCCTCCAACTTCAGGCTCGTTACCAGGATGTTTTCTTTTCGAGCCCGGGTGATCGCTACGTTCAGGCGGTTTACTCCACCCTTCCGGGATAACTGGCCAAAATTAGCGGTAAATTTTCCCTCCGGATTCCTGGCATAGCCTACGGAAAACACCACCCGGTCAAACTCATCTCCCTGCACGTTTTCGATGTTTTTTACCCGAATCCCCGCATCTGTGCTAAGCTGCTCGTCTTCCTCCAGCAGCCCCACAATCAGCAGCATTTGGAAATAGTTAAAGGTAATGATACCAAAAGTCTCCAGGGGGAATTTGGCGCGCAACTTGTGCAAAAGAAGCACCACCTCCCCGGCCTCTTCCCGGTTGGTCTGATTCTCCCAGACTCCCTGCACCTGCACCAGCTGGATCCCATGCTGTCCACTGTTCAATACCTTCCGGTCCGGCAGCATGTACAGGTTATTTTCGTAAAAATGCGCATTGGAAAAATGAATGAGCGGTAAGGTAGCGCTCCGGTAGTGGGTGCGCAAATGAAACGTAGGGAAATACCGGGAGGCCATTTCCAGCAGGGCATCGATTTCCAATTCCGCACCTTCTTCTTCGGACTGTATCCGGGTCTGGTACAGGTCGTAGGGCTGCAGCTGATGCCTGTCCCCTGCCACTACTACCTGCTTGCCCCGCAACATCATGGGAAGTCCCCGTTCGAAGTAGCACTGACTGGCTTCGTCAAAGATGACCAAATCAAAATCCTGGTCCAGGGGAAAGAGCGCCGAAGCGGTTTCCGGAGATGTCAGCCAACACGGAATCAACCGGAAGATTTCGTCCCGGTAGTATGCGATCAGTTTTTTGACTGACCATATCTGCCGCTTTTTCCCGACCTGGTGTGCCAGTTCCCGGTAGGTAATTAGGTTGTTCAAACGATTGTATTCCAAGTGCTGGCAAACCCCTTCTCTTAACCGAAGCTCGACGATAAACCGGGCGGTTTTCAGTTTTTCCTCCACCGAGTAGGCAAAATCAGCAATGGCGGTTTTAACCTGAGGCCCGTTTATTTCCTTCAGTACCGGGTATTTTGCCTCCAGGTGGCCAACCCAACTTACTTTCAGACTAGAAAGAAACAGGCTTTTCAACGTTTCAAAATCTTCCTCCGGGTATTCGTCCATTAGCTTCTCCACGACCTTTTTCTCCTCCATCTCCATCTGATTTCGAAGTTGATCGAAGCGGATCAACTCGTCCACATCTTTGGGAAGCGTTGCACGAACATCGTTTAGTTTTTCCTCGTCTGCCGAACTTAATAAATGCTTGATTTGAATCTCGCTGAGGTAGGTACGCCAGGTATCAAAATGGGCCTCCACCCACTCGTTAATTACCGTAACGCCCTCAAGCAGGCTCTGAAAATGGGCGTAGGAAAACTGCGGCTTGAAAAAGTAGGACGCGAGCACGCCCAGTTCACTCATGATAAACCGGGCGTTCAAGGCCTTTACCAAGACGGTCGCCATCTGGTTAAACGTATGTATGGTAAACGGCTTCTCCGGCAAATCGATCCAGGTCTTTTGTCCCAGCAGCGTGTATTGGTGGTTGAGGTTCATTCGGTTCTCGAGCTTATGGATGAGCAGGCGGATATCTTCCCTGTCCTTCTTCAAGCCATTTTTCTCCAGCAAGGCCAAAACCGGTCCGTATTTCTTCCCGTCCAGACGAACGGCCACCCTGCCGTACCAGGATTCAACCTGCTTGGAGGCCTGCACCGCTTTCTGGAGTATTCCCTCCACCTCCTCATCACCGATCTCCCATTCGACCCCCTCCTCGGAAAGTAGCTTCCGTACCATATCCACTTTGTTTTCCAGCCATAATTTATCGAGTGCCACCGCTTCAAAACCCATAAACGTCTTGAACTTTTCGTATATCTCCGGACTGTTGATACTGTGCATCAAGGCCTCAATCTTGTCTTTTTGCTGGAAAGATTGATAGATCAGACTGTATTCGAAGGTATCGGCCAACATGGAATCCAGGTCCTTTTTTGCCGCAAGCTTCACCGAAGAAAGCTCCTGAAAGGTCCCCGAGACTCCCCGAAAAGCCTCCGGACCCATGGCCGAGAAATCCACCCGATGGAGCCAGAAAGAGGAGGAGACCTGAAATTTTCTGTAATAGTACTGGTACTGTTCGAAATTGGCCAAAAATCCATCCAGGTCATCCACCTTAAATGCCCGGTAAAACTGCGTCAGATCGATCCCCTCTTTCCCAAAGTCGGAGGTCAGGTACAATTCCTTTACCGGGGCTCCGCAATCTTTGGTATCGAAAAGCGCCTGTTTGTACTCGTCAAAAAATTCCGAATACTTCTCAATATTTCTGCACATCAACCCGAAAGTTCGCTCCAGTTGGATGGCATCGAGAGAGCGATTTAGGGAAAGGTAGTTATCGATGGAACTGATCTGATGCGAGATCTTTTTGTAAAGTTCTTTGCGGTCTCCCCGGTAATCGTGAATGAGGGCGGTAAAATTAGCCATCCCCTGTGAAGCAAGGCGTTGGTTGACCACGTCTAGCGCTGCCCGTTTCTGAGATACCACCAAGACCTTCTTTCCCCGGGAGGCAAAGTCTGCTACCAAATTGCAGATCAACTGGGATTTTCCGGTTCCCGGTGGGCCTTGTACCACGCAGGAATTTCCGGACTTTACGTGTTTGATCACCTCCTCCTGGCTGGCATCCATTGGAAAGGTCGTGTACAGGTTGTTTTCCTGACTTTGGTGCTGCCCCCCTTCCGAATTGCCAAACCGCTCGGAAAACAAGGCTTCCAGATCGCGCTGCCCGACCTGTTGCATCAGCTGCTCGTAATCGTCCATCAGGAAAGAGCTTTTCTGAGAAAACTGACCCAGTACGGCATAGGGCTGCAGCCGCAAAATCCCCGTATCCAGGGATTGCTCAAAATAGTCTCGGTTTTGATCTGGAAAAAACTCCAGTTTATCCTGGTAGATTTCCCGGTTAAAATTCAATTCAATCTGGTTTTTGAGGTAATGGTACAGGTCCGTTCGAAAGCCCATGGGGTCCTTACTGAATTCTTCCATGGAAAGCTCCAGCCACTCTTTGTCAAAGGGTTTGCCCAGGGCCTGGCTATAAGCAAGCAAAAACGAGGGATTCAGGAAAGGAAGCTCCCCTACGTTCTTTTTTAAGTACCAGGTTTTTTCTTCCAACACCAGTGCCACGGGAAAAAACAGGAGCGGACAGCGAATCAACTGCCCATTGAGTAATTTTCCCTCGACAAAAGGCCAACCGACAAAGAGACTTTTTTCTCCAGTTTCTTCGGCGGCAAAGCGGACCTGGTGTTGCAGGCGCTTCAATCGTACGGAAAGCTGATTGATGTTTTTGTCCCGGGAATCCAATACCTGAATGAGCGGAATGTTTCGCTTCCTTCCCAGCAGCTCGGTGATGTAAAAAAAGGACGGGTGGTTGTTTAAAAAATGAAAATCCTTCAGGTCGATCATTTGATTCTGAATGATCTTGGGAAGAAAAATCGACCGGTTGTTGGACGAGAGATCCACCAGCCGGTTGAGGTACACCTTAAAAATATCCTTGAGCATCCTGTTAGTTGAACGGTGAATCCTTTTCTTTTGCCATGTGATTGTACACCACCTGATCCATGATCCCGGGAATCCATTTATTCAAAAATGAAGCCAATTTCCCCTGCCTGGTCAGCACCAAATCCCGTTTTCGCTTCAACAGTGCCTTGAGCAGGGCCTGGGCGACCTCGTCTGCCGTCATCATTTGTTCCTCATCCCGGGGAGATTCCTTTTGGGGGGTTCCGTCGGCTGTCAAGGCTTTGTTGCGGATATTAGAAGCGGTAAATCCGGGACAGACGACCAATACGTGCACGCCCAACTTCATCACTTCCGTGCGAAGAGCTTCCAAAAAACCATTCATGGCATACTTACTGGCGGTATAGGCCGTCCGGGCAGGTGTACCCCGAAATCCATTGATGGACGACACGCCGACGATGGCTCCTTTGTTTTTAATGATTTCCTCCAGGCAAAATTTGGTGGCATACACGGTTCCCCAGAAGTTGATATCCATGACTTGGTGAAATACCGACAGGTTTAAGTCCCTAAAAAGGGCCCGCATGCTGATGCCTGCGTTGTTGATCAGTACATCTACCCCTCCGAACTTTTGGCAAACTTCTTTAACCATCTGTTCGTTTTGCTCCGGGTCTGCCGCATCGCATACGACTCCTCCACAGGTAATTCCCTCACGCTGAAGCATCAGGAGTGTCTCATCCAGTTTGATTTGGCTGCGCCCGGTAATCCACACCCTGGCACCGGCCTTACCGAAAGTTCGGGCACAGGCGGCTCCAATACCCGAGGTGGCCCCGGTGATGATGACGACTTTATTTTTTATGTCCATGTATTTGGTCGATCAAGTTATTCAAAAAGATGCATGCAATGGGTACAAAGTAAATCCCTTTGACCGAAAATGACTAATTTTGCGACCTATGTCAAGGAAAATGAAAAATAAGGTCCTCCAAAACCTTAAAATCGAGCGAATTGCTACCGAAGGAAAATGTGTAGGGCATTACGAAGGAAAAGTGGTGTTTGTCAGTAATGTGGCTCCTGGCGACGTGGTAGATGCCCGAGTCACCCGTGGCAGAAGCAGCTTTATGGAGGCGGAGGCCATCGAAATACGGGAATATTCACCGGATCGGGTAAGCCCCTTTTGCGAACATTACGGCAGCTGCGGCGGATGCAAGTGGCAACATATCTCGTACGAACTGCAAATGGACTACAAACGGCAACAAGTCGTGGACCAATTCCAACGGATTGCCAAAGTTCCCCTGCCCGAAATCATGCCCATCATTGGCTCCAAAGATACCCGGTATTACCGAAACAAGCTTGATTTTACGTTTTCCAACAACCGCTGGCTGACGCGGGAAGAAATTGATTCAGGAGCCGATTTCGAGCGCAATGCCCTGGGCTTTCACGTACCCAAGCGTTTTGACAAAATTGTCGATATCCAGCATTGCTACTTGCAGGGATCCCTATCCAACGAAATCCGGAATGCGCTGCGTGACTTCGCCCTAGCCGAGCAGCTCAGCTTTTACGACATCATCCAACAAACCGGGCTGCTACGAAACCTCATCATTCGCAGCACCCTGGACGATCAGGTCATGGCCATCGTACAGTTTGGGGAAGACGACCCGGCTGGTATTGAGAAAACGATGCAGTTTTTAAAGGAACAATTCCCGGGCATCACCTCGTTGTTATACATTGTCAACCTGAAAAAAAATGAAACCTTTCAGGACCTGGACGTACATCTGTATGCAGGAAAAGACCATATCGTAGAAACCATGGAGGGGCTGCGGTTTAAAATAGGGCCCAAGTCCTTTTACCAAACCAATTCCCGGCAAGCCCAGCGCCTGTACGAGGTAACCCGTGAATTTGCCGGACTGACCGGAGAGGAGACCGTGTATGACTTGTACACCGGTACCGGCACCATTGCCAATTTTGTAGCGAAACAGGCAAAGCAAGTAATCGGCATTGAGTACGTAGCCCCTGCCATCGCCGATGCCAAAGAAAATGCCTTGCAGAACGGAATCACCAATACCCTTTTCTATGCGGGCGATATGAAGGAAGTCCTAAACGAGTCCTTTGTTGCGGAGCACCAACCGCCGGATGTGGTCATCACCGATCCTCCCCGTGCAGGCATGCACGAAGATGTCACCCGGATGTTACTTATGCTGGGAGCACCTAAAATCGTGTATGTCAGTTGCAATCCTGCTACACAGGCTAGAGACGTGGCGCTGCTCGCCGAAAGATACGAGGTCCGGCGCATACAGCCTGTGGACATGTTTCCACAGACCTACCATGTAGAAAATGTAGTTTTACTTGAATTAAAAGACCATGATGATCAGTAACGATAACGATCCGGAACTAAACGGAAAATACCTCGGAACCATCAGCAGTGATTTCATTAAAATTTGTGAAAACCTGAAGGAAGCTTCCTACCAGGTCAGAAAACGGGGGTTTTCTGAGTACCCCATTTTTCCCATCAGCAAAACCGAACAACCCATCGGACAACTATTTCTGAGCAACAAGGAGAAACCCATCGATTGGAACTATTACATTACCTACCTCGATGAGTTTGTGCAACGAAAACTGATCCAGGAAGATGCCCTGGATCAGTTTAAAACCACTTACAAAGACCCCGATGAATTTTGTTGCCTGTTTGTGGTGGACGAAACCTTTACCAACTTTCTGTACATTCCCTATCCCAATGAATAAGTGCCGAATCATTGGAAAAGACCCTAAAAATGCTGCCAGCCCTGTGCTTTCAGGGGAACAGCTGCCTGGCTCTTGGTAATTAGGAGCTTGCCCTCTGCTGCCGCGGTAACATGGCCAATAAAATGAATGTCGGGGTGTTTTTCCAACTTGGGAAAATCCTTTTGATCGATGGTAAACAAAAGTTCGTAATCCTCCCCCCCGTTGAGCACACTGGTGATCGGATCCATGTTGAATTCGAAGGCCGTATCGTAGGTTTGCTTGTCGATGGGTAGCTTGTCTTCATAAATCGCCACTCCTACATCGGATGCCTGGCAAATGTGAAAAAGCTCGGAAGCCAAGCCATCGGAGACATCAATCATACTGCTTGGCACCAGGCCCAGCTCACGTAGTTCGTGCACAATATCCATTCGGGCATCTGGGCGCAGCTGCCTGCCAGTCACGTAGGGATACGCATCCAGGCGAGGTTGCATGTTGGGATCCGCCAAAAACACCTGTTTTTCCCGTTCCAGCACTTGAAGTCCCATAAAAGCCCCTCCCAAATCCCCGGTGACGCAGATGATGTCGTTGACCTTTGCACCTGATCGGTAGCAGATTTCCTCCTGTTTGGCTTCGCCGATAGCCGTCACGCTAATAACGAGACCGGACCGGGAGGCCGTGGTATCGCCGCCAACTACGTCTACCTTGTAGTGGGCCGCTGCCAGGTTAATGCCCTCGTAAATCGCAGCCACTGCCTCTACCGAAAAACGGTTTGATAGCGCCAGGCTGACGGTAAGATGCGTTGGAACGGCATTCATGGCCGCTACATCGCTGACATTTACGGCAACCGCTTTAAATCCCAAATGCGTCAAGGGGGTATAAGACAGGTCAAAATGCACCCCTTCCAATAGCATGTCGGTGGTCACGACACGAACCAGATCCGTTGGCCCGAGAACTGCCGCATCGTCTCCGATGCCTTTCAAGGTGCCGGGCTGGTACAAGGTAACCGTTTCCCGGATGGTATCGATTAGCCCAAATTCGCCTATATTGCCGATTTCCGTTCTTTTTTCTTTTTCCATACACTGTATTGTCCAAATCCGGCGCCTGCGTTTGCCTGCACCGGCACTTACGAAACGTAAAAATACGATTAAATTCCTGGCTACCCCAACCGGCAACGTCCTTCTTGCCCGCAATTGTGATACCCTTACTCTCATTTCCTGACTTTCTAAGGATGGTAAACCAGCCGGTAGACTCCGGGGAAAAGGCTGCCTTTAACCGGCGAATGCTACCGAATTTAGCGTAAGTTTATTATCTTTGTTTGTATACATTATGGAATTTATTTTTATTCCGTATCGTTTAAGCGTAGTGTACAGTACGGGTAATTTAAACATCGAAAAGATATGATCATCGTTTCAGAAAAAGCCAGGGATCGAATCCTGGAGTTAAAACAAGAGGAAAAGAGAAAAGAAGAGGAAAATATCAGGGTGTCTGTAAAAGGTGGCGGCTGTTCGGGGCTTATGTACGATTTAGGCTTTGATGCCAGCACCTCTGACTCCGACCATATTTTCGAGGATAAAGGAGTAAAAATAATTGTAGACCGAAAAAGTCTGCTTTACCTGGCGGGTACGGTCCTCGAATTTAGCGATGGATTGAACGGCAAAGGGTTTCAATTTGTCAATCCAAATGCCTCCAGAACCTGCGGTTGTGGGGAAAGTTTCTCCATCTAGATCGGGGTACTTACGTCCCCAAAATCCCAAACCAGGAGAACCGGGTTTGGGATTTTTTTTTGGCTGCCATTCGCCGAAGCAGGCCACCAACTGCTTCAAAATTACTTCAAAAACAAACGCGTAATTTGATCGATGAAAATACTGCTGATTGAAGACCAACCGGAACTATTGGACAGCATCCGGGAATTCCTTGCTTCGGAAGGGATCGTTTGCGAGTGCTGTGACAATTGCTTTGATGCGCAGGATAAGCTGTTGGTGTACAACTACGATTGCATCATTCTGGATATCATGTTGCCGGATGGCAGCGGGCTGGATTTGATTGATTTCATCAAGGAAAACCAGGAAAACAGCAATATTCTAATCATTTCGGCCAAAAACTCACTCAAAGACAAATTAGACGGCCTGGAACTGGGGGCCGACGATTACCTGACCAAGCCCTTTCACCTGGCAGAATTGCATGCCCGCCTTAAGGCGCTCTACCGAAGAAATCAATTGGGTGGTACCGATCAGTTGGTGTTTCGGGAAATACAGGTCAATCCCGAAAAAATGGAAGTGCGCGTCCGACAGACGCCGCTCGAACTAACTAAAAAAGAATTTGACCTGCTGCTATTTTTCCTGACAAACAAAGACCGGGTTTTGAGCAGGCAGGCCATCGTAAACCACCTTTGGGGAGACTTTACCGACGACCTGGCAAATTTTGATTTCGTGTACCAGCACATCAAGAACCTCCGAAAGAAGATTTGCCAGGCCGGTGGGCTCGATTACATCGAAACGGTCTATGGCATCGGCTACAAATTCAATACCGCTAAGGAATGAAATTAATCAATCAATTTACCATTTGGTACCTGGGCATATCGATTATCGTCTTACTTATAGGCGGCGTGCTGATTTTTTACAAGCTGGAATCCGAAATTGATTTTGAGCAGGGCAAGGAACTGGAGCGGCAACTGGACAACTATGCCCGCAGGATGGAATTCATGGAAAACCCTGCAAGGCTGAAAAAGGACCGCCTGGAAATCCGGGAATTGCCCCTGGAAGCAGCCCAGATACCGTTTCAGGTAAACGACACACTTGCCTGGCACGAGCCCCTGGAGCAAGTAGAGCGGCAGGTAAAAGCCGGGCGGTCCTACCTGATCAATGGCAAACACTATTACATGTCCACCTACAATATCATGATTGAGTCGGATGACATTACCGAAACGGTGGTGCAAACCATGGTCGCCATTTTTCTGTTGCTGTTGATTTTTATCGTCGTGACCAGCCGATTGGTTTCCAAAAAAATCCTTCAACCCTTCCACCAGAGTCTGACTAAAATCAACGGTTTTACCTTCAAGAAAAATGCACCCTTGGAATTTGAGCCCTCCCGGATTGAAGAATTCGAAAAGCTACATGAGTTTCTCCGAAAGATGTCCCTACGCTTGCTGAGCGATTATAAAATCGTAAAGGAATTCTCCGAAAACCTGTCCCATGAGATCCAAACGCCCATCGCCATCACCTCGGGTAAATTGGAACTATTGCTCAACAGCCCGATTAATGACCAACAAGCCAAATGGATCGCTGCGGCCTACCAGTCCACCCAAAAAATGAGTAAAACGGTCCACTCCCTGGCCACTCTGGCCAAACTGGAAAACCAGGAGTTTGAAGGTAACCAACGGCTGGATCTTTCTCAATTGATCCATCAATCCATTGCCGGGTACGAAGAGCTGATCGCCATCAAAAATATCCGCCTACATTCAAATATCGCCCCGGAGGTCCATATCGAAATGCATCCAAACATGGCCGAAATGCTGGTAGATAACCTGCTAAGCAATGCCATCAAGCACAACCAAAACCCCGGATACATCGACATCGTGGTCAGCCAAAACCAGCTAACGATTCGGAATTCGGGCAGTCAACCTAAAACTGACGTGGTGGAATTCCTGGAACGCTTTAAAAAAGGAAACCCCTCCAGCGACTCCATTGGGCTGGGATTATCTATTGTCCAACAAATTTGCCGGATTCATGGTTTTACACTCGACTATCAATTTTCCGAAGGCGAACATCGGATTCGTATCGAACTTCAAGATTGAATCAGATTGTAAATGTATACTTGTAGTGTAATACCAAATACCATGAAACGATACCAACTATATTTAACTACCCTTTTCTTGTTTTGCCTGGCTGCCGGCAGTAATGCCTTCGGTCAATCCGACGACATTTCCCTCCGCGGCACCCTGGTAGACAATGCCAGTCGCGATCCACTTTCGTTTGTACAGGTAGCATTGTACAAACCGGGCGCAGACCAGCCCGTTACCTTTTCCGACACCGATGAGGCGGGAAAGTTTTCCCTGCGCGCAGCCGAAGGGACCTACGTATTGCGTTTTTTTCTCCTCGGCTTTAGTGAACAAGAGGTGGAAGTAGATCTCCGGCAAAACAAAGTACTGGAAACCATCGCGTTGGTTGCTGAAAATCAGGATTTGGAGGAAGTGATCGTGCAGTCTTCTAAATTTCCAATTCGTTCCGACGCTGAGGGGTTAACCATAAATCCGAGCCAAAACCTCTCCAACCTGGGAGGTACACTTTTGGACATTCTTCGAAACACGCCATCTGTCAGTGTATCGGAAGATGGAGCCATCACGCTCCGGGGTAGCTCCGGAACCAATGTACTGATCAATGGAAGAAACTCTTCTCTCACCCAAAATTTGGATCAAATTCCGGCCAGTGCCATTGAACAAATCAAAATAATCAATAATCCCAATGCCAGGTATGACGCCGAGGCAGAAGCCGGGGTAATTGACATAATTTTGAAAAAAGGAGAAAATTTAGGAACCCACGGAAGTGGCGAATTAACGTATGGCACCAGAGGCAGAATGAATGCTGGGGCAAACATCAATCACCGTACGCTTCGGTACAACGTCTTTGCAGGTTACAATTTCCGGAGGTGGCGTTCTGTCGGTGAACGACGTACCGAGCGAGAAATCTTTGAAGACGAAGAAATCTTGGACCAACAGACCAATTCGACCAATGAAAACCTGGGGCATAACCTCAATTTCGGAGCCGATTACTACTTTGGAAACAATATCATCAGTTACGAGGGTTTCTTTCAGACCAGTGACGATAGTCAGGTAAATACCCTCTATGCCGACCTGCGGGACGTGGATACCAACGACCTGGTCCTGGAGTACGTCCGAAGAAACCGGGAAACAGAGGCCGATGACGGCATCGATAATGCCCTTATTTACGAACGCACCTTTGACAATCCCGACAAAAGTTTTAAGCTGATTGCGAGTAATTCCTACCGCAACCAGTACAAAATTCAAAATATTGACATTTTCCGAAACAGTTCCGAACCGCTGGATGAGAATCTGAATGGTAGGGAACGGGCATTTACTGACGAAAAGCGCTACGTTTCCATTGTACAGACGGACTTCACCACACCGCTGGCCTCCGGGGCAAAGATCGAGGCAGGCTTAAAGTCCACCATTCGGAAATTTGACAACGACTATGTTTATAGCCGGTTTGAAGAAAATACCCAGGATTTTGTAGACGATCCTGCGGTCAGCAACCGCTTTGTGTACAAGGACCAAATCCACGCCGGGTATTTCATCTATTCCGGCTCCTCGTCGCGTTTTGAGTATACCGCGGGGCTGCGTGGTGAGTACACATTTGTAGACACTTACCTGGCCAATACCGGGGAGTCGAATAAGCAAAACTACATCAATTTATTTCCCAGCCTGCAAACCCTTTACAAACTCAATGAGGAGAACTCGGTCAAATTTTCCTACAGCCGGAGAATTGACCGCCCTACTGCCTGGCGACTCAATCCCTTTCCCGATATCACGGACTCCCTGAGTGTGCGAAGGGGAAATCCGAACCTACAACCGGAAATGATCCATTCAATAGAATTGGGGCACATGGCTAACTTTGAAAATTCCAGTCTGACCACAAATCTCTTCTACCGCCATGTCGACGGACAGTTGGACTTTGTCACCCTGGTCGAAGACGGCATTTCCTACTCCCAACCCGCCAACCTGAATACGGCCGTATCCTACGGGGTTGAATTCATTGGCATCACGGACGTACTGCCCTGGTGGAACATCAACGGCAATGTTACTGCCTTTCGAATACAGGTCGACGGGTCCAATGTTGGGGAGGAATTCGTCAATCAGGGCTTTGCCTGGAATTCCAAACTGATGAATAGCTTTGAGCTGCCCAAAAACTTTAGTCTGCAATTCGTGGCCAACTACGAGTCAGCGGAGATCGAAGCTCAGGGAAGGGACCTGGCCCAATATTACATGGATGTCAACCTGCAGAAAAGCTTCTGGGAAAATAAGGGAGCGCTTTCCCTGAGTCTGCGCGACGTCTTTGACACCCAGCGATTTGCAGGAAACAGCCTGACCAACACGTTTCGTCAAACCTTTTATGCCAAACGGGAGACCCGTATCCTGATGGTAAGTGGCAGGTACCGATTTTAAATGAAATAGGTTAATAGTTGATTGAAAATCCAGTCTCTTTTGGAGTCTGGATTTTTTGGATCGCACCCCTGGTAAATCACGACTAAATTCGGGTAGAAGGGTTCATTTTTGTGGCAAAAAACGAGCGTTTCTTTCAAAAATTACTTTTTTTCGTTTTTTTATTATACCTTTGTCTCCTTCAAGGAAAGGTTACTTTTCGTTGAAATCATCTAACAGCGCGTATTACAAGAGTAACAGGCAATACACCCAATCGTAGCCTAAATCGTTAAAAAACCTAATCTATTCGTGTATGAAAAGAAGTGTACTCCTTTTGGTGACGCTGATGCTGGCATTTCCGCTAATCGGCTGGTCCCAAAACAAAACCGTTACCGGCACAGTCGTTTCCGGAGAGGATAACCTGACCCTGCCGGGAGTGAATGTCCGGGTTCAAGGAACGAACCGCGGCACGGTGACCGACATCGATGGCGGTTACTCGATTTCCGTAAGCAATGAGGAAACCTTGGTGTTTTCCTATATCGGGTTTATCACTCAAGAAGTCCAAGTTGACAACCAAAGCACCATCGATATTACCCTGATGCCAGATGCGAAAACGCTGGGAGAAGTGGTGGTGGTAGGCTATGGAAGTGTCACTCGGGGAGACCTGACTGGTAATGTCGCCTCCCTTAAGGGCGCAGATATTGCCAACGTGCCGGTCCCTACTTTTCAGGAAGCCATTCAGGGACGAATGTCGGGTGTTTTCGTTGAATCCTCCAGTGGAAAGGTAGGAGAAGGCGTCAAAATCCGGGTCCGTGGTACCTCTTCCATTTCAGGAGGCAACGAACCACTCTACGTCATCGACGGAATTCCCGTAACCTCGGGCGGGACGATCGGTAAGAGCAACCCCATGGCCGATATCAATTTCAACGATATCGAATCCTTCGAGGTATTAAAGGACGCGTCGGCAGCTGCCATTTATGGCGCACGGGGATCAAACGGAGTGGTGCTAATCACCACTAAAAGTGGTACGGCAGGCAAAACCAAGTTCAATGTGGGAATTCAACGGGGAGTCAGTAGCCCTACCCGAAGAAATGAGTTTCTGAATTCTGCCCAGTACATCGAGCTAATGCGCGAATCCGGATACAACAACGACCTGGCAAATGGGCTGGACCCCCTAAACAACCCCGCCGACTACGAAGATTCGGATCTGGAGTTTGTTGAGACCCGGCTGGACCGCTACGCCGGACACACCGATTGGCGGAATGGCGGCGTCGATACCGACTGGCAGGAACAGGCATTCAACCCGGATGCCGGCATCACCAATGTGAACTTTTCTGCAAACGGTGGCAACGAATCCACGCGCTTTTATTTCTCTACCTCCTATGACAAGCAGGATGGGATCATGATTCGTAACAAATTTGAACGCATTTCGGGAAGGCTAAATCTGGACCACAAGGTATCCGACCGTTTCTCAATCGGAGCTAACTTTAGTTTTTCCAGAACAGAAACGACCACCTTACCCGAAGACAACCAGTTCAATAACCCGATTCAGTTGGTGGCACTGGCCCCCATTACACCCATCCGGGACGAAAACGGAATGCTGTACGATCGCCCTACGACTACGTACTACAACAACCTGATCGACTCTGAAAATGCCAATTGGCTTACCTCTACCTACCGGAATATCAATACTATTTTTGGTGAATATGCCTTCAGCGATAAGCTGCGATTCCGGTCCGAATTTGGCGTGGATATCATCAATCAAAACGATGACCGGTTTTTCGGATCCCGTACCATCACTGGACAGGGAACAAACGGTGAGGGTAGTTCACGATGGGCACGGATCCTTAATTACAATACCAACAATTACTTCACCTACACAGACACCTTTGCCGAAAGGCACCAATTCGAGGCCGTAGGGGGTATGGCCTTCCAAAAAACAGAAGATGATTATACTCGCGTGGATGGACAGGAATTTCCGTTGGATGAATTGAGAACGCTGGAATCAGCTGCCGAGATCGTGGAAGGAACCTCTGAATTTACACATCACTCCTTTCTTTCCTACTTTTCCAGAATCAACTACAAACTGGACAACAAATACCTGATGACCTTGAGCGCTCGCTACGATGCATCTTCTCGTTTTGGACGGAATAACCAGTGGGGATTCTATCCGGCAGCATCCCTAGGTTGGGTTGTCACAGAAGAAAGCTTTTTAACTGGCAAAGAGGGGATAAGCTTACTTAAGATACGGGCTTCCTATGGTCTGACGGGAAACGCGGATATCGGCGACTTTGATCACCTGGGCTTGTTTGGTCCGGTTTCCTACGGCTTGCAACCCGGCTTGCAGCCCACACAAATTCCAAATCCAAACCTCACCTGGGAAACCACAGCGCAGTTCAACGTAGGAGTCGAATTCGGTCTCTTTAACGATCGACTGACCGGAGAATTGGACTACTACGACAAGCAAACCAGCGATTTGTTGTTGTTGGTACCCGTGCCAGGAACCACCGGTTTCGCCACGCAGCGGCAAAATATTGGGAAAATGCAGAATTATGGATTTGAGGTGGTGTTGAATTCAGCCAACTATGCAGACCAGGATTTCAGCTGGAATACCTCCCTTAATTTCGCCCGGAATATCAACCGGGTGCGGGAGCTCTCCGAAGGACAGAATTCTATTCCTCCCTCCTCGTCTCGGTTTCTAAACGGTATATTCATCGGCGAGTCCATTGGGGTGTTTTACGGTCCTCGGTATGCAGGAGTGGATCCGGCAAACGGGGATGCGCTCTATTATACCGATGAGGACCTTAGCGAAACCACCAATGATTACAACGAAGCAGCAAGAATGGTAGTAGGCGATCCCAATCCGGATTTCATTGCGGGAATTACCAATAACATTTCCTACAAAAACCTGCAACTTTCTTTTCTTTTCCAGGGCGTGTTCGGAAACGATATCTACGAAGGGGGAGCTGGCTTCTATGCCGCTAACGGGGATTGGTTTGACAACAGTACGGCTGCCCAATTTGACCGCTGGCAAAATCCCGGAGACATCACCGACATTCCACAGGCCAGACTTGGGGAATGCAACGGCTGCAACGCTTCCAGCCGATTTATTTCGGATGGCAGCTACGTGCGTCTAAAAACCCTCTCGCTGGGTTATAACTTGCCATCAACAGTACTCGAGCGGATGAAAATCAGCAGTGCACGAATTTACTTAATGGCTCAAAATCTGTTGACCTTTACCAATTACATGGGATGGGATCCCGAGGTAAACGCGGATTATCTGGGAGCCACTACCTCCGATGCCAACGTTTTCCAGGGCAACGATTTTTATACTGCCCCGCAAGCGAAAACCTTCTCTTTAGGTATCAATGTCGGATTTTAATTACGGAAACCAATGAAATACACTACGATACATCTTTCCCTGATCTTAGGCGCATCCTTACTAATAGGCGCCTGCGCGGATCAATTGGACCTGCAACCTGCTCAAAGCGTGGATCAGGAAATTGCCCTGAATAGCGACGCGAATATCAAGCGGGTGCTGATCGGCGCCTATGCCGACCTACGAGACGAAGATTTGTGGGGAGGCCGAACGCTCCTGTATGCGGAAATGCTCAGCGCTAATGGCGAAATCCGCTGGGAAGGCACCTTTAACCAACCCAGAGAGGTTTATAACAAGAGCATTTTTACCAATAATTCCTTTGTCACCGATACCTGGCTTCGCGCCTACAGCGCGATCAACGTATGCAACAATATCCTTGAAGTAATCAATCTGGTCGATGAAGCGGACAGAGACCGCGTGCGGGGAGAAGCCCTGTTTATACGAGGTGCCGTCTATTTCGAATTGGTGAAGCTGTACGGATTGCCTTATGCTGCTGGAAACACAGGTACCAACCTGGCTGTACCCCTGGTTCTAAACCCAACGCGGGAAGTGAGCGAGGAAGATCAGGCGCCGCGAAATACGGTAGAAGAAGTGTACCAGCAAGTAGTATCCGATTTGGAGACAGCCGAAGACCTGCTCCCGGAAACCAATGGCTTTTTCGCCCGTAATTACGTGGCCTCCGCCTTGCTTTCCCGGGTCTATTTGCAAATGGAGCGTTTTGCCGACGCCAGGGATGCGGCAAACCGAGCCATAGATCTGGCAACTGCCAACGGCAAAGGACTGGTAAATCAATACATGGAGGCATTCAACAACGAAGCAGATACCCAAGAGGATTTGTTCACCATCCAGGTCAATGCGCAGGATCCGGATAACAGCATGCACCTGTTTTACTCCACCCCCGAATTTGGTGGCAGAGATGGGGATATTACCATTCTCAGCAGCCATATCAATCAATACGAGCCGGGCGATGACCGTTTGGAACAATTTGTGGTACGAGCAGGGGAAACCCGCACCGACAAGTGGCGGGAGCAATTCCGGAACGTAAAAATAATCCGCCTGGCAGAAATGTACCTTACACGTGCGGAAGCAAACTTTCGGGAAGGGACTTCGATTGGCGCCACGCCACTGGAAGACATTAACCGGATTCGACTTCGTGTAAACCTACCGGAAAAAACCAGCCTGAGCCTGGACGAAATCCTACAAGAGCGAAAACTTGAACTTGCGCACGAAGGACATTTTATCCACGATAGCAAACGTACACGAAGGGAGATTCAGGACAACAATACCCCTACCCTGCAATACCCCTACGACGACCCCAAGCTGGTATTTCCAATTCCCCAACGGGAAATGGACGCAAATGCTTCCCTGATTCAAAATCCGGGATACGGCGGGTAAAGATCCACAATGCCACAGGCACGGATCCGGACCAAAAGCCAACTGGCTGCGTTAAGGAACGCCACAAAAAGACCAGTCCTCAGCGGACTGGTCTTTTTTCATGCGCCACTTCTGAAAAATTAATCACATTGCTTACCTTTGAGCTTTACAAGCCACTACTTCATGCAGGATCCTATAAAAAAAATCGTACTAAATGACATTCACGAAGCACTGGGTGCAAAAATGATTCCCTTTGCCGGCTTCTACATGCCGGTCAGGTACCATTCGGACATTGCCGAGCACAAAGCCGTCCGGGAAAACGTGGGGGTCTTTGACGTTTCTCACATGGGCGAATTCATCATTTCAGGACCGCATGCACTGGAACTCATTCAAAAGGTCAGCTCCAACGATGCTGCCAGTCTTTCCGTGGGGCAGGCACAGTACGCCTGTCTCCCCAACGAAACCGGCGGAATTGTGGACGACTTGCTGGTGTATCGGCTGGATGACGCCCGCTACCTTTTGGTGGTGAATGCCTCCAACATAGAAAAGGATTGGAATTGGATACAAACGCACAATACAATGGGGGCAACTATGGAGAATTGTTCGGATGCGTTTTGCCTGTTTGCCGTTCAGGGACCCAATGCCACGAAGGTGCTACAGCCGCTCACGGACATACCGCTGGCCGAGATACCTTTTTACCATTTCCGCACCGGAAAATTTGCCGGAGCGTCTGAGGTGATCGTATCCGCAACGGGCTATACCGGCGCAGGTGGATTTGAGCTGTACGTAAAAAACGCAGATGCTTCGGCCGTATGGAACGCCCTTTTTGCATCTGGAAAACCCTATGACATTCAACCCATTGGTCTGGGAGCCAGGGATACCCTGCGGCTGGAAATGGGCTATTGCCTCTACGGCAACGATATCACCGAGGAAACCTCCCCCATTGAAGCTGGATTGGGCTGGATCACGAAATTCACCAAGGACTTTATCAACCACAAAGACTTAAAGGAGCAAAAACAGACCGGTGTAAAAAGAAAATTGGTCGGATTCGTACTTGAGGAAAAGGGAATTCCCCGTGCCCATTACTCCATAGTGAACACGGAAGGCGTTACCATCGGCAGGGTAACATCCGGAAGTCTTTCTCCCAGTATGGGCATAGGCATTGGCCTTGGATACGTGGATGTAGCCTATGCCAAACCGGGCACCCGTATCGGTATCGAAGTCCGCAAAAAATCCCTTGAAGCCACTACCAAAAAACTTCCCTTACTGACCAAATGAGGAACATCGAAACCTGTATCAGTCCGGAACTGATCCATCTGCACGATTTAACGCAAAAGACCGTGGTGGTCGTGGATATTTTTAGAGCAAGTTCTACCATGGTTACTGCCCTTTCGAATGGGGTGCGGTGCATCAAGCCTCTAAGCGATTTGGACGAGTGCCGCAACTACAAAAATAAAAATTGGTTGATTGCTGGCGAAAGAAACGGACAGCAAGCCGAAGGATTCGACCTGGGAAACAGTCCCCTTTCCTTTCTAGGCAATGCCTTTGCCGGCGAAAAACTGGCCATGACCACGACCAATGGAACCCGGGCCATTTCGCTCGCGGCGGCGGATTCGGAAGAAATCCTGATCGGCTCCTTCCTCAACCTGCAAGCCACGGTAGATTACCTGCAAATTAGCGACCGGGACGTTCTCGTGCTTTGCGCAGGATGGAAAGGAAAATTCAACATCGAGGACTCCTTGTATGCAGGAGCACTTTCCCTGACACTGGGTTGGAAACACGACTGCGATGCCACCCTGGCGATGGAGGCGGTCTTTCAGCAGGCAGGTGAAAACCTTTCCTTGTTTCTGGAAAAAGCCTCCCATGCCAAAAGACTCCAAAATCACCAGCTGGAAAAGGACATCGATTTTTGCCTGGAATTAAACCGGTACAACGCCGTCGTGCATCTGGACGAAGGGCTGCTAAAAGTAAAGCCTGCTGCTGCCAAACAAAGAAGGCTGTCTCCAGAGGGAAACAGCCTTCAATCGTAGAACACAGGTATTCTTACATTTCGGGAAGAATGACGGTGTCAATCACATGAACCATGCCGTTTGTAGCTTCGATATCTGCCGCGGTCACAGTCGCTTTGTTAATCATGGCCTTGCCACCTGCCAGCTTTACCGTCACTTTTTGCCCCTGCACGGTTTCCACTTCCATCCCATCTTTCAAATCCGAAGATTTAATTGATCCGGGAATGACATGGTACGTAAGTATCTTAACCAACTGGTCTTTATTTTCCGGCTTAAGCAAACTCTCCACCGTGCCTGCGGGTAATTTGGCGAAGGCCTCGTTGGTGGGTGCAAAAACCGTAAACGGACCATCGCCCTTCAATACGTCTACCAGACCACCTGCTTTCACAGCGGCTACCAGGGTGGATAAAAAATCCGTTCCAGCCGCGAGGTCTACAATGTCTTTGTCCGCTTTCACAGCGGTGGCGGGTGTTTTTTCGTCATCATTGGCGAATGACCCGAAGACCACCAAAGTAGCCATTAGGAAAATACTCAGTAATTTTTTCATGGTATGTTGATTTAGTTGCTATGGTAAAGAAACCTAAATCAAATGTAATTGTTTAAAAATATATCTCAGAAAAATCAAAATTTAAGTTTAATAAACACAAAAAAGTAGTTAATTTACGTACATCCAACGTACACTCCAAAATCTGTACAAAATCGAGCTGCAAGCAAGAAGCCTCGACAAAGGGGAAATTTGTGATTTTCTGCTATCCGTCTATTGAATCCAATCCATCACCGCTTTCTGACCAGTCCAAAAACCTTGTGAATCGCTGAAAAACAACGATTAAAAAAACTGTAGGCATTGATACCCAGCTCGCTTCCCTGAGAATCCCACCAACTTGGGTTGTTGCAGTTGGGAAGTTAGCGGTACGGGATTCGATCAACTGTTGCAAGGAAAAATTCAAGTCCGCAAAGAAACCATCCAAAACGTTATCTGTTTTTAAACGCCAGGTAATCCCCACCGGCTATTGGAACAAAATGATCGGTGTAGCCGGAGTGCAGGTATATCCAGGCAGTTTTGCGAGAACCATCCGCCAGGCGAACCGCCGTTTGCTTCCGTTCAAACGTCACACCGGTTTCCAGAAGCTCACCTACCCCTTCGTATTCATCCATCAATTCCAATACACGTTCCTCGGCTTCCAGGGCGTAGACGTCTCCGTAAACCCGATGCGACGGATCGGAGGAAAGCACCGCCACCGGATAGGGTCCTCGGTCGTAGAGCCTGCCCTGAAACGTACCCCTTCCCAGGTACCTGCCGAGTTCCTCCAGGGTCTTTGCCATGGGGTGGGCAAATCCTCTCCGCAGCGTTCCGTAGACAAACAAGGTGCCAACTGCCGCCATGCCGGTTATTTTTGGTGCCGATTGATCAGCACCTCCATTACCTCATCCAGTTCGTACCCTTTGGCTTCCAGTAATACAAGGTAATGAAACAAAAGGTCAGCGGCTTCCCCGAGAAACAGTTCCTTGTTATCGTCCTTCGCCTCGATTACAATTTCCACCGCCTCTTCTCCGACTTTTTGCGCGACTTTATTGATACCGGCTGCAAATAGCGAGGCCGTATAGGATTTATCGGAAGGATTGTTTTTCCGATCTTTTATCACCTTCCGAAGGGCATCGATAAAGTAGGTCTTGCTGTGGTTTTGATGCGCAAAACAGGTGTCCTCTCCGGTATGGCATACGGGGCCCTGAGGAGTCGCCTGTATCAATAGGGTGTCCTGGTCACAATCCAGTTCGATTTTCCGGATGAGTAGGAAGTTTCCCGAGGTTTCACCCTTGGTCCAGAGACGTTGTTTGGTGCGGCTGAAAAAGGTCACTTTCCCCGTTTTTCGGGAAAGGTCCAGGGCTTCTTGATTCATGTATCCCATCATCAGTACTTCCCTGCTGTGCGCATCCTGCACGATGGCAGGTACCAAACCATTCACTTTATCAAAATCTACAACTAATCTGTCCATTCTTTCTTTTTTAGTTTGCTTGACTCATCGGCCAAATGCGACATCGGCCCACCGCTACCGCCGTATGGTAATCCCTTCGTTTTCAAGATACTGTTTTAACGCAGGAATGGGAATTTCCTTAAAGTGGAAAATACTGGCAGCCAGGGCTGCATCCGCCTTTCCGGCTGTAAAGACGTCTTTAAAATGCTGCATGTTTCCAGCTCCTCCGGAAGCAATAATCGGAATGGAAAGCAACGAGGAAAGGTCCGCGGTAATTTCGTTTGCAAAACCATTTTTCACGCCGTCGTGATCCATGGAGGTCAGCAAGATTTCACCGGCGCCCCTGTCGGTCACCTCTTTCGCCCATTCCCTGGTCTGCAAAAGGGTAGGCCTTCTACCTCCATGGGTGTGGACAAAATCGATTCCGTCGATATTCTTTGTATCAATGGCTACCACGATACACTGGCTCCCAAATTCCCTGGCCATCTCGTCTACCGCACGGGGATTTTTTACAGCGGCCGAGTTGATGCTGATTTTATCGGCACCAGCATTTAACAGGGCTTTCACGTCCTCCACATTGGAAATCCCTCCTCCTACGGTAAAGGGGATATTTACGGTTTTCGCTACGCGGGTTACCAGGTCCACCAGGGTCTTTCGCTTTTCTACCGTGGCGGTAATATCCAGGTAAACCAGCTCATCGGCCCCCTCCTGGGCATATAGACGGCCCAACTCCACCGGGTCACCAGCATCCCTTAATTCAACAAAATTGACCCCCTTCACGGTTCTCCCATCTTTGACGTCCAGGCAGGGAATGATTCTTTTGGTTAACATACTAATTTCGGATAAATGTACGGAGTTCCGCTAAACGTATTTTTCCTTCGTAAAAGGCCTTGCCCACAATGACCCCGTATACCCCGGCCTCTTCCAGCTCCTCCAGGTCCTTTACCGACGCCACACCACCACTGGCGATGAGCCGGATATCGGGAATTTCTTCCAGAATTTCTTTGTACAGGGCAAGCGAAGGACCTTCAAGCAGCCCGTCCTTCGCCACATCCGTGCAGATGACGTAGCGTACTCCTTTTTCCGAATAGTCGCGGATAAACTGGATCAGGTCCATAGCGGTGGTCTCCTGCCAACCGGATATGGCAATCTTTCTATCGCGTGCATCCGCGCCAAGAATCAGCCGCTCCCCGCCAAAGGTCTGCAGCCATCCGGCGAATAGGTCCGGATTCTTCACCGCAATGCTGCCTCCGGTCACCTGGCTGGCTCCCAATCGAAAGGCCAGGGCCAAATCCTCGTCCGACTGTATCCCTCCTCCGAAGTCTACAGCAAGGGAAGTGGCCTGACAAATGCCTTCGAGGACCGCTTTATTTACAATCCGTTTGGCCTTGGCCCCGTCCAGATCTACCAAATGCAGTCGCCGTATACCGGCAGCTTCAAACCGCTTCGCTACTTCGATGGGATCCGAGGCGTATTCTTTTTTCCGGGAATAATCTCCCTGCGTCAGGCGAACGCATTTCCCGTCGATGATGTCAATTGCTGGAATGATTTCCATTATAAATTCAGAAAGTTCGTTAAAATGGTCTCTCCTACCCGACTGCTTTTCTCGGGATGAGCCTGCATGGCATAATAATTATCCCGGTGAAGCAGGGCAGAGAAATCGTGCATGTAATGGGAGGTAGCAATGGTATAGCGGGGATCCACCTCCGCATAGTAACTGTGCACGTAATACACGTAATCGGAATCCGTCAGGCCTTTTAGCAAGGGGGACTTCAGGTGCTCAAGGTTATTCCAGCCCATATGGGGCACTTTTTCTACCGAGGGAAACTTCTTAACCCGAATCGGAAACACGCCCAAACAGGAAGTATCGTATTCCTCCGAATGCTCGCAAAGCAACTGCAACCCGAGACATATGCCGAAAAACGGTTGTTCCAGGGACTGAATCAACTGATCCAACTTTCGTTCCCGCAGGTACTTCATGGCCGTACTCGCCTCCCCTTGCCCGGGAAATACTACTTTATCTGATTTTTTGATGGTTTCCCAATCGTCCGTAAGGGTGGCATTGGCTCCCAGGCGCTCCATGGCATACAGTACCGACTGCACATTTCCGGCATTGTATTTGATCACTGCTACATCCATTTTTATTGTGTACCGGATTAGGTATGCTTTTTCTAAGAAGCCGCTAATTTAACCCTTTTACCGGTAGCCGGAAAATTTACCGGTGATTTTTGGTAATACCGCGGATTCCTGGATTTACCACCCTGCTTTTCTCCCAAAAAAAATCGAAAAAGCCTGCCGTATTCTAGAAATAAACCGGCAACTTGGTTCCTTAATCTACCGGGTACCGTGAAAAACCGTTTGGCCTTACGTATTTCCCAAATCGCCCACCCCATCAGTTTGCTCGTGGGCTTTTTGGCCTATTCGCTCTTTGCTATTCTCGAACCCGTAAAGGCCGGATGGACACTGGCTGGGACCTTATTGCTCGGCATTCTCCCCCTGATTCTTTGGAACGAATACCACAGGAGAACGGGGCGGTATACGAATTTTGACGTTTCCCTTCGCAAACAGCGGTATTCCCTGTACCTATGGATGCTTTTTCTCGGTACAGTGGTTTTCGTATTCTTATGGCTAAGCGATCAGCCCAGATCTGTACGTACGGGGGGACTGGTACTGCTGCAACTGCTACTGGTATCCTTCCTGCTCAATTTTAGAATCAAAGTCTCCTTACACCTGGCAATAGCCGCCTATATTTCCATCGCTCTCTCCCCCATTAATTTGTCACTGGCGGGTGCGCTTATTGGATTTCTCCCACTTATCGCCTGGTCTCGCTGGCAACTCGGAAGGCATCGGATCACCGAACTGGTAGTGGGTGCCATCCTCGGCCTGATTTGCGGATTTCAACTTCTATGGCTCAGCCCCTAAGCCGGAACACCCCGACCTGCCGCCGCCTTCCGCAGACGGGCGATGGACTTTGCGCTTAACACCATTCTTCTGACCCTGTACCAACGGTGGGTTTGTGGGCTACCCACTGCGGGAGGCCAGGTCTTTATTTCCATTTCTGTTTTAATTGCCCGCAAAAAACAAGTAATTTTATCCGATTATTAACCAACAACTGCGTACGTATGAGAAAATTTCAAATCAACTTAGGGACGGTGCTTATTTTTTGCCTGCTGTTTGCGGCCAATTCCGTGTCCGCCCAGGATTCGGAGGAACTATTGGGAAAATGGGACCTTACCGTTACCATGGACGGCAAGGAAGTTCCCTCCTGGCTGGAAGTAAAACTATCGGGAATCCGGACACTGGTGGGCTATTTTGTGGCCCATAATGGGAGCGCAAGACCCATATCCGAGGTGCATTTCGATCAGGGAATGGTGCGTTTTTCAATCCCTCCCCAATGGGACGATTCCGATCGGGACATGGTATTTGAAGGAAGGCTGCAAGAAGGAAAGCTCTCCGGTACCATCACGAGCAGCATGGGCGATACCCATTCCTTTATGGGCGTTAAAGCACCGCTATTGGTCCGGGAAACGGCACCCAAATGGGGAAAGACCATGGCCTTATTCAATGGGAAAAACCTGGATGGCTGGCATGCGGATCAGGCAGGCAATCAATGGAAAGTGGTGAATGGCATCCTTACCAGTGAGCAAGCCGGGGCCAACCTGATTTCCGACGAGAAATTTGAGGACTTTAAGCTCCATGTGGAATTTCGCTACCCGGAAGGAAGCAATAGCGGCATATACCTGAGGGGGCGCTACGAAGTCCAGATTGAAGACAATAAAGGAACGCCTCCTTCCTCCATTTACTTTGGCGGGGTATATGGCTTTTTGACACCAAACGAAATGGTGGCTGCCGGGCCTGGAGTTTGGCAAAGCTTTGAGATCACGCTGATTGGACGTCGGGTCACGATCGTTGCAAACGGCAAAGAAATCATTTGCGATCAGATCATCCCAGGCATCACCGGAGGTGCACTCGATAGCAGGGAAGGCGAGCCGGGCCCACTGATGCTACAGGGAGATCACGGAGCCATTGAGTTCCGGAAAATTGAGCTTACTCCAGCTAGGTAAGTTTTACCTTCATGAACAAATCCCACTTTGGGACAACGGTATAATCCGGCTTACCTGACGGCTGAAGCGAAGACCGGACAATGAACCACAAAAAAGGCCTGTTCCGCTATGGACAGGCCTTTTATCGTTTGGTCGTTCTTGTAGCCCCCCTTATTTCTGTTCCGAAAGAAAGGTAATCAGAGAGGCAAACTCTTCGTAGGAAAGGGAGTTGGCAAGCCCAGCAGGCATCATGGAATTTTCCATTTCGGTACGTTTCGTTACATTGTCTGCCGCAAGCGTAAACGCCTGTCCCGCAATATTTCGGATGACGATTCGCGTGGCACTCTCTTCGGTAACAAAACCGACGTAGGTCTTGTCGTCTTTTGTCTGAATCATCACGGTGGCAAAACCCTGCGAGATGGATGCATCCGGCTTAAGGATGGACTCTGCGATTTGCTCGCGGGACATGATACTTCCGATTTGGCCCATGTACGGCCCTTTCATTTGTTCGCCTGGGGCGATGCTGTGGCAAGCCTTGCAGCCTTGTTGCTCAAAAATCGCTTTGCCTTTTACCGCCTCTCCCGGTATCTCCTGCATGGCCAGCAGGATATCCTCGATCGAGGAAGCGCCTATTTGTCCCTTCTGATTTTTTATCTTTTCCAAATCTACGTCGGGCTCTTCCAACACCTCGGTCACCACATAATCTCCGCCAAATTCCAGGATTCCCATGCGGTTTTTCTGATTCAACATCGCGATGTAGTCCTTATCGGACTGACTCCCGTTATTCCAAAGCTGTTGAAACAAGGATTTGATTTCCGGGGAGGCCGCCCACAAAACGGACTTGTAGTAAGGCCCATGGGTATCCGGACGTGTTCCCCACCACCAGGAGCCGTCATACGGTGCCTCTTTGGTGTAGAGCCTGGCCAGGGTGCTCAGGATACCCTGCTTTAGCTCGATCTGCTCCGTTCCTGCTCCGTTGTACCGGGAAATTAACCCCGAAACGGCGTCCTGGGTGTGCATGTAGCGCAACGCCCACAGCGCCAATTCCGAATTGGCTGTGCCTACGGCCTGCAGGCAAGGTTCGTCTGCCTCCAGTTTGACCAGGGATCTGACGGCCAGGTGAGGCAGGATAATGGCCGCATTTGGCTGGGCATGGGGGCCTTCTTCGCCGAACTTCGGAGCCTGGAACGAATCGGGAACGGCTACTTCCAGTAAGTGAGGAACCGCCTCCTTCTTTCCAATCCTTCCCAGGGCAATGATGGCCGCTGCCTGAACCCTGGGCGAAGGGTCACCCATCGCTTCGATAAATGGTTCAACCGGCAACCCGGCGACGTACGCGGCTCTATCGGTAACTGCCCGGATGACGTGTTCCTTCATTTCCGTGTCTTCCATCAAGGGTAGCAGGTTGTCCAAACCAGCCGTGCCGCGAAGCTGAGCATACGCGTACATGGCCGCCACCCGCGCATACAGAGGTTCTCCGGCTTTTTTGGCAAGGCGAAGTGCTTCATCGGCGGCCTCATCGCTGTCTCGGGCGATCAATTCCTGCTGCGCATACAATCGAATGGTGGCGCTTCTTTCACCAAGTAAGTCTACCAGGTCATCCGTATCAAGCGTTTCCAAATCGGGCATTTCGGAATATTCCCAGGCTTTGGGGACGACCCGCACCACATATCCTTTTTGCTCGTTTCCGGAATAGCCGGCCCCGTCCCAGGCCGCCATAAACATCCTTCCTGTTCCATCCATGTCCAGGTCGGTAACCTGGGGCAATTTGAAAAATTCCTCCTCCTCCTGCGTATAGGAGGGGCCATCCGCCGTCACCCGGTGAATGTATACCTGGCTCCGACCCCAATCGGCCATCATGGGTACCTGATTGAACTTTTCCGGCCATCGGTAGTCGTCCATAAATAGGGCACCGGTACCGGACCCACCGCCCACATCTACCAACGCAGGAATGATCTCTTCCGTGAAATTCTTGAAAAGAACCGGGTATCCGTACTCCCCACTTTGTATCTGATGTATAAACCGGATGTTCCAGCCGCCACCGTCATTGGTATTGCCGCGGGTGAATACATTCATGTACGGATCAATGGCCACATCGTATATGTTTCTCAGCCCATGGGTATAGACTTCCATTTCCGTACCATCCGGTCGGACCCGCAGTATGCCGCCGCCAAGCATGGTCATTTCCGTACCGTCCCGGTCCACGGCCCCGTGAAAACCAAAATCGCCAACGGCAATGTATATCCAGCCATCGATGCCCAGGCGGATACCATTCGTTGCATGGTCCGTTCCTCTACCCTGCAAAAACTTCGGAGAACTGATGTGCTGTATCAGCGGAGCGGAAGGACCATCCGCCACCCCGTCTCCATCTTTGTCTTCAAACACGACCAAATCCATCCCGGTCGCCAGGCTATCTTCCAAAGAAAATTGGGTATGCAAAACGTAGAGTTTGTCGCCAATAGGGATGATTCCCCGGGGATTGTCTACCGCCGCAAATACCGTATGCTCGTCCGCTTTTCCGTCGTTATCCCTATCGATGAGTTTGACAATCCTGCCTTTTCCGGGTGTTTTGCCCAGGGATCCGATGGCGTCTACGCCCACATACACCTCTCCATAGGGAGAAACTGCCAAGCAGGCCGGACTGGGCGTAAGCTCCGGTCCGGAAAAGGCCTGAACCGCCAACTCCTCCGGCCAACCCAATGCCTGGCTCAGGGAGTCCAGTGAGGCGGAAGTGGTAGACTCGATCAACTCCACTTTCTTTTCCGGTTTGCATGCCATCGCGGCAAGTAATGCCACAACGAAAATAAAATTTCCTTTCATACGGTATTGCTATTTTTGAGGGTCGAAAAATATGGAAAAAGCAAAACCCATCCAACAATCGGATGGGTTTTGTGTCAAAATAACGTTTAACCTGGAAAAAGACCGCTTAGCGCAGGCACTTATAAATGCAGCCCGCATTCTGTCTTCGGGCTATTGTTCCAACGACCACTGCGATCCGCTCCGGGCACCGTACAGTGTTTGCAACCGATGGAATGGTACCCAAAAGCGATCAGCGGATGAAAAGGTAGCTGGTGCTCGTGTATGTATTGATCCCGCTCTTCTTCGGTAACATCCAACAGGGGATAAAATTTCAAAATCCCGCCGCGCTCTTCAAAAATATCCAGGCTGGAGCGGTGGTCACTCTGCCAACGCATGAGACCCGATACCCAGACGGAAAAGCGACTTTTGATCAATTCTAGCGGCTTTACTTTGTTGATAGCGCAGCAGAGTTCCGGGTCCGATTTCCAGGTCTGATTGATGGTGGTGTATTCGTGGTCCTGCTTTCCCGCACTTACGGAGGCCACGTTCAGCCCGTAGAGCTCGGTAAGCTTTTTCTTGTATTCCAATGTTTCCGGAAAATGATACCCCGTATCGATAAAATAGATCTTCTGCTCGGGATTGCATTTCGAAAATACACTCAGCAACAAGGCAGAGGTAGCAGCAAAGGAACTGGTGAGCATCACTTCTTTGGCCTCAAAGTCCTCGTACAGGCGGAGCACCCGTTCTTCCACGCTGAGCGGTTGGTAGCGGGCATTCAACGCGCTAATTTCTTCCTTCGAATAAACCTTTTTTGAAATCAATGACTCCTGCATGTTGCTTCTCTATTAATTCTATAAAACCTACCGATTTGGTATGGTACTAAATTTTGGTAAAAATAAGCATAAAAATTCAAAAACCAATACCAGCGATCTGTAAATGAATTTGATCAGAAATCAGGAGGGAACGGCGGTAAAATTGTCCCGGCCGATCCAGACCCAAAACGAGATCATCAAGCCCACGACGGCCATTAGGGCAAAGGATCCTTTCAAGCCGATCAGCTCAGCAACAAACCCGATAAGCGGCGGCCCCAACAAAAATCCAAAAAAGGAGATGGTGGAAACCATCGCAATGGCAAGTCCGGGGGCATAGGCCGATGATTTTCCTGCCAGGCTATAGGTGAGCGGCACTACGGCTGCCGTTCCGAAGCCCACCAAAATAAACGCAGGTATGACGATCCAAATAACCGGAAAAAGGACGGAAAGTAGCAACCCCGCAAAAACCATGAATCCGGATAGTTGCAACACGACTATTTTGCCAAATCGGTTGGCGAGTCGGTCTGCTAAAAATCTACCGGAGGCCATGGCCCCCATGTAGGCTACGTATCCGCTGGGCACCCACGCTGCCGATGCACCTACTTCCTTGGCCATGTATACGCCCGACCAGTCAAACATGCAGCCCTCACACATCATGCCACAAAAACCCACCATCCCCAGTTGGGCGAGGGTCGTGTTGGGTCGTTTCCAGACAAAACCCCCGCCACCGCTTTCTTTTTTTTTGGCGTCCGATAGAATGCCTTTCTCGAAATACACCAGCATTGCAGCTCCCAGCAAGAGTATAATTAAGTAGTGGTCTGCTGGAGAAAGCTCCAGGTACACCATCAGGGCACCGATACCGGCTCCGACAAACCCAGCCAAACTCCACAGGCCGTGAAACGAGCTCAGGATGTTTCTCCCGTAATCTTTTTCAATTCCCAGGGCCTGCGTATTCAGGGAGATATTCATCATATTTCCCATCATGCCGAAAATAAAGACCATGATGGCCAAAACGAAGGCATCGGGAGCGATTCCAATGCCGAGCAGAAAAAGTAAATAAAAGGACATCCCGGCCAACACCACTGCTTTGCTTCCGAAACGGAAAACGGCCCAGGCGGCCAACGGAAGCGCCAACAGGGAACCCAGCGGCATGCCCACCAATACAGACCCCAATTGCCCCTCACTTAGTTGAAATTTTTTCTGTAGATCGGGTATGCGTGAGGCCCAGGAGGAAAAACACAGTCCTGTTAGAAAAAAGAACGCACCCGCAGCAAATCGCCGTGTTTTTAATTGTACCATACCTGTATTTACATGCAGCAAAGGTACACGAGAAGTACGGAGATTCCGTTTAGTTTTCCTTCTTTTCACAGGCATTTCCTAAACTTTATCCCATGCGATCGGGTTACATTTGCTGAACAAGCGCGGAAAGGGGCGGAATTACCCAAACCCGCCCGATTTTTGTTTACTGACACCATTCCCATTTACTAAACAGGACCGCTCAGCCCATGGAATTTGTTATAGCAGGAACCACTATTGCCCTGGCCATTCTTCTGATCCGGATTATTATCAAACGGGTTTTCGATTGATTTTTCGGAAGCCCATGTGTTTTCTCCAAATGCTTTAGTATACTTGCGTCCCTGGGCTGGTTTAGATAGCGGCGCCCTTATCTGCAGTTATGAGTGACAACCAAGAAATCGTATCTCTGACTTTTTTTGAATACCCCAAAAGGAATCGTTGGTGGGCATTTAATCAAATGCAGTTGGCGCTGTCCCCTATTCGGCAAGTGGACGGCGTGTCATTTTTTAAGCTAATGGGCACAGGCGGTGGATTTGGGTTTTCCCTCAAACCGGATTTCCGAACCTATGCCCTGCTTCTGGTATGGAAAAATGCTGCTTTTGCCAGAATGTATTCCGAATCGGAGATATACAAGCGATTTAGTCAGCAATGCAAAAGCAACTTTACCTATTGGATGCGCTGTAGTCAATGCCATGGAAGCTGGAACGGGAAGCAGCCATTTGCGGTGACTGCGAAGGCGACAAGCGAAGGCCCCATCATGGTCATTACCCGAGCCCGGGTAAAACTTCGTAAAATTCCCCGGTTTTTACGGTTTGTCCCAGGTAGCAGCCGCTCTGCAGAAAAAGCCGATGGCCTGCTGTTTACCAAGGGCATCGGAGAGTGGCCGGCCATCGAACAAGCCACCTTCAGCTACTGGCAGAGCCAGCAAAAAATGGAGGCTTTTGCCTACCAAACAGCCCACCGGGAAATCATCCAAAAAGTAAAGAAAGAAGGCTGGTACAAAGAAGAGCTGTTTGCCCGGTTTGTGCCCGTTTCCATCTCAAATACCAACGAAGTTCGTGAATTGGCGTGACTCCTACCTTCCATAAAACCAGACTGGCACCTACCCCGAGTGGCTACCTGCACCTGGGAAACGTCATTTCCTTTCTAATCACGGTAAGTTTGGCAAAAAAGCACGGGGCAAAGGTCTTACTACGAATTGATGATCTGGATCAACAACGGGTCCGTACCGAATACATACAAGACATTTTCGATACGCTTGACTTTTTGGAAATCCCCTACGACGAAGGGCCGCGCGACCTGAGCGACCTGAAAAACCGGTATTCCCAACGATGCAGGATGCCGCAATACCAGACACTACTGGATGCGTTGGCAGAGCAGGGCCTGCTCTTTTCGTGTGACTGCTCCCGAAAAAAAATCCAAAAAAACCATCCCAAAGGCTGGTATACCGGCCATTGCCTACCCCGAAACCTATCCCTTATCGGGCAGGGCCTGGCCTGGCGGTTGAAAACGAGGCCCGACGTCACGTATGCGCTTACGGACTATCCTGCCGCTAGCAGGAACTGCCAGATCCCGGAGGACATGGCTTTTTTTGTGGTACGAAAAAAAGACGGGGACCCCGCCTACCAAGTCGCTTCGCTGGTAGATGATCGCTTTTTCGGTATAGACCTCATTGTCAGGGGGGAGGATTTGTGGGACTCCACTTGCGCACAGGGGTACCTGTCATCCCTCCTGCCGGACCAGCCGCTAGCCGGAACTACCTTTTTTCACCACCCCCTCCTCAAAGACGGCACGCAGAAACTTTCCAAATCGGAAGGCGCCCTGGCCATTCGGACCATGCGAAGATCCGGAATGAAAAAACCCGACCTATACCGCCTGGCCGCCGCCCATCTAGGCATGAGCGAGGCCATAACAAGTCTGGAGGACTTTATTCCTGCTTACCTGAGCCTACTCCACCCTGCCCGCTAATCATCAAAATTCGGAATAGGGAGTAGCTCCCCTCCGTTTAGTGCCGATTGGTGGGCAACGATGCCCGGCAGGGTGTAGGCCAGTGCCTCGTAAATATCGACCTCTGGAGCGCGGTTCTCGCGAATGGATTGGATAAATTCGTGCGTAATAAAGGGGTGCGACCCATCGTGACCGCTGTTGTGGCGCAGGGGTTCCGGCAACATCTCCGTCTCCCACCACCGCGGGAATTCAAAGGACGTTACCTTGTTTTTGGTGTGCACAAACCCGGCATCGTCCTTTCCTTCCGCTTCTTCTTCCGTGATTAGCGTTCCGGTACCGGCATGCCCGCTGGGCAAATACAAGCTCATTTTTTCTCCCCGCCATTCCCCTCTTTCGGCATTTCGCAGCGCCCCTTTCCAATTGACCTCCACCCGAAACGGGTGGCCCTGGTTGGTGTGGAAGAAAGCGGTTTGATTCCAGAATGGATTCTGGTAAGGGTTGTCTTTCAGGAGCCCCTCGCCTTCTCCCCAACCTAGGCAACTCACACGGCTCAGTCTTTCTCCGGTCACACTGATCAAAAATGCCGTGCAATGCGTTGGATAATGCATGGGCGGCAATCCATGCCTCCAGGTCGGCTTTCCGTTTTCAAACCAGAGCGCCTCGAGGCCGGGGTGGTTGTACTCTGCTGCCGCACTGAAAATTTCGCCAAAGCGACCCTCTTCGTAGAATTTTCTCGCCGTGATGGTGCCTTGCATAAAAGTCGTGGTTTCGGCCATCATAAAGATTTTGCCGGATTCCTTTACCGCTTCTTTTACTGCCTCGCATTCTTCCAGGCTCATGGCCAGCGGTACCGCACACAGCACGTGCTTGCCTGCTTTCAGGCTGGCAATGGTATGCCGGGCGTGGTCCGGAGCCGGTGTGGCCAGAAACACCGCATCGATGGACCGGTCGGTCAGCAGCTGCTCCAGGGAAGGATAGCTTTTCTCGCAGCGGTAGGTCTTCATCAGGTGATCCCGCCGGTCCTTGCGCAAATCGCTAACCGCTTCGACGATACAGTCGGGGTGTTCGTGAAATTGAAACGTCGCTCCAAATCTTCCCCCGACAATTCCGACGCGTACCTTGTCTGCAAGAGGCCGCCCAATAGCCGGCAGGCCACCCATGAGCAGCAACCCGGAAACAGCACTCGCTTGTTGAATAAATTTTCGTCTGTTTAGACCCATTTTATGAAGTGGTTTAACGTGCGTTAGGCCAGGGATTTTCCCTTGCCGGATTCGGCTGGCCTTGCGCCAAAGGCGGAGGCATGAAAACAGCAAAAAGCAGCCTCCCCCGCCATGAAGGCCGGTATAACTGTCAAAAAAACAGTTAAATTAGTGGAATAATATCGGAATTTTCTGTTTATTCAACCAATGAAATTGCGAAAAAGCGTCAACTAACACAGAACCATGCCCAAAACCGCTCATCTCCATTCCCTGAAGGGAGTTTTATTCCTTCTACTTGTCTGCCTTTCGTGTAAAGAAGCGACGGATACCGCCGCCACACACCCCTTCGATCAATTGACCGAAGAAGAAAAACGAAAGCCTGAAAATGCATTGCTTGGAATCCGGGTAAACGAATCGCTTGAAGCAAGGCTATTCGCTTCGGAACCCATGATTACCAACCCCACCAATATAGATATCGATCACAAAGGACGGGTTTGGGTATGCGAAGCCTACAATTACCGACCTGCCATCACCGGAAATGAAACCAAAGACGAAGGCGACCGCATACTCATCCTGGAGGACAGTGACGGAGACGGTGTAGCCGACAAAAGCACGGTATTTTACCAGGATCCGGAATTGAATGCGCCGCTGGGAATCTGGGTCATGGGAAACCAGGCCATCGTTTCCCAAAGCCCCTATGTATGGTTGCTGACCGACACCGATGGAGACGATAAAGCCGATAAAAAAGAAGTACTGTTTACGGGTATTGGCGGAGAGCAACACGATCACGGGATGCATGCGTTTGTTTTTGGGCCGGACGGCAAGTTTTACTTTAATTTTGGAAACTCCGGTGGCTCCATTCAAGACCGAGACGGCCGAACCCTGACCGATGCCGACGGTACTCCCATCGATGCCGATTCGTACAAAGAAGGGCTGGTATTCCGATGCAACCCGGATTTCTCCGGCATCGAGGTATTGGGACAAAACTTCCGAAACAACTACGAAGTGGCCGTTGATTCCTATGGTACCCTGTGGCAATCCGATAACGACGATGACGGGAACAAAGGGGTCCGGATCAACTATGTAATGGAATACGGCAATTTCGGCTACAAGGATGAAATGACAGGAGCCGGATGGCGTGCTAACCGCACCAACAAAGAAAAAGAAATACCCCAGCAGCATTGGCATCTCAACGATCCCGGAGTGGTCCCCAATCTCTTGCAAACCGGGGCTGGTTCTCCCACCGGGATGGTGGTATACGAAGGTAAGGCCTTGCCTGAAGTATTTTGGAATCAGCTTATCCACACCGACGCAGGTCCGAACGTGGTCCGTGCCTACCCGGTAGAAAAAGACGGAGCGGGTTATAGTGCGTCCATTGTCAATCTTATGGAAGGGGACAAAGACCAGTGGTTTCGCCCTTCTGACCTCTGTGTGGCACCGGATGGGTCCCTGATGGTGGCCGATTGGTACGATCCTGGCGTTGGTGGGCATCAGGCGGGAGACCTCGACAGGGGCAGAATTTTCCGGGTATCCACACCGGGTCAGGCCTACGAAATTCCGGCGATTGATATCAATTCGCTGAGCGGTGCGATCGAGGCCTTACTGAATCCGAACCTTTCCATGCGTTACCAGGGGTGGAAAAACCTAAAAGCCATGGGCAAGGATGCCGCCCCCGCCCTGGAGAAAGTTTTTCGTACCCATGAAAACCCCCGTTTTCAAGCACGGGCCTTTTGGCTTTTAGCGAAAATGAACGGTACCGGTGAGACGTATATTCGCGAAGCCCTCGAACATACCCATCCAGATATTCGGATCAGTGCCATCCGGGCAGCAAGGCAGGAAAACCTGGACCTGGTTCCCCTGCTGAAGCAGCTGGTTATGGACAAAGACCCCCAGGTACGACGAGAAGCAGCCATTGCCTTGCGGGGATTGCATGCTCCCGAAGCCGCGGAGCTTTGGGCCAGTCTGGCCGTTCAACACGATGGGGAGGACCGCTGGTACCTGGAAGCGCTAGGCATTGGAGCCAGGGGGCAGTGGACCGACTTCTACGCGGCCTGGTTGGAAAAGACCGGCGCTGACCTTAGCAAAAAGAAAAATCAGGACATTGTCTGGAGATCGCGGACGGGAAGTGCCGTGGATCACCTGGCCCAACTGGCTTCGGATCCTGCGAAACCCCTGGACGATCGACTGCGGTATTTTCGTGCCTTTGACTTTAACCCAGATGCCGATAAAAAATCAAAGGCCCTAATCAAAATGCTGGAAGAGGGGCAACTCCGCCAGGAAAATCAAGAAGAAAGCAAGCGAATGAATAACCTGGTTTTGACCCACCTTGATCCGGCGTATCTGAATGAATCTGCTACGGTACGCTCGGTTTTGGCCGATGCGCTGGAAGAAAGCGCGGGTACGGAAACCTACCTCGAGTTGGTTCAGAAATTTGCCGTGCGCTCCGAAAACCCCAGGCTGTTGCAACTGGCATTGAAAGAGAGCGATAATAACCTGGGCAAGACTGCCGCTACCGTACTGCTTCGGCAGGATGGGGCGGACCAAATCCGGGAGGTACTATACAGCGGCGAAGAAGAAAAGGTCTATCCCATGTTAGCGGTGCTGCGGGGAATCGGATCGAAAGAATCCCTGGGTATGCTGGAAAAAATGGCGTTTGACGACCGTCTTTCCCTGGCAGTACGAAAGGAAGCTACCGCTGCCATCGGTGGTAGCTATGGAGGGGAAGAGCGAATCCTCGAACTGCTACGAGCGGAACAGCTTCCGGAAAACCTGATTCCCTCGGCGGTAACGGGCGTAAGCCGGGCCTGGAGAAAAAGTGTACGGGCTGAAGCGGCCAGTTACCTGGATAATGCTTCCGACGAGGAAAACCCACTCCCCCCAATGAACGAATTACTAGCCATGGAAGGCTCGGTTGAAAAAGGATTGGTGGTTTTCAAAAACAATTGTGCGGTGTGCCACCAGGTGGGAGCTATTGGGATGGACTTTGGCCCCAAGCTGACGGAAATTGGCAGCAAGCTATCCAAGGAGGCGCAATACATCTCCATTCTGCACCCGGACGCAGGCATTAGTTTTGGCTACGAGGGCTACCTTATTGAAATGAAAGATGGCAGCAGTATGGGTGGGATTATCGCCAGTCAGACCGAAACCGATATCGAATTGAAGGTACCCGGTGGCAGCACCATTCCGATAAAAACAGCGGATATGCAGCGCATGGAACAAATGGAGCATTCGATGATGCCGGCCGGTCTGGAAAAAACCATGAGCACCGAAGAGCTAGTCGATTTGGTCGCCTACCTGATGTCACTTAAAAAACAATCCTAATTTATTTCCAACACGTATGAAACAAACCGAAAATAACCCCCGAAGGAGGGCATTAAAAAAACTAGCCGGCACTGGCCTTGCCGGAATGCTCGTTCCCGGCCTTTCCCAGCGTCTAATGGCTGCTGAGGAAAGACTTCCTGATAATCTAAAAGGAAACATCAACCACTCCGTATGCCGTTGGTGTTACAACGACATTGCATTTGAAGACCTGTGCAAAGCCGCCGTTTCCATCGGCCTGAAGTCCATCGAACTGGCTGGTCCGGAAGAATGGCCCGTCCTAAAATCTTACGGATTGGACTGTGCCATGCCCTGGGGAGCGGGCATGGGAATAGAAAGGGGATGGAACAATCCAGAGCTGCATGCCGAATTGATCCAGAGCTACGAGGAAGTAATCCCCAAAGTGGCCGAAGCGGGGTACAAGCAAATCATCTGCTTTTCCGGCAACAGAAACGGCCTGGATGACGAAACGGGCATAAAGAACTGCGCCGAAGGGCTAAAAAAAGTCATGCCTACCGCCGAAAAATACGGGGTTATCCTATGCATGGAGTTATTGAACAGCAAAGTCAACCACAAAGACTACCAGGCAGACCACACCGCCTGGGGGGTAGAGGTGTGCAAGGCGGTTGGCTCGGAAAACATCAAACTCCTGTACGATATTTACCACATGCAGATCATGGAAGGCGACGTAATCGCCACGATCAAGGCCTACCATCCCTACATTTCCCATTACCATACCGGAGGGGTGCCGGGTAGAAATGAAATCGATGAAACCCAGGAACTCTACTATCCGGCCATTATGAAAGCCATTCTGGATACCGGATACCAGGGCTATGTGGGTCAGGAGTTTATCCCCAAGCGACCCGATAAATTGGCTTCGCTGAAGCAAGGTGTCGAGATTTGTGATGTTTGATACCAGCAAAAAGCCGTCATCTTATGCAGATGACGGCTTTTTTTCACTACCCGGCATTTTAATCAGGCGCGGTTAGTTCATGTTGATTTCATTGTCGGAAAATACACTTTTTGAGATTTCGGGCTTCCGTCGCCGTACCAAACGCTTCCGCTCCTTGCGAAGGTGCTTTTCGGACAAACTTGGCATTTTTTTGCAGTTCGTCTTGATACTTCGAAGGGTTTGTTTGTCCATCCAAATGCCCAGCGCAACGGCCGCTAATGCCAACGTGGGGAAAAGGATGTGGTCGTTCAGGGAGCTTCCCAGGAACACCAATGCGATAAATAGCAATTTTACGGTGCCAAGCGTCAATGCTACCTGATTGTGTCTCAATCCCATCCGGATAAGAAAGTGATGTACATGGCTTTTGTCGGGCTTTAAGGGAGATTTACCCTTCATGCTTCGTTTGATAAATATCCGTACCGTGTCGTACACGGGGACAATCAAGAAGGCCAGTCCTGCGGCGAAGGGGGCGTGCAGTTTTAACCCCTCCCAGGGAGCCATGGTACCGGTCTTGTCCACAAACAGGACCACCAATACGGTAAGTGCGAACCCCAGACTAAGCGAGCCGGTATCCCCCATAAATATTTTTGCCGGATGCCAGTTGAATACCAAAAAGGCCAATACGCCACCCACCAGGGTGAACGAAATCAGACTGTAAGAAACCATTCCAACCGTATAAAACCAAAATCCCAGAATGGTTAGCGTCACCAGGCTCAGGGAGCCCGCGAGGCCATCTGCCCCGTCGATTAGGTTAAACGAATTGGTAAGTACCAAAATCGCCACGAAGGTAAGCAGCACGCTGGCGAGGTAGGGGATTTCGTATATTCCTAAAAAACCGTACAATCCGGAAATTCGGATATCGGCCATTACAATCACGAAGAATGCCGGAATGGATTGCCCAATCAACTTTTGAAAGGCCGTTAGTTCAATCAAATCGTCCCGAAGCCCCACAGAAAACATGATACCGAGCCCCACAAGAAAATACCTGGTCTCCACAATTTGATCAAAACTAAGCCAGGCGAAGAGCCCGAGAAAAGATGCAAATACAATGGCGATGCCTCCCATCGAGGGAATGCTACCGGCATGAATTTTTCTTCCACCCGACGCCTCCATAAAATTGATCCGTTTCAAAATCATGATCAACACCGGGGTCATTAAAAATCCAAAGAAAAAAGAGGTAGCAGTGGAAAGAAAAATCGTCATAATAGGAAAGTTTTTACAAAAATAGACATAAAGGATTTACAGTATTCATATTCTGCCATCAAATTTAAACCAAACCTGAATATTTTTACACATTATAGTAGTCTCGGTACCAGTTTATAAACCGTTGAATCCCGTCCGATACCGACGTTGCCGGTTTGTAGCCAATTTCTTTTTCCAGTGGTGTGGTGTCCGCAAAGGTTGCCGGTACGTCCCCTGGCTGAATGGGAAGCATTTCTTTTTTCGCCTCTTTCCCAAGCGATTCCTCGATGGCCTGGATGAAATCCATCAAGCGAACCGGATTCGAATTTCCGATGTTGTACACCGTGTAGGGTGCCTTGGATTTACTCGCATCCCCGGTATCGGGATCCCAGGTGGGGTCAGCCACCGGAGGGCGATCCACGATCCGAACCACGCCTTCGACGATATCGTCCACGTACGTAAAATCACGCTTCATCTCTCCGAAGTTAAAGACCTGAATGGGTTTATCCTCCAATATGGCTTTTGTAAACAGAAATAGTGCCATATCTGGTCTGCCCCATGGTCCATATACCGTAAAAAAGCGCAGGCCTGTGGTAGGAAGCCCAAAAAGGTGGCTGTAGGTATGTGCCATTAGCTCATTCGATTTTTTGGAAGCTGCGTACAACGACACGGGGTGATCCACATTATGGGCGGTAGAAAATGGCATGTGTGTATTCGTCCCATAGACCGAACTTGAAGAGGCATAGGCCAAATGCTTGATCTGGTGGTGACGGCATGCCTCGAGAAGGTTCAAAAACCCAACAATATTGGCCTGAATGTAGGCATCCGGGTTGGTCAGGGAATACCGGACGCCTGCCTGGGCCGCCAGATTCACTACTTTATCAAACTTCTGCTCCGCAAACAACTTCATCACACCCTCCTTGTCCTCCAACTGCAGCTGTATGAACCGGTACCCGGGATATTTTTCGCTGGAAACAAGGTTTCCGTAGTCAATCGATGCGGGATCAATACCGGTTTTTCTCAGCCGGTCGTATTTCAGTTGTACATCGTAATAGTCATTGATGCAGTCCAGCCCAACTACCTCGTCTCCTCGTTCCAATAACTTTTCAGCCAAATGCATGCCGATAAATCCGGCGGTTCCTGTTATTAAAATTTTCATATGTTTATTGTGTTATGGGCTTACTGTTGCGGGAATAAAAATCCAAGTGTTCCAATTACCTGGCACAAACACTTACTTGGTATGGTAAAGGTACTAAATAATATCAAATGTTATAGCCCCGCCTAGCCTAAATTGCTTCCGGCACCTTCGCTCAGAGGTAGAGAGGTATTGGATACCATTCAGTATTTTTGATGGATCTACACCCCATTCGCCAAAGATCCCCTGGTATTTTTTGGAATGCTTAACGAGGCTATTTCCCCTTGCTACCCAAAAACCAATAGGCCAACGGTACAAAATACAGGGCCGTAAAGGTTCCAATGGTGAGCCCACCGATCACCGAAACCACCAGGGGCCTCTGCAGGTCCGCTCCCAAACCGGTACTGAATAGAACGGGCAACAGCGCCAGAATGGTGGTAATGGAGGTCATCACGATGGGTTTCAGCCGGATTTCTCCCGCTTTGTACAAGGCCATTTCCAAAGCCGCTGCGGGTTCCTTGTTTTCGAAGAGGTATTGCTTCGATAAGCGATTGATGGTGTCAATCTTTAAAATGGCATCGTTGACCATGATGCCCAGCATGACCACCAACCCAATGGCTGACATGACATTCAGGGAAATGCCGCTAAGCCAAAGAAGCAGAAAAGCACCCCCTACTCCCAGAGGAAGCGTAAAAATCACAATCAAGGGCTGCAGAAAGTTTTCAAACTGGGCTGCCAGAATGAAATACAACAACAATACCGAAACCAGCAAGATCCCAACCAGCTGCCGGATGGTTTCCCGGTCCTTGAAATATTGGCCGCCAAAGTCCGCCGATAGGTTTTTATCCGTCACCCAGTCCCGAACGCGATTCTCTTCCTGCTGCGTCAGCTGCGTATCAAAGGCCAATGACTGGTAAATCCCCGATCGATCTGCGGTAACATATTTGTAATGCTCGTCGTAAGAAACCGCGATGAATTCATCCAATGCATAGGGGGTTCCTTCCTCTCCATATAGAAAATTGGTTCGCAGCAGGGTCTGAAAATCCAGGGTCTCGTATACCAGCAAAATTGGGGTGATTTCACCAAAGCGTTTGATATCGGTAATCAGGTAATTGCCGAAAAGTTGTTGAATCTTTTCTACTAATTGTTGACCTTCTAACCCATAGAGGGCCAACTTTTCCATATGGGTACGAAAAACTACCGAAGCTCCTTTTTGCAATCCCGGTCCTTTTGCCCAGCCGGAAACCGGAAAAGATGCCAACCAGGGATCCATTTCGGCTACCGGGACAGGTCGCTTCGAGGCCAGGTCCTTCCAGCGCAGTTCGAAAAACGGGCGGTCCGAGGAAAACAACTGGTCAAATGCATTGGGGGCATCCTGAATTTCTATCGCCGCCTGAGGGAATTGCCCTTGCAGCCGGCGCAGTATCCGGGCGTTTACTTCCTCTTTTTGGGCTGCGTTTTCAAACATCAGAAACAGGTCGGCCTGTTGGATGGCATTGTTCCCCTCATGCAGGAGGAACTGCCGCAGGCCCACATCGCTTTCCGCCCACTCATACGCGCCTTCCTCCTCGTCGAGTAAGTCAAGGATGCGTTCCTTGTTTTGGGTTGCATTGATCGGCTCGTTCCAGTCTATGGAGACCATGCTATCAAATTTCTCGATCGGCGGCAGTCCTTCCACTTCCAACAAACGAACCGTAGCCAGCAAAACCGGAATCAACAGCAGCAAAATCGCCAGTGACCAGCGCCGATTCGCAAAAAGCAATCGGTATACCTTTTTGTATCCGGCCAACAGCAGCAAAAATACGCGACTGTCCTCGTTGGAACGCTGACCGGATTCGTTTTTAAAAAACAGGTAATACAACAGGGGCAATAAAACAAAGGCCACGAGCAGCGAAACCGATAAAATGGCGGCTACCGATACCGCCTGATCGTAGAAAAGTGCGCCGGCTATTCCGCTAAGAAAGACCAGGGGAACAAAAACTGCCAGCGTGGTAAGAACCGAACTAATCAATGCGGACATCACCTCGTTTACTCCGTTGACGCAGGCCTCAAAGAGTGGCAATCCCTCTTTTCGTTTACGGCTGATGTTGTCAAGGACAATGATGGCATTGTCAATTAGCATTCCGAGCCCCAGGGCCAGGCCGCTCAAGGAAATGACATTGATGGAAATACCCGCAAAATAAAAAACGGCAAAACCGATCACCAGAGAGGCTGGCAAGCTGATACCGATGATGATCGGCGTGCGGTAATTACCCATGAAAACAAATAAAATCCCAAAAGCAAACAAGCCGCCAAACAATAGGCTGGTTTGCAGGTTGCGGATACCCGCGTTGAGCAGCGTGGACTGATCTTGGGTGAGCGCAAAATCCACTTGCGGATAGTCCTTTTTAAACAACTCCAGCGCCTCGTACACCAGGGGCATGATTTCGTTCATTCGGGCAGCGGTTTGTTTGTGGACCGTAACGACCAGCCCCTCCCTGCCCTGGAACAAATGAAAGCCGGTGGGTTTGGCCAGGTCATGCCGGACTTCTGCAACTTTGCCCAGGGTCACCGTGTTGCCGGACGGACCCCGTACCGGGAGGTTGCGGATATCCTCCGGGGTTTCCAGCCTGCTTGCCAGACGCAAATAATACCGAAACTGACCGTCCTCCATGCTGATTCCGGGCAACTCACTGTTTCCCGCCTCGATCGCCCGGATCAAATCCGACTCGGTCATGCCCAGGCCTGCCAACAGGGGTTTGTTGGGACTGACGGAAATCACCCGGTCCTGTCGCCCGTTAATGTCCACCAGAGCCACACCATCCAACTGTTCCAGGCGCTTTTTGATCACGTTTTCCGTGAGTAGCGACACGTCAGCAAAATCAACCCCTTCTCGTGGAATCACCTGTAGCCGGGCAATGGGTATGTCGTTGGTATTGATGCGCACCACACGGGGCCTGCTGAGGTCATTCGGTAGACTGTTTGTCAACCGATCGATCTTCTCGTTCACCGCAATGTAGGCCAGTTCCATCTGCGTGCGGTAATCAAAGGTGAGCCGTACGCTGCCCACCTCCGAGCCCGCTTCGCTTTCCATGTCTTCGAGCCCATCCAGGGTTACCATCCCCTCCCGAATGGGGCGCAACACATTTTGCTCAATCGACTCCGGCGAAGTATTGGGGTAATCTACCTTGATGACAATCTGGGGCACATCGATCGGCGGCAACAAGGCAATGGGCAGGGTGCGGAAAAGTATCAGACTGAAGATAAGCAGCGCCAGAAAGGTCATGCCTACCGCGATGGGTCGAGCCAATAAAAATCTAACCATACCTTAGTCTGTTATCACCTGTACCGGAGCCTGATGCGCCAATTGAACATTATTGCTGATAATTACTTGCTGACTGGCCATCAGGCCATCGAGGATTTCCATCTCCCGGCCGTTGTCCTTACCCACCTCCACGTAGTTCCAAATGGCCTCGTCGTTTTCAATCGTGAAAACCACCGGCCTGCCGGATCGGTATACCACGGCTTCTTTGGGAACGACCAGGCTATTGTTTTGCGGCGCGCGAATCACCGCCCGGGCATTCATCCCCGGAAGCAGCCTGCCTCCCTGTTGCAGGCTAAGCGTTACCTGTACCAATCCGTTTTCATCCACCTTGGGATTGATGCTGCTTACCGTGCCGGAAATCCCATCGCCGGAACCAGAAACCGGATACACTTCCGCCTTCTGCCCCTTCCCTACAAAAACAATATCCGATTCCAGGATTTTCACTTTCATCTCCAGCAGATTCGTGCTGAGCACCAGGCAAACCTCATCGCCGGTATTGACCAAACTACCTTTTCTGACCTGCAAGTCCGCAACCGCCCCGGCAATCGGGGCTTTGATTTCGGTTTTCTCCAGGTTCCTTTCCGCCTCCCTTACGGCGATCTGCGCACTCAGAAGTCCACTGGAGGCTTTCCAAAACTCGTCCCGTTCTGCATTTCCCAGGGAATCCAACAGCGTGGTTTCCACATCGGCAGCAATTCGGCGGCTTTGGTACTCGGCCGTGGTCGAGCGCAACTCCACCTGTGCCCGCTCCCATTCCATTTGGCTGTCGGTTTTGTCCAGCCGGGCGATGGTCTGACCCGCCTGCACCGGCTGCCCCTCCTCGACCAAAACCTCCAGCAGGTATCCCGGCCGCTCGACAATCACCATGACTTCGTTTGCCGCTTCGATTTTTCCGGTGGCGTTGATCAGGTAGTCGAAGGATTTGGTCTCCGATTGCCCCACCCGAACCGTGGTCGCCTGCACCTCGTCCCGGAAGGTTTCCATGGGTATTTCCTCGCTTTTTTCCTCGGGGGATTGGCAACTTAGGAAAATGAAAAAAAACAAAACGCCGCAATAAATCGATGAGTAGGAAGCCATAGTATACAGGTATGCAAAGGGTTGGTTAGCAATGGTTGGTACAAGAAGTGATTAAATAACTAAAAAATTAAATTATCTCCAAATTTTCTTCAAAAAAAATCGGTATTATTTCCGCGCGGCGAACATCGCTTTCTACAAACTCGATCCGCTCGTCAGCTCCCTGCAGTTGTTTTCAAACGTCGGAGGAACGCCAGCGCGGGCCTACTCCAGCTGGCAGCATAGGTTCTCGCCGGCCCTGGCAACCGGGACAGAAACCGGAAGGGGATGTACGAATCGCGTAGGATGAATTAAAAACTTTACACTTTATCACTGCAACCTCTATTTCTGCCTCGATGCGGTTCTTGAGATTTGGTGTCCCTTTGCTAAGTTCCCTCAGCGCCAGCTCTCCTCCCTGCTCGTAGCGCTCATTGAACCAGTAAAAGCTATCTCTGCTGTAACCGAAAAGTTTGCAAGCCTCGGGAACATCTCCTACTTATGCTGCTAATTGTAACAAACCTACCTTGTTTTTTATTACTTCCGTCTCTGTATTCATCTGACAGTTTTTAGGGGTTAATGATTAGATTCAACACCTAAATTTAATCCCTAACTATTAGATGTCATCGTAGCTTTTTCATATACCGACTCCAAATCTACATCATGTGCTTCATTATAAGCCATTAGGCGGTCGGTTGCCCAAGACGATGCATTCACGTTTATCGTACGGTACCCATTCGATTCAAGGGCTTCCCTGATGATCTCAAATATCCGTTTCTGTCCTTCCGGGTTTTTACCTGAGATCCGTACCTGCACACGATTATCCATGAGACACCCCCTGCCCTTTTACTGACTCTTTAGCGTGACCCAGCCCATTTTTCGATAAATTCCAGATCGCCCGCGCCGCCCGGTAGTTCCGGGCATCCATACAGACCAAATCACTACCAAATGGCTCGTTGATGACCTGGCGGCCTTGCTCTGGTAAAAATTTGATGTAATTTCCCATACCTTGTCTTGTAAACTGGTTCGCATACTGCACCATATCGTTAACGAACAATTGCAATTTTTTCAGTACCGCCCATGCCCCGCAACAATCCTCGATAGTATCCCGATTTAGCAATTCATTTGTCAGATGATCTTCCCTATTTTCCAGCGCCTCCAACGCACAGCGTACCCCTGATACCAGCATTAGCTGTTCAGGATGCAGATTTACCGATATTTTTTGTGGGTCATTTGCACTGTAGATCTGTGAGAGAAGCTCTTTGTAGCGACTTTCTTCGAAGCGATCCCGGCAGAATTTCACTTTTCTCATATCTTATTTACGCAGTAATTTAAATTTTTAACGAATAAATCAGTCTCTACTCTCCGATCCAAACAGAATTCAATCTCAACACCTCAAGTTCTCCTTAAACCAGCTAAAATGACCGAAAGGCTCTATATCACCTGTGGTGATGAAAATATTTTAACAATATAGTTTATATCTCTATGTTTTCGCAATTAATTTATTCGCCGGTCCCTCAAAGTCCCGCATGGCTTACTAGTCAACTCACTGAGGGTAGCCAAACATACGCTATTTCATTTGAAATTTGGTTAGGCAAATCCATTCATATTCGGTGACAGAAACCTGCTTCAATATATCCACTGATCTACCAATATCTGCATCCAATCCAGCTAACTTTTCATGCACCTATTACTCAGAAGTCGCTGAGAATCTACCGAAAACGAAAATCCATCGGGATTGGCCAGCTACCTCGGCACCGCCTGACTGTTTATTTAAGTCACAAATAAAAAGCGTTCAGCGCAAAAAAAACAAAAAGGGGTAGATACAAGTGCATTACATAGTAAAAAAATGCGATAACATTTTCGTAACAAAAATTCATTACTGACTAATTATTAATGAGTTAGATTAAATAATCTGAGCTAGCGTAGGTCAAATAAATACTCCCAAATATGCTTCAAACGAAAGCTTTATTGAAAATGAGACAAGTAAATAAACTCGATTACCGGAGTGGTTGTAAGGGGATAGAAACCCATTTTCCCAACAAGACCCATGAAAACGAAGGCGAGAAGTGTGAAAACTTTGTCAAAATCCATCGTGTACTACAATAATGGTGTTCAAAGCCCGGCCAAGTGGAGCCTACCATTCCGTAATGACCTTACATCAACGAATACGTCGACAGATTCAACCGACCCAAAATAAGCCAGGAGCTATCCGATACTTCTACATATAGGGTGTTGGCAATGCCATCTTGTACGCACAAAAAGTTTATTTGTCAAAAAACTAATACACTCATTAAAAAATCAAAACCTGGACAAAAAGTCGTAGAGATCCACATTGCTGTGGGTAACACCCAATTTCTTCCTCAGCCTGGTTTTCGCCATATTGAGGGTGCTTTTACTCTGCCCGGTAAGTGCCGATATTTCACTACTGTTTAGATTCAGTCTGATAAAGGCACAAAGTCGCCTTTCGTTAGGGCTAAGGTTTGGAAAGGAATCCAAAAGGTTTTTATAAAAACCCGTGTGCAGGTCCAAAAAGGAAACCTCAAACTCTGAAAGAATTTTATCCTGATCAAACTGACTCAGTTCGCCAACGATGCTGCTGACAATTTTCTTTCCTTGCTTTGAGAATTCATTTCTATTACCTACCAGTTTATCTACCGTATCTTTGATAATACGTTGCCTTTTGGTTTCATAGAGCATTTTGGTCGTAAGCTGTTTGCTTTTTTCTTGAATCTTTGCCTGCAAGAGTTCTCTTTCGCGCTCTCTTTGCTGGAAAACAAGCAGTAACTTCTTCCTTTCCAAACGTACACGATGGTATCTTCTCCGGATAGTGACATAAAGTAAAATGAGTACTGCCAAAATCAGAAAGGTAATCAGTAAGAATGAAAAAAGCTTCCTATTACTATTTTTTGATTCCGCCACCAGCTTTTCCATTTCCAGCGCATGCATTTCCTTTAGGCTTTGGGTGAGGAGGTTCTGTTCAGCCTTGCTTTGGTCAATTTCCCTGAACAAACGCTCCTTCTCCTCAAAAAAAAACAGGGCAGAATCGGGCATCAGCATTTCCTTATACAGGTCGGCCAATAACTCACTACAGTTATGCTGTACTACCAATATTTCCCCCTTTGCTGCTAGTTGGTTGCCTCGTCTTCCGTACCTGATCGCCAAGGTTGCATCGCCCATTTCCCTGTATGTTTTTGCTATGAAGCTGTAGTTGGTGGCTAATGCATGAATATTGTCCTTCCGAAGTGCCTCCTTTCCACCAAAAGCAAACGTTTCCAGAGCAGCTTCATAATTCTTCATTTGGGCAAAGACTAAACCAAGATTATTGTATAGGTTACCAAGGTTTTCATTTTCAGGGTCGAATTTCGCGATTTTTTTTATTCCCTGGTCCAGACAATTATTGGCTTGTACCAAGTCATTTCTTTCTCTGTAGATAATGCCAAGGTTATTGATAACCGCTGAAAGAATCTTGTAGTCAGGTTCGGGAAGGGTTTCTAATAACTCTTGTATCTGAAGAAAATAATCTTCGGCTCTATCGTAATTCCTTAGAAAAAGGTAATTGATTCCCATACCCAAAAGGGTGCTCAAACGATCGGATGTCGGAAGATCTACTGCAGATTGTATTATTTCATAGCTTTTCAGATAATATTCCGTAGAAATATCCGACAATCCACCTCTAAAATAAATTCTCCCATACTGATTGAACAATTTGACAAATAAGTCGGGTTGTTCCAACGAATCTGCATAGCCCCTTGCCTGATCGGCAAAATAAAGTGATTTCCTTAAATCTTTGTGTAAAAAGGCGCGGGAAGAGTCAAGCAATGCGTAATAAGGCTCCTCGATTAACGAACCATGCGAATCAGGCTTTTTCTCGACCGCATAGGATAGCACAGCACTCGACATGAAAATAATGATATATACTACCAATTGGAATAGAACAACTCTAGGAACCATCATACAAAAAAACAAAAATTTAAAACATAGTTAATCCACTTTCAGCCGTTTTCCTCATAGTGTTATCCAATGGAATACATACGTAACGCCCTCAACGCATTTATCTTGTCAGAAAGCGTTAGGAACTAACCGGTATAAACCTGACTAAACTATCCCTGGATAAAATACAAAATAAATAATCTAACAAATAATATCCGATACATTTCGTGCGTTTTTTTTGTAAACAAAATGTCAGACACTTATTCCTGTTTCTAAAACATCGGACACGCAAGCCTCTACTCCCTAAGGTGTTCGCTGGTCAGCCGGAAATACAACCCGTTGATGCAAAGCGATGAAACTCCTTGCCGCTGGACGTGCACATTGGATGGGCGCATGATGATACCTTGTAAAAAAGTGTCGCTTAACAGAAGGTGCCGACGGCCTTTTTTAGGATACTACGATCTTTTTCAGTCGCTTTCAACGATCTCTTTAATTGGACGATTTCTTACTACTCAGGGTCATAGCCGCTTTTCCATTTCCGACAAAACTTACCTCCCCGGTAGCTGAATGTTCCCTACTCTAGCCACGCACCATACCAGAAGGAATATCGGAATATCAAGCATTCGCCCAATTTCTCCAGAGGTTTTCCCACACGTATGGTTCTAAATTACCATTAGTTTAAAGACTTAATCGGAGGATTTTCCTCTTCTTAATGGGCTCCAAGTGAACGGGGCTTAGATGGCTGTCCAATCAAATGTAACAGATCCAATGCGGCTGAACCGATAAAAAACACAAGAATAAATCGAACTTTCAAGTTCAATACCGCCCCTACAACGCTGCTCGCCGAACTCTTGCCGACTCTTTAACCTGTTGTCTCATTACCAATCTTCCCCAAGACCTGACGGAGGAGGAAGTAATTCAGATCTGATTCTTTGTTCAAGTCCAACGATCATTTCGTCGAACATCCAGTAAAAATAGAGTAGGCGCTTTCTTGGCTTTCCATTCCTTTTGTACAGGTTGCCTTGACTAAAAGCTAATTCAATAGGTTGGTCCATAAGACGAGGGTCGGCGTGAACGATTACCAAATCAGAAATAAAGTATTGGAATTGTTCGTCTTTTGTTTTAATCTTCAAAGAAAACAAGACCGGTGTTTCGAATACATACCACAAAAACCTATTTCGAACCAATATTATACCGCCACCTCGGATAACTCCGGATTCCGGATCTTCATATTGAATCCTTCCCCTAAAAAATTTAAAATTATCGTGAAACCAACGCCTGGCTTTGGTAAAAATCTCGTCTCCGGATACACCCGGTACCGTCACCGCGTCGTTGTACACAATGTTTCCGCTGGCATCCCTGGGAAGGTACAAGTCTTCATACTGGTACTCGTATTCTGTCTGTGCCGCCAGGCTAATAATCGGAAGCAAAAATAAAACTAACGTTCGCCCCATCGCGATCATGTTTTGTCTACGGATATGTATAACCATCCACTCAGAAACAATCTCGCGTACCATCATCAAAATATTTTTTTCTGTAACTTCTCTTGGTGCACCCGGGCTTGCTATACTATGACGCCATCTTATGCGCTCTTCTGAAACAAACCTTCCTACAAATAGAAAAAATCGCATCGTACTTACAAATGTATTCACCGGATAGTAAAGCATCTGCACGTATTTCCTACCCCATATACCGTTTCTTCAGGGCGCCCCGCTACTCACGAAACTCCTGCCATTCGCTGTCTACCTGGTAGGCTTTGAAGTGGGCGGGCATGTGGTCCAGCTTGCTGTCGGTGCCGTTTTGACCGAAAAGAACGATTTCCGTAGATTGACGCCTCGCTATCGAAACGGAATAATTGAAGAAAAAACCAACGTACTCAAACAAAATCCATCTGCAATCGAGTAGGGTGAAGATAGAAAATACATTTCAATCTTCATCCCTCTCACAGAACTGTGCGTACGGGCTTCGTTCACGGCTACTACTAATTCTTACCCAATACAAACGTGTAGTATTGATGCAATGTGTTGGTTATTACTTTCTCCAAATTCGTAAGGTTTACTCCCCGTGAAACTAAGTTCTCCAGGTTTGGTTTAACTTCGACCCTTGCCACAGAAATACATCTTTTGGATGCACGGTGTCCCAGAATCTGTTCTTGCGCCAAGCTGTCCAGGGTCTCACTTGTTTTCTCCCGCTTATTGCTAAGGTTTCATTGGCACGAGATGTATCACTACTACGGACTCATTTGCCACCTATACCCTCTTGACAGTTTCCTTTCCTCTCGACTTGTTACTGTTTAGTCCTCCATTCTCTTTTCAAATCCGGACAAAGATATGGGCTTCCCCCGTTAAGCAAACTTTCCTGTGCCCTAACCCATCCGTTCTAACATCCAGACCTTTTCGGATTACGGGCTTCGGCACTTTTTGCAACCTTACCCCGACTGTCCGCCATAATCGGTTCACTCTCATTACGTTCACGATATTACTAAGCCTTCCTTCACACCCTTCCGTTACCAGCTACGCATTTGGCTTCGTATTGCCTTCCCTCTGGTTAGGCCGCGCAGCTTTCTTTCAAGCTGACGGATAAGTTCGCATGCAGGGCAAACAAAAAACCCCATTCGAACAATTCGAATGAGGCCCAAGGTCTTTGTTGCTGTCTTTGTTACCGAAAAAGCCGGTCTCCAAGCGGAAGTCAGGAAAAAAAAGATTTCCGGGCACCGCCGGATTCGTTTCCAGGGGCCCTGAAACCATGGCGCTGCCTTACTTGGATGATGCCGCTTCCTGTTCGAGTATGATTTTAAAACTCGGATCGTCTTCCGTATAGTTTACGTTGATTATTTTCTCCGCTTTGTTCAGAAGTACACGGCTGCTGTTGCTTAAGTGACGGATGTACACGGTTTTGCCAAACTTCTCGTAGCGCTCCGTCACCTTGTGAATGGCGTCTATGCCGGAATGATCCACAATACGGCTTTCCTTAAAATCGATGACAATCTCATCCGGATCCCCCATGGGATCAAATTTTTGCCCAAAGGTCATGGCAGAAGCAAAAAACAAGGGACCATATATCTCGTAATGCTTTACGCCGTTTTCGTCCAGGGATTTTCGGGCGCGAATCATTTTGGAGTTTTCCCAGGCAAATACCAAAGCAGCAATCACCACTCCAATCAGCACGGCCAGGGCCAAATTGTGTAGCAGCACGGTTACCAGCGTGACCAATACCATCACCAGCACATCCGATTTGGGAACTTTTCGGAAGACCCGAAGCGAGGCCCACTCAAACGTACCGATGGCCACCATGAACATCAGTCCGACCAATGCTGCCATGGGCACCATTTCTATATAGGTAGATAAAAACAAGATGAATACCAGGAGTCCGACCGCCGCTACGATGCCCGATATCCGGTTTCTTCCGCCTGCATTTACATTAATCAGTGACTGACCAATCATGGCACAGCCACCCATTCCCCCAAAAAATCCCGTGGTCACATTGGCAATTCCCTGGGCCACGCACTCTTTGTTTCCCTGTCCCCGGCTTTCGGTGATTTCGTCTATCAGCGTTAGAGTTAGCAGGCTTTCGATCAAGCCCACACCTGCCATGATGGCCGAATACGGCAAAATAATCATCAGCGTCTCCCAGTTCACCGGTACCAGGGGAAGGTGAAATTCCGGTAAGCCCCCGCTAATGGAAGCCATGTCACCAACGGTCCGGGTATCCAGACCGCCAAAAATCACCACCAGGCTTACCACCAAAATGGCTGCAAGTGCCGAGGGGACCGCGCGGGTCAGCTTGGGTAGAAATTTGATAATGGCCATCGTCACCAACACCAGCCCAAACATCAGGTACAGGGATGTCCCGGTCATCCATTCCAAGGCTCCGGATGCGCCGACAACCTTAAACTGAGCCAACTGCGACATAGCAATAACGATGGCCAGCCCGTTCACAAAACCAAACATCACCGGATGGGGTACCAATCGAATCAACTTTCCCAGCTTCAATACGCCCACCAAAATCTGAATAAGGCCCATTAAGACCACCGCAGCAAATAAGTATTCCACCCCATGCCGCAACACCAGTGCTACTACAACGACCGCAATGGCTCCGGTGGCTCCGGAAATCATTCCAGGCCTACCCCCGATAATGGAGGTAATCAACCCAATGATAAATGCCGTGTACAGGCCTACCAACGGGCTCACACCCGCGATCAGAGAAAATGCGACCGCTTCAGGCACCAGGGCCAGGGCCACGGTGAGGCCGGAGAGTACTTCGTCTTTAAGATTGGCCTCCTTGGGAATAAATAATCTGTAAAATGTCTGCGTCATGGGTGATCTGATTGCGATTCTGAATTCGTCAGCAAAAAATACTGCTCGGCGTTATTTCGGGAAATGAAAGAGCAAAGATACTATAACTTTGGTATTTTCGAAATAAAATTCTGTTAAATAACCAGGAATTCGCCACTCGTAAAAATTTGTTCTGAACTCGTCTTTTCCTTAATCCACAGGAAATCAGGGACTAGTAGGGACTTTTCCGGGATGAGGCCGGGGTCCTTGCGGTCTTGGACTCAATCCGGGTTCTCCGATACGTAGTCGTAGATCAATCGGCTCATGCGGGCGATGGCCTCCTTTCCTGCCGGTACATCGGTCAGATTTTTGCTAAGGATTACCAGTACGTATCGGGTACCATTGGGTAATTCCAAAATGGCCGTATCGTGTTGCACGCCGGTAATGGATCCTGTTTTGTGCGCAATTTTTACATCTGCCGGAAGTAGGTTGGGAATGAGGTCCTTAAAGTATTGATCGGAAAGAATCTTTACCATTTCACGGGATCCTTCTACTTTTCCACGAGCAATGGCCTCCATGATTTGCAACATATCCAGGGCCGTGGTGCTATTGCTTAGGCCTGCATCGAAGGCTTTGAGGTCTTCTACCCCCCGCAGCACCTGTATGTCTTCCGCACCCAGACCGCGCATGGTTTGGGTTACGTTTTTGGCTCCTACACGATCAATCAGGATATTGGTGGCCAGATTACTACTTTTTATGATCATCTGGTACATCAATTCGTAAAGGCTGGCTTTCTCACCGATCCTTTCGTAGAGTCCCTCCTGACTATCCACCCCCAGGTCCATGCGGAACGTACTGCCATCTACGATACTCTTGAATTCGTTCACAATGAGGATGGAGTCCTGTAGACTGAATTCCCCGGCCGCTGCTTGCTTAAAAAGCTCAATCATCACAGGCGTCTTCATCGTGCTGGCTGCATGGAACACTTCGGTCTCGTTGATCAGGAGTTGACGGCCAGAATCATCCAATATGCGAAAAGCCAGAGCAAAATCTCCTTCGGTAGCTTGCATAAGTGAGCGAATATCATCTTCCAGAGCGCTTAAACCGGATTTTTCTGCCGGACCGCTGCAGGCAAACAGGAGGATCAATGGGAACAATAAGGATGTTTTCATCTAGTGGTTCGTTAGGTAAATCAGTAAAGCAGCAGCATGACCCACGCCATTACTGCCAAAAAGGCCACCGTTGGCCCCATTAAGATAAAGAATAATCCTCCGGTACGAAAATCTTTTTGCTCGATCAGTCCGGTAGCATAGGCAATGGCATTGGCCGGGGTAGACACGGGAAGTAGCAGAGAACAGGAGCAACTGATGGCGACCATCACCGGGCCAGCGATACCGTAAGTCCCCGGTAGGGCCAGACTCAGTGGCACCAGGATGGAGGCGGCTGCTGTATTACTCATCACGTTGGAAAGCGACACGGCCACCAGGCAAAAGACAACGGCAATCACCGTATTTGGCAGGGGAAGCGCATTTATTTTTTGCATGACGATTTCCGCCAGCCCCACTTCCACGAGCGCGATGCCTAATGCCAAACCACCGGCGACCAACATAAGGGTATCCCAGGGAAGGCTGCGAACATGTTCCGAATGGATCACCTGGGTCATGGTCAGCAAGACAATGGGAATCGCCGAGGTAGCAGCCACGGGAATGCCGTGAATGGCTTCGGTAAGCCACATTAGTACGGTGACCACCAACGTAAAAATAACGGCGTTTTTTTGAAAACGCCCCACTTCTCCCTGTCCTTTGGGCAAAAGAGAAAGATCAAGCCTGACCTCCGAAAAATCATGCGTCTTGCAGAGGAATTTCCAAAACACCCAGACCAACAATAAAGCGGTGGGTAAGCCCACCAGCATCCAGTCCACAAACGTAACGCTGATTCCCTTTTCCTGAAGGGCGCCTACTGCGATGGCATTGGGGGTGCTCCCGATGATGGTACCGATACCTCCTACCGAGGCCGCAGCCGGAATGGCCGTCAACAGGGCCTTACCGTAGGAGGACTTTCTCCCAATCAGCTGCACCAAAGGGATAATCGAGGAAATCATCATGGCCGTAGTAGCGGTGTTGGACATGACCATGCTGGCAATGGCGGTGGTCATCATCAGGCCCAGTAACAAGCCTTCCGGTTTTTGGCCGAAACGACTGACGGTAAAGCGAAATAGTTGCCGGTCCAACTCGACCAGGCTCATGCCTTTGGCTAGAAAAAAGCCCCCGAGCAGCAACCATACCACATTGCTGGTCCAGGTGCTCACGTACAGATCCGGGGGCATGGTTTGATCAAAGAAGAAATCGGTACTAAACCCGACCAAAAGGGATGCAATGATAAATATTCCCACAGCAAAGGGGGGCATGGCTTCTGATACCCACAGGCCTATCGCGAGTATGCTGATAAAGAACACAAAATTTACCGGTGGATCGTACCCGATTTTTCGAAAAAAATACGTCACCACCAACGCTATCAAAAAATTGCCGACAAAGGTAGAGGTAGTAAAAATCCAATTCAGCTTGAGCTTTCGGTAAAGAATGCGTGCGGCGCTTCTGGAATCGGAGTAAAACATGCGCGATTGGGATTTACACTAAAAAAAGACGGAAATGCTCCCTGCATTTCCTTTGGTCAAAAATACGTCATGTTGCTTTCAGGGACAAGGTATCAAGGTCAGTTAAGGCATTTTTTAAAAAAAAATCCATCGGGTCGATCCAATCGGGATCACCTGCTCGTAACTCTTGCCAAACGAATTAGTAAAACGCAAAATACAATTAAGATGAAGACGAATGTGAGAATGACAAAAACATTGGGTGTGGGCCTATTGGCAGCCGGAATGGCGCTATTTACCGCCTGCAACGAAGACCCGGAACCGGAAATGCCCTTTATGCCAGGTATGGAAACCTTTTCCTATGGTTTCAATGAAGGCCAACTCCTGAACAATCCGGCTACCGCCTACGATGGAGACGGCGCAGGCGACCATCCCCGAAACTTATCCGCCAAACTGGAGCTCAAAGAAATGGAAAACGGCAATGCCGAGGTAACCATTCGGCTGGAAAATGCCCTGGATGGCATGCAGTACCCGGTCCACGTACACGACGCCGCCGATCCTGCCACCACACCAAACGGGACCCCGTATAACGAAACCCCAAACGGAGAAATTTTTGCCGGAATGATCAGCATAAGTAATGGCATGGGTAGCCAAACCATGCAGACGGAAATGAACTACGATCAGCTGTTGGATACCTATGAGGGCTTTCTGGTAGTGCACGATCCTACGCAGGACATTAGCACCACGGACCTGGGCACCTACCTGGTACTGGGTATATTTGCGCAGGAGCTACCCGAAGCTGAGGCCAATCTGCGTAGCGAGACCTTTATGTATGATTTTAACGAGGGGCAATTGCTTGACAATGCAGACCTGGCCTATGAGGGGGACCATGCCCGGGATCTCATGGCAGAAATAATGGTGGAAGAGATGATCGATGGAAACGCCAAAATCACGGTAAGCCTGATGAATAGTCTGGATGGAATGACCTATATGGTGCACGCACACGATGCTGCAGACCCTTCCACCACGCCCAACGGCACTCCGTATAACGAAACGCCCAATGCAGATATTTTTGCCAAAGGGATCGAAGGAAACGGAGGAACGGTGATGGCCGAAAACGAGCTAATGATCTCCTTCAATGAACTGACCCGAAATTACGAAGGCTTCTTCGTGGTGCACGATCCCACGCAGGATATCAGTACGGTAGATTTGACTACCTATTTGGTGTTGGGTGCTTTTGCAAGATAATTTTTTAATTGTAAATATTGGTCAAGAGGTCATGGAAGCGGTTCCATGGCCTTTTTCTGTGTTTATTCGGATTGCGTGAAGGAAAGTGCGCTATTGGAATGGACCATCTCTAAAAGCTACCGGGGAGTTTTTGCAAAAAATGAGTTCCTCACGGGAAGGAATCTGCAAAACTGGTAAAAAACTGAGGGGAGCGAGAGGGAAACCGGTAGGAGTGATGCCCCTGCGATCCAGCTCTTCCTTCTCACTCTTTCATTTACAATTTCTTTCACTTTGCTTGAAATTTCCTAACCGCCATAACCCATCCGTGAAATACGCGGTTTATTGGTCGTTATATTTCTAAGAAAAAGGTAACTATGCTAGCGACACAATCCCAAGACCAACTCGCAGAATTAAAGAAGAAAATCGAACCCATACAACAGCAGATAGTGAATCATCGGGTGTATGCTGCCATTAGGAGGCTGGAGGATTTGAATGTTTTTATGCGGTATCATGTCTATGCTGTTTGGGATTTCATGTCCTTGCTAAAAACGCTTCAACATAGACTTACCTGTACCAGTGTACCCTGGTTTCCTGTAGGGAATCCAAACACCAGATACCTGATCAACGAAATCGTTGTTGGCGAGGAATCGGATATCGATGCAGATGGTCTACGCAAAAGTCATTTTGAGCTGTATCTGGAAGCCATGAATAAATGCAATGCGGATACACTGGGCATCGAAACGTTTCTGGCCTCTCTAAAAGCGAACCAGAGCCTAGAGGCAGCCTACCGTGCCTCAAGCGCGCCAAAACCTGTACGAGACTTCGTGGATTTCACTTTTTCTGTCATTGCCAGTCAAAAAAACCATGTACTTGCAGCGGTGTTTACCTTTGGTCGGGAGGACTTGATTCCAGCGATGTTTTTATCGATGGTGAATGACATCCACAAGGATTTCCCTGACAACGTATCCCTTTTTAAGTACTACCTGGAACGACATATTGAAGTGGATGGAGGGCACCATGGCCAGCTAGCCTTGGAAATGACCGCTACACTCTGTGGGAACAATCCGGTATATTGGGAGGAAGCCGAGCGAGCGACGATTCAATGCCTGAACCGGCGCATTGACCTATGGGATGAAGTATACGATGCAATCTGCCGATAAAAGCAGTGCATTTGCAATCAATACAGGCCTTGACTTATCCTGATACAGGGATGTTGGATATCGTTTCCTGAGTCCAACCCCATAGTTGGAGCGAAATAACCAGGCATTGCCTTGTAATACTAGTCTATTTGAAACCAAATGTAATCCCAGGTAAATAAACGAACAATTTTTTAGTTGGTATAAAGGGAGCGGGATCGTAAATTTAACTATCCTTAGTATTAGTGACATATTTATACACCTCGGTTAGCTATTTCAGTTTATCGTTTCCTTGCAATCAAATACATATGCTAACCGAGGTGATAGCTGTTTGAGTGAAATGCCCCTGTTTTTACGGGGGCTTTTTTTTCATAGCAAATTATTTCGGTCGGAAAAAATAAGCCAGGGCACCAAAATAAACAAATAAAAAAATAGGTATAACCAAACCAGTACAAATAATTTTTAGCAGCAGTATGAAAAAAAACAGCAAGCCCTTGCATGTGGCGATTGTAGGAACAAGGGGATATCCGTACGTATACGGAGGATACGAGACGTTTGTAAAAGAGATGGGCGAGCGACTGGTCCAACGGGGAGTAGCAGTGACGGTCTATTGCCACGCCCCTCTATTTGAGGAAAAGCCCAAAAAAGTCAATGGAATCAATCTGGTTTACATGCCTTGTGTGGAAACCAAATCCCTGAGTCAGCTGACCAATTCCCTCTTGTCCATGATTCACGTTTGCTTTTCAAAAGTAGACGTGGTCTTTGTCGTCAATAGTGCCAACGGTCCGTTCGGTATCCTTACCAAAATCTTCGGAAAACCCTCTGCAATCAATGTTGACGGGCTGGAGTGGCTTCGGCCAAAGTGGAAAGGGCTGGGAGCCCGGTATTATTTGTTTGCTTCCCGACTGGCTACCAAACTGTACGATCAGTTGATTACTGATTCCGACGAAATGGAGAAAATCTACCTGGAAAAATTCAACGCACCCTCCAAAATGATTGCTTACGGCGCCAATCCCCGGGCATCTTCCGATAGCACGATGATCGAAACCTGGGGTCTGCAGAAGGAGTCCTATTATTTGATTGTGGGCCGGCTGATACCCGACAACAATGCAGACCTGATCGTGGACGGTTTTGTGCGGTCCAACTCCAAGCGCAAGCTGGTCATCGTGGGGGACGTACCCTACCACGATCGGTTTGCGCAGAAAATGAAAAGCATTCCGGACAAGCGCCTGGTATTTACGGGCTATGTCCGAGACCAGGAACAATTGGCTGCCTTGTACCACAACTGTTATGCGTATTTCCACGGGCACGAGTACGGAGGTACCAATCCTGCCATGCTCAAGGCATTGGGCTACGGTTGTGCGATTCTGGCGATGGACACCCGGTTCAATCAGGAAATGCTGCAAAAAGGAAAATACGGATGGTATTTTGACAAAAATACCCAATCGGTGGTTCAGATTATTGATAGGGCCGAGGCTTCTCCGGAAAAAATGGAGTCTTTGCGCAACCACTCCCGGGAAGGGCTGACGCAGAAATACAATTGGGATGCGGTCACCGATGAATACGAAACGGTATTCAGAACACTTTGTAAACGAACAATTACCGATTCAGTCCTTAGGTTCAACGGATAGTTCTAGCATAAAGAGAGAAGGCGGAATAGACACAATACGAGACGTTACCACCGCAAATTGAGATCCATTCCATTTTTTTCATCTACGAAGATTTGGTTGTTAACAAAGGAGGTTCACGGCACACCTACAACCATTGGATTGCCTCAACAAGTAGCAAAAACAAGCTACGATACAAGAGACCCGTCTTCTTAACCCAATCAGGGAAATAAAAAGGAATAACGCGTACATGGGTTGAATTCATACGAACGCTTCACGGCCTGGTTAGGGAACTGACCCGGTGCCGATCGGTCTAGCCGTATCCGATTGGTGAAAGATGCGCGTAATAAAAGGTAAACGAATTGCATCTTACTATTTTGGCCTTTCTGCCAGTCCTTTGTAAACTTGCTGTATAAAATAGGGTTTACAAGACGCTATTCGCCTTTCCACTATTTTTTAAACATAAGAGCTGTCAAATTCAGGTTTGGTGGTAGCTAGTTAGAAAAATCCTCAAAATTTTTGAGGATTTTTTTTATGTACCGGAAGCAACTAGAGAAAGAACACAGGTTCCCTGTTACTGCACATTCCTTCGAAAAAAGAATTCGAAACCAATTTTCCCTTGATAAAAACACCTTGTTTCAGATTAGACAAATAAAAAGTAACCGAAAGTAAATCAGTGTATGCGCTCCAGAAAATACATCCGGGAAAAATACCCGGGTAGGTCAGGTAGCCGACCAACTGAATACCCTGGGGATCTATTCCACTGTAAGACATCCACTTTATCTGGGAAACTTTATCAGCTGGTTCGCGATTGCCCTATTGACGGCAAACTATTGGTTTGTATGCGTTTTTATTTTAATCTATTGGTTGTATTACGAACGCATTGCAATGGCAGAAAAGCAGTTTTTGAGACGGAAATTTGGCTCGAAGTACCTGCACTGGGCAGATGCAGTCCCAGCGTTTATCCCCAACATCTTACTATTTAAAAAACCTGCCCTTCGTTTTAGTTAAAAAAAGGTTCTTCGAAAAGAAAAAAATGGCATCTTCGCCTACATGCTCGTTTTTGCCATTTTTACTTCCACTAGACAAGCCATTACCAATCAACCCAACACCTATCTATTTCTCTCACTTGCCATGCTATCCGGCGTTGGGTATGTACTACTAAAGTATCTAAAGTACAAAACCAATGTATTGACAGAAAGCGGAAGATGAAGGTGACACCATAACCTAAATTAATTTAATTTTTAGTCAAAAATAAAAAATTAACAGAAAGAAAAAGTAAATCACTGCCGGTGTAGCATGTTGCTTGTCGTTTTTTCCGTCGCTACATTTGAACCAATTCGGATTTAAAAAAACTATTCCAGATCGACCGAACATGTCGATTTTGATACACTTAATTTGGATAGTGCAGGTAATTAAAAAAGCCCTCAATTGATTTGAGGGCCTTTTTTTCTTGATGAGCTGCCGATGTCACAGCCCTGAGATTTCCCAACGTAGGAATTTAAAAAATGCCCCCTATTACCCGATTACCCGGCTTTGGTTTGCTAACCAGCGTTCATGGAATGCTCAAATAAATTGGTACATAGGAAATCAAGCCGGGCAGAAACTGACGATAAGGTATAAAAGGTTTCGCCGCATCCTATATACGGAGAGATCCTCCTGCTTTGAAAGTAGATGGGCCGCCCGATAGATCGTCGCAGTTTCTAACATTCAGTAGACGGGCAGGCGGGAACCGGTAAAGAAACAAGGTGATCTTGACTACCCACCTACCTTTCGGTAACGTTCCTGGGTGGCCTTCAACGAGATTATCGATACTGGACAAAAAAATGAATAAATACATGAAGCGCGCGATTTATCTATTTGGCATACTGTCGGCATTCGCTTTTGCCGGGTGTGATGAGGACGAGTTCCGAGATACCGACGACGGTACTGAAATCGTCGGGCCGGAGGGAATTCTGAATAACCTAAAAGCTACGAATCTTACTGATGAAGGATTCCCCTGGTACGGTTTGCACGCATTCGGTATTGACGATTTGGTTCGACTAAAATCATGGAATGTCGCTCAGGATGGATTTATCCCGGTGAAAACGGGCGGCTTTGATTTAGCCGAACAGGCCCTCGATAAGATTGAACTGGAGATAGGGAAAACGCTTTTTGACCGAATCAGTATTGCAAACGTGCCAAACGAGCACATCAACCGGGGAATCATTGTCAGCCAGGAAACTGCTTTGGGCGCATTTGGCTCGACTACCGACCCAAATGGTTGCGGACATGTCTCTGAAGGAATCGGAACAACGAGTTATCCCCCTCATAATTTTTACATTACTGAAACAGCGGAAGGGGGCCAAGTGCTGGACTATGTTTTAACGGACGGTTTTTACGATGCAACGGGGACAATCGATGCCGTCTTGTATGTGCATATCGGTGCTCCAGCTTGCGAAAATGAAATCGACCTGGATCTGGTCATTCACGAGTTCGGACATGCGCTCGGAATGGGTCCGCATTTTGACGGATTTGGTAATGGTCCGGCGATCGATGGGAATTTTTGGAATGTATTGTACAATCTTTACAACAACCCAACCGGAACTACAGAAGATCAGTTGACAATCCTACAGGTTAAGTTTTGAGGTTGGTTATCGATCCCATTGCACTATCCGTGAAAGTAAAATGCGACGACATCCTAGCAAAGGAAGGAAAAGAAGCTTGCTTGACTTAACTACCCTGTTAATGAGATTATGAAAGATGGTCCTTGGTTTGAGATCGGTTTATAGTGTAGAAGTACTCGTTTAAATAGCGTTACATATGCTGTTTACTACCCAATAATAAGTTTTGTCCTTATCCAGGATTTAACCTGATGGACCGTATCCACCCGAGCACCCCCCTATTTTCTGAATGGTTCTGAGCCAGTAGGCTTGCTTCAAATGGGAAAGTATCCCGATCGCCTTTTCCACATTGGACGGCTGGTAAGACAGGGACTCGAACATCAAGAAAGAAGCGACATTCAGTTCTAACAGTCGTCGGTACAAGACCACGCCTCACCGGTAAATTCCTTACCAACAAATAAAACGCAAACAAAAGTAAACCAACGATCTGCGACCCCATTGGTGATTTCCGTGCTTATTCGTACAATTGCGCAGTAAATATTGGTTTACCTGAGCCAACTTCCATCGGCGATTTTTTTCACTTACAATGCTGTCAAATTCATGCCGGGAAGTGGCGATACAAAAAAATCCCTTGAAAGTTTCAGGGATTTTTTTTATTCCAATACCTGTCTTTTCCGTTCAAATTCCCTCACAGTAGGTACGAGGCCAAGCCCCCTCTTCATTCAAACACGTCCATTGGTTTTTCGTTCATGTAGCCTATTTCAACCTTTAATAGTATGCCAAATAAACCAATCAACTCACCAAAGATGAATACAACCTGGTCACAACCGCACGTCCACCTTCTCCTTTTCCAAAACCGCTTTGACGTCAAAGACGACCAGGTCGCTGCTTTTTTGGATGGGGAGGTCTTTGAATTTTTGGTGGGCGACGGCCAGAACGATGGCGGAGTAATCGGCGATGTCGGGGCAGGTGTCGCCATCGATGATTTCCAGGCCGTATTCGTGCGCCACCTCTTCCTTGCTGGCCCAGGGATCGTAGACGTCCACGTCCATGTCGAAGGCCCGCAACTCCTGGTAAATATCGATCACCCGGGTATTGCGCACGTCGGGGCAATCCTCCTTGAAGGTAAAACCCAGGATCAGCACCTTGGAGTCGATCACTTTCAGGTCCTTACGCATCATGTGCTTGATCACTTCCGTGGCCACGTGTTTGCCCATGGAGTCGTTGAGCCGGCGTCCGGCCAGGATGATTTCCGGATGGTAGCCCACCTCCTGGGCTTTTTGTGCCAGGTAGTAGGGATCCACGCTGATGCAGTGTCCGCCGACCAGTCCGGGTTTGAAGGGCAGAAAATTCCATTTGGTGCCGGCAGCCGCCAATACTTCCTGCGTATCGATCTGCAGCAGGTTAAAGATTTTGGAAAGTTCGTTCACAAAGGCGATGTTGATGTCCCGTTGGGAGTTTTCGATCACCTTGGCGGCCTCGGCCACCTTGATGCTGCTGGCTTTGTGGGTACCGGCCCTGATCACTTCCCGGTACAATCGGTCCACGTACTCGGCCACCTCGGGGGTGGAACCGGAGGTCACCTTCAGGATTTTGGCTACGGTATGTTCCTTATCCCCGGGATTGATCCGTTCCGGGGAGTAGCCGGCATAAAAGTCTTCGTTATAGCGCAAGCCGCTGACTTTTTCCAGCAGGGGCACGCATTCTTCTTCCGTCACCCCCGGGTACACCGTCGATTCGTAAATCACCAGGTCCCCTTTCTTGAGGTACTTTCCGATGGTTTCCGAGGCCTTCAGCATGGGAGTAAGCACCGGACGGTGGTGCCGGTTCGTGGGGGTGGGTACGGTGACCACAAAAATCTGACAGGCCGCCAGCTCGTCGGCATTGCAGGTAGGTACCAGCCCAATTTTGCCCGCGCTGGAATCGGGCAGCAGGACCGACTGCAGGTCCCCGTCGGCCACTTCCAGGGTCAGGTCCCTTCCGGCATTGAGTTCGGCCACGCGTCTTTCGGAAATATCCAATCCGATAACGGGAAATTTCCGGGCAAATTCAACGGCCAGGGGCAATCCCACATAGCCCAGTCCGATTACGGCGATTTTTACCTCAGCGAGAGGTGTTAAAGAAGCTGTCATAGTTATAATCAAAAACAAATATTAAATAAGATAGAATAGCTGGGTTAGACTAGGTATCCTTATTTAGGTAAAAAGCGGAGTCCTCCTCATCAAAAGTAGTAAATAGCGATAGACAATTAACAAGGAAAAGCCGACTGCAATAGTACGATTGACCAACAGATTTACCAATAAACCGACCGGAATCTAAGAAAACCAAAACCCAGACACGGTATGTTGCCTTATTCATGGCTAATTTATCTCGCATGCAAAAACAAGAATCAAAAACCACGCGGCTACTGACCCCGTTTAATCAAAGAAATTAACAGGTAGTAAACCAAGTCTTTCTACGCCGTTGGTACCTAAGCTAAATCTAAACACCCTTTTTCATCGGAATAACTGACTATTGATTTCTCACTTTGATTTTCAGTTCTTATCGATCTGATACCAAGGGAACGTTGTTTCACTCGGGGTGTGACGATGCTTCCAACAATCGATGCCCCGGTGTGTATATTTACAGAATCGGATGTTACCTTTCCTTCATAGTACCCGGAAGCCTCAATTACAACAACGCCAGACGAGAAAATATCACCAAAAACCTGGCCTGCAATCAGGACAGTATGCGCACGAATTTTCCCTACTACTTCTCCCATAGGTCCAATCACCAGCGTTTTTGACGTCGTGATATCACCAATTATTTTCCCATCTACTCTTATATCAGAGTTAGTTTCGACACTTCCTTCAAGTGAGGCCCCTTTCCCTAGAAAGTTCACCGACTCACAAACTACAGAACCCACTGCCATTTTTAATTCGTTATTTGGGAATGAATGAAATGGACTTTTTGGTATTAACCAAGACCAATAGTTATTCCATCCATTTGCCAGATATTTATTATCTTTCTTACAAAAACTAAACTTCATACCGTAATGTAATTACCATTTGCTTATTTTTCGCGAGGTATTCTTTAAAAAAATAAAGAAACGCATACAATTGATAATTAATTGCTGCCTCAGCTTAGTTAAAAAACAAATCAGACCGTTAACGGATAACGTATTCATCCTTCCAACCGTTCAATGCATTTGGAATGGTGCCAGTAATTCTTAATCAAGGGAAGGTCCATCCTATTACGAGGCAAAAACTGGAAGAAAGATACCAATGTACGACAGGGAAGGTAGCCTAACTAAAAGTATCATCAATAAATAAACTACCTTAGCAACTGACACTTTTCGTCCAACAAATGGGGAATGGTATACTATCCTCCTACTACTATGGAAATCTACAGAAAAAATCGATTCTAAAACCCAAGCGAACACAACCCTTTAAATTTCACCCAATGTTTCTGCAAATCACCAAAAAATTTGAAATTTATCCATACGCTCTCCACTTAATGAAAAGGAAAGTACAAACTCGTGAGAGGTGTTTGGCAACAAATAGGCATTGGTCATCGGCAACTCGTAGATGTACCCGAAGATAAAATTAGAAAACAAAAAGCCTAACTGAAAATTATGCGCAAAATTAACCCGATGCCCCCCACCGATCCAAACCCATTCGTACAGCAGGGTCTTGAAATTGACCTGCACGTTTAAAGGGTTGTATTGGTAGCGATTCGCCATTAAAGAGGTAGAAATGGCTATATTTTCGCTTACCTTATTTTTGTAACCCGCTTGCAATATGTGCTCAACCGGAAATTCATCCATAAAGGCGTCTCCAGAAATAAAGTACTTCCCCTGAGAAATGTTGTGGGCACTGTAACCGATGTAATAATTTGGATGCGTGAGTACCAAGCCTGCATTGAAATCCAGGACCCGCATGTCCGCATAGCTTCCAAAATATTGATTAATTACGGGATCATCCACCTGATCCCCTATCACTCTACTCCCATCGATATTGGATAAGGCATAATTTACTCCCAAACCAAGCCGCAACCCGACTTTGTCGGTCAGCGAAATCCGTGACGCATAACTCAAAACAACTCGTGTATCTTGAAAAGCCCCGAACTGGTCGTAGTAAAGATTCATTCCGAACGCATTGCGCCCAAGTCCACCTATACTGTCCCTGGACGTGAAATCACCCAGATCGAATTCTCCGCTTAGAAAAATGGATACGGGTGCCCCATCAAACCCCGCCCACTGGTTACGTACGAAACTACCAAAAGAGGAGCCGGAAAACCCGGTCAACCCGGGATTATAATAGGATTTAAAATGATCGAACTGTGCCATGTACTTCCTGGACTGCCCAATGGACTCGATCGAATACGAGGAAATAACAAATACTAGAAAAATGAATATACGGCAATCATTGACTATTTTCATAAGACAATTCAATTCTATTTTTTAATCAGATTAATGAAACCCTTCCTTAATTGCTCCCGATCCTCAATTTTTAATACATAGTAGTACGTACCGGTAGGAAGCATCTGCCCATCGTGTCCTCCATCCCAACCGATTTCGGGATCCCTACTGAGAAACACCCTTCTTCCTCCGCGATCAAATACCTGCACTTCGGAAAACAAGAATTTATCTAATCCTTCAATCAACCATACATCGTTGATCCCATCGCCATTTGGGCTAAAGGAATTGACTATACGTAAGCCATCTGGATCATCGTTTGCTTGCGAAATAACAGAGCCGGACAACCTAAATAGGGAGAATTGTTTGTCCAACACATTTTCCTGGGAATCAATGGCACGAATTGTTGGTTCAAACCGATCCTGACCATCCTGAGATTCGCTTGCCAGGAAAAAGAGGGAATCCTGACGAATGGTAAAATAGGCATTGTCGGGGTTATTATCTGGTAACGACAGCCCGATGGCATCATCCAACTCATCTTCGATTTCAATACGACCGATAAATACCTCCCCGTCCGTAGGCGTAGCTGGAATAATCGTATTAGACAGTCGTATGTCGGTCGGTGCAGGCTTTGCACCGACCATCACTAAAGCTCCGGCCGCAATTCCGTACGTATTGCGGTAATCGTACGGAGGAATCAACGCTCCGTTTAGCGGATACATCCCCGCTGTAAACACATCCAGATCCGAAGTATCCCAAATC
>NZ_WIOK01000007.1:0-80467 GCF_009467825.1 Cyclobacterium xiamenense | reverse complement strand
CCCCGTCACCATCGCTGTCCAGATAATCCCAGGAATCCATCTTATCCGTGGATTCCAGTATCTCCACATAATCCGGAACTCCATCCCCATCGCTATCCGCTCCCGATTGAATCAGGTCTATCAATCCCTGCAAATCCGCTTCCGAATCGATGCGGTCCGCTGCCGCTACTACCGAATTCAATAGGCCCAGATCCAAACCGTCAGTCCCGGACATCCCAAGGATACGCAAATCACGTTCTACCAAACCAGGACTGGTCCCACCAGACTGCTGGTATTCACGTATTTTATCCAATAATAATTCCCGCTGCGACTTGGTCACCGTTAATGAAACCGTCAAACTTCCACTACCGAAATTCGAGGTCGCCTCCTGAATCGCCGTCAATTCGGTAACCCCTTCCGATACCGGAATGATCCGACCGTTCTGTACAATCGCAATACCTTCATCCCCTACCTCGTAACGGAATACTCCCGGTGAATTACTCTGAGGTACAGGTATCACCAACTCGCTCAAATTAATTGGTAAACTCACTGCATTCCAGGTAATTCGGGGTACCCCAATTTCAACATCAAGGCTGCCTGGCATCCTGCTAATTTGATAATTCCCATCCTCACCACCTTCCACAATGATGGGGTAGGTTCCTACAGGTGAGGCCGATTCTGCCAGGGTGAAAACAAATGGTTCCCGATCAATCTTCGTGTCACCGGCAACCAGTCCCTCGTAGCGGAAGGTAAGCGCTGGATTTACCTCACCAAATTTTCTTTTCTTGTTATCAGCAACGATTGCTAAAGGGGCAGGAACAACTTCCAGCCTCCCGTTTTCAATGGCTACCCGATAATTTGGATCAAGTGCGGTTCCATTTTTTACAGAAATCTCATACCTGCCAACGCCAGTGGTCAGCTCAACCGCTGTTTCAAGTGTAGGAGGAACGGCTAATTCAGAATCCTGACCAACGAAGCCTGAATAAGAAAAGGTTAAAGCAGGATTAGGGTTACCGTATACTTTTTCCTTATTGTCGATTAAAATAGTGACAGTAGCTGCTTCAACCAAAAACGCTGCCCCGGTATATTCCAACCTGTAATTGTCCCCAGCGCTTAGGTCGCCGGGTGTCAGGCCATAGCTGCCCACGTCTTCGCCGGGTTCTCGACTTAAGGCTCCTGTTAGTAGCGATTCGTCTTCCCCGTTTACAAAGCCACTGCTGCTAAAGGTAAAGGTAGGATCGGATTCACCGTAGGTCTTGCTTTGATCGGCATCGGCGGTAATACTCAGCGTTTGCTGATTGATGCCAAAGGCCGCCGAGGTGAAGTCCAGGGCATAATTGCCTCCGGCGCTTAGATCACCCAGAGTCAGCGCATAGCTGCCTACCTCTTCCCCAGCCTCCCGGCCAAGGGCTCCGGTCAAAATCGCTTCGTCTTCTCCGTTTACAAAGCCACTGCTGCTAAAGGTAAAGGTAGGGTCGGTTTGACCATAGGTCTTGCTTTGATCCGAATCGGCGGTAATATTCAGCGTTTGCCGGTTGATGCCAAAGTCTGCCGAGGTGAAGTCCAGGGCATAGTTGTCCCCGGCACTTAGGTCGCCCAGCGTGATTGCGTAGCTGCCTACCTCTTCCCCAGCCTCCCGGCTAAGCGCTCCGGTCAATAGCGTTTCGTCTTCCCCGTTTACAAAGCCACTGCTGCTAAAGGTAAAGGTAGGATCGGATTCACCATAGGTCTTGCTTTGGTCCGCATCGGCGGTAATACTCAGAGTCTGCCGGTTGATGCCAAAGTCTGCCGAGGTGAAGTCCAGGGCATAGTTGTCCCCGGCACTTAGGTCGCCCAGCGTGATTGCGTAGCTGCCTACCTCTTCCCCAGCCTCCCGGCCAAGGGCTCCGGTCAATAGCGTTTCGTCTTCCCCGTTTACAAAGCCACTGCTGCTAAAGGTAAAGGTAGGGTCGGCCTGTCCATAGGTTTTGCTTTGGCCCGCATCGGCGGTAATACTCAGCGTTTGCTGATTGATGCCAAAGGCCGCCGAAGTGAAGTCCAGGGCATAATTGCCTCCGGCGCTTAGATCACCCAGGGTCAGCGCATAGCTGCCTACCTCTTCCCCAGCCTCCCGGCTAAGCGCTCCGGTCAAAATCGCTTCGTCTTCTCCGTTTACAAAGCCACTGCTGCTAAAGGTAAAAGTAGGATCGGATTCACCGTAGGTCTTGCTTTGATCCGCATCGGCGGTAATATTCAGCGTTTGCCGGTTGATGCCAAAGGCAGCCGAAGTAAAGTCCAGCGTGTAGTTTCCACCGGCACTTAGGTTGCCCAGCGTGATTGCGTAGCTGCCTACCTCTTCCCCAGCCTCCCGGCTAAGCGCTCCGGTCAAAATCGCTTCGTCTTCCCCGTTTACAAAGCCACTGCTGCTAAAGGTAAAGGTAGGATCGGATTCACCGTAGGTCTTGCTTTGATCCGCATCGGCGGTAATATTCAGGGTTTGCTGATTGATGCCAAAGTCTTCCGAGGTGAAGTCCAGGGCATAGTTGTCCCCGGCACTTAGGTCGCCCAGCGTGATTGCGTAGCTGCCTACCTCTTCCCCAGCCTCCCGGCTAAGCGCTCCGGTCAATAGCGTTTCGTCTTCCCCGTTTACAAAGCCACTGCTGCTAAAGGTAAAGGTAGGATCGGATTCACCGTAGGTCTTGCTTTGATCCGAATCGGCGGTAATACTCAGCGTTTGCCGGTTGATGCCAAAGGCAGCCGAAGTAAAGTCCAGCGTGTAGTTTCCACCGGCACTTAGGTTGCCCAGCGTGATTGCGTAGCTGCCTACCTCTTCCCCAGCCTCCCGGCCAAGGGCTCCGGTCAATAGCGTTTCGTCTTCCCCGTTTACAAAGCCACTGCTGCTAAAGGTAAAAGTAGGATCGGATTCACCGTAGGTCTTGCTTTGATCGGCATCGGCGGTAATACTCAGCGTTTGCTGATTGATGCCAAAGGCAGCCGAGGTGAAGTCTAGGACATAGTTATCACCGGCACTCAGGTCGCCCAGCGTGATTGCGTAGCTGCCTACCTCTTCCCCAGCCTCCCGGCTAAGCGCTCCGGTCAAAATCGCTTCGTCTTCCCCGTTTACAAAGCCACTGCTGCTAAAGGTAAAGGTAGGATCGGATTCACCGTAGGTCTTGCTTTGATCCGCATCGGCGGTAATACTCAGAGTCTGCCGGTTGATGCCAAAGGCAGCCGAAGTAAAGTCCAGCGTGTAGTTTCCACCGGCACTTAGGTTGCCCAGCGTGATTGCGTAGCTGCCTACCTCTTCCCCAGCCTCCCGGCCAAGGGCTCCGGTCAATAGCGTTTCGTCTTCCCCGTTTACAAAGCCACTGCTGCTAAAGGTAAAGGTAGGATCGGATTCACCGTAGGTCTTGCTTTGATCCGCATCGGCGGTTATGTTAAGCGTTTGCTGATTGATGCCAAAGGCAGCCGAGGTGAAGTCCAGGGCATAGTTATCACCGGCACTTAGGTTGCCCAGCGTGATTGCGTAGCTGCCTACCTCTTCCCCAGCCTCCCGGCTAAGCGCTCCGGTCAAAATCGCTTCGTCTTCTCCGTTTACAAAGCCACTGCTGCTAAAGGTAAAGGTAGGATCCGTTTGACCATAGGTCTTGCTTTGATCCGCATCGGCGGTAATACTCAGAGTCTGCCGGTTGATGCCAAAGGCAGCCGAAGTAAAGTCCAGCGTGTAGTTTCCACCGGCACTTAGGTTGCCCAGCGTGATTGCGTAGCTGCCTACCTCTTCCCCAGCCTCCCGGCCAAGGGCTCCGGTCAATAGCGTTTCGTCTTCTCCGTTTACAAAGCCACTGCTGCTAAAGATAAAAGTAGGATCCGTTTGACCATAGGTCTTGCTTTGGTCCGCATCGGCGGTAATATTCAGCGTTTGCCGGTTGATGCCAAAGTCTGCCGAGGTGAAGTCCAGGGCATAGTTTCCACCGGCACTTAGGTCGCCCAGGGTCAGCGCATAGCTCCCTACATCTTCCCCAGCCTCCCGGCCAAGGGCTCCGGTCAATAGCGTTTCGTCTTCCCCGTTTACAAAGCCACTGCTGCTAAAGGTAAAGGTAGGATCGGATTCACCGTAGGTCTTGCTTTGATCCGCATCGGCGGTTATGTTAAGCGTTTGCTGATTGATGCCAAAGGCCGCCGAAGTGAAGTCCAGGGCATAGTTGTCCCCGGCACTTAGGTTGCCCAGCGTGATTGCGTAGCTGCCTACCTCTTCCCCAGCCTCCCGGCTAAGCGCTCCGGTCAAAATCGCTTCGTCTTCCCCGTTTACAAAGCCACTGCTGCTAAAGGTAAAGGTAGGGTCGGCCTGTCCATAGGTTTTGCTTTGGCCCGCATCGGCGGTAATACTCAGGGTTTGCTGATTGATGCCAAAGGCAGCCGAGGTGAAGTCCAGGGCATAGTTTCCACCGGCACTTAGGTCGCCCAGGGTCAGCGCATAGCTCCCTACCTCTTCCCCAGCCTCCCGGCTAAGCGCTCCGGTCAAAATCGCTTCGTCTTCTCCGTTTACAAAGCCACTGCTGCTAAAGGTAAAAGTAGGATCGGATTCACCGTAGGTCTTGCTTTGATCCGCATCGGCGGTTATGTTAAGCGTTTGCTGATTGATGCCAAAGTCTTCCGAGGTGAAGTCCAGGGCATAGTTGTCCCCGGCACTTAGGTCGCCCAGCGTGATTGCGTAGCTGCCTACCTCTTCCCCAGCCTCCCGGCTAAGCGCTCCGGTCAAAATCGCTTCGTCTTCCCCGTTTACAAAGCCACTGCTGCTAAAGGTAAAGGTAGGATCCGTTTGACCATAGGTCTTGCTTTGATCCGCATCGGCGGTAATACTCAGAGTCTGCCGGTTGATGCCAAAGTCTGCCGAGGTGAAGTCCAGGGCATAGTTATCACCGGCACTTAGGTTGCCCAGCGTGATTGCGTAGCTGCCTACCTCTTCCCCAGCCTCCCGGCTAAGCGCTCCGGTCAAAATCGCTTCGTCTTCTCCGTTTACAAAGCCACTGCTGCTAAAGGTAAAAGTAGGATCCGTTTGACCATAGGTCTTGCTTTGGTCCGCATCGGCGGTAATATTCAGCGTTTGCCGGTTGATGCCAAAGTCTGCCGAAGTAAAGTCCAGGGCATAGTTGTCCCCGGCACTTAGGTCGCCCAGCGTGATTGCGTAGCTGCCTACCTCTTCCCCAGCCTCCCGGCTAAGCGCTCCGGTCAAAATCGCTTCGTCTTCCCCGTTTACAAAGCCACTGCTGCTAAAGGTAAAGGTAGGATCGGATTCACCGTAGGTCTTGCTTTGATCCGAATCGGCGGTAATATTCAGCGTTTGCTGGTTGATGCCAAAGGCAGCCGAAGTAAAGTCCAGCGTGTAGTTTCCACCGGCACTTAGGTTGCCCAGCGTGATTGCGTAGCTGCCTACCTCTTCCCCAGCCTCCCGGCCAAGGGCTCCGGTCAAAATCGCTTCGTCTTCCCCGTTTACAAAGCCACTGCTGCTAAAGGTAAAGGTAGGATCCGTTTGACCATAGGTCTTGCTTTGGTCCGCATCGGCGGTAATATTCAGCGTTTGCCGGTTGATGCCAAAGTCTGCCGAGGTGAAGTCCAGGGCATAGTTGTCCCCGGCACTTAGGTCGCCCAGCGTGATTGCGTAGCTGCCTACCTCTTCCCCAGCCTCCCGGCTAAGCGCTCCGGTCAAAATCGCTTCGTCTTCCCCGTTTACAAAGCCACTGCTGCTAAAGGTAAAGGTAGGATCGGATTCACCGTAGGTCTTGCTTTGATCCGAATCGGCGGTAATACTCAGAGTCTGCCGGTTGATGCCAAAGGCAGCCGAAGTAAAGTCCAGCGTGTAGTTTCCACCTGCACTTAGGTTGCCCAGCGTGATTGCGTAGCTGCCTACCTCTTCCCCAGCCTCCCGGCCAAGGGCTCCGGTCAATAGCGTTTCGTCTTCCCCGTTTACAAAGCCACTGCTGCTAAAGGTAAAAGTAGGATCCGTTTGACCATAGGTCTTGCTTTGATCCGCATCGGCGGTAATGCTGAGGGGTTGAGGATTGATGGTTAGGGTACTTTCTTCAAAGTCAATGTCATACCTTGGATCCAATGCGGTACCGTCTTGTAGTAAAATTGGGTAGGATCCAACTGCTCCACCGACGCCTACCCCCGAACTGAGTACCGGTGGAATTTCCAACAGGGTATCGCTACCTTTAAAACCACTGTATTCCACCTCAAATTCCGGGTTTTCTGCCCCATAAACCTTTTGAGCCGCCACCGCCTTTACGGCAAGTGGAGCGGGCAAAACGCGCAATCGACCATTTGGGCCAAAATTGATCTCGTAGTTGGGATGTTCGGTACCGGCAATTGGATAAATAAAGTAATCGGCAGGCGGGTCAAACGGCTGCCTTCGGCTATCGAATTCAACAGCCAGTGTACTCCGGTCTTCCTCCCTGACCAATCCATCTAAAATTGTAAACGTAAACCGGGGATCAGCATCACCATAAATGACCGATTTCCAATCGATCAACAGGGATAAATCTGCTTTCTCAACCGTCAGCTCAAAACGTATCTCCGGAGCTGCCTGGGTACTGGTGTCTCCCGGCTGGTTAGCAGTGATCACCGTACTACCGGCAGAAAGAATACGAGCCTTATTGCCTTCGATGGAAACAACTCCCTCATTAATAGCAGTGTAGGTAACCGGTAAGCCGGTTGAAGAAACGGGTGGACCCAATTCAAATTCCGGGTCTCCATATGTTTTGGTTACACTGCCTGTATCCAGGTCGATGTGTTGGATGCGTTGGTTCACGGTGGTCCAAAAAGCAGTGGTCCGGTCAAAACCCACATACGCATTACCCGACAGGTCCGTTATCAGCGAAGGACCGACGCTCTCCAAGGAGATACGGCTTCCCAAGGGCCACTCTTCTTTGGGTTTCACGAATAGCGATTTTTGATCCGTTGAAACCGAAAGTTCCTCGTCGGAGTCGGAATAAACAAGGAAAGGAGTAGGTTCCTCGTTCCGATACACGGCCAACTGCCCCCCTATAGTTAGACGGATTTCTTCATCAAAGTTCAGCTCGAGCGTAGTGGTGGTCTCGACTCCGATCGCTTTGAGGACAGGAGAAGCGGAGGACAGCACGGGAGGAATCGTATCGGTGACTTCCAGATTAAACGAAAAAGGAGCAGATGTGCCATATGCATTCGAGGCTTCGACTTCGACGGTATGGAACCCGAGGTCCTTTTTTGTAGGCGTACCACGAAGAAAGTCAAATGGAATTAACTTTGAAACGAAATCCTGCCCGACGACAGTAAACAACTCTCCTTGCGTTCCCAAAACAAAATCGGCAGCGTTTACATTGTACGCACTCGGAACAGTGGTTTGCAATTGAAACAGGTTGTTGTATTTTCGAACAAAGGAAGGATTGGTTCCTACTTGGGGAAAATAAGCAAAAAAATTGCCCTCTTGGCCAAACTTAATAATCAATGGGTCATTTTCGCCCGCTTCGACAACAGTTTCCATTTCTGGCGCCATTCCCTGGCCATTCCACCGAACCACGCCCTTGCCGGGAGGTGAAACGTACACCTTACCATCCAAACCCACATCCATAGAGGATACCTCCGAAAAAGGAAAAGCATCCTGCCTGATTAGCACATCGGAAGAAAGGTCGAAAACTAACAGGCGATCCTTTCCTGCCACATACAATTTTTGATCGTAGACGGTTTGGGCATACAGCTCTAAACCTTCTGCGAACAGGACCTTGGGCGTTGCTGCAGAATCAAGGAGATCAACCCGGCTAACGCGAAATTGTTCCAAAATATACAGTGCGTCGCCCGCAGCCACCATGTCCAAAACCACGCCAAATCCCGATTTAAACCCTTCTTTGAACAGCACCAACTCCTGCCCGGTTGATAATTTATACAACGCATCTCCATTTCGGTCGGCAAGCAGCAATTGATCTCCCTGCCTGGAAATCAGGTCAAAATTGATTGGCACTTGGTCCGATCGAAAATAGATGCTTCCCAAATTATCGCCCCCCTCTACCAGCTTTAACCAATCCGGCGCCTGGCGAAGAGCGAAACTCACCGGTTCCAGTTTGTCTGCATAGTCACTACGCAACGGAATTTCTATCTGCTCGTCGTAATGTACTTGTTCCGGAAGAGCGGTTGGGGCAATTACCGGAGGACCGTTTACGATCAACCTATCCGGACTTTCCGCAAAACCGGGCTTATCTCGAATTTCCACACGAATGCGGCCACTTACTGCGTTGGGAGTTAGTCTAACGCGGATTTCAGAGGAGGAGACAAAATCTTCTACAAAAAGTTCCACTTCCGAGAGATAGACGCGCGTCTCGTTACGAACAAATCCAGAGCCTACAAGTGTGACCAACTCACCCACACTTACTTTACCGGGAACCACATCGGTAACCCGCAATTCCGCAACTTGAGCGTAACATTCTAAAAGACCTGAATAAAGAAAAATTAAAAAAATATACTGTTTCATATAGCACAAGTTATCATTATACAAAGATAAACTAGTTTTATCATTTCCGATATTAATTGCATAATTAGTAAATTAAGTGTACGCATAGAAATAAATAAATATTTGCGAGATATAAAGCATTTTTGCGAGTAACTCAACCTATTATTTAATCACGAGTTAATAAAGTGGCGCGACAACTAGCTGAGATTTTCCAGCGATTTAACAGATCAATCCCCACTCAAACACATGCTTTACAACTTATTCCATTTTATTTACCCGCACGATTCGAAGGGAAGGATTGCGAAATAATTTATTTTACATTAGGGTAGTTGATAGAAGTAGACATTAAACCAAAAGCCGCTATGAGGAGATTCTTTATCAGTACCCTGTTTGTTTTAGTTTTATTGCTTCCTGGCTGTGCGACCATTCTCGGGGGTCCGGTTACGGAACACCAGCGAACAAAGCCCATCCCTGGCGAACCCCAGCGAGAAGTACGCGTAGGAGCACTAATAGCGGACATTATATTGTTTTGGCCGGGAACTATCGTCGATTTTGCAACCGGAGCGATATACAAACCGGAACAGCCAAGTACAGTAAAAGATAAATAGAAAAGGGGAGTCCTTGTTCGAAAGATAAGCTGTATTTTTTTACCTGAAATCTGCTGTTTAAGGTCCTTTAATCCGTGCGATTAAAGGGCTTTTTTTTAATAAACAGCTTCCCTTCTCTGCAATAGAATACAGATAAAATAACAATATAACTAAGGAAACGCTTTAATTGGTTTGCAAGCTACCTATCCGTTTCATTACTGTACTTATTATGAAATACATTGTTTTTCTTGGTATATACGGTGTACAAATTGAATCCCGACGGGATGCACAAAGAAAACCCCCAATCAGTAATTACATTTCTGCTGCAATCACCAAAAGGGGGCATCTCTCAACCAAATCAACTCTTTTTATAGCATGCCTTTATTGAATATATATATTACCTATACATCGGATATTGTCCATCTTATCGACTTATATTATAGACGAGCCTTTATCCCATAAAAATCTCCGACTGAATTTTCCCCCTCTAAAAAACCAAACACCAACGCTTCCCCAATTAGTAAAACAATGGTTCGTGCGAGCACCTACCCAAATGGGAAATACCTATCAGTCGTGTTTTTGCGACGCTAAGCCGCTCAAACCTACGTATTGATCCTAGGACTTCCACCCGTATCCATTCCGATCAAGTCTCTGGCTAAGGAATTTGCCCTGAAATAGCGTCTAAACAACTCCTGCAACACGCGGTCGTCGACTTGCATTTCGCCTTTGGTTGGTCTTACCACTAGGAATGAGTAAAAAAACTCGGACCTAATCGAATGCAATTCAACGAGAACAAGTTTGTGCAGTGCTTTTTTTGGAACCAATTTGAAACAGCCTATCGAACGCGGAAAGGTCAGTCTGTGTGGCTCCTAGGATACGCATGCAATCCTACCCCATGCATGCTGATAGGTACTGTCGCAACAGGCAAATAACCAAATCCACATCATCGGTGGACAGGTTACTCCCACTTGGTAGGCAAATACCCGAATCAAACAGATGCTCACTAAAACCGTCTCCAAAAAAAGGGTACTGATGGTACAAGGGCTGCATATGTATGGGTTTCCATAAGGGACGACACTCAATGTTGTGTTCAGAAAAATACGCAACCAAATCCGGTATGCGCAGCGTAGGGTATCGCTCTCTATTGAAAGTTAGGGTAGTAAGCCAGCGGTTGGAGAAAAAGCCCTCGGGCTCCATGGGAAAGCGAATACCCGGCAAGCCCTCCAATCCATCCCGATACCGATCGAAATTTTGCCTGCGTTTTTCGATAAACTCATCCAGGACCTCCATTTGACCGACACCTATCCCAGCCAATACGTTGCTGAACCGATAATTATAGCCCAGCATGCTGTGTTGGTAGTGGATCTCCGGGTCCCTGGCCTGACTGGATAGAAACAATCCATTTTCAATATGGCTAGGATCGGCAGAAACCAAGGCCCCGCCAGCACTCGTGGTAATAATTTTGTTCCCATTAAACGAAAAAACACCCATTTCTCCAAAGGTACCGCACATTCTCCCCCGAATTCCGGATCCAAGCGCCTCTGCAGCGTCTTCGAGAACCGGAATACCATAACGATCGGCTATATCCAAAATCCGATCCATGTTTGCGGGCATCCCGTACAAATGCACCGGAACGATTGCCTTGGGCAGCTGGGGCGGTCGATTTTTAAAAAAATCCAGCCCCGAGTACTCATGCAAGGTCCCAGCCAGGCATGCTTTGATCGCCCGCTCCAACTGATCCGGGTCCATGTTCCAGGTATCGCTTTCGCTATCGATGAATACCGGATGCGCCCATTGATACAGGATGGGATTCACCGTAGCTACAAAGGTGAAGGACTGACACAATACCAGATCATTCGACGAAACACCCAACAGGCGCAAACCGAGATGCAGCCCAGCAGTACCAGAAGCGGTCGTCAGCGCCCCGGATACGGAAAGATAATCACGCAATTTTCCTTCAAACCGATCAACATTTGTACCCAGGGGAGCAATGTAATTTTCGCTAAATGCATTTTGCACATGTTGCATCTCCGTACCCCCCATATGCGGAGAAGAAAGAAATATTCGTTTGCTTTTGACCGATACGTTCATAACTTTCATATTTTTATAATTCAGAGGAAATTTGGCCAGCGATGAATTTGGAATGATACGGACGAAGGAAATCTTTCAAACGGGTAACGCCCGTCCGATAGCGCCGTCCCACTACATCTTCGTTATTGTGCCCGTATTCCCACCGGAAGTCTTCATTCGTGCGAATTTCAATCGTTTTAGTGCGCAAAATCTTTCCTGGAAACAATGAAAATGCAATGTTAAACCCGACATTGGTACCGCTTTTGGTCCTTACAGCAAATAGTCCCAGGTCTACATTACCGTACTGCCTGACGAAATCCAGACGTAAACCACGATCCTTAAAGAGAAACTGACCTGCGCTCAAACCAACCGAGCTGGACAGGGACGGAAAAAAATATTCCACATCGACCAGTGCGTACAGATCATTCATGGAACGGGTATACAAACCCTCCGGTGGAAAGAAATAAAACCCGGTAAGCCCTGCCTCCAAGCCATAACTAAGGCGATTGGTAAAATCAAACTTGCGGTACTGTAGATCAAGCCCATAGCGATCATAAAAGAAGGTCCCTGCCGAAATGAAAACAAAATGAGCCTCGCCCACCCTGCCAAAGTATTGAAGTTGTGTGGGACCAGGCCGAACATTTTTGGACTGGCTATCCAGGTTATTGGCGATTGGCAGAACAACTCCGGAGTAAAGCGCTAGTCCATATCCCAAGAAAATCTTGGTATCCAACAGTAAGTTTACTTTCGCCTGAACCGGATTGTTGAAATTGCCAAAACGAGCCTGGATATCCGGAGAAAATCGAATGTGAAGCCGGTAACCCGAAACATCTCCTGCTGAAAAATTTCCGGAAATAGAAGTGGGCAGAGTTGGTACGAAATTCCTGTCGCTTACATCAAAGGTACCGAGTGGTACGTTATGATAACGCGGCACCAACTGCAACGAATTAGTTGAAGAAGCATCTAGCGTTTGGACCAGATAAAGCATTCCATGAGCCGGATTTCGAAAATTACGGTGTTCGTATCCAACCCAGGCCGAATCCCCCCTAGCAAAGTAGAAAAGCTGCTCAAATCCACTCTCAAACGCTTGTCCGGTTTCCACCTGAGCAAACGCATCCACGAAACCAGAAAGCAGTACCCAACAAAAAACTACTCTACCTATCATAACGCCTCATTTCTCTGGGTTGAAATCCAAGGGGAAAGGAGGCTGTCATCTGAAATCCAAAAGACTGAAGCTCCAACCAATTGATCTTAAGACTTACCTTATCCTCATACAAATAGAACAAGGAAAAATGAGTGCCCTGTCCATGATATTCCGCTTGCAATCCCACTGCGGGAATGGGACGATAGGTCAGCCCGGCGAAGCCACCACTCAGATACCGAACGCCAAATTGCTTTTTGCGAATGTATTTCCCTTCGAAAAAGAAAAAAGGGGAACCATACCCTGCGGAAAGGGCGACGCTACCGGAACCAAATGCGAAAGACTTACCCACTACCACCAGATCCTGAGACAGGAAGGAAGCCTGACCGAAGGGAGCCGTGACAGTCAGCATCAACGAGGGGAGCCATCCACCTTTCTCTTTCACCACCAACCAACTCAGGTCCAGGTGACGATCCCCTATCCCTACCCTGTCAGCAAGTTGGGGCAAATAGGTGAGATTAAAATTTAAGAACAAGCGATCGTTCAACGGTAGAAAGCCGCTGACCATCACCTCATCCAAATATTCCAACATAAAGTAATTAATCGAATGATCAGCCGGCGTAAACGTGACGGTACTTACAAACCGGCTGTCATCCGTAACAAAGGGATGCGGACTGTATACGAGCCCGGGTTTTCCAGTTAGGTTGTTCTGAGAAAAAGCGGGTGCGCAAAACAGGCAAAGTATAGACGCAGCCAGCCAAGCATTGCCCCGAATCGCGCAACCCAGCATCACTATTCGTTGGTTTCTAAGTTATCGTCCCCCATACTTTTACCAAAATTATACTTTAGCGAGATTCCGAACTCGAACCCCCTGACTGGAACTTTCAGCCTTCGAGGGACATTTTCCGTGTCTCGGTAATTTTGCACGTAACTACCCAGATGATACCTACCATCAAAACCAATCGAAAGGTTACTGTCGAAAAGATAATCCAGACCTGCCTGAAGGTAGCCACCATAATTATTCCCGGCATAGGTCGAGGGGCGTACACTACCCTGTCCGCCAATGACGATGCGCTGCACCTCGTTCTGGATAAAATATCGATTCACTCCCGCGCCAAAAAAATAACTCATGCGGTTCTCGAGAAGCTCGTTGCTTAACCACTTGACACCAACCGACACGGGCAGAATACGCTGATTGATCGTCTCTTCTATTGTCAATCCTGTCAGCACCTGGCTTGCCGTGAACTTCTTATTGATGAATCCAATGCGACCGTCCAGCGATAGCCATTCGGCAAGGCCAAGTTCCAATCCTACCGAAGGCAGCAACTGCGTCACCGTACCCAAAGGAGTAATGGAAGGTACGCCTTCGATATCAAAAACCGAAAACATTCGCGTTTCGTCGTTTCCTTCGTAGGAACGCGTAAAAACACCAAAGCCTCCATAGATACTCTTCAGGCGGATTTGCCCGATTGCCGATTCCGCAGAACCGATAAGAACGAGTAAAGCGAATAAAAACGTGTATTTTTTCATGATTACATTTCGTTAATTAATTTCCTGCTCCTTGATTGTGGCAACTGTCCAAAGCCTCCCGGAGATTGGCATCGGCAACTACCAAAGATTGGTTAAAATTACTTCGGACATTTGCAGCGAGCCGTGTCGCTGATGCTTGCGCTTCTCGGATTTCCAAAATCCGTCTCCTCCGAAAGGTTTCAAATGTGCGAAAACGGAATCGAAACAGAGAGTACCTCGCCCAATACGAATACGCAAAGGCATAGTATCGGAGCTGCCTGGCACGCCGAAAATCTCCGCGTTCAGACACCCGTCTCGCGGCAGCAAATATTGCCCGTACGTTATTGCGAATACTACTTAGCCTGGCCGAAAAAAATGCATTGTACGCATTGGTCCGCTCCGCCAGACGGCTGTTTGCCTCCGTTATGCGCCGTTGGTAATTTTGACTGATGGTTGCCAGGTTTGCGTCGCGCTGCTGCTCCAGCCTTGCAACCGCTACCGCATAAGCCTCATTTGCCGATTCCGCACAGGGCCCCACTAGCGTGAGCGAACGCAAGGCACTAGCGCTCGTTTTAACACTCAATTCCAAATCCAACTCCAGGTCAAAGTCAATATCGTCCGGAAATTCTTCCTCATCTTCCTCAAGAATGGAGAAGTCTTCGGTTTCCTCTACCGCCGGAAGTAATGCGCCGATTTCCTCGAAAGCCTCCGGGGCGGCCTCAACCGCAGTTAATACGGTCTCCTGTTCTTCCGTCAACACCGTTTCCTCCTCTAGCAGTGCCACGGCCTCCTCTTCTTCAAAGCTCTCCACGGCCTCCGTCAACACTTCCTCATCAGTAGATCCAAGTGCCTCAGAAAGGACGGCATTGGATGTTTCCTCTACCTTCTCCACGATTTGTTCGGTCTCCTCCGCTAATTCCAGAGCGCCCTCCGACTCTACTACCTGCACAATCGAACCCGTTAGTTCACCGGCCACCTCCAGATTGGCAACCTCTCCCGTCTCCACCTCCTGCACCTCTGGTTCGGGGTCTTCTACCACCACCACATCCGGAACATTGTCAAACTCTTCGGTGACAAATTCAAAGGGATCTATAAAATCCATTTCGGACGTACTGCACTTGATCGACAGACCGGCCAGGAAGACCAGCAACAGCAGCATCCCCCATTTTTTAGAAAAATTCATGGTAACAAATTTCATTCGATTCTTGGTTTAACAATTAAATACATGAAAACAAGGTTAATAAAGCACAATACCCAAACACAATCCTGTTCGGATCCCCCCCCAGAAGGACTCCACGTCCGTCCGTATTCCCGATTCGTTGACCCGGGGCTGTACACGAATTAGTGGATACTCGGCAGTAAACGCCAGCTCCTCGCGGATTACCTCTTGCTCCTCCGCGTCCAGGGGTATATCCGCTGAGAAAACGCCATTACTGCGTCCATAGGATCCACCAACGATCCACCAATCGAGGTAAAATTTACGTGCAAAGCGCCACTGCTTTCCTATATAAATGCCACCGCTCAGGCTGTATAATTTACCTTCTACGGTGACCTCTCGCTGGTAGGGAGCCACCTCCTCACCAAGATCAAAATCAACCGATAGGTCTGCATAACTTCCACGGTACCGCGCAATTTGAAAAAAAGAAGCCAGGTAAAAACCTCTACCTTTGCCCTTTTTCCCCAGGTAATACCTAATCTCAGGGCTTACCGCGTAATTTTCCAGACTGGCTTTCAAAAGATCCGACTCAGACACATCGTCAACAACGGACGCCAACCGAGTGGCATAGGGTAGCGGCCCCGAAGGCATGTATCGTGCTGATATTACCAGGGAGAATTTTCTATGCGCCAGGTATTCGGACTGCAATTGATAGGTGTTCAGCGCCAATGCCGGTAGGTTTAACTTGAGGATGGAACGGTCCTGGTATTCCCTACTTTGGGCACGAGCAGGCATCATCCCCGCCCATAAAAAAAGTAGTACGAACAATGCCGATAAGACGATATGTTGAATGCTGAATTTCATACCGAAAAGGACGAAATGACTTTTTTGTTTCGAACCGATCGTCGGGTATTGTACTTAAACCCATGATTTTTATGGCAAAGGAAGGTGCTACAATCCTGGCTGACAGCAACGGACACCCGTTCCAACTTTGAGTGGAAGGTATTGGAGTAAGTTTCGAACAAGCCATGACAGGAAACATTCGGCCCCTCGTCCACCACCGTGTATTCCCTTTCGGAGCCAGCCATCGTTACAAATGCTTCAAAATCCGCAACCTCCACAGTTCCATCGCTAATGAAAAAGATCCGCAGATTGGGATTACCTTTCATTAGGTAATCAATCTTTTTTTGAAGGTGAACTTTGAAAAAGCTTTCCATCGAGTAGGTCAAATTATTTTGCTCACCTTCATTTTCCCGGGCAATTTGCAAATCGGATTCAAAATTTGATTGGTAATAGGCATACCCCTTACCAACCACGTACTTTTGTTGCAAGGGACCGTTCTCGCTGGTAAAAAGCATCCCCTCCAAGCAGAAATTCGAAAAATTCCATACTACAAACTCGGAAGCTCCATATATCTTGTAAAGAAAAAGCCCTTGGGCATACACGTTTGGATACAAATCTACGTTTAGAAACTCGATGGTCTTGCGGTGCTTCGTACCCATGGTATAATAGTTCAGCGTCTTTCGCTTAATCAGGTTACCATAGCGTGCATTATTTTGGTAATAGTCGACAAGCGAAAGTCCGATCTTGAGGTCGATTTTCGACTTTTTCAAGGCGAGCTTGATGATCCCTGCGAACAGTACGTAGCTCACCCAATTCTTAAAGTCGTGGTAAAAAGCCGTTTCGGAATGCCTCACTTCCTGCACATTCATCTTGAACAAGTACTCTGAACCTAAAATTATCATTTCGTGTTTTTTGGCCAATTCTTCCACGAGGGATGTATTTTCAAAAGGAACCACCTCAACTCCGTTTCGCACCGACACGTCCTGAAAATCCAAACTCAACCTTTCCATTTTTTATTTTGAAGGTAGGCAATAAATCAGACTGGTCTTTAGATAGGTTTGTCAAGTGAAATAATAGGTAAATAAAGCGCAGCCTAAAATTTCAGAAACCAAAAATCGGGGATTTGCACGGGTCTTATTTGTCCAAAACTGGCATCAGGATGCGTTCTTTGTACCGATAGAATACTGCTTGATCGTCTCCAATGGAGTGGACGAGTGTGAGTCCCGCCATTATTTTGTTTCGGGAACCGACCCGTATTCCCGGGATCGTGGCGCTGTTGATACCAAACATATTGCTGTCACCAACTGCAGTATGCCCTGAAAAGCATACGTTTGGACTTAAAAAATTGTACCTACCGACTAGTGTATTGTGGGCAATACTACACCGGCTGTTTACGAGGGTAAAATCGCCAATTTTTGCCAGTGGCCCAATCGTCACATTGGGAGCGATGACCACACCCTGGCCAATGTAGGCTGATTTTGAAACAAAGGCCATGGGGTGAATAAAGCGGGTGAACGCTGCTCCTCTTTCTTGCAAGGAACGAACCAAACCTTCCCGGTATTTCAGATTGGCGATTCCCAGGAGGTACTGAACCCCGGATTCCGGAACATGCGAACGAATCGACCCAAGAAATGGAGCCTCATAGGCATATTCCTCGTAATTTTGTGGATTGTCGTCAATGATTCCGACTACCTCCATACGCATACTCGACGAACGGACAGCATTCGCATACGCGATGTACTCGTACAATTCAGCAGCATGTCCTCCAGCTCCTACAAGAATAATCCTTTTCATTGTGTGTTAGTTTATTGGGCCAGGTATCCACCATCCACCACCATATTGCTTCCAGTCATCCACTTCGACGCATCCGACAGCAGGTAAACTGCCGCATGCGCCACGTCTGCCACCTCGCCCAGACCCAGCGGGTGTCTCGCTAGCATTCGCTGCATGGCCTCCGGATCTCCCCGGTAAACAGATTTTTCCGAGAGTGGGCTGTTGACCACTCCCGGTGAAATGCAGTTGAAACGCATGTGTTGCGCAGCGTATTCCAAAGCCAAAGACCGACTGGCAGCGACTAACGCCGCCTTGGACATGCTGTAGAGAAATTTTCCCTTTTCACCCGCCTCGCTCATAACCGAAGCCAGTAACACGAAACTCATCCCCCGCTTATTTTTGATTCCCGGGCGGGTCAATAGCTGTATAAGCTTTATGCAGGAAAATACATTTAACTCAAACGTATTTAAAAGTTGTTGGTGCTGAGCAATTTTTAATGGAATGGTGGGTGATATGCCCGCCGCGTGTACCATCCCATCCAACGGAGCGTGTTCAGATAGCACTTGCTCTATTTCGTTCTGCCAGCCCTGGGTAACGGTAAAATCCAAGCTAATGGACTGATGCTTGCATCCGTTTTTACACATGGACAGGGTTTCTTTCAATCGTTCCTGATCTCTGCCCATCAGCAAGAGTTTGGCTCTTTTTTGTGCACTTTGAATGGCAATGCTTCGACCAATACCGGAGGAAGCACCTGTAATCAAAATGGTTTTGCCAACCAGGGAGTAAGGATCTTGTTTTCTCATACGCGGACGGTTTTTACTAGAAGATGGGCACCACTTGAACAGGTTCTTCTGTTCCTTTCGACTGTGGGCAAACGGCGGCTTTTGCCTTTAGAGACGTTCACAGAAAAAACACCCCTCAAATTTCGACCAGCTTAGACACATGGCAAAACCCGGGAGAAAGAATGGCGGATGCCCAGGACATTCCTACTCCAAAACCCGAAAGCATCAACCGATCGGCGGCTCTGGCCCTATCGCCCAACTCTGATACCCAGGTTAGCGGAATACTGACTGAGGACGTATTCCCAAATTTATCCAGGGAACAAGGAAGTTTTTGTCCATCAAGTTTCAGCTTTTTCGCCAGGTAATCATTCATAAATTTATTCGCTTGGTGAAACAGGAAAAAATCAATATCCCCAAGCCCGACACCGGCATACCGAAGGGTATCCCGAAAATGCGGCGGGATTTCCCGTATAAGGAAGTTAAATACCTCTGCTCCATCCATGCTGCCATGCTCATCTGTAGAGATATTCCCATGCATATCTACCACTTTCTCCCGCAGTGTTTCCGAACTGCTTGGGTTCCGGTAGCCCCCGCCATTTATCCGAATCAGATCTGCCCGGGTCCCATCCGACTGTAGGTTAAAATAACTTTTATCCCCCGAATTACCCGTTCCGACCCAGGTGGCTGATCCTGCGTCACCAAATAAGAAAGCGACGCGCCTGTCCTTTGGATGGTACACCCGGGATCGGGTTTCGCCAACCAAGAACAACGCGTTACGTATCCCGCCTGTCTGTAACAAGGAAAAAACAAGGCTCAATCCATACACGTAACCGGAACAGCCCAGATTCACATCAAAGGCCATGCACCTACTGGACAAACCCAGTTTTGCCTGCAAAAGCAATGAAGTGGCTGGCATGCGGTAGTCAGGCGTCTGCGAGAGAAACACCAGCAAGTCCACCGTACCGGTATCCAAATCGGTATCTTGGATCAAACGCTGCGCAGCCGCAAGGCACAAATCCGAAGCGCAGGTATTCGGATCGGCAAACCGACGCTCGAAAATACCGGTCTTCTCGACAATACCCGCGGCAATTTCCTGCGAGAAATTTTCCGTATAATCCAAATTCACAATCCGCTTCCCGGGTACCGCAGCTGCCAATCCTCGTATCTGAGGTCCGGAAAATGCCACAAATGCCACGAAACTATTCGTTTGGTGTTTCTGCCAGAATACGTCGGTACAAATCGCCAACCGTTTCCATCGAACGAAGTTCAGACCCTTTGATGGTGACCCCAAACTGTTCGTCCAGTTCGGCGATAAGCGTCAGCTGGGCCAACGAATCCCACTCGGCATACGTATCAAACCGATCCCCCAGCTCGGGAGTTCGATCGTCTAATTCCAGCACGTAGCTAATCAATTCAATAAATTTACTTTCCATTGGTTGACGTTTTAGACCCATTGTGTATTGTCGATTTTACTATCTTTAAACTAATTTCGTTAAGCCAACATGCAGGCCCTTCCTCCCATGCTAAAAAACATTCGCGCTGCATTTCCATTTTCACATGGATGCCGTGTTCCATGGGATATTTCCTCTCAGGAACCTGTCTTTTTAGCCGGTAAGTAATGCACAGGCAGCAGGAATAACCGCCACGGTCACCTTGCGTGTTTCTCGGATTACCCAACTTCCCCTACCTTGTTTCTTGTTGGAAAGGCGGTTAAACCTACGCTATTTTGATCCAATACAGCGGAAGGCTGGTTAGAAAACTACCGACTTACAATAGCCCTTTTGTAACTATCTTAAGTATCTGGCTTCAATATTTGAGCAAGAAGTCCTCCAACCCGTACCTATTTGCCTGATGAAGGATTTGCACCGAGCGTTTTCCCGAAAGCTGTGCATATCGTTTGCGCAACTCCGGATCCCCGATCATCCGTAGGATGGCCTCGGAAAGCGCGTCTTTATCCGGATGGCAAAGCAACCCAAAGGTTCCTTTTTCCAATAATTCTTCATTTCCCGCAACCTTGGTAGCCACAATGGGTTTGCCAAGATGCAGTGCCTCTATCAGCGGTATTGGATAGCTCTCTGTATACGAGCTGTTGACAAACAGATCCGCTCGTTTGATCAAAGCCTGGTAATTTGCCACCTTTCTCAAAAAGCTCACGTAATCCGAGAGCCCCTCGTCCAGGCAATGCAGCCGAAGAAAGTCCAACAACTTACCCTCCCCCACAAGGTATAAATGAAACCGCGGATAGTTCCTTTTTACCAAAGTAAGTGCCGTTAAAAGTAAATCAAACCCCTGAACGGGAGAAAGCGGGCCTACAGCCACCATATTAAAAACGTGCGAATCCATCCGCACAATCGTACTCCGTTCCGACCTGGACTGCACCCGGTAGCGATCCACGGGAGGATATACCAGTCGGAGGTCTTGCATCCGTTCCAGTCCCTTTCCGATGGCGCGGTATACCTGACTGGAACCCGCCAACAGCCAATCAGTTTTATCCAATCTTCGCTCAAAGGGAGTGATCTCTGAATTTTCGCCTGCAACCCGTTGACGAAACCAGGCAAAGGACTGGAGGTCTGCGTGCAACCAAAGCATCCGCTTGTCGATTCGTGCAGCATTATAATACAACAAGTCCATCCGATTTCCCCCATTGATCCCCATTCCGACGGAATAGGTTCCTTGGATCCCTCCTCCCAGATACCGAAGAAGAAACGGGAGACCGGTAACGTGGTGAAACCAACGGGCAAGCTGAAAAAGCCAAGAGTTGACCCGCAGTACGTTCCATGACAACCCCTCCTCCTCCGAACAGCGAGAAATGGATTCCTGAGGGTGAAATTGTAACACATATACCTGCACGGCAAATACCCGTTTATCCAAACTCCGTAACGCGTCATGCACCGCATCAATTAACCAGGGCATTTCTGTGGCAGCTAGCAAAACCAAAATTTTCCTTTTTTTCATGACCAACTATGACAATTCGTTAGGTTATGTGGGCTTTCAGAAGCGGGGAAAACGAAATCTATTACTGGAAATAACTAGGAAATTGATACACTTTTTTTCAAAATCGGCCCAAAAAAATGTATTTAGCTTCATGCTGTTAGGCCCAGGGCGACTGCCACGGCATACTTTGCGGTATGGGATATACTGACTTCGATCCCCTCTGACCAATCCAGCCCCGCGATCCAAACTTCTGGCCTCCCGGATGGCCGATGCCGAATGCAAACGTCCCGGACTCCAAACTTCGCCCTGTTGGAACATGCCTTCCACACCGCCTCCTTGGCGCACCAGATTCCGGTCAATGTTTGCCAGGGGTTTGGCTTTGTTAAGGCATGGGCCCATTCTTCCGGAAAAAACAAACGGCGGAGCAGGTTCGGTTTGTCTCGCCCGATTCGCTCAATGCGCCTGATTTCTTCAATATCGGTTCCAATCATTATTTTCGTATTTATTGGGAATAGATAGTTGATTCCGTGCGAACCTACCTAGGCAGACAGCTAAGAAGCAACATGTTCGATTTCATTCGAAGTGAAACCGTGCCTTTACCTCTACTACCATAGTTCCCAGTTTTTCGTGCAAATAGGCCTGCCAGAGGCTGGCTGCCGCCAAGGAGGGAATCCATTGAAAATATCCCGATCCCAATACGTCAGATTTCACCTTGTAATCGGTTGGTGCAGGAATTACGTGAAGACCTTCCCTTTCAAAGAGCGTTCGCGCGCGCGGCAAATGTAAGGCAGCAGTTACCAAAATCACCGAATCCGCTCGCGGATAGGCTGCTCGAAAATCCCGGGCCTCTTCCTGCGTGGTTCGAGGGCTGGGGATTTCCCGAATCAGTGAATCAGGCACCCCCCATTCCCTCGCAACTTGCGCATAAAACGTAGCCTGGGCCACCTGCCCCTCACGCCCCGCACTGGATAAAACCAAAAAAGATTGCGGCAATTGCCTCCAAATACCAATCCCCTGCATGCACCGCCAAAGGGAATGATTCGAGAGCCGTTGTAGGGCAGGCAATTTGGGATCCGGCGTGCCGCCTGAGCCCAACACCAGAATGAAGGGAGCCCCGGTCCTGTGTGATTCCCAAGCTGGAAACCGTTGTTCTTCCTTTTCTACCAGATACCGGATGGGTGGCGACAAGAGCATGAAACAAATTGCTAACGGAAAAAGAAGCCATCCGGAACGTAGGGTAGCCAACCGTAGCAGTGCCCCTACTGAGAGGATAAATACCCAAAAACCTGGGTTTAGGACAAGCTGATGGACAAGTAAGCGCACGGTGTATACAAAATGTAATCGGGTAACAAGCCGTTTCGCTCATGCATTATCTTTATTTCAGGCAATAGATCTGGTCTACACGCCAGAAAAAGGCCGATTGGTAGGTACATCCCGCGCTGCTCCTATGCCTTCCCGCTTCAGTACTTTTTTTACCGTCATCCAGAGAATTTTCAAATCCCACAAAATCGTGGCATTTTCTACGTAAGCTACATCTAAATCCAGACGTTTTTGCCAACCAATGGCATTGCGTCCATTCACTTGCGCCCAGCCCGTGATTCCGGGTTTTACCTCGTGCCTTCGCCGGTGGTAGTCGTTGTACAGAGGCAGGTAGCGTACCAGCAAGGGCCTGGGCCCCACCAGGCTCATGTCTCCTTTCAACACGCAAATCAATTGCGGAAATTCGTCCAGAGAGGTTTTTCGAACCCACCGTCCGAGGGGGGTAAGTCGCTCGGCATCCGGCAAAAGATTCCCCCAGGAATTACGGGCATTGCTCATCGTACGGAATTTCCAAATCGTGAAAATGCGTTCCCCTTTTCCCGGACGCTGCTGCCGAAAAAAAACCGGAGATCCTTGAAACAGAAGCAAGGCAAGAAATAGCACTACGAATACCGGTGAAAACACGAGAAGCACCGTGGACGCTCCTACCAGATCAATAACTCGTTTGATAATTTTTTCGGTTCGATTCATTGATTATCGTAATAAACTACATTTACTTAGGCAAAACCCGCTTCACACATACGGATATTGGTGTGCCTACTATTCGGCCAGAAATTTATTCGCATTCTGATAGGTATACTTCTGAGCCGCACTCCGACAGCGATTTTGAAGATTTTGGTAGTACGCCGGGTCGTTTTTGCAGGTTAAAAGGAAACGTGTCATGCGGTCAATTTCTAACTCTTGAAAGGCGCCGCCGAGTACCCCCTCCTCTACCAGACGATACAATCCAGAATCTGGGGCAGCCACCGCCAATATAGGCGTGCCATGGGCCAAAAAGTTAAATGTTTTACTTGGTATACTTATTCGGCCCATTTCGGCAGCAATCGTAACGAGGGCAATCGATGCCGCCGAAAAAGTCTCCTGTAAGCGATTTGCTGGCTGCCAGGGAAGGATACAGGAATTGGTAAGACCGGCAGTCGCTATCTCCCGCGATAGTTGCTCGTATTGTTCACCCCCACCTATCAATACAAACCGAAAATCATCCAAGTGCTGTAAGTTCCGCGCAAGTTGAAGGATCAGACGGACTGGATGAGATCTTCCCATGTTCCCGGAATACATGAGGACAAATTTTCCTTCCCATCCGAAGGAGGATAAAAATCCATTGTGCCTTCCAACAGGATCTCGCTTGCTTATCCCACAGCTCGCCCAAAGTGGTACAACGGTGATACATTCTTTCGGTAGGTACCGCGACAATTCCTGCTGCATGGATTCCGTGAGCGTGTAAACCCGATCTGCACCCTGCATTACGCGCCGATTGGCACGCTCCCAGACATGTGTTGGCCAAGATTTAGGGGTCAAAATCCCTAGCTTAACCAATGCATCCGGATAGATATCGTAAATTAAAAGTTTGTAGGGCCGACGTATCCAAAGCGGAAGTAAAACGGCAAACGGTGGATTGCTAACAATAAGCAAATCGGCCTCCGGATACTTCTTCCCAAGCTTGACCAATAGCTGAAAAAACCCCCAAATCCAGGTCCCTAAACGAAGCAGGTTTGTTTCCCGTCGGTAGCGGGTGATCCAGTCAATTTTTACGTCTGCATCCAATTTCCGAAAACTCTCCCCGACCGATCCACATATAAGTATCCGCTCGTGATAGGCATCTCGAAACGCATTGACCGTATCCACCATAAGGTACCCGGCAGACTGATTGATAACGACCAGTTGTTTTCTTTTTTTCAAAACTTCCAATTAATCAGATAGGCTAGTTGGGAAAATAAAATTGAATTAGGGGTTTTATAAATAAGTTTATACGGCTTGACGCACAATTCGTCAAACACTGTTGGGCATGAGAAATGGTCTGCTGTTTGACTCGTTCGCTGCTTTGCTACAATGAAAACTACTTCTGGGGCTTATCGGCCATCTATTGACTATTGATGTACCCCATTCAGAAACACAAGGTTCCAAGAGATTTCCGGTGTTGAATAAAAACAGCATTCAGTCTCGCCAGTGAATTACATACATTGCTGGTTGTTCGCTGCTAATAAGCGAGCTACCAAGGCAGCCAGCCACTAAAGTTGCACCCTTTTCATTTAAATGGGATAAATCAAACATTACATTTATATCTTTATTTAAATAAACAGTGTCAATGGTCACATCGTCGATATCATTCAGCAATTGAGCCATATTGAATTGATAATCTGCATTTCAAAACTTGTTTATCAAATACTTACTTTAATATTTTGTTAACAAAATTTTTAATAGCAAACTAAGATCAAAAAATCAATCGAACCAAAGTATCGGAATAGTTTATTACTACTATATGAGAAATACATTAATTGCACCTCTGGCAGATCTACATCACACCTAATTCATACCTAGTTACTATCACTACTTAATATGCAGCTTGTTACTTACACTATATAATTATCATCAAATAATCTAGGGAAATTTTATCAACAATATACCTATAAAATAGCTAAAAACTAGGAGAAAAAAGTTAATAGCATAACTGAGCAATCGTACACGGCTCATTTAAAACATCTAAAATATATTTAGTGAACTTTATTGCACCCTTTTCATTAAGATGACTATTTCCAATCCAATCTTCATCATCAACAAACAAGCTACCAAAATCATAGTAATTAAAATCATAAATAAAACCATTGCCCGACTCCTCATCTATCACATAACACGGATTGATCTTTTCATGACGAGTGTTTCTAAATCCCGGCATCTCCAAAATAATCAATTTAATTTTATTCGAATTACAAATATCAATTATGGCCTTTAACGATTGAGACGATCTATATTGACCAATTGGAAAAATCTTCCCCTTGGAAATACTAGTATTATCTGGGACTGATTTACTAAACCTCAACTGACCAGACTTAATATATGCGTCTCGATGTGGTTTCGAAACTATTTTTTTTAGCTGCTCTTTAAATAGCCACTTAAATTTAAAAATTGGAATATCTTCTAGCGAATAAGTTTTTTTCTTCATCATCGTAAAGTCTACTATCGGATTTATTTCTTCGCTGTCAAAATCATTTAGATATGACCCTAGGCCCAATAATACTATTTTTGGCTTATACTCATACATTGATAAGTACTCGCTTAATTGAATTATGTTTGTTTTTAGTGAAGCGCCACCCAAGGCTAAATTGTAGGAGGGGAAACCGCAATCTGTGAGATATTCCGTATCAATCCCATCCATAGCAAGGCTATTACCCAGAACAAGTATATCATATTTAGGAAAATTCAGATTGAGAGCTTCAATTCTTTTCGAAAAATTCCAATCGAAATTTATGACCATCGTCAAGTAGGAAATATTAATCAAAACGAACAAAACCATAAATAAAAATAGTCTCGTAATAAATTTCGTCATTTCTTTAAAATTGAAAGTAAATAAAATCTTGTTCAGAGCCGCTAAGTAACAATGAAATTGTAAAAATCGATATATAAAATGACCATCTTAGTAGTGGTAAACAGTCAAGATCAACTTTCTCCAATGGAAACTTCTTATGTCTTCCCATCCACTCAATAAAAATAAATATAATAAGAAAAAACGTAATAATAACAAAATCAAACCTTTCAATAATTATTGGCATATTAAATAGACTCTGTGAAAAAATTCCTGTAATATATTCCAAAGCTTGTGTAATGTTTTCAGCTCTGAAAAATATCCATGCAAAACCAATTAAACAAAAAGTTAGAACCATAGAAAAAAATTCGTTTATATGCGGGAAAAAATTTCCTTTGGCTACGACCTCCGTATTGTTTCGATGACTATTTGTCAATACCAACGGTAAAAAATAAATCGCATGTAAAGCCCCCCAAATGATAAATGTCCAATTTGCTCCATGCCAAAACCCGCTGACTATAAAGACGATGAACGTGTTCCTTACTTTCATCCATCTGCTGCCACGACTTCCGCCCAAGGGAATATACAGATAGTCTCTAAACCAACTCGAGAGAGATACGTGCCAGCGCCTCCAAAATTCGGCTACGTCTCTGGAAAAATAGGGAAATGCGAAATTTTGGTTTAAATTGAACCCAAAGAGTCTGGATGTACCAATCGCAATATCTGAGTAACCCGAAAAGTCACCATATATCTGAAAGGAAAAAAACAAAACTCCTAAAACAAGCGTACTCCCGTTCAGGTCCGCTGAGTTAGTAAAAATATGGTTAGCAAACCCGGCACAATTGTCAGCAATAACAAGCTTCTTGAATAATCCCCAAAGAATTTGTCGCATTCCGTCAACTGCATTTGAGTAGTCGAAAGTCCGTTTTCTGTAAAACTGGGGAAGCAAATGTGTTGCTCTTTCAATTGGCCCTGCAACTAATTGTGGAAAGAAGCTAACAAATGCTGAAAATGCAATTAAGTCTTTTGTTGGCTCCAATTTTCGGTGATAAACATCGATTGTGTAACTCATTGTTTGGAATGTATAAAAGCTAATCCCTACAGGCAAAATTATATTTAGGGAATTTCCCTGTATTTCTTGATCGAAAAATGAAAAGGCTGCAATGAAATTGTCCAAAAAGAAATTGTAGTATTTGAAGAATCCTAAAAGTCCAAGATTAACTAAGACACTTGCCGAAAGAAAAATTTTACGCCTTAACTGGTTTTCTTCACTCCTTAGTAGTAGACCAATCGTATAGTCGGTAATCGTACTAAATACAATCAAGGACAAAAACCTCCAATCCCACCATCCATAAAAAACATAACTTGCTACAACAATGAGCATATTTTGAATCCTCAGTCTTTTATTGTTCAGAAACCAATACACCACGAAGACTATCGGCAAGAAAATAGCAAAATCAAGCGAATTAAAAAGCATTTTTCTTTTTCATTTTTTGATGGTAATTCCGAACGTTTCTATACGCTCAGCGTACATCGCCACCATCTATCAACTGCCCCAATTCGGTACTGGTGATAAACTCTACATCCGGCCATTTTTTGAGCACCGCCGCCAGTAATTCCGATAGCTTTTTCAGGCTATTCGTCCGATTTTCTTCGTCCAGGCTGCCGATATAATTGGTGCGGTGGCTGCTGATCACCGCCGGCTTTCGCCACAGAAAGGCATGTTCTATTTCATTCAGACAGGATTGCACCCAATCCTGCCCTGGAGCATTTGGTTCAAAAAAAGCATTGCGTGTCAGGTACCGCTGTTGGAACCGATTTTTTTGCCCCAGCCAATGCAGCCGTTTGCGGTGCTTGCCCTGACCCAGGGGTTCCACCTGAACTTTGGAAGCACCGATATACCCAATCCCCATGTGCGCACTGGTTTGTTCCAATGCCCGGGGAAACGGACCGTTAGGGGGCACCAGGAAAGACGCGGAGTAACCGTGAATGGCGGCAAACAACCGTAGCCCGCTTTCCAATGCCTCCCGGTGGGAATCCAGGTCCTCTTTCCGCTCCAGGTCAAAGCTTGCCTGATAGCTTATCTGATAAGGCGTATGGACCAAAAATCCCCAGCAGCCCAAATCAAAACCCATGCGGGTAGCAATGTCCCCATTCTGCAACATACGCATCCAGACAGGTACATTAAGGTGCTCCCGGGCATGAAATTCCGGCACAAAAAGTTTCGCTTCCATTCCCTGTCTCCATAAGCGTAGCGCATCTTCACGCCGGTAACGGCGCAGCGTGTCCGTAAAAGGCTCGTAATGGTAACGAGAAAAGCGGTCTTCCCGAATCCTGTCAAAGTCCGGATTGGCTACCAAAGATACTGCCGTCACCACCGGAGGGTTTCCCTGCCGATCCTCAAACTTCGCTAAGGTGTCGAACAGTGCTTCCAGGTCTTCTGCGCTCGCCAGGGTATCCGTGCGATTGTATCGTCCTGCTTCTCCCTTCCCCAGGTTGATCCCTGCCGCTTGCAGCCGTTTGCGGACGGCTAACGAAGGCATGCGGATGGATCCCCAATCATCCGATTCGATGATCAGGTACTTTGTGGCAACCGATTTGCCCAGTATGTTTTTTAAGTGGGGTTTTAGTAATGATAAAGCCAAAACTAAATCGATTTATCTGAAACCAATGATTCAACATGGGTCCCTGAAAAAGAAATATCGCTAAGTGTAAGGTTACGCGCAATAAAACACATTCCTATGGAAAGCTTTATGAGCTATCTACCTACAACGGCAGCATAGTGAGTGTGCTTCTAATTACACCCTTTAAACAGATTCAAAGATCTATTACCGTACTGATTGCCCCACTGATGATTTAGAGGCTTGGCAATAATCAAGTGGTAGATCATATAATAAGAACAGAAAGACAGCCGATCCCTGTAGACCACATCAGTTCGAATACCGGGAGCCTAGAAATACTGTTTCGTCCATTGGAGCAGCGATCGGCCTATATTGGATTCGTTAATCTTTCATCAACCAAAATAGTTAATATAACCAACATACGCTTTTCGTGATATAATTATACAAATAGTTATTCTTCAATTAACCAAGGATTCATACAGGTTAAGATAATCCAAATATCTTTCGTTTTTATTGAATAACCTCTCAGCCCTTACTCTACAATCTGCTTTTACCTGATCTTTATTTTTGGATAGAAGCTTTTCAATCGCAGATAGTAAACCTTCAAAATCCCCTTTCTTAACCACTATACCCGTTAAGGGATTAATGGCCTCAGGACTACCTCCCGTGTCATATGTGATAACGGGAGTGCCACAAGCCAGTGCTTCTATATTAGTAGTTGGGAAATTATCCTGATAGGTAGGATTAATAAATACGTCGCTAGATGAATACCAACGTTTCAATTCCTCAACGCTATCTGTTCTTCGAATACCTAAAATTCCAGAAGGCAAGGATTGGATTTGGGAAGGGTTTAACCCAATTAGAACAAAATGAAACGCTTCCCCTAAAAATTTACGCAATTTAATAAAGTCGCCCAAACCCTTGCGTTTATCCCATATATTAGCTACTCCTAAGATTATCCTTTTTGATTTGGAAATACCATACCTGCTCTTATGATTCGCAATTTGCGAATTAGAAATTCCCTGGAATACATTCAAGTCCACTCCGTTAGGTATTACATTCAATGGATAGGTACTTAAAAAGGATTGCCGAACTTTTTCACTTAACCAATAAGACGGCGTAACAAAATGAAGCTTGTTTACATGATTGAAAACCCTCCTTTTATCCTCAAAGTTTCTCCTTGACTGATCCATAAAATAGGACGAGGGATATCTCCTGGTTTTCGGACATTTAGAACAGGTTGTTTTCCATTTTTCACAACCCACTGAATCAAAAAAAGTACAATGCCCTGTGAAACTCCAGGTGTCGTGCAACGTCCAAACAACTGGTATATCCAGTTTCTTAAGGTAATTAAATAAGATCTCAATATTCAAATAATACCCATGAAGATTGTGTAACCCTACCAAATCAGGCTTAATTCTTTCTACTTGAAGTAATAATTGCTTCGTAGCATACGATGAACCAAAACCATGCCGATCGAGCAACACGGTTTTCAAACCATGAGCATATATATCCCAAAAATCTCCTATCTTGATTAATTGGGATTTACTGGAAGGATTTCCCCGACCATACGCAATAAAACTCTCATGACCGTTCTCTATTAATATACTACCGATGTCTTCGGTAATTCTTCCAGTACTTCCAAAGTTCACGTTAGCGTTGATTTGAAGGACTTTCATTTTTTATCGATACTAAAAACTTGGCTACTATGATTCATTATTTTTTAAGAAAAATTCTAATACCCCCACGGCTTTTGCCAAATTTTCAGTTAACATCCTGTAATCATCTATATTCCCCCTCAAAACACTTCCCGCTCCGCTGATACCATTATTACCAGGCTTTAATCCAGGTAATAAAGTAAAGTTAATTTCAATATATCCCATATTCCCGACGCTAATTTCACGAATTACTCCAAGATCTGTTAGAGGCTTTGATCAATCAATATTAAGGCAGTAATGTAACTGTAATCAAGGGCTAAAAAATGGAGGTTCATAAAAACAACTAGCCTATCACCTAATGATACTTTATCGAAATCATTAACTCTGGGTTCCTTTGCAATAAATCTTCATGCTTAGGTATTTTTCAATTCTATTTTTTTTAAGTAACCAATTTAAACACCTTATATAAAATCTGCTACCGACATAAACCAAGATCCCAATCGAACGATTTACTATTTGTTATGTAACTGATTTGAGAATACTTTTTAATTCGCTAGACTACCTAATTATTCGAGTTTATAGGGTATTTCTGAATATAGGTTCCAATTAGACTAAATAGACTTTGATTCAAATACTATCTCTGTCCGTTTTTCAAAAAAAACTTTACCGCAACATCTTATTAGCAAAATCAAAACGGATCATCATTCGCAAGGGTTTTCTAAATCGGTACATTCGTTACTTTACTTGTAGCTGGATGAATTTTTACATTATCTAAACAATGACTTATCCACTCCTACCAAACCACTAAGACCTATCTGGGAGCTAGAAAATCCAAAAACCGTTGGGCAATTTTCTCCCTTTTAAATTTTTTTACGCTTCGGGTAGCATTGATTGCCATTTTTGTACGCAACAAGTGGTCCTGCATAAGTCGCGAAAGACACGCTTTAAAACGTTTATCGTCAAATACGGGCACCAAAAAGCCATTTTGGCCATGGTGGATTAAATCCGAAGGGCCTGAATCACAATCGTACGCAACTACGGGCAATCCAGCGGATAATGCCTCTCCGATCACGTTGGGAAAACCCTCGGAACTGGATGTAAACGCGAAAATTTTACTTTTTAGATAATAACTATCCACATTTGCTTGCTTTCCTACCAGAAAAATTCGATCCTGTGCTCCGTTTTCATCAATCATATGTTGCAAGCGTGCACGATGGTTTTGCTTGAGGTGGTCGTATCCCACCAAGACGAGCTTCCAGTTTCGCTCATCAATCTCTAAAAATATCCGAATAAGGCGATCTTGGTGCTTTGTAGCAATCAGTCTACCAACCATCAGGATCGTATTTTCTCGTCCCTCTTCCCGATAAGGACCGGAGAGGATTTGCCGTATGGGATTCCCGATCACGGTGATGTTCGGATGCTTATATTTCGTTTTATAGATTCGCCTTGCGTTCGATGTTTGAGCGATCACACCTTTTGCCTTCGGATACAACCAATTCCGTAGTCTTTCCTGGGTTCGGCTCAACGCCTTTCCTGGTTGACTTCGATCCGATACAAACAAAGGAACACTTGTACCCAGCAGGGATATCAGTACAAAGCTGTTCCAATATTCCCCAAAACTAAGCGCGGCATGCGGCTGTAAGTGGCTGAGGGTTTTTCTTAGGAAATAGAGCGTCCGTAGGCTACTTATAAACAATCTCGAACGATCAAATTTAAAATGGGGTCGATGTACTGTAATCCCATCAGCCAATGGATAAAAAACTTCCGGATTTACACCGAAAAGCACGACGTGCACCTCGTAGGTCCCTAGAGAGGCAGCATGGTTTACGATCTCCGACATCACTCTTTCCATGCCTCCGGCTTGAAGCGAATGAATGACCATGCAAATTCGTTTAGTGGAATTCAACCTCCAAACAAGTTAGCATTAATTCCACCATCCACTCCTCTTTTACAGTTTTGCCTTCATGCCAGTCCAGTTGCGTATCCCAGTATCCGGGACAATGGTCATAGGCGGCATGTGCGTAACCGTAACTTACCTCAACGATTAGCGGGTTATTTTCCGAATCAAAAACAAAATCAAAAACACCGACCTGCAATTTCAAACGTCGCACGGTATCAAAGGCAATTTGGACGCACCGAATGTCGAACAAGTCCCGGGAATAAGCAAAACTACCACTTCCGGATGCACGAAAATCCCCCTCCCTCACAAATCGCTTCAGACCGAAGGCCTTACCTCCGATGACGATGATACGGATATCCGAATCGTTATGCGGAACGAAATCCTGGAAGTACACGTACCCCACTTCCCGGGATCCCATGCGTGCATAGGGAGGTGCATAAAAAAGCCGGGCAACGCCCTTAAGCACCTCATGTACCGAGGCTTTTCCTCGTCGAAATTTATACAGTCGTTCCCGTAGACTTCCCCACGAATCGTATTTAGGGAAACCGGTAGAAAACGCTTTGTTGATGGTTCGAATAGCCTCCGACCGGGTTGGGATGAGTCGAACATTCTGGGACCCGGCGCCATTCCTCAATTTAAATACCTTGGGGAACGTCGCTTGATGCGCCCAATCCAGTGCCTCTGCTTGCGAAAAGTAGACGTAACTCGGGACAAGCGGCGCATCGATTGCCTCAAAGAGGTATTTCTGAGCTACTTTGTCATCAAAATGCCAGGCGGTACGGAAATCTGGAAATACCTGAAAGCCGGTGTGCTCCAATGCAAACAAGACCTGCTTGGCAATGAGATTATCGCGGTGATTCCCCTGATTAAAATGCCACATCAGGGCCCTACACTCTCTCAATTGATCCACGAGGTCGTTGGCATAGCAGTTTACCAATTTATAGGCAATTCCCCGCTTTTCGCAGTACGCAATCCATCGGGGATGAAACCCAAAGGTACTATTGTGAATAGCAATCATCTAATCAATGTATTGGTTTGCCCAAATCTCGAATCCCACCATCAACCAAATAGCATCCAGTTTTTCAGCAGTCATTGCTCCCGGGTTCTTCATCCATCGGGCAAGTGGTTTCGAATTAAAAATGCCTCTTTTCTGAATACCTGGCAACAACTCTCGTTCCCACCGGGTCTGAAAAGGAATGGAGGAAAAAAACGATTTGAGCGGAATGCCAAAGCCCATTTTATCCCGGTAAGCGAAGTGCTCGTCAAATAGCTCCATACATAGCTCTTTCAAAAGGAACTTGCCTTCCCATTTTCCTCTTTTTTTTCGAATTAGCAGTGCATCGTCTACTTGCATCGCGGCCGTTAACATTTCGTTGTCCAAAAATGGAACGCGGTTCTCAATGCTATGTGCCATGGACATTTTATCCTGTCGCATCAGTAAATCAGGCAGGTAGGTCAACAACTCGTACTTGCGTTTCTTTTTTGAAGACCTATCCTCAATCGAATGCCAGATAGCGCTGCGGCGTTGGAGTGCGCTGCGAACGGAAAATCTGGGATAAATGGCTTTTGCAACCGCAAGATCTCCGAAGGCGGTTTGCAATACGTAGCGCGAGATTTCCTCTCCCCATACACGAACGAATGGAAGAAAGTACCCCCGGTTTTTTATTGCTTTCTTTAAAGTTGTTAGGGAAAGTAGTTTTGCACAACCTGGCAAAAACCTACGATACCCGGCCAACGCCTCGTCCGCGCCTTCTCCACTCAACAATACCGTCACGTGCTTTTTTGCTTCACGGCTCAATAGTTTGATACCAATGGTGTTTGGGTGATTCAAGGGCTGCTCGAAATGCCATACCGCCTCATCAATCAGGTTCAAATAGGCGGAGGCATCCAAGTTGAATTGGTGCGACAGAAGTTGAAAATCAGCTGCCACCCGATCCATGTACTTTTTTTCGGAAAAATTTTCCTCACTAAACACGATGGAAACCGTCTCCAAAGACCCTTTAGGTAAAGTGGATGCCGCAAAAGCTGTTACCAGCGAAGAATCTACGCCGCCGGAAAGTTGGCAGCCCAGCTTTACATCACTGATCATTTGCCTGCTTACTGAATTTCGTAATGCTGCTTCAAGCTCTTTTTGACCAACTGCAGTAGATTGCCCGCCTTCTTTGCGGATATCGTAATAGCAAAACTCACTGATTTCGCCGGAAGCAGGAATTTCCCAATAGGTTCCCGGTGTAATATTGACGATATCTTTAAAAAGCGTCTGGTTAATCACGTTTCTGAATAGCAGGAACTCGGACAGCTTTGACTCATCCAATGCTAATTCCACCTGTGGTAGTGCTTTGAAACTCTTTATTTCAGAGGCGAACGCAATATAATTCCGATCGGTCAGCACATACAGTGGCTTGATACCCACCCGGTCTCGAATCAAATACAACGATCCCTTCCGGCCATCAAATATTGCCAGTGCAAACATGCCATTCAATCGGTCAAGCATCCCATCGAGACCATATTCCAGATAGAGGTTCAACACTACCTCGGTATCGCTATTCCCCTCAAACCGATACCCTTTGTCTATCAGGGATGATTTGAAATCAAACGCATTGTACACCTCTCCGTTCATCATCAGCGCTACATTCGCATCCTCATTTATCATGGGCTGATGTCCGGCATGGCTTACATCTAAGATGCTTAACCGATTAAAGCCAAAAACAAGGTTCGGTTTCGTTTCAAACGTAGACAAAACATGACCATCCAATTTCTCTATCCTACCACTTCGCATGTCAATTCCTGCCACGCCGGAGTCATCGGGTCCCCGATGACGTTGTATCGCCAACATCGATAACATGGTGGCAGAATTTGTTTCTCCCCCATTTTTTAGAAAATATCCACTAAGTCCACACATCGTTTTAATAAGGAGAATTTTTTAAGGTCCATAACAAAACCTCTCGGTGGGATTCACACTGAGCGAGAATTTGCAGCATTTTCCTTTTCGAAGGCCCCATCAGGTCGGGAAGAAAGCCCCGTTTGTGGAGCCCGACCAGAAAGCGGTTTTGATACGGCTGAATGCGACTGCACATCACGCTACTCAACCTCTCCGCATAGCGATCAAATGCACGACCCAATTCTCGATCGTCCGCTATGATCTCGTTCAAATGTAGCTGTTCTCTTTCCAGTTGTTGAACCAGCCTTTCATCGGCAAGACGAACACCTACAAAATCATCGTTTTGATGGATATGGGTGATTTCGAACGTCGGATGTTGCCCTTTTTCAAACAGCAATCGCAACAGCATCCCTTTATTCCAGGTGCCGTTTCTCAAACCCGGCCAATCGAAACAAAAATTTCCTAAACTAAAAAAAATAGGCTTGTTTTTATACACTTCGTACCCCGATACAATGTGCGTATGGTGTCCAACCACGGCATCTGCTCCTGCATCAATCATAAAACGAAATTGGGCTTTCATCCGGGGGCTTGGCAGCGAATAATGTTCGTGCCCCCCATGCAATACCACGATAACAACATCGACGTTTTCATTCCTCGCTTCCTGGATCTTTTGCAAGGCTATTGGGTAATCAATGGCATGACAACCGGGCTCTTCCCCATGGGTGGTCGTCCATTCATTTTCTGCCATGTTTATGACAGCAATCGATACCCCTTTAATTGCCAGAAAGTTGGTTTTGGATGCCTCCTGGCGATTTATCCCGCTTCCACACCATCCGATGTTCTGCGACCGCAAAGCCTCGTAACTTTCTTTCATTCCCGCCCATCCGTAATCCTTAAAATGATTATTCGCCGTCACCACAAGTTCACAATTAAGGTGCTTCAGTATCTCTGAAGTCTTAGGGGCCGACTTAATATGCGGTCCGGTTTTCCTGATTTTTCCAGTTGCGTTTGTTAGCGGGCATTCCAGATCAATGATATTGCAATCGTTTTCGTGAAAAAACGGAAGTACTTCCCGAAAACCACCCATCCAGTTACCATTAAAAAAACGATCTTGCACCCGCTGCCAGGGGCAGAAGTCTCCGGTAAAACCAATTTTTATTTTCGTCATGGCTTATAATGTGATGACGTTAGACAACTCAGGGGTGCTGACGAAATCCACATCCGGCCATTTCTTCAAAATGGCCCGTAACAATTTATTGAGATGATATAGTCCATTGGACTTATTTTTAGGGTCTATATACCCGACGTAATTCAATCGGTGTGTACAGATAACTGCAGGCTTTTTCAACAAAAAAGCCGCCTGAATACGCGCCATGGCAGCATCGGTCCAATCTGCGTCCGGATTATTGACAGGTTCAAAGAATACATTGCGAACGTTGTAACGGGAACCAAACCCATTCGATTGGCCAAAATGATGCCGAATTGGGCGATATGCATCGAAGCCTCCCGTGGGAGCGAGCTGCGTCGAAAGGCCTTGAATCCAGGAAATACCAATACTCGACAAGATCTGTTCGAGGGCAGGATCCCAATTGTAACAGGGGGCAATAAACGATCTTGGAGACTTTCCGAAGGTCTCCGTGAATAACCGTGCCCCTTCCCGGATGATTTCTGCCTGAGAACTGACCTCGTTGGGTGAATCCCAGTCAAAGGATTCCATGTAGGCATAATCCCCTTTTCCGGAATAGGTGCTCCCTAAGCGAAAAGAAAAAAGGGTTCGTTCATCTCCTTTTGCTAAAGCCTGTAACCAGCGGTTGATATTCACGTGTTCCCGTCCATGATACTCGGGAACGAAAACACCCAGCTCCAATCCCTTCTTCCACAGCTCCAAATTAGTTGCATGCTCGGGGTAACGCAAAAAGGTATTCGTAAATGGCTCGAAGTGGTACTCGAGAAAATCGGATGCCGCAATTTTTCCAAAATCAGGATTTGCCATGATCGCATTCGCCGTAAAAACGGGGGATTTACCGCTGGAATTTTTGTGGTTGAGCAATACATCAAAGAGGTCTTCCAGGTCCGTACGCGAAGCGAGTGCGTCTACCTTGTATAGGCTACCGGTAAGATCGAACCCTTGTTTTCTGAAAGCGCGCAACACCTCCCGGGAAGGGGTGCGGATGGCTCCCCAGTCATCCGATTCAAATACCACCACTTTCCTATCGGAATAGAGCCCCTGCCGGTTCGTCTTCAGACCGCCAATGAACCCCTTAACCCAGCTTGCGTTCGGTATCATAGGATCGATTTAATAAAAACTATCAAAGGTGTGGTATCCTGCACGAAAAGATTGATTAGGGGATTGCCAATAAAAAAGAATATTCCAACGAAATCCAGACCAGTGCGGATCTTGAATACACCAACCAGCAGAAACGAAGCCAACAATAGGTTCTTCCAGATACCTGGAATCCGAAAAGGGCTGTAGGACAGAAAATAAATCAACGATAACACGATCAGCAGATTGGAAAGTACGATAAATCTCCCACCCGAAGGAAGTTGCGCGACGAGGTTTGCAAACGAACTATATAACAAGGTTAAGGTAAATGCGGCATGTGCCCTGCCAGCTCGCAGCTTGGATCGAACATAAAAGAAATAATAGATTAACAGTACCGTGGCAACCATGCTGTAGCGCTCCAGCAAATTCGCCACCAGTACGTGTGTTCCCAGATTTTCGGATGCTTGCGAAATTTGCTCCACGTAGGCTTCGTTTAAATAGGATTTTCTCGACTGCATAAAACCCGGCAGAAGTTCGAAATAACTCCGGACCAGATCCAGATCAAGTTCCCCAACAAAAAAAGTACCGAGATACCCGTAAAAATAAAGTCGGATCGAACGTATGGGAAGGAATCGAAATACAAGGTAAAGCGCCAGTGGAAAAGCCAGGGAAAAATGAACGAATACCGGAAGTACCAACCAAATCCAAGCCTTCCGTTGACCCTGAACCTGATACAGCAGGAGACCATAAAAAAACATCTGTACCGCTGTCCACATGCGAACGCCGTTAATACTCCAAATAGGGTTTATCAGAGCCAATAATAGAAAGGCGAACAAAACAAGGCCACGAAAGGGAATACGGATTTGCTGGCGAATCAGCAAGAGCACTTTAAACCAAAAATACCCGAAAACCAGCGAAAACATTCCAAATAACCATTGATAGTTGCCCGTAAAGCGACTCACAGTCCAGGTCAGCAAGGGCTGGTACAAATCCACTTTCGTACCTTCCGTGTAAACGCTTCCCATGTAATCCGAGAAGCTGACCGACTCTTCGTGCAGGTAGGCCAACTCGGCCGCATACCGGGAGGCATCTACGCCGGAACCGGGCTCTATGACAAACGATACTCCAAAGAAAAAAGACAACAACAAAAAAGGTAGCATTTGCTTCCGGTAGCCAAAATCCCGAAAAAGCGGAATGGCCGCAATGAATGGGTTGATAAGCCAGATTCCCAGGTAGGTATGTAAATTGAGCCGCTTGTTCATCGCTATTTTTCTTGCCGCAGTAATGCCAGGAAGGCTACACATACGTTTTCAATTCGGTAGTTTTCGGTATTCGCTACGACTACCCGCCCTTGATAATCTCCCTTTAAAAAAGGGATTATTCGTTCGTTGTGCATTTCCTGCGTATCAATGTTTAAAATCGGTTTACCCATCATGGCGTAATCGATCAATTTGCTTGGCGTCTGTGCACTACCCTGATTGCTAAAGTTCACAACAAAGTGAAACGAAGAGAACACCCGAAGTAAATCCAGGCGCGGGATGGGCTCAAACACGCGTATGCGGGAGTCTCGGTTGGCATAGGGCATGATAAATTCCTTTTGGGTAGTGTAGACATGAAACTCGTAGCGAAACGAAGCATTTAGCGTGCAAAGAAATTCCAGGAAGCTTCTTGGATCCCGTCTCCCGCGGATAAAACTTCCACCATAGCCAAAACGAACGATTCCGTCATCTTTTACCGGTAATTGGGTTAAATCCTCAAAACGAAACCCTTGCGGAATTACCCGCATTTTGGAATGAAATTCCAGAAAATAGCCGGCTATCGATTGCTGAGTAGGGACGGTAATGAAATCAGTCTTTCGCATAAACCATTTTTCCACCCACCTAAAATAGATGGGTGGACGGAAGGTATCGTTTTCCTGCAAGCAATAGGGATCGCCACAATCGGCTACCCATACACTCGCGGGATTCTTATTTTTATCAGCCGACCAAATCGAAGCCACCCCCCAGTGAATGGGATAGGGTACGGCAATCGAAATCAATAAATCATACCGCTTCGTTTCTGCATTTAATGCCTTTCGGACCTTACTAAAAAGCTCCATCATCGGATATTCCAGGAGGAGTGGAAATAGCCGGTTTACGGCCTTGTTATACAGCCTCCCCGGAAGTCCGAGTGCACTGAAATTAAAAATTTTCCAGGTTAAATTACCCAACGATTTGTATTCAAATCCACAGTTTGCAGCCAAGGTCGCCGTGCCTTGCCGATAAGGAGCCATGACGGTAACCCGATGTCCTTGCCGACAAAATTCTTTCGCTAGTTCGGTGGCCCGAAAAGACCGAGGGCTTTGTTCCGGGTAGAAGCCGTGGGTAACAATTAGAATATCTTTACTCACTTTTTTCGATTCGCTCATTCGTAAACGATTCAAACGGAAACACGCTTAGTATCTAGATAAGCCACTTAAACAAATGCTCGATACCTAGGATCGCACAAGCATCTGCTCGACACATTACCAATGGTATGGATATTACTACCCAAACAGCCAACAAAAAATTCTTATCCCTATTAGACTCCTAGTTAATTGAGAATCTTTGAAGCGACTCCAACCATAGAATCTAAAAATTCCCTCTTCCAAATGTGTATTTTTATTTTCAGACGCAACCTTAAACCTATGTAGGCATGCAATCTGGCGTTATCCGCATTGTGGTTAGTTAAACAATGGTGTTTGACCATTACAGGGAACAACTGACGATCGATATAATTATTTTCCCATAAAAAAAGCAGTACATCTATTTGGGAATCATTCAGAATATCTCTTCGATTCGGATCTATTCCCCAAAAGGTATCGTTTTCCCACACATGAACATTTGTCGGCTTATCCAAATAACCTAATTCACTTTTTGCAAGTCCTGTAATCAACATGCTCGGATACCATACATTGCCGTATTTCACAAAAAAATCGTAATCAAACAAACTTCTGCTAAAACATAATCCTGTGAATGTATGTGCGGATTGGTAAATCCGCGCGATCTGCTCATGATCCAAGTCATCAGGATAAAGCGACAAATTAAAATACTTATTTAGTTTCCCTGTATTTGATTTTTCATTGTAAATATAATACGATGTCTTAAATGCCTTTGCTTTCGATTTTCTTGCAAATTCGCGACATAAATCCAACGCATTGGGCAATAGGAAATCATCGTCAGTCAATAGGTAAACGTATTCTTTTGTAGCATTATTAACCAGTTCGCGAAAGTTACCGATAAGTCCAAGGTTCTCGCCATTCCTAAAGTACTTTATCCGACTATCGCGTAAATAGCTACGTACAACGCTTTCTGTGTTGTCCTGAGAACAATTATCTTGAATTACTAATTCATCATTATCACCTAATTGGGTAATGACGGTATCAAGTGCTAACTTTAAATACGATGCCCTATTATACGTCGGTATACAAACTGAAAACTCCATACTCTTATAAAATCATTTCAAAATCCAGGTCTGCAATTATCCCATCCATCTCATATGGTCGACTTTCCAATGCACCGATAAGCAACTTTCCTTTCGCATTAAGCGATTGCCATTTCTCAAAGGCAAAATCGGAAAGCCTCGTTCCATATCCACTACCCAGATTTGATATCCAGGCGTTGTATTTCTTATCCGAAACTTCCTCTAACGCTGAGTGTATCAGATGGTCGGTAACCGACTCCACGCTGATGAAATCCCTAACTTGATTCCCCTCCGTCATTTTAAAATTTCTACCTTCCCTTGCGGCCGCTACGAGTGATGGATAAAATCGATGTAAAGCCTCGCCCTCACCGTACACTTGAAATAACCTGTGGTAATGTAGTATAACCTTATTTTTCAGTGCAAAATCCAGGAAAGCATTGAACGAAGCAGCTTTCGAGATTGAATAATTGTTTGAAGGTAAAAGGGGATCATCTACTCTAACCTTAGTTGTGAATCTTGCCGTATACCCGTATTCAAAATAACTTCCGGTCACAACAATCTTCTTCACACCTGCATCGCAGGCTTTCTTAAAAAGAGCTAACGGCCGATAAACATTATTTTCCACACACCTTTCTAATGTATCATATGGATACTGTATAGCATGCGCTGCCAAATGCAACACGACATCCACTTCTTTCAAATCCGATAGGTCTACCTTATCTAGCGACTCAGCATAAGAAAACCGTACCCGCTTATCCGATGCGAAATCAGACCCAAAAAATTTTTGATTTCTTACAAATACGATTAGCGAGTGATCAGAAAAGGTTTTCAAAAATTGCCTGATCCAATTCCTGCCGATAAATCCAGTTCCTCCTGTTAAAAATATAGTCATCAGAAATTCAGACCAAAAAACTCTTCTAACTTTAGAGCCATGTACTCAAAATGCTCCTCATGTAAGGCAGGGTATGTTCCAAGCCAAAATGTATTTTTCATGGTCCTTTCAGTGTTTTCCAGCGAACCAACCACCCTGTGTGTGATATCTTTGAAATAAGGCTGACTTAATAAATTACCCGCGAAAAGTAACCTACTCCCAATTTTATTTTGATCCAAATAGCGTAGTAAATCTACCCGCAGCACACCGGCATTTTCTTTCAACGTAATAGGAAAACCAAACCAACTGGGATTACTGTTATGCGTGGGGACTGCAACCTCTATGAAATCATTCAATGATAGAAGCCTGTTTTTCAAGTATTCAAAGTTACTTCTTCTTTTTTCAATAAATCCTTCTAGTTTGTCGAGCTGAGCGAGACCGCATGCTGCTTGCATATCCGTAATCTTCAGATTGTATCCCGCATGGCTGTATACATATTTATGGTCGTATCCAAATGGCAATGTCCCATGCTGCTGAGCAAATCGACAGCCGCATGTATTGTCCTTGCCTGGTGCACAGTAACAATCTCGCCCCCAATCTCTGAACGATTCTGCAATCATTTTTAATTGCGGATCTCTCATAAAAACCGCTCCGCCTTCACCCATGGTTATATGGTGCGCAGGGTAAAAGCTCAAGGTCCCTATATCGCCAAACGTCCCTACTTTCTTACCATTGTAGGTTGCTCCCAGAGCATCACATGTATCCTCAATCAGCCATAAATTATATTTTTTACATATCCCGGTTACTTTATCGAGATTAAAAGGATTCCCCAATGTGTGAGCCAACATGACAGCCTTGGTCTTGGGGCTGATGGCGCTTTCTATTAAATCTGCATTAATGTTATGTGTGCGGCTATCCACGTCAACAAAAACCGGTATAGCGCCGAATTGAATGCTGGGATTTACAGTAGTAGGAAACCCCGCGGCGACCGTTATTACCTCGTCTCCCTTTTTAATCGCTCTCTCCCCAAGCCTTGAAGAGGTCAAGGTAGAAAATGCCACCAAATTGGCAGAGGAACCAGAATTTACCGATAAAACAAAGGGGACCTCTAAAAAAGTGGCTAGTTTTTGCTCAAATGCTGCGTTAAACCTTCCTGCTGTAAGCCAGCCATCTAGCGAAGCATCTACCATATTAGCAATCTCCCTGCTATCCAATACTTTGCCTGATGGGGGAATTACGGAAACTCCTGGAATGGGCGTATTATCCTCGTATTTGATACCAGCATATGTTTCCACCAGTTCCTGAATTTGATTTCTTATGTCCTCTAACCTAGTCATTCTTTTTCCTTACGTATTATAATCTTCAATTTCGTTGAGAGTCAATTTCCTGACATTTCCTTTTCTCATAAAAACCTGGTACCAAGAGACAGTTCGCTTTAACGCTTCGTCGACACGCCACCTCGGTTCCCATTTTAAGTAATGCTTGGCCTTTGAACAGTCCAGCTTTAAAAAAACGGCTTCATGTGGATTGGGCTCGTCATCGTAACACCAAGAAGCCCCATCTCCCCAAAAGCGAATCATCTGATCCAATACCCATGAAACCGGCTTGCAATCGTCTTCGTCTGGCCCAAAATTCCAAGCCTCAGCGACTTCGGAGCCCCTTACATACAACTCTTCCGCGAGAATCAGATAGCCTGATAGCGGTTCTAAGACATGTTGCCAAGGTCGCGTAGCCATCGGGTTCCGGATCACAACAGGTCTATTCTTCTCAAAAGCAGATAAAATATCCGGTATCAACCGATCTTTTGCCCAATCACCCCCACCAATTACATTTCCGGCTCTAGCCGTTGCGACCGAAGCCCCGCCAGGTTCACTAAAAAAAGATCTTCTGTAGGCAGATGCAATCAGTTCCGCACATCCCTTACTGCTACTGTACGGGTCGTACCCGCCCATCCTCTCATTTTCTCGGTAACCCCAAGCCCATTCATTATTCTCGTAACATTTATCTGTGGTCACAACTACTAATGACTTAAGGCATGCACAAGACCGAGCGGCTTCCAGTACCTTAGCCGTACCCAATACGTTCACGTCATAGGTATCAATCGGCGATTCATAAGACAATCTGACCAGTGGCTGCGCTGCCAGATGTAGTACTATTTCAGGTTCAAATTGCCTCATGCTCATCGTCAGCTGCTCTAGATTCCTGATATCTCCATTTTCCGAAATCATGTTTTCGGAAACTCTTGCGGCTGTAAAAAGAGAGGGTGCAGTCGGTGGCGCAAGGGAATACCCTTTTACATGCGCCCCCATCTCTTGGAGCCACAGTGCCAACCAGCTTCCTTTAAATCCCGTATGACCGGTCATAAACACCTTCTTGTTCTTCCAGAAGTCAGAATTAACCCGCCTCATGACTCCCATACTTTCCACGGCGCATTTCCTGACTCCCACAATTCCTCCAGTTTTTCTTTATCTCTAAGCGTATCCATGGGTAACCAAAACCCATCGTGCGTGAATGCCATTAACTCTCCATCCTCAGCCAGCCCAATCAATGGCTCCTGTTCCCAAATAGACATGTCTCCCGATATTCGATCGATCACCCGGGGTGAAAGAACAAAGAACCCCCCATTTATTCGGGCACCGTCACCTCTGGGCTTCTCTCTAAAACTACAAACCCGGTCCTTTACAATATCAATGGCACCAAACCTGCCCGGTGGAAATGTAGCGGCCAGCGTAGCCATTTTTCCATGCCTCCGGTGAAAGTCAATACTCTTGGTAACGTCAACATCACTAACACCATCGCCATAGGTTAAACAAAATAATTCCTCATTCTGAAGATAATCTGCCACCCGTTTCAGTCTTCCCCCGGTCATCGTGTCGTCTCCCGTATCCACCAGCGTGACAATCCATGGCTCAGCTCGCTTCCGATGTACCTCCATGGTATTGGTTTCCATGCTGAAGGTGACGTCGCTTTGGTGCAAAAAATAATTGGCAAAATACTCCTTAATCACGTATCCCTTGTAACCACAGCAAACAATGAATTCATTTACCCCATGTGCGGAATATATCTTCATTATATGCCAAAGGATAGGTTTGCCTCCGATTTCTACCATAGGTTTCGGTTTCAAATGTGTTTCCTCGCTCAGGCGAGTTCCCAGGCCACCGGCCAAGATTACAGCTTTCATTAATTCGTTAGTTTGATTCTAGAAAAGCGTCAGCATAAAATTGACCTCTGCTTAATCCTTTTGAGAAAAGTAATTCTTTTGCATCTTCAATCATTTTCTTCGACCCACAGGCATAAACCGTGGCGTTACTTAAATCAATGTCCTGATCCAGAATGAACTTTTGAATGCGACCAAAGCGAAACCCTTCACAACGAACCCTCGATAAAGTAGGGTAGTAATGAATGGTACTACTTCGAAAATAATTCAGCCCTATCAAGTCGGACTCTACCCTACCTCCCTGAAACAAAAACACCTTTCTATCTTCTAACACTTTCTCGTTACCCGTACTGGTTAAAATAGAAAGGATCGGAGCGATACCTGTTCCGGTGGCAAGAAATACCAATGTATTTAAACTATCTCTTCTCAGAAAGAAGCTACCAAAGGGGCCTTCAATCCGGAGCAAATCGTTTTCCCTGGCCTCTTCAAATAGGTACTTCGACATATATCCCTTAAGATATCTTTTTATATAAAAAACGAGCGTGTTTTCTCCCTCCACGCCACCAATGGAATAACTTCTTTTGATACTGCCACGAATGAAATTTACGTATTGGCCAGGAAGAAATTTAAAGTCTGCTCCGGGCGGAAGTCTCATTACCAATTTGATGACATCCTCGGATACCTTCGTCAGGGTAGAGATTTTCGCTGGCACAGTTCTAACTTCCTCTAAGGTTACGCCTTTGAGTACATCCAAATCAAGAATCATATCGGAAGCAGCCCTTCGAACGCAGGTCAGGATAAATTTCTGCTCCTTTTCGCTGTCGGTTAAGCCAAGTTCCGGAAGGACAAGTTGACTCTCGCCTTCAATTACTTTCGCTTTACAATTGCCACATCTTCCGCTCAGGCAGCTATGATTGATTAAACAACCATGCCGTTTAAAATCATCAAAAATAGAATGCGATTTAGTTGATTGTATTTTAAACTGTCTCGTTTGTATCTCGTACATAGTTTACCAATTCCTAGACAAATGCGATTCAACTGCAAATAATATAACCTCAACACATACGTAATAGAAGACCTTACCACGTGCTGTTTTTGATAGCTTGACAGGTGATTTTAATCTATTAAAGCTTATTCTATTTCGACTGATTAACCAACTTTTACAAAGAATACGAAACAGATTTAGAGATAAATTGAGATACCTAATAAATCAATCTGCCCAGCTTAGCAACCGGCTTATACAGGTACCAAAATAGAATCGGACTCATCTTATAAAATAATCCTATAAATCTATAATAACCACTAACTCCATCTATTGATAGCTCATGATCTTGCTTTAAACCGATTAGATCGATCACTTGTAAATACCGTTTCTTCTTTCCAGCATCTATCAACGGTATTACTAATAGAAATAGAAACTTTGCTTTCACGTGATTTAACAACCGCTTTTCCGATACCTCAAGAAAAATGTTAGATCTATGGGTCGCTAACTCCTGCAGTGCGTTTAAAAAACCAGTTGTCGCCTGTTCACTGTAAAACAACTCCGAATTCGTCGCACTCCCCGGTCGGGTGGTCCGCTGGTAAAAATCATCGTCACTGTACCCAACCCGACTTGCCACGGAAAAAACTTTGCCTAAAAACAAGCCGTCTTCTAAAAACGGAACATCCCTGGGATAATCTATTTGATACTTTGTCAATAATGCTGATTTATACAATATGGCCACAGAACGATCCGGATCCTTGACCTTGGGTCCACGAACAGCGAAATACCCCTTGTAGCCGTTATCCACTCTTCCGATCAATAACGAATAATCTGTACGCCAAACAGATGTATGATTTTCATCAAATATCTCAAATGCGCAATACAGCACATCTAAATTTTTCGAATCTGCTTGAACCAGGGCATTTTTTAGGCAGTTGGATACCAGGTAATCATCAGGATCAATAGGCAAGAGGTATTTGCCTTTGGCTATAGCCATGGCATTATTCCTCGCCATGGATACCCCCTGATTTTCCTGATTTAGCAGTATAAGGTTGGGTATTTCCTGCTGCAAACCTTCGATGATTTCCTTGCAATTGTCCGGGGAGCCATCGTTCACACAGATAATCTCGTATTCTTCCGTAGGCATATCCTGATTGGCCAGGCTTCGAATACATCGATCCACGTAGGGCGCGACCTTGTACATGGGAACAATAATACTTAAATTCAAAATTTACGAAAGTTAAATTTGTACTCTACTAAATGGAACATCATTTATTGCTGCTGCGAATACCGGAAAATCCGATCTATACATTTCCCGAGTGGACACAGATAAAATAGAATCGCTTTGTGAAATTAAAAAAAAATCTAAAAACTCTTTGTGAAAGTCTTTGTCATGTATTCCAACGTTGAAATCCAAGTGCTTAGGTGTTCCAGGCACTGTTATTATACCTGGCATTTCTTTAATTTCATTTAGAAAAGTCACGGAACCTGAACAAACAAACGTGTTTTTTTTATGTTTTTCTAAATACTCTATTACAAATTTCTTGCACTTTGCGACCAATTTATATTTTTCAATTTCCGTAAGAATATTGACATTACGCTCGTTAAAATCACCTAACAATCCTATGAATCTAAAATGAAGTGTATCCCAGCCCTGATATTCAGCAATATAATTCGCTACTATCTGATTAATTTTTTCCGAAGGTTTAAAAAGTTCATGGAACAATTCTTTATAGGAATATCCAAAATCAGAAACCCAACTAAAGTGAGTAGATGAATACAAATAGACTTGTTTTTTAGATTTGGAAACAAATTTTTCAGTATAAATCTTAGAAAAATATCCAATATATAGCAGTCTAGTTTTGAAAATATTAAAACTTAAAAATTGATCATGAATTTTCCAATTATATGACCTTGGCTCTAAATATTCTTCAATATCAAATGGAGCCGTCATTTTAAATTTAAAAATTTTATTATGCTTTTTTGCTAGAGCATAAACTCCAAGGACTTGCCTAAACCTATCTGCAAGACCCATATTCAGCCTTGAACCATCTATATGATAAACAAGAGAATTCGGAATAGCGTTACCAGTAAAATTATATTTTTTTAATAAAATAAGATTATGAACTAAAAAACGAAATACCCTATTCAATTTCTTCATTTTTAATTATCTTTTAATTCTTTCGAAACCTAAGATATTACTAAATACTTTTTTATAAAGGCTTTAATGCCAAAAAATGACGTGCATATGACCTTTTTGTCTTTAAAAAGTTAATTATGATACCATCAAACAGTGTAAAATAGAATACCTTTTATTTTAATTATATAGCATCCTTTACTCAAACTTGAATTATCTATCAATTCTAAAATAGGCCATATACGCAAATCTATACTTTCGTATTTAAATAATTAGTTATTTTCGACGGGCGAAGATTTCAATGACTTTAACTACATTTTTTTAAATCCTACCGCATATTTAAAAGCCCTTTTGTCGCCTGTTTACTGTAAAACAACTCCGAATTCGTCGCACTCCCCGGTCGGGTAGACCGCTGGTAAAAATCATCGTCACAGTATTGCACACGCTTTGACACGGAACAGACTTTGCCTAAAAGCAAGCCGTCTTCCGAATACGGAACATCCCCGGCATAATCTATTTGATACTGTTTCAATAATGCTGATTTATACAATATAGCCCAGGAACAGTCCGGATCCTTGACGTCGGGTCCACGAACAGCGAAACAGCCATCGTTTACGCAAATAATCTCGTATTCTTCCGTAGGCATATCCTGATTGGCCAGGCTTCGAATACATCGCTCCACGTAGGGCGCGACCTTGTACATGGGAACAATAATGCTTAACCTCATCTCCTTACCTTCCATGGAATACCCGTTTACGAAAGACATTCATCCAGAAAAAAGGGTTGCCAAACACCGTACACCATCGGTAAAAAAAGCGATTCAAGGGATTGGGATCCATCCACTTTCTTGCAAGGAAGAATTTACTAATACGATAGGCCCAGTTTTCCTGCTTCACCTGCAGCCAGTGCAAGTGCGGATGCGCGTATTTCGCTCGCACCAGGTAAGAATTTATCACCGAAGGTTTGAAAAGCACCTCTCCGGTATTATTAGTCGCATGCCGGTGAACCCGGTAGCCTACCGTTGGCTTGTGGAAGTAGTATAGGCGAATTCCAGCCTGTGTCAGCTTTAGCCACATGGGATAATCTTCTACCAATTTGTTTTCCGGGTCATACCCTCCTACTTGCCGGTGGATCTTTCTGTTAAAAAAATACGAAGGTGTAAAATGAATTCGGTCCGATTCCAGCAAAATTTCGAACTGAGTCCGGGCACTATACGCCGGATGAAAGAGGTTATTCGGGAAATTCCCGGGAGTCGTTCGGAGATACCTCTTTTCCAGAAACGCATCCTGATACACCTTAACCTGACTAAACACCACCAACACATTGCGATTGTTCTGCACGAATTCAAGGTTGTCGACCAGGCAATTGGGTAAAAGTACATCATCTCCGGCAATAAACTTTATCCAATCCGTTTTGGACGCCTCGATGACTCGGTTGCAGTTGGCAGACACACCCGTATTCTTAGGGACGGTGACCAGTTCAATGGAAAGAAATCGGCACCTCACACGATCCAGTGCGATCCATCGATCGATAATTTCCAGCGTCCGATCCGTGGATCCATCGTCTGAGACTACCAAATGAATCAATGGATGGCGCTGGTTCGCAACGCTCTCCAATGTCTCTTCTACAAAATCAGCCGAATTGTAGGTGACCACACCAACCGTGATCTCAGTATTTTCCAAACGAAATCATTTTTTTTATCAAGCGCTTCTTTTGATTCAACCGCATGCGTTTTTTATACAGCTCGTGCATGCAATCCAGCGTTTCATTCTGATGTACCAAGAAGCCATGGCCTGGGTTTTGCTTCACCGGATTGGTAACTATAGGCCGGACAAAATCAACTAAGCGCGCTTCCCAATTTACCGCCGCCTGATCGGGAGTTAGCCAGGGCTGCCTCAACTTTTCCAGGTACAGGTCCTCGCTTTGATCGAGGGATATGATTTCCTCAATAACCCGGTCCACCTCCCGATGATCCTTCATCCAAATAAAGGACTCCGCATTAAAATCGTGATTGACGAGCGGATTTCCGTAATAGATGGGCAAACTATTTGCTACCATGGGCTCCATTAGCTTTTCGGTGGTGTAGCCCGGACTGGAACTATTTTCAAAGGCAATCGTAAACTTATAGTTTTTAATAAAGGCCTGTTTATCCTTTACCCGGTAGCCCAAATTATTTAGGTGCATCCCTCCCGCATCTACTTTTTTATATCTCGCTAATCTCTTAAAAAAATCCGTTCGCGTGGGATCGGCGTTGCTGGCATTGGAATACACAAAATTGCAAAATTTGCGATCCGATAGCTTACCGGAATCCAATTCGGGAGATGTAAAAGGCAATCGCTCGAATCCCGGATAGATGACATACAGCGGAAACCGCAGGTATCGGTTCGGGAACTCCAGGTGATGAAAGCCCAGCGCGTAGTCCGCTCGATTAAAATCTGGTAGTACATTTTCTCCCGTAAAGCAGAGGGTGATGCGATCCTGGTAGTTTAAGTGTGCGTAACCGTATACGGAAAAAATCACCAGGTCCGGATCATCCGACAATTTCACATCAAAATGTTTTCTAAAAAAATGGATGAAGTAATTATCTTCCGGATCAAAATTTTTCCAGAAATCAACAAATTTAATTTTTACCATAGTTGAATCGGCATGCCATTACAAATCTGAATCACACAGGTATCTGCCCACCGGGAAAAACAGCCTGTCAGGGCAAAAATGACCGCTGCATCCCGCCGAGCATCCCAGCGCGCTACCAGACCCAATCGAGAGAAAGGCAAACGAAAACTTGCTTTCACTAGTGCACCTACCTTCGAAGCGAAACTTGCCCGCTTTAGCTGCCAGAGCAATTCGTATGCGTTTATTTGTGAGGCACCCGATGTGAACCCCTGAAATAACCGATCCCGGTATTCTGGACGCAGCCTACTTTTTGGTATAAAATGCCTGAAGTGCAAGTCATTCGAATAGTACAGCGAGTAGCCGGAAAGTAAGACACGCAGGCAAATCTCCGTATCCCCTCCGGAGGAAAGTTCCTTACCGGCGCGATCGGTTAGCAAGGAATCTTGTCGATCAAACAGCTTCAGGAATAGTTCCCGGCGAACCGCCATCCCAGCACCTGTGAGGTAAATCCCGGAAGGCAGGAATCCAGTATCCAAGTCAGGTTTCCCTACCGCATATCCGTGTTGGAATGCGGAAAACCAGTCTGGAAACGCTGCATCACTGCAGGCCATTCCGTATCCCCCAAGCGCCCCTACTCGCGGATATTTCTGAAAGAGATTAGCCACCTCATGCAGGTATCCGGGTGATAGCCAGTTGTCATCATCACAAAACACAATAAAAGCTCCCGAAGCGGCCCCCACTCCTGTTTTTCGGGCGTGTGAAAGCCCGGGTTTCGGTTCGTCAACAAGGATCAACGGATACGGGCTGCCTAAGTCCTGCCAGGTTTTCTCCACTACAGAAACGGTATCATCGGTACACTTATTATCCACAAGCAGCAACTCACAGGATAAACTACCTAATTCCTGCGCTGCCAGATGCGTCAATGTAGGTACGATTCGCGCAGCACTATTATAACAGCAAATTACCACACTAGTATCCAAGGCTCAATAACAAGTATTTAATAAAATAGAACAGACCTTTAACCTTTGTTTCTGCGTGCCTGCCCATCATCCGTAGATGCGTTTTAGCGTTGGGGTTGTCAAGCTTCTTGCATTGTAGGTAGTTACTTTCCGCTACCTTGAAAATCACACGTCGGAAAGATCGCTCAAAAGCAGGCCTTTCCGCAGGTTCCACAATCGAGTCTAAAAAAATTTGCTTCAAACGAAATAAATCCCGCACATTTTCTCCCGTAAGGGCTTTTGCACCTGTACTTGAAACTTGATGAATTCGATAAGCGGCAAATGGATTCTTGATATAACCAATGGGATAGTGTTTGCAGATCCGTACCCACATCTCCCAGTCCTCTGTCCAGGCCAACTTATCATTAAATCCACCCATTTTCTCGAATACCTCTCTTTTAACGGTAATGGATGGCGTCTGAATGCGCTGTCCCTGCAGTAGACTCTTGTGATACTCATAAAATACGGTATCTTGAATAGCTTCCTTCTGAGAAATACCTAGGATATCATTTAACTCGTCTACAAAAAAGTGCCGGCAATAACTGGCTCCAATATCGGGGTACCTTTCATACATCTCCATCATAGACGTATAAAATCCAGGCAGTACGAAATCGTCTCCGTGCAACAAATGGACCACTTTTCCCTTTGCCCGCTTCCATGCAGTTTCAAAATTTCGAACATGGCCAACATTCGCCTTTTGCCGATAGAAACCAACCCTGTCACGCCCAAATTCCTGCACCACTTCGGCGACATTGTCCGAGGAGCAGTCATCGATGACCTCAACCTGCATAAGGTCTATCCCCAAATCCTGCTGCAACACCGAATGAAGCGTCTTGCGCAGGTACTGAGCGCAGTTATAGGTGGGTATCATTACCGAAAAATACGGTTTATCGATCATCTTGAAACGGTTCGTTTTAAGTGCAAATAATACCGAAGTATAATTTCCGCCTTCATTAACAATCTATTTATAAAAACCGGCCGTTTAATATGATTTGAAAAAGCTATTTGTGATAGTCTTGGAATAGCTTGCAAATTATAACCCCGATAGGTACCTGACATCAATGAATCGGACCTGTAGACCTCAAATTCATAACCGAAGGTACTCAGGTGATAGGCATACTTATACGTTCCCGACTTGTTCTTGGGCGGTAGTTTCCGGTCAGTGATCATTGGAATAACACTTTCCCTGCTGGGTGGATTGTATGTTACATCTAGCTGTTTATAAAAAGACACTCCCAAGTTTATCGAAGGAATACCCCAAAAAGTAGCTTCTATACCGACTGAGGAGCCGAATGTGACTACTTTATTTGCATTGAACAATAATTGGTAGGTACTTATCGGGGAGTCCGGCAAAATTATCCGTATTCGATTCGATTCGAACCGACATACATTTTTTACAAATTCAGCAGCAGTTCTGGAGTTTGGATGTATACGAATGTAATATTTAAAATTACCTGGATCACATTGCTTCGAAAAGATGTACCGCAAACCTTCTAACTGATTTGTGAACAACGGCGAGATCCACTTATCCCCAATCGCAATAAATTCATCCTCCGAGGACAAAAACAAAACAACATTGTAGTTATTGGCATTCCACTCCGCAGGTAATAAACCGGCTTTTTGATTTTCAGTAAATGAAAACCAACTTTGAGATTTCCCCTTACTCCTATCTTCATAAAACTTTTTCGCAATTTCAATTCTTTGGGGAACAGGGTGTGTGCTCCCCTCCCAACTTTCGTTCATGCATTGTTGAAAATAAGTTATATCATGCGGAAGCGTATTTTCAAATAGCATGTATTTACCTTGATTTGCTCCTCGCTCATGGGTGAAAAACTTTATCCCAACTGCTTCACAGGCTCGCAAAAGGGCGCGAGTATAGGTATAACGACCATTAAACAGAATAACCAAATCGGGTTGGATACGTGTCAGTTGTTCTGAAAAAAATTCGTACACCGCAATAGCATTCTTAGCTAGTATTTCTATTTCTTCTCGGTACTTATCTATCGTAATATATGGATCCCTATACCGAGAAACAATTGTCGATAATACCGCATATCCTACATCAAAACTTTTATAGCGGATAGACCTGAATTCACCAACCGTAATATCCTTTGAAAGATCGAATGTGTAGTCTTCCAGTTTAATAGGAATAGATTTAAACGTACATTTTGCAAGACTTAGACCCTTCTTCCTACTTTGCATGCATTTGGAACAGGTATTAATATCACTTGTAGCGTTTAGGTCACACGATTTAAGTGCATCATTGCAGACAAAATTCACACCTGTTATTCCTCTTTCCTGGAACTTTTCTATCAACTCCAATTCCGTCTCAAAATGACTAGGCCATAAAATATGCGAATGAAAAAAAGCAACTTTTCTTACTAATGGATATTTCGCTAGTATACTATCAATCCCATTCATGAAAAACATCTTTTTTAAATAAGTGAACAAAGAACTCTAACGCAGACCCATATTTATTAAAACCAAGTAATACCCACCTACAGCTCATGTGAACAGAGAAGGAGTTGTTCGTTCTTAATTGAATCTCAACCAACTAATAAAAATAAATACATACGGAAACAATCTATTCAAAAAACCACTATCTTCCTTCGCTACAAACTAAGCTGTAGCAGCACCAAAGCTACACCTATATTGATCCTAACGATCCTCGCAATATACCGAAGTGACACCTAGTGTTTTTTTAATATCTAAACCACTTTCGCAATTTTGTACTTTACTATTTATACCGTCCCTTTTTTTTTCCGTTACTTCAGAGGAATTTCTGCCAACCCCTCGTTGCGTTTCGCTTACGGCTTTGAACATGGTGGAGAACACTTCTTTGTTCATGGAAACGAAGGCATCCGGACAGCCAATAGAACAATCCAACAGAACATGCTCTTCAATGATCTTAGCACTTACGGTGGTGGCTACTATATACGCCGTATTGCCCAGAGTATCACCGGAAAAACCAGGGACTAATCCAAAACGATCATTAAACCCAGAAATTATTGCCATATTGGCTTCTTCAATGCCTCAGGAAACATGGAAGCGTATAAAATAGGGATATTGGTCATAGCCTGATTTACAACACGCATCTAAAACCAAATGAATATCTTCCAAAGATGCTATACAAAAAAATAAGTACTTTAACGACCAACTATTCAATAAAATACAGCTATAATTCCTTATCTAAGATACCATTTTCAATTAGTCTATCAACAACAGCATACAAATCTTTCACTGCGATTTTACTTTTTTCAGAAATTGTAATTAAATCATTTGTACCGTCAGACAGGTTTAATATCCACATCATTGCTCTAATAGAGTCTTCTGTACCTTTTTGTGAACCTAGCGTAGGATATAATCCCCTTTTTCCTAACTGTGGCTCACAGTATGGCATCTTATTGATGAATTTTTCATTCCTTTCTATAAGTTCTATTACATCAAGATATTTTTGTACGGATTGTTCCATTGCTTCAAATGAAACATAATCTTTATTGTCCGCTGAAGTATGGTATTCAGGATAGGTACCATACATAGTTCTCATTAAAGAACCTACGGGTAAGTTAAAGCCAGGCGAACAGTACTGCCGTTCATCACTACCACTTGGAAAAAAATCTACGATGTTAAAGTCGGTTTTTGTTTGTTTCAAAATCGATTCAACAGCCCTGTCAGGTAAGCTATTGCCTATTCTACTTCGTTTATAAGTAAACTTTCCTGCATCGCCAATACAGGTTATTACAAAACCTGCTTTCAAATGTTTTTTCCAATATTCTCCTTTTACCAAAAGGCTGTAAATACAACCAATTGTTTCAGGAACGAATATAAATCTGTAGGTATATTTAAGGCCTTTTTGCTCTTTTAGTTTGTTGTAAATAAAAGCCGAAACTAATGGCCCAGACAACTCATTGCTTGCTAACGATGGGTGACATATATAAGTTGAAAATAAAATCTCTTCGTCTGAACTACCCTTTATGATTGCTTCACCAATTGTCATCGAACCATTTTCATCCAACGAGGAATCAATAAAAACTTCATAAATTTCATTTGGATCAAGTTTCTCGAACTGATTCTGTGTTAAGCAAAATCCCCATCTTCTTTTGTAATACGATGTAAGGTATGGAATCAAGTCCGGCTGGTCAGGTAAGGTATATAAATGGGATTTCAATTCATCAAATGAAAGTTTCCCTAGAAAAGGCTCCGAATAACCAAGTATATGCAAATTATTTTCTGAGAAATCTACAATCTTATTACCTTTGCTATCCTTAATCCATGCTTCTCTAATATTCCATTCTGGTGGAACATTCCAATCAAAGCATTGTGTTCCAGAAGGGACTTCAGTTATTTCTAAATCAATAAGTTCGGATAGAATTTTAAGAGATTCTCTATTGCCATCACCTGTAAGGCTTCTAGTTATTGGCCAAAGCCTATCGAAGTATTCTTCAATTTTAGCTTTCATACTACTCAAAATCAGATAATTTAAAAGGCCTGCTCAATTCATTAAATTTTGCTTCCACCCAATTTCGAGTATTTTTATCGAGAAAGTAAAGTGGATCATTATTAAGACATTTAAGCCAGAAGGCGACAATTTTATCAATTCTTCCAATCAAAATTCTTGTTCGATGTTCTTTATACCTTTCAATAACACCATTTTCCAATAAATCCTCTTCAAGCCTATTCCAGTCGTAATTTAAATCATATCCCATAGGTCTGACATGATATATTAACTCACATTCATGGGTGCCATTAATAATATCTGTTACCTGACTTTTAAAAATTTTATCATATCTGTAAACTAGCCTATTGGAAATTCTCTCGACATAATGGATTAAAGTTGATGTTTGTAAACCGGAACCATAGTGCAATAATAACCCATTATTTTGATGCAAAAAGCCGAACAAGGAATCCTCACCAAATGGGTCAATTTTCCCATATTTAATTGTGAGTGGGTTTTCTCCAATCCCTGAAAAATTAAAAACAGGTATGGATGTACGCCAATCTGCTTTATTTTGTCTAAAATATTCAGAAAGTACACCTACTTGACTCTCCGAATCTTTCAAATTATATGGGATTCCTCTACAAAAATTATAATTAAACGACGGCATAATAATTTTTAGTGGTTGGCAGACAGCTTCCAACTCTTTATAGTGTTCTTCCAAAAAGATCTCGCGATTTCGAAACTTAATTTCAAACCCAAATAGAATATCTGAATGGATTAATATGTGACCGTTTCCATTCTCGGAAATGTATCTTTTTAAATTTGCTTTTAACATTTTGTTAAATCGTCCCATTATCAACATGAATATTCTGCCCTGTGATTGATTTCGCTTCATCAGACAGTAAAAATCCAATGGTTTCAGCAACAGAATCAACATCAACTGGTTGTTTCATTGAAGTTCTTTGATAAATACGGTTCTTCTGATTGTCAGAAAGTGTTGAACTCATTTCAGTTTCCATAAAACCTGCTACTAAACAATTAGATCGAATACCTTTTTCTCCCCATTCACGGGCCGTGTTTTTTGAAAATGCTTCTAACGCTCCTTTTGTAGAAGCATACATTGATAAACCTTTATAACCAGTATGAACGCTTATCGAAGAAATGTGAATGATACTGCCCTTGATATTATGCAATAGCATTTGTCTCAACACAAATTTTGTTAACGTCAAGGGTGTAAATACATTCACATGATACATTTTTTCGAGTGAAACCAGATTCAAATTGGTAATTAAATCATCGTAGGCCAGTGCAGCATTGTTGACGAAACCATGAATAGGTGTGTCAAAACCAATCCAATCTTTGAATATAGACTGCCTTACATTTACACCATCAGCTAAATCATAGTGCAACCATTTTAGATTGTCAGGATATTGGAGCAATAGTTCATTTAAATTTTCTGTTTTACTTCGGCTTATAGCATAGATTGTCAAACCTTTTTTTAATAAGAATTGAGTTGTTTTTAAACCTAAGCCTTTTGAAGCACCTGTTAATAATATATTCATGTCATCATCTCTTTAGTTTCCCTGTCCTTGTTGTAGAAAGTGAATCTACAAACTGAATTAATCTTGGAATTTTGAATTCCTGAATTTTGGATTGTAGAAATTTTCGGATAGAGATTTCAGTTACTTGGTCTCTATTTGCAACAACTTCACAGCAAACAATATTTCCAAGAACGGAGTTTGGTTTTGAATAAACACGAACATTATTAATGCCTTTTAAAGTTGATATTGCTTCTTCAACTTCAAGCGGATTTACCTTATAGCCACCAATATTTATCATCTCACTTTTGCGATTTACAAAACGAAACTTCAATGGCTTATGTGAAACTATCTCAATTACATCACCTGTTTTGTACCACTCACCAATGCTAGTTTCTGTTCTACCCATTAAACTTTTGTGAATTAAGAGTTCATTATTCTCAAAATGAACTAAACTCTCGTATTCAGGTCGTAGACTAAAAATATCATTTTTTGAAGCAAACAATGATCCTGCTTCTGTTGATGCATACACATTAGTTATTTTGGCATTAGGAAAAACTTGATTCAGTTGTTTAAAAGTTTTTTCATTAAATTTCTCACCACCAGATGTTATTCTTTCCACAGATGGAACCGTTCCATTATATGGTAATAAAAGTCTGTAAAATGTTGGAGTGGCTGAAATATGCGTTATTGCATTATTGGTAATCTCGGTATAGATGTCTTTAGTATTCAGACCAAAAAGCCGAATAATAGTATTACCATTAAGCAATGCCTGAAAGAAAACCTGAATACCGGCCATATGAGTGGGATTATAAGCAAAACCCCAAACACTCTTTTTATTGCGCTCTGTAGCTTTTACGAATCTTGTAATTGATTTAAAATCATGACAAACTTTTTTGGGAGTACCAGTTGTGCCTGATGTAAACAATGTTATTTTCCAATTTCTAGGAGAATTATTCAACTTTTTAAGTAGTTCCTTTTGATTATTCAAAATTGGAATTTTGCTTTTGTCAACAGGCTTAATAAATTCTTCAAAATCGGAATAGCCAGTAAGATTTATCAATTCAGATTCAGTAAAGTCTGAATCAAGTAGAATTATTTCTTCGTCTATTAGCAAGGTTAAAATTATTTGCTTAAATACGGTATAATAATCAGGAGACTTACAATATGAATTGTAAATTGATGAATTATTGATATCATCAATGAGATAGTCCCACGTAACAAGTCTATCGTTACCAATATCTTTAAGAAAGATATTCATTACTTCTTTTCTAATTTTTTAAGAATTTCTCCTACTGTGTTTACGATACCATCTTCGAAAATGTCAATGTCATAGTCTGCTTCAATCCTCACTGTTAGTTCAGCCAAATCAAGAGAGTCAAATCCTATGTCATATTTTAGATGCATTTCAGGTGATATTGATTCTAGCTTTTTATTACCCCTATTTTCAATAATTGTGTTAAACACTTCTAGAATGGTTGCCTTCATAATGATGGTTGCTCTTTACGCTATTTTTAATTTATTAAATCGACAGAATCTAAACAATCACAGATAATTCTAACCTTGATCCTTTTTCTACGTCAATTAGAAATCTCTTGCCTATAACTGTTTTTAGCTCCTTCGGATGCATTCCAAATCCCGGACGAATACTCCGCACATTCTCTTCCGTAATTAACTCCCCTTTTTTAATATCTTTTACCACATACAATGAACGCGAAAAATCTTTGCCTTTCTTTTGTTTTTCGGTGAGTTCATAAGATACTTTGCCAACTGCTTGTTCCGCTTCCCGCACTGCTTTGACCATGGCGGTGAATTCCTCCTCATTCATGGAAAAAGAAGCGTCGGGTCCGCCAATAGAGCGATCTAGTATAAAATGCTTTTCAATGATCTTGGCACCTAAGGTCGTGGCTACTATCGGAACCGTGTTGCCAAGGGTATGATCGGATAAACCAGGGACCACCCCGAAACGCTCCTTAAACTCAGGAATCATGGCCATATTGGCTTCTTCTATGGGAGCAGGATAGCTGGAGGTGCATTTCAATAATCCAATTTGGTCATTACCCATTCTGCGACATGAATCCAAGGCCAATTCAATATCCTCTAAACCTGCTATACCGGTGGACAAAATGATGGGTTTGCCTTTGGATGCCACATATTCGATTAAAGGAATGTCGGTAATTTCAAAAGAAGCAATCTTATACGCCGGTGCGTTTAAGCCTTCCAGAAAATCCACTGCTGTTTTATCAAAAGGAGATGAAAAGCAAGTCAATCCTTCTTCCTTAGCGCAATCGAATAGTGCTTGATGCCATTCCCAAGGGGTGAAAGCGCTTCGATATAATTCGTGAAATGTTTTACCATCCCATATACTACCCGCCTTAATGATAAAATCGTCCTTATCACATTCTATCGTTAATGTATCTGCAGTATAGGTTTGCAGTTTTATAGCATCTGCACCGCTGCGCTTCGCAGCCCGAATGGTTTCCAATGCCGTTTCTAGGCTACCGTTGTGATTGGCTGATAATTCTGCGATGATGAAAACACCATCATCTTCCACGTTTTTATGTCCTATCTTCATGATTTCAAAATACTTTCTAGTCGTAAGTGCTCGTTGCCTTCTCGAATAGTTGTTAAGCGAACAACACCATTAGGCGTCTTAACCCTAACGGGATTTATAGACAATATCAAACCATTGGGGTACTCATCTCGATATCCGTAATTATCGAACGCTACTTCATCAATAATCACCTTTTTTCCAAGCATATGCGTGAAAGCTCCCGGATAAGGGTGGGCTTGTGCTCGTACCCAATTCCGTATGCGTTCCTTCTGCCAATTCCAGTTGATCGCTCCATCTTCCGGTTTGCGTTTGCCAAAAAAGGTAGCCAACTCTTCATCCTGCTTTGAAGCTTTAACCTCACCTTTTTGGATTAATTCAATCACCTTTGTCACCAGACTTGGATAACGTTCATAGAATTTACCAAGCAGCATCGCACCGGTATCATTTGGTGCAATGCTTACCTCTTCTTGCAGAATGATATCCCCTTCATCACATCCTTCAGAAATAAAGTGGCAGGTGATTCCAGTTTTATCCTCATTGTTAATGATTGCCCAAATGTGCGGTGTTCTGCCCCTGTACTTAGGTAAGAGAGATCCATGAAAATTAACCGCTGCACGCTTTGGCCAAGCTATCAGGTCTTTTTCAATGAGGAATAAATAATTAATCGATAGCAATAGATCGATCTCTTTGTCTGCAATGAAATTTTGAGCCTTACCTTTCCTGGGTTTTCCTACAAAACAGGATATGTTTTCTTTACCTGCTTGTGATATGATTGCCTCTGAATTACCGTCTGTGAGAATGGCAGAAATAGTGACCCTAGTTTTTAAAAAATCAAAGACCTTTAATCCTAAACCGCCCGAAATCAATAATGCGATCTTCATCTTGCGGGATTTAATTTAGCGTAAATCACCACATCGATGTATTCCCCTAAAAAGTAGCAATGTTCTTTTAAACGGGCATCTAAAAAATAGGAGTTGGATTCCAGTGCTTGATATAAGTGAGGCCGAATGTCAAAAGCATAAACATAGAGTTTGTGGAATTTCAATGCTTCAAAAGCAACTTTCTCCAAATGCTCTAAGTAAATACCCCAATTTGAACTAAACCCATCTTTCTCTAGGTCCGTATTCATGATAAAGGAAACCTCAGCATTACGATCGACCCAATTTATGTGCACCAATCCCCCGTAACCAATACACTCCTCTCCTTCTAAAAAACTAAACAGCATTTGATCGGGTTGTTCTTGGTCGAACAGTTGATCCACAACATTCTCAAAATACCAATTTTGCTTTTCTTTGGTCAACGGTTCAGCTTGCCGCAAATGGTAAATCTGCTCATTGCGCCATTGCATAATGGCATAGCGATCTTCATGACGTATGGGGACGAGTCGGTATTTACCTGACTCAAAGACTTGTTGATTCAATAGTTTATACCTTCTAGTCATACAGCCTTATGAATTAAACCGTCTAAAATCTTTAAATTCCTGTGGACGAGTCAAAAAATCCTTACGAAGTAAGCGACCATGGACACTATCACCATTTGATTCGCCGACCTGTTTAATACCGAATACTTGCCACAACTTTAGCGCATCCTTGTTTTCTCGCTTGGCTATAAAAGAAAGGCTATGGTAACCCAAATTTGAGAATGAATATTGAACACCGTAAAATCCCAATCGCATACCAGCTCCTCGCTTCAGTAACTCGGGATTCACGTACATACCAAAGTCATTAACGGTATTAGTATCAATGTTATTAAGTTGAATTACCCCAATAAATCGAGAATCTTCTTTAACCAAATAACAAGCCCGTTTTTGGTCTAGCTTCAAAGAGGCTACAAATTGGAAATGGGAGTCCCATGAAATTCGTTCGCTGGTATTCATCCACTTTCTAATTAAAGGATGGTTTCTCCATTCGAGCACCATGGCTAACTCTTGCTCACTCAGGTTCTGAAACGAGTGAGATTGCACCATAAGATAGTGAATCAAGCAGGTTAAAAACTTTGGTATAGCCTGTTTCCAGGCTTATTTTTTTATGACATCAATTTGCTCCTCCATATTTTCGGAGCTATTTTTTTGTAGTACACCTTTATTGAGCTCAAAAAGCCAAGGATACTGCTGTTTTAAATAAAGAATACGTTCTAAATTACAAACATCACCTAATTTCAACTTTAGTAGACTCGCTTGGGCATAGTCACTGGGAGTGTTTACAGGCATTCTTGAATCCCCTGAATTGGCATTAGTGATTCGTTTCGTACAAAACTGTTAAGCAGGATGAACTGGAAGGGTAATGTGCTCTCTTTTTTCTTGGCTTAGTTTTTAACCGCCAGATCAACGACTTATTTGTTAAGGGACTTATAGGTGCTCACGCTTCTTGTTTTGAACCATTTTTTGAAACTTCAATTCAGCCAACTCCCAATCTTCCAGCGTATCAATATCTTGTACCTCCATGGGATCGAGGAATACCGCGGCTGTCTTTCCAGGCACTAATGTATCCTTGATAAAATCCCGTTTAATCCAATACCATTGTCCAGAATCATGATATAATGTTTCTAAATCTTGCGAGCGACTTTTTTCATGTTCAGGCCACTGATACGCGAGCCGCTTGGCTTCTATTCTAAAAGCCCTCCATACCGGAAAGGAAAATGCTGTAACCGGGATGGACGCATTATTTGTTTCCAAAAGATTGTAGCCTTCTTTCAGCCTTGCAGCCGTTACAAAAGGTGCAGTTGGGTACAGGATGCAAATGTTATCGAATGTCTTCCCCATATCTCGGTATGCGACCAGCACCTCTTTCACCACGTCTAGGGTAGTGGCGTAATCATCCGCATTTTTAATACTACGCATAAAAGGAACGGTTGCTCCAAAACTATTCGCCACCCCAACTATTTCCTCACTATCGGTAGAAACCATAACTTCTGCAAACAATCGGGACTTTAATGCGGCGTCAATGGAATAGGCAATAATAGGCTTACCTAGAAATTTTTTAATGTTCTTTCGAGGGATTCGTTTACTCCCTCCTCTGGCAGGGATGATGCACAAATTACGCATGGTAAAAATCAGTCACTGACTCAATAATAAAGCCCTGCTCCTCGCTGCTCAGGGTAGGATACATTGGCAAACTGATGCAATGGGAATAGTATACCTCCGCATGAGGCATGTCCCCTTCTTTCCAACCAAATTGTCTGTAATACGGCATCAGGTGAACAGGGATATAATGGATCTGGGCATAAATTTTATTTTCTCTCAAGTACTGGTAAAGACCTAAACGGTTTTCAACTTCAAGTACATACAGATGGTACGCATGGCCTTCCGCCACTCCTGATTGACCTTTAATAAACCATTGATCTTGAAAAGCCTCAAAATATCTTTTAGCTATTTCTCTCCTTCTCATCAGTCCATTATGCGCCCTGTTTAACTGGCTTAACCCTAAAGCAGCTTGGAAATCCGTCAATCGATAATTGTATCCCAAGTTTTGCATTTCCATGTACCAGCCCGGATAGACCTGTTGGCTCTCCGGGAAATGCGATGGATTCCCTCCGGAAGCAAAGGCGATGGAATTTTGGAATAAGGAATCGTTCCGTGTGATGCCATGCGTTCGGAGGGTTAGGAGTTTTTGGTAGAGCGATGCATCATTGGTGGTAATCATCCCGCCTTCTCCTGCCGCAATGTGTTTTACCGGATGAAAGGAAAAGATAGCCAATTCTGCAAAGTTACCGTTCCCACAATGTTGCTTTTCACCTTTGCTATCCATAAAATAGCCCCCCGGTGAATGGCAAGAATCCTGAATGATCCAAAGACCGAACGCATCGGCCAATTGTCGGAATGCTTCTAAGTTTACCGCTCTTCCAGCAAAATCTACCGGAATAATGCCCTGATAGGTCCCCTTAGGTGACGCCTCCAGCAATTGCCTAACTGCGTTTATGTCTAACAAATAGGTGTGGGGATCAATATCGGAAAATACCACTTCGCCACCGCAATACCTGATACAATTGGCTGAAGCCGCAAAGGTAATCGGGGTGGTAATGACTTTATCTCCTGGTTGCACGCCCAAAGCCACCGCATTCAAATGCAAGGCTGCCGTACCATTGGCCACGGCCACCGCATACCTGGCACCTACATATTCGGCAAATGCTTCCTCAAACTGCTGTACCAATGGACCTTGTGTCAAATAATCGGACTTGAGTACGTCCACCACCGCATCGATATCTGACTGCGTGATGTTTTGTTTTCCGTACGGTATTGCATTCATCCCTTATGCAGAAAAGGCCGGTTCGACATGTAATTTAATGAGCTTCCGCAAGCTTTCTACAGTCTCCCATTCGGAGTTCTGTTCCGAATTATAGCGAAAACCCAAAGGAACCCGGGTAGCATGGAAGTGGCTTACATACTCGTCCAGATTCCATTTATGGGTAGCAGGCAAAATGGTATAATACCTCCCCAGATCCCAGGTATAAAAGGAATCCGAACTGGTGATCATCTCTTCGTGTAGTTTTTCACCCGGACGAATGCCTACCACTCTGAGCTCGCAATCGGGTGCGATGGCCTCGGCCACATCCGTAATGCGATACGAGGGGATTTTGGGTACAAAAATTTCCCCTCCCCAGGCATGCTCCAAGGCATGCATCACCATCTCAACGCCACCCCGTAGCGATATATTGAATCGGGTCATGCTCAGGTCTGTGATTGGCAACACGCCCTCTGCACGCTTTTTCAAAAAAAAGGGAATGACCGAACCGTTGGAGCCCATCACGTTGCCGTACCTGACAACTGAAAATCGTATTGGATTCCAACCCCGAATATTATTTGCTGCAACAAAAAGCTTGTCGGAAGCAAGCTTGGTCGCCCCATACAGATTTATGGGAGCAGCAGCCTTGTCTGTAGAAAGCGCAACAACCCGTTCAACGGATGAGTCCAAACAAGCGTCGATTACATTTTGAGCTCCGGTGATATTCGTCTTTACGCATTCGTCCGGATTGTACTCCGCTATAGGAACGTGCTTCATTGCTGCGGCGTGCACTACATAATCAATGCCTTTCATGGCCCGGATCAGTCGATCCCTGTCCCGAACGTCCCCAATAAAAAACCGAATCTGAGGATACCGGTCGACTGGGTATTCCTGTGCCATCGCAAATTGTTTTTGCTCGTCCCGGGAGTAAATAACCAATCGCTTGATTTCCGGGTGGTGCGCAAAAAGATAGTTCGTGAGGGCTTTCCCGAGCGACCCCGTCCCGCCTGTGATCAAAACTGACTTATTTGATAACATATTGATCTATATTCAAATTTCTCATTTTCGTGTCAATGGTAAAAAACCCGACTGGATCCGAAGGGTTATACCCAAGTTCATACTCATCCTTATCGGATACGCAATTGAGGTAAAACCGAGAATCTACCACATCATAAGGATAGTGCTCTCCAATGATTTTCCTCGGTTTACCAATCCAGAAATAGGCGGGATACATCCCTGTCCTGAGCAAGCCTGGTGGTAGAGATATTGTGAAAGACACAATGGTACCCGCTTCAAGATTTTCTTTACTTACCGGAATCATTCTCGAAGCACCGATTGGCTCCGAACTCTCTCTACCCCTCAACATTAGTGTGAAAAAAAGTGACTCGATAACCTTTTGCACCTGTATTGTGCACTGAATACTGATCGTTTTGGAGGGATCAATGAATTCCACTCCATCGTTTACAAGGATCTCGGCAAATCTGGCTTCACCATTACCCCGTCGAATTGCTGGGTCACGAAGAAAATCTCGCTCCAATGGCACAGACCTGGGATCATTCAAGTAGCTTTTTATGACGGATGAAGTGTCTCGATTCATAGAAATCTGCCCGTCGGTCAGCAGAATTGCGCGGCTACAAAGTGCCTTTACACTCGCCATATTGTGACTCACAAATAGAATCGTTCTCCCCTCGCCCTTGCTTACCTCTCCCATTTTTCCCAGGCACTTTTTCTGAAAGTCCGCATCCCCTACCGCCAACACTTCATCTACAATCAGGATCTCGCTTTCCAAATGAGCGGCCACCGCAAAAGCAAGCCGCACGTACATCCCGGAACTGTAGCGCTTTACCGGCGTATCGATGTAGCGCTCCACCCCGGAAAAATCGACGATCTCCTCCAGTTTGCGGGAAATCTCCCGCTTGCGCATCCCCAGGATCGCTCCATTTAGATAAATGTTTTCACGACCGGTGAGCTCCGGGTGAAAACCGGTCCCTACCTCCAATAAGGAGGCGATTCTCCCCTTGACTTTGATATTTCCCGCTGTGGGCGCTGTCACCCGTGAAAGTAATTTAAGTAAGGTGCTTTTCCCTGCGCCATTTTTACCGATAATACCCACCGCTTCACCCTGATCGATGCTAAAGTTGATATCCCGTAAGCTCCAAACCACATTGGAATCTCCTCGCTTATCGCGCTGATTGGTCTCTCCGACCTTCAAAAAGGGATCTTCTTTGCCCCGCACCCGCGTAATCCACCAGCGCTCCAGATCTTTACTCAGCGTTCCGGTAGTGAACTCACCAATTTGGTAGGCCTTGGACAGTTGATGGACTTCAATTACTTTTCTTGACATCGTTGGTTTTAAATAGTATCGACAAAACTTCGCTCGGTCTTGTTGAAAATCAACACCCCCAGTATAAAAATAACCCCAATAGCCACACTGCTATACCCCAGGGAGGCCCAGCTGAAATTCCCAGCACCTAAAAAGGCCAATCGGAATGTTTCGATGATCGTTGTCATCGGATTGGCGGCGATCCAAGGCTTGTAATTCTCAGGAGCTGCATTCAATGGATAAATTACCGTGGTGCCGTACATCATCAACTGCACGCCAAAGGTGACTAAAAATGTCAGGTCGCGGTATTTGGTGGTAAGTGCCGTAATAATCAAGCCCAATCCCAATCCGAATAAAGCCATCAATACGAGCAGCACGGGAGACAAAAGTAATACCCATGAGAAAGCTAGTTCCACACCAATCGCATAATAATAGGCCAACAAAACCAAAAACAGAAGGAATTGAACGCCAAACCGAATCAGGTTGCTTACCACAATACTCAAGGGCATGATCAGGCGGGGAAAATATACTTTCCCAAATATGTTCGCGTTGTCCCGGAATACGGTACTCGTTTTGGTAAGGCAATCTGCAAAATAGCTCCATGCAGTAATACCTGCCAGGTAAAACAGGGGCTGAGGGAGACCATCCGTACTAATGCCGGCAAGATTTCCGAAGACGAAAGTATACACGATCATCGTAAACAAGGGCTGAATAAAAAACCAGAGCGGTCCAAAGACCGTTTGTTTGTAAAAACTGATAAAATCCCGCTTAACCAGGAGTGCCAGGAGATCCCGGTACTGCCAAACATCGTTAAACTTTAGATCGAATAAGGATGTCTTCCCCTCGATGATCAAATCCCAATCCTGAATACGTTCGTTTCTGTTCATGTAGCGTTAAAATGAATTGATCGTGGAAATTACATGGTCCACTTCTGTATCCCTCATCACCGGACTAATAGGCAGACTGAGGACTTCGCGATGCATAGCCTCCGTAATGGGTAGGGAGCGAGGGAAATACCCGGCATAGGCTTTCTGCCGATGGGGCGGAATCGGATAATGGATGCCTGTTTGAATGCCATGATCCTGTAAATAATCGCGCAGCCGATCCCTAAACTGGCTTCGTATTACAAACAAATGCCAAACATGGCTCAATCGCCCCGCGGGATTTTCTACCGGGTTAACCGCAGGCAATTGGAGTAGTGGCTGATCGATTTCGCCGATATACCGTTGCGCTATGGCAATTCTACGGGAGTTTTCCGAATCCAGGTAGCGCAACTTCACCGATAAAAAAGCGGCCTGTAGCTCTTCCATGCGGCTATTGAGCCCTCGGTAATCGTTGTGGTATTTTTCCTGGCTGCCATAATTTCCCAAGGCACGGACAACCGTTGCCAGTTCTTCATCAGAGGTTGTCACCGCCCCGGCGTCAGCCAATGCGCCCAGATTTTTTCCCGGATAAAAACTGAATGCCGCCGCATCGCCCAGATTTCCTGTTCCAATCCCCTTCCAGCATGCACCGATGGCCTGTGCGTTGTCTTCGATTACTTTGAGGCCATGCCTTCTAGCAAAATCATGCATCCGCTCCGACCAGGCTACCTGTCCATACAGGTGTACCACCAGCAGTGCCTTGGTTTTCTGCGACAGGTAATTTTCCAATCCTTTTTCTTCCATTAGATAGGTGTGGGCATTGGGCTCTACCACCCTTGGAACCAAGCCGTTATCCGTGATGGCTAAAATACTGGCAATAAAGGTATTGGCCGGAACCAGCACCTCATCCCCTCCCTTCAGCACCCCCAACTCTATGTAGGCTTTCATAATCAAGCGCAAGGCATCCAGCCCGTTGGCAACACCTATGGCGTATTTGCTGCCTACATATCCTGTCAATGCTTTTTCAAACTGCTCTAGCTCCTGTCCCATCAGGTACCAGCCGGAATCGATTACCCTGGCAGCGGCCGCTTTCAACTCGTCTGCGTAGCAGGCATTAACCGCCTGAAGGTCCAAAAATTTAATCATCTAAGCGCTGAATTTCGTCTTCTGTCAAACGCCGGATCAAAACGGCCGGACAGCCGCCAATTATTGAATAGTCCGGAAACGATTTGTTAACAAAACTATTTACTCCTACAATGCAACAGGTACCCAACGTCACATTCGGCATGATCACGCTATGCGCACCGATCCAACAATCATCGCCGATATGAATAGGACCATCAATAGCAGGAAAGATTCGTTGTAATTTTTTTGATGCATTTGGAGCCGAACCGGAAATCAATGTTATTCGTTGCGCAAAACTCACGTTTTTTCCAATGGTGACCCGCGCATTAAACCCTTCTAAAAAGCAGTACGGGCCGATATAGCAATCGTCTCCAATGGACATGGGAGATTCTGGAGAACCGAATATATTCACGTTGAACGCAATTCGACATCGATCTCCTACCGTTACATTATTCACCTTTGAACTATGGTGTATATCCACGTTTTCGCCTAAGTCAATTTGGTAAGTAATCATTGCTGTTTGATAAAGTGGGACACAACAAACCTGAAATAATCAATGTCTCTTTTGGTAAGGTTAGGAAATATGGCAAAGTTAAGTATCCTGTTAGTAATATAAACAGTTTGACCTACATACTCAAACTGTATTCAAAGGAGCTTATTAACGGTGTTACGTATACCGCTTTACATATTTAAAGATATTCGATAAGCCCTTGATGATCATTATTTTTGTCTACGACTGAATTTTAATTTAAAAAATTATATTCATTTTGCTATCTAAACAGGTAGCTTTTCAATTAAAAAGTTTTTTTACGATTTTTTTTATAAAATTATTTCTATTTCTTACTTATTATGTTACATCCACTAATAGCAACACCTAAAGATGAAATGATTAAATATTTACTTTATAAAAAGAAATAGCTGCCAGCTGACAAAATCTCATTTAATTTCCTTAGACATAATAAAATAAACGTCAGTTTCCTGTTTCAATTTAAAGTAACAATTATAATATAATTTGACCGCTCTTACGTTCCTTTTGTTAACTTTCAGATTTAGTATATTGATCCCAAAGTTTTTTGCAGTCCTCTCAATGCTACCTAATATCAACTTTCCTACCCCCTTGCCCCAATATTTCTTTTCTCCAATGTATCCCCAATATTCCGCTTGCCCATTGCAAATATTTTTCAACCCACATACTCCAATTGGTTCGTTGTTCAATAATATACCCCAGACTTTATAATCATCTTTTGTCTTTAAAGAGGCAAACCATTTTTCATGGGTCTCTAAGCTAAAATCCGAAAGATCAATTAACTTCGACAACTCCGCATCCTCTAACCAAAAAAAAGAAAGTCCGAAAAAAAAATTATCGAAGGTAACTAAAATGATTTTATCCGTATCTTGATAAAACATATTATTTATTTGAAATTAGATATTTCCATAGAAATCATCCGAAATCGATCCGGTAAAATTAACATATTTTCGTTTCAAAAACGTTTATAACACATAAAAAAGTAATTTAAATATAACAATTAATGTAACTAAATTAAACGAGAAAAATAGATTATTTATCACTATTTAATAATTTAAAAAATGATTATCTGAATGCTCAAACCTATATATAAAAATCACCTTACATTCTCTAATAAAAATAACACCCTTAATAATATTATTATATTTTATTCTCAGCGACAATTTACCAAACTAAAGGGTGTTAATATTCGACCAACTTTTAATTAACTGTATCGAGTAGTATCTATACTCGCCGAAGATATTTTTCCGAATTCTGACCATAAAAAGGTATACATCAATCATTGATAATCGTTAGTCCTTGCTGAATCAAGGTATTCTCTTCAGAAAAAGTGTCTCCAAATTCGTGATTTTCCAAAATAACGTCGGTCTCCTTACCTAGCTCTCGGTTCCACCGACATTTGTCAGCTACCGTATTGGTGACACAACCGCTGATGTACCGGTTATTGGAGGTGGTTTGAATGGTGACAAGGCTACCTGATTCAACGGCCAACTCCTCCAATGCCAGCCGTATTCCTTCCCTGCCATTACCCGTCAGCAACCAATTATCCGTCCCAAAACGTTCATTAAAATACGCCTCCGCCTTTTCAGTAGCCACGTGCACCGGCCCATGTGCTATTTGATGGGTCTGAAACGGACTGATACGATACGATGGCAGCAGGTACGGATCCGGATTAATTACAAACACTGACTTCCTTTGAAAACGTATATTTCAAACTCACCGAACAGCCAATACTTTCCTTAAACTCACACAGTCCGTAATTTGGCACCGAATTTTCGGTAGAGGTACCTATATCTATCAGGTATATGGATTGATTGGCATAGTATTCGAATAACTTGTAGGTAAGAAAATTCATCGGCCTACGATCACTAAACGAGGGGTTATCCCCCCAGTAGATCACCTGAACAATCCGAGCGGTTACGGGAAATACAATGGCTGCTGCTACGTCCGTTTGCTGATACTCCACCACGAAAAAATCAGCAGAAAATCGTTCGCTGGTTTCTAGCACCTGCTCCAATGACATTCGCAATGGCTTCTGACGGACCTTTCGGTTGACCGCGATAACCTCATAGGCTCGCTTGGCCTCGGATAGCGGAAGCTTTTGCCAACGAAAATCTTGTTTCAACGCATTCTTTAGATTTTTCCTGGCATTTTTCTGCAACATCCTCGGATAATTCTGGTCAAAGTTGGCCGGAAGCTCCATGTGGTGATTCAGATCGATCTGTTCGCTTCGATACCTTGAAACAAATAAACCGTTGATCATTCGGGTCAAAAACCTCCCATCGTAATATAGCGCCGGAAGCACCATGGTAATTTTACGGTATCCATGTTTACTTAACCATTTTTCAAGTGCATGCAACGCATCATTTACTACGGCTGCTTTCACTTCCTCCTGAATCGGAGAGAATCCTCCAAATGGAGCGGAGAATGGGGACCTTGCTTCTGTTCCACTGCTGCCAAGGATAAGGCCCAGGCGAAATCTGGAATCCTTAAACAAGAGGTAATGAACGGCTTCCACTTTAGCTGCATTAAATGCTGCAAAGTCTGCAGTATGAAAGAGTCCCGCTCGTTGGTGTACGTGCTGGGTATATAAGGATTTGTCTACGGCTACAACTTCCATTGAACAAATTCGTTGTAGTCCCGGATATAGTCGCTTTCATCGTAAGGAAGAGAAGCCAATACGAGGCATATCGAACCTGAAGAAAAGTTGTCAATCTCCCGCCATATTCCGGCAGGCAGGTAAACGCCAACATAGGGACGGGATAGGTGAAAGGTTCGCTTCACACAACCATCATCGATGATCAAATCAAAACTCCCACTAGCCGCAACGACTAACTGCTGTAGGTTACGGTGTGCATGGCCTCCTCGTGCCTCCCCGCCAGGGACATCGTAAAGGTAGTAAACGCGCTCGACAGCAAAGGGAACATCCCTTTCGTTCGTCACCGCTGTAATGTTTCCCTTTTCGGTGTGGTTTTTCGCCAATGTAAGCAAGGTACAGTCAAAGACCTGGGTGTCTCTCATTTGGTACAGGATAAGAAATATTCAAAATCCCGGATATAATCGTCTGGGTCGAAAACAGCGCTGGATAGGTGTAATCCCAAGGCGTTTGTAGAAAAATTGCCCATAAACCTCCAATTCATAGGTGGTAGGTAAAGGCCGTAGTACGAACGATTTAACGAATAATCAACTGTGTTTCCAAATCGATCCGTGACCGAAACATCAAAACTACCACTCAACGCAATAATCAGCTCCTCCTGCTTGTGATAGGCATGTCCGCCCCTTGTCTCCCCTCCTGGCACATCGTACGTCCAGAAAACCCTACGGATCTCAAACGGAAATTGATCGGAGTTTTGGAGAAAAGTCAGATTCCCCCTTTTATCCAGAATTTTAGGTAAATCAATAAGGGTTACTCCCGACATTATTGGCTATTTTTTTCAGATAGGCACCATACGAGGATTTCCCAAGAAAATCTCCCAGCTCACGTAGCTGCTCTCCAGTTATCCATCCGGATCTAAATGCTATTTCCTCCAGGCAGGCGATCTTTAAACTCGTCCGATGTTCTACTGCCTTTACAAATTCGGTGGCTTCCACCAAGGACTCCTGTGTACCCGTGTCCAGCCAGGCAAAACCTCGCGATAGCTGCTGTAGGTGTAATCGCCCCTGACCAAGAAAATGCTGATTAACTGAAGTAATTTCCAGCTCGCCCCTGGGAGAGGGTACTACCCCATCCGCCACATTTATCACTGAATTTGGATAAAAATAAAGGCCTACAACCGCCTGATTACTCTTGGGGACAGCTGGTTTTTCGTCAATAGCTACTACTTTACCGGACCTATCTACTGACGCCACTCCGTATCTTTCTGGATCATCCACATAATACCCAAATATGACGGCCAATTGTTCCTGTTCGACCCTTCTACGCGAATCCAACAACAGCTTCTGTAACCCAGCTCCATAAAAAATATTATCCCCCAATACCAGACAGACACTTTCGTTCTTTATAAAATCTCTCCCAATGGTAAATGCTTGCGCCAAACCGTCCGGAGAGGGCTGAACAGCGTAGGCTAGTTGCAACCCAAATTGACGACCATCCCGAAACAATCGTTTGAACGCAGGTAAATCCCGTGGAGTAGAGATAATCAAGATATCCCGGATACCTGCCAACATTAGTACCGAAAGCGGGTAATAAATCATCGGTTTATCGTAGACCGGCAACAACTGTTTCGAAACCGCAAGGGTCAACGGGTGCAATCTGCTCCCCGAACCTCCGGCAAGAATGATTCCTTTCATCTATTTATTACTCCATTTTTTTTCTACGACACCAGCAATTAAAGGCGATGTGTATAAAGATCTTTCAACCGCTTTCCTCATCACCCTGCAGATGCTGAAACAATTTCGAACGTTAATCGCGCGGCCAATAGAACTGGTCTTTACTCGATACATCTAGATCGATTTTCGGCATTTAATACCTCTACAAACCCACCATTCTTACTCCTGAAATTGCTACAAGTTCCGAAAAATAAAAACACCACAACCCCAAAAAACCAGTCTGCGCTATTTGAAACGGCTGATCCAGCGTTTCCAAAACGAACGCGGTTTTTTATTTTCCTCATAATAGCCATAACCATAACCATAACCATAACCATAACCATAACCATAACCATAACCATAGCCATAACCATAGCCAGTGACCTGCCTATGCACATCGTTTAAGATGGCATAAAATTTAACTCCCTTCACACGCGCAACCAGGTCGTTTAAAAAACCAATCTGCTGCTTTTGTGAATAATTTTGTCGGAAAATAAAGTAGTTAACATCTGCTTGTTTAAAAAGCTCCCTGGTTTCGGATACCAATCCCACTGGGGCACAATCCATTACCACCACGTCGTACTCCGCCTTTACCTCAGCCAGGATATTGTCAAGTTTTTCCTGTTGCAATAATTCCGCCGGATTTGGGGGAATTGGCCCCGAGAGTAAGATATCCAGGTGTTCGAATCCAGAGGGCTTGACGGCACGTCGCCAATCGAGTGCACTGCTTAGGCAGGTGCTAAGTCCCACATCGTTGGCCAGGTTAAAAATGCCCGCAATCTTTGGCTTTCGAAGATCCATCCCCATTAATAACGTTTTTTTACCCGCCAGGGCAAAAATCCCCGCCATATTGGACGAAACAAATGTTTTTCCTTCCCCGGACACCCCTGATGTGAAAAGAAGGCAGTAGTTTGTTTTACCGGGAGACAGGTATACCAAATCGGACCGTAAGTTGCGGAAGGCTTCTGCTATGCCAGACTTGGATTGCTTGAATACGGGGAGAGCATCATCTATCCCTGACCTTCCAATCATACCAATTAAATCGCTACTCAGGAGATTCTGCAATTCAGAGGGATCTTCTATCCTCGTGCTTAAAAAAAACCGTAAACCGATCAACGCAACCGGAATAAAGAGCCCGAGCATTAGGCCAAACACGAGATTACGAGACCTATTGGGATAGACCGATCCAGTGACCATCGCCTCGTCAAGAACCAGATTGGAGGGAGAATTGGAGGCTTTCGCAATTTCTACCTCTGCACTTTTCTCTAAAAGAAATAGATAGACGTTCTCGTTAATTGTAAATTGACGCTGCAAGCCTAACAACTCCCGCTCGGTAGCAGGCAGTTTGCTTAGCTCCTTCTCCAAGAGTGCCACGCGTTCCTGCAGCCCGACGATTCGGACTTCCCGTCCCTCAATGTTATTGGCCAGATTTTCATCAATTGCATTCTTGATCGTTTTGACTTGCTGCCGAAGTAGCATCAAACTTGGGTTATCGGGACGATAATTTCCGCTCATTTCGGCTATTTCCTCCTGGACCTGTGCTAATTTACCTACCAGCTCCCCGAGGGTTTTTTCAGAGGTTAAATCAAGTGCAGGAAACCAATATTTTTCGGAGTAGTCCCGGTCCATGTAATCCCTAATTCGCTTAAAAAAGACGATTTCCTGCTTTAGTTGCTCCACTTGTTCGTCCAATGAAACCAGACGGCCGAAAATAGAACTACCCTCCAGGCTCAGGTCATAGACCTGATTTGAGGATCTAAAATCCTCCAACTTTCCCTCATAAATTGCCAGTGTATCCGATAGACTGCGGAGCTGTTGCTCAATGAAATCAATGGTGTTTTCCGATGCGAGGTTCTTTAACCGAAGCTCTCGGTCAAGATAGCTCTCAATCAGTTGATTGAGATAATCCATCCCAAACTGCACGTTCTCGTGTTTTAATGAGACCAAGAGTACGGAACCACCCTGACTTGCCAGGTTGACACCCAGCCTGCCTCGCAGGCTGTTCGATAAGCTGGTTTCTGATTCCAACGAAAACACATAGGTCTGTCCAGCCATTCCACCCGAATAATTCAACGAAAATACCAGCTCCCCCATTTCCAATTCGGCTTCAAATTTCGCTTCAATAAACTCCTTTTCTCCAAATGAAAAAACGGATGCTAAAAAAGACTGCGCTTCGTATGTGCGGATAAGAAAGGTCGTATCATCTACTAATCGTACTTCAAATGCCCCAGCCATCCGCTTTGTCTTTTGCTGGTTTATATTGACCTGGAAGGGCTCGATGGGATAAATATCCAACATTTTCAATCTGCCTTTTTGGAAAAAACGCAGCGGAACGTCCATGGCCTGCACGGCTTCTTTGGCAAGGGATAACGATTTTAAGATACTGATTTCGTTGTCCAGCTTAATTGGTGAACCTAAAAGCGAGCCCAACTGCAATACCTCCCCGGACAGATTATCCGACTTGTCACTAACGATCACGGACGTTTCTACCTGATAAACGTCGACGAGGTACCGGTTGAAAAAATGCGCACTTCCTATCCCAAGGATCGCACAAGCCATTAATAATGGCCAGTACCGTATCAAACGAACCAATAGCCCCCTCAACTCGTCATTCGACTCGCTTTTATGATCATTCGGAATGCCTTCGTGTACCTGCATGCGCTATCTTACGATAAGGTTTAAGATCAATACAAAAGCGGAAACCGAAGAAATGAGTAACGAAAGGGACTGGGAAGCATTCTCACCTGCGCCTATCTCCCGCACTTTCATTGGTTCCGCGTAGTACAGGTCATTCGGCTGCACAAAATAAAAAGGAGACTTAATGATGCTTCGATCATTTAGGTTGATCTGATGCATCCGACTTCCGTCAGGGTACTGGCGAATCAGGACCAGTTGGTCCCGATTCGCGATCGTTGTCAAATCTCCGGCAGCGGCTATGGCCTCAAAAATGGTCAATCGTTCCTCCATCATCACAAACTTACCCGATCTCCGGAATTCCCCCAACGTACTAAATCGAATCCCACCCAATCGTACACGAACAAATACCTCTGTTGTAACGTACTTTTTCAATTCAACTTCTATGGCCTTCTTAGCCTCCACAACGGTGCTACCACCTACCTGGATCTTTCCTAGAATTGGTAGATCCACCGATCCATCTTTATCTATCCGGTAGCCACTGATGTAATTGATATCGCCCTGGATCATTCCACCCATCATCCCTCCAGCCCTGCTGCCCATATTGGGATCCAAATTAAAGCCGTTTTCTAATAATTGGTCCATCGTAGTGACCGATACATCGAGAATATCGTTGTACTGTAAGCGATAGTCGGTCAACTCATAGGGGATCAACTCTCCGAATTCAATAGGGGTCCCATCGGTGCTTTGTTGGAAATAGGTAATTCGTTCGTTTGAAACACAGGATACACAAGTCCCAACGACTAGGATTCCAGTCAACACGTGTACAAAATTAAACGATAACATATTCAGACACCTTCTTTGATGGATACAGCTTCGCCCCGTCGGTCCCATTTTGAGTACCTAGCGGGGTGTGAATAAGATCACAGAATCCAATGTATTTATCGTCGGATTCTTCGCTGCAAAACAAATTGTTCGAAAGGGATTTTTCATAGTTTGTACCTATATAAAAATAGAAAATGAAACGCTTTGTAAACAAAATGCACTATTTGAAAAAAGTTAGATAGAAAATGAGCAAAAAAGGACTTGGCTAGATATGATTCGTTTTATTAGCTAAATTGATCCGTTTATTTCCTTTGATTGGATACGTAGTCCTGTAGAAGTATATTTGACGATGATAACACCAATCCTATCACTATACCTGGGAATCGTTTTATTATCCAGCATCTTTTTTGGAATGATTTATTACCAAAATAGAAAAACTGAGTACAGGATTATACGCGTTGATTTCCCGTCAGGATTAACCGCTAATGACAAATACGATCTGATAAAAAGTTTTATACAAACCAGGAAAATTAAAGAAGTCCGCGGGATCTACATGTGCGGAAGCGAATCGGGAAGATTAGAGAATTTGGATAACGCTACGTTTGTCTACCTGGATTATATCGTATAGCAATCAATTCACTTTCTTCGTGACAACGTCGTGCAGGTGTTTGTATAATCCCCTTCGAATGGGAACGGTGTAATCGCCCACAATTGCATTTTTGCCGTTAAACGAGTGAATTTCTTTTTTATTTACAAGAAAAGATTTATGTACGCGTAAAAATAAACTGGATGGCAATCTTTCCTCTACATCCTTTAATATATCACGCAAAACGTAGGTTTTATTACGGGTAATAATCTTTGTATACAATCCATCCGCCTGAGCCAGTATGATATCCTCTGCATGAATAAAAATAAGAAAGCCTTTATCCCGAACTTTTAGAAAAGCAGGTGCCTTACCGCCGTCCGTTTCTTGCATTCGATCGATTTTGGAAAAGGCAAGCATAAGCGTAGTTTTCAAATCATCCATCTTATAGGGCTTCACTAAATACCCTGCGGGGTTTACCTCCAATGCCTTCGTAAAAAGTTCGTTGTCCGCATAGGCCGTTGAAAAAACGATGGGTAAATCCCATTTCTTATTCACCTGGCTAACCAACTCTATCCCATCCACGGCACCGACGATCATGATGTCTACCAGTAACAAGTCTACCACGTTTTCTTCCAGGTAAGCCAATGTCTCGCGGGCATTGTTGAATACAGCTGGAACAGAAAATCCCAATTTGATTAGCTGCTCCTTTAAATTCAATGCCAGCTCGTACTCGTCCTCCACTATTAACACACTACGCTTCATCGTCTAATTTCCATTACGTTTTAAAGGTACTTTATTTAAAAGATGATATCAATATTGGTGTACAAAAAGAAACAAAAAGAGGTCTAATGTAAATTAAAGGCGAATCTTCTCTGAAACGGCTACTATCGACTGCTTTGATCTACCTTTTTACGGGAATGCGGTCCAGTTGCGAAAAACGGGAGGCATTGCTTACGAACTCCGGTACAAGTACTTTCAGCTGCTGCACCAGCACATACTCAGCTGCGTCAGTTCCGCACAAATGCCGAAGCCGTTTGAGTTCTACGTCGAGCCAATAGTGATCGCTTTTCTCCGAGGAAACGATGCAAATCTTGGCATGATGGGTCGGCAGGGTCCGCTCCAGGTCGGAATGCAACTCCTCGTACATTTTCTCGCCTTCCCGCAATCCGGTAATGGAAATTTGCATGTCCACATGGGGTGTTTTTCCCGCCATCACAATCATCTTTTGGGCCAGATCGTAGATTTTTACTGGCTTGCCCATATCAAACACAAAAATTTCTCCACCTTTTCCCATCTTGCAGGCTTCCATGACCAGTTGACAGGCTTCCGGTACGGTCATGAAGTAACGAACCATATTTCGATCCGTGACCGTTACCGGACCACCGGCCTGGATTTGCCGTCGGAAAAGGGGAATAACCGATCCGTTCGAACCCAATACGTTGCCAAAGCGTGTCGTAATGAACCGCGTGCGCGCCGCGTCATTTCCTGCCTGATTCAGGGATTGTACGTATTTTTCCGCGACCCGCTTCGTGGCCCCCATGACGTTGGAGGGGTTAACCGCCTTGTCGGTACTGACCATTATAAACTTTCGAACGCCGTATTGCATAGAAAGGTCCGCTACATTTCGGGTGCCGAAAACATTGGTCTCTATAGCCTGGAGGGGATAGTTTTCGAGCATCGGAACGTGCTTATAGGCAGCCGCATGAAACAACAAGCCAGGTAATTCTTTGCTAAAAATCGGCTCTAGTAGCGTTCTCCTCCGCACATCTGCCAGAATCGCAAGGACCTCAAGTTGTGGATGGCGGCTTCGCAACTCCTGTTGAATATCGTACAGGGCCGATTCTGACTGATCAACCAGGAGCAGCTTCCGCAAACGATACGTCGCCAATTGCCTACACAACTCACTGCCGATCGATCCTCCCGCGCCAGTTACCAACACTACCTGTCCGTCAAATTCCCCGACCAAATGCTGCTGGTCAATCGCAATCGATTGTCGACCCAACAGCTCTTCCATTCGTATCTGCTGTATGTCCGATACGGTAACTTGTCCGTCCTTCCAATAGCGAAGATCGGGCGTTCGTTTTACGCGCACGTTCCGGGCATAACAGAGCTCATATATAGATTCCAATCGTGATGGAGATAACTGCCCCGTACAAATGAATAATTCCTGGATTGGGTATTGCTGCATCAGGTGGTCCATTGCATCCAGGCTGTCGTATATTTTTACGCCCATGAGGTATTTTCCCTTCTTTTTTGGGTCTTCGTCGATAAAGCCGTGGTTGATATACCGCGTACCAAAATCCCTCAACAGCAGCTGATATACCGAAATTCCAATCTCCCCTGCTCCATAAAGCAGCACATGCATTTCACGGCTGCGACGGATTTTATTGTTCCAAAAAAATTGTTTGACCAGTAATCGGTAGGCCATCAGAAAAGAATAGGACAGGGAACTGCTCAACACAAACACAGCGATCCCGATGGATTCCAGCCCGGCCACTTGAGTTAAGAGGAAATACGAGGGTAAGAAAGCGAGGAATGCATTAAAATGAATCCAAGTCAATTGGATGACTTCCTGAAGGGTGGTTTGCCGGATGACACCCTTAAATGACTTCTTCCAATTCATAAAGGATACCATCAGTGCCAAATAGCAACTGCCATACACGTACATGCTAATCAGACTATCCCAATCGGGAACCGAGGGGTAAACAATCAGATAGCCTCCCACAAATGCAACCAGTAAAAATAAGTAATCAACCAGTAAGACCAGATGAATGGGAAGGTGGGGAAGGTTCCTGAAGTACAGGAGCAAATAACGTTTTATACGATTCATATCAAACTAGTGTTATGTTAATCGTAAATTGACGGATAAAGTCTTTTTAATTTTATCCTTGAATCGGCAGTAGTGAACTGCCAATTTATCTTATTGTTTTTAT
>NZ_WIOK01000077.1 GCF_009467825.1 Cyclobacterium xiamenense | reverse complement strand
AATTCGAATATAGACAGACTCTTATACTTCTTTTCCATAAAATCAGCGTTTAACGACAATATAGCCTTATTCCAACCATTTAACAAACGCCTTATTCAAAAAATAAAATTTAATCCTTTTTTTATAAATTTTTCATTCCGGGTAATAAAAAGGTTAATAAAATATTTAATCAAATCACTCTATAAATTCACTAAATATAGCACCTAATATTTTCTGACTATTTTGATCGTCAAGCTCAAAAATAAATTCGATTTTACCATTATTAAAAACGTAGATGATTGGCTTATTGGAGACCAGCTCATAAATTTTGGATAATTGTTTTTCATCAATAATAACATTTTCTCTTTTAAGAACATCTTTACTAAAATTCATATTATAAGATTTTTTTAATTGACTAATTAGAATAAAATCTACATTATTTAAATTAAAATTTTTATTGACAAATTCAATTGATGTTTTTATGCACTCTCCACATCCATCTAGAGGAATAAAATAATAAATTAAAGTATTAGTAGAATGCTCTAAATCATATGACTTTAATAAGTCAAAAATTCTTTGCTTTGCCACGATATTTTTCTCTTTAGTACAACTTGTAAGAACCAATACGAAAACAATAAAAGCTACTTGTAAATAATAATAAAAAATTCTGTCTCTAATTTTCATTCGTAACATCGCTTAATTCAAACAATTGAAATGTTAAATAATCCTCATTATTCTTAGAGTTATCTGTATGATTTAATGAAATATATAAACCTTCCTTTGCGACAAATGCATTATTTGCTAATAATTTTTCATCGTTGAACAAAGTTTCTCCAACAATATTAAGATTATCATCTAAAATCATAATCGAAAATAAACTAGGAAATAGTCTAGATTTCATTATATCTGTCTCATCTTCTAAATCTACCTTTGGATAGCAAAATCTATAAAATACTTTTCTATAACGATCATAAATTAAGCTTTCATAGTGTTGTGAAACTGATAAATACTTATAAGATTCCAGTCTGTTTCCTGACGATGGATAATTCTCAAATTCATCAGTCAAAAACCTACTACGAGCTCCCTTTTTCTTAAGTTTTGAATTTTCGGAATCAGCATAATAAAGATTGTGGTCAGCAAACAAAGAATAAACAATTTTGGAGTCGGAAACTGCAATACTTTGCTCAAAATGTTTTGGACCATCCGAAAGGTAGCCTCAATGCTATTAAGTTAAGAAAAAAACAGCTCTAGAGGCCAAAATAAGCCGGTTTTCCTTATGAAAACCGGCTTGCTTTAAGTAACTTAAAGCTTCTA
>NZ_WIOK01000076.1 GCF_009467825.1 Cyclobacterium xiamenense | reverse complement strand
GGTATATGGCTGGGAATTTTGACAGGTTGTAAATGTAGGTTTTTGTTTTGAATTTTGCCATGCCGGTCCGAAACGGAAGTGGGCGCTGCTGAGGAGCAACCCACCAGGGATAGGGCTGGCCGACCGAAACGGGTTCCAAGGCTGTCCAGTGGGCAGCCTTTTTGTCTCCCTGTTTTGGGAGTTTTATTCCTTTGGAAAACCTTACGCCGCATATTCAGAAGGGGTTTGGTATCCCAGTGACTGGTGGGGTCTCTGATTGTTGTAATCTTCTTTCCATGTATCGGCTAGGTCTTGAGCATGCGCAACGGAACTGAATAGGTAAGCATCAAGCACATCTTCCCGGAAGGTTCTATTGAACCGCTCTACGATTCCGTTCTGCTGGGGTTTTCCTTTTTGGATTGGCGACCACGTTATCTGCTGCTCGCTCATCCATGCCTGAAACTTCTTGCTTCTGAATTCAGGACCGTTGTCGGTTCGGATACGCCTGGGCTTGCCCTGAAATTCAATCATACGCTCCAGGTATTCGATTACACGTACAGACGGCAGGCTGTGTGCCACCGCAATCCCCATGCAGGCACGGTTGAAATGATCCACCACGTTCAGCGTCCTGAATTTTCTCCCGTTTTCCAACGTGTCAGACATAAAGTCCATTGCCCACTCTTGGTTGGCCACTAATGGAATCTCAATCGGATTGGCGGGCTGATTCTTGATCCTGCGTTTCAGACGCCTGTGCAGGCTAAATCCCTCTTGCTCGTACACGCGCCTGATCTTGCTGCCACTAATGTGAGGATACTTTTTCTGCACCAGGCAGATCACCTTGTTTCTGCCTTTTCGGCTACAGCCTATCACCTGCTCAATCATCGTTTTGATCTGGGCATCTTTTGCTGGCATTTTCTTCTGGTAATACTTTGTGGTTCTGGATACCGATACGACGCTGCACGCCCATGCATGGGACACCTTGTAGGTATCTTCAAGGTAGGTCACCTGTTCCTGCTTTTGCACGGGCGTTAGGGCTTTTTTGACAAAAGATCTTTGATCATGTCAATCTCCAGACTTTGGTTGGCCACTATTTTCTTCAACCGACTATTTTCTTCCTCCAGGCTTCTGAGACGACGAAGCTCTTGCACATCCATGCCCGAATATTTATTCCGCCAGCTGTAAAACGTCGCAGAACTGATGCCGTACTTCCGGCATATATCTTCTACTTTGTGGCCGTCCTCTTGCAGTTTAAGGATCTTGATGACCTGCTCTTCGCTAAATTTGCTCTTTTTCATAATCACTAAGTTAAAAATTCTAGTTTTAACCTGTTCAAAAAAAGCAGCCTGGTACC
>NZ_WIOK01000075.1 GCF_009467825.1 Cyclobacterium xiamenense | reverse complement strand
GAGGCTGTCCGAAAAGTCGGGCAGCCTCTAATTTAGTTGTTTTTTTTCTCCAAAAATGGTATTTTGGAGTTGTACAAAAAAGCAACTATGGCCAAGTTAGTTTTTAAAAACCAAACCGGCAAGAGTCCTGAACTTTTCCCGGTCAACATTTTTGACAGAATTGCCGACAACCATCCCGTACGCCTGGTAGATTCGGTTGTGGACTCGCTGGATATCAGCGAAATAATAAAGATGTACAAAGGAGGCGGCACCTCTGCCTACCACCCCAGAATGATGATCAAGGTGCTGTTTTACAGCTACTTGTCTAACGTATATTCCTGTCGTAAGATCGCCAAGGCACTTACTGAAAATATTCATTTTATGTATATAGCGGGCAATTCCACGCCCGACTTCAGGACCATCAACGACTTTAGGGGAAAGATATTGAAAGACCACATCCAAAGGCTATTCGCCGAAGTGGTGAAAATGCTTGTTGGGATGGGCTATGTTAGCCTTGATGTGCAGTACATCGATGGCACTAAGATCGAGGCAAGATCCAACCGGTACACCTTCGTCTGGAAGGGTTCGGTAGAGAAGTACAAGGAAAAACTGGAAGCCAAGATCGGCACCGTTCTTTCGGACATTGAAAGCAGCATTCAGTCTGATAATCAGGAAACCAACAAAGAGGAGCTTCCCAGGAAGATCAATTCTGATGAACTGCGGGAAAAACTAGCCGAGCTGAACAAAAAGCTGAAAGAACCTACCAAAAAGCAGGAAAAGGAACTGCGGAAGCTCCAGGAAGAGCATCTCCCCAAACTGGAAAAATATGAGCAGGACCTCAAGACGATGGGCCGGAGGAACTCTTACAGCAAGACCGACCGGGATGCCACCTTTATGCGGATGAAGGACGACCACATGAAGAACGGGCAGCTAAAGCCCGCCTACAATGCGCAGATATCTACGGAAAACCAGTTCATCACACATGTTTCCATCCACCAGACACCTGGGGACACCACTACGCTGAAAACCCATCTGGAGGGGTTCGAAAACGCCTTCGACAGACAGAGTACCGAAGTGGTGGCCGATGCTGGATATGGCAGTGAGGAAAACTACGAAATGCTTGATAAAAAGGGGGTTACACCTTACATAAAGTACAATTACTTCCACAAGGAGCAGAAAAGGAAAACAAAAGAAAACCCCTTTCTTGCCCAGAACCTGTTTTACAATGCAGAGAAGGATTTTTATGTATGCCCGATGGGCCAAAGGATGGAAAAGACGGGGACCGGCAAAAGGGTTTCAGCAAACGGGTATGAATCCCGGGTCACATACTATCAGGCACGGCAGTGTGAAGGCTGCCCACTCCGGGG
>NZ_WIOK01000074.1 GCF_009467825.1 Cyclobacterium xiamenense | reverse complement strand
AATTTTCTGGTGAATCGAGTACCTCTTTTTTGCTTTTTTGTCAATGGGGCATAGTTATCCCATCGGAAAGGGTTTTTGATCGTTTTCGTCTTTAGGCTGCCTTCTTTCGTGGTGCAGGCTCCTCCCGGTTTCTTTTTTTGGCGATTTTTACCGCATTGGCCGCCATAGTTGCAAAAAGTACCATCAGCATTTCCCGCTTTTCGCCCCTGACTTTTATTTTTTTCAGTCCGTAATGTTCTTTGTGCGTCCCAAAAACACCCTCCATCACCGTTGCCCTTTGCTTTGATATTTCACTGCTGAGTATCTTTTCAGCTTTGGAGTGGTTTTTAGGGCCTTTTTTGGGGAAGCAGGTGAATATGCTGTTTCCAGTACAGTATCGTCTGTTTTCGTTGGTGGCATATATTCGGTCTGCGCCGAGCTGTGATGTTCCTTTAAAAACTGTTTTATGTTTCACCACGGAGATTTTCAGCCTTTTACATTCATTGAAGTTTTTGAAACTCATCTTGTCTATAAAAGATAGCCCGTCCACCTGCAGCATGTGTACTTTCATTCCGAACTCCACAGGTTTGTTTTCTTTTCCTCTTACTATTGGTCTGATATAGGGTTTGTGAAGGGAAACGATCCTGTCTTTCAGCTCAGATGGCTTGTGGGTCAACAGAAATGTCTGCTGTACCAGAATTTTCTTGATGGTTCTCAAACAGGCAAAATCTTCCGGCCTCATACATTCTCCCCGGAACATATCCATTATTTGCTGAAGTTGCCCGATTCCTTTTTCCAACAGGTATACCAGCGATTCCCTTCTGCGGAGCGTTTGTTTATGGCTGTTTTTTCTTTTCCTGAAATAGGCAAGCTGTTTAATCTTCTGCTCCCGGTATTTGGAACGCGGCCTTTTGATCTTCAGGATCTTGCACAACCTGAAAAGCTGCTTTTCAAACACCCATTCACAGCACTCCCACAAAAGTTTCACATCGGTAGGAAAGCGGATATAGCTCTCGTAACAGGTGGCATCCATGAGAAGTACATGGGAATTGTTCACATCCCTTTTCCAGTGGTTGAGCAGTACTGACTGGACCTGTTCCCATTCACAGTTTTTTTCAATATAAGCCCTAATACCTGTCATCAGGGTATAATCCCTGATCTGCTTGTCCTCGGCCAGAACTTTGCCGCAGAACATCTGCAGACTGTAATCTGTATTAAATCTTTCGATCAGCTGTCTGTCGCTGACATTGAGGTAGGCCTTCAAGAACATCATGGCAAACATTCCCTTGGCATCAAACCACCTGGGAGCGCCGGGACCTCTATTCTCTGCCGGAAGACATCCTGCAAGCTCATCCCAGGGAATAGAATCTTTTATCTGACCGAACAATGAATTCTTAAAAAAATGATATTTTGGAGAATATCCGTCGAAGTCTTTGAAAATCTGTAGTTGCGCTGTATCTTCCATCGTATTTTTGTTTAGCAACGTTAAAATACAAAAAAGAAAACCCCGGAAAAAGCCTAAAAGTGACTATTTTCGGGGTTTTTAAATTAAATTACCTCTATTTAATTCATTG
>NZ_WIOK01000073.1 GCF_009467825.1 Cyclobacterium xiamenense | reverse complement strand
GGCCATAGCCGTCAGTTTAAGGACGTAAAACCCTAAAGGTCAGGTTATTTTGGAAAAAACAGTAGATCCCCTTTGGGATCTTTCTTCCTTTTGTTCATATTTGTGTCTGTTTTTTTAGTTGAAAAAGGCGGCTTAACATGCCCGTTTTCCGCCTTTTTCTTTATTAAATATAGTCATATTATTATGAACTAAGGAATAAAAATCAAAGATATTTACGAAAAAAAGAAAGAAAATTAAAGGAAAAAATCAATTCTATCTTTGATTCAGACAATATTAATTCTATGGCCCGGGAGTCCGGATTCTGCATCAGGAAATCCAAGTTTGATGGCTTCCAGTTTCTTTTCAGTCTCATGTTTGCCTATCACAGAGGGAAACATTTCAGCCTTCTTGACATGGCATCTTTTCTTTACAGGGATTTCAGACTAAAGATTACCAAACAGTCTCTCCATCTGCGCTTCAACGCAAGTGCCGTTAGGTTTCTGAAAAACTGTCTTGACCTGCTAGTGTCAGAGAAGATCCGTTACAAGGGAGATTCCAATGCCCTGAAAAGCAAATTCAACAGAATAAGGATTAAGGACTCAACAAAATTTGCCCTCCCGGCTTCATTTTCCAGTAAGTATAAAGGTTACGGGGGGGTGCTCCACAATTCCTCATCCATGATCAGCATCCAGTATGAATATGATTTTCTCAGCGGGCAGAGTTTGGATCTTAGGCTCACCGAAGGGGTATTGAATGATCAGTCTGATTCATCCGATTTTACTCACGACATTCGCGAAAGCGACCTTTTCCTGAGAGATTTGGGATATTGCACACTGAAATTCATGTCCATGGTCGATTCAGCCAAAGCTTTTTTTGTCAACCGTCTGGCACCAAAAACCAACTTCTATCCGGACAAGAACTCAAAGGATCCTGTTGATATCAGAAAGTATTTGCACAAACTCAAAAAGTATGGTCTCGATTTTATGGAAGTTGAAGTCTTTCTAGGCAAAAAGGAAAGGTTGCCTGTTCGGGCAGTGGTATCTCTGACTGATGAGGATACCTATCAGAAAAGATTGCGCAAAACGGAAAAACAGGCCAGATCGACGGGAAATGTAGTCTCTGAAGCATTTAAAACCAGAGCCCGGCTCAATATTATGGTTACCAATGTGCCTTCCGAAATGTTGGATGCCCAGAATATCAGAAAGGTGTATTCGATAAGATGGCAGATAGAGCTACTTTTCAAGGTCTGGAAATCCCAGGCCACGATCCACGAATTCAATACTTCCAATATTCACAGATTTGAGTGCCAGCTTTACGGAAAGTTGATATGGATAGTTCTCAACCTAAACATATTCAACTGGCTGCAACAAAGGGTTTTATCGAAGAATAAACACCTTTGCAGTGTCTGGAAATATTTCAAGTTTATACTAAACCTCTCCGACAGGTTGATGGAAGCCATAAAAACGCCCAGAAAAATAATCGTTCTCATGGATGATCTTACAGAAATAGCATCCAAAATCCTCAAACTTGAGAAAAAGAAAGACAAAATGTCTTTAAATCAACAGATTAAGTGCTTAGCTTGACGGCTATGGCC
>NZ_WIOK01000072.1 GCF_009467825.1 Cyclobacterium xiamenense | reverse complement strand
GCTCTATTATCGGGAAATCGGTCTTTAAATTCGAATATAGACAGACTCTTATACTTCTTTTCCATAAAATCAGCGTTTAACGACAATATAGCCTTATTCTGACCATTTAACAAACGCCTTATTCAATTATTTTTTTTATCATCCTTCTTTTAATAGCTGGTTGCGGAAGTCCCGAAAATGGAAATATCGGGCAACAAGGGCAACTTACTTTTTCTTTAGACACCGTACTGGTCGATCCGGGAGATGAAATTCTTTATCTCAGGGCAAATCTGAACTACGCTGAATTGTCAGCAGATGGAAGGTTTCTATACAATTACAATCCCACGGACCATTCCCTGGAAAAAATAGACCTGGATGAATTAAAGTTCGTTGAGAAAATACCCTTTGAAAGGGAAGGGCCTCGAGGTACTGGTCCTTTTTTTACTCCTTTTTTCTTGTTGGGGGTAGATAGCATTTTAGTGGCGGGGTCTCTGAAGCATGCAGCGATTTTTAATTTGGAAGGAGAGAAATTAGAGGAAGTGAAAATTCAGGAGGTACTGGACCAGTCAGGTATTTTGGATGGAGGGAATCGTTTTCGCATTAACTCGGTAATTCCCGGTTCTGAAAACCGGTATTTCGGCTTTGTAACAGACTGGACGGCCAAGTCCAGGCAATTGATAAAAGTGGATGCGTCTGATGGTACAATTACCGAGTTGGCACTTCCGGCGTTTGATAAGCTGGAAGAATACCATGTGACACAATTCAGTGGGGGGCAGGTTAGTGGTTTTTTAGTATCTCAGATTATGCTTCAAACGGAAGGAGAAAACATCGTAATCAGCAATAATGTATTCGATGAATTGTACGTATACCTTCCTGAGAAAGATAGTTTGCTATTGAAAACCTATGAAAGTCGATTGACGCCCAACCAAAAAACGCCTTACTATCCCAAGCAGGTAGAAAGTGATGAGGCGATGGAGCGAATAAGGGCAACCGGAACGGCAGAAATTAATTTTGAGCGGTTACTTTGGGACAAAGTCACTACCCGATATTACCGGTTTTCCTATCAGGCAGACGTCGAAACGGTTGAGAAGGATGGGTGGTTTTCCCTATCTGCTACAAACGTTCGGGTTTACCTGACAGTGTTTGACAAAAACCTGGAGATGATAACGGAGGCCATCGTACCCCAGTTGACCACTATTCCACAAACCTACTTTGTCAAGGATGGTGCCATCTGGATTTTTGAGAATATGGAGGATGAGCTGGGTTTTTTGCGGCTTAATATAGCGTTATGATGCTGGTCGATGGCTGAATGGTGCGAAGGGTACCCGCAATCCCCGGACTTTTCTGGGTTTTGTGGCTGAGGTCATTCAGGCTTCAAAGTTGAATAGGTATCTTTTGGCAGAAGTGATTTGAGAGGCGATTTATAAAGGTTGGACTCAAGTAAAATTAATTCTTTTTACGGACCCTTCAGGGCAGTTAATCATTATTTCTTTGAGCCCAGGCCTGAAGGGCCTGAACACCAATAACCGTGGGTGCAGCCCACGGCTGATGGACTAGCGATTATCACCAACCCCGGCAGGGGTTGAACCTGATTT
>NZ_WIOK01000071.1 GCF_009467825.1 Cyclobacterium xiamenense | reverse complement strand
CCGTGGGTGCAACCCACGGATAAAGCAAGCAGGTACCTCCAACCCCGAATGGGGTTGAACCTAACGTGTACGGGCGACGCAAGAAGTATTCCTATAAAAATTCCCTCCCCTGGTCGGCAATCGAAATAACCCTATCGATGGCGCACCGGCATTGCAAGGCCCTATTCAACCCAAAGGCGGATTCAACGCTGCTGATCGGTTTAAACCAGGCACCTGTCGTTTTTCCCCTGCTGTTACCGAAGGTGGCCGAGGGGAGGTCTCCTACCTGGCTGGGCATTGGCGGAAAGCTTGCTCCGGTGGTAAGCTGCTCCTTAGCCAATGCAGAAAACAAAAAAACACGGAACGACCCCGGGCTGTGCCTCCGCTGTCGGCTTACCGGGGGCTATCGGTACTTCGCCCGCTTCGGGGCTTGGAATCGATCCGGTTTTCGCTGTGCGCAAACAGTCAGTATGTGGAGCATCGGATTCAGTTGCGATAGCGGATTTAAATAAAATACCTATTCACGCGGCACCTCTCCCAACTCGTTTATGAAGTGGGCTGGGGGCATGGTCAAGGTATCCCTTCCTGAAATCTTCCCAGCATCCCGAAGCAGCCATGACCTGTCCCTTGGAATATCCTTTGACTAAAAATTTCAGTACACCCTGAAGTGAAAAAAACAAATAAAACCCATTTCCTGAACCGAATCAATTTCTTTTAAGAAGTACCGACGATGCAGGCCTGAAGGGCCTGAACAATCCTAACCGTGGGTGCAACCCACGGATAAAGCAAGCAGGTACCTCCAACCCCGAATGGGGTTGAACCTAACGTGTACGGGGAAATGCAAGAGGCATTCCTGTAAGGATATCCTTCCCTGGTCGGCAATCAAAATGACCCTATCGATGGCGGACCGAATTAGCAAGACCCTATTCAACCCAAAGGCGGATTCAACGCTGCTGATCGGTTTAAACCAGGCACCTGTCGTTTTTCCCCTGCTGTTACCGAAGGTGGCCGAGGGGAGGTCTCCTACCTGGCTGGGCATTGGCGGAAAGCTTGCTCCGGTGGTAAGCTGCTCCTTAGCCAATGCAGAAAACAAAAAAACACGGAACGACCCCGGGCTGTGCCTCCGCTGTCGGCTTACCGGGGGCTATCGGTACTTCGCCCGCTTCGGGGCTTGGAATCGATCCGGTTTTCGCTGTGCGCAAACAGTCAGTATGTGGAGCATCGGATTCAGTTGCGATAGCGGATTTAAATAAAATACCTATTCACGCGGCACCTCTCCCAACTCGTTTATGAAGTGGGCTGGGGGCATGGTCAAGGTATCCCTTCCTGAAATCTTCCCAGCATCCCGAAGCAGCCATGACCTGTCCCTTGGAATATCCTTTGACTAAAAATTTCAGTACACCCTGAAGTGAAAAAAACAAATAAAACCCATTTCCTGAACCGAATCAATTTCTTTTAAGAAGTACCGACGATGCAGGCCTGAAGGGCCTGAACAATCCTAACCGTGGGTGCAACCCACGGATAAAGCAAGCAGGTACCTCCAACCCCGAATGGGGTTGAACCTAACGTGTACGGGCGACGCAAGAAGTATTCCTATAAAAAT
>NZ_WIOK01000070.1 GCF_009467825.1 Cyclobacterium xiamenense | reverse complement strand
TTAATTTATAATTTTTCATAATCTTCAGTGCTTTTGAGGTTAAAATGACAGCCGTACACCCAATGTGTAAATTCGTTGCATGGGGTATTCGATCGCACCGGAGTAGATCGTTTCAGGATCCAATGGGTCTCGAATAGGCGAGTACTCCCACAGGTTCATCCCAGCAAAATACACGTTGGCAGTTTGCAAGCCCAACTTGTCGGTCAGGAAGACCGGTATGTTGTAACCCAACTGAAGGTTTTTCAAACGGATGTAGCCGGCATTTTGCAAGAAGCGGGACTGCGGCTGAATGTTCTTCTTGTCGTTGGTAGAGATATGGGGATGGGGAAAATACGCATCCCGGTTGTCCTCCGACCAGGAGTCGGTGATGAAGTACTTCTCTACGTGACCCGCATTGAAGGGGAAGAACCAGGTCCAGTTGCCGGAAGTCGGCCAGTGGTCCCGTCGCCAGATGCCCTGGAAGAACAGGTTCAGGGTGAAGTTTCTCCACTGCACATTGTTGTTGACACCGAAACTCAAGCGGGGCGTGCTGTTCCCGATAATGGTTCGGTCACCCGGATTTGCCAGGGTATTGTTACCCGGATTAATCACGCCATCTCCATTCAAATCTTCGTACTGGATATCACCGGGACGCCAGTTGGCACCCAGGGCAGACTGATCGGCCGCATTGTCCACTTCTTCCTGCGTCTGGAAGATACCCACAGTGCGGTATCCCCAGATCTCATTCAGGGCCTGTCCTTCGTAGTACTGATTCGTGGAAGAGGTTCCCGAAGGAATCGCGCCGTTCGGGTTGTCAAACTTGGTGATCTTGGCCGTCCAATCGGAAAGGGCCAGTGTCACGTCGTAGCTCAGGTCGTTGCGCGGACGGTCCTTCCAGGTCAGTGCCAGTTCCCAACCGGTGGTGCGGGAGTCGGCCGCATTGGAAGCAGGAGCCGCCGTACCCAGGATCGCCGGATACTCCTGACGCATCAGCATGTCTTTGGTATCCCGCGTAAACACATCGAAGGAAGCGTCAATTTTGCCACCAAACATGGTAAAGTCTACGCCCAGATTTTGGGAAATCACCGTTTCCCAGGTCAGCGTGGGGCTCACCAGGCCGGCAGGGGAAACAAACGGCGTGCGCTGACCGGCGGTCATCATAAAGCCGGACTGCCCGATGCCCATGGTGGGAATGTAGGGGTAGAAATTATTCCCCAACAATTGGTTACCCAGCGTACCGTAGGAGGCCCGGATCTTCAACTCGTCCAGCCAACTGGAGGTATTGGCCATGAAGTTTTCGTTCGATATTCTCCAACCCACCGACAAGGAGGGGAAGAAACCGAAGCGATCCGAAGTTGGAAAACGGCTGGTGCCGTCGTAGCGTCCGTTGGATTCGATCAGGTAGCGCTCGTCGAAGATGTAGTTGACCCGGAAAAATCCGCCCCGTAGGGAATTGTGGTTGGAACTACCAAACGTCTGCTGCATGCCGATGGTGGCATTCAGATCGGTAATCAAGGGGGTGATCAGCGTATTGGCCTGTGCGCGAATACGCTTGTTTTGCCCCCATTCCTGGTTGAAACCCACCATGGCGGTCAGGCTGTGCTTTTCGGGAAGGGAGAATTCGTAATCCGCGTAGGCGTTGAATACGTAGTACTGATTGATATCGTTGACCTCGTTG
>NZ_WIOK01000006.1 GCF_009467825.1 Cyclobacterium xiamenense | reverse complement strand
GGGTACCCTTGGGAAATAAGACAACTAAGGAGGTAATATCAAATAAATGAGTTAACTTAACGACTGATACTTTTGGTCCAACATATGGGGAGTATTATATACCGCTTCGGATATCTATTCCCTAGGCGTGATATTATTCGAAATGCTGGTAGAAGACCATCCATTTGAGACCTTTTTCAAAGACCCATTGGCACTAAAAAATGCTATTTTGGCTGGGTATTCCTCCCCATTTCGGCTTTCAGGTAAATTTGGGTACGTTCATTTTGCTAAAGATATCGGGCTTATCTGCCAAAAGGCCATGGAAAGGGCTCCGAGAGATCGGTATGCTTCTGTAGACGAATTGATTCGGGACGTTCGTGATTTTCGAAACGACTACCCGGTTCTCGCCCGTCCAAAATCCTGGACCTATCACACCCAAAAATACCTGCGCAGAAACAGGACTGTCTTGTATGCAGTAGGGGTAGGCTTCCTTCTATTGGGGATCATGGGTATTTACTACACCTTTCAGCTTAAAGAGCAGCGCAATATTGCGTTGTCGGAAGCCAGGCGGGCAAACCAGATTACCGGACTTATAACAGACGTTTTTTCTGCAGCAGACCCCAATATTGGCGGTGCAGATACGATTACCGCTGTTCAGCTTTTAGACAAGGGGATGCAAAACCTTTCGAAGAATCTTGGGGATGATCCTGCTTTGTACGCAGACATGCTGAGTCGGATGACGGGCGTGTACCTGAGTTTGGGCCAATACGAGCAAGCGAAACAAATGGCGGCGGAGTCCTATGCGATCAACCTTAGCCTGGATGCCGTCTCTGAAGAACGGTTGGCCCAAAACGAGGTGCTGATTTCTTCCTCGTACTTTATGTTCGGGGAATTGGATTCGGCCTTTTCGTTTTCTCAAAAAGCCGTAAATCGCTTGTTGGCAGCCGGCATCCATAACGGTCCTGACCTGGCAGATGCATTGTTGGAATTGGGGAGTTGTCTGTACGATATGACCCGGTACGAGGCGGCAGATTCTACGCTTAGTGTAGGCTTGGAGCTGGCGCAAAAAGCCTACAGTGGGTCAACGATTGAAATTGCCTCTTTCCTTCACATGAAGGGAGCAACGGCAATGAAGCGGGACAACCTGCAGGAAGCCGAAAGGTACCTGGAGGAGGCATTGAAAATGAAAAAGGAGTTGTACGAAGAACCCCATCTTGAAATTGCCTATTCGTACAATTACTTCGGAAGCCTTTACCAAAACTTAGGTGACTACAAGAAGGCCTTAAGCTTCGTAAAGCATTCGCTCGAACAGCGCCGGGCTATTCTAGGTACCTATCACGTCGAAACGGTGGCAAGTATGGGAAATTTGGCTCGAACCTATATCGGCTTGGGTAAACCATTGGAAGCGATACCAATCTATCAAGACGCGATTTCGGTAATAGATTCCCTTTTTTGGGGGAGTCATTACTATTACGGAGCCTTGAACGGAAGCATGGGGAATGCGTACTTTGCCGCGGAATTGTTTACTAAAGCCAGGGATTGTTACCTGATATCGGTGGAAAGTTTTGATCGCCTCCTCTCTGCAGACGACCTACGCAGGGCAACACCAAGGATGCGCTTGGGAGAAATCGCTCAAAACGAAAAACGATTTGCAGCTGCGAGGGTGTATTATGAAGAAGCACTGGCCATTCGGGAGCGGTTGCTGAACGAAGGGGACGTAAAAATCGCCCAAAGCCAGCTGGGACTGGGTGCCTGCCTGCTGGCTTTGGGTGATCATGCTGCTGCGATATCGCTTTTTGAAAAGGCTCGTTTGATTGCCCAATCCGATCCCGAACAAAACACGGAACTGCTTCAAAAACTGAATGCCTCTTTAGCTTCTGCTCAGGAAAAACAACGAGCGTTGGAAAGCGCATCGGTCTACGAGGTGAAAATTTCGAAAGGCAAATAGTGGCAAAATTGGTGGTCTGCTGTATAGTTTAGCAATTGACCGATCTGACATTGACACTAATGATGTTGGGCTTAAAGACCTCCCAACATGCTTTTGACGGCCTGGAATAGACCCGATCCATAAGGGTCTTCCACGACAAATCCCAGATTTCCACTTTGAATTGAATATCGTAAGCACCTGCAGGAACTTGTTTGGTGACACTTTTTTTGAAGCCGATATTCCCGCTATTTATCACGCTTTGACCGGATCTCCCATAGGTACGATAGGTGATTGAGTAGCGTACGTTCGGGGCAGCAATGGTCCCCGCGTTGTTAGAAACACGTATATTTTGCGCCGGATGGAGCTTCACGTCACAATTTTCTACATCGTATTCGGTGGTGTATCCAAGTTTCGCAGTAGTATTGTCTTTTAAATAGTGTAGTTTGTAAGAAATGGGTACTCCCGGATTGTTCCTGGAATAGACGGCATTTTCTCCGGTAATGATGTAGTTCAGGTCGGCAAAATTTCTCGCATTTACAGCTTCGGAAGCCACCGACGCGTTACCTCCAATGGTCACAACCGTAATGCTAGACTTGTTAAGAATGGCTTTGTATTTCGCTTCCACTTGACCATCTACCGAAGTGAGTCCCGTGGCGTAGTTCATTGCTCCTTCGAGTTGCGCATCGGTGGCTGATTCCGTGGTGGTCATGCGAAATAAGATTATTCGCCCGTAGTTGACCGATTGGACGTAAGCGGGAGGTGTTTCAGCACCAAATTTTTGCTCGATTTCCTCGATGCTCGCTTCTGGACCGAAAACATCACCCGGATTATTTGGCGCATCCATCGTCACTGAATAAAATACCTGCTTAAAGGACATCATAGCGACACGCTGGGTAGTGCTGGACTGAAAGTTAAATTGGGTTTCAACATCCCCTCTGGCCCATTCCACATTTAATCCCAGCTCCATGCTTACCTGTTTGGAACTGTGAGCTGTCCGGGCAATGTAGCTGGAGTTAGCCGCATTGACATAGCCCTCCTGATAGGCATTTTCATTCCACCATTCCAGGGCTTCATCTATTTTAGTCTGTACCAATGAATTTGACGGTTTGTCAATCCGGAGCGAGCCGTTTTCTCCCATACCGGGGAGATCAATTCGCAAGCTCATGGGTGCCCGATCAATTCCAGCTGGGGTGGGAAGTCCTCCCAGCGTGGCCCGATCCGCTATGACCAAAGCTCCCGGATAGATGATCCCATTGGTTGGTCTCAGGATCGCCACCTCTTCAGCGTTTGTTTTTAGATCGTATTTGATCACCCGGCATTCCCTATTGCCGCCATTGATTGGAGTGGCATTTACCCGATTGCTGATTTCGGCTCTCTGAGTGCCTCCGTTAATGTTTTGCACATTTAGAAGATTGCCTGAATCGCTGCTTAACGAAGTAAGGAAGGCTGATATACTTTCGGCATCCGGAGAGATTTGTAAGGGGTCTTCGTTTCCCCCAATGAAGTCGCAAGACCCGATGGCTAGTGGAATGGCGACTATTGACATTACTTTCTGAAATTGTAGAAATTTTGTTTTCACGATGTGTAAAGTTGATCTTATAGACCAAGGCGACAAAAACAGACCGAAGTGGTAAACGTCTAAGAAAAAAATCAATAAAATCGCTTGACCAACGCAAAGGAAGAAGGGGATATGCAACCTTCTTTTTTTGCATCGGTTCGGGATTTCTAATCACCAACCTGCTGACAGGGCGTGGTTATGCATCCCTGCCAAGCGACAAGTGGAAAAATCTGTTTTTAAAAAAAATGTAGGCTTGGATCAACGGATTCAGAGGCGCTGGCACGCGTTTACCAGCCGCCGCCACCGCCGCCACCGCCACCGCCGCCGGAACTACCTCCTCCGCCGCTTCCGGACTTCGAACCGGGGGGGCTGGAAGAATTGCTAAGGGCGGAGCCAAAAGAATTTCCAAGACTGGACGAAAAGCCCGCCAACGATCCCGCCGTAAAGGCAGATCCGGCATACCAGGAGGGACGGTACCGGCGGGTAGCAGTTTTTTCTTCGGACAGCGACGCGAGCTTATTTTCCATGGCTTTGCCCCAGGCTTCGCCTACGTCCAATGCGATGGCATAGGGAAGGAATTTTTCAAACACCTCCGGCGTAACCCCAGGTGGATTGTAGGTTTCCAGCAAGGGTTTCTCGGCAGCATTTAAGTACATGCGAAAGCCTGCGATCTCGTCCATCACTTTTCTGCCTTTTTCGGTAGGGGCCTTCATCAGAAACATAAAGATTGCATTGATCAATCCCAGAACCAGCGCTAAAAGCAGAAAACCGTATGGGAGCCGGGCATCAAAAACAAAAATGAGCACGGCGGGAAAGGCAAGTAGGAATAATAAACTAACTATCTCTCCTATAATCGTTCCGATCTTCACGTATCCGTAGTCCAGGTAATGCATCACCGTCAGGAAGACCTTGCTGAGAAAAGTCAACAGGAAAATGGAAAAAATAAGGCCCATGATCAAAAACACATTTTCTTCTTCCAACGACTGATTGATTGTCGACCTTGCGCCAAGGAAGAGCATCAGTAGGGAGATGAGAATGCCTGGAATCAGCCAGGTAGTATTCGTTTTGAAATGGGATTTTTGGAATCGGTCGGATAAATCGTTTTTCAGGCCTTTGAGCGCGCCACCAATTTTTTTATGCTCTTTCTGATTCAAAGAAAGGGTGCGTTCTCCGCCGGAAAACAGGTTGGAGAGGATCGCCAGGTAGCCACTGTTGGTAGTCTCCGTTGCCTCACCTTTTTCCAGCACGTATTTTTTCCTTTTTTCTTCGATGATTTTCAAGTGACCTCCGGTTGCCAATTCGACGATTGCGGCCACGTAGGCTTTGGTATCGAACCCCATTTTGTACAAGTACCGCACAGCTGCTGCATCCAGTCCTTCCGGTACGTCAAAAATCGGATAAATCCCGCCCTTTTCCGGGTCTTTACCCACCCGGTTCCAGGCATAAAAGTAATAAAGCGATGCTGCGATGATGCCGAGTAGCAGCAATAAAATGCCCCCATTATCGCGCAGAAAATCCCCGGTCTTTTCCACCGTACCCGGGGGCTCGATGAGGCCTTTCTGCCAGGAAACCGCCAGGGTAAGCGGTTCACGAGGGCTGAGTGGTTCCGTCACCGCTACGTACAATTCGGTGTCAGATTCCTTTTCAATGTCGCAGGGGCAGTCGGTGCTTCCTACAGGACCCGCGTAGGCGGCAAACTGACCGATTTCGCCACCTTCCGGCAGCACGATTCTTGCCGAAGCCTGATTGATTCGAAAATCCCATTGGTCGCCGATGGCATTCCAGTACAGTTCATCGTAGGTATCAAAAAAGCCAATTTGCCGGTTTGTCGTGTATCGGATCGTATAGGTGTATTCGCCGGGGTCCAAAAAGGTATTTTCATCTCCGATCCGGACCACCTGATAATCGCCCTGCCGGATCACTTCGTAGGGTTCGTCCGTGCCGTCCTTCTTTACCTCCAGCACATCGAACCCCACCCGCACCTGATTTTCGTACCGGTCGCGGTAACGTACGGGGAAACTCCGGAAGATGCCCCGTTTGATGGCATTTCCTGTACTCCTTACCGTGATCTTTTCCGTAACGTCCAGGGAGCCGTCCAGTTGGATGTTGATTTCACTGTGGTACGAAAGGATCTCCTCCTGTTCCTGGGCCATCACCGGTGGATAAAAGGCCAGGCCAAGCAGCAATACCAGTACAAGCACGATGGGTTTTTTTCGCATATTAGTTGAGATTTATTTCGGGAACGGCCCTGTCGGACGCGTCTGTCAGTGCAAAAAAGTCAAATTTTTCAAAACTAAAAATCTTGGCTACAAGATTGGAAGGGAAAGACTCGATTTTGATGTTCAGTTCCCGAACGGTTCCATTGTAGTACCTTCTTGACTTTTGCAGCGTGTTTTCGATTTCCGAGAGTTGTTCCTGGAGTTTGAGGAAATTTTTGTCAGCCTTCAATTCGGGATACGCCTCTGCAATCACCAGCAGTCGCTGTAGGGAGCGCCCCAGTTCGGCGGCAGTTTTGGCCTGGTTGGGGATACTTTGGTCGGCGATGGTTTGGTTACGTAGTTTGGTGATATCTTCCAGAAGCTGCTGCTCATGGTTGGCATAGCCTTTTACGGTAGTGACCAGATTGGGAACCAGGTCAGCCCGGCGTTTCAACTGAACGTCAATGCCACTCCATCCTTCACGGGCATTATTTCGTAAGCGGATCAGTCGGTTATAAATGACGATGGTCTGTATCAGGAGAAGACCAAGGACTACTAAGGTAACAATCATGTACGGTGCGGGTAAGTCTCGGTTTCCAAATAATAAAGTAAAGTATAAAAAATTTTTCGGAAAGAAGAATGGGTAATTGATTTAAGGGGTAATTATTTTAATTAGTGCTCCTATTCCCTTTTAATGGTTCCCCTCACCAAATCTTCGGTTTGTTTGTTACCTGGGCTCGGTTGTCGCAGTAAATTAGCGCTGAGGCAATGGAAGGTGGTGGGGTTTGAGAGGCAGCGGTGCAACAAAAAGGCAGGAATTTTATTTCGGTGGGGAAGGATTAATCGGAAGTTTGGTTAATTTTGATCAACGACAATCACCTAAAGTAAACCATCAATGGACTTAGAGAAATTTGATATTCTGAAACGGAATTACGAAAAATTCATTCAGGAAGCGGAAAAGGCAATCAACCAGGAATCTGCGAAACGGCAGACGCGGTCAGTTTGGTTCGACAGGGAAACCATTGAAAAGCTTCTGGCGCAAACCGATCCAAAACAAGGAGGTATCAAGATTTACCTGGGTATGTACGACGAACGCACTGTATCCGAAAGAGACGATGCCGAACGCGCTTCCGACTATATCGGGAAATTGACGGTAGTTCTTACTGCCTCGAATGAGAACCAAGATCCGGGGCAGGAAACCATGATTGTAAATGGAGGTAAGGTATGTCCTCCTGACTGCTAGGAGGCCTCCAAGAACGAATTCAATTCAACGTTTCTTTCGCCATGACAATCGCTGTATACCTTTCCTGTATTGGGGTAGGATTGCTGTGCTCGCTCTTATACTTCCCTGTACGGAAGATACAAACCGAAGATAAGCGAGCCCATGCGTACATTTTTTTCATCATTTTATATGTGTTGACCTTTGAGTTATACGCCTATTACCTGGTGCAAAATGGGCAGAAAAACGTATTGGTATACAATATCTTCTTTGTTTGCGGAGAGACCTTGTTGATTTTGGTCTATTTGAAGTCGCTGGTGGATGTGCCCTTGGTGAAAAAGCGGATTGACCAATTCATGCTTTTATTTGTTGCATGGGCCCTTGTAAACAGTGTTTTTTTTCAAAACCCGTCTCAACTCTTTCAGCAATATACCCACTTGCTTGGAAGTTTTGGGATCGTAGTGGTGAGTTGTTACCTGCTGTACCGCATCTTTCTTTTGGAGGGTTTTTGGGACAAGCCCCTGCTTGGCGTACCTCATTTTTGGAACATTGCTGCCATTCTTCTTTTTTATTGCCCGAATTTTATTTATTTCGGAGCGTTGAATATTCTCTGGGATATTGACAAATGGTACCTGACCGTGTTGGCCTCCATGAACCGAATTTTTGCGGCCATGCTTTACCTGATTTTTGGCCTTTCGTTTTATTCTTCTTTTATCTTTTCGGCGAATCGAAATGGAAGATAATGCCTTGCCTACGTTTTTGGCCATCCTTACCGGAGTGGTGCTGATGGTGATCATGGCGGTATTTATCGTTACCATCGTCATTGTCCACCGGCAGCGGCAGATCAAAAATCGGCATCGAATCCAACTCCTCAAGGCGGACTACGAAAACACCATTCTGAATGCGGAAAAGGAGATGCGCGAACAGACCCTGCTTTTTGTCAGTCAGGAGTTGCACGACAATATCGGACAATTGCTCTCGCTTGCGAAATTGGTGTTGAATAATCCGGATGGGTCGGGACTGTACGAAGGGAAAAAATTGATTAATCAGATTATCCGGGAGGTTCGGAGCTTGTCCAGGTCCATTAATAAGGATTACCTCAACGCCTTAAAATTTGAAGATTTTCTGACCGATGAGCTGGGCAAGATCGAAAAAAGCGGTTTCTGTAAGACCGCTTTTGAAAAGACGAGCGATTACTTTGACAGGCTAGAGGGGGACAAGAAATTGGTTGTGATCCGGATGGTACAGGAATGCCTGAATAATGCCATGAAACACGCATCTCCTCAGTTGATTTCCATTCACCTTGTGGAGGAAGGCGGAATCCCCACGCTACTTATACGGGACGACGGCGTTGGGTTTGATACAGCCAATGCATCCTCCGGGTTGGGAATAAAAAACCTTAAATCCAGAATTAAAGCAATCAATGGTCAGGTGGAGGTGGTTTCGGCCAGCAACGAGGGGACCCAAATAAAAATCCAACTGGAGGAATCAATCGAGGCTAACGATGACAACTAAAACCAAAATCGTCCTGGCAGACGACCACAAGTTATTCGCAGCAGGTATCGAAAACCTGTTGTCCAGAGAGGAAGACTTTCAGGTAGAAGGGGTATACCATAACGGGAAGGAACTGTTGGAAGCCTTGGAAACGATCAAAGCAGATTTGCTCATTACGGATATGAACATGCCGGGGCTCAATGGGCTCGGAATTCTGCAACACATCAAGAAGAAGCGCTGGAAAATAAAAACCATCGTGCTTTCCATGTACGACGAAGAAGAAATTTTTAAAAAATGCATACAGCAGGGAGTAGACGCCTACGTGCTGAAAAATGCCGATCCCGACGAATTGATTTTTACCATCCGGGAAGTAATGGAAGAAAGGTACCTGGCGAATTTTGAGCAAGTATTGAAACAAGCGGAGGAAGACGAATTCGACCAATACGATCACTTCAAAACAGCCTTCAAGCTATCAAAACGCGAGTTGGAAATCCTTAAATGGATTGCCCGTGGGAAAAGTAATAAGGAAATCGCGGACCAGCTGTACCTGAGTGTGTTCACGGTCGAAACCCACCGAAAACACCTTCACCGGAAGCTGGAAGTGTCTTCCATGGCAGAATTGGTGAAAAAAGCCCTGGAAATGGGTCTGGGCTGAGGAATGCTTAGGATTTAAGACGGGCAATTGGGGTGATGCCAGCCTTTGTCTTTTGGTTTACCGTTACCAATATCTCAGCATCCAGCGGGAGAAACAGATCCACTCTGGAACCAAATTTTATAAAACCAAATTCGTGCCCCTGCACCACGGGATCGCCCTCATTTACGTACCACTTGATGCGCCTGGCCATGGCTCCGGCTATTTGCCGAACCATCAGTAGCAGCCCGGAGGGATGCTCCAATACCAGAGAGGTTCGTTCGTTTTCGGTGCTTGATTTCGGATGCCAGGCCACCAGGTACTTTCCCGGATGGTATTTAACGTATTTGACCAGGCCAGTCAAGGGAGACCGGTTGACGTGCACGTTTATGGGGGACATGAACACCGATACCTGAATCCGGTCTTCCTGTAGGTATTCGTCCTCGCGCGTTTTTTCGATGGTCACCACTTTTCCATCTGCAGCTGCATAAATCAACGCGGGGTCATCGGGCATGGGGATGGCCGGGTTTCGAAAAAACTGCAAAACAGCCAGGTAGCCAACAATGCTTCCCAGCATCGTCAGGTTTAACAGTAACTCTCTGTCGGGTAAAACCTGATGCAGCAGGATATTAACTGCGGCCAGTATAAAGAGTAGCCAAAATAATAGCGATCTTCCTTCTTTATGAATGGTCATGAGCGAGCAACTTTGATTCAACTGCGCCGGCGTCAGTCAGCAATTATTGGCTGCCAGCGAGCGCAGGGTATGGACTTACGTTTTACAATATTAGGATTTTTTCAGGTAAGAATTAAAATATTTTCAAAAATGCTACGATAAATGGCGTAGATAAAAGCAAACCATCAAATCGATCCATAAAGCCTCCGTGTCCGGGAAGCCCTTTTCCCGAGTCTTTGATGGCAATGCTCCGTTTAAAAAGGGATTCGATCAGGTCGCCATACGTACCTGCAATGATGATAATGGTCATGATACAAAACCACTGCCACTCCGGCAGGACAGTGAAATTTTTCGAAATGAAATAGGTGACGACAATCGCTGTAAAAGCCCCTCCAAGGCTCCCTTCCCAGGATTTTTTTGGTGACACCCGTTCAAAAAGCTTCGTTTTTCCAAATTTCGTTCCGGCAAAATACGCGCCTGAATCACTGGCCCATAAGATCAGCAAAGAACCGATAACAATTTCGAAATGAAACGTATTGTCTACCGAAAAGGCCGCAACCGTCAACAGAGAAAAGGGAATGGCCACGTAAAAGATCCCCAAAATCGTGTAGGCAATTCCCGTAAATGGCTTTTTGTCCGACTTTCGGTACAGTTTGATAAAAAAGATCATGGACAGCAGCGGAAATACCAGAAAGTAATAGGCAATGGGAATGATTTTCATTTCCTCCAAAAAGGTAAACGCAAAGATTAATAATCCCACAAAGGTCCCAAAACTTTTCAAGGGCAACATTCCGTCCAGGCCCGATAGCTTGTAAAACTCCATTTGTGTGAAGCCAAGCAGAATGGCAAACACGAAGAAATACGCCCATTCGCTAAAAATGGTGCTGCCGATAATCACCGCAGCGCCAATCAGCGCGGTAATGACTCGCTGTGCCAGGTTGCTATAATTGCTGATGCTAAAACGAGATCTCATTCTCAACGATAGTTATAGCCCGGATGGCTTCGTCAGCAGAAACCATCACCTCTATGCTGCCGTGAATTTTGTACACGGGATCCTTTTTATTCAGGATGACGGCCACGATGCCCTTTTCTTCCAAAACCCCCTTGACAATTTCAGCCCGGATCGGAGAATCAGATTCAAAAATTTTTTGCCATTTACGCATGTGTTTGGGTTTTTTGCCGGCTCAGAAACCGTTTCCAGGAAAGCAGAAAGACGACCCCGCCAATAAGGACGTATTCCCAGTGTAGTTCGGTCGCATTTTCCATGTCGTAGTCGATCAAATTCAATTTGTTGAAATAGACCAGAAATAGGGTAAAGGTATTGTTGAGTATATGGGCCAGAATGGGAAAAACCAACGTTCCGGAATACAGGTACAGGTAGCCAAACAATGCGCCGAGCATCATCCTGGGTAGGAACCCGTAAAACTGAAAGTGGATAGCCGAAAAGATAAGTGCTGTAAGCCAAACGGCAAGGTGCGCGTTTTGGGTATAGGCATGCATTTTTGGTTGGACGATTCCCCTAAAAAGATATTCTTCCCCAATGCCCGCCAATACACCGATCACCAAAATGCCCATGAGCAACTCCCCGGTACTGGCAAAATCGGTCAGGTAAAGGGTCAACTCCATCAACTGGTCCTCCTTTTCCCGAAGTAGGGTCTCCAAACCCTTCCATGCTTCCGGAAACTCCATGTTCATGTTGAGGTACACCCACAGGGAATTAAACAACACAAACCCAATCAGAATGGGAAACACCAACCCGATTTCGTGCAGTTTTTCCGGGCTAAACTGCCGGGAAAGCCGCATGGTTTTTTTGTCTACCAGCCGGATAAACAGCCAACCACCCAACCAGAAAGCCAAACCTCCCCCTAAGCCTTGTATGAACAGGAAGGCCATTCGCCCGTTTGGATGATCCAATGTTCCACTCAAAAGTGCGGGTAACTGATCAAAGCCAATTCCAAATAAGAAAGGAATCAGCCCGACAGCCAGGGTTTGAAGGATGGCGAGGGCGCCAAATACAAGTAAAACCAAAACCGAAAAGGAAAGCAACCAATGCTGCCTCACCTGATACCCCGGTTGATGTTCGTAGATTTCCATAGACAGCTTAAATTTACATGAAATAGCCTGTACCACAAGCCGGTTTAGTGATTTGCGTGTAAATTAAGTACCGGAAAAATGCCCGAATAACGGCTAACGGTATTGATTTTCAAGGAAAAACACTCATTTTTGCATAAAATTTTAGCGCGTGATTAAAATCGGAGATTTGAATCTGGGGGAATTCCCACTCTTGCTGGCCCCCATGGAGGATGTAAGCGATCCGCCGTTTCGGGCCGTGTGTAAAGCCAATGGGGCGGATCTCATGTATACGGAGTTTATAAGTTCGGAAGGACTGATTCGGGATGCAGCCAAATCCGTCCAAAAGTTAGATATTTACGACTACGAAAAACCTATAGGGATCCAAATATTTGGGAATGAAATCGCTTCCATGAGAGAGGCTGCGGCAATTGCAGAAGCAGCCGGACCCGACATATTGGATATCAACTATGGCTGCCCGGTAAATAAGGTAGCTTGCAAAGGGGCAGGGGCAGGGATTTTGCTGGACATCGACAAAATGGTGTCCATGACCGCCGAGATCGTAAAGGCCGTTTCCATTCCCGTCACTGTTAAAACCAGATTGGGCTGGGATGAAAACACCATTCGGATAGAGGAAGTTACCGAGCGATTGCAGGATGTGGGCATACAAGCCATCAGCATACACGCCCGGACGCGAAAGCAGATGTACAAAGGCGAAGCCAATTGGGAATACCTGTCAGCCGTCAAAAGCAATCCACGAATTACTATTCCGGTATTTGGTAATGGAGACGTAGACAGCCCGGAAAAAGCGAAAAGCTACCGCGAACGGTACGGTGTGGACGGTATCATGATCGGACGAGCGGCTATCGGCTATCCCTGGATTTTCAATGAAATCAAGCATTATTTTGCTACCGGTCAGCTGCTGGAAGGGCCGGATCTGGAAGAACGTGTCAGGGTAGCCAAAAGGCATTTGGATTTTTCCGTGGAATGGAAAGGCGAGAAATTAGGCTTGCTCGAAATGCGCAGGCATTATACGAATTATTTCAGGGGTCTTCCCCATTTCAAACCGTACCGCACCGCTTTGGTCACCAATGAATCCTATGCCGAGACCTGCGAACTTCTGGAAGAAATAGCACGGGTATTTACTGATGCAGAATTGTAAACCTACGTTTTCCTGAAAAATAGCTGCCCGTGAAATCGAACCCGCTTGTACATGCCTGATGCCACCAGTGAAAGCCAGTTAAAACAGTGGGCAATGCTGGTATTGCTGGCATTAATCTGGGGAAGTTCGTTTATTTTGATTAAAAAAGCCCTTTTGGTGTTTTCTGCCGGCGAAGTGGGGGCATTTCGGATCGTGATGGCGGGGACGGTGCTGCTTCCTTTTGCCATACCTCAGATCAAATTGTTACAAAAAAAGCAATTGACTTACCTACTGACCATTGGTTTTGTCGGTAGTTTTATTCCCGCATTTCTCTTTGCTACTGCCCAGACCAATCTTTCCAGTTCCCTGGCCGGTGTGATCAATGCCCTTACCCCCTTGATGGTGGTGGCGGTTGGTGCCTTTTTCTTTCAGGCACGGATTACGCTAAGAAATGCCATTGGCTTGCTGATCGCCTTCGTCGGAGTCGGAATCCTGGTCGTGGCGGGAGGCGAAGGTACCGGCACGGAACTGTTCTCGACCATGAATCTGTACGGATTACTCGTGGTAGCAGCCACCATTTGTTACGGACTCAATGTAAACATTATCAAATTTCGGGTTCAGGAAATCGAAGCGAAAGGGATTACTTCCGTTTCGCTCATGATGGTATTGCCCCTTGCGGCAATCTATTTGTGGGGGTTTACGGACTTTTCCTTCAAACTGCTACACGTCGAAGGGGCCTGGAAAGCGGCGGGATACGTCGCCGCATTGGGAATCGTTGGCACCGCCGCTGCCCTGGTGCTCTTTAACGCCATGGTGAAACTTGTTACCCCGGTTTTTGCCAGTTCGGTAACCTATCTGGTACCTATGGTAGCGCTGTTTTGGGGAGTCCTCGACGGGGAACGATTGTTTCCGTTCCATTACCTGGGAATTCTTGCCGTCATTCTGGGGGTATGGCTTGGCAACCGAAAACCCAAATCTCCAAAATAATTCCTTCCCAGGCGTTGAATTATTGCCATATATTTGCCTAGTTTGACTTTCTTTAGTGAACCGCCATGTTTGACAATTTCCTGAACTTTGATATTGACACCACGCTGCGAAACAGGATTCTCCAGACCCTGCTGATCGTATTTATCATGTGGCTCATCAACAAGGTTTCCGTACGGCTGATCTACCGGGGTGATGCCGTAGAACTCAGGAGGCAGTATCACTGGAGAAAAGTCATCGAATACACCTCCTTTATCATCGGGATTCTGATCATTGGCAACCTCTGGATCAATAATTTTCAGTCCGTTACCACGTTTTTTGGGCTATTGTCCGCAGGCATTGCCATCGCATTGAAAGATATATTTGTCAATATTGCCGGATGGGCCTTTATCTACCTGCGCAAGCCCTTTGATGTAGGTGACCGGATTCAAATAGGCGAGGTGCAGGGGGACGTGATCGATTTACGTCTTTTTCAGTTTTCATTGCTGGAAATCGGCAATTGGGTGGAAGCCGACCAAAGTACCGGCCGGGTGATCCACGTGCCCAATGGAAAAGTGTTTTTGGACGCCCAGGCCAATTATTCAACGGGTTTCAACTACATCTGGAACGAGCAAAAGATTTACATCACCCTTCGAAGTGATTTCAAAAAAGCAAAAGCCATTTTGCTGGACATTCTGAACGAGCACTTGAAAGAGGATCTACGGTTAGCAGAAAAAGTTTTTAAGAAAGCCAAGCAGGACCACCTCATCGTGTACAAGCAATTTACCCCCATGATCTTTACTAAAATCACCGAACGGGGAATTCAGCTTTCCATGCGCTACCTCTGCGACCCAAAAAAAAGGCGGATGTTTGAACACGCCATCACGGAAAGTATCCTCGAAAAACTCGGACCTGAGGACAATATACGCATTGCTTACCCCACATCCACGGTACTATTGCACCAGGATAAGGTACATCCCGACACCCATCCGGATTCCCGGAAACGCTAATCAATGCGTTACTTTTCTACGCCTGAAGGCGTTTGCTTTTTTTTCACGATATCCGCTATGATGGATTGGGCATGGACGATGGTGTTTTCAATAAAAAACTCCCGGGTATTTAATCCACCACACACCACTCCGGCAAGGTAAAGCCCGGGCACATTGGATTCCTGGCTCTCCGCATCGTAGCAAGGCTGACGCTTTTCGTCCAAGCTGAGTTGCACGCCCAATTGGTCCAATAGGGCAAAATTTGGTTTGTATCCCGTCATGGCCAATACAAAATCGTTTGCTACCGACACCTCTCCTTCAGGCGTCTGCAGGAGGACTTCATTTTCCCGAATTTCTTTGATCGTGGTACTGAAATACCCCTTAATGGAACCTTCCTTGATCCGGTTTTCGATATCTGGCAAGACCCAGTATTTAACTGTTTGATCAATTTGGGGCTTCATCACGACCATGGTTACCTCCGCACCTTTACGCCAGGTTTCCAGGGCAACGTCCACTGCAGAGTTTCCTCCTCCGACCACGATTATTTTCTGCCCGATATAGGGCCATGGTTCTTTGTAATAATGGGTTACTTTCGGAAGGTCTTCCCCGGGCACATTCATGGTATTGGGCAAATCGTAAAAACCGGTGGCTACCACCAGCTTTTCGGCCAAATAGGTTCCTTTCGAGGTATGTACCAAAAAGCTTTCCCCGGTTTTTTCCAATGTTTGCACCTCCTCATACAAGTGGATTAACAGCCCATAATGCCGGACGATTCGCCGGTAGTATTCCAGCGCCTCAGGCCGGGTAGGCTTGTTTGCGATGGACATAAAAGGAATATCTCCCATTTCCAGTTTTTCCGAGGTGGAAAAAAAAGTCATGTTCACCGGATAGTTAAAAATCGAATTGGTCAGCACCCCTTTTTCGATGATCAGGTAATTTAGGCCTTTTTTTTGGGCTTCAATCCCGCAGGCCAATCCGATCGGCCCGGCGCCGATTATCAGTAACTCCAACTTTTTCATATACATACAAACAGGAAATGGAACGCATAGTTCCGGTATACCACTAATAAAGGCGAAAGGCACATTCCGTTACCTCTCGTTCCGGAACGGTGCGCACCTCTCGTAACCGGACCTCGCCTAGCCGATCCCACAGCAAGGCCGAGGTATTGACCGTTCCGTAATAGTCGTCTACCCGGATAAACTGCGCCGAAACCGCCTTTTCCAATTCCTGCGTTAATCCCGTGGCAGGCAGCTGTTCCTCCGCTGCCAATTCGGTAGACTGCAGCAGCCCCTGCAAATCGTCCATTTCCGGCATCTTTTTTGCCAGCAACTCCTGAAACTGACTCCTGGCCTTCGTTACCTTCGGCCAGGGACTGTCAAGCAAGGCATTTGAAATCGCATGGACGCCAGGGTCTACCAGTTCAATGCCCTTGCCATAGTTGGACAATACGTACAGGTTTTCCATATCGGCTACGAGCAAGTTAAATCCGTTGTATTCGTCTTGAATCGCTTCTACCTTTTTCAAATAGTCTTTCGGACCTTCGCTACTAGTCAGAAACCCGGTAACCAATTCACCTCTGGATCGTTGGCGCGGAATCTCGTTACGAATATCCCGGTAATTGGTCAGGGCCGCAAACCTTCCGGAGGGATGAAAACCCAGCCAGGTACCGCCTTCCTTCAGGTCTTTGCCGGCATAGATGCCGCTTTCCCACTGATGCAGGGATTGCGTAGGGCGATTGAAGTACTCGTCACGATTGGCTACCAAAATCAATCGGTATTTTGGATGGGCATTCCAACTAAAAGATATCAGACACATGCCGCAAAATACGGAAGGACGACCTTAAGGAAAAATCAATTTGCAGGAATTTTTCATCTATTTCGCTACGAAAATAATTGTATGTCGTTCGAAATACGAGATGAGTTGTGTGTATTGCCTGCGAAATAAATCGTATAAAATGAGGCTAGACAGACCGAACGGTGCAGAACTGGAAGTTTTGGCTATAGTATGGGAGATGGAGACAGCCAGCGTCCGCCGGGTATACGAGCGAGTGGGCCGGGAAAAACAGACCGGATCCACCATCCCGAAGACCAGGCAAAACACGCATGCGAAAGTCCTGCTGGCCGGGGACAAAAAAAAGCGCAACGCAGAAAGGCCATTTCCCTAATTTTCAAAAAGGAAGCGCTACGCTAGCTCCCGAGATGCGCAAAAAACAAAGCTACAGGCGAAAAATCCAGGCAGGATAGCCCGATGAATGGTCAAGGGACAGTTCGGAGCAAGGGGGCACCAGGGCAAGGAATTGTTCTACCTCTGCCTGACCGACGCTGCCAAATCCTTCCAAGCCAAAGGTAAAATACGCACAGTCCCGCCAGCTTAGCGCAGTGTACTCCATCTGAATTCCCCGAGGCAGGTAGCTTTCATACGGATGCACTTCCCATGCGCCGGTTTCAGACAGGGTGAATTTTAGGGCCCATCGTTTTTTCCGGATGGAAATTGAATTCAGGTACCCCTCCTGCTCGATTCCATTTTCCACCACCCATTTGTCCCAAATTTCCAGGTAACCGGCCTGCGAATCGTGGAAAAAAAGAGGAAGTCCGGATTGCCTTCGTTTCTTTAGCTCGTTTTCACCCTCGCGGGTTTTTAATCCCAGATCCTCCCTGCCGGGAATGGGGTAGTACACATCCGTTCGTATTTCCGGCAGCGGCTTCAAACGAAAGGCTGCCAGCACAAAGGCCTTCAATTCGGGAACAGGTTTTGAAAAAAACCAACGTATTTCCAGGCTGGACGAATCGGGTGGCATGGCGGAAAGGGTATCGAGTTGCATGTGTTTCGGCGGCTGTTCTTACGTAAAACTTGAAGTCTCCACAAAATATTGTGGCTGCAGTGCCGCTTTTTCGGGTGCATCTGTTAAAGCCCTTTCCAGAGGGCTAGGATCGAAGCTTCGCAGAACCTTCAATACGCAAAAAACGAGGGGAAACCGGAAGGTGCTTTTCCCGTTTCCCCAGAAGAAAGATGCGTCCAATTGTTGATTTTGGAATTGGATTACTGAAATACCTTCCATTTCAATCCCACGTAGCCGGTCAAGCCGTCCATATCCGATTGGTCGAAATTCCGGTAGCTCATGTTTCCCAGCATCCGATAGCCCACACCCAGGTTCAAGCCGAGCAAGCGGTGCAGGTTGATCTCAAGCAAAGCAGTAGGTTCGATCTGAAAGAAATTTGCTTCGCCCAGCCCGGCGTTTCCGAGTTCGTTGTCCATTTGAACCTCACCGTATCCGAGGTAGAGGGGAAAGGTTACGTGCACGAGCTTGGATGCGTTCCAGGTATATTCCACAAAACCACCCAGGGACCAGTAGTCCATGTACACATCTGGTACTACCTCGCTTTGTGGGCGGATGTCATTGACAGAAGTAGCAAAATAGCCCCCCAGGGAGAAGGTGTTGCGAATGCTAACGCCACCCCTTAGATTCAAAAGGGTAGCGGTGCCACCGTCCATCTGCGTAAACCCCAGTGAGGGTGCGATAAAGACGCCCAGATTTTCTGTGTTCAGTGGGATTCCGTCTTTGAATACCGTTTGGGTTTCTTCGCTGTTTTGCGCAAACAGAAAGTCGGGGTAGAGAATCGCACTAAAAATGAAAGAAAGGGAAAGAAGGACTTTGTTCATGGTTCTGGTAGTAAAGATATAGTGGTTAATTAAACTGGTTGGAAGCAAGAAGCTAGTAGGCGATGCTTAGCTGATCACCGCTGTCGTCAAATTGGATGCCTTTTTCCGATTTGGCCCGGAAGTACCAGTCATCGGTCAATTCGTACAGGATGGAGTTTGCTGGAAAGGTCATCCGAAGTTCCGTTTTTCCGTCGTCGTGAAAGACCCGGTAGGTTCCGCTAATTACCTGGCTTTCGGAGGTAGCCACGACCGTACCGTCCGCATTAAAATTGAATACAAACTCCTCAAACCGGGAGGTTTTGTCCCGGCCATCTTCGATGAACCGGGTAATTTTGACGGCAGTGGAAGCTACCAATGTCTCCGTCAGCTCTGAGACAGTGATGGTTCCTTGAGACAATTGCTCATCCGGGCTGGATGAATCCACCCCGATGAGGTCACAGGAAAACAGGCCAACGATGAAAATAATTACAGGAAATTGTTTCATTGGATAGCTTCGTTTTGTTTTAAGTTTTGAATCGAGAACAGACCCATTTTCAGTCCGATCTGGAAGGTTAGGTTGTTACCTGCTTCGGGGACTCCTGCGGATTCCTGGAAGGTTGCACCCATTATTCGGTAGCCGAGGCCGGCATGCAGTCGTGCAAAACGGTGCAGGTTGATTTCGAGTTGTGCGCCGGGCTCTAAAAGCAGGGTTTTGGTTTCTTCGTAATCAAAATCCCTTCCCTCCTGATCAATTTCGAGTTCCACGACTCCTATTGAAAGCGGGAAGCTGAAGTGTACCAGTCTGCTGGAAAAAAGGGTGTATTCGATAAATCCACCGGCCTGGTAGGAGTCCATGTGTGCCTGTGCCGGAAGGACGTTTTCGAAGGAGGAAGGCCGTATATCGTTTAGCAGCTGCCCGTAGAATCCACCGAGTGTCAGTTTATCGTGGAGGGTGAGACCTGCCCGAAAGAGGGCATATCCCGCGCCCTCACCTGCAACCTGGGTCAGTTGAAAGCCCGGGTCTACCATAAATCCAATTTTTTCCACCGAGACCTTGTTACCGAAAAGGGTTTCCGGGCTGTCCTGTGCGCTGGCAATGCCGGCCGTAATTCCGACGAACCATAGTAATAGAAGTAACTTTTTCATGTAGTTGTTGATTTGGTTTCACTCGCATTACGCCGCTGGTTTCCCAAAGCGTTGCCTGAGGATTGAAATATTTTTGAGATTATTTTTACGAAACTCCCGGACAGCTTTGTGCGCCCCGGCGGTGGAGGTCAATGGCCTATTACCTGAATCTATTCTCCCTAACGAGATTGGCCAAAGGGAGCATTGATCCAGTTCGGTCAGGGGAGTATTTCCAGATAGATTTGATCCTACCAGTCGTACGAATTGACGTTGCCATGATTTTGCGTTGGCTTGTTTTGTTGCGTCGGTAAGGAGGATACTTTCGGTGTTTCCCAGTGCCCGAACCCGGGAAGTGGCAGCCCAACTAGCGATCGACTTCATCCAGTCTATTCGTGTGCGTTTTGAGGTATTTCAGTACCATGTACAGCAATCCGGTAAATAGGCATAGGGTGAGTAGGAAATAATTGTAGTTGCTATCTTGCCTTAGGTATTTTCCGAAAATATCGAAAAAGCAAAACAGGAGGAACAATGCGAAAAGCCCATTTTTTTCTTTTTTTAGCACTTTCTTCCAGCTAAACGGGTACACCGGTTTTCTGAACGTAGTGATGGCGGGAAGGAACGCTGGAACCCCGTCTGCCCAATCGGCATATGTTTTTCCGAACTTTTGCTGTAGAAATTTTTCTTCTGCGTACATGATTCGTTCGTAGTACAGCCAAAAAAGAAACACAAAAGAGACGGTAAACCAAAAGTTTGCGGTTAGCATGGCTGGCCCGAGCCACATCAAAAAGTTACCCAGGTATAGCGGATGGCGCACAATGGAATAGATTCCCGTTGTGTTCAGCGATTCCGCCACCTGCCCCCGTTTGGTATTTCTTCCGGAGGTGTTTTTTGGGGTATGTCCGACGGTATATACGCGAATAAGGAACCCGACTAGACTGGTGCATATGGCAGTAATTTCCAAAAGCGTGTTCGAAGATACATTTTTCACCAAAAATGAATCCGGATTGATTGCTGCCTGTACATGAATTAGTGTTCCGATAAATACAATTGCCAGAGGTAAAAAACTCCTGTACTTGAAAAGCCAGTTTCCTTGTTTCTCTAGTTCTTTTTTTAGTGACATTTCTTGTGGGTAGGTTAGGTAAATAAAACGAATGAACTAAGGAGTATTTCAACGGGTCTTTCTAGGGCATCCAAACGTGGTTTTCGGGCAATTTCACCAGACAGCGCGTATCTGCGACGCTGCTTTTTTCCAAAAAACCTGCGTTTTTTGCTCTACGAATGCTACCGTTTTTTTATCTTCCCCCCCGGATTACGCTGGATTCCGAGCATTTCGTTGCCTGGAGCAAGAATTTTTTTTGAGTAAGGCAACCTTTTCGGACGTTTCGAGCGTGATGTAATCAAGATGAACTTACCCGATTCCAAGGAACTACAGGAGCTGATTCGCCTTTGTTGCAAAAATGATCGAAAAGCACAGGAGCGCTTGTTCAAACTGGCTTACCCGCTGGCCTTGAATGTGTCCCGTCGCTACACGCCAGATCTGGACGAAGCCCGGTCAGTGGTCAACGAGGGCATGCTTAAAGTATTCCGGCAGCTTGAGACTTACAGTCCCGATTTGAGTTTTGGTGGCTGGGTACGCCGCATCATGGTCCATTCGGCTATAGATCATTTCCGCCGCAGGAAGCGCTACGAAGACAGGCACCCGGGTTACGAAGAGGCACCGCTTCGTTCTTCGTTTAACGATGATCTGCTGGACAAAATCAGCGCTGAAGAAATCCTGGCCCTCGTACAAAACCTTTCCCCCGCCTACCGCATGGTGTTTTCTCTGTATGCGGTAGAGGGATATACCCATCGGGAAATCGCCGAGCAACTGGGTATTTCAGAAGGGACATCCAAATCCAACTACGCGAAAGCCAAGGCAAGCATGCAAAAGGCATTGGCTGCTCTACACCAAGAAAAGCAAATCAATCATGGCTAAGCACGATCCATTCGAAAAAAAAATCAGGGACAAGCTCGAACAGCTTTCCGCCCCGGAAGAAGAGGGAGCATGGGAAAAATTTTCCCCGCTGTTGTATGCGTCTAGCACCCCCTTCTGGAAGCAATGGTTTTTTCCTTACCTGTACGCTACGGGCCTCTTTCTCGGGGGCCTGTGGTGGTATACGGAAACGCAAAAAAACACACCCGCTGAACGCTTCTATCAGGAAGGGGGTAGTGTAGGTGTCGATACGATTTACCGCAGCGATACGGTGTACCTCGTGGACACCGTGTACGTATACCGGGAAATATATGTAAAAGAGAAGACGGCCCTTGGGCCTCCAGCCGGTAATCCGGTATACGAGGACTTGGAAAATGGTGCAGAAACGCAAGGCTTCGTGGAAGTAAATACCGCTACCGGCTCAATGGGTCCGGGACTGGATCCATTGGCAACAGCTAACCCGGCCGGTGTCGAAACCCATTCAATGTCAAAAGCGTCCGTTGGCGGTTTCCGTTCCGATACCCGGAGCGGCGAGACGCGGAGTCAGGTGGATGATTCCCTTACCACAGGTAGGCAGGAAGTGGGAAAGGGTTCTATGAAAGGAAAGGTTGGCGGCAATCAACCCCGGAGAAGGTCCCTGGCTGCACCTGCTCCCGTCGGCCCGGAGGAGGAGTTTGTGATGCGAACGGACAAGGAGCTCGTCGTAGGAGACACCAGCAACCTAAACCAGATGCCCGTTGCCAGAAAAAGTCGTACCACGCTTCACCTGGAAGCCGGTACCTCCCTGGTTTTTCCGATCAGCCGCCTGATTGAATATTACACTCCCAATCAACAGGGTGTTCACCTGGGGCTGGAATGGGAAAGTGGATGGGGCCTATACCTTGGGGCCATACGAAACCGGGTAGAAGGGGAATTGGATGACGAGGAAATCATGGCGTTGGATCAGGCATTGGTGGATGGCCTGCCCGAAGTGCCCCAGGATATCAGCAGCCTGGACGAAATCTACCTGACCAATCGGCAGTGGTTTTTCCCGCTGGAACTGCGCTGGAGAAGCCCGAGTTTTGCGGGAGTGAGCTTTGAAAGTGGTTTCGGACTGCTGGGTAATTACCTATCCCGACAGGATTTTATCTACGAGTTTGAAAACAATTCCGAACTGGAGTATCAGTATGCTTCGGACCCTTTACGCCAATTTACAATCAGTCATTTACGACTGGGCATTGGGACCAATTACCTGTTGGCCAGGCGGTGGAAATTGTCTTTGCGAAGTCAATACTGGTTACCGGTGGCGCGTACGGGCCTTTTAGAAGATCGTACCCATGGAGTGGAAGTTGGAGTTGGCGTGAATTTTATGCTCAGAAAATGAATTAATCCCCTACCGCCTGGAATCTACAAGGAGTACCCGAGCGAGCTGAATTCGTACCCCCAGTGGCTTATCCAGGGGGAGTTGTCCGGTGCCAGTTTCTTCGGGTGCAGCCGCTTCAACGGCGCCTTAATGAATACCAGGGCTTGAAAAAAAAACACCCTGCACCGATGGGTACAGGGTGGTTGAGGCCTGGATGTGTCCCTGCTTCGTACTATTCGGAAATCATTTCCATGGATAAAAAGGCCAAATTTACCTTTTCCGCTTCATTCAGCGGTACCGTGACAAGGTATAGGTCCTGCATTTCCTCCTCCGGTACATTTTCAAACGATAGTTGGAAGTCGTATTGGCTTCTGCCTTGTTCGGGTTTTTTGCGAAGTATCGACTGACCGATCAGTGGGCCATCCGGACTTCCAACCCGGGCTTCTATCTGATAGCCAAAGGCAAACGGGTTTTGAGAACCGGCCGTAAAGTCGATGCCTTTCAGACCAGTAAGGTCGATTCCCTTGAGGGCAACATGCCCACGATCCGTAGGGGCAATCAAGATTTTTTGTCCCTCAAAATCGACATTGTCGAATCCGGATGTTTCGCTCAGTTCGTCAAAGCTAATCTTACTGTTCCGCAGGTAGGCGGTAGCGGAACTAGTCAGTGGTTTGATAGTTTCGCCACCCCGGTCGGTGAAACTGGCGTTCAGGATCATGACCCCATTGTTGGAAAGGGGTTTTCCCTGAAGCGGATCCAGGCTGCCAGCTGGCGGAAGGCTGGATTCCAGGCTTTCTAATTCTCCGAGCGAAAGCACCCAGGCGACAATTTTCCGGGCATCGCCTTCTTTTACGGAAGGATTGGCTGGCATCATCGTTTCTCCCCATACACCCGATCCACCTTTAATGATCTTATTGATCAGGTGATCGGCTGCTTCCGGATCGTCGGCGTATTTTTTGGCAACTTCCGTGTAGGCAGGGCCTACGGACGCCTCGTCTACCTGATGACAGGTTTTGCAGGTCAGGGATTCCATGATGCTCTTTCCGGCCATGGCCTCCGACATGATCTGATGCCCCATGGCCGCTTCTGCCTGGTCGAATCCCTCGATGTAGTCTGCTGACACATAAAGGGTGGATAGGTCATTTCCCGCTTCGGGATCATCGGGATCCGTGACGGTCACTTCGTAGTCAACGGATTTTCCTGGGAAATAAAAGGAGGAGTTGCCGGCAAACTGTATGTGTACTTCTGGCGCAACGTTTCCAGCATACACGTTCAGCACTGGGCTTTTGGCAGCTTCCTCTCCGGTATCCCGGACCGTTACCGAGATATCGTAATCGCCGACGGATTCGTAGGTGTAGGTCAATTGAGGTTCGGTGGTGTCGATGTATTCCCCGTTCCCCAGGTCCCAGGTATAGGTCAGCGCATCCTTTTCCGGATCGCTAGCCTTTACTTGCAGTTGCACCTGAAGCGGAAGGGTTCCAGATGTTTTGTCCGAGGTAATTCCGGTAACTACTGGCGCGCGGTTGCCGGGGTTGAACGCAATGACGGAAAGGGCAGCGTCCTCGTTGGCGCTGAACCAGCCGTTGCCGTATTCCAGCAGGTACAATTTTCCGTCGGGTCCCAATTCCAGGTCGATGAGGGCGTTTTGGCGCACGTCTGCCATAAATGGTTCCATTTTGACGTAGTCGCCATTTTCATCCATCGTCACGGCTTTGATCCAGCCGCGAATCCAATCGTAGATAAACAGCTTTCCGTCGTAATAGTCGGGTAATCCGCCTCCATTGGGATACAGGTCGGAGTAATACACCGGACCTGCCATTGCATTTCGGCCGCCCGTTCCGACTTGCGGGAATTCCGGCGATTCAACGTAGGGATAGTAGATAAATGCTGGTTGGGCTGGCGGCAATTCTTTCAATCCGGTATTGTTGCGGGACAGGTTTACCGGCTTGAGTGGATCGAACTGGATTCCAGATTCTCCGGTGTCAAAATCGTAGGCATTGTAGGGGTAGTTGTCTCCTACAAAGAAGGGCCAACCAAAAAAACCGGCTTCTTTTGCTTGATTTACTTCATCATAGCCCTTGGGACCACGCACACCCAGGCTGTCTGCCCGGGCATCGGGCCCCACCTCTCCCCAGTACAGGTAGCCGGTCTTTTGGTCCACGCTGATTCGGTAGGGGTTTCGATTGCCCTGCACGTAGATTTCGGGTTTGGTTCCCGCCATTCCTTCCGGGTACAAATTGCCCTTCGGAATGCTGTAGGAGCCGTCTTCATTCACTTTTATGCGGATAATTTTTCCGCGCAAGTCGTTGGTGTTTCCGGAAGACCTCGCCGCATCGTATTGTTCAAAACCCGGCCTTTCGTCCAGCGGGGCATACCCTCTCAACGTATGGGGTTGGTTGGGCTGGTTGAAGGGTGTGGAATTGTCTCCGGCCGATACATAGAGCAGCCCCTCGCTGTCAAAGGCGATGGATCCACCCGTATGGCAGCAAATATCCCGCTGGGAATAGAACTCCAGAATCACCTGCTCGGTATCCATTTTCCATTCATCGGATTCAAATTTAAACCGGGAGAGCCTGTTCACTGATTTTCCCGTGGGGCTATAAAAAACATAAACCCAGTGGTTGTTTTCATAGTCCGGGTCTGCCTTGATGCCCATAAGCCCTTCTTCGGCATTTACTCTTGGGGCATCCGTTTTCCAATACACGTCCAGGTGAGCTACCTGATTGGTGGTGGAATCTCCGTTTTTATACAACAGGATTTCGCCCCTACGTTGGGAGACCAATATATCCAGATTCGGAAGAATGGCCATTTCGGTCGGCTCGGTAAACTCCCCGCTCACCATGTTGATTTTTGCGAAACGATCGGCTTCGGGCACCCGCTTGCTACTCACCCGTGAATAGTCCAGTTTTTTATTGGCTCCGATGGCATAGCGAATACCTTCTGCCAGGTGGCGCAAGAAGAGCTCCTCCTGAAAGGATTCGCTGGTATGCCCTCCACCGGTGTAAAAGGCCCTGCCGCCATCGTATTCGTGGTACCAGGCAATGGGATGCTCGCCCATGTCCTCTCCTCCCTGATAGCTGCTTTCATCAAGGGTTATCAGTACGTTGACGTCTTCGTTCAGGTTTTTGTAGCTGTACCACTCGTCGGTACGGGTCCATTGGTCCGGTAAAAAGGAGGTGCTTCCATGGGATTTGTCCACTACGTCCAGGCTTCCTTCCTGTATATTGGGGTGCGGGTCGTTGATACCCGGATGGTCTGAAAAGTAGCCACCGGTCATTTTTCCATACCAGGGCCAATCGTATTCCGTATCTGCCGCAGCATGGATGCCCACAAAGCCTCCACCTGCCTGTATGTAGCGTTCAAAATCGGCTTCCTGATAGTGGTTGAGTACGTCTCCGGTCGTACTCAGAAAAACGACTGCGCTGTATTGTTGCAGGATTTCCTCGGTAAACATTTCGGCCTGAGTGGTGGTATCCACCGAAAAGCCGTTTTCCTGTCCCAACTTCATAATTGCCTGCAATCCATCTGGGATGGATTCGTGGTAATATCCTTCGGTTTTCGCAAAAACCAATACCCTGGGGTCGCCGGATCGCGTGGAACAGGCGCCAAGGAAGATCATTGCACTCAAAAGGGCGAGAAAGCCCTTCGTAATCGTGTTGCTATACATACCTGAAAATTAATTTTGGAGCAATATAAAGAATATCTTTTTTTTGGCAGCTTCCTTCATCAAAATTGTAGTTGAACGGCATCCCGATGCCGGAGACTGCAAGAAAAGCCTCCTTTTTTCTACCGTTCCGCACCGGGACCCCATGTACCTAAGGCCGTTCCATAATCCATCCCACCCTATCATGCCTCAAGGGATGGCTGCCTGCGATTGCCAGACCAGGTAGACAAAAAAGACATTCAAAGCCGTAGCAGAAATTTTGTTCATCCACATGCTCATGCTGTGGGAGACGTATCGTTCGGGATCTTTTTGGGCTAAAAAAAACCAAACCGAAAAATAGCATACGACCGGAAGCATGGCGAGTAAGAAAACCCAAACCGCCCAGGGTTGATTTGTGTAAAAGAAGTACCCGGCAAATGCAATCCCACCCAACAACAGCCAGATGGACGAAAATCCGAACGTTCCGGAAAGTCCTAGCTTTAGGCTGAGTGTTTCATCGCCCCGTTTACTATCCTCCTCGTGCTGGTAAATTTGTGTCAGTGGATAAGAACCCAACAGCAAGATGCTGGTTAGCGATGCCGGCATCCACAGGCTATCCGGAAGTGGCCAGGACCATTCCGAATCCCCCAGCCCTTCCACGCACATCCAGAAGGTAAAGGCTCCCTGAAAAAAGCCTGCCGTAAGCCAACTGACATAGGGATATTTTTTAAGCCGAATGGAGGGATGGCTGTACGCCATGGAAACCAGTCCGTAGACCAGCACCATCCAGAAAAAGGCAGTGCCCAATACCAGCGCAAGCCCAAGAGCTATCAGAAAAAACACCAGGGATAAGTAGTACAGGTCCAGACTGACCTTCTTGGGGTTCTTCAGGCCCCCGATGCTTTTTTCATCCTTATCAAAATAACTGTTGTATCCATTGCTGGACGGGTATAAAAAAAGGTGGAGAACCACCCACACCATCACAGCCCGGAAGAGTTCGATTTCGGGCAGGGTGGCGAGCGCAAACCAGTATACCGGCATCAGGTAATAGGAAAAGGGAATCCGCAAGTGTTCCCAACTTGATTTCTTAAACATAGTTAGAAAGCTTGATAACTTTTCGTCATGGCAACTGTTTTTTACTTATCTTGAAAATTACAATAAAAACAAGCTAAAATAAAATCCATGAATAGCCAAATCGTCAGCATAGGGCTGGCCAATCCGGGAGAACCCATTTCTCAAGAAAAGATCAGTCGCTTTATGCAATTGGCACATGGGTTGGACCCTCAGGAGAGCAGAAAATTGGGTTTTATTTACCGTAAATCGGGGATCCGGCAGCGATACAGTGCCCTGAATGACTTCAACTTCGAGGATCCGGCTAAGTTTGAATTTTTTCCAAATAACAGGAGTCTGGAGCCCTTTCCGGGCACGGCCAAGCGAATGGAGGTATTTCGGAACGTGGCTCCGGTTTTGGCCCAAACGGCCATTCGGCGATGCTTGCAGGAGGCGCAACTCCCGCCCTCGAAGGTGACACACCTGGTGTTGGTCTCCTGTACCGGCATGTACGCGCCTGGAGTGGAGATGGACATTATCCAAACGATTGGCTTTCCCAATACGATCGAGCGTTACGCCATTCATTTCATGGGTTGTTATGCCGCATTTAATGGAATCAAACTGGCCGATAGGATCTGCCGTAGCGAACCCAACGCCCGCGTATTGATTGTGGGTGTGGAACTATGCACGATCCACTTTCAAAAAGCGTACAACGAGGATAACGTCATCGCCAATGCACTTTTTGGGGATGGGGCCGCGGCTGTTTTGGTTAAAAACGCAGAACATGGTCTGGCCATCCGCCAATACCAGAGTAATATCCTGATCGAAGGAGAAACCGACATGGCATGGACGATCGGTGATTTTGGTTTCGAAATGAGACTTAGCAAATACATTCCCGATTTATTGAATCGAGGAATTTTGGAATTGCGAAAAAACCTGGAAAACAAATTTGACATCGCACAGATCCGCCAGTTTGCGATTCATCCGGGAGGCAAACAAATCCTGAAAAAAATTGAATCGGCTTTCGGCATTGAGGAACGACAAAATGGACACGCTCACCAGGTACTCGAAATGTTTGGCAACATGTCTTCCGTCACCATCTTATACGTACTCGCCGCCATCCTGGAAGATCCTGCCATAGAGGGAGAGGTCTTGGCCATGGGTTTTGGTCCGGGGCTTACCTTAGAAACCTTATTGCTCCAAAAGTCATGAGCAAATTTGCCCACAGAAGTTACACAAAGGAGTTGATGGACGACCTGCAATGCAGCGGCAAGGAGCTGGAGCAAACCCTTCGAGAGCTGCGCACCATCAACCGGCTATTGGGAGGAAATCGGGTGACCACCTCTGGCATACAGTACCTGATTGGGAAAAATCGTCAAAAAACGCACCGCATTGCCGATTTGGGATGTGGCAGGGGAGACATGGCTTTGGTGCTAAAAAAATGGGGAGACCGAAACCGCTACTCGCTGGAAATTACCGGCATCGATGCCAATCCCCACATCATTTCGCTGGCACGCGAGACCATCCAGTCCAGGTATCCTGAAATTCAGTTTAGGGTGGGAAATGTGTTTGAGAAGGACTTTTTGAAAACCCCGGCGGACATACAAACCTGCACCCTGTTTACCCATCATTTTACCGACGAGGAACTGGTCCAGATTCTTTGTAACCTCAAGGATACCACTAGAATCGGGTTGGTTATTAATGACCTGCATCGGCATTTTCTGGCCTACTATAGCATCAAATGGCTGACGGCGGTCTTTTCTCGCTCCCGCATGGTAAAAAACGATGCCCCGCTATCGGTTTTGCGCGCGTTTAGCAGAACGGATTGGGAGCGGATTTTAGCCGCGGCGGGAATCACTACCTATAAAATTTCGTGGCATTGGGCATTCCGATGGCAGGTTATTTGTTGGTTTTAAAAAAAAAATTCTATTTTGACATAATTTTAACCAAAATTTTAATTAGACTATGGAATTGGATAACCTTGATTTTGAGGGGCTTCTAGAAAATATTGTCCCACTGCTTTTAACGGCCGTAAAAAGCATACTTATTGCCTTACTCGTATATTTTATCGGTAAATGGGTGATCAACTTTACACTACGCGCTACCGATAGGATTTTTATCAAGTACGAGGTGGAGCCCTCCCTTGCGTCGTTTTTAAACAGTTTTTTGAAGGGCTTGCTGTATATCGTGCTGATTCTCGCCGTTCTTTCTACGCTGGGTGTGGAGGTGACCGCGTTTATTGCCGTATTGGGTGCCGCCGGTTTGGCCGTTGGCCTGGCGCTTCAGGGCTCACTGGCCAACTTCGCCGGGGGAATACTGATTCTAATCTTTAAACCGTTTAAAGTGGGCGACACCATCGAGGCGCAGGGCACCCTAGGCTCGGTCGAAAAAATTGCCATTCTTTATACCACGGTTCGGAATTTTGACAACAAGGTGGTAACCATTCCCAATGGCGCGCTTGCCAACAACAGCATCGTTAACTTTTCCATAAAACCAACCCGTCGGATTGACATGGCGGTAGGGGTAGCCTATGGTACCGATTTGAAAAAGACCAGACAGGTCATTCTGGATACCTTAAAAAAGGACGAACGGATACACGGTGATCCCGCACCCGCGGTTTACTTTACTAATTTTGGCGACAATTCGTTGGATCTCACCGTCCGGTGTTGGGCCAATGCCGACGATCTATGGCCGGTTTTTTGGGACAACATGGAGGCTATAAAGGAATCATTGGAAGCGAACGCCATTGAAGTTCCTTTTCCTCAGCGAGATGTGCACCATTTTTTCCCGGAGGGAAAGCCTGAAATAAAAGGGTAAAAAAGCCGGAGCCTCTGACACTACCAAGTTAAGAGGCTCCGGGTAAACCCTACATTAAAAAATTAACCAACTACCAAAATTAACCAACTTCTCTTCCAACCCACTCGTAATCAATCTTCAAAAAAATAAGCTCTTTTTCAACGCTTGTTGCTACAATTACCCGAGTCGAAGGTAAGTAGCACCTGTTGATTTCCTCCCCGGAGCTGCAAACTACCCTGAGAGGGGATGGGGTTTCCGGAAGCCATGCATTCCTGCAGGTATACTACCGGATGTATTATTTCAAACGACGTCTTTTCTCCCGCAATGGTCGATACCGTCCCGTATCCTTCCAGGTAAATCCGAAATCCTGTTTCCTCCGTAGAAAGATGCAAATCTTTGATTTGCGAGTGATCCAGGCGGTACGTTTCTCCTGTTAGGGAGGTAAATTGAAAATCACTGATAACGGAAGAAAACCGGATACGCCTTTTTTCGGACTGAAAGCCCAAATTTTCCAATTTTCTTGTTCCGTCCAACTTTCGTCCGTTCAAGGAAAAATTTTCAAAACCGATGGTAACACTGCTGCCTTTTATCAGAAAGGAATCGGTATAAGCGATGGTAACGACTCCTTTTTTCTGAAGACCTCTTTCGTCGACACAGCCACTACCGTAATCCACCTTTATCCGGCTGTTTTTCTCGTCCCGCATGATGACCGAGCCCGGGCAACTGGATACATCCAGAATAGGTGAAATTTTTCCTTGAGTCAAATCCTGCTGCATCATGGCTGAAAATACCAGCAGGTCCAACTCCTCCAACAAGCCCATCATGTTTGCCATCTCTTCGGAGGAAACCATGCCAGCGGCATTTTCCAATTCCACCTCTTCTGCGGAATGGCAGGAAAGTAGCAGAAACGGGATAGCCCACACAAACCACCTACCCAACGTAAATTTCGGTGTTCCCATTGTGATCGTAAATCAATGACCTTTTGTTTATGTACGAAATGTAGTATGGAAAAGGATTAAAAACCAAGCTTTTACAAATTATTTCACTTTGAAAATTAACAAAACATATATTTGATTTTGAAAAACAAAAATTAGGATATAGCCGCCGATATGGGCTAAAAACTGCCCTTTCCGGCTATAAAAATGACGTTGAAATCAATGGTGCTCCATTATGACTGCTTTATGGCTTGTTTGGACATAAAAAAACATAACGAAAACTAAAAAAAATTAAATTTACATCAAAGAAGGGGGGCTTTTGTTTTTGTGGGGGAGCTGATTCTCCGCAGGTTATGAGGGCAAAGATCCCCGGTTGTTTTTTTGCTTAGGTAACCCGGCGGAGATCTGCTATTTTGGTTTCCTTGCGCGGCGGGTGCGCGCAGCATGGTGCCCGTAAAATTCTTTTTATCTTTAGCCTTTCAACCATCCAATCATCTCGTTCATGAAGACCAATTTTGATTTAAAGGAGCCGGAAAAGTCGCTGAAAGATGCTCGGGAAAAAGCGCTACTGCTTTCTGCCGCAAGATTGGTGCTGTTCTTTGCCATGGCGGCGGTGCTGATTGTAGGGATTTCCGAAGTGCATTGGCTCGCCTTGCTGTTTTTGCCGATGAGTGCCCTGTTTGTGGGATTGATTTTTCGGTTTAATCGGCAGAAGGACCTGGAGCGCTTTTATCTTTCCGTGCTAGAAATGGAGGGTTTCCGGAAAAAGCGCAAGGAAAGACAATTTGCTGGATTCGATACCGGGGCTGATTTTATAGAGGCACGGCATCCGTATTCGAGCGACCTGGATCTTTTTGGAGACCATTCTCTTTTTCAATTGCTTAATCACACAGTTAGTCAGGGTGGGCGAAGCCTTCTGGCCCAGTGGATGAAGCATCCACTATCTCCGGCGGAGGCAAAGGAAAAGCGAGAGGCCTTGCTCGAATTGAGCGCAAATGGTGATTTTTTGACGGTGTTCGAAGCACTGGGAAAGGCTTTTTTGAAGCAAGAAAAATCCAAAGCGGGCTTTTACAACTGGTTGAAAAAGCCGATTTATTGGAAGGCATTTTTTTTCCTGCCACTGTGGATCGGTCCGATCCTGGGACTTGCCGTTCTTTTTGGTGTTTTGTTTGGTATGATTTCCAGTGCCTACTTGAGTTTTTTTATCGGAGTAGGGTTGCTGTTACTGGGAGCGGTATTCCGACCATTGATGGCGGCCATGAAAGCCCTTCCGAACGATAGTGATTTGAAAACGCTGCAGGCCTGGGCTGATTTGTTGGAGAGGCAGGAATTTCGTCATCCCTTGTTGTTGCGTTTTCAGCAGCCGGTAAGGGGTGATGGTTTTCTTGCTTCCAGGGCCCTGGCGCAGCTGGAAAGCATCACCTTCCTGGTCGAAAACCGAACCAATATGATGTACCTTATTTTTAATATCTTTTTTTGGACGGACTTTTATGTCCTATATCGCTTGGTTCAGTGGCAGAAGAATGTCGGGACGAAGATGAAAGAATGGGAGGAGACCTTTGAACACTGGGAAGGCCTGGTTTCCCTTGCTGCCTGTATTCGGGAGGAAGGGTTGGATGCGGCGGTGCATTGGTCTACCAAAGAGGAATTGCAATTTAAGGAGGTCAAACATCCCCTCATCAAACCCAGTGATTGCGTTGCCAATGATTTTGACTTCAACGTGGAGCATCAGGTGGTGTTGCTCACCGGATCAAATATGTCCGGGAAGACCACGTTTATGCGGACGGCGGGAATCAACGTGGTTTTGGCCGGAATGGGCATGCCGCCCTTTGCGGCGGCGATGGTCAGCGGTCCATTTCAATTGTACACCAGCATGCGAAATACCGATAGCCTGGGAGAGAGCGTAAGTTCTTTTTATGCCGAGCTTGCGCGGATCAAGGGATTGCTGGACCAGGCGGCATCTGGAAAGCCCGTATTTTATTTGTTGGACGAAATCCTGAAGGGGACCAACACAGCAGATCGGATTATGGGTAGCGAGGCCTTGATTCGGCAGTTGGCGGCAAGTTCTTCCAAGGGGATTATTTCGACCCATGATATCGAATTGAGCGAGATGGAAAGTGAGATGCCGGCCCTGGTGAATTATAGTTTTCACCACGATATACGAAAAGAGGAGATTGTTTTTGACTACCGGATCAAGCCCGGTCCCTGTCCCAATTTTAATGCACAAAAGCTGATGGAACTTATGGGTATTCGGCTCTCCAAACCAGCACCGGATAACGTGTGAAATTCTTTTTGGCACAACTATTGGTACTATTTGAATAAAATTTATAACCAATATTAACCAACACCACTATGAACTCGTTATTGTATATCATCGCCATCATCCTGGTCATCGGATGGATTTTTGGAGCTTTTGTGTATAGCGTCGGAGGATTGATCCACATTTTATTGGTCCTGGCTGTAATAGCCGTGCTGTTTCGCCTGATAGGCGGTAGATCGGTATAGTTATCCAGCTTACTATTGCGAACGAAAACCGCCTTTACCGGCGGTTTTTTTATTTCCATTCGGTATTTATCCCTATTTTTGGGAGGAAGAACCAATCAAAACCAGTTAAATGGGGCAAGCGAATTACCAGCAACAAGTACTTGGCATTTTAGGTGGGGGACAACTCGGGCGAATGCTCATCCAGTCCGCCATCAATTATAACCTAACTGTCCATATAATGGATCCGGATCCGGAGGCCCCCTGCAAAAATCTTTGCCGTACGTTTGTGCAGGGAGATTTGAAAGACTACGACACCGTCTATGCATTTGGGAAAACATGCGATGTGATTTCCATAGAAATAGAACATGTAAATACCGCTGCGTTGTACCAACTGGAGCAGGAAGGTAAGAAAGTTTTTCCCCAACCCCGTGTGATTGAATTGATTCAGGACAAACGAACCCAAAAGCAATTTTACCAGGATCAGGGCATTCCTACAGCGCCGTTTGTGCTGACGGAAAACAAAGCCGATGTGGCACGACACCTGGATTTTTTGCCGGCGGTGCATAAATTGGGAAAAGAAGGATACGATGGCCGGGGGGTACAAACCATTCCGGACGCTGGCGCGATTGGGAGGGCCTTTGATGTGCCGGGTCTGCTGGAAAAATTTGTAGATTTTGACAAAGAACTGGCGGTGATTGTAGCACGAAACGAACATGGAGCGGTAAAAACGTTCCCGTCGGTGGAGTGCGCCTTTCATCCCGTACACAATTTGGTAGAGTTTTTGTTTTCCCCTGCGGAAATCTCGCCGGAAACCGATCAGAAGGCACAGGCGCTGGCGCTGAAAGTAATCGAAAAATTAGACATGGTGGGGTTGCTTGCCGTGGAGTTATTTGTCACCAAATCTGGCGAAATCCTCGTGAATGAAATAGCCCCTCGTCCACACAATAGCGGGCATCATACCATCGAAGCCAATTTCACCTCTCAGTTTGAACAACACCTGCGGGCGGTCATGGGCATGCCTTTGGGGGATACGGGTATTCGCAGCGGCGCGGCCATGGTCAACCTGCTGGGTGAAGCCGGCTATACCGGTGAAGCGCTGGTGGAGGGGCTGGACGAAGCCATTCAGGAAAAGGGCGTGTACCTGCATCTCTACGGAAAAAAACTAACCAAGCCTTTTCGAAAAATGGGTCACGTGACCGTATTGGAAGCGGATATGGGTCGATTGAGAGAAAAAGCACAGCGAATCAAAGAACTAATCAAGATAAAAGCATGAGTAAGGTTCAGGTAGGAATCATCATGGGCAGTCAGTCCGATTTGCCGGTCATGGCAGAGGCGGCAAAATTTTTGGAAGAGATCGAGGTAGGTTACGAGTTGACGATCGTATCGGCCCACCGTACACCGGGGCGGATGATTGAGTATGCGGAGAAGGCGCGTGAACGGGGACTAAAGGTGATCATCGCCGGAGCTGGTGGGGCAGCCCATTTGCCGGGAATGGTGGCTTCGCTGACCACCTTACCGGTCATCGGTGTTCCGGTCAAGTCCTCCAACTCCATCGATGGCTGGGACAGCATTCTGTCCATTCTGCAGATGCCTTCGGGTATTCCTGTGGCCACCGTGGCACTAAATGGGGCAAAAAATGCCGGTATCCTGGCTGCTTCCATCGTCGGAGCCTTTGATGGGGCAGTAGGCGATCGCCTTGCCACTTTCAAAAACTCCCTGAAAACGAAAGTAGAGGCAAGCGCTCGGGAAATCGAGCAAAAGGGCTGGAAGGAAATTTTGGGGGAATAAATCCCGATTTAGGTCCGCGGTGCCTACGGACAAATGCGCTGTGAATACCGTGGCAGCCAAGCTTGAAATCACGTTTCCCGGAACTCAGTCGCGACGAATGGAAAAACGTTGCATCCGGTACCTGAAGCCTTCATTGAATATTTTTCAGCTTGGGTCTATTGGGAACGGTAGAAAGGTTAACGGGTTTTCAACCGGTATATCTAGTGTGATTCATGTAGCAATGTGGTGGTAATCGATTACTCCGAGTTGACAGCCCTAGGGACACTTTGAAAGAATGTTATTGGTTAAGCTTTCGAACTCAGTGTAGCTAAATTTAACCGCATATACATGAGCGCCTATTGCGCCATCAGCAGGCTTCAAAAGAAAAATGGGCTTGTGAGCTTCCATAGACATGGGGGCCAGACTTCTAAAATGTTTGAGCAGTCCGATGCAATTACTGTCTTCCTCTATGCTTAACGTATCCATTACGTGGATGCTCGTTACAAATTCTGAATAAACTTTGGGAATTCTATTTGCCCATTTTAAATAAGATTTTACCGGCTTGCTTTCTTTGGCTGAATATTGCATGACAATATACCCCGCAGGCAACATACCATTCTCTGGTATGGCAACCGTGAGATTTGTCGGTTTAAGCTCTTTACGCTGGCCCCATTGTCTTTTCCATGCATTAAGCGTGGTGCCCAGGTTTTTTATCCCCTGAATTGAAAATAGGTCAGAAGCAACGGGCATAACGATGTAGTCGGAACTAATGGTAACCGCTCTATTTATTGCTCCAAGGTTTGGCCCTACATCAATCAGTATGACGTCCGCTCCGAAGCGATTTGCTGCCTCATCCAAAATGGTTTTAAAAATACTGGTTATCCGGAAAGAATAGATTTCACTATTCAGACATTTCAGCCATGCATCACTGAGCGTATCCTCAAACGTCGAAAGGGCGAGGTTCCCCGGGATTAGTCGAAGATAATCATTGATTTCTTCTAGATGAACAGGGACAGCCGGATCTCCATTTACAATAGGGTTTATAGCGTCAAGTACAGTAACTGGAAGTGCGTTTTCATAGATTTCCTCAAGTCGCTCCCCGGTGAGAAACATTGAAGTCAGGTTGGATTGGGGGTCTAAATCAACAGCAATCGTTTTTATACCCATTTCCGATAGCATCCAGGCAACATGGTATACCGTGGTGGTTTTGCCTACTCCACCTTTGTTGTTGAAAAACGTTATCTTTCTCATATTACCATTCTTGGTTTATGGGTATTGTAACCTTGAACTTAGTTGTGAGACTTAAATCAAAATCTGGTTCGCCGTTACCATTTTTTTCTAATTCAATTTTAGCTCTCTTTACACCATAGTTAAAACGATTTACATAACCAAGTATTTTCAAAGCCTCCGCCAGGACCACATTTCTGTAGTCACTTGCATTTGGAAAATTTTGAGGAGTAACCTCGCCAAATAATCCCCCTGGATTTATGATCTCTATTCTGTCTGTAAATTCATAAACGTATATCGGTGCGTTGGATTCGTAATTTCGGTGAATAATCGCATTCATAGCCAATTCCCGGAGTGCCCAATACGGGTAATTGGTGATGGTTTGTTCTTGTAATGCATCTACTCTCCTCGGCTTACTTTTTAAAATGTTTGATTTGATAAAACCATCCAACAAGCCTAACTCCGTCGCCAGCGCACCGGAAAACTTTTTCTCAAACAGAACATCAGCTGTCATTTGGTCTCCATCGAATTTGACGTATTGAATATACGCCCCCGGTAAATAGAACTCGGGATTCAATCCGAAAAGTAGAATGCCCGCATTCGTAGGACATTGATGTTGTGCATCGAAAAATCGAAGCGAAGCAAGTTGTTCTTCAATCGTCCGCCCATTCTCCTCAAGGACGTCCTTATCAATTGCGTTTGGAAGGTAATTGATCTTGAAATGTTCCAAACTAATATCTCGCAATGTTGCGCCTAATGCAGGAACCAAATCGTACGTTTTTGCAAATGAAGCTCTCCGCTCTGTTAAAAGCCGCTCTTCTTCACTACTGGCAACCACTTTTCTCGGGCCTACGCGAATATGACATCGGCCATTAAACCTGACAGGAGGATAATTGGATGGCTTTACTTCCACTGCGACCACATCGCCACCACCTATAGAAAACACCGGACTCACCACCAGGGAAGGCTGTGGCAAAACATTGCCATTTGATTTTACACTTCCAATTTTCTGGAGTTCTTCATCTCCGATCCTAATGCCAGCAGTCTCCCCATTATCGTTTACCCCTAACAAAAGATAGCCCGATTTACGGTGATTTGGAAAATCATTGGCAAAAGCGCAAACTGCTGGGCCAAGCTTGTCTTCACGAAATGAAACGGTCCGCTCAATCCGGTCCGACTCCAGGTCCCTTATTAATGATTTTACTAATTCTATGTCCATATTCAACACGTCTTAAGCGCCGCTCGCACATCCTGTATTTGCAGCCCAGAAGTTATTGTAAACGGCTCGTTTCCTACAAACAGCTCGCCGGGTGACAGATCGTACATCTTTTGAAAATGAAGCGGTTTTTGGCATTTGGTATAAGAATGGTAGTTTTGATTTCTGCACAAAACGAGGTTTAGACAGCGGTAATCAGGTCGTTAGTTCCCAGGTTTTTCGTCGTCTGCTATTACTAATAAATGCCTTTTTTTACTATCCGACAAACCTCATGGCGAGGAATTACCGGGTGCAAGGTAAAACCCTAAGTTCGTTAATTTTTTTAAATGGAGGAATAAATTTCGTGCGGCAATTGGCGAATTGGGTATCTTTTTGATTGGGAATGAATTGGAACCAAAATTGATTCGGTTCCCTTCCCTATTTCTCCTGCGTCGTTTGACTTTCCAAAAAAACCCGAGTCCTACAACCATTGACCTGCTTTTTTCTCCTGTGGCAACATCCGCTTGGTTCTAGTGAGGTTTACAGCCCTCGGAAATTACCCACGCATCCGCAAACGCGAGGAATTTGAAGCCGGCAGGTCGATTCGGGGTACGAAAGTAATACCATACACGATTGTCCTTTAAGTCCATGCACTTGGTCTGCAGGGGAGGGGACCTATTTCGGGGTCAACTGAACAAATTGTGACGAATAAGCAATTCGTCGTTTCGCTTCCACTGTATCCAGCCGGTGCCCACTTTTTTAAAGTCTCCATTCATCAAAAATACCTCGGCCCAATCATCCTCGACTCGTATCGGCCGCAAATATTCGTAAGAGGTCTGTATGATTCCCGCTGTAGGAAGGGGACGGGCGCGAATGCTTGCATCGACACCCGGTAGGAACTCCACCGAATTTACCCGGAGCAAAAATTCCGGCCAGTACATCACCTTTCCCGCCTGTTTGCTCACGTACGCGGTTTGCCCGGTTTGTACATTTACAATCACTTCCACGAATTCTTCGGTAACACTCTTGATTTTAAAATAGAGGATATCGTAGTCCATTTTCAGGATTTCCGGAACCAGCCAGGGAGGGGCGGTCGCGATTTCAAACTGGTTGTATTCATTCTTAATAAACGTGACGCTGTCGTAGGGCGCATGCTCGAGAATGGATTTCTCCAAATTCGGGCGGCTGTAGAAATAAAGGGTGGGGTTGTCAAAGATATTGGGGCTAAAAAATCCCATACCTGCATCGGCATTTTGGTTTTGCGTGCGGGACATTCCGCTTACCAAAGAAGTCAGCATGCCCTGTTGATCGGGCTTTTGGATAGGAACAGTCGGTTTATCCCGGTAAGGTCCGCTTTCCTCTTCCCGGATTTCTTGTCGTTGCTGGTACCGGTAGTGGGTAATGCCATATCCCAAAAGCAGGCAACCCAACAACACCCAGTTTCCGATCACGATCTTTTTGTGAACAAGGTGGTAGGTGAGAAAAAACGAGACGATAAAGGCCAATCCTGCAAACAGGACTCCCCAACCCAAAACAATGGCGCCGGCGGCCAGTCCCTGGTTTTTTCCGGCTCCGATCCACCCCGCTATATATACTCCGACTAGAAAGAAGACCAGCAGGCTAAGGAGGTTAAATAACAGGCTGGCGGGTTTTAGTAGCTTTTTCATGATCAGAAGGTAAGTGTTTTTATTAGTTTTTCGGACGTTTTCACCTCCACGGTAAGGGTCTGGGGAGCGCGGTCCTTGTAGGCACCCATCGGAGCGACTTTTACCGTGTACGTACCAGGGTTAAGTAGAAAGTCTCTTCCCCGCTCGTAGGTGCGTCCCCCGGCTACGCTTTTGCCGGAGGAGGCTTCCCTGATCGTTACAATGCTGTCTATGGATTTGTCACCAACACGTGCATCGATAAAGGCGGTTCCTGTCTGAAAATCATAGGTAATCGGCGTGGTACCTCCTGAGGCAATCGCAATATTTTCCATTTCAGCAAAGGTTTCCAAACCATTCATCGCGAGGGCCTGAACGGTGATCGTGTACGAGCCTGGATTCACCTCTATCTCTTTGGCTGCATTGTACGTTCGAACAGAAGCGGCTACCTGCCCGGTTTGATCGATCACGTTTACCATGGCATCCCAGTACGCTCCGTTATTGGTGATAGAAATACCGATTTTGCCACCGTCAAAACTAATTTCTTCATGAACCAGACTATCTTCCCTACTTTTTATTCCGGAAACGGTGACGGTTTTCATGTCACTGCCTTCGAGGGGCCTCACCTCAAAATTGTACGTGCTCGGCGGCAAATAGAAATAGGCCGTATCGCCGTACGTACGGGCACGTATGGGATCTCGCTTTGCAACGATATCATAGGCCTCAACGAGCGCGTCAATGGGCTTCCCGTTTTTTACGGTATAGACCGAAACGTTATTTTTAGGTTGGTCAACGGTGGCCGCAGTCGCTTCATTCAAGACCGCCCCCAGGTCTGCGGCATCCGATGCCGGAAAATACCGTCCCTCACCGGCCTTTGCAGCACATTTCAATGGCTCCGTGTCTTCATCGACCAGCCCAAACCCGATAATATGCAAGCGAAAATCAATCCCTTCGTTTTTTGCTTTCGTTACTATTTCACAAATGTCACCGTCGCAGGATTCAATCCCGTCCGTAACCAGAATGACGGTTGCATTGGTTTTTGCTTCCCTTAAACTATCTATGACTACGGAAGCGGCATAGGCCAACGGCGTCATGCCCAGTGGTTTGATCGAGCGCAATGCAGCAATGAAAGCCGGTTTCGTTCCTTCGCGTACATCCACCAGGAACTCCACATCCCTGCAATCGCCTTTATTTCGGTGTCCGTAAGCTACGAGACCGATTTGTTGATTTTCGGGAAGCTCTTTTACGGCGTCGGTTAATACCTCAGAGGCAATATCCATTTTGGTTTTTCCAGTGAGTTGGCCCCACATGGAACCACTGGCGTCGTAAATAAAAATAATCGGAGGTCGCACATTGCTTTCCTGTGCTGATACTGAAGCAACTGGAAAAACGATCAGTAAAAGATAGTGAAGAAATTTCATAAGCACTGGGTTTTGAAGGGGTTAGAATAAATATAGAAAAAAAAACTATATTTATTGCAGACCTTGCTTCAGTGCGGTTGCCAATCCAACAGGCTAGCTTTACAGTCAGACAGAAGCCACCCCTTGTTCTGGGGTACGTGTAACCAAAAAGTAGCACCTACAGGGAATGATGGGGAAACACCCCTGACCAAGCTTGCCGAAGTACGTTCGCCATCGGAATCGGTGAAAAGTTTTTCGAATAAAGTCTTTTCCTGAAGGTAGTCCCGACGAAATCATTTGATCGGTATGCAGGACAACGGAACCTCCCCCGAAAAAATCAAGGAACGATTTATTTTTTATGGAAATTACCGATTGGATATCAGGACAGTTGTTTGGATCAATACGAATAATGATAAAAAGGCACCCACCCCAATGAAAACGCAACGTGCATATCTAATAATCGTAGTTTTTCTAACCCTTTTTGGATGTACCGATACGGAGCAGCTCCTACTTCCTGAAGCACTCAAGGGTACCTGGGAAGAAGACTACGACATCGAGCATGCTGGATTCTCTCTCGTTCAGGTGGAAAGCTTTACCTTCTTTGACAACGGTGACTACACCCGCTTTCTGGGTTACCGGGAACCCGGGGCGGATCGACTACTGGGCTACCGCTTCTTTGTGGAAGGGACCTACCAATTGGAGGGAAGGCGACTCCTACTTCAGGAAACCGATCGCAGGCTCCATGTGGGGCAACTCCTCTATGGAGATTTGGACCTTTTGAGCCAGGTCAATCCTTACCCGGAGTCTTGGGCGGACCTGTCGATCAACGAAAACAAAACGCTTCTGGAGATGTACCTTCCCTGCAACCTCCTGTCGTCTGCCCGTTGCCAACCTAAAAAAGTCTTTCGTAAACGGATGGTTGAATTTTCCGTCAGTAAGCCGGAATCCATTTTTTAGGATGGGCTGTACGAGGGTACATTAGCCAATGAATGCACCGATGCGCGTAACGCGTACATTGCCGGCATCAGAACGGCAAAATATCCCCTTCGCTGTCATCGCTGAAAGTACTGACATCAGGCTGGTCCTGCTTTTGGTTTCCGGAAGCCGCTCCACCACCTCCGGTACCGTTGTCCACATTGTTTACCCGCCATATCTTAACATCCGTGTACCAACGCCCGTTGTATTCACGGCTTTCCACTTCGATACTGGCCGTAATGTCCTGGCCGGGTTGGATATTAAACTGATCGATTTTATCTCCCCATACGGTCAGGCAGACCTTCTTCGGGTATTGGCCCGGGGTTTCCAGGATATAGTCGCGTTTTCTCCAGGTACCGTTGCGTCCGTTACCCGATTGCTCTTCCAGTGCCTGTATGATCTTTCCGGTTAGTTCCATGTGTCGTTGGTTGCTTGTTGAAAAAACGAAGGTAAATAAAAGGGGCCGGATTTAAAACACCGGAGCCTGATCCGGTTTTAATCTGGCCGAATTTGAAAAAAAATTTCGCTATAGAGTGTTTAAATTCGCTGGATTTAGGAAAGCCTACGACCGGTGCCAATTTTTTGTAATACCTTGGAGTAAACAAAAAAGCCGACGGCACCCGCAAGTCCCTGTCGGCTTTTTACATTTTCTGAAAAGGCTTCAAATTAGCCCATATTCTTCACGGCATGGTCCACCGCCCGGGCGGCAAAAGCCATATAGGTTAGTGAAGGATTTTGTGTACTGGTGGAAGTCATGCAGGCGCCGTCTGTCACGTAAACATTCGGGCAGGCATGAATCTGGTTCCATTTGTTAAGGACCGAGGTTTCGGGGTCTTTGCCCATCCGGGCTCCCCCCATTTCATGGATATCCAGACCTGGAGCTCGCTTGTCATCCCGGGTTCGGATATTGGTGAAGCCTGCGGCTTCAAACATCTCGGTCATTTGCTCCAGGTAATCCTTAATCATGGCTTCGTCATTGGCATCGTAGTCAAGAGAAACCCGCAGCTGCGGAATGCCCCAGGCGTCCTTTTTGTCCGGGTCCAGGCTTACCTGACTCGCTTCTTTGGGAATGGTCTCGCCCATCATGTGCGAACCCACCCGCCAGGGACCGTATTCCTCCCGGGTCATGGCCCGTTCCAGTTCTTCACCGATGCCGGAGTAATCGTTGACCATGCTACGACTTGCGCTGAATCCGGCGGCATAGCCCCTAAGAAAATCGGTTTCCTGCGTGTAGACGTTTCGGAAGCGGGGGAAATAGCCGGAAGTCGGCCTTCTGCCTTCGGTGGTGTACTCCTTCAGCCCGTCAAATTCTCCGGAAATCCCCGCCCGGTAGTTGTGGAAGGCCACGTATTTACCCAATACCCCGCTGTCATTGCCTAACCCCTGGGGGAAGCGACTTGAGGTGGAGTTCAACAGGATCAGATTGGTATTGAGTGCACTGGCATTCAAAAAGATTACCTTGGCATAATATTCTGTGGTTTCTTTGGTGTTGGCATCAACCACCCGGACACCCGTAGCTTTGCCTTTGGCCTCGTCGTAAATGATGGAATGAACCACGGCATGGTGCTGCATGCTGAGGTTTCCGGTTTTTGCCGCCCAGGGAAGGGTGGAGGAGTTGCTGCTGAAATAGCCGCCAAAGGGGCAGCCGCGCTGGCAAAGGGTTCGGTTTTGGCAAAGCGTTCTGCCCTGTTTGGCATAGAATTCGGCGTTGCCCGTGATGTGGGCACAGCGTGCCACAATGATTTCCCGTTCGGGGTAGTTTTTCCGCAGAAAGTCCTTGAAATACAGTTCTCCGGCGGTCAGTTCAAAGGGCGGTAAAAACTCCCCATCGGGCAGGTTGTCCCGTCCGTCCTTATTGCCGGACACGCCGATAAACTTTTCTACATGGCTGTACCAGGGCGCAAGGTCTTGGTAGCGGATGGGCCAATCCACGGCGAATCCATCCCTGGCGGGACCTTCGAAATCAAAGTCGCTCCACCGTTGCACCTGCCTGGCCCACAAAAGGGATTTGCCTCCGGTTTGGTAGCCTCGGATCCAGTCAAAGGGTTTTTCCTGCACGTAGGGGTGCTCGGTATCTTTGACAAAAAAATGCTGCGCGTCTTCCCGAAAGGCATAACAGCGGCTCACCACCGGATTTTCCTTTTTGATTTCTTCGGGAATGGTCCCCCGGTGTTCAAACTCCCAGGGCATTTTATTGGTGGTGGGGTAATCCTGCACGTGTTTTACTTCCCGTCCCCGCTCCAGGACCAGGGTTTTAAGGCCTTTTTCGCAAAGTTCCTTTGCGGCCCATCCCCCACTCATTCCCGAACCGATGACGATGGCATCGTAGCTGTTGTCTTTTTTACTTTTTATGGTCAAATTCGCCATGGCCTGCGTTTCTTTTATTTATGCGGTTTCAATTTTTTTGCTTCCGTAGAAGCGAGCCGGAACCAACTCGTACGGTTTGATTTCTGTCATGAAGTACTCGGAGTTCAGGTACCCTTGCAGGGCGAAGCGTTTGGTTGTGCTGATAAATGCGGTTGCATTCTTTTTTTCGTCCCCTTCTCCGTCCATTGCCAATGTAGCCCGCAGGCAGTCTTCCGCTTCCGTCGCATTCATTTGCGAAAACTTCTTTCCATATTGGTTGTTCGAAAACGCCTCCCACTGCTGCAAGCCTGCGACAAATGTTTCCTGTTGCCCCCTGTCCAGGCAATCGTTGCACATCACCAGGACAAAATCCTGAAGCTGCAGGTCCGGACCCGATTTCAGGACTTTTCCTGGAAATACCGTGGCGATGATTCGGGTCAACAGCTCTTTTTGAGAGGCGGTTATCTTTAGGTTTTGATAGGCTTGCAAGATGGATTCCTCACTGAAGTCGCAGGCCGGCATCAGTACCGCACCGCCAGTCAGGATAGCCAATTGCTTCATGGCGGATCTTCTATCCATAATTGATTGTAGATTTGATGATTTCTGAGGAACAAGTTATTGATTTTTTGATTACCTGCCACAGGTTTTTTTTATCGGTGGTTGATTCCGCTAAAAATCAATTAATTTTACCCCGGTATTCCATTAATTACTGTACCCATAAGGCATGTTTCGAAACCTACTGTTACTACTCGTAGTATTATTTCCATGTATCACCTTCGCACAGACAAGTATTCAGGTGCTTGATGCGCAATCCGGAGAAGCTGTTCCCTTCGTTTCATTGAAAGGAAACAACCTACCGTCGTTTGTGGCCGATGAAAACGGACAAGTCAATCTATCCCTGGAGGAGGCTGCTGAAATACGCTTTTCTCATGTGGCTTACGAGAGTCAGGAAGTTCTTGTTCCGGTTTCGGGCACTTTGGTCGTTTCCCTACAGCCTGCGGCAAATGCATTGGCAGAGGTGGTGGTCAGTTCGTTTGAAACCGAGCGTCCCCTCTTGGAGCAGGCAGCGGGAATCGTGCGCGTATCAGAGGCGGATTTGTTTCGCTTCAACGAGACGTCCGTGGTACATGCCTTCAATACCAAGCCGGGTATCCGGGTGGAAGAGCGGGCGCCTGCCAGTTACCGGATTTCGATCCGCGGAAGCTCGTTACGGGCGCCGTTTGGCGTACGGAACGTGAAAGTGTATTGGAACGGAATTCCCTTTACAGCCGCGGATGGCACCACCCCGCTCAACATGCTGGATGTGGCCAACCTGCAAAATACAGAAATCATCAAGGGACCTGCTGGAAGCATCTATGGGGCGGGAAATGGTGGCGTGATCAGTTTTAGCAGCAGTCCTGAAATTACGGAAAACAGGATCAGTACAGACCTGTCTTTTGGCGATTTTGGCATGACACGGTATCGCTTTGGCCTCAGCCAGCAAATGGAAGAAGGCGGGATCAAGGTATCGTATGTCCGGCAAAAAGCCGATGGCTACCGCGATCATACGGCCATGGACCGGGAAGTAGTGCAGCTTACCGGACATTTTAAGCCTTCCGAAAAGCAGCTTCTTACCACACAGCTGTTGTATTCGGATCTATTTTATGAACTACCCGGTGCGCTCACGGCCAGTCAGGTGGCCGAAAATCCCCAGCAGGCAAGACCGGGATCCGCGGCACAAAATGCATCCATTGACCAGCAGTCCATGTACGGGGTGGTTTCGCACGACTACCAGTTTCACCCCAAATTCAGCAACAAAACCTCCATCTACATCAACACGGTGGATTTCGAAAACCCATTTAATCTGGATTACAAAAAGGAAACCCAATTTAGCTACGGTGGAAGGACGAGTTTTACCTATGATGGCAATTGGGGGTCCATTCCGGTGCGTTTAATTGGGGGAGGCGAGTACCAGTTTTCCACCACAGCGGCGCAAAACTTCGGCAACCGGGGCGGACAGGCGGACACGGTACGGTTTAGCGACGAACTGCTTACCCGCACGGCTTTTCTTTTTCAGCAGCTGGAAGCCGAGTTATCCGAGCGGTTTTTGTTGACGTTGGGCTTGAGTGAAAATTTTTCCAGTTTTGATATTGCGCGAAACATCGATGCTATCCGGGGGATGCCTTCCCAAGCCAGGCGCACCTTCGACCCGGTGATTGTGCCCAGAATAGCCCTTTCCGGGAAGCTGAACGAACAATCTGCCGTTCACGGGAGCATCAGTTCGGGATTTTCACCGCCCACCATCGACGAGGTACGGACCAACGAAGGAACCATAAACCTGGATCTTGAGGCCGAAAAAGGCATCAATTACGAGGTTGGCTACCGGTCCAGCTTTCGGCAGGGAAGGGTGAATGTGGACGTCTCGGCCTTTTACTTCAAGCTGGATGAGACCATCACTACCTTTACCAATCCGGATGGCGTCGTTCTTTTCCGAAATGCCGGAGCGACCGATCAAAAGGGCATTGAAGCCTTGGTGGATTATGCCCTAATCCGAAAGCAACTGTCCTTTATCCAGGAGCTAAAGCTGACCCACACCTATACGGGGCATTTCTTTACCTTTGCGGACTTTATGAAAGGGGAAAACGATTTCTCCGGAAACGACCTTACCGGGGTGGCCCCGCATACTGTCGTGAATCAGGTGGATCTGCGTACGCGACCGGGATTTTACCTGAATTTCACCCATCAATTCGTGGACGATACCCCACTGAATGACGCCAATACGGTCTATCAAGAAGCCTACCACCTGCTGAATACCCGCCTTGGTTGGAGAGGCAGTGCAGGAACCAGCCTGGACCTGGAAGTGTTTGCCGGGGTAGAAAATCTGGGGAATGCCAATTACAGCCTGGGGAATGATCTCAACCCCTTTGGTGGCAGGTATTTTCAGCCTGCTGCACCAAGAAACTTTTACGGCGGAATAAAGGTTGGAGTAAAATACTAGTAAAAACATGAATAATCGACCCATATTTAATACCGAAGAAGTCAATAAGATCATCCGAAACAGAAGGTCTCAGTTTGTGGCGCAGTTCAAAGAGGACGATCCGGTGGAGGATCACATCGTTCTGGAAATGCTCGAGAATGCCAACTGGGCACCCACCCATAAATTGACAGAACCCTGGAGGTTTGTGGTCTTTTCTGGACAAGGACTACAGCGGCTGGCAGATTTTCAATCCAACCTGTACAAGGAGCGAAGTGAAAAGACCGGGAAATTTATCGAAGCTACCTACGCAAAATTTAAGGAAAACCCGCTGAAAGCCTCCCATATCATCGCCATCGGGATGAAGCGGGACCTTCGCGCCAATCTTCCCGAAATGGAGGAAATCGCGGCCGTTTCCATGGCGGTGCAAAACATGTACCTGACGGCGAGTGCCCACGGTCTGGCGGCCTATTGGGGCACCGGTGGACCCACCTTCTGGCCGGAAGCAAAGCCCTTTTTTGGCTTGGAAGAGGCCGACATGCTCATGGGCTTTTTCTACGTTGCCAAACCTGCCTCCGATCGTTGGCCGGAAGGCAAGCGGAAACCGATTTCTGAAAAAGTGACCTGGGTAAGGGAATAATGATGCGGAAAAAACACCGATCGGGAGATGCTGCCAGGCATCCGGCAATGGGAGGGATGGCGCTCCTTTTTCTATTGATTCTTGTTGCCTGCGGCGAAACTTACGTGCCCAGACCCATGGGATACAACCGAATCGATCTCCCCGAGCGGGAGTTTGAGGCATTGGAGATGGATCTTCCCTACACCTTTCAGCATTCCACACACTTACAGGTAGAGCCGGACTCCTTTAACATGGCCGAAAAAAACTGGATCAATCTCCACTATAGTTCCCTTGGCGCGCGGGTACACCTGACCTACAAACCGATAACTGGTGGGCAGCAAAACCTCAAGTCCTACCTAAACGATGCCCTGACGCTTACCTTCAAACACCAGATCAAGGCCTACGGAATCGACGAGAGCGTAGTCCGTACTCCAACCGGATATACGGGACTGGTGTCCGAACTGAGTGGTGAAGTGCCGACCCAGTTTCAGTTTTTTGTGACCGACTCCACCGCGCATTTTTTGCGGGGCGCGCTGTATTTTGAGACAGCCGTGAAAAACGATTCCCTGGCACCGGTCATCGAATACATCAAAACGGACATGATGCATTTGATAAATTCAGTCGAGTTTAATTGATACTACCGAAAACTTGTCGTACCTTACGACACGGAATGATGAAAACAATCGGTAATCGGTCATTTTTCTGAACTACGAATCCACCCCCTCCTCAGTCACGCTTACTATTCACCCCTAAAAACATTATTGTATGGCCACGCCAAAATTTTCCAAACCAACCCTAAACTTTCATCTGGATGTGAAGCAACGGGTAAGCGATTACTTTCGGGACTCAAATATCACCCGTTCGGGTAGCAAACCGCTTTACCTTAAGGCTGGTATCATGGTGGTCTCCTTTATTCTGGTTTACGTTCACTTGGTTTTCTTTACTCCCCATTGGGCAATTGCTCTCATGGAGTGTCTGTTATTGGGTGCGCTGACCGCATTTATCGGATTTAATGTCATGCACGACGGGGCACATGGCAGTTTCAGTGACCGGCCATGGGTCAACCGCCTGGCGGGCCTATCGATTAATTTTCTGGGAGCCAATGTATTCATGTGGAAAACCAAACACAACGTGGTGCATCATTCCTTTACGAATGTAGAGGGAGTAGACGACGACTTGAATGCCCGCCCCTTTTTACGGCTTTCTCCGAGCCAAAAGAAATTTAAAATCCACCAGTTTCAACACTACTATTTTATTTTTACCTACTCCTTGTTGTACTTGTATTGGGTATTTTTTACGGACTATAAAAAATACGTCACCAAAAAGGTGGGGATGGTGCCGATACAGAAGATGAAACTGTCGGACCACATCAGTTTTTGGGGGTTCAAAGCCATCCATTTGGTGCTGTTTGTGGCCATTCCCGTATTCATGCTCGGCTGGACGCAGTGGCTGATCGGGTTTTTTGTGTACAGTTTGTTTGCGGGAGTTCTGCTCACCCTGGTATTCCAGTTGGCACATAGCCTGGAGGAGACCGCCTTTCCCCTTCCTTCGCCGGAGACCAATAGTATGGAGGACGAGTGGATGATCCACCAAATCCGGACCACGGCTAATTTTGCTACCGGGTATAAATTGCTGACCTGGTTTTTGGGAGGCCTGAATTACCAGGTCGAACACCACCTGTTTCCAAAAATTTCGCACGTGCACTATCCCGCCATCAACAAGATACTCAGGCAAGTCTGCGCGGAATACAACATCCCGTACCTGGAACACCCAAAGTTGCGCTGGGCATTTCGCTCACATGTTCGTCATTTAAAAGTATTGGGAAGGGCCTAAGCAAGGGCTTTTCCGATTTGGCATTGCCATTTCTACCAGTTACATTTGCATCAAGATCATTAGGGGTGCCCCAATATACCGGGCTGAGATCATACCCATATTACCTGATCCGGGTAGTGCCGGCGAAGGGAAATGAGAAATAGCTAATCGTACGTAATGCTATTGGGTAAACAATGAAAAAAGGAATACCCCTTTATTCCTTTGATGTTTAACCGAACAAATTAATTGTTATGATTCGCATGTACCTGACCCTGGCAGCAATGCTTTGGTCCCAATGGGCTTTGTCCCAAAATCGTATCCAGGGAACAATCCAGGATGCAGAAACCGGAATTCCGCTACCTGGAGCTACCATAATGCTGGAGGGGACGAACAAAGGCACGGTCTCCGACCGGGAAGGAAGCTTTGAAATGGCCGGCCTGGCATCCGGAGAATGGAACCTGGTGGTTTCCTACGTGGGTTACGAAGCCGGGAGTTACCTGGTTCGGTTGCCTCAGGAAAGGCCCCTGGAAATTCGGCTCGAGCCCGCTACCCTAACCACCGAAGCCTTTATCGTTTCCGGTACGCGGGCCTCTGCCACCACGCCTACTACCTTTCAAATCATTGACAAATCGGATCTTTCCAAAAATAACCTCGGGCAGGATTTACCGTTGTTGCTAAATTATACCCCCTCCATGGTGACGCATTCCGATGCAGGCGCGGGAGTAGGCTACACCGGCTTGCGTATCCGGGGCACCGACCAAACACGGATCAACGTGACCGTAAACGGTATCCCATTGAATGACGCAGAGTCTCACGGTGTTTTTTGGGTGAATATGCCGGACTTTGCTTCTTCTGTAGAAAACATCCAAATTCAACGAGGCGTCGGTACCTCCACTAACGGAGCAGCAACATTCGGAGCCAGCCTCAATATACAAACCGATACCAAACGAGAAGAAGCCTATGCCGAGACAGATCATTCGGTGGGTTCATTTGCCACACGAAAGCATACCGTAAAAGCAGGCACCGGCCTGATTGACGATCGCTGGGCCGTAGATGCCCGCCTCTCCCGAATTACTTCTGACGGCTACGTGGACCGGGCGTTTTCGGACTTGAAGTCGTACTTTGTCTCCGGGGGCTATTACGGGGACAACCACGTGGTAAAGGTCAATATCTTTTCCGGTGCGGAACAGACCTACCAGGCCTGGAATGGCGTTCCGGAAAGCCTGCTTGCATCCGACCGAACCTTCAACAGCTATACCTACGAAAACGAAACCGACAATTACCAGCAGGATCACTACCAGTTTATCTATGCCGGGACCTGGGCGGCCAACCTGAAGGCCAACTTTTCCCTGCACTATACACAGGGCCAAGGATACTACGAGCAATTCAGACCGGAGGATAATCTCTTGGCCAACTACGGCATTGAACCCATTGCCATCGGCAGCGAACTGATCAGCGAAACCGATATTATCCGTCGACGATGGCTGGACAATGATTTTTACGGAGCGGTTTTCTCCCTAAACTACGTCTCGCAAAACGGACGCCTCGATGCCATTCTCGGGGGCGGGGCCAACCGATACGACGGCGATCATTTTGGGGAAATCATTTGGATGGGAGTAAGTGGCGACACGGATATTCGAGACCGTTATTACGACAACGTAGCCATCAAGGATGATCGGAACGTGTACCTCAAGTCTACGTACGAGGTGCAAGAGCGGCTGTACCTGTTTGGTGATTTCCAATGGAGAAATGTCTACTACCGCTTCGATGGCATTAACAACGACCTCCGAACCATTACGGGAAGCCAAAATTACAACTTCTTTAATCCCAAAATTGGGCTATCCTACGAAACGGAGCAGGGAAAGACCTGGTATGCCTCCTACGCAGTCGCTAATCGGGAGCCGGTGCGCAGGGATTTTACCGATTCACCGCTCACCGAAATACCACGACCGGAGACCCTTAACAATGTTGAGGCGGGAATCCGCGTGCGCAAAAACCGGTACCAATACAGCGCCAACCTGTACTACATGGGGTACCAAGATCAGTTGGTGCTTACGGGCCAGCTCAACGATGTGGGTGCCTACATCCGCGAAAATGTCGCCAGCAGCTACCGGGCAGGGATAGAATTGGACGGGGCATTGCAGCTGGACTCCCGCTGGACAATCGGAGGGAACCTGGCATTCAGTAGAAATAAAATCAATACGTTTACCGAGTACAACGATATTTACGACGAAAATTGGGATTTTGTCGGGCAGGAGGCCACCAGCTATCGCGATACCGACATCGCCTTCTCACCAGGCTTTGTGGGAGCTGCGGTGGTGGATTTCCGACCGATCAAAAACCTGGAAGTCAGCTTGCTCAACAAATACGTAGGGCGGCAATACCTCGATAATACCCAGCAGGAAAACCGAAGTTTGGATCCCTTTTGGACCACCGACCTGCGGCTCTCCTACAGTTGGTATCCCGGTTTTGTAGAGGAGATGGCATTTTCCGTAAAGGTTAATAACCTGTTTGACGAGCTGTACGAGCCCAACGGCTATACGTTCAGCTATTTCGTACCTTCGGAAGGAACTACCAGTCGGGAATTGGTCACAGAAAATTTTTACTACCCCATGGCGGGGACCAATTACCTGGCAGGGGTGTCCATTCGCTTCTAACAACTTCCCACACATCCGTTCCCAGAGGCAGCCGGTACGTCGCTGGGAACGGTTTATTGAATGGGGGTCCCGTGAGTCTGCCGGATAAGTAGCCGGGAAACATAAGCGGATCTTTTTAGTAGGTTGACAGCCAGCGAAGAAACCAGCGGCGCCCCAAAAAGCTGCTGGATTTGCCTTCCAAGCTTCAGTCGGCCCTGAAAATACCGGTTCCAATTTTTCTGATAGGCTTCCTGAATTTCCTCCAGACGCTGGTTTTCCTGAAAGGCGTCTGCGACCAGTTTTGCCGTATGTATGGCGATGGCCATGCCGTTGCCGCAGAGGGGGGTGATCATTCCCGCCGCATCTCCCAGCATCAGGATCTGGTTTTCTACTGGCCGTTTGGTGGCAAAGCTGATTTCATTGATCACTTCCGGCCGTTCCCATAGAAAATGCGCGTTTTCAAATAGTTCGCGTATGTGGGGGTTTTCGTACAAGTACCGCTCCTCCATGGCACCGATACTTCCGGCGGTTTTTAATTGCTCCCTACTCCCCAGGTAGCAGAGGTTGAAATGGCCGTTTTCCACTTTATTTACACCCAGGTAGCCACCTTTGTAATTGTGCAAGGCCACCGTGCGGTCGTCCATGCCTTCGATCGCGACGTGGTATTTGATGCCCACGTAGGGGCTTCTTTTTTGAATGAAACTGCGGTTTAGTTTTTTATCGATTTTGGATCGCTTGCCGTAGGCACCCAGCACAAATGCCGCCGGCAAGGAGGTACCATCGTCCGTTTGAACTAGAAAGTGCCGCCTTTCCGCTACGTGCTGAATATCGGTAACCTGCGTTTTTTGCAAAAAACGCACCCCATTTTCCAGGCATTTTTGATAAAAATGGTAATCCAGCACGTACCGGCTGATACCGAATCCGCCAAGGTCAAGGGGGAAATCGGCGTGCATGCCATTGACCGCACTCAACCGAAATTGGTCGATATGGGGCGGATCGTATGCATAAGGGAACAGATCTTCCCGAATCAGGAAATCTTTTACTTCGTTGGAAACGTATTCTCCGCAAACGCGATGGAAGGGATAGGCCTTTTTTTCGATGACCAGGACGCGTTTTCCCTGCCTGGCTAACAAATAGGCGGCGGTCAATCCGGACAAGCCACCACCAACAATAATGATTTCATTTTCGAACATGTCTGTCTTTTAAACGCCCCAGTCCTGGGATGGTTTGAAAAAGGAAGATCTTATTTTAACAGTAGATTTCCATTCGGGATAAAGAAAGGAATTGAAAATAATCGATTAATTTCGTCTTTCCATTAAATCCATTGAAATGAAAAATACCAATTTTCGCCTGAAAACAGGTATCTCGCTTGGCCTATTGTTGAGTTTTTTCCTGAACCTGAGTTTGCTCACCGAAGCAGAAGCCCAGCGGAGGAAACGAACCTATCCGAAAGAGAAGGCTACGCAAGCGGAAGAATCAGAGGCGCCGAAAAAAGAGGTATCCAAGGACGGCTTGAAACCCTACAAAGAAGTGATCAAAGACGGTGCACATAGTCGAGAAGGCCTTTTTGACGTGCACCTGGTAGACGGTGCCTATTTTTACGAGATTCCGGAAGAAATGCTGGGTCGGGAAATGCTCATGGTGACCACCATTGCCAAAACGGCCTCGGGGATTGGCTACGGAGGAGAGCGTACGAATACCCAAATGCTGCGTTGGGACAAGAAGGACAAAAACCTGCTACTGCGGGTGGTTTCCTATTCGAATACTGCTTCCGACTCCCTCCCCATCTACGAAGCAGTAAGGAATTCCAACCTGGAGCCCATTTTATACCGATTTGATATCAAGTCGAAAGGGAAAGAGGAAAAGGGCTGGGTCATCGAAGTGACGGATCTTTTCTCCAAGGACGTCCCCGCCCTGGGTTTGCAAAAAAGCCGTCGTACGCAATACAAGGTTTCCCGGCTGGATACCGATCGTTCCTACATCGATACCATCCGTTCGTTCCCCATGAATATTGAGGCCCGGTACGTCCTCACCTACGCGGCCGCTGCGCCCCCGTCCAACGCCAGCACGGGCTTAATCACCGTAGAAATGAATAGCAGCATGGTGCTATTGCCGGAAGAGCCCATGATGCAGCGATTAGCGGACCAACGGGTAGGATGGTTCAGTACGCGGGTTACGGATTACGGACTGGATGCCCAAAAAGCAAGCAGGCGTACCTACCTGGACCGATGGCGGCTGGAAGTTAAGGAAGAGGACATGGAAAAATTCAAGGCCGGGGAATTGGTAGAACCGAAAAAACAAATTGTGTACTACATCGATCCGGCAACGCCAAAAAAATGGGTGCCCTACCTGAAAGCTGGTGTGGAGGACTGGAATGCAGCGTTTGAAGAAGCAGGCTTTAAAAACGCGATCGTGGCAAAGGATGCTCCCAGTCCGGAAGAGGATCCGGAATGGCACCCCGAAGACGCCCGCTACTCCGTGATACGCTATTTTGCCTCCGATATCCAAAATGCCTACGGCCCGCACGTTTCGGATCCACGTTCGGGTGAAATCATCGAATCGGACATCGGCTGGTACCACAATGTCATGAACCTGTTGCGCAATTGGTTTTTTGTACAAACCGCAGCAATCAATCCGGATGCCCGTGGTGTCGCGTTCAAAGACGAAGTAATGGGCAGGTTGATCCGGTTTGTTTCGGCTCACGAAGTGGGGCATACGCTTGGCCTTCCCCATAATTTTGCCTCTTCTTTCGCCTATCCGGTAGATTCCCTGCGGTCGGCAACCTTTACCCGGGAGTTTGGGACCGCCCCATCCATCATGGATTATGCCCGATTTAACTACATCGCCCAACCCGAAGACGAAGGTGTTCACCTGTACCCGGAAGTGGGTCCCTACGACAAGTACGCCATCGCCTGGGGCTACCGACCCATCCCGGAAGCCAAGACTCCAGAGGAAGAACAGGCGATACTGGATCAATGGATCCGCGAAAAACAAGGAGATCCCGTATACCGATACGGGCGCCAGGGTAACCCGTATGACCCGAGCACCCAAAGCGAAGACCTCGGTAACGATGCCATGAAGGCCTCTGCTTACGGTATTGAAAACCTGAAACGTATCGTCCCCAATTTGATCGAATGGACCGCAGAGGAAGACAAGCCGTTTAAAGATTACAGCGACCTGCAGGAGCTGTACGGTCAGGTCCTCGCCCAATTTAGCCGGTACATGGGCCACGTGCGCACCAATATTGGAGGGATTTACGAGGTGTACAAAGCCACAGGTCAGGAGGAGGAAGCCGTCTATACCCATGTGGACAAGGCCCGGCAAAAAGAAGCCATGGACTTTCTGGTGGGAGAGTTGTTTGCTACGCAGGACTGGTGGACCGATGAGGCGATTACCCGTAGGACGCAGGAATTTGGGATAGTCGACCGGATTCGAACCTTGCAAGTAACCACGCTCAATGGAATTTTGGAATGGGGTCGCCTGGGCAGGATCATCGAAAACGAGGCCCTCAACGGAGATGCCGCCTACGGCCTCCTGGAAATGATGGATGACCTGAGCGAGGGCATCTGGTCGGAACTAGCGAAGGGAGAATCAATCCATGTGTACCGGAGGAGTCTGCAGCGGGCACATTTGGAGCGATTGGAGTTCTTGCTGTCCGAAGACGAAAGCGGGCGGGCGGCTTCCTCGTTAAACGCTTCTCAATCGGATATTCGGCCGGCTGCTCGGGCCAGCTTGAAGAATTTACAACAACGGATCCAGCGAGCCATTCCCCGGACCAATGATCGGATGAGCAAGCTACATCTGGAGGATTGTCTCGAACGCATCAAAAAGATTCTTGACCCCTCCTAAGTAAAGGCTGCCTCCATCCGGAAGGCAGCCTTTCATTTTACCGGGTGACGAAGATACCCTTCCCGGGGTAATCGTTCCGGTCCTACCTGAAAAAGGATAGGCTAACTTTCTTTGGTAGCACAGGTTTTTATCCCGAAGAGGGTATACAGCGGACAGAAGCTTACCAAGCTGGTTAGCAGAAAGACGGCCGCTATGGCAATAAATACCAGCCCCAGGGTGGCCGAAACCGCACCGGTGAAATACAGGTAAAGGGCGACAATGGCGATTAGCGTCCGCAATACCCGGTCGATGGTTCCCATATTCTTTTTCATGACACAATGGATTTTTGGTTTTTATAAAGGTTTTGAATCTACCGGAAATGCCAGCAGTTGGTTGACTATCAGGTCGATTGTTAGCTAAATTTAGGCAATTCTTTCGGTGCATTTGTGTGACACCGATCACTTTCAGCGATCAATTGTTACCCTGCACTACCAATGGCCGGATAGTTGAACAGGGTGTCGGTACGATTTTGGTCAATACCGCAAGGGACCAAACCCGACTAACCCGTTATTTAAACCGGGTTTCGATGAGGATATCGTCTTCCAGTGTCCGGTGAACCGGACACTTATTGGCAATTTCCAGCAAGCGGTTACGCTGTGCCTCATCCAAATCTCCGCTGATGAGCAAGCTTCGGGTAAAGCGACTTACTTTGGAGTTTTTGTCTTCCACATGATCCCCATCTTTTCGGTGCACTTTATCGTGATCCAGATACACGTTCACCTCCTCTAGCGACCAGTTTTTCCGTTGGGCGTACATCTGCAAGGTCATGGCGGTACAGGTGCCCAGGGCTGCCATCAGTAAATCGTAGGGTGTAGGTCCCAGATTATCCCCGCCTACCGATTCCGGCTCATCGGCCAGCAGGTGATGGTAGGGGGTCTTAACCTCTGAAGTATACCCCTGCCCGGCTAGCCGAACGGCTACTTCGTGGCCCTTGGTATCGTTGGGCACCACCGGTGCCGGGATGTATTTTTTTGCCCAGGTGCTAATTATTTCACCCACGTACGCGCTATCAGTGGAGTTTGATAGCAGGTGATCGGCTCCGTCCAGGGAAACAAAACTTTTGGGATGGAAGGCATGTTCGTAGAGTCTTGCCGCATGCTGTAGGGCGACAACGGTGTCTTGTGGTGAATGAAGAATCAAAATGGGTTTTCTGAGTTGGGCCAGAAATGCACCCAGGTCCTTCTCCTGAAGATCCGCTACAAATGACTTATGGATGCGAAAACCCCTTCCGCCAATATTCACCCGGGAAGCGCCCTCTGTCTCGATTGCCTCTAAATGATCGTCAAACAGGTGGGCGATGTGTTTGGGGTCGGAAGGACTTCCGATGGTGACCAGCGCTTTGACCGTCGGCAGGGACCCGGCAGCGAAAATAGCGGCAGCTCCGCCAAAGGAGTGTCCAATCAATAGGGAAGGCGCCTGATAGCGCGCTTTCAAATAGTCCGAGGCATCTAGCAGATCGCTGATATTGGAAGAAAAGTTGGTGTTTTCAAAGCTACCTTTACTGCTTCCCAGTCCGGTGAAGTCCAGGCTCATGACGGCTACCCCCATTTGTGATAGGGTGTTGCAGATGTTTTGTACGGCGTTCAGGTTCTTGTTACACGTAAAACAATGGGCAAACAAGGCAAAAAACCTGGGATGCCGATCCAGTGGGTGGTAGATAAAGGCAGCGAGTTCGATTCCCTCCCTGTTTTTAAACTGTACGCGTTCTTTTTTCATGCGTGTATCGTTAATTCGGATTACAAAAAAGGAAATTCCGGACAAGTAAAAGGATGCTTTCCGGAATTTCCGTTGCTGTTTCCTTGTTTTCAAGTAAAACTGAGGTTTTTTTCCCGAATAGGAAACAAATTCCTGTGGATAATGACATTATACGCAACGACAACTACCCCATATCGCAAAAGCAAACCGATTACATCGAACACCACCGTACCGATAATGCCGGAGATGATTGTGTTCTTCCAACCAAATGGTTGCATAAGGAATGGATTTATGTGAGGATGCTCTTGGACGTATCACAAGGGGGCTGCTTCCGGAAAATCCACGGGAACGTTGGTCACGTTATGAAGCATATTGGTAATTGCTTTTTCGCCAATGGCGACAATGGTATCTACCAGGTTTTCCTTGGTATATCCGGCCTCAAAGAAATTTTCCAGAACCGTGTCATCTATTTTTCCGGCGTTTTCCATGATCGATTTGGCCAGCTTTGCCAGGGCATCGAATTTCGGATGAAACGCAGCGGTCCCTTTTCGTAGTTCCAGGATTTCCGCTTCGGAAAATCCATTCATTTTACCGATGGCCGTGTGCGCGGCGAGGCAATAGGTGCAGCCGTTTACCTGGCTAACCACCAAGTTGACGACCTCTTTTTCCTTGTTATTCAGACTGGTTTTGCCATTGGCAAATGCCGTATACCTGCCCAGGGCAGTGCCCGACAGCGCATAGGTGGCGTAAATGTTGGGGATGAATCCCACACCGGCTTCAATTTTCTCCAAAATGGCCTTGTTTTCGAGACTCACAGTTGATTTAGTTGGTACGTCAAATTTAATGGTACGCATGGTTTTCTGTTGTTTTGTTTTTTTGATGCGACAAAGTTGACGTAAAGGGAGGGCGGGAAAAATGACAATACCGCCCTTTCACTTGTCAATTATTCCCAAAAAATGAAATAGCGGTTAAAAAAGGCCAGGAAAATGGTACAAGAGGCGAAAACACTTAGGGAGTTTGGGTAGTATCTAGCGTTGAAACGAAGCGGATGATTTCATCAATCATTGTTTCCCGTTCGGTGAAGGGGATCAGGTGTCCTTTATTTTCGATGGTTTTTACTTCCAGCCATTCGCTGGGGATCTTTTTTTGCGAAAAGGTTACATTTCCGTAGGGAACCAGGCCGTCCGCATCCCCGTGGATATGCAGCACCGGTTTATGAATTCGGTGCCAATCGTCTATAAACGAATGTAATTCTTCTTCGTGGCTGTATTTTTCGTCTGCGGCTACCCGGAGGGATCGTGGTGCCATCCACCGGGTAGCGGGATACAGTGCCAGTTTGCCAAACCAGAGGTATTTTTCCTGCTCGGGGTCAATGGCCGGTGCAATCATCACTGTTCCGGCCAACCAGTCGGGGTTGTGAATGGCGATGTACCCGGAAATGGTGCCGCCAAAAGAATGCCCAATGGTGACCACGTTGTCGGTAATTCCGGATAGTTCCAGGATACGTTGGATGGCCTGGTACTGTTTTGGAATGGGCCGGTAGCTCCCGTATTCCGAGTACCCATATCCTGGGCGGTCTACAACAAGCAGGGAATAGGCCTCCCGCAAGCGCTCGTTTTTCAGGTAGGATAAAAACGAGGAGGAGGAGCCCGGCGCTCCGTGAATAAAAAGTAACACAGGCGCCTCGGGTTTTTCATGCTTGTACCAAAGCCAGCGAAGCGAATCGGAGGGGTCGTAATGAATCTCGTAGGCCAGTCCTTCTCTTGCCATGGTACGGTGGAGGGTTCGGTCACTTTCCCGGAACGAGAAGCAACCGGTGCAGATGCCAAGCAATGCGATGACAAAGCCTGCCAGGCAGACGCGTGGATTCCTCATGTGCTAGTTTTATTATTCGTTAACGGTGTTTTACCGGCTGTGGTTTTGCTTCACTTTGGCCTTTTGTATGCCGAATACCGATTCGGCGGGAAAAGGGCGCAGAAGGAGGAAAGCATCGTGAAGCACCCTGGAAAGGCAAATAGCACAATCCATTGGCTTTTCGGTAAATACGGCAGGTAAGATTTCATTTCTGAACCTGTGGAAATTGGTTTTTTCTTGAAAGTTCGGTTTATTGCATCCCAACAAACCCGCGGAAATATGGTGTTTCGATGGATGGTACTGCTATTGCTTATGACTGGAACAAATCTACCGGCGCAGGAATATTTTAGAATGCAGTATGCCGACGTCTGGCAACGAAACCTGAACTATTCGAAAGCCGTGGCGGAAGCCATGCCCGAGGCTGCTTATGATTTTAGACCTACGGACGAAGCCATGTCTTTTCAGGAACAATGGCTACACGTGGTGGATAATATCAGCATGCTGACTTCGCGCATCACCGGCGACCGAAAAACCTTTTACCGGAAAGAGGATGCTATCGGCTTCAAAAAAGCAGATGTAATGGATGCTCTGGATCGGGCAAATGCCTATGTGTTGGACTTGATCCAAAATGCCTCCGATTCCCTATTACATGAAGCGATAGAATTTGGGGGCGTGTCCATGACCAAGGAGAATATTTTTTACCTGTTGCGGGACCACCAGGCCCATCACCGGGCACAATGTTTGGTCTACCTTCGGATGAAGGACGTGCCGGCTCCTGGCTACGTTGGTTGGTAAATTTTTCGGTAAAAAAGGTGCTTTCTCCCATGATTTGATGAATTTTTGACAGGAGACCGATGTTTAAATTGCATGTACAGTTCCTTCCCACGAATACTCGGTTTTCTGGCCCTGGTTTTTTTTGCGGCTCCGGTTTTTTCTCAGAGCCTTCCCTTTAGGGCCTTGCTGAAGACCACGTACGACAAGGATTTTCCCCTGGTCTATCCCGAGCAAAAAGACCTGCTGGAGGATGCGGTGCTATTGGATACCCGGGAACGGGAAGAATTTGCTGTCAGTCATCTGCCTTCCGCCCGTTGGGTTGGCTACGAAACCTTTTCGATGGAAGCGGTGTCGGAAGTTTCCAAGGGTGACACCATCGTCGTCTATTGCTCCATTGGAGCCCGAAGTCAGGAAATTGGCAAAAAACTGAAAGCCGCCGGTTACCAACATGTGTACAACCTCTATGGAGGCATTTTTCACTGGGTCAATGAGGAGAATTCCGTCGTCACGCCGGATGCTGTACCGACGGAGCGGGTACATACCTATAATAAGGTGTGGGGCATGTGGCTAACTAAAGGGGAGAAAGTGTATTGAACGATAAAAAGCGTTGCGAAGCAGTGCCAATCTGGTCCAAAGATCAACGGCCCGTATTCGTGAGATAAAGATGATTGTGACAAGATCAGTGCAAGTAAAATACACCTCTTTCGTTACAGCCAAAATCGAATACCGGATTGGGTTATCAAAGACGTTGACTTTTGCGAAGCTGACCACCTATAAAACCGACTACCATGAAACTCCTCCTATTCGCCCTTTTTCTCGTTAATGTAGCCTGTGGAAATTCCCAGTTGGGTGGAGAGAATACGCGCCCGCCCGCTCACGCGTCCTGGGATGCCTTGCTGAGGCAATACGTAAATGAAAAAGGAATCGTGGATTACCCGGGATTTATTTCGGATCGGGTCAAACTGGAAGATTACCTGCAGCTGCTTGCACAAAACCCGCCGGATAGAAAGACCTGGTCGCAGCAGGAGCAACTTGCGTATTGGATCAATGCGTACAATGCCTTTACGATCAAATTGATCATCGATCACTACCCCGTAAAGAGTATTCGGGATATCGGCCCCTCGTTGGAAATTCCCCTGGTCAATACGGTCTGGCACCTGAAGTTTTTTGAGATTGGTGGGAAGCCGGCTAGCCTGGATGAAATCGAACACAAGATTTTGCGCAAGGAGTTTGCGGAACCCCGAATACATTTCGCGATTAATTGCGCTTCTGTATCCTGTCCTAAACTACTTAATCGTGCGTTTACGGCGGAAAACCTGGAAGCACAGCTGGAGGAGGCCGCGCGGGATTTTATCAACGATCCCGGTCGTAACAAACTTGACGTCCAACGTTCGGAGATTTCACCGATCTTTTCCTGGTTTAAGGAAGATTTTACCCGGAGGGGCAGCTTGGTGGATTTTCTGAATCGCTATGCGCGTATAGGATTAAAATCCACTACCAAAATTACGTTTAGTGCGTACGATTGGCGCCTGAACGAGTAAGGATTTTCAGGCCAGAAAATCAATAAATGCCTACGGATACTGCAGCAGTGACGATCGAAGGCGTTCTCAAGAAAGGAGATGGACGGCCCTGCTTATTCCGTATAGGCGCTTTTTTCATCATTCGTTCGTTGGGTATCAAGCCGATGCCCGGACGCTGTGGTACATACAAATAGCCGTCGCTGAATTCAAGTCCGTTTTCAAAATAGGGATCCAATCCCAGTTCTGGACGGGTGCCTGCGTATTCCTGAACCCGTGCGGGGTTGAAGGTGGAGGCGATGAAATGCAGGGAGGCAGCGGTGGCCAGTGTCGGGCGGGCATTGTGGCACATAATCTCCCGGTCAAAGGCCTGGGCCAGCGCCGAGATCTTTTTTAATTCACTGATTCCTCCCGCTTTGATCGCATCTAAATTCAGCACATCCGCTTGCCCCTCCGTGATCAATTGCCTGTAATCCCAGCGATTGAAATCGTGTTCTCCAGCGGCGATTTTTACGGGACTTACAGCCACGCATTTTTGCAGCCCCTGGTAATCTTTGTAGTGCACCGGTTCTTCCACCAGCGCCACGTTGTACCTTTCGTGCAAGGCCCGTATCAGCGGAATGGCTGCCCCAGAGGTGTAGCCGTTGTTAAAGTCCACAAACAGGGTTACCTGATCGCCGATGGCTGCTCGTACTGCCTCGGCAAACTTCAGGGTGGGGTCGGGATCCGGGTTTCGATCAAGGACCCGTATCTGCATGCGCAGCTTGACGGTATCGTATCCTTTTTCAACAAATCCGGCCGCAATGGCGGCAGCCTTTGCAGGGGAAATGCGTTTCTTACCACTACCTACTCCAAAGCTTCCGTAAACCTTGACTTTGTCGATTTTAGCGCCTCCCAGCAACTTATAGACCGGCAATTGAGTAAGCTTACCCTTTAGGTCCCAAAGGGCATTGTCGATGCCGGCGAGTGCACCCGACAAGGCACCCGACAGGCCAAGGTCTTCGTTTTGGTATAGAATCTCGTGCCATAGGTATTCGCTGTCAAACGGGTCCTGACCCAGTAAGATGGGTTTGGCCAATTGCTGGATGATTTGAGCGATTACCCGGGTGTTGTCGTGGTCTCCTTCACCCCAACCCGATACGCCGTCACTCGTGGTGATTTTTACAAAAAGTGCCTTGGGGTGAACAAAGGTCTCCACATCCGAAATGCGGGCGGACAATTGCGTACCAACGCGTTCTGCGGAACGACCAAATGCCGCTTCTCTGGATGCGGCAAAGCCCATGCCGGCAATCAGGCTTTGTTTAAGAAAGGTTTTCCGATTCATGGCTAATGAAAAGTTTATAGAATGGTATTATGTAAAAGTAGTTTTTCCTAACCGGGAAACAAATTTTTTTATTTTATTTAACAGGCTGATTTATAATGGAATGGCACCCAGGTTCCCTACACGGAATGCACGAAAGCTATCTGGCATAGCGTCAAAAAAGAGCCATTGGCTACTATTGGATGCCCTTGGGTTTTATTTAAACGCATAGGTAGAAAACTGCTCCCGAAATTGCCGGGGAGGCAGCTTGGTTTGTTTTTTAAAAAAGCGGTTGAATTGCGAGGGGTCTTCGAACCCCAGCTCCCAGCCAATCTCTTTGGAAGACTTTTCGGTATACAATAAAAGGCGCTTTGCTTCCAGAGCAATGCGGCCGTGAATGATTTCCAGCGGACTTTTGTCGCCTTGCTGGGCAAAAATATTGGCGAGGGTTTTTGGAGCGCGGTGCATCAGGTCTGCATAATCGTTTACCTGATGGTAGGTTTTGAAATGCTCCTCCACTAGTACATTGAAATGGCGGATCAATTCCAGTTCGTTCTCCGGAAGCTTCCGTTTGATTAGTTGCTTCCGCGCCAGTCGGGAAATCCGGATGATAAATCGCTTGAGAAGCAAACGAAGCATCTCCTCCTGGTTTTGGTCACGGGTATCGAATTCTTCCTGGAGTACGCTTACCAAGGTACGAAGCCGGCCGATTTCCGCGTCGTCTAATTCGACCATGGGGGTATAATTGGAACCGAAAAAAAGAAAGCCGTTGCAAGAAACTTCGGAATCGTGTGTATGGACGCAGTAAAAGCCCCGGTTAAACGCAAGCAAAAGCACTTCGGGAGCGCATTGCTTCTGGAGTACAGTAATTTTTTGAAGGTAGGTACAGCTCAATAGGCGATTTGCCTCGAGTACAATGGGTTGCTCGTCTACCAACAGATGCATGGGCAATCCGCCGTAATTCCAGATAAATTTCAGGTGTTTCTCGGTTTCTTTGAGTAGGACGGCGAAATCGTTGCCGTCGGCAAGATGGAAACTTCCGTCTAACGAGTCGATTTCAAAGATTTTGTGCATGACAGGATCTTTAAAAAGCCAAGCCTATCGTCAGCCCAATCCGTACATCATTTTTGTAGCCCTCATTGAGGGCATGCGCCGCTCCGGCAGGATCGGTGACTTCTGTGGACGTTAGCGGCAGGCCGTAGCCCAGAAACCCAGAAACTGCCAGTCGTTTGTAGTTGTACCGGTACCCGGCGTTCAGTCCGGAAAAAAGTGCCGTGTAGCGATGTAGTACAGGATTACCGCTGTTGGTAGCTTCTTCTCCCCAGCGATACTTGGCATACAAACCGGCAAAAAGGCCACTTGCCAGTTTTTCCTCGGAAAAGAAATAGTACCGGTATTCCAGGGCAATGGAATTGACCTGCTGGTCTTTTTCCTCGCTCAGTTGGTTGAGACGGTGCTCGAGTCCAAGCCATATTCCGCGATTTCTGAAACTATGCTCATACCCAAGCACGAGGTTTTCCGCAGGAAGCCCCAAGGAGTTGATACCGATCCGGTTTTTATAGGAGGGTCCGTCTTGTGAAAATGAGTTGGTAGGGAACAAACCCACTGCGGAAACGATTAAAAATAGCCATATAAGGGTATAATTCATTATTTAGGAGGATTCAGGGTTGCGCTGCATGCGGAATTTAATGGTGGAAGGTGCGACGCCAAAATGGGGGTCGATGAGATGGGATATTCCCTGCTCGAACAGGCCGATTTTTATCAATGCCTGATGATGTATGCTGTGCTCCAAACAATAGGCAAGTTCGCGCTGAAAGGAAGACGGAATGGTGCAGGTTTTATCCGCGTTGACGGCATAGGCGGCTACCAGGCTAACCTCTCCGGTAATAGGGGCCGATTCCAGCCAACGCCCCACCTGACGAATCAACGCGATGGCTGCCCGGGGGTCTTGCTCCAGTAGTAGGGTACGTTTTCGAAGATCGTAGTTTATTGCCCCACCCTCGCGGAATGCCTGTGACAAGCAGGTATAAAACTCTAGGATGTGTCGGATATGTTGGCCAATAGATGCGCCGGAAAGGTAGTAGGAAGGGAATTGGTAGTGTTCTGCACTCAGTTTCTCCAGCAAGGAGGCGATGCTATCAAGGTTTTCCTTACATTCGTGTTGCATGGGCTTAGGGGTTAAAGGTTTCTTTGATACGGGTATTGGCCAATTCATGAAATCCCATTACAGCTACCTCGGTGATGTTGGGTTTCCAGAAGGAACCGCCGTCGATTTCCAGGTAAATGTGTCTGATTTTCATCACGCGCTCGTTGATTTTGGCAAAAACACTGTAATTCCCGAAATGGTCTTTTTTTAGCGTGAATATTTTTTTATCATACGATACAAATTTGAAGGTCAACCGATCCCCTTCGTGGGAGAGAATTTCAACGTCGTAACCAAAATTTTTTTTGATCCAGTTGACCGGTACCAGTTGACCGGTTTTTTCATTGTCCAGCCACTTGAGACTGATTGGATTTTCTTTTCGAAGCAATCCATTTTCGTCCAGGTGAAGGAAATAGACTATCTGATCTTCGTTCAGACTGCGCTCGATGGTAAAGAGGATCAACGACTCTTGTGCCGATACCTGCGTGAGCATCAAAAAACCCAGGATGCCTAAGCCATTACGTATGCCATTCATGACGCTTGTACGTTTAATTTACACGATAAGAGTCGTCCCTTCCGACAAATCCTGACAAAAATTTAATAAAAAAATTTATTTCCTATTCTTCCAGACTTTAAAATGCTTCCAGGCTTGCTTTAGCGTAGCCGGTTTGATACCCAATTTTCTATTCTGCAGACTAATGGTGTAAATGAGTTGCCAATGGCGCAAAAGTGTCCGAACGCCTGTAAAAAACCGGGCATTGGGATCGTAAATATGTGCTGGCTCTGCATTAACTCCGTTTACCTCAAGAATTTTGATCCCTTCGGCGTTAGTGAATGCGACTTTGGACGGAGCTTTCAAATCAAATCTCCCATAGTGAAAATTCGGCAGCCGATAGCTTAAGGCATCAAAAAAATTCAGTAATTCCGAGCTAATCAGCCGATTTCCATCCAGAAAGGTGGTGCCTCGGTTGTGATTTCCGATGGGCTCCAGGATCTTTTTGGTTCCGGCTGGCAAAATTTCCGATGCATCCATATCCGATCGGTTAAGCAAGGCCTTGGCTACCAGTCGGGCCCGTGGAATGCGGAAAATGAGCTCTTCCACGGATGACAGGCCATCGCCGGTAACCGTCAAAAAGGCCTTTACGACCAAGGAAGGAATGGCTCCCGATGCTTCCTCGGGAAGGCGGTAATAAAATACGCCGGCCTCAAACGGGCTCTCAATGTATTCCTGCACCAGAAAATCCACCTGAGATTCCTGCAGGTATGCCGCCAGTTGTTTTGCATTCCGTAACAGGGCCACCCCCCTGCCCCGCTCGCCCCGGTCGGGTTTGGCAATCAGGGGGTAATCCAGTTTTTTTTCAGCGATTCGCGATTGTACCAGTGCCCAGGGACTGTTGGCAGCTACATAGAGTGTAATGGGTTTGAATGTGTCGGGGATTGATTTGAGTTGCTTGTATTTGCTGCAATTGTACAGCCCCCCCATTTCCATTTCCGGATTGGTGGCGGTAAAGAAAAAGAAACTCCGGGCTTTGATAGACAGAAAGAGGTAATAAAAAAACACCGGAAAATAAATGACCCAGGTAGGCCAGTATTCCCAATGGAGTAATTTGGTGGCAAAGGTGGAGCGGTTTGCGCAGCGCATGGTTGATTTTAAAAGGATTCTGCAAAATAAATATAAAAACCGGTAGAATCCGGGGTGATGCTGTAATCAAACCGAACATTGGTTCGGTCCTTTTTGCTAACACGTACACGTAATCCGGCCCCCACTGCCGGGTGCACGTTCTGGAGCAGGTCGGTTCGTATGTCCGGATACACCCTTCCCACCGACCCAAAGACGACGAATCCAAAACGGCCGATTACCTCCTGCCGAAATTCGGACTGTAGGATCATCAGGTGCTTGTCCCGAAATCGGCCCTGGTAATAGCCTCGATGTAGCAAAGGACCACCCAGGGTAGGCAGGACCCGGTAGGGAACTGCCCCCAGGGAGAATTGCGCGACAAATTGGTTGGCCCAGGTCGATCGTTCTCCCAATTTCCAATAATCCCGGATATCCAGGGAAGCCAGTCCAAAATAGACCGGGTTTTCATTGGCTTTACCCAGGCCAAATACGGGTGTAAATTCCAAATAACTTCCAGTCGATGGGGCAAGGATATGATCCCGGCGATCCCACATAAAGGAAGGCCCCAGGCTCAGGTACGAATAACCCATTTCTCCCGTTTCGGGGATGATGTCATCAAAAAGGGGTTCGTTTTCAGGAATTTCCGGCAACAGCCATTGTGCCTGCAGTGCTATCCCGAGGTAGGTGTCGTTTTCGAGTTTACTGTAGCTCTTACTGCTCAGCGTGAAGGCTGAAAATTCGTACAGCGCTCGCTGGGCTTCCGCTGTATCGTTTCCCAACCCGTAATAGTATTCGGGAAATTTTCGGTAGTCCAGGCTACCGTTTAAAAAGAACCGGTCATCGGCCGTGTATACCTGCCAGGGAACGGTGAGGAGGTATTGCCGATTTTGGGTATAGGTGGCAAAGAGCCGGATATTGGATTTTCTATGACTCCCTTTTGAATAATAGCTGTAGAAGGCAAAGGCTTCAAAAGCAATGCGGGTTTCTGGCGTGTAATAGGCCAGGGGTAGCGCTTTGAAAAGGGTGCTGTCTTCTTCGGCTTCCTGAGCCAAAGCCGGGTGTAAGCCACTTGCCAGTAGCAGGAGGCAGATGGCCAGGCAAACCCGTTTCGCTATGTTACCGTGTGGTGGCAAGCTTTGGTGTCATTTTTTTGGATCGTGTAGCCGGATTAAGGCGCTTTCCAGGCTTACTCCCGGGCCAAAAGCAGCGGCGTAAATGGACTTGGAAACTGCTGCTCCGTCGGTATTCGCGTAGCGGAGCATTCGTTCCAAAACAAATTGGATGGTGACAAAGGACATGTTGCCGTATTGGGCCAGGGTTTCGTGACTGTGTCGCAGTTGATCAGTGGAAAGGGCCGGGGCTTTTTCAAACGCGGTTAACATATTTTTTCCTCCCGTATGAATCCATTCATTTTTGTGATCCTTTTTTATCCGCATGCCTTACTTCGTAGATACCGGCCATCCGGTCGATGGATACCGAATGCGTTCCGGGAACGGAGACTATGGAAAGAATTTTTGCCATCAATTATGGTTAGTTTTCGACGTAAAGGTCCAGGTACACATCGTCGGACATGACCCAACTGCTACCTCCCACACCAAAGTCCCTCCGGTCAAGTTCTCCTGAAATGGAGAATTGGGTTTTTCCGCCAACTTCCTTCATTGCTACGGCCAATTCGACGGGAAGGGTTTTTCCCTTGATGGTCAAATCGCCTTTTACCGTCAGGCGGCTGGGATCGGGGGAGCTTACGCTGGTAGACTGAAAGGTAATGGTCGGGTATTTTTCCACATGAAAATACGCTTCCTGGCGCAGGTGATCGTCTCGTTTATTGATACCCGTATTGATGGAATTTGCCTGAATGGTTGCCGAGAATCTGCTGCTTGCCGGTTGAGCCTTGTTGTAATCCACCGTGGTGGTGAAGGAGTCAAACTGGCCTTCTACGGTTAGTCCCAGGTTTCGAATGGTAAATTTGATGAACGATTCTTCCTGCGTTCCTTCCCATGTGGCATGGGTTTCCCGGGGTTCCGGCGTTGCTATCCAGAACCAAAGCAATACAAGTAGTGTGATTTTCATGGTACTTACCGTTTCGGTTTATTTTGTGAATGGATTGTAGGAGATAGCCAGGAACACCAGTACCGGTTTTGCTCGAAAGCGATCGTTTGCATTGGTGAGCTCCTGAGCGGTGGTGTATTCCGAAAAGGTCATGTCCATCCCTCCCCTGAGCCAGGTTTTTTCGGAGAGCGCATAGGCAATGTAAAATTCCGACTTGAGCTGCCCAAGATCGTTGTCGCCGACCAAGAGTAAGTTAAAGGAGGACGGGGAGGATTCCAGCGTTTGGGGATACTGGCCGGTATTTTCGGAGGAAATAAAGGTGGCATCATTGCTGGACCCAAATCCCAATCCGATTACATCTATGTTGAATCCCAGTTTGAATTTGGAACTGAACTGGTACTGCAAATTTATCAGGGCACTCAAGCCCATGGTGTGGGGACTGTTCACCAGCAGGGTATCGATCGTGGTATCGTCGCCGGTAAGGTCCGCGGGGGCCGTGATGTAGTTCAGGTCACTTCCCGTAAATCCGGAAAACCGCAGGCCGTATCCCAGCCGAAATTTATTGGTGGAAAACATCCCGTAGCTGGTGTTCCAGGACAGTGCGTAGGAGAAGCTGCTATTTTCGCCCATGCCCAAGGCCAGGTCAATGTTGGATTCTTTTTTTGGCAGGGAAGTCGTTTGAGCCTGCACGCATGTGACTGCGAGGAAGAACGCAGTGAGGAACAAGTAGAATTTCAATAGATTTTTCATGGTTGATTGTTGATTATTGGTTAGCGTAGTTGAAGTGCTTCGGCGATATCCCCGGCCGAGGCACGGTTTTTATAATTTGGATCCACGTGCCTCCAGGTTATTTTTCCCGGAGCTTCGATGATGTACGTGGCTGGGATGGGCAAACGTGCGGTTTCATCGGCGATCGTTTTATTTCCGGAGAAGCGTCCGGTTTTTGTCTTCACCGGCTTTTCTGGCAAATACGCCACAGCAAACTTTTCGGCAATTTGATTTCCTTCGTCGTGCAGCAGGGTAAAACTGGCCCCGGTCTTTTTGATGGTTTTCTCCATTAGCTCGGGCTTTTCCGGTGACACGGCGATTACCCGGGCGCCTTCCTGGTAAATCAACTCCAGTTCGGCCTCCAGTTCGCTCAAATGCCGGTTGCAAACCGGGCACCAATTGCCCCGGTAGAAAAACAGCACCACCGGACCATCGACCAGTGCCTCGAACAGGTCAAACGCGTTTCCATCCTGATCATAGGCGGCGAAATTCTCAACGGTGGCGCCCAGTGGCAACCCTGTTGCCGCTTCGATGGAATTGATAGTTCCCTGCGCGCGTAGCGCAGGATAGCCGGTAAGAACTGAACATAGTATCAATAGAAGTCGAAAGATGTGCATGGGTTATTTATCAAAATTCTTGTGCTGCCCTTCTTTAAAGAAAACAAATGCTAGAGCTAGAAAGCCTATTCCTGTCAATGCGGGTGGAATCATAAAATTCCCAATACCCATTACGATCAAGACGATAGCAAGCAGGGACAATAGGATAGCGACTAATTTTTTCATGGTTTTACTGGTTTGGTTTATCTGTATTCAGGGTTGGGATGATCGGTGTTTTTTCGATCGTCCCAGGCGGTTCGTTGATTTCCGTATGCAGGGATGCCGGTGGTTTTGAGTAGCCGTGCCTGGTGCATGAGGTTCCAGGTCATAAACGTGGTATTGCGGTTGGTAAAGTCGTTTTCAGGACCGCCGGATCCGGTATCGAGGTAGGAGGGCCCGGGACCTGCCTCACCGATCCAGCCGGCATCTGCTTGTGGGGGAATGGAATATCCCAAGTGTTGCAAGGCGTACAATACCGACATGGCGCAGTGTTTCACCCCATCCTCGTTTCCCGTTACCAAACATCCGCCTACCTTGCCGTAATAGGCGTATTGCCCCTCCTCATTTAGTTCTCCAGAGAATCCATACAGGCGTTCGATTGCCAGCGTGGCAATGGATGATTTTTCACCCAGCCAAATGGGCGTACCCAGCACGAGGATATCTGCTTCCATGATTTTTTCCTGTATGGGAGGCCAGTCGTCTTCCTCCCAGCCTTTGGTGGTCATGTCGGGATAGACGCCAAAGGCGATCCGATGGTCCACCGGGCGGATAAGCTCCGTGGCAACTCCGTTTGCATCCATAATGGATTGGCTCATTGCTATAAGACCCTCAGTATGGGAGCGCTCGGGAGCGCGTTTCAAGGTACAGTTGAGGAATACGGCTCTCAACCCTGAAAAATCGTAGGGGCTTTCCTGATTTAGTTTTTGCTGGTAGGTACTCAGTTTCATGGTGGATCGCTTCATCTGCTCATCCTAAAACTGAAGGGGAGTTACCTGCCAGGTGGTATGCCCGTATGCCTGTAAAACTTCCATCAGCCAGGATAAAAATTTGTTACCTGATTTTACTGACAGAGTAGTCGGAATGGAAGGGGTTTCCTGACAAAAAAATTAATCTTCTTTTATTTTTTCTAAAATTTGTGCTTTTTTTTCTGCGGGCAAACGTTCTTCAGGAGCTCCTTCGAAGTTGATCCACTTGGAAAGGGCCTTTTCAATGGTCTGGCTTTGGTGTCGGTACAGGTTGCAGACCACGCACATCTTTACATGCACGTAGAGCCGGCATTTTTCTTTGAATGTAAGCGGGAAAACCGCCTTTTTTTCAATCAATGCGGTCGCTTCTTTGCAGGAAAGAAGCATGAAAGTCATGATTTTTTCTAGACTCATAGTCTTGTGATCAATTTGCGCCAAACCAGTTGACCTCCAGGCATTTTTTCAGGAGGAGTTTGGCCCTGTGTAACACCTGCCAATAATTAGACTTACTGATTTCCAATTCCTGACATATTTCCAGGGTTTCTTTGTCAAAAATATACTTGGAGATGACGGCGAGCCGCCACCTGGGAGGCAGGTCCTCCATGCATACATTCATCACGTCGTTAAACGCCGGGTCATCCAATAAATGGGTTTCATTGGACCAGGCTTCCTCCAGTCCATTGGCTTTCCAGTTGCCATTGGCGTTGAAAAAGCTGTCGGTAAATTGCAAGGCCTGGTCGTCGAGGTGTATGGTTTTTTTGGCAGCCTTCCGGTAGTGATCGATGATTTTATGATTTAGGATTTTGAGAAGCCAGGTTTTGGGACTGCTTTTTTCCTGAAACCCCTCAAAGTTTTTTACAGCGGCTAGAAATACCTCTTGCACCAGGTCTTCCGCTACTTCCCGGTTACCGGTTTTATGATAGGCCCAACTGAATAGATAGTCGCCGTGGGCTGCTACCCACTCACTAACGGTGGCCTGCCTGGATGCCTGTTTGGATTGGTTTTTCATGGACACACCTGGGGTGAATTGATTGATTGATACGTTCTTAAAGAAAAATAAAAATTTCCACTTATCAAGTTTTTTCACCTTTTAATTCTACTTTTTTGCCGAACAAACAGGAGTTTACCTAAACAAAAACGTGTAGGAAATGCGGTAAAAATCAGATCTATAGCTCAATAATCAGGATATATGAAAAATCGATAAAAAAAATGCCTAGGTTCCGAACATTTGGCAGTACTTTCTTATTTTAGCCTCACGATAACCGTAAAATAACGTGGATGGACAGTAAAAAACGATACGCCGATCAGGTAGCCGTGATTACCGGTGCGGCGGATGGCATTGGCAAGGCCATTGCGCAGCGCATGGCTGCCGAAGGGGCCAGCCTGGCCCTATGGGATCTCAAAGAAGCGCAACTAAAGACCCTGGAAGCCGAATGGCAGGCAAAAGGCATCACGGTTACAACCAGTGTCGTCAATATTTCCGAGGAGGAGGAGGTAGAAAAGGCCTTTCAGGAAACCATGGACGCCTATGGACGGCTCGATATTTTGGTGAATTCTGCCGGGATTGTTGGTCCCACGCAGACAAAAATTACCAATTACCCGACCGAAGCCTTCGATGAAATCTACCGGGTAAACTTGCGGGGCGCTTTCTTGACGAGTAAGTATGCGCTGAAATGGATGGAACCCTCCGGAACGGGTCGGATTCTTCTGATTGCTTCCATTGCCGGAAAAGAAGGAAACCCGAACATGGTCGGCTACTCGGCTACCAAGGCTGGGGTTATCGGGTTGGTGAAAGGCCTGGGTAAGGAATACGCCACTACGGGAATCACCATAAACGGATTGGCACCTGCTGTGATTCGGACACCGATGAATGCCGATACCGCCCCGGCTCAATTGGAATACATGGCCTCCAAAATTCCCATGCAGCGTCTGGGAACCGTAGAAGAGGCTGCTTCGATTGCCTGTTGGATTTGCTCAGCGGAGGCCAGTTTTACCACGGGTTTTATCTACGATCTATCTGGGGGTAGGGCTACCTATTGAGGGAAAGCGCATTCAGAAAACGCAGGAGGATGTCCTGGGTTTCGGCTTGTTTTTCAAACATGCCCATGTGACCGCAATTTTGCAGGATATTGAAATCCGTAATCGCCTGCTGGTGTTTCAGGCCGGCATCCAGGGGTACCGCCGGGTCTTTGTCTCCGCAGATCATTAGTTTCGGACCGGAAAATTTCCTTAAGGTATCCAGGTGTTCGTTTCGGTCTCGCATGGCCCGGGTGTAGCCAATAAGGCTTTCTTTCGGATGCAGCAGCCCCCTGGCAACCAGGTTTTCGATGGCTTGCCGACAGGCTTCTCGGTTTTCTGCCGCAAACAAGGGAGGCACAAAGGAACGAATAAAAGGGCCTACCCCGTGCTTTTCCAGAAAGGCAACCGTCTGGTCTCGACTTTCTTTTTTCGTAGGGGTGTCGGCAAAGGCCGTGGAATGAAACAAGCCAATGGCCGATAAAGATAGGTTTGGCAATGCAGCCATTTCCAAAACCAGGTAGCCTCCTAGCGAATGGCCTAGTAGGCAAGCGTTTGGGATGCCCTGCTGCTGTAACCATTGCCCCAGGAATTGGGCTACGGTCCGGAGGGAAAAACCGGCTTCCGCTGCCTTACTTTCTCCAAAGCCGGGTAGGTCCGGACACCAGACTTCATAGCGGTCAGACAGCGGCCTGGCAAAATCGGCCCACATTTCTTTGGTTTCGCCAAATCCTGGGAGCAATACCAGCGGCTTTCCTTTACCGGATTTCCAGTAGGCGATGTCAGGCATATTTGATCAAGAGGTTTAAGAGTTTGCGGTCCAGTTTTTCTCCGTGCCAATCCTCGTACGCCACATCTTCTCTGCCGGAGTTTAACACCCCAAAAGTACCCGAAAACTCCCAAAGGCCAAAGCCAATGCCGTGTGCATGCTGAATATCCAATATATCCTCAAACCAGGATAAAAACACCTCGTGGGGCGTTTTATTATAGCAGCCCAATTCCCCACAATGGACACCTACCCCTTGTTCCAGCAACGATATCCAGGGGGCGTAATGTTTTTCCAAATCCTCCCGGCTGTAGTATTTTTCATTGTGCATGCCGGGCCAAACCGGCTCTTTCAGGCTATCGGGATCCTTATATACCCAGGACGCCTTGTGATGGGAAATGTGCATGGGAAAATAACCGCGGCAACTCTGGTGCAGGTCCAGGTCTGCCAGTTCGGGTACCGCTATGCCGCCGCCCCCATTTCCATCGGCAATGACGAGTCGGTTTTTTTTGACGGATTTGATGGTATCCAGGGCTGCCTGAGCCACTTTCCGGTATTCTTCTACCGGTACCGGCCCTCCGGGAGAGTGCTGATCATTGGGATTATCCCGTTTAAAGGGCTCATTGACCAGATCGAAACTCAATTTTTTGGAGGAAATATTTTTATAACGCCTGGACCACATTTCCCAGTGGGCGCAGAAAGCATCCAGTGCTTCCGCGTCTTCCCAGAGATTATAGGGTTCCTGAAAACCCGCATTGATGCAGAAGCCCGGTGCACGGTGTAGGTTCAGGCTGACGTGTAACTTCTGCTCGTGGCACTTGTCGATCAGGGAGTCAATTTCCTGCAGCCTGCGTTCATCAAATTGCATCACTTCTTCTGGAGTAATGGGTTTGCTGCGGTCAAAATCCAGGTAACTGGGGTAGGATATGGGAATGCGTACAAAGTCAAATCCCCAATCCGCCATCCATTTGAAATAATCGTCTTTACTTTTGCGTCCCTTATCCGGATCCGGGTTAAAAAAATCCAGCAAATTAAACCCCCGCCAGCGGGGTAATTGGTTTTTTACCCTGGTTGCTGCGATGCTGCTTTGCTGAAGGGAGAGTCCTATCCCTGCGGTGAGGAGCGCGGACTTTTTGAGAAAATCTCTTCTGGAATTGGAGTGTGGTAGCATGGGCTTAACAGGTTATCTGGTTTACATTAGGTATTGAATTACCAGTAGCCAAAATAAAAAATTAATGCCAAAAAACCAGTGATCCTTTTTAATGGACATCCAATTTTCATGAATCTCCAGCATGGAAGGGTTTTACCACGTAGCGCACATAGGGCACATAGTTTTGTAGCGACACAAACCTGGAATTTGCTGAGGGGTCCTAATTCTGAGGGAAGCCCTCTATGTGAACTATGTAACTATGTGGTTAAAAAAATACCACGAAGATACCTCGAAGGGATATCCATTATTTCTGAATTTCCAGCAAGGGAAAAAATTAACCAGATAGCGCACATAGGACACATAGTTTTTTATAGCAAAGCCTGGAATTTGCTGAGGGGTCCTCATTCTGAATGAAACTCCCTGTAAATTATTGTGACTATGTGGTTAAAAAAATGCCACGAAGATACCTCGAAGGGATATCCATTATTTCTGAATTTCCAGCAAGGGAAAAAATTAACCACATAGCGCACATAGTTTTTTACAGCAAAACCTGGAATTTGTTGAGGGGTCCTCATTCTGAGGGAAGCCCTCTATGTGAACTATGTAACTATGTGGTTAAAAAATACAATGAAGATAGGAGGAATTGTGTGCCTTCGAGTACCTTATCTGGATGATTAACCTTGGCACCTTTGCCCAAATCTTAGTATCTTTAGCAATCATTTTTGGTTTGCAAAATATATGGAAAAGCCGCAAGATAAAGTCAAAGAACCGTTTTCCGCCTATGGGCGCTATTCCTATGCGGATTATCTTACCTGGCAGCTGGAGGACATGGTGGAGTTGATCCGGGGAAAAGTATTCCGGCAAGCGGCCGCAGCTCCTCGTAGAATCCACCAGGGACTTACAGTAGCCTTGGTTACGAGAATTCACGGGTTTTTAAAAGGAGGAAGCTGTAGGGTGTATACCGCCCCCTTTGATGTGCGCCTTCCGGTTTCTTCCAGAAAGCATGCAGACATCGATACCGTAGTACAGCCGGACCTGTGTGTGGTATGCGATCCGGAGAAGCTGGATGAGCTGGGCTGCGTAGGTGCTCCGGACCTGATTGTGGAGATTCTGTCGCCTGGAAATAATAAGAAAGAGTTGCAAGTGAAATATGAGGTGTACGAAGCCACTGGTGTAAAGGAATATTGGGTCATTCATCCCGACGAACGTACCTTGCTGATCTATACCCTGGAAGCTGGAAAATACCGACCTTCCCGTTTATTTACAATGGGAGACGAAGTCGAGTCTCAGGTTCTTTCAGGTTTTGTCCTGGATCTGGAGGAGGTATTTGGGGAGTTGTAAGTTCAGGTTTTTAGCACGTTGTCTCCGATTTTTAAAAACCTGACTTCGACTAGAAAACTTTACGAATTATATAGCCTATCGTTTTATAATAATAGTAATTATATGTCGAAGCAAACCTTATTTAGAATCGAACTCAGGTTCATAGCCTTGAAAAAATTAATTAGTACCATGATAATATCATTGTGGCCTATGGGACAGAAATAGGCTGACAATTAATAGCTTCTTTTCAATGTAACATCCGATTTCCGGGACAGATAATCAATGTTCTAGTACTTCAAATTTTCCGAAACGGTCGTTCCGAGCATTTCCTTTGCAGCGGCGATAATGCCATCGGGGTCAAACCCACACTCGCGATGCAACTCAATTTGCTCTCCGTGCTCAATGACGTCATCAGGTATTCCCAGTCTTTTTACTCTGGCCTGGTAGCCGTGGTCCACCATCCATTCCAGAACGGCGCTGCCAAATCCTCCCATCAAACAGCCGTCTTCGATGGTAATCACCTTGTCGAATTTACTAAAAACCTCATGAAGCAGGGCCTCGTCCAAAGGCTTGACAAATCGCATGTCGTAATGTGCCATATCGATGCCTTTGGCCTGGAGTTTTGCTGCTGCCTCAACGGCGTAATTGCCTATGTGGCCAATGCTCAAAAGGGCCAGGTCTTTTCCTTCCCTCACGATTCTACCTTGACCGGTAGGAATTTTCCGGAGCGGTTGCTTCCAGTCGGGCATTACGCCCTGCCCCCTCGGATACCGGATGGAATAGGGGCCGTTGTGCTCGGAGGCCGAAAACATAAGGTTTCGGAGCTCCTCTTCGTTCATGGGCGCACTCACCACCAGGTTGGGCAAACACCTGAAAAAAGCCAAATCGTAGGCACCGTGGTGCGTGGGCCCATCGGCTCCGGCAAAACCGGCCCGGTCCAGGCAAAATACCACCGGCAAATCCTGCAGGCAAACGTCGTGGATCACCTGATCGTAAGCCCGTTGCATGAAGGTACTGTATATATTGCAGAACGGCGTTAGCCCTTGTGTCGCCAACCCGGCCGAAAAGGTTACGGCATGCTGTTCGGCGATGCCGACATCAAAAGACCTTTCCGGATAGGCCTTCATCATCAGGTTCATGGAAGAACCGGAAGGCATGGCGGGAGTGACGCCTACAATTTTTTCATTTTCCCCGGCGAGTTCTACCAGCGTGTGTCCAAATACATCCTGGTATTTTGGGGCTTGGGGACTGGTGGGTATTTTTTTGGCAATTTCTCCGGTGATTTTATCAAATTTTCCGGGGGCATGCCATTTGGTCTGGTCTTTTTCCGCGGGCGCAAAACCCTTCCCTTTCACGGTAATGCAATGCAGAATTTTTGGTCCCGGTATGTCTTTCAGATCATTCAGGATCTCTACCAGGTGATTGACATCGTGTCCGTCCACCGGTCCGAAATACCGGAGGTTCAGGGATTCAAATAAATTGCTTTGTTTGAGCAGTGTCGATTTAATGGCGCCTTCTACCTTGGAGACCACCTCTTGCGCGCTGAAGCCAAACTTGCTGATCTTGCCCAGCAGGCTCCAGACTTCGTCCCGGACTTTGTTGTAGGTGTGGGAGGTGGTGATATCGGTTAAGTAGTCCTTCAATGCCCCCACGTTGGGGTCGATGGACATGCAGTTGTCATTCAGGATGATTAGCAGGTTCGTGTCGGATACACCCGCGTGATTCATGGCTTCGAAAGCCATCCCACCCGTCATGGCCCCGTCTCCGATCACGGCCACGTGCTGACGCTTGTCGGCTCCTTTGTATTTGGAGGCCATGGCCATTCCCAAAGCGGCTGAGATCGAGGTGCTGGAATGCCCCACACCAAAGGCATCGTAGGGGCTTTCTTTTCGTTTCGGAAAACCGGATAGGCCTTTGTAGAGACGATTGGTATGAAACGATTCTCTTCTACCGGTAAGGATTTTATGTCCGTAGGCCTGATGCCCCACGTCCCAGATCAACTGATCGTCTGGTGTATGTAACACATAATGCAAGGCGACTGTCAATTCTACCACGCCCAGACCGGCACCAAAATGCCCCCCAAAAACGGAGACATGATCGATGATAAATTGCCTCAATTCATCACAGATTTGAACCAATTGGTCTTTGCTGAAGTTTTTGAGGTCGTCCGGACTTTGGATTTCCCTGAGTAATTTTCCAGGTTCTACTTGCATATGCCAATTTTCTTTTCAAAAATTTATAACCCCGGCGGCTGTAGAATGTTTACAAGTACCACCATTTATTCAAACCTCACGGGCTTGAGGGAAATTATTCAGATGCCTATTGATTTAAAAAGATATATGATATCTTTGATCACAATAAGAAATACAAAAATAACAAAAAATAATCGTATCCAGTGAGTTTTGAAATCAAATTACCTTTATTCGAGGGGCCATTTGACCTGATGCTCTTTTTCATCGAAAGAGACGAGCTGGACATTTACGACATTCCCATTTCTAAAATTACCCGTGATTTTCTCGACTACATTCACCAGTTGGAGAAAATGGAGATTGAGGTGGCAAGCGAATTCATTCTGTTTGCCGCCACGCTAATGAAGATCAAGTCAAAAATGCTCCTTCCCCGGCCCGAGTTGAATGCCGAAGGAGAGGAAATCGATCCCCGGGAAGAATTGATCCGGCATTTGCTGGAATACAAGAAGTACAAATCGGTGATTGGAGAACTTGCGGAGATGGAAGGTCAGCGGATGAGTAAATTTGCCAGAGGTAATGTACTCGCTGAATTAAAACAATTGACGCCCGCGGATCAGGTAGATGCTGAGCTACAAGACCTGGATCTGTACCGGCTGCTAACCGTTTACCAAAAGGTACTGACCAAGTACGCGCATCGGAGTGATGAAACCAAGCATACGGTCATTCAGTATCCCTATACCATCGAACAGCAAAAAACCCTGGTACTGGACCGACTAAACGAAAAGCCGCGCATACCGTTTTCTGAGTTTATCCAGTTCAAGCCGGATAAAATCTTCGTGATTTATACCTTTTTGGCCATCTTGGAGCTACTTCAACTCGCATTGGTCACCATCAAAATAGGGGAGGGATTTAATAATTTTTGGGTTGAAAAACTGGATGCGATACCTGTAGAAAACTTATGAAATTAGACAATAGGGAAATTTTTAAAACCTTAAATCCGAATAAGGTTTGGGTTCCTGTATTGATCGGGATCGGGATCGTGTTCTTTATGTTTTACATGGACCCAACCGTTAATGCCCAAACATTGCGGGGAGTCTTTGATGCCTCCATTTGGTCCTTATTGTTGGCGTTGGTGTTTATCGTGATGCGGGATGCCGGTTACGTGTTCAGGATTCGGGAAATTACCGATAAGCACCTGACCTGGGGAAGGGCCATTTATGTGATTATCCTTTGGGAATTTGCCTCTGCTGTCACCCCCTCCATCGTAGGCGGAACCGCAGTTGCGGTGTTTATCTTGCACAAAGAGGGAATTCCCCTGGGCAAGGCGCTGGCTTTTACCATGCTGACAGCCATCATGGACAATTTGTTTTTTGTCTTGGGCGCTCCAATAATTCTCTATTTGGCGCAAGGCTATATTTTTCCGGAAAGCCGCATACTGGAAATGCGTCTTGGAAACAGCCTGGAATACCTGTTTTGGGTAAGCTACACGCTGTATACCTTGTACTCCCTGCTAATGGCCCTGGCGTTGTTTTACCGGCCCCGGGTGTTTAAGTGGATTTTGTTGAAATTATTTTCGATCAGATGGCTTAAAAAGTGGAAGTATCAAGCCAATGGCTACGGGGATCAAATCATCGAGGCCAGTAAAGAATTCAAGGGGAAAAATCTCACGTATTGGTTGGTAATTGTTGGGACGACGATCTTTATTTGGTCCTCCCGGTATTTCATGCTCAACGCGTTGATTTCGGCCTATGAGAGCCTCTCCTTGTTTGAGCACGTGGTGGTATTTGCCCGGCAGATTATCATGTGGATTGTGATGATGATCAGTCCTACTCCCGGCAGTAGCGGCACGGCGGAATTTTTCTTTGCCCAGTTTTTCAACGAATTCCTGACTGGATACACCTTTGTCACCAGCATTCTGTGGAGGATGTTCTCCTATTATCCTTACCTGCTACTGGGGGCGATGTTCCTTCCCCGATGGATACGGCAGGTGTTTTTTCGTAAGAAGTAATAAGACAACGGGTACTTAGAACGGGGGTGTAGCATCTAAAATCAATACCCAGTCTTGCCCGCTAACCGGGGGATGAATCCGACAATCGGGACCGCTGCTGATATGGCCGCCGGCGATTTGGTGTCCGGTCCTGGGATCGTACCAAGTAGCTCTCAGGGTTTTTGATCGCAAGGAGCGGGTATCGACGCCCATAACTTTGCCGGTTGGAAAGTAGACCATGGCATAGCTTCCCTCACTGTCTCGGGTAGCAACGACATGGTGTTCGTCGTCCTCTTGTGGATCCACGATCATCTCCTGTGCCGGGATGCGGCTCAAAAACGGCCGACTGAGCATGAGGTTTTTCAGGTATTTGACCTGATTGGCCATAGGTAAGTCCAGTGCTTCTTTCCAGGGGCGCAAGGGGCCGTTGATGCCTTCTCGTTCCGGGGTATACATTTGCCAGACGGCATGGCAGCCGTAGCTCTGCCCAAAGGCCCCGGCAAATACGTTCCAGTACATGATGCGGCGAATGTCTTCCGGGACGCTGTACCCCAGCTCTTTGGCATTAAAGCAATTGGGATGGTCTTCGTAGAGCGGTTCGGCATCCAGGGTGGGTTTGGCCGGCTGCAAGCGATAGTCGTGGCGGATTTTTTGGTAGGTGGGTTGATTCGCACAATGCCCGGTTTGGTGCATGTTGAAGTCCAGCCACTCGTCCTGATGAAACCAATTGCTGGACCCGCCCGGGGCTGCCGGCTGCGGGTGAAAGCTCATCAGTGCGCGGCTCTCAGAACCCATGCCCTCGGTTAGCCCCTGTGCCATGGCCCTCCAGATGGCTTCATCCGTACTGCCTTTCCTAGGGTTACGGTCTCCACCCAGCACCCAAATCAGGTGGGATTCATTCTTGTATCGGTTTCCCAGCCAGGCCCCAAAAGAGCGGGCGTTTTCGACGGTGAATACCTCGGGCCCTTTGCCCCAGGAATTGGTAAACACCTTATCTCCCCAGGTAGGTAGCAGGGCAACGTACATCCCAAACTCCGCGGCCATCTCCAAAACAGCATCCACGTGGGCAAAGTAGGCGGGGTTGGGCTGGTTGGGGTCCAGGTTTACCAGCGGTAGGTCGCCATAGGGGTTGGGATCGGCGAGTCCGTCAATTTCCGCCAATACCACGGCCTGAACCACGTTAAAGCCCTGATCGGCTCTTTTTTTCAGGTAATACGCCGCTTCTTCCATGTCGCAGCGGTGAAAGAGTTCCCAGGCAGTATCCGCCATCCAAAAAAAAGGATCCCCGTTTTCGGTTACCAAAAAGCGCTGGTTGGTAGCTACCTGCAAACGCGGTAAGGGCTGCTGCCCGTAGAGAAGGGATAGCGGGAGCAATGCCAGAAGGAAAGCAAGAAATGATTTTAAGTTCATGGAGACTGCAGGGTTAATGCCTGCATGCAAGATAGGAAAAAACGAAAACAGCGTAAAAAAAACCGGTTGGTCCGGCTGTAAATGTTAAAAAATCCTAAAATTTCTCCCTTCCTTTCGCTAGTTCTGCAAAAGGAAGGGAGCTTGGTTTACCCTATTTGGTCGAAAGCGCTAAAGAAAAAATTGCTTTCAATGAGGGCATTCTCGTCGGAATCCGATCCGTGGATTGCATTGGCTTCCAGGGAGGTGGCGAAGCGCTTCCGGATGGTGCCTTCGGCAGCATTTTCCGGATTGGTGGCTCCGATTAAGCTTCTGAAATCAGCTACGGCATTGCTTTTCTCCAGGATGGCGGCCACGATAGGTCCGGAGGACATGTATTGGCATAAATCGGCATAGAAGGGTCTTTCTTTGTGTACTTCGTAAAATTGGCCGGCAAGTTCAGGGCTAAGGCGGGTGGCTCTTAGGGCGATGATCCGAAAACCTGCGGATTCGATCATTTCTAAAATTGCACCGGTATTTCCTGCGCCGAAGGCATCCGGCTTGATCATGGTAAAGGTTCTGTTGGTAGCCATAAATGAATTGCTATTGATTGATTTGGGCGTAAAATTACGCCTTTTCCTGAAAAGACCGAAGGAAAGGTTCCATTTCCGCAGAAACAGCCTGCGCCCATGGAAAATGCCATTGGGAATTTCAGAAAATTATGTGGAACTTTGTCGTCCGTGTTTTTGAAAAATACGGCAGTCAACTATTACACATGCAGAAATTAGATCTATTTAAAGAACAGATTTCATCCGCTTCGTCCAAAAGAATTATCATCACCACCCATCATAAACCTGACGCAGATGCCCTGGGATCCTCCCTGGCGCTCGCGCTTTATTTGCAAAAGAAAAACCACCAGGTAACGGTGGTCACGCCGTCGGACTACCCTTCTTTTCTTCACTGGATGAAAGGAAACGAACACGTGGTAAATTATGAAGACGCACAGCAGGTGGAACGGGCCCGGGAACTGATACGGGAAGCGGATATTATCTTTTGCCTTGATTTTTCAAACCTCGGCCGCTTGCAAGGGATGGAAAAATCCGTGCGGGAGGCGGATGCATACATGGTAAACATCGACCATCACCAAGATCCCGACGATTTTGCGGATTTTTGTTTTAGCAGTACCAAAGCAGCTGCTACCTGCGAACTCCTGTACGACCTGATCGTGAAGGTAGGTGACAAGGAATTGATCGATAAAGACATTGCGGAGTGCCTTTACTCGGGCATCATGACCGATACTGGTGGCTTCAGGCATCCCAATACCACGAAAAACGTGCACCTGGTCACGGCTGAATTGATTGATCTGGGAGCCGATAATTCGAAAATTTCCCGGTTGATCTACGACACCTATTCGGTCAATCGACTCAAATTTCTTGGTTTTGCCCTTACCAGAAGGCTGACCATTTTGCCGGATTTAAACACCGCCTATTTCGGAATCAGTAAAAAGGACCTGAGGAAGTACCAGTCGCAAACCGGTGATACAGAGGGGCTGGTCAATTATGCCCTTTCCCTGGATGGAATCAAGATCGCCGCCCTCTTTACCGAGCGAAAAGATGGCGTGAAGATTTCCTTTCGCTCCTCCGAAGAGGTGGCTGTAAATAAGTTTGCCGCCACCTATTTTGAAGGCGGAGGGCATAAAAATGCCTCGGGGGGCATTTCCAAACTTCCCCTGGAGGAAACCATGCAGCGTTTTGAAAAATTAGTAAGCGAAAACAAACATATTTTATTCAATCAATTAGCATTAGTCGATGAGAAAAATCAATAATCTAGTTTTAGGTGCCCTTATGCTGGCCGCGAGTACCCTGATGTATTCGTGTAAAAAGACCGAAACGACTTCCGACGGTATTGAGTATACCTACGTGAAGCAAGGAGACAAAGTGACCAAAGATGGGGAATTTGTCGTGTACCATTTTACCGCCAAAACCGGCAGCGATTCGCTGTTTATATCCAGCTACGATCAGCCGGTACCTCCTTATTTGCAGCACCTGGACTCTGCCGAGGCAAGGACCGGAATTGACGAAATTTTCCTGAATCTCAATAACGGTGACAGTATTGTTGTAACCTCTACCGCGGAGAAAATCTTTACCCCGGAAGGCGTTCCCCCGTTTTTGGAAAATGACGAAACGGTGACCATTCATATTGGCGTCATTAACGTACTCGAAGAGGCCGTTTTTGAAGACTACTTCAACGACCTGGTGGCAGCGCAACAAAAAAAGCAAGCCGAAGAGGCGGGAGTAATGCTTGAAGAGGACGTAAAGACCATCGAATCCTACATTGAAGAAAATAATTTAGAGGCAAACAGGACGGAATCGGGTCTCTTTTACGTCATAGAAGAAGAGGGTTCCGGAGCGCAGGTAGAGCAGGGAGATAAAATCTCTGTAAACTATACCGGCTACGTACTGGACGGAACCGTATTTGACACCAGCGTGGAGAGCAAAGCAAAAGAGGCCAACACCTACGATGAAAACCGCCCTTACGAACCCTTTACCTTTAACGTAGGCGAAGGAATGGTGATTCCGGGATGGGACGAAGGATTGCAGCTACTGAAGAAGGGTTCCAAAGCCAAACTATTGATCCCTTCACCGTTGGCATACGGTCCCAGTCAGCGTGGAGCGGTCATTGTACCCAACTCCATCCTGGTTTTCGACGTAGAAGTAACAGACGTTGAAAAGCAATAAGGCAGCCGCTCCACAAAGCGAAGCCACTTAACCAAAATTACTACCATGAGAAAATTCCCATTCGTTTTGGCACTACTGGCCGCCCTGGGTTCCTGTATCTCCGACGAGGAAAACCTGGATGTACAATTTGAACAGGATCTTCAGAAAATCGAAGAATACATTCAAACAGTAGATACCGAGTATTCCCGTAGGGAGACGATCGAAGAAACCGGTATTGTGCTTTTATTTACCGAAGAGGTGGAGTCTGAGGAATTACCACAGGTACGGGATTCGCTCTTTGTGAATTACACGGGGAAGTTGCTGGACGGTACGGTATTCGATACCTCCGTTGAGCAGGTAGCTCAGGACAATGGGGTATTCAATGCCAATCGAACCTACGAGCCCTTCCAGCTCATTCTGGGGATCTCGAATGTTATCAACGGCTGGCATTGGTCACTTTCCCAAATGAAGGAAGGGGAAAAAGCAATCGCCTTGATCCCGTCGGCCTATGCCTATGGTAGTCAGGCCAATGGCCCGATTCCCGCTAACTCGGTGTTGGTGTTTGATCTTGAATTGGTCGAAGTACGACCCTATCAGCCCTAATTATCAGAAAGCATCCTTCCATGAGAAACGTATTTAAGTTAGTTAGTTTATTTTTTGTTGTTTTGCTGGGTTTTTCCTGTGAAGATCAGTTGAACCGCTTTGGTGGTCCGGTCTACGACCGGGAGGGAAATCTCGCGATTGATCGTGAAATCATCGCAGACTACCTGGAAACCGCACCGTACGATAGTCTGTATCGGATACATGATCCCTCCGGAGTAGTGGTGATCGTAACAGAGGAAGGAAACGGTTCCCGACCGGAATCCGGCAATGTGGTGTATGCAAACTATACCGGCTACTTGCTGGACGGTAGTGTGTTTGACTCAAATAGGGAAGATGTGGCTCAGGAAAACGGCATTTATGATGAAGAGCGGAATTATAGAATCTTTTCGTTTTTCGTCGATCTGCCTCCCTCTCAGGGGGGAGCGATCCAAGGCTTTAGTCTGGGCTTCAAACGCCTGCGAAGCGGCGCGAAGGGAAGCATCATCATTCCTTCTCCCTACGGCTACGAAGACAATGAAAATGTGCCCAGGGTACCGGCAAACTCCGTACTGGTATTCGATGTGGAATTTCTGGGAATGGATTAGCGAGCTGGCATACCTACACTAGCATGCAAAAGAACCCGGTTTATCTGGGTTCTTTTGGTTTATTCGAATCCCAACACCAGCCAGGGGTAGGCTGAAAACGTCGAATCCACGACGGAAAGCTTGAAGAATACCGCCGACTTGCCATGGAAAACAGGAGATTACCGGTGCAGCATGTGTTGACGGCGCACAAGGCCGCAGTGGCTGGGATTTTTCCCTGTTGCAGGAGTTTCTGAGACATAAAATCAACCGAACACCAAAAAAAGCGGCTGTCTCTCCCGATGAGACAGCCGATTGTTCGCCTTAACGGCTTTTCGCTTACATTTTTGCGCTATAGTTGGGCGCCTCTCGGGTGATGCTGACGTCGTGGGGATGGGATTCCCTGACACCAGCGGCGGTAATTTTGACAAACTTGCCCTTGTTCATCAGGTCTTCGATGGTGGCGGTTCCGCAATAGCCCATGCCGGCGCGCAGTCCTCCTACCAGCTGATACAGCACTTCGGAGACCAGCCCCTTGAACGCAACCCTTCCGACGATTCCTTCCGGAACAAGCTTCTTGACATTGTCCTCGGCATCCTGAAAATACCGGTCCTTCGACCCCGATTCCATGGCATCCAGGGAACCCATTCCCCGGTAGGATTTGAATTTTCTACCTTCGAAGATGATGATTTCTCCCGGAGCCTCTTCGGTACCGGCCAGAATGGAACCGATCATTACCGAACTGCCTCCTGCCGCCAGGGCTTTTACCACGTCTCCGGAATAGCGGATACCCCCGTCGGCGATTACCGGTACGCCTCTTTCTTTCAACGCCTTGGCGCATTCCATGACTGCGGACAATTGAGGCATGCCTACACCAGCGATTACCCGCGTGGTGCAGATACTACCGGGACCTACGCCCACCTTGACCGCATCTGCGCCGGCATCTGCCAGGGCGATCGCTGCCTCGGCAGTCGCGATGTTTCCAACGATCACCTCCAAATCCGGGAAGGTAGCTTTGATCCGTTTGCAGGTTTCGATCACACCTTTGGAGTGCCCGTGTGCGGTATCAATGGACACCACGTCTACACCGGCGGCTTTCAGGGCCTCCACCCGGTCCACGATGTCCGGCGTTACACCCACTGCTGCACCTACGCGCAGCCTCCCGAATTCGTCCTTACAGGCAAATGGCTTGTCCTTTCGTTTGAGAATGTCTTTGTAGGTGATCAGCCCGGTCAACTTGTAGTCTTCGTCTACGATGGGCAATTTTTCAATTTTGTATTCCTGAAGAATCTCTTCTGCCTGTTCCAGGCTTATACCGGCTTTTGCAGTAAAGAGATGGTCTTTGGTCATGATTTCCCGTACCGGTCGATTCAGGTCTTTGATAAAGCGCAGGTCCCGGTTGGTGATGATCCCCTTCAGGTAGCGGTCCTCATCGACTACCGGTATGCCTCCAATGTTGTATTCGCTCATGATCGCCTCCGCATCCCGAACCAGCGCATCAATATTCAAGGTGATGGGGTCCAGAATCATCCCGCTTTGCGAGCGTTTGACCTTGCGAACCTGAGCCGCTTGCATGTCAATGGACATGTTTTTATGGATAAAACCCAGTCCACCTTCGAGTGCAATGGCAATGGCTAACTCCGCTTCGGTGACGGTGTCCATAGCTGCTGAGACCAGCGGAATCTCCAGTCGGATATTTCTGGTAAGTTGTGTGGAGGTTTTGGTGTCGCGTGGGAGTACCTCGGAATATCCGGGTACAAGAAGCACGTCGTCATAGGTGAGTGCTTCGAAGAGGAATTTATCTGTATGTGGATTCATGGCAAATGGTTAGTAACCCTATTTGCCCGTCAAAGATACGCTGTTTTTTCCATGCAAATCAATACTTGAAAGAAAAAATATATACGAATGGTCCCGGATCGGGCCCGTTCGTGGAATTTTCTTTGGATTGTTGCCTCCGGCTTACGGATTCAGTATTTGCCGGGTCAGCCGCTGGGAGATGACGGCCATTCCCAGGTCATTGGGGTGCCTTCCCACACTTTCGGTGGAAAAGCCTCCCAAGGCCATGTAGCGCGCCTCTTGGCCCAGGTCCGAAAGTTCGACCACTTCCCAGCCTTGTTGGGAAGCGGCATGCCGCAAGTGTTGATTTACCTCCGGGTTGGGCCAGAAGGTAGTGGTGAGAATCACCCTGGCTTCTGAGGGGACCAGGTAGGCGGAAAAATCTTGCAAAGCTTCCGAAAAATTCCATTCCCGCAACGCGGATGGAGATACGTTTTCGCCCAGACGGATGACCAATAGGTCCGCATCAAACTCCCTGAGCTCCTGGTACTGGGACTGGTCCAGGCTGGCAAACGATCGTTCAAAGGGGAATACGTTTTCACGAATCATTTCCAAATCAGGCATATGGAGCTGGAGGCTGTCCTTCAGCCTGGAAAAATAGTCCCTTTCCGGCGAGCTGGCCGCCATTCCCCAGTCGGCATTCCAGCCAATGGCCGGTTCGGGTGGGTGATAGGTGATGCTGTTGCCGATGACCAGAATTCGTTCGATGGCAACAGGTGGCGCTTCATCCGATTCGCAGCCTGCCAATCCTACTGCCAGTACCAGGAAGTAACGAAAAACACACCTCATTCCCTTTTCCTCAGTTTGGCGATGTAAAAGCCATCAAAACCACTTTCCTGTGCCAGTACCTGATTCTCTTCCAACAGCTCAAAGGCAACTCCGGCAGGGCTTTGTAAAAATGCCTGCACCTGCTCGTTGTTTTCTGCCGGCAAGATGCTACAGGTGGCATAGACCAACAGTCCCCCGGGCTTCAACATGGAGGGGTATTGGGCCAGGATGTTGCGCTGTACTTCCCGAACGCTGGCAATGGATTCGGGGCTCACCTTCCATTTGGTGTCCGGGTTGCGCCGAAGCACCCCCAATCCCGAACAAGGAACATCCAGTAAGAGACGGTCGGCACTTTCCTGAAGACGCTTGATGGTTTTGCTACCTTCGATGAGTCGGGTTTCGATGATGGAAACCCCGGCTCGGCGCGCCCGAAGTTTGGTGTTTTTAAGCTTCCATGCTTCGGTGTCCATCGATAAGATGCGGCCCTTGTTTTCCATAAGTGCTGCCAGGTGCAGGGATTTTCCTCCGGCTCCTGCACAGGCGTCAATTACCCGCATGCCCGGTTCGGCATCCAGGGCCCGGGCCACCAGCTGGGACGAAGCATCCTGTACCTCAAAGAGACCTTCTTTGAAAAGGGGGGTGCGGAACACGTTTTTTCGTTGCTGGAGGATCAGGGCATCCGGGTAACCCTTGGCGGGTTGGCTGCCGATATCCAGCGCCTCCAATTGCTCCCGTAGCTTGGATCGGCCGGTTTTTAGTGTGTTTACCCGCAGTACGACTTCCGCAACCTGGTTGAGAGCGGTAAGTTCATCCGCCCAGTTGTCTCCCAGTTGCTGCTGGCCCATTTCATCCAGCCAATCCGGTATGGATTGCAACAGGGCCCGACTGCTGATTTTTTCTTTTTTTCGGGCGATGGCTTGTGCATCGATTCCCTTGAATTCCTTCCAGTCCGGTAATGCCCTGCCTTGCTGTACCCAGTAGGTGCCAAACCACTGATAGTAATCCTTTCCCGGACTCAGGTGTTCAATCAACCGCTTCCAACGGACGATTTCGTAAACGCTTTCGGCGATAAATGCCCGATCTCTGGCGCCCCACTTGGGGTTTGATTTTAAAACACGTTCGATCACTTTGTCGGCATAGTGGTTATTGTCAAAAATATCTTCTAGCGCCCGGACTACTCCGTTGACCGTATTCGGAAAAAGCTTCATAAATCATCTTTGGTATGTGCTGGCAAATATACGTAAATTTACCAGGGAAAATGGGCGGCCCACCGCACAGAGCCTGGCGGGACTTTTAGAAATTGGCCTAATTTTGGTAGATTTGAGCCTATGGGAGAAAAGAAATGTCCTCATTGCGGTAAATGGTCCGACTGGAACCAGAATTATACCGATACCTGTACCCACTGTGGCAAACCATTGGGAGGCACCGACCTGGAATACCAGGAAAAGAGAGCCGCCCAGGAAAAGGCCAACGAAGAGCAATGGGTTTTTTACATAAAGGAAAGCGACAGTACCCTGGTAAAGCGATTAAAAACCGCAGGCAATTTTTTCTACACCATCTACATTGCCATCATCACCTTTATTGCCTGGCTAATCGCCGCCTTACCGGGATAATGCCTGTTTACAGCAATCCCTGGTTTTTACTTCCGGCCATAACGTTCTGGATCAACCAATACCTGGAACGGGTGCAAGGGATTTATTTTCCTCTGGTGCACAGTTACCTGGATGATTTGTTGGCCATGCCGGTAATTTTGGGTTTGACATTGCAGCTGTACCGCTGGATTCATCCCAGAAAGGAACGCCTGGTTTTTTCAATCAAGCAGGTGCTGGTGGGGTTTTTGTACATCAGTCTATTATTTGAAGTATTGCTACCGGCCTGGTCAGTCACCTATGTTCGCGATCCCTGGGATGTTGGCTGTTATTTCCTGGGTTCGGTGTATTTTTACGGACTGATCAATAAAAAACAGAACGAAACGTAATCATCCAGTTATGGCCATTAAGCTTAAAGCGATACATAAGCGCTATAGTGGAGAATTATCCACAACCTATCTTCCAGAGGAGGCGGGCAGTCTGGCAAGCTGGCTGATGGAGGCCTATCTTGGCACCAGGGCCACCGATCTGCTTTCTGACAGATCGGTAGAAACCATTCCCCCGGCCATGGAAGCGGCGCTCAATCGGCTAAAGCAGGGTGTCCCCATTCAATACATTCTTGGAAAGGCGCCTTTTTATGGGAGGGAATTTCTGGTGGGCCCTGAGGTGCTGATTCCCCGGCGGGAAACGGAGGAGCTGGTGCACCTGATTTTAAAAAGTGCGTCCGGAAAAATGAAGGTTCTGGACCTCGGTACCGGGTCGGGCTGCATCGGCATCAGCCTGGCGCTGGAATGGAAGGAAGCCAGTGTGACCGCGCTGGATAACTGTCCGGAGGCCCTGGCGCTGGCCCGGAAAAATGCCGCACTGCTGAACGCTTCCCTGGACTTTATTTTGGCGGATATGTTGGCCCCGCGTTTGCCGCTTGGAACCCTGGACCTGATGGTCAGTAACCCACCCTACGTTCGGAATCAGGAAAAGGCACTCATGCATCCCAACGTACTCGATCACGAGCCGCATGGGGCCCTGTTTGTTCCAGACGAGGATCCGCTGCGGTACTACCGGGCCCTGGTCCGTCATGCACGGAACCATCTCAAGACAGGGGGCCTATTTTATGTGGAAATCAACGAACAATTTGGAGCTGAGGTAGCCAGCCTGATGGAGGAGGCGGGGATGACGGCGATTCGTATCTACCAGGATTTACAGGGTAAAGACCGCATTGTCTGGGGGCAACTATCCTGAGTCGCTAGCAGCGGCGCCCAGCCAAAAAGGACGGTTGCTGGAAAAGGCATGCAGACCCTCTGTCAGCTCCAGGCTGGTAAGGTACCGAATGGGAAAGATTTCGCTGCCTTCGGGTGAACGGTGTTCGATAAGCTGTCCCTCTTCTCCAAGCACCTGAAGGGTGCAGGCAGGCAACCATTTTTTTAGACGACCGTCTTTGGCCGGGAAATACCGCACGCCACTGTTGAAGAAGACAAGATCCAGTTGGGCAAAATACGGCTCCAATTGGGAACAGTGCAGCGGGTCAAAGGGCAGGATATTGACCGCAGCATGCCCGGATCGGATCAGAAAATCCAGGGCGACAGGCAGGTAATGCGTTTTTTTGGCCGGAAGAAAACGCAGGGGGAACTGTTCCTCCGCCAGGTTGGGATGTTGTTTCGCAAAGTTGGGATCGGCCAGGACCACATCTACCTTGATGCCCGTTGAGCTTACTTCTTGCACGTTTTCTTCGGTGACGAGGATCGTCGGAACCCATTCCAACAATTGAGGAAGTTCCGCAATGTTCCAGTCCGCCGGACCGAGTAGCAACAAGGCCGGTTCCTGCTGTTCGCGTACTACGTGGTGGGAAGACATGGATGCATCATGGATTTTTACAGGGAGCGTGTCGATAGTCGGGGCAAAACTACGTAATTTTCCCTTATTTTCATCGGAGAGGGCGTTTTTGGGTGTTGGTTCCGGATATTCCCCCGCTGATTTTTTGTAAAAAAGAATTGCTGCAGTACTTCGGGTGTAAAATTGGATTTTTTTTATAATTTTGGCAGCGAGACGCGGGACGAAAAATCGGAGAAAGCGAAGGTTGATCGCGGATCCTGGCTTGGATTCCCGTTGCCTTCTATCGGTGCTATCCGGTGTTCCGAGGAGAATGTTCACATAAATTACAGATGCCATGCCCATTTCCCAACCAATTAATTTTACCAAATGGATTGACGATAACCGCCACCTGCTCAAACCCCCGGTAGGAAATCAGCAGATGTACCTCAAAAACGAGGATTTTATCGTCATGGTCGTTGGCGGTCCCAATGCCCGAAAAGATTACCATTACAACGAAGGGGAGGAATTTTTCTACCAGGTGGAGGGAGATATTACCTTGAAGGTGGTGGACGAGGGCGTCATGAAAGACATACCCATAAAAGAAGGAGAGGTGTTTTTATTGCCTCCGCGAACCCCCCATAGCCCTCGCAGACCAGCCAATACCGTTGGCCTGGTCATTGAAAGGTACCGCAACCCGGGAGAAAAGGACGGATTTTTGTGGTTTTGTGAAAACTGCGGGCATAAATTATACGAGGAATACGCAACCATCACGGATATCGTCAACCAATTGCCTCCGATTATGGAACGCTTTTGGGCCCACCCCACGCATACTACCTGCGAGAAATGCGGGACCGTTATGAAGAAATAGCAGGGGTCACTTCCGTCACCACCTTGCCTTTACCAACGAACCTATGCCCAACGCTGCCTACGAGTTAACCCGGGAATTTGCCGAGGAAATGGATAAAAAAGATCCATTGAAAGGCTTTCGGGATCAGTTTTTTCTTCCCCAAAAAAAGGGGAAGACGGCCATCTATTTTTGCGGCAATTCCCTGGGGCTGCAGCCCCGCACGGTGGCCTCCTACCTGGATGCCGAACTGCAAAAATGGGCGGATAAGGGCGTTGACGGTCATTTTGAAGGGGAGGTGCCCTGGGTGGATGCACGCAAGCCATCCAAGCCGCAGCTTGCCCGTTTGCTTGGCGCAGCGCCCGATGAGGTGGTGGCCATGAATGGGCTCTCCGTTAATTTGCACCTTTTGCTCGTCTCCTTTTACCGTCCGCAGGGCAAACGATTCAAGGTGCTGTGCGAAGCGGGAGCCTTCCCCTCGGATCAGTACGTACTGGAATCCCAGGTCAGCTACCATGGGTACCAGCCGGACGAAGCCCTGTTGGAAATTGCACCGCGACCGGGAGAACACCTGCTCCATACGGCCGATATTCTGGAGACGATTCGCCAACACAAAGAGGAACTGGCCCTGGTCATGCTTCCCGGAGTGCAGTACTACACCGGGCAGTGCTTTGACATGGCAGCCATCAGCAGGGAAGCGCGACTTTACGGAATACCGGTGGGCGTTGATTTGGCGCATGCCATCGGCAACGTACCCTTGTCCCTGCATGACTGGGAGGTGGACTTTGCTACCTGGTGCAGTTACAAATACCTGAATGCAGGCCCTGGGAACGTGTCCGGCATTTTTGTTCACCGCAAGCATGGCAAGGATCCCGGAATTCCGCGGTTTGCCGGATGGTGGGGACATTTGGAGGAAAAGCGTTTTGCGATGGAAAAGGGCTTTATCCCCATGTCAGGGGCGGATGGCTGGCTCTTGAGCAACGACCCGGTATTTGGGTTGGCGGCACTGCAGGCATCCCTGGATATTTTTGAAGCGGCCGGCATGGAAAAAATACGGGCAAAATCTGAACTATTGACCGGTTATCTGGAGTTTGTAATCCGTGAAACAATTGCTGCCCGGGATGTGTTTGAAATAATAACCCCTTCAAAACCAACGGATAGAGGGTGCCAATTGTCGCTTCTTGTACACAAAGGAGGCAAAACACTAGTCGATACATGGACTAAAAACGGACTGGTAGCCGACTGGAGAAATCCCAACGTGGTTCGGCTCGCACCGGTGCCGCTTTACAACAGTTTTCAGGATGTCTACGCATTTGGAGAGATCCTGTCGGAATCGCTGAAACGTTAGCAAGTGAAGGTCCAATAACCTATTGAACAACATCATGAAAGAAAAAATTGACCTATTGGGGGCAGGATTGATTGGTTCCCTGCTGGCCATCTACCTGAGAAAAAGAGGCCTGGACGTTTCCATTTACGAAAAGCGCAAAGATTGGCGGAAGATGGATTCATCCGGTGAAGGGCGCTCAATCAATATGGCCTTGAGTTTCCGGGGCTGGAAAGCCCTGGAAAAAGCCGGTATCCGTGAAAAAGTTTTGCCCTACACCCAGCCCATGTACGGAAGGAGGATCCACGACGAGCATGGAAATACGTTTTTCCAACCCTATGGGAAGGACAACCAAGCCATCTATTCCATTAGTAGAAATTCCTTCAATAAGCTTTTGCTGGACGAAGCGGAGGCGCAGGGGGCCCGGCTTCATTTCGAACACAAGGTGGAGCACGTGCAGGTAGGCAACCGGGAAGTCAGGTTTAGTTTACCGGATGGTAGTGCAAAAACCGTCCTCTCTGAGGTGTTGATCGGTTCGGATGGTGCCTATTCTTCTCTGAGGAATGCCTTCCAAAGCCAACTTCGCTTTAACTTCAAACAGCAATACATTTCCCACGGCTATAAGGAACTATCGATTCCTCCTGCACCAAACGGGGACTTTGCCATGGATCCAAACGCCTTGCACATTTGGCCCAGGGGCAAATTTATGCTAATTGCCTTGCCAAACCTGGACAAATCCTTCACCTGCACCCTGTTTTTGCCTTTTGAAGGATACAAAGTGAGTTTTGAAAACATACACGATGATCAGGACGTGGACCAGGTGTTTAAAACGCATTTCAACGATGCCCATGCGCTGATGCCAAATCTTCTGGAAGATTTCCGGAGAAATCCCACGGCGGCCTTAATCAATACCGAATGTTATCCCTGGACCGAAAACAATGCCCTGTTGATCGGGGATGCAGCCCATGCCATGGTGCCGTTTTACGGACAGGGCATGAACTGTGGTTTTGAAGACTGCTACATTTTGGATGGATTGGTGGAAAAATACGGTACGTTTTCCTGGGATTTGGTTTTTGAAAAATTTCAGAAAGGCAGAAAACCCGACACCGATGCCATCTGTCAGCTGGCGATGGACAATTTCGTAGAAATGAGTGACAATGTGGCCGATCCGAAATTTTTGATCCGAAAAAAGATTGAAGCACGCCTACACGAACTCTTTCCTAAAGAATGGGTGCCCTTGTACAGCATGGTTACCTTTTCGGACATGAAGTATTCGGAAGCGTATGCTATCGGAAAAATACAGGAGAAAGTAATGGATCAGGTGATGCGTGATCCACTGATCACCCAAAACTGGGATCGGCTGGATTACGAAGACATCCTGCATCAGGTCGAGGTCGCCGGTGCCGTTTGATGCAATCAAAGCTGCGATCCATGCCGCTCGTTGAATCCCCGAATTCCTTGTAACCCTCCCGTATGCAAGACCAGTAAGCGGCTGCCTTTCGGGAAATGATCTGCCTGGACCAATGCCAGCAGACCCCATACCATTTTCCCAGTATATACCGGGTCCAGGGGTAGTTTTGCCTGCAGGCGCATGTCTCGGAGAAAATCAATCAGCTCTGTATTGAACCGGGCATAGCCGCCAAAGTGGAAGTCTGTGCGAATTTCCCAGGTGCAGCGGGGCTGAATTCCGTGCGTATGCATGAGTTGGGCTACCTCCTTGCGAATAAAGTCGCCTTTGAGTGCAGAGAAACCAAGGACCTGTTGCCCGGGCCGTGCACGACTGGCTACGCCGGCAAAGGTGCCTCCGGTACCCACGGGCAAGGCGATAACGTCCATGGAAGTGTCGGCTCCCGTCAAAATTTCCTGCGTGCCCTGAATGGCCAGCGCGTTGGTGCCGCCTTCAGGGATCAGGTAAAACTCCCCAAATTTCCGTCCGAGTGACTCCAATAGGGCTTGGGATTGTTTTTCCCGGTATTCCGAGCGCGAGAGCGGGTGTAATTCCATGCCGTTTTTGACGGCGTCGGAAAGGGTCGGGTTGAGGGGCTGGGAGATTTCTCCCCGTATGAGACCAATGGACCGCAGTCCAGCCTGCTTGCAGGCGAAAGCAGTGGCATGGATATGGTTGGAATAAGCGCCTCCGAATGTTAAAACCGTTTTAACGTCCTGCTTTATTGCTTCCCGGATATTGTAGCGTAACTTGTAGTACTTATTGCCCTGCAGGCTGGGATGCATCCGATCCAGTCGCTTTACCGTCACCTGCACCTCCTTTTCTTCAAGAATAGGCAGGTGAAGGGGTTGGTACAGGGGACTATTGGCAGGTTCCAAGGGAAATAATTTGGTGATTTTGCGTTAAAAGTCTTATAGTTTTTTATCATATCCTAATTTTGTGCCATGACTGAATCCCACGAAGAAGAATTGCCCGAGGAGGAATCCTATTTTGAGCCCTACGAGCTGCGGGTAGATCCCGGGCAGCGGCCCTTGCGTATCGATAAGTTTATTACCGACAAAGTGGCCAACAGTACCCGAAACAAGGTACAACAAAGCATTTCTGCAGGGATTGTCAAAGTAAATGGGCTACCTGTAAAAGCCAATTACAAAACGAAGGCTGGAGATATCATTTATTTCGTATTGGAGCGGAGCCGAAAAGATACGGACGTAATTCCGGAGCGCATCCCATTGGATATCCGCTACGAAGACGATCACCTGCTAGTAGTCAACAAACCGGCGGGCATGGTGGTGCATCCGGCGCACGGAAACTGGACAGGTACGCTGGTCAACGGGCTGGCGTATTACTTCAATCAACTTCCCGAACTTCCCGGCAATACAGGCAGGCCTGGTTTGGTTCACCGAATCGATAAGGATACCTCCGGCTTGCTCGTGGTGGCTAAATCCGAACAGGCGATGGCGGACCTTGCCGGCCAGTTTTTTGATCACAGCATTCAGCGAACCTACCTGGCCCTGGTATGGGGCGAGCCGGCGACCGCCGAAGGGACGGTGGATGTTTCGATAGGCCGGGGGATAAAAGACCGAAAAATCATGCAGGCCTATCCGGAAGGCACCGGAGGAAAATCGGCCGTCACCCATTGGAAGTTGCTTCAAAAGTTCCGATACGTGAGTTTGATAAGTTGTTCCCTGGAAACCGGCAGAACGCATCAAATACGCGTACACATGAAATACATTGGGCATCCCTTATTTAACGATGCCGTGTACGGCGGGGATAAAATCAGAAAGGGCACCCAATATGCCCGGTACACTTCCTTTGTCCGCAATTGCTTCAAACTCATTCCCCGACAGGCCCTGCATGCACAATCGCTGGGTTTTATTCATCCCATCAGCAGGGAACAGCTGTATTTCGAGTGTGAATTACCCGAAGACATGGCCTCAGTGATAGAAAAATGGCGAAATTACGTTCAAGTCGACGGTTGACAGTTATTGATTTGTTAATCCAAAGTTTTAAATCGGCGTAATTTTTATAGAAATGACTTGTTTTTGGTCAAAGAATTGAACGATCTGAAAAAATCTACATTTTCTGATGAAAATATTTCTTCCAAAGGCGAGTTTTATTACATTTGAGGAATCAAAACAAAATTTGGCAACTCCTCGTGACGAGTAATGGTTCTGAATTGATTTTGAGTCTATCCTGTAGGATGTTGAAATTGGCAGACAAGCCCTCCTGTCTCGGGGGTGGAGGATCCGGATTTATCCGGTGTACTGGATAAAGCACACATCGAGCTCAATGTGTTGCCTAACAGCTCCGTGGAGGTTCGAGTCCTTCTCCTACAGCGGTTTTGTGAAATCCGGCAACTTGCCTTTTACGGAAGTTGCCGGATTTTTTTTGTCAAGACCCTGTTATAAAAGCTTCTTTTGTCTGCAAATTTTGAATAATATCCACTTTATTTTGTATTCTTGATCCGGAAATGGAGGAAGAAAACGTACATACCAAGCAGGAGAAAAAAAACCGGGGACGCACGTTGAAGGTTTTGGGTGTCCTCTTGCTCCTGGGCTTGCTGTTGCAGGCAACCTTGTATTTTGGTGGAGACTGGCTTTTTAGGGAATTCATCAAGCGGCAGGTAGCCGAAGTCTCCCAGGGAAAGTATGCCGTCGACTTTGATCGGATTTACCTGTCGCTTTTTCAGCGGGGTATTTTTGTCGAGCGTTTTTCGCTGACGCCGACGGATCCAGCCATTTTTGATGCAGAGAAAATCCCCTATTACCGGATAGCCATCGATCAATTGGATTTGCTGGGTTTGGGTTATTCCCGAACCTCCGGCCGCCTTTCCATTGGTACTTTGCGCCTGACTTCGCCAAGCGTACAATCCCGCCAAAAATCCGGAGAGGCGGAAGAAAGCGAGGAGAGCCCCCTGCAATTGCTCGAAAACGAGATTCAAAAATCCCTGGGCACGCAAATCCGGGAGATTGTGGTCGGGGATTTTTACGTGGATCAGGCCAATTTGCTGATAGAAAACTTCATCAGTCAAAAGTCGATTTCAGCCTCAAATACCAACTTGTACGTCAGGAACATTCAAGTCGGTGGAGAACAGCAAGTGGCCCTGCCATTTGGACTACAGGGATTCCGCCTGGATTTCGACGATTTTGAGATCGTGTTATCCGACAGCATACACCGGGTTACGGCAGCGAAGGTAGCGGTATCTTCCCTGGACAAGCAAATCAGTGCCCAAACCTTGCAGGTGGTTCCGGACCTCGAAAAGTCTGCCGATGTCTACTACGAAATTTCCCTGGACCAACTTCTGCTGGAAGATGCAGACATCATGGAAATGTTTCGGACAGCAGAGGTCAAGGTGGGCTCACTGAACCTGGAGGGCCCCGATTTTGTGCTGTATACCGACCGCACAGCCCTCGAAAACGAACGAAGAACGACGGATTTGTACGAACTGATTCGGGACGTGCTTACCTCTATTTCCGTAAAGGACCTTACCATTGACCGGGGGCAATTTCTACAGCGAGGCGTCAATAACCCCAACAAAAATCGCATAGAAGCCGAAGATATCCATTTTTCCATGGACGAAGTGTATATAGGACAGGATGAAGCGTTGAAAGAAAATAGCTTCTTCTACTCCAGGGATGCAGTTTTAGAAATTGACCGGGCCAGGATATCCCTGGCGGATGAAATTCATTGGGTGACCGGGCGGAATATCTACTTGTCCTCCGCCGAAGACCGGGTAACGATCAGTGAGGTGGAAATCAACCCCATTGTAGACGAAGATAGCCTCACCGATATCTCCTTGTTTGAGGTCAAAGTACCCAAGTTGGATTTTGCCAACGCCAACCTGAGAAAAGTGTACAACGAGAAAATAGTGGATATCGGGGAACTCATGATTCGGGCACCCAAAGTGGCTATTCGAGATATTCTGGGAAGCTCCGGGAACCCAGAGGAAGCCCCCAAGCTTTCCTCCCTGCAGCAGCTAACCCAGGGTTTTTTAAAAGCCATTTATATACAGCGATTGGAAATGGAGGAAGGAAGCCTGGTGCTGGACAACCACCTCCGGGTCCGGCAGGATAGCCTTTCTTTTGGGAAAATCGATTTTGTACTCGAGAATTTTCAGCTGGACGAACAGCAACGCAGCGACTCCTCCTCCAGAATTTTTCTGGCAGAAAACCTCCAACTGGAGATAGAAGACTACGCACTCAAGCTGTCCGATAACCTGCACCTGTTTTCCGCAGACAGAATCCGTATCGATACCAGGCAAGAGCAACTGCTAATCAACGGCTTTCGGCTACAGCCCCATTCTCCCGAAGAGGTGCTGCAACTGTTGGAACGGTACGGAAGGACCACCGTCCTGGACATAGAAATACCCGAATTTCTGGCTACAGGTGTAGACATCAATCAGGCTTATTTCCAGGAAAAGTTATTCATCAACCACATCGATATACCTGGCCCGGATATCCAATGGACCAAATACATTCCAAAAGACGACGAAGAGCAGGCAAAATTGGAGCGCGGCGATATTTTGAACCTAATCACCAATTATTTCTCGGTGGTACGGATCGACTCCCTGAGTATCAATGAGGGTTCGTTTGTCTACGACAACTTTGCCAACGAACGGTTTCGGTCTTTTGCAGAGAACGATATTGCCGTCAATATTCGGAATTTCTACCTGGATGAAACCGTAGATCTTGCCGATAACCGCACCCTGTTTGCGGAAGAAGTGGATGTAAACCTAAAGAATTACCTATTCAATATTGCCAACGGAAAATACAGCATCGTGGCCGAACGAATTACGTTCAATTCTGCCCGAGAGGAAATCAATACCTTCAATGTACGACTCAATCCCAACCGCTACCTGGACTCCAAGGTAAGCATTGAAGCCAGCATCCCAGAGTTGAGCTTTCGGGGTGTAGACCTGGAAGCCTTTTTGTTTGACAATACCTTGTCGCTCTCCCAGTTAAAACTCACCGATGCAGGAGTGAAATTGTCCATTAACAGGGCCTACGGACAGGAAGAAGCCGATACAGAGGAAGAAGAACCGCGATCCTCCCGCAACCTGCCCAAGACCATCGAGGTCATCCAAATCGATTCCATTCTGACTTCCAATGCCTCCTTCAATGTGGCCTATTACCAGGAAGGAAAAGACCTGGATTTGATCCGGACAGGCATCAACTTATCCGTCGCAGGCTTTCTCCTGGACTCAGCCCGGCTTTCCGAGGGAGACATCGCCAGCTTTTTCTCAAACATTAGCCTGGAGGTGGATGACTTTTCCCTGGCCTTAAAGGATAGTATTCATACGCTCAATTTTTCCAGGATCGGATTTGATTCGGGGGAAGAGGAGATTTTGGTGGAAAATCTGCGGATCCTGCCCAATCAGCTCGAAGGTATACGGGGCGTACCCATCATTCGGGCCAATGTTCCTCGGGTTTCGATCAACACCCGTTCCCTGCAGAGTTTTCAACGCACGGGAAGCCTGGATGTGTCGCTTCTCCGACTGACTGACCCGGAGGTGCGTATTTACCTGGACGAAGAGGAAGCCATTACGCTGCTGCAGCCAGAGCAAGAAAAAGAGGTCATTCAAAAGGTTTTGGAGCAGTTGCTTATCCGCGATTTCTCGCTTACCGGGGGGAGGTTATCCCTCATAGACAAGGCAGATACCAGCAGAGTGACGGCTTTCCAAAACCTTAGCCTGATGCTAAGCGACTTGAATTTTGATTTTACCGAAAAGCAGAATATTTCTTCGGCGTTTTTTTTCAACAAAGACTTTCAGTTCGAGCTCAAAGATTATGAATTGGAGCTACCGGATAGTTTAAACATGCTGCGGATTGGCCGGGTATTGATTTCCGAAAATGAACTCGAACTTAACGACCTTCGGTTTTTCCCAAAAGGGGGAACCTACGCCTATGCCAGGCAGGTGGGCAAGCAAACGGACGTAGCAGACGTGTACATCCCCCGGCTGCTGGTCGAGGGGTTGGATGCGAGTAGGTTTATCGCCGAAGAAAAACTGATCGCGCGGTCCATGACCGTTTTCTCTCCCTATGCCGAGATATTTCGGGACAAACGGGTTACCGAGGACACCACCGTGGTGAAACCCATGCCTCAGCAGGTAATGGAGGCGATGGGCAGGGTATTCGATCTGGATACCCTGATCGTAACCAACGGGCGCCTCCGGTACCGGGAATTTCCGGAAAAAGGAATGGTCCCGGGTGAGATTACTTTTGGTCGGATGAATGCGCGCATGTATCCCTTTCGTCTGGGGCCGATCGAACAGGAGCGGGATTCGGCCCTGGTGGAAGCGAGCTTTCAGATCAACGATACAGCAGAACTGGACGTGGACCTGTCCATGAGCTTCGCTTCTCCCTACCCCATCGCCGTGAAGGCCCGTGTGGGTGCGTTTGAACTGCCGGTCATCAATTCCATTTTGGAATCCAATGCTTTTGTCACCGTAGAACGAGGGCTGGTTCGGGAAGGGGAATGGCAGTTTGTCGCCGATCAGGATCATGCCATCGGAGAGATGACACTCAAATACAACGATTTGAAAGTAAGGCTACTGGAAGAGCGAACCTTGCGGGAAGCAGGAGGCCGAAAGGGTATCCTTACCTTTGTGATCAATGCCCTCGCCATGCGGAAAAACAATCCCCGGCCCATTTTCCGGCGCCTGGTCGCTTCGCCCATTTATTATGAGCGCATTCACCATAAATTTGTCTTCAATTACCTCTGGAAAGCCACGTTTTCCGGACTCATGGGAAGTTCAGGTCTGATGCAGCCAAAGATTCCCCGAAAAGAGGAGGAGGAAGGGACGCAATAGCACGAACGCGCGTTTCCCTGTTTTAAATGGTAGGTGGCCTCAATAATTTATTTTAGATTTGCGCTCGTAAAAAGACCAAATTGTACATGCAAAGCCAGAAAATAGACCAGATCAAAGCTGAAATTGCTGCAGCGCGTGCCGAAACGGCAGCAGAGCTGGAATCCTACCGGATGCGGTTTATTAGTAAAAAGAGTGTGGTTGGAGCACTCTTTGCCGAAATGAAATCCATCCCCAACGAGCAAAAAAAAGCATTTGGACAAGCGGTCAACGAGGTAAAACAACTGGCGGAAGAGAAATTCAAGGAACTGATAGATGCCGTGGAGAGCGGTTCGAAGGGAAAGCAAGGACCCCGTCCAGACCTTACCCTGCCTCCGACCACCTGGCCTGTTGGAGGTATTCATCCCCTGACGGCTACCCGGCAACGCATCGTGGAGATTTTTGAGCGAATAGGCTTTAACCTGTCCGAAGGGCCCGAAATAGAAGACGATTGGCACAACTTCACGGCGTTAAATTTCCCGGAAAATCACCCGGCCAGGGAAATGCAGGATACGTTTTTTATTGAAAAGAATCCGGACATCGCGTTGAGAACCCATACCTCATCCGTTCAGGTGAGGGTCATGGAAAACCAAAAACCGCCCATCCGGACCTTATCGCCGGGAAGGGTGTTTCGCAACGAGGCGATCTCCGCCCGGGCACATTGCATTTTTCACCAGGTGGAAGGATTGTATGTGGACGAAAACGTGAGCTTCTCCAACCTGAAACAAACCCTGTATCATTTCGCAAAAGAAATGTTTGGAAAGCACACACAGGTGCGCTTCCGGCCTTCCTTTTTCCCGTTTACCGAGCCCAGTGCGGAAATCGATATTTCCTGCCAGCTCTGCGGGGGCAAAGGATGCAACATTTGCAAGGGTACCGGTTGGGTGGAAATTGGCGGTTCGGGCATGGTGGATCCCAACGTGCTGGAAAATTGCGGCATCGATTCGGTGAAATATACCGGATTTGCCTTTGGTATGGGTATCGAACGCATTGCCATGCTCAAGTACCAGATCAACGACCTGCGGCTGTTTACCGAAAACGACATCCGCTTTTTGCAACAATTTAAGGGGCTGCTCTAAGCTTTTCCTGCGGGCTCCCCATGTTGGCGCCGCCCAAAGGTGTCGCCTGTGGGGATATAGCCCGTAGATGTGCATATATTTTCTTAGTTTTGGTCCATGACGCCCATGAAAAAAGCAATCCTACCCGTAAAAAGAAAACTCCAACGCCAATGGAAAGCATTGCGTTTTCGCTTGAGTGCTTCCAATCATCCGCTTTTTATCGGCTTTTACCGGTACCTCTATACGCCAGGAAAGGGCAGCCTGAGCGCATTTCTGCACCACTATTCCCAGTCAAAAAGGGGTGATTTTACCGTGATTCAGATAGGCGCTAACGACGGCATTACCCACGACCCGATCCACAAATTTATCAAACGAGACGGCTGGAAGGGAGTCTTGCTGGAGCCACAACCTCAGGTGTTCCACCAGTTCTTAAAAGAGATCTACGCCAAAAACGAAGGAATTACAACGGTGTGTGCGGCCATCGGGGAAAAAGACGGTGCCCAGCCGATCTATAAGATCGGCTTTTCCGATATGCGCTGGGCTACGGGCTTGTCTTCCTTCTCCCGGGAAAAAATTGAAAGCGCATTCGAGGAGGGCATTGTAGCGGCCAATTGTACGAAGTTTGGTATCGATATTCCGGAAGACAGGGAGGAATGGATCAGCGAGGAGGAAGTAGCGGTGATCGCTCCCCACACCCTGATGCAGCGCTACGGGATTTCCAAGATCGATCTCTTGCAAATCGATGCCGAAGGCTACGACCTGGAAGTGATCCGAATTTTCGATCTGCCGTTCAGTCAGCCCGCTGCCATCGTTTTTGAGAACGTGGGATTAAACGAAACGGATTACGCCAGCTGCCTGGCCCTCTTGCAGGCCAACGGCTACGGCACCCGTAAGTTTGGTCCGAACACCCTGGCGCTAAAAAAGGGCGAACCCCTGTACCAAACGTATGTTGCGTCATGAGGCCGGGATGGGTTTCCGTGGTCATCCCCTGCTACAATCAGGGCAGGTACCTGGAGGAAACCGTCCGTTCCGTCCTGGCATCTACCTATCGGCCCCTGGAACTGCTGCTTGTCAACGACGGGTCCACGGATGATTCCCTGGAAAGAGCGCGTTCGCTGGAAAAAAAGCACCCGGAAGTTCGTGTCATTGATCAGCCGAACGGAGGGGTGGCCCGGGCGCGAAATACCGGGATTCGGGCAGCGCAGGGGGAATTTGTGCTGCCACTGGATGGAGACGATACGGTATCTGACGCCTACATCGCCGAAGCCGTATCCGTGCTGCAGCAGCGTCCGGAGGTAAAGGTCGTGTACTGTCGGGCGGTGAAATTTTCGGAGGCCGGTGAGAAGGCATGGAAGTTAAAGCCCTTTAGTCTGCGGGCATTGGCCCGGGATAACATGATATTTGTAGCGGCGCTGCTGCGCAAATCGGATGCCGACGCTGTGGGGGGATTCTCAGAAGACATGCACATGGGCCGGGAGGATTGGGAGTTTTGGATAAAAATTCTCAAAAATGGAGGAGAAGTGGTGCAATTGCCTTTTGTGGGTTTTTATTACCGGCTTACTCCCGGTAGCAAACGAAAGAAAACGGGAACCCGGCAAAAAAAGCGGGAGCGAATCGCCTATTTGAATAAAAAGCATGCGGACTTTTTTCAACAAGAGCTTAATGGTCCGCTGCGCTTTCAGCGCTCCTGGTCCCGGCGGTACAACACCTTGCTTCGGTGGTTGGGGAGAAAATGAGGGGGTGGTGCCGGTCTTCTTCCGGCTTGGGTTGGGGTTGGTCTAACCGGTATTAAATGGGTGTTTGGCGCAGGCAAATCAGGTAAAATCCAGCAGATTCGTTCAGGAAAATCTTGTGAAAACCGTGGATTGACGATGCAGCGATAAACAGAACAAACGATAAGTGCGTTGGTTGAGCGTAATTAAACAAAGCAGGTGAAGTTTTTCGGGTATATTCTACTTTTTCTTTCAAGCCATTTGGGGCTTTTTGCTCAGGCGTTTTTGCCTGCCGCTCCTTCGGGGCAGGTCATTCATCACCGGCATTACAGCTTGTGTTATGCGGAGGACCACGAGCAGGCAAGTTGGGTGTATTACGAGTTGACCGCCTACGAGGCGAGCAGCGGCAGGTACGAGCGAACGGATAATTTCAGAGAGAATCCGAAGGTCACCACGGGAAGTGCCTCTCTGTCCGATTACCGGGCATCGGGATACGACCGGGGTCATTTGGCACCGGCGGGAGACATGGCCTTCAGTATGACTGCCATGTCGGAGAGTTTTTACCTGAGCAACATGAGTCCGCAACACCCGTCATTTAACAGAGGTGTATGGAAGCAACTGGAAGGCTTGGTTCGATCCTGGGCGGTGGGTCAGTCCGTCTTGTATGTGGCCACCGGGCCGGTATTGGAGCCCGGCTTGCGGCGCATCGGACCGAATCAGGTTAGCATTCCAAATCGTTTCTACAAGGTGCTGCTGGATTACGACGAAGAAAACGGATCCTATTCGGCAATTGGGTTTATCCTTCCTAACCGAAAAGGGCAAGGACCCCTTGCGGCCTATGCGGTTTCTGTAGATGAGGTGGAGCGGCTTACCGGCATCGATTTTTACTCCCAGCTGCCTGATTCGATCGAAACCATCGTGGAGAAGAAGATCGATCCAGGGTACTGGGACTGGCGGGCAGCGCCCGTGACGCGTACCGGAAAAAGCACGGCGATCCCGGCCCGGCAATGTGCAGGCATTACCCAAAAAGGCCTGCGGTGTCGGAACCGAACGAAAAGCGAAACCGGGTATTGCCATTTGCACGAGGGGAGTTCCGTAGGAATGCAAAAGCCGGCAACCGCCCCGAAAAAACGAACCACGTCCGTCCGATGCATCGGCACCACAAAAAGTGGTGCCCGCTGCAAGCGAAACACCCTTTCCCGCAACCAGAAATGCTGGCAACATGGGGGGAATTGAACGTGTGCACGAAATTTTCAACCTGGCCAACCAATTCTAACCTGCACTCTCCTGAGCTCGGGGGAATCCATTCCTGCGAATAGTAATCGCTTAAAGCTATTGGTTCATACATGCCTTATATTATGAAATAATTGTAAATTACGTTTGGATCACGATTACGGTAGGAAAGTTTACATGACCAAAGAAAATCAAATAGAAGAAAATCTTATCAAGCAGCTTTCTGCACTGAAATACACCCATCGGCCGGATATTGTCGATCGGAAGACACTTGAACAGAACTTCAAGGCGAAATTCGAGGCGCTCAACCGGGTACGTTTGTCTGATAGTGAATTCCTGCGATTGCGCGAAGAGATCATTGAACCGGATGTGTTTCAGGCGTCCAAGAAACTCAGGGAGCAGCAATTTTTCCAGCGGGAGGACGGCACACCGCTGCACTACACCCTGGTCAATAACAAAGACTGGTGCAAAAATGATTATGAGGTCGTATGTCAATTGCGCATCAATACCGAAAACAGCAACCAACGCTACGACATCATTCTGCTGATCAATGGCCTGCCCATGGTGCAGGTAGAGTTGAAACGCCTGGACATTTCCCCGCGAAAGGCCATGCAGCAAATCGTCGACTATAAAAACGAACCCGGCAACGGGTATGGCAACTCGCTCATGTGCTACATGCAGTTGTTTATTGTCAGCAACCGGTCCAATACCATCTACTTCGCCAACAACAAAAAGCAGCATTTTCAATTCAATGCAGATGAGCAATTCTTGCCCATTTATCACCTGGCGGATGAGAAGAACAACAAAATCAAACATCTGGAGGATTTCACGGAGCGGTTCCTCAAAAAGTGCACACTGGGCGAAATGATCAGCAAGTACATGGTGCTGGTGGAAACCGAACAAAAGCTCCTGGTGATGCGCCCCTACCAAATCTATGCAGTAAAAGCCATAGATGAATGCGTGAAGCAAAATCGAGGCAATGGCTACATCTGGCATACTACCGGAAGCGGCAAAACCCTGACTTCGTTCAAGGCTTCTACCCTGCTTAAACTCAATTCCGAGATTGAAAAATGCCTGTTTGTGGTGGACCGAAAAGACCTGGACCGCCAAACCCGGGAGGAATTCAATAAATTTCAGGAAGGCAGTGTGGAAGAAAACACCAATACCGAAACCCTGGTAAGGCGTTTACTTTCGACCGATTATGCAGACAAAGTGATTGTAACCACCATCCAAAAATTGGGATTGGCACTGGATGGTACCTACAAGAACCCTTCGGCTTCGCTCAGGACAAGAAACTACAAAGAACGCCTCGAACGCTTGCGAGATAGGCGCATGGTATTCATTTTTGATGAGTGCCACCGTTCTCAGTTTGGTGATACCCATCAAGCGATCAAAGCCTTTTTTCCAAATGCGCAGCTCTTTGGGTTTACCGGCACGCCCATTTTTGACCAAAATTCTACCCAAAAGATCCGCGAAGATCAATTCGAAACCTACAAAACCACAGAACACATTTTTGAAAAGCAGTTGCACGCCTATACCATTACCCATGCCATAGAAGACCGCAACGTCTTGAAATTTCATATCGATTACTTCAAAGGGAAAGGTTCAGTGGAGGTCAAGCCTGGTGAGGCGATTGCTCAGCAAGCGGTGGCGGAAGCCATTATCGACAAGCACGATCGAGCTACTAATCAACGGAAGTTCAATGCCATTTTGGCAACGGCTTCTATCAATAACGCCATAGAATACTATCGCTTGTTCAAAGCGATTCAAAAGCAAAAACGTGCCCTGAGCGAATCGGAAGGACACGATTATGTGCCGCTAAATATCGCTTGTGTATTTTCACCGCCGGCACAGTTGATTGGGAGCAATGGCGATCAACAAAGCCAAAAGAATGCTGCTGATATCAGGCAATTGCAGGAAGATTTAGCGCAGGAAAAAGAAGACAACAAACAAAATCCGGAAGAGAAGAAAGCCGCGTTAATGGAGATCATTTCCGACTTTAATGCCCAATACGGTACCAATCACGATATTAACAATTTTGACCTATACTACCAGGATATTCAAAGCCGCATCAAAAATCAGAAATACAGTAACAAAGATTATCTGCGCAAAAACAAGATTGACCTGACCATCGTGGTAGACATGCTGCTTACGGGCTTTGATAGCAAGTACCTGAATACCCTGTACGTAGACAAGAACTTGAAATACCATGGACTGATTCAGGCATTTTCACGCACCAACCGGGTACTGAACGATACCAAACCTTACGGCAATATCTTGGACTTCCGTTCCCAACAGGAGGCCGTAAATCAGGCCATTACGCTGTTCTCTGGTGAAGACGGTGGTAAGGCCAAAGAAATCTGGATGGTGGATCCTGCTCCGGTGGTGATTACCAACTACCAGGAAGCCGTAGAAAAGTTGGGGGACTTCATGCAGGAACAGGATCTGGCCGTGGAACCCCAGGAAGTCTACAACCTGAAAGGAGATGCGGCCCGGATCGCTTTTGTGAAAAACTTCAAAGAGGTGCAGCGACTCAAAACCCAGCTGGATCAATACACCGATCTGGATCCCGAGCAGCAGGCCCAAATTGAGAAGATACTGCCCAAAGACACCTTACAGGAGTTCCGGAGCTCGTACCTGGAAACCGCCAAGCAATTGCGGGAAATTCAGCAAAAAGAAGGTGATGAGGCATCGGATGACATTCAGCAACTGGATTTTGAATTTGTACTCTTTTCCTCTGCGGTGATTGATTACGACTACATCATGGGCCTGATTGCCGACAGCACCCAACGGAAGCCCTCCAAACAGAAAATGACCAAGGCCCAGGTGATCAGTTTGCTGAAATCCAACGCTAACTTGATGGAGGAAGAGGAAGACCTGACGGACTACATCAACCAGGTGGACTGGAGCGTTGGGCAAACGGCGGAGGAACTGAAGCAAAACTTTGAAACCTACAAAGCAGACAAGTACGACAAAGAACTGGCCGACATTGCCCATAAGCACGGCTTGCAAACAGCGGAACTCAAAACCTTTGTAGAAAAAATCATGAATCGGATGATTTTTGACGGAGAGCAACTTACCGATTTGCTGGAACCATTGGAATTGAGCTGGAAAGAACGCCGGACCAAAGAACTGGCCTTGATGGAAGACCTGGTGCCGCAATTAAATAAACTAGCCCAAGGGCGTGAAATATCTGGATTAGCCGCATATGAGTAAGGAATTGAAATTGATACCAGAATTACGTTTTCCTGAGTTCAATAACGCAAAAAATTGGGAAATAGATACTTTGGGAGGACTCACAAAAGTCATATCAAAAAGAAACAAGGAGAATAAAAATCTTCCTGTATATTCTATTAATAATAAGGAAGGATTCTTACCGCAAGGTGAGCAGTTTGAAGGTATTAGTAGTTCTAAAAGAAACTATGACATATCATTGTACAAGGTAATTGAGAAAAATACATTTGCCTATAATCCAGCAAGAATAAACATTGGTTCAATTGGATATAGCGGCAATCTTCACAACATTATTATAAGCTCCTTATACGTTTGTTTTAAAACAAATGATAAGGTAAGTGATGAATTCCTACTATATTTTTTTGACACCTCACATTTTTATAATGAAGTCGGAAATAATGTTGAAGGCGGAATTCGGAGCTATCTGTTTTACCAGAATTTTTCGAACATAACAATTCCAATTCCATCAATAATTGAACAACAAAAAATCGCTTCCTGCCTTTCTTCTTTAGATGAGCTGATAGCCGCCCACAAGGATAAGCTGGACGCCCTTAAAGACCACAAAAAAGGCTTGCTGCAAAACCTTTTCCCGCAAGGAGGCGAAACGGCGCCTAAGGTTCGTTTTGCGGAGTTTGAAGGTGATGGGGAGTGGGTGGAGAATGAACTGGGAAAAATCGCTGAAAATTTAGATTCTAATAGAATTCCTATTACAAGCAATCAAAGAGAAAAGGGCGAAATTCCATATTATGGGGCATCAGGAATTATTGATTATGTGAAAGACTATATTTTTGATGAAGACCTTTTGCTCATTTCTGAAGATGGTGCGAATCTAATAGCTAGAGTTTATCCAATTGCCTTTTCAATTTCTGGTAAAACTTGGGTCAATAATCATGCGCACGTTTTAAAGTTTGAAAATTGGTTTACCCAAGTGTTGGTTGAAATGTATTTGAATTCCAAAAATATTGAAGACTTCTTGACTGGGATGGCTCAACCAAAGTTGAACAGAAAAAAACTAGACATTATACCAATACCTCTACCTGAGAACCAGAAAGAACAACAAAAAATCGCTTACTGCCTTTTGGCTGTGGGTGAACTCATCACTACCCAGCAGGAGAAAATAGAACAGTTGGAGCAACATAAAAAGGGTTTGATGCAGGGTTTGTTTCCAAAAATTGAAAATTAAGAGATGGCGACATTAAAAGAAATAGCACGGCAAATACGAGCAAATAAAGAGCGGATCATATTGATTTATGCCTTCAATTCAACTGGTAAAACCAAGTTTTCTGTTGAATATAAAAACATTACGAAGAAGAAAGGCGGTAAGCATGCCGGAGTCTATTACAATGCTTACAGCGAAGATTTATTCAGATGGGATAATGATGAACCCAACAATAATGAGAGTATTAATCTTGAAATTCTAGATAGTTCTCTTAATCAATTCATAAAAAAAATAGATAACGAAGAACCAATTCGCGAGAAACTCATTCCCTACAATCCAAAATACAATTTCAAACTGGTTCCTGTAAAAGCAGATGATCCAGAATTAGGATGGGCATCCGTGGTGTTTTTTTTAAATGAAGAGCCAGAGACACAAATCAAAATTTCGCGTGGAGAAGAACGAATTTTTGTTTGGTGTTTTTTCCTTGCCCTTTTTTAAATAGAAGGTTGGGCTGATGAGCAGAACGAGCATATTCTTATTGACGATCCTGTATCAAGTCTAGACGATAATAATGTTTTCATAACTGCAAGATTGATTTTAGAACTATTTGAAAAACACTCGGATTCAAGAAAGGTCATTTTGACTACACATCACATGGGATTGTTTTCAATTCTTTATGACTGGTTGTCTAAAGGAGAAAATGCCTCAAAATTTAAAGTTAAGAGAAGGGTTGAAAGGCAACGAGCCGATGGAAAAATAGAAGTGAAAGAAGTTGAAGAAAATAAATATATGGTTCGATTCTTAGAACGGGATGGCAATAGTTTTCATCTAAGAGGAAGAAAGAAAGGTACTGTTCTTTATCATTTACTGTTGTTGCAAATAATTAATGATGCAGACCTAAATGATGAATTACATACCTATCATTTCGTTCTTTTAAGACAAGTTCTGGAGAGTATTGCGTCTTTTCTTGGTGAAGGTCGCTTTAGCTACGTCTTGGATAAGCTATCATTCAAGGATGCAAATGTTAAATCGGATATAATTAATGCTTTATCGCATGAGAGAGTATATTCCCAAAAATTATCTCCCATGGGCGGAGACACTAAAGTTCTTTTCAGGAAAGTATTCAAAACTTTAAAGGATACCTTTTATTTCTCTATTTAGATAATCATGACAGCTAAGGAACAAAATAAACTGGGTAAAACCCTATGGGACATTGTGGATTAGCTGCGTGGTGCCATGAAGGCGGAAACAAAATAGTTAAAATTGAAGTGGCAGATTTAAACAAAATATACCTCTACCGAATGACGCACATTGCCAATGTGCCGCATATTTTGGTACACGGTATTACCCATAGAACCTCTGCCAATGCCAATCCTAACTTTTCCCCAATCGGGGATCCTACTTTAATTTCAACGCGAGATGGATTTGTGCTGGAAAATGGACGAACCCTGGGCGAGTACGTTCCATTTTATTTTGGCACCAGGATGCCCATGCTTTACGTTATTCAAAAAGGATTTAATGGAGTTACTGTAACACCTGCAGAAGACATAGTTTATTGCGTAACTTCAGTACAGAAAGTTATTGATTCCAATCAAGAATTTATTTACACCAATGGACATGCAGTTGATTCGTTTTCTTCGCAGTTTGGACCACTGGATGTAGGTGGTATTGATGATCAAGTGGATTTTCGAGCAGTGAAAGTAAGGGACTGGAAAAGCCCCACTGATCTTGATTTAAAGAGAAGAATGCAAGCAGAGTTTCTGCTTTTGGGCGATTTACCTGTTCAAGCTGTCCTTGGTTTTGTGGTTAGAAATGAAGCAGCAAAGACACGACTATTGGGCTTTGGAGCAGAAGAGAATCAAATACGAATTAGAACAAACGCATATTTTTAAGCCATGATAAAGTATCTAACAGGAAATATTCTGGAAAGTGCGGCACAAGCCTTGGTCAATACCGTAAACACCGTTGGTGTAATGGGAAAAGGCATTGCCTTGCAGTTCAAAAATCAATTTCCAAATAATTACAAAGTTTACAAGCAAGCCTGTGAGAATAAAGAACTCAAAATTGGTAACTTGTTGGTAACCGAAGAAGATTCGCTTTTATCGGGTAAAAAATTCATTATCAACTTCCCTACTAAAACCCATTGGCGTTACCCTTCGGAATACGAGTACATCGAAAAGGGCTTAGCTGCTTTGGTGGATGTTATCCAGGATAAGAAAATTGAATCCATTGCTATACCGCCATTAGGATCAGGCAATGGTGGTTTAGATTGGACTAACGTGAGAGCCATGATTGAAGACAAACTTCAAGGGCTTGACTGCACCATTTTCTTGTATGAACCTACGCATTCCATTAAGGAAACATTGAAGAAAGAGCGCGTAAAACTCACACCTGCCCGCGCCATGATGCTTTCTGTGTTGTATGACTTGGTACGTAATGGAGAATTTGTTTCAGAGTTTGCCGCTGAAAAAGTAGCTTACTTTCTTCAACGTTTTGGTGCTATGGATTCCTTCAAGCTAGAATTCAAACCCAATTTTTATGGCCCGTATTCAGGTAAAGTAAGACACGTCCTTTATCACCTCAATGGCAGTTACGTGATGGGTTACAGCTCAAAAGACAAAAAGCCTTTTGAAGAATTGAGTTTAATAATGGATGCTGAAAAGGAAGTAAATGCCTTTTTGGAGTCTCCGGATAATCAGCAATACAAAGAAGTTGTAAGCAAAACCAAAAAGTTTCTTTCGGGCTATTATTCACCTTTTGGTTTAGAGTTGCTTTCCACTATTGATTTTATTAAGTCAGAAAAGGGAAAGGAAAAGGAATCCGAAATATTGAATGAACTGGAAACTTGGAGTGATCGTAAAAGGTCCATGTTCGCAAATCCAGCATTCGTCTCAAAAGCCTTGGCAAACATCAACCAGCAATTAGTCTAAACATGACACAAAAAGATCAAGATAGATTAGGAAAAACGCTCTGGTCAATCGCCGACAACCTACGTGGAGCCATGAATGCGGATGACTTCCGGGACTACATGCTTTCGTTTTTGTTTTTGCGCTACCTCTCTCACAATTACAACGAGTCGGCAAAAAAAGAATTGGGTTCAGATTACCCCCAACTGGGAGCGGATGACGGACGGACCGCTTTGGGTATCTGGTACGCAGCGAATGAAGCAGATGTACCCGAATTTGAAAAACAGATGCGTAGAAAGGTGCATTACGTCATCAAACCGGAGCATTTGTGGAACAATATCACCGAACTGGCCCGTACCCAGGATTCCGACTTGCTACTCACCCTGGAAGAAGGCTTCCGGTACATCGAAAATGAATCGTTCGACAATTCGTTTCAGGGCTTGTTTTCAGAGATCAACCTGAATTCTGAAAAGCTAGGAAGAACACCTGCCGACAGAAACAAGAAACTTTGCACCATCATCCAAAAAATTTCTGAAGGTATAGCGGATTTTTCTACCGATTCGGATACCTTGGGTGATGCTTACGAATACTTGATTGGTCAGTTTGCAGCCGGTTCAGGTAAAAAGGCAGGGGAATTTTATACCCCACAACAAATTTCCACCATCCTATCGGAGATTGTCACTTTGGACAGTCAGAACCCAGCCACAGGTAAAAAAGGGAAACTTGACAAAGTTTTGGATTTTGCTTGTGGTTCTGGTTCACTATTGCTTAATGTGCGAAAGCGGATTAAAGACAATGGCGGAACCGTGGGCAAAATCTACGGCCAGGAAAACAACATCACCACCTACAACCTGGCCCGGATGAACATGCTCTTGCACGGCATGAAGGACACGGAATTTGAGATCTACCATGGGGACACCCTGCTCAATCACTGGGATTTATTAAACGAAATGAATCCTTCCAAAAAAACAGAATTTGATGCCATCGTTGCCAATCCACCCTTTAGTTTGCGTTGGGAGCCAAACGATACACTGGCTGAGGATTTCCGCTTTAAAAGTTATGGACTTGCCCCAAAATCAGCCGCAGACTTTGCGTTCTTGTTGCATGGATTTCATTTTTTAAGCAATGAGGGTACCATGGCCATTATTTTGCCACATGGGGTTTTGTTCCGTGGAGGTGTTGAAGAACGCATCCGCACCAAACTTTTAAAGGATAACCACATTGATACCGTGATCGGGTTGCCTGCCAATTTGTTTTTTTCCACGGGTATTCCGGTTTGTATCCTGGTATTGAAGAAATGCAAAAAGGAAGATAACGTCCTATTCATCAATGCCAGTGAACATTTCGAGAAAGGGAAACGCCAAAATTCCCTGAATGAAAAGAACATTGAAAGCATAGTCGAAACCTACAAGTACCGGAGGGAAACCGACCGCTACTCCCGTAAGGTCCCAATAGAGGAGATCGAGAAGAACGGCTACAACCTGAATATTTCCAGATATGTGAGTACGGCTGAAGATGATATTGAAATTGACTTAAACGAGGTAAATGAGCGACTGACTTCCATCAATGAACGCATTGAAAAGAAAACCCAGGAGCACAATGAATTCTTGAAAGAGCTGGGATTAAAGACGATATAGCCAAATGATGGCAACCTGCCGGCTGAATTATTCGCTGAAATCATACACCTATGAAATATGCAGGGCAATAAAAAATAAAGTATTTTTAGGACGAGATATGGAGCACCAATATAGATATTCACATAGAGCAGTTGCTTTTTTAGACGTACTTGGCTTTCAGTCAAAACTTAAAGAGTTTGAAGATGAAGCTATTGAGTATCGCAATAATTTCACGTATGATGATAGTTTGGAGGATTCGGATGAAGAAGATGTTAATAACGGCCCGATTTTCTATTCACAAAAGGCAAGCGACTTCATTGAGACTTTTAACAGTGCCATTTCCAAATTGGATCAAGACAAATTCAGCTACTATCTTTTTAGCGACAACATTTGCATCACTGCTAAGAATCTCAATACCAATGAGGAAAAATCACTTATTGAATTACTTCTGGTAATTTCTGAACTGTACTTCGAGTTTGTGCAGCGGGGATACTTTCTCAGAGGTGGTATTGACTATGGTTTATTTATTGACAAATCCGCAATTGCCCTGGGTGTTCCGTTGGCAACTGCTTATAAAATGGAAACCACGCAAGCCGTGTTTCCACGTATCGTCCTTTCCAAAAATTTCATCAAACAATTTGAAGTGTACCCAAGCGAAGGAGTCCAGGAATTTACTTCGTTGTTTACCTCTTCCCTTATTAAGAGTAGCTGCGAAATACAGTACCTGAATGTCTTTAACCATATTTTCAAAGTAGAGGACAAAGAGCACTTCTTTGAGAGGTACAGCCATAACATCACTGAAAACCTGACCAATAGTCAATTTTCTGAGAACATCTTCTTAAAGTATCGCTGGTTGGCTGATGAGTTCAACTCATTTATTGAATTCTACACCACAACATTGGCTTTCTATGATGAAAACTTTGAAGCAACTGATGAATTTATCGAAACAGTAAAACAATTAAAAATATCGTATGGATACTAACTTGATCTATATGCCAACTTTCAGAGTTAGGCAACAAGAAGTTTTGGTCTTAAAATCATTCGATTTTGAAAACAAAATGTACCCTCTCCTTGAAATTGTCAAAGAGCACGACAGGGCAAGAAAAGCCGATAAGCAGCGTAGCTTTGAAGACATCCACAATGAGTTGATTAATGAAATAACAGCTCAGCGTGTGTTTGTTGATCTTCCTGTCTACCTCAAGCAATCCGGTTCAGTGAAGGATGAGGTTGTTTCATTTTCCTTCAGCGTGATAAACAACCTTGAAAAACGTTGTGAATATTTAAACAGGCTTTCTCCATCAAATCCGAAGGCCATTCCGGTAATTTCATCTTATCTGATTAAAACGGGAGAGCAAGGTACTCTTGAACAGCAGTTTAAATTATTGAACGGAAATTTCGAAAGGCTGGCATACAGACTTTTCCCATTGTCGTTCTCTGTAGATTTTCCGATAGTTCAAAAACTTGCTAGACCTGATGATTATATAATTGTTGATTTAGACCAGATCACACCTTATCCTAAAAGTCCTCCGTTAAGACCAATTGTTAATGCTCTAAAAGCATATAATGGTTGTTGCAAAATACTGTTGAGAAGTGCCATAAATACAGATATTCAAAATGTGAAATTGGATCACGGACAGGTTGTATTTGAAGCCGATAACAGTCATATTGACATTGATATAATGGGGGAATTTGGTGTTGACGCTACTGGGGATTTTGTTGGAATTAAAAAAGATGACCTTACTGCTGGTGGCACAATAAGTCCAGGCTTTATTTATTATGACGCAACCGAGAATCAATATTATGGTTACAGAGCCGACATTAAAGAATTAAGCCAATTTGAAAATAAAATTGTTCCCGACATTTTAGGCTCAGAAGCAACAGCAAGGATGCTTGGAAATTCCCCACCTTTTGTTGGTCCGTTAAATCCAGGGTACAATACTTTGCTAGAAATTCAAAAAGGAAACGAAAGTGGTAAAAGTCAGGCTAAATTCAAGCGGATTGCTATGGAGCACTATTTGTATTGCATGAGAATCAAAATAAAATCAAATGAACTGCATCGAAGCAGCACTTAAACTCCGTAAATTATTTCTGGCTTAACATTGGTGTTAAAGAAGAACTGTAGATCAATGGGCAGAATTTGATTCCAATTGCTTTGAACAAAGTTCCATCTATCGAAATACCGTTTCTTCAGCATTCCCTTTAGCTCCTGATTGATTTTTGTAGAATCATTTGACGAAAGTATTTCATCCCTATTAACTTTCCCAAATGACTTCATCAATTCCCTTTTATTAAATAAGCCAAGCTGTTCTGCTGCGTTGATCTTAGGACTGTACTCGGCTACTCTGTGAACTAATTTTTTACTTCCTTCAAAGTACCAAATGCCATAGTACTCAGGGATTATTTCAATCACGTTGGAGAGGTGTACCTTGTCAATGACCACGGTATTGAACTCAAATACATCTCCATAATCCCGGACTTGCTTATTTAATCTGCTGAGCGTGTCAATTTTGGATTTAACCTCAAATGATTTGGTATCGCCATTGATGACTAAGAAATCCGTTCTGCTACTTTTGGCCTTAACTTCAAAAGCGCCGACATATTTCTTATTTCGAAATTCTTTAGCGAGCTTATATTTCAAAATTTGCTCTCCGTCATAATTTTTAAACACAACGTCATTTACGATTTTCGCAAGCTGATATTTGGTTAATCCATGAAATTTATCTGACTGGTAAAAAGCAGAAAGCAAGTCCCTAAGCTGATTTGAATAGCTCAACGCATTGTATGACCTTGCAAGTGCTGAATAATCCATTTATCCTGTTGGTTTCTTACTTTCAAAGATACCAAAGTCAGAAGGATTTTCGCTACCTTTGCACCCGATTTTACACATTTTCTAGGAATCAAACCTCCGAGGCCCCGTATACTTTTTGGAAGTTGGTAAATGTCTGTGAATTTTGTTAGGTTTTAAATGTAGTTTTTTGTTTTGAATTAATTTATACCGGTTAGAAATGGACGTACGCTCTGCTGGCCAGAACCTACTAGGATCGGATCTGACGACCAAAATGTTTTCTTAGCAGCCTTTATTTGTAGCCATTTTGCGAGCTGGATCCCTGTAGAAACCCCTTGCTACATGTTCGGTTGGTGTTTATATCCGAGTGCTTGATGTGTTCTGTGCCCATTGTATTCTTCTACCGATCGCTTTGTCATTCGCTGCGCCTGTTTAAAGAGATGTAAATAATTAGGCATCCAGTACGTTCTCACCGAGTGTCCTGTTGACGCATTCCACAACCCCGTTCTGCTGGGGTTTTCCTTTCTGGATAGGTGACCATTCAATCGCTTGTTCTTTCATTCATGATTGGAACTTCTTATTCTGGAATTGTTCGCCCATCATCGCCGGAGTAGACAACGTTTTATCGGGAAAGGATAATTAATTGATCTGAGTTGCTTAAATTAGTAAAATATTCATAGGAAATACTTCAATTTACTAAATCAATGTAATGAAGGCTTCAGTAGAAATAAACGACAAGCAATTAGATCTTACTCCCCGGGAAGTCCTATTTGCCAATCATTACCTGGGTGAGGCTGGCTTCAACGCCACGAAGGCTGCAAAACTTGCAGGTTACAGTGAGTACACGGCCCGGCAAATTGGCTACGAAAACCTGACAAAACCTTACATTAAGGAATACATTCGATCCCGCTCTTCCGAAATCCTGGAACAGCTGGGAATTACCCAGGAAAGAATATTGGCTGAATTGGCAAAAATTGCCTTTTCCGATGTCACCGAAGTTTTTAATGAGGATTGGAGTTTGAAGAGCAACGAAGAAATAGCCCCATCTGTATCCGGCGCTATCAAATCGTTAAAGAAAACGGATTCAAGTGTATCGGTTCAGATGCACGATAAAATAAAGGCACTGCAGATCCTTTGGGAGCTCTGTTGATGTAATGGGGGCTAAATGCTCTTTGTGAAACACTATTAGTATTAGGTTGTTATTAAAATTAAATTGAAATCCGTTTATTTCTTTATAATTCCATTATATAGTCTAATAGCATAACAAGAGGTAAAAAAAATATAGCACCAAGTACTCCAATCGTAACCGTGGAAATATAGTCTCGGTTAAAAGCAAGGCTCCTCAATACGTTTTTTGAAACTTTGGAAACTCCAATTCTTATAATCACGAAAGAACCAATTATATTGACAGACTCTCCTACAATAAATGCGGTAGTATAATCTTGAATCAAAAAATATAACAATGTCCCAAAAAGACAAGCAATGGGAGCGTAATACAAAAGATAATCCTCAAAGTTTTCCATCGTTAGGTGTTGGGTTCTTTCAATTTGACTTATCCGTTCCTTTGCTTCATAATGCCCCTTATTCAAAGCCATATTATACTCTCTCAAAGCAGGAATGTAAAGTTCATTAATATGATAAGCATTACCTTTAATGAAATTAATAAATCCGTTACCTGGATATTTTGACTCAGCAATTTCAAGTTCTTCAATTGCACCATTTAGGTCATCATTTTTAAGTTTTTTTGATGAATTTCTCAAAATTCTTTCGATCTCCTCCTCCTGACTTTCATTAGGCTCCTTAAATTTGCTAGAACCCGTTTGCCTAAAATTTGTCTTTCTCTCAAATCTTCCATTTTGAGACTGATTTTGGGATTTTCCAAAAAACTCTTCATCATAGACCTTACGTTTGGTAGGATTTATTAATACGTCATAAGCTTCCTTAATCTCAATGAACTTCTCTTTGAAAAATTCATTCCCGTTGTGCAAATCAGGGTGGTAGTTCTTAGCGTGTTTCTTAAAAGCCTTTTTAATCTCCTCAGCTGATGCGCTCTGATCGATGTCTAAAACCTGGTAAAGATTCTTCATTTAGATTGAAACAAGGTTCTTTTTTAGAAGGAAAATTTAAATAGAATAATTGAATGCATATTAATAAAAAATAATCAACCAAGTGTTTTAAAATTCGAATTTTCTAGAAAGCTTTAGAAAAAAGAATACCCTTGGATATCACGATTCGTTTTATGCCACCCATTCCGGTTTTTGCGTGCCAGTGATTCCAGTCCAAACTGTACCACTTTGTAAAATCATGTTAAACCGGTTATATCGTAATAAAAAACGATATGGCCATTCAACTTGATCCGATGGACATCAAGCAAATCATCACCCTTCGCCTTGACGGAGACAGTAACTGCAAAATCGGGAAAACCCTGGGTATATCCCGTAATACCGTCAATGCCTACATGAAGCTTTTCAATGCCTGCGAATACAGCCTTCAGGAGTTGTTGGAATTTGAAACCGGATCCCTTGTGGAGCTTTTTTCCTCTCATACCACCATCAAAAACCCCAAGTTTGATGAACTGTTGGGGTATTTTGAAAAAGTATACCATGCCCGCGACTAAGACCATCTGGTATTAGTTTTAGTTTGACATTTAACGGGTCTTCGCCGTGGTGGAAAGCCCACTATGTTTTTAACCGCCCCCTGTTTGAAATGTTGATGGTATACCTTTTATTGCTTGATGGACTTTTTAAAGGTTATTGGTTTTTAAAAAAAGAATGATTTTTCAATAATGGAATTTTGTTCCTTGAAGTTCGATAAACTGTCCCCCAAACTGTCCCCCAAAACACGAAAACCCCAAATACAGCTTGTATAAGGGGTTTTTTGTAGCCTCGGCAAGAATCGAACTTGCATCTAAAGTTTAGGAAACTTCTATTCTATCCATTGAACTACGAGGCCATATTATTATAAAATACTTTCCAATATGGCTGCCGTCAGGCAGGTATTCTATCCCCGTCCGACTGGCGTCAGCCGGGCGGGCCCGTCCGACCGTTGTGAGCCGGGCGGGCATTGAACCCTGCCTGCCGATAGGCAGGTACAAGGCCATTTAACTTTCAGGAAAGCGTTAGATTTACCTTTGTAAACCCGGTATTTGTTGCTTTTTTGAGTAGGCTCAACCGTGCAAGCCCCAAAAAACACCGCAATTTAAACCATAAATTTACTATTACGCAAATAAAAGACAGCCAGATTGTTCTTTTTGATTTTAATGTTTTATCTTTGCAGTCCAAAAAATAACGATGGACGGGATCCATCAATTCACTAAACGTCAAAATATTATGGCATTAAAAATCAGATTAGCACGTCGGGGCCGAAGAAAAATGGCCATCTACGATGTAGTAATTGCTGATGCTAGAGCTCCACGAGATGGACGCTTTATCGAGAAAATCGGATCGTACAATCCAAACACCGACCCGGCCACCATTACCATCAACAACGACCGCGCGTTGAAATGGTTGATGAATGGGGCACAACCTACCGATACCGTAAAAGCCATGCTTTCCTACCGGGGAGTCATGTTGAAGAAACACCTGCAGATAGGTGTGGTAAAGGGCGCCATCACGCAGGAACAGGCCGATGAAAAATTTCAGGCCTGGTTGGATAGTAAAGAGAAGAGCATCGCCAGCAAGGTAGACAAAATCCAGTCTGCCAGAGACAGCGCCAAGAAGGCTGCATTGGAAGCCGAAGCGGCTAAGAATCAGGCCCGACTGGACGCCATCAAAAAGCGGGAAGAAGAAGCCATCGCCGCGGTTGCGGCTGCAGAGGCAGAAGCCAAAGCTGCAGAAGCGCCTCAGGAAGAAGCGCCTGCGGAAAGCGAAGGAGAAGATGCACCTGCATCGGATGCTGCAGCGTCTGACGAAGAGAAAGCCTAAACGATCCCCCTGCCATGAACAAAGACAATTGTTTTCAATTGGGCCATATCGCCAAAGTTCATGGATTGCATGGGGAAGTGCTTTTGGTCCTCGACGTAGATTATCCCGAGGATTACGAGGAGCTGGAACATGTCTTTGTGGAAAAGGGAAACCGATTGGTGCCCTTTATGCTGGAGCACATGGTGCCCCAGCCTAACAATAAATTCCTGGCCAAATTTGAAGAATTTGACCAGGTGGAACAGGTAAAACCCATGGTGGGAGCAGCCTTGTACCTGCCGCTATCCCTGCTTCCTGAGCTAAAAGAAGATCAGTTTTATTACCACGAATTGGTGGGATATACGGTGATCGACGAGACGCTGGGGGAATTAGGAGAAGTCAAGGTAATCTATGACCTGGAAACCCAGGACCTGATCGGCATGGACTACCAGGGAAAAGAAGTACTTATTCCCATTCAGGATGGAATCCTGCAAGGAGTAAATAAGGCAGAAAAGAAAGTTTTCTGCCGGCTGCCGGATGGCCTGCTTGACATCTATTTGGAAGCGTAACATGCGTATCGATATCATTACGGTTTTGCCCGGACTGCTGGAAGGGCCTTTTTCTCATTCCATCCTGAAACGGGCGGAAGAAAAAGGCCTGGCCACGGTGAAGGTGCACGATTTACGACCCTATGGTATCGGAAAGCAGCATACCCTGGACGACTATGCGTTTGGTGGTGGAGCGGGGATGGTCATGATGATCGAGCCAATCGCCAGCTGCCTGGAAGCGTTGAAAAAAGAGCGTGCCTACGATGAGGTCATTTACATGACACCGGACGGGCAAACGTTTGATCAACCCATGGCCAACGCGTTTTCGCTCAAAGAGAACCTAATCCTTCTCTGCGGGCATTACAAAGGAGTAGACGAGCGGGTTCGGCAACACTTGATCACCAAAGAGGTAAGCATCGGTGATTTTGTCCTTTCCGGAGGAGAATTGGCTGCTGCTGTTGTGGCAGACGCCGTCATTCGTTTGCTTCCGGGAGTATTGAACGACGAGACCTCCGCATTGACGGATTCTTTTCAGGATGGCCTGCTGGCACCGCCCGTGTATACGCGACCGGCTGACTACAACGGATGGAAAGTCCCGGAGGTGTTGCTTTCAGGGCATGCGGCAAATATCGAATCCTGGAGATTTGATGAATCGGTACGCCGGACCAAAGAAAGAAGACCCGACTTGATAGGCGGGCAATTTTCTTCGGAAAAAGGCGGTAATACTACAGCACAAAACGATAGTTGAACCAAGTAAGGACACCCGTAATTGGTGTCTGAAAAAGCGATAAGCAAACGAGTAAAGCAATGAGCGAACTACTAAAATTCGTAGAACAGGATTACAAAGACGCCCGGTCTAAATTCCCAGCTTTCAAAGCGGGAGACACGGTCAATGTTCACGTGAAAATTACAGAAGGAAACAAGGAGCGGGTACAGCAATTCCAAGGAACGGTAATCCAGCGGAAAAACGTCAATACCAACGGGGAGACGTTTACCGTTCGAAAGGTTTCCAATGGAATCGGTGTGGAGCGAATATTCCCCATCATTTCCCCAAGTCTGGAAAAAATCGAAGTCCTGAGAGAGGGGAAAGTCCGAAGAGCGAGGTTGTTCTACCTGAGAGGAAGACAGGGAAAATCTGCCCGAATCAAAGAAAAAATCCGGGTCAAGAAATAAGGATACCTGGACTAGCATTCACCATAAAAAAAGGGAGCATAACGCTCCCTTTTTTTATGGGATTTACTTTTCGAAAGATGGACGGTTTCTATCCGGGAGTTCCGGGTAGCCTTTAAAATTGGCCACATTTTACTGCACGGATTTTTCCCTAAAACACAGGTGTTTTCTGCTTAATTTCGGTCTTTTTATGTAATAAAATTGCACGAATGCAGGATGGTACAGGATAGTATTGTATTGTTTTCTAGGTTTATTTGATTGAAATAAATCAATCTTAACCAAACACAAAAGATTATGAAAATAAGTTACCAATTGCTCCTTCGTGGGATTCGGGGTGCAGTAGTGGCTGTTCTTTTGGTGATGACCCATTCCCTGTTTGCCCAGGATGCGGGTCAGATTACTGGAAGAGTCATCGCCAGTGAAGACGCTGAGCCCCTTCCGGGCGTTTCCATCCTGGTAAAGGGGACTACGCGCGGCACCGTCACCAATATGGATGGTGAATTTGCCATTCAGGCTGCCTCCGGCGAAACACTTACCGTCAGTTTTATTGGGTTTGAGACCCGGGAAGTGGCGGTCACCGGCGGGCAGACCACCTATGAGATCAGCATGGACGCCTCCATCGGAGACCTGGGAGAGGTGGTCGTGGTGGGATACGGTTCCCAGCGAAAGGCCGACATTACTTCGGCCGTTTCGGTGATCAATATGGAGAATATCGGGGAAGTGCCCACAACGAATGTCACCCGCCTATTGCAGGGACAGGCCGCTGGGGTACAGGTACGGCAAAACTCCGGTAGACCCGGAGAAGAAATGGAAGTCACGATTCGGGGGATAGGATCACTGGGAGCCGGTAGTCAGCCGCTATACGTTGTGGATGGGTTTCCGGTGGGTACCTCTCTCGGGCAAAACCTAAACCCGGCAGATATCGAAAGCATGACGGTACTGAAAGATGCGGCTTCTACGGCCATTTACGGAGCCAGGGGATCGAATGGTGTAATCCTGATCACGACCAAATCCGCAAAAGAAGGAACGGTAAACCTTGATTTCGTGGTCAACCAGGGGATTCAGAACGTGCCCGATGGCCGCCGAACCCGGATGATGAACGGACCGGAGTTTGCGCAGTTCAAGCACGACAGTTTTGTGGACCGGATTCGCTACTTCGAACAGCGGGAGCCGGCGCTGGAGGAAATTCCACTGGAATTCCGGTTTCCGGAGCAGACTACCGTTTCTACCGATTGGTTTGAAGAAATCATGAATCAAAACGCCCGGTTTCACAATTACAACGCCACCCTTTCGGCGGGCAAGGGAGACATTCGATCCCTGGTTTCGGTGGGCTATGTCAATCAGGAGGGGGCCGTTATCGAGACGGGTTTTGAACGGTTTAACGTCCGGGCCAATATTGATGGGAAGATCAACGACTTTATCAGCATGGGCTGGAACATTGCCGCTTCGCATTCCCGGGAAGACTATGCATCGACCGACGGCAGAAGTGCATTGATCGGCAGGTCGCTTTGGGCAGACCCGCGCTATCCGGTCTACAACGAGGACGGTAGCTTCAATACCTTTATCGGCGGTACACATGGCGTATTCGGTACCGCCAATGTGGTGCAGGAGCTCATGGAAATGGAGCGCACCCGTAACGAAAATAACCTATTGACCAACGGGTACCTGGAATTTACCTTTCTCAAGGATTTCAAGTTCAGGACCTCGGTCAATGCCATCCTGGAAAATACCGACCAAAAGGAGTTTCGTCCATCCACGCTCGCGGGTACTGGCTTCAACCAGGCTCCTCCCCGCGAGGCGACGTTATTTCAGCGACGCAACGAGGTGTTGAACATCGCTGCGGATCAGCTGCTTTCGTACAACAAAATCCTGGGTAACCACCGGGTGGAAGGCTTGTTGGGATTTTCTGCCCAGGAAGAAACCTTTAAATTCCTGCAAGGCAACGGCAACGAGTTTGCCAACGATCAGGTACGTTACCTGAGTGCGGCCATCCGACAGGTATCGAGTTCCGGTGAGGCCGATTGGAGCCTGATGGCTTATTTTGCCAGGGCCAATTACTCCTTTAATGACAAGTACCTCTTTTCGGCATCCTTCCGACGGGAAGGTAGTTCTCGCTTTGGTGCCAACAACAAATGGGGGAACTTCCCGGCCTTTTCTGCCGGATGGCGGATTTCCGAGGAATCTTTTATGCCGCAGACCAACTGGATTACCGATTTGAAACTGAGAGCCAGCTATGGAATCACCGGTAACAATGCCATTGGGAATTATTCCAGCCTTTCCAACATGCGTATTTCCAACTACGTACTGGGAGGAGGCATCGCAAACGGGCAGGTGTTGTCCAATTTTGCCAACTCCAACCTGGGATGGGAACAATCCCAGCAAACCGATATTGGCCTGGACCTGGCCATGTTTGACAACCGCCTGATTTTCACTGCAGAGTATTACAACCGATTAACGGACAACATGCTGCTTTCCGTGGAAATGCCGGTTATCTCCGGCTTTACCCAGTCGTTGGACAACGTAGGGCAGGTGCAAAACCGGGGCCTGGAGCTTGCGCTGGATTACCGCACGCGCATCAGCCAATTGAACCTACGGAGCAACCTGAACCTGACCATCAATCGAAACAAGGTATTGGAGATCCGGGGAGAAAACGATGAAATATGGTCAGGGGGTTTCTACAGCACGTATAACGTTTCTCAGGTAGGGCGTCCGCTGGCCATGCTGCACGGGTTCCGTATGGTGGGTATTTTCAACACCGAAGATGAAATCGAAGCCTGGCCCACCCAGGATGGAGCCATCCCTGGTACCTACAAATATTTTGATGCAAATGGCGATGGGGTGATCTCCTACGATCAGCAGGACATGATCGAAATCGGAAACCCGCATCCCGCCTATATTTTGGGTTTCACCCTGGGTGGCGATTACAAAGCCTTTGACTTTAACTTTATGTTTACCGGGGCCTTTGACTACGACGTGTTCCGAAACATCGAGGCCACGACCATGAACATGGACGGGGTATTCAACATTCTGCAGTCTGGAGTAAACCGCTGGAGATCTGCCGAGAATCCCGGGGATGGCCGCGGTGCCACCACCAATACCTGGAAATGGCAGCGGGAATCCAACTCCCGCTACGTGTACGATGCCACGCACGTATGGCTGCGAAACATCACCCTGGGGTACACCGTTCCCAAAAATCCGGTGCTATCCAACACCCGGGTATTTTTCAGTGCGGAGAATCCCTTCCTATTTACCTCTTTTCCTGGCACCAATCCGGAGATCAACCGAAGAGGAGGGATAAATATTGGCGTGGATGACGAAGCGTACCCCATGCCCAGGACCTTTACCCTGGGAGCGACCATCCGATTCTAATCCTTAAACTACCGAAGCAATGAAAAAATACATGCATATAAAATTAGTTTGTTTGGGATCCTTGCTGGCTTTTACGGCCTGCGACGAAGAGTTTCTAAACAAGACCGATCCCACGGTGCTGGTAGCGGATAATTTCTACCAGACCGAAAACCAGGTGATTCAAGCCGTGAATGGGGTTTACGGACAGTTGCGTCCGCTTCACCTGAGCCAATGGCAATACACCGAGTTTATTTCGGACAATACCACCCTGCACTTTAACCCGGGAAACCGTGGACAGGGGCCGGCCCTGGAGGCTTTGGAGTTTTGGCAGTACAATCCCGCTACGCCCAACATCACCAACTTATACAACAGTACCTACGGGGTGATGGTCAACGTGAACACCACCCTTCAAAAATTGCCCGAATCGGTGGCAAGTGAGGCCATTAAAACCCGGTCCGAGGGCGAGCTAAAGTTTATTCGGGCGTATTTGTATTTTCATCTGGTTCAACATTTTGGAGATGTAATCGTCATTACCGAACCGGTGGCCGCTCCTGCGGAAGCCTTCGAATACGAACGGCAACCGGTGGAAACCGTTTACCAACAAATCCTGTCGGACCTGAACGCGGCGGTGAACGCACTGCCGGTCAGCTACGATTCGGATGACGTGGGACGGGTGACCAAAGGCGCCGCTTTAAGTTTGCTAGGAAAGGTACACCTGACTCGTGGGGATTACGGGCCAGCCATAGACGCGTTGAATCAGGTAACGTCGCTCGGTTACGATCTGCTGACGGACTATGCGGACGTATTTGATCCCCAAAACAAAAATCACCAGGAATCTGTCTGGGACATTCAGTACCAGGGAGACAATCAATTTGGCGTGAACAGTAACTTCATCTACACCTTTGCTCCTCGGGAATCCTTTGGTGCGGTGATCGACTTTCCCGGACAGGAAGGCGGCGGCTGGAATACCCCAAGTAAGGACATCATTGCTGCCTACGAAGAAGGGGACTTGCGAAAGGAGGTTTCGCTCCAGGAGGGATACACCAACCTCGACGGAACGTACGTAGGCGTTCCATTTATCAACAAATTCAATCACCCCCATTCCATTCGGGGTGTAACGAACGATAATTGGCCCGTCATCCGCTATGCAGACGTTTTGCTCATGCTGGCAGAGGCGATAAACGAGCAAGACGGCCCCACTGGGCTGGCCTACGGTTACCTGAATCAGGTTCGCGACCGGGCAGGATTGGAACCGCTCAGTGGCCTGGGCCAGGAAGCATTTCGGGAAGCCGTACTCAAAGAACGACGAATCGAATTGGCCTTTGAGAATCACCGCTGGTTTGATTTGAAACGTACGATGGGTACACAGGAATTGGTCAGTTTTCTGAATGATTATGGTTTGCGCGAGCGAGCAGATCCCACGACCTCCAGAGAAGGAATCCCATTTTCTAACGGAGATTTTATCTTTGAAGCGCACGAGATACTGTTTCCGATTCCGCAGGACCAAATACGCATCAATTCGGCATTGAGGCAAAATCCCGGATACTAAAAAAAGGTTCCCTTTGGTAAAATTTTCCCCTGGAAATTCAGGCAAGCTGTCGGAAGTTCCGGGGGATTTTTTTTTGGTTAACGGCTTTCCGGGTCAGTAGATAATTTTATGAAATGTGCGATTCTCAAGGTTTTGCTCGTAAAAAGCGTCGCTTACTACAGTCAAACAGAACATACAATCAGATATGGCTCGTTTTCAACGAGTTACAGAAAGTGAGTTTATGAGGTTTTACGATGTGAATGAAAATGTTTTCAGCACAGTGCAGGATAGTTCTTGCGAAAATATCTTTTTTATTTAGGAAAATATTCGCGGATACTGCCGCGATATTTCAAAAAAATCCATTCAAATAACCTATTTTATTATGAAAAAAAATTGTTACCCAATTTTGGATAGCAGGCGCTTGATCACCTTACTCGCGGCCATGCTATTGACATTTGTTTCCTACGCACAGAGCACGGTCTCTGGCGTGGTTCGCTCAGAGGGAGACAATGAAACGCTGCCGGGCGTATCCGTTTTGGTAAAGGGGACCACCCGAGGGACGGTCACCGACCTGGACGGGCGCTTTCAGGTAGAAGCGGCTGCCGGAGAAGTGTTGTCGGTCAGCTACATCGGATACGCTACCCGGGAAATACCCGTACAGGGCGGACAAACCGAGTATGAAATCGTGCTGGCCTCTTCCATGAGCGACCTCACCGAAGTGGTCGTCGTGGGGTATGGTAGCCAGTTGAAGAAAGAGATCACCGGGGCGGTTCAGACCGTACAAGGAGACGACCTGCTGGACATCCCGGTTCCCTTAATGGCGCAGAAACTGCAGGGTCAGTTGGCTGGGGTGCAAATCAACCAAACTACCGGACAGCCTGGTCGGGGAATGAACGTACGTATCCGGGGACAGTTATCCGTATCTGCGGGTAGTGAACCTTTGTACGTAGTGGATGGGTTTCCGATCACCGGAGACATCTCCAGTCTTAATCCGGACGAGATTCAGGACATCACCATTCTGAAAGACGCTGCCTCTACCTCCCTTTATGGATCCCGGGCGGCTAACGGTGTGGTACTGATCACCACCAAAAGAGGAAAGGCCGGACAGTCCACGGTGTCATTGAACGTGTACCGGGGTCTGCAAAATGTGCCCCATTACAACCGCCTGGAAATGATGGATGCGGTGGAATTTGCACAGTTTAAGAAGGAATACTTCGAAGATGCCGGACGTCCGGTACCCGCCATGTTCCAGAACCCCTCTCAATACGAAGGTCAAACTCAGGACTGGTACGATGCCTTGCTTCAGACAGCTCCTATTTCCAATTACAACCTGACCATCAATAACAACACCGAAAAGATGCGGACGTCGGTTGTGGCGGGTTACTTCGATCAGGAAGGCGTGGTATTGAACACCGACTACGAACGTTTTTCCTTGCGAATCAATTCCGACTACAAGGCATCGGATAAGTTAACCGTAGGCTTCAATCTTGCACCCACCTACATTCGTGACAACATTCCCAGAACCGATGGATCCAGAGGAACGGGTATATTGTTTAACGCCCTGCATACCTGGCCGAACATGCCCATCTATGACGACAACGGTGAGTTGACGTTTTTTAACCGATTTCCCAGTGAAACGGGAAATATCTTTGCCTATCCAAATTACGTACGGTCTGCTTTGGAGATTACCAACGAGACCAAGCAGACGAATTTACTTTCCAATGCCTACGTACAGTACCAGCCGATCGAAGGCTTGGAGATCAAATCGACCATCAATGCAGAGATCAGAAATAGCAAGTATTTTTACTTCAATCCTTCTACGGCCACGCCGGGGATGAACCAGGCAATCCCAACGGTAGCACGCTCTACCCGGGATAACCGGGAAATATTTAGCTGGTTGAACGAAAACACGGTAACCTATACCAAGTCGATCAATGACCATAACTTCCAGTTGCTGGGTGGATTTACCAACCAGTACTTCCGACTGGATCGTACCCAGGTGGTAGGAGATACCTACGCCGATGATCGTCTTCCAACCGTTCAGGGAGCGCTAAACATTAGCAGAGGAGGAACCATCTCCGACGTGCAGGAGTGGGCGTTGACCTCATTCCTGAGCCGCTTGACCTACAACTACAAGGGCAAGTACCTGTTGACCGGATCCATCCGCGCCGACGGATCTTCCCGATTCGGTTCGGAGAACCGATGGGGGGTATTCCCTTCCGTTTCCGCAGGATGGGTGATGTCTGACGAAGGATTCCTTAGCACCAGTGACAAAGTTTCCTTTATGAAACTACGTGGTAGCTACGGTGTGACCGGTAACAATAACATTGGTAACTACACGCAGTATGCGCTGGTAAACAATACCGTAAACCACGTTTTTAATAATACTGTGGTACCTGGAGCGGCAGTTACCTCCCTCCAAAACCCGTTCCTGGGATGGGAAACCACCCATCAGTTTGATATCGGATTGGACCTGGGCTTGTTTGACGATCGCATTCAGTTTGTGTACGATTTCTACACCAAAAACACCACCAACCTGCTCTACAACGTACAGATACCTCAAGAAGCCGGTTTTGGTAGCATTACCGATAACATCGGAGAAATCAAATTCTGGGGGCATGAATTTGCCATCACCAGCCGAAATACCCAGGGAAGGCTGGTTTGGACCACCAATGCCAACATTTCTTTTAACCGTAACCGGGTAGAAGAGCTCGCTGAAGGCATTGACCGTGTATACGGTAATGTCCACATCACGCAGGTAGGGCAGCCTTTCGGGCAATTCTATGGATTGGTAAAACTAGGAAACTACATGAACGAGGAAGACCTGAACAGTTCCCCTCAGGTACCCGGACGGTCCACGGTAGGGTCCATTAAGTTGCAAGATATCAACGGTGATGGGATCATTACGAGAGGTGGAGACAACGACGACCGTACGATTATTGGAAATCCCTTCCCGGATTTCACCTACGGCATCACCAACAACTTTAAGTACGGAAAGTGGGACATGAACATCATCACTTCCGGATCGCACGGAAATCAGTTGTACATGCGGCACTTGTTTAGTACAGCCAACCTGGACGGTGTGTTTAACATGGTGGCCAAAGCAACCGATCGGTTCCGTTCCCCTGAAGATCCGGGAGAGGGAATTTTCGGAACTACCGTAGGAGGTGGAAACGTGACCGGTATCGAAAGAGACTGGCCAAACAGCAACTTTGTTTGGGATGCCTCCTTCTTTTCCATCAAAAACATTACCCTGGGGTACAATGCTGGAACCATTGCGAATGTGGTCAAGTCGGCCAGGTTCTATGCCTCCGTGCAGAACGTGTATATTTTTACCCCGTATTGGGGAGGACCCAATCCGGAGGTTAGCCAGCAGAACAACGGTCAGGGAGACGGTGGTAATCTAAGCCCTGGTATCGACCTGACCGGCTACCCGGTTCCACGTACCTTTACCGTCGGAGCTAACTTTACGTTCTAAAGTCCCTTTCATCCAAAATTGACTGAAAAATGAAAAAAATATCAATCTTTATAGCGCTACTGGGAATGACGATGTCAAGTTGCGAAGAGTTCTTGACCATCGCCCCGGAAACCGCCCTGAGTTCTGCCACGTTTTACAAGACAGAAACTGATTTTGAACAAGCGGTAAATGCAACCTACGCACCGCTACGAAGCATTGCAAACAGCCGCTCCTGGTTGTTGTGCGAGATGCGTTCGGACAATACCATCTATGCGCGAAACATCAACTTTGGTGCGACCGAGCAGCAAGAGGACCTCTCCGACCATGCGCTGCCTGAGGATCAGGGAATTACGACCAACACACACGTGTTGAACCAATACCGGCAGGATTACCTGATCATTGCTCGGGCGAATCAGATTCTTACGCAAATCGATGAAATCGAGTTCAATCAGGCTTCGAAAGACAACCTGAAGGGTCAGGCGCTTTTCCTCCGTGGATACGCGTATTACGAGTTGGCCCGGTATTTCGGGAGTGTTCCGCTTCACCTGACGCCGGTGACTACCCGGGAAGAGGCAGCCTTGCCGTTGACACCGGAATCAGAGATTTACGCACAGTTAATCAGTGACATACAGGCTGCTGTTAATCTATTGCCTGTACGCTCCCAGCAGGGAGTGGGCCGGGCATCCAAGGGCGCTGCCCAGATGCTATTGGCCGACGTATTTATCACCCAGAAGCGTTGGGCAGAAGCAGAGACCCTGCTAAAAGCCATCATCAGTAGTGGGGAGTACTCCTTGATCGACAACTACGAGGATGTATTTTCTGAAAGTGTAGGCAATAAAAACAATGCCGAATCCTTGTTTGAAATTCAATTTCTGGAAGGTCCCGAAGGGCTCAACAGTAGTTTCTTGTACAGCTTTATGCCGCGGCCGATTTCTTTGCAGGAGTTGCAGCCCATTACGGGTACGTCTAATCCGCAGCCGTTGGATGGTGAAGGTAATAACATTCCTACGCCGGATATCATCGCAGCCTATGAAGATGGCGATCTGCGAAAGGATGCCTCCATTGCTTACGTGGAAATTTCCGGTAGCGACCGGGAAGATAAAGTGTACCCGTATATAAAGAAATACGCCAAACACCATGAATTGCATGGGAACCACGGCATAAACTGGCCCATTTACCGGTATGCCGAGGTATTGTTGTTTCTCGCCGAAGCGCTCAACGAGCAGGGCAAGACCGAAGAGGCGGCGGGTTACCTGAATCAGGTACGGAACCGTGCCGGGTTGGCAAACAGCACCGCCTCCGGACAGACCGATATGCGGGAAGCCATCTTTAAGGAAAGAAGAGTGGAACTAGCCTTTGAAAACAAGCGCTGGTTTGACATTACCCGGGCGGATCGGGTACAGGAGATCATTGGAGATTTTGGCGCACGAGCGCTGGCAAACCCGCTGGATTATTACTATCCAGCCGGAGCTACCTTCCGATCCAATGCCTTTACCAATATTACCAAATACTACGCCCTTCCAGCCGCTGAAGCGGAGATTACGCCTCACTTCTAATGGATGCGTGCGGCAGGAAATAAATTAGCCCAGCCTGAGGACTACAGCGGAAAGCCCATGCGCTTTCCGCTGTTTTTTGGTTAAATATGACCAAAGGCGTAATTTCGACGTTACTGGCTTTAATAAGCAATGGATTTGGGTTAATTTTAAAGACGGTTCCCGGGCGATGCGTTTGCTTAGGACAGATTGCCAATTAATGATAACGATATGTATACCAACAACTCAATGAAAAACTGGCTGATGGCTGTATTGATGCTCCTGATTGTGGGCGCATGCGGCGAAGGCGGTGGAGAACAAAAAGAGGTGGACCCGAAGGTTGCCAAGTTGAAATTACCTTCTGGCTTCGAAGCGGAACACCTGTATAGCCCCGGTGAAAACGAGCAGGGCTCCTGGGTAGGCATGACCTTTGACGACAAGGGCAGGCTATTGACGGTGGATCAGTACGGTGCGATTTACCGGCTGGAGGTTCCAGCCATTGGTGCCGATTCGTTGACACCCAAGGTGGAGAAACTGATTGTAGGAGAAAACGGAGACGATAAGATTGGAATGGGCTATGCCCAGGCGCTCTTATATGCCTTTAATAGCTTGTACGTCATGGTCAATCACCGCGCAAACGATGATTTTGACAAGAGCACAGGGATTTACCGGCTACAGGATACCGATGGAGACGATCAATTTGAAACCATTAATACGCTCCGTGAATTTACCGGTAGTCCGGGAGAGCACGGTCCGCATAGCATGGTGGTGTCTCCCGATGGAACGTCCATTTATATCGTGGTTGGAAACCACATCGATGTACCGGAGATGGACCACTACCGGATTCCCAGAGTTTGGGAGGACGATAATCTGATCCCTGAAATCAAAGATCCCAGAGGGCACGCCAACAGCAGAGGCGCGCCAGGAGGATGGGTAGCCAAAATTGATCCCGAGGGAAAGCGATGGGAATTGATCAGTGTGGGGTACCGAAATCCCTTTGACATCGCATTCAACGAAGTGGGGGATTTGTTTACCTACGATTCCGATATGGAATGGGATTTTGGCATGCCCTGGTACCGACCTACCCGAATCAACCATGTTACCAGCGGTAGCGAGTACGGCTGGAGAACGGGAAATAAAAAATGGTCGCCGGACTACACCGATAATTTGCCTGCCGTGCTGAACATTGGTCAGGGGTCACCAACCAACGTATTCTACGGAACCAATGCGAAATTTCCCTCCGAGTACCGGCATGCCTTGTATGCCTTTGACTGGAGTTTTGGCATCATGTATAAAATCAACCTCAGGCCCGAAGGCGGATCCTATACTGCCATCGGTGAGGAATTTATTTCAGGATCGCCGCTACCACTTACGGATGGGGTGATCGGTCCGGATGGTGCGTTGTATTTCATGACCGGCGGAAGGAGGTTGCAATCAGATCTGTACCGGGTGCATTATACCGGAGATTTGAGTGACGACGTCGATGGTGGATTGACCGAAGCAGATTTGCCGGAGGCGCACAGAATCCGAAGAAGCCTGGAAGCCTATCATTCCGGTCCGCAGGCAGGGGCCGTTGACTTTGCCTGGCCGTATTTGAAGCACGAAGATCGCTTCGTTCAATACGCCGCACGCATCGCGGTGGAACAGCAGCCGCTGGCCGAATGGCAAAGCAAAGCACTAAGCGAGACCGATCCAAGGACCTTGACTCAGGCCATGATTGCGCTGGCAAGGCACGGCAGTGCTACGCAACGAAACGCCATGTTGCAAGCCTTGATGGGAATCGACTACGGAAGTTTGAATGAAGAAGACCGAATGAACCTTTCCCGGGCGATCGAAGTAGTGATTGCCCGTCATGGAAACCCGTCTGGTGCAGTAAGGAGCCAGTTGATCAGTTACCTGGACACCCACTTCCCTGCAGAAAGCAATCGCTTAAACCGCGTGCTTGCCAAGGTACTGGTGGCCCTGGAGGCACCTTCTGCGGTACCTGAGCTCCTTGGCTTACTTGAAACTGCCGAAGACGATCCAAATTTTCAGAAGACCTTAACTGCCTCGTCTGATCTGATCATGCGAAATCCCCAATACGGATTGGACATCGCCAACATGCTGGCGAACGTACCACCGGCACAGCAAACGTACTATGCGACGGTGCTTGGCGGCGCGAAGGCCGGATGGGATGAGGAATCCTACGAAAAGTATTTCAACTGGACGCACAATGCCTTTCAATACAAGGGAGGAAGAAGTTATGTTGGCTTTATCGATCGGGCTAGAAAAATGGCGTTGAGCACCGTCCCTGAATCCAAATTTGCGTATTACGACGAGCTTTCGGGAGGCAAAATGCTGACCGGCTCCGGGAACGACATCGTTGTGTCGGAGGTTCAGCCCGAGGGTCCTGGAAGACGATGGACGGTTGCCGAAGCAGCTCCTTTAGTGGAAAATCTTGAAAACCGGGATTTGGAGAAGGGAAAAGCGATGTACGGGGCTGCGCTCTGTAGCTCTTGCCATGCCATCGGAGGTGAAGGTGGAGCGGTAGGACCGGATTTGACCCAATTGGGTACTCGCTTTGCGCCGAAAGACATTCTCGAAGCCACGCTTGATCCCAGCGCTGTGATTTCTGATCAATATGCGGCTACCGTATTTGTGATGGGTGATAAATCCTCGGTCGTGGGGAGGCTGATTCGGGAAGATGACGAAAACTACTACGTTTCCCAAAACCCCTTTGCTCCGGATGTGATCAAAGAGGTGCCCAAGGAGCAGGTGACGAGTATCAAGGAATCCGAGGTATCGGTAATGATGCCAGGCTTGGTCAATCGCCTGAACGAAGAGGAATTAAAGGATCTGATGGCCTACCTGGTATCGGGAGGGAATCCAAACCATGAGGTTTATCAATAATTAGCACGATTAACATTTGTTTTCGGGCCGGGCAGCATTTGTCTGGCCTGAAAATTTTCACCCTAAATCAGCATGTTATGAAGCAACTTACTCAACTAACCTATCTGGCCGTATGTTCAGCCCTTGCCTTTGCTTGTGGATCCGGCCAGCAAAGCGATACCGAAACCGAAAGTGTGGCAGAGGCCATCGAGGTTCAGGATTCCAACGATGGTTTTGTCCAGATTTTTGATGGAACGTCTTTAACTGGTTGGGACGGAGACCCCACGTATTGGCGGGTGGAGAACGGCACAATTGTCGGAGAAATCACCGAAGAGACCAAATTGGACCGAAACCATTTTATCATTTGGCAGGGAGGACAGCCCGCTGATTTCGAATTCAAAGCGGAATTCAAAATCACCGAAGCGGGTAACTCCGGGGTGAATTACCGGAGCGAGCCGGTAGAGGATCTTTCGCATGCCCTAAGAGGCTATCAGGCGGACATTGATGGAAAAAACAACTACACCGGTCAAAACTACGAAGAAAGAAAACGAACGACTCTCGCCTATATCGGCCAGAAAACCAAGATTAATCCGCAAGAAAAGGAAGGAAATCTCCGGGCCAACGTGGAGCGGAATGCCTGGTTGGGATTGGAAGTAGTAGAGGAGCTTGGCGACCGGGAGGAAATGAAAAAAGTGGTTCGGTCCAACGATTGGAACGAGATTCACATCGTCGCCAAAGGAAACCGGCTGCAGCACTACGTAAATGGAACCCTCATGAGTGACGTCACGGACGAAGACCCGGCCAACCGATCGATGAAAGGGCATCTGGGCATGCAGGTCCACGTGGGACCGCCCATGCAAGTGGCCTACCGAAACATCTACTTGAAAGAGCTTTGATGCCTCTTTTAACCACGACGTTTTAAGCCATTTTGAAAGGTACCTGAAAGAACAGGATAGTCGAATGGTGCAGGAAATGTATATTGTATCAAAAATAAGCGTATGATGAATTCCGGAAAAAAGCCCTGGACAGGAAAAGTAGGGAATGTGCATCAGGTAGGAGGTATCGAAACGGCCGTTTTGGATAATGGTCCCGGCAGGGGCGTACGGGTGGCCTGGGTGGACACCGGTGCCGGATTACGGTATCAGGTTGTCCTTGACAGGGGAATGGATATTGGAGGTGCATTCTATGGTGCCCATGGACTTGCCTGGCTAAGTCAGGTGGGAATTGCGCCAGCTTCTCCGTTTTCCGACACCGGGATAAATTGGTTGCGCACTTTCGGAGGAGGTCTTTTGACCACCTGTGGGTTGAGTCACGTAGGCGGTCCCGAAGAAGACCAATACGGGCAACGAGGCCTGCATGGAAGGATCTCCAATAGTCCGGCCGAAGTGATTTCGGTAAAGCAGCCCGATATTTTGGGCGGCGATTTAAACATGCACCTGTGCGGCATCATCCGGGAAAGCAGTGTCTTTGGTCCGAATTTGGTATTGAAGCGAACCATTTCAGGGATTTTGGGGCAACCCTACCTGAAGATTGTGGATGAAGTAACCAACGAATCCAATGTGGAAGCGCCGCACATGTTACTGTATCACGTAAATTTCGGCTGGCCCTTGGTAGATGAAGGGAGCCGCATCGTATGGAAGGGAGCCTGGAAGTCCAGGGATGGGGATCCGGATAACCGGATTTTTTCCGGGAAAAATGATTTCAAATCCTGCCCGCCGCCTATGAACGCGCACAATGGTTTTGGGGAAGACGTGGCCTTTATCGAACCGGAGGTGGAAGCAGACAACCGCAGCCGTGCCGGGATTTACAATCCTTCCCTGGATTTTGCCCTGCGGATGACCTTTGACAAACGGCAATTGCCCTGGTTGGTAAATTGGCAGCATTGGGGAGAAAACGAGTACGTGACAGCCCTGGAGCCCGCCACCCATCCGCCGATTGGTCAGGCAAAGGCAAGAGAAGAAGGCTCCCTGATTTTGCTTCAGCCAGGAGAAAAGCGCTCCTATGAACTGATGGTGGATATTCTGACCGGAGGAAGTAAGGGGATTAAATCTTTTGTGACGACGAATTAATTAGCATTACTAACGATAAATCAAATTAGAACCTATGAGTTTGGCAAAAAAAGCATTAGAAGAAGGACAGGGTATTTTGCGCCTGGCACCTACTTGGGTACCCAGATCTTTTTGTGTTCCCGGAAGGAGGATAAAATTACACCCGGATGACTATTACGTGTTGGGCGGGGAAAGAGGAGGTATCGACGAACGTTGGCTTTCCTCTACCACAGCCGCCGAAAACGGACCGCTGACGGGCGAACACGAAGGCTTGAGTAAGGTAGTGGTTGGGGCCCCTGGTAAAGAAGAGTTGCTATTGCTAAAGGACCTGATCGACGAACTACAGGGAGAAATCATCGGAAGCAGAATATGGGACGAGCACAAAAGCTGGCCCATGTATTCCAAATTTTTCGACAACATGGGGCCTCTCCCGCACCACATCCACCACAACGACGAGCATGCCGCCAAGATTGGGATGAAAGGAAAGCCCGAAGCCTACTATTTTCCGCCACAATTGAACAACCACGGTGGCGATTTTCCCTATACGTTTTTTGGCATCGCACCTGGAACCACCCGGGAACAAATCAAAGAATGCCTGATGAACTTCACGAAGGGCGACAACAAAATTACCAGTTTTTCGCAGGCCTTTAAGTTGGATCCCGGTACCGGATGGGATGTTCCTCCGGGAATGCTTCACGCGCCAGGCAGTATGTGTACGTACGAGCCGCAGAAAGCTTCCGATGTATTTGCCATGTACCAGTCCCTGGTAAACGAAGCCATCATTCCCGAGGAGCTGCTTTGGAAGGGAACACCCAAAGACCGGATCGGCGATTACGATCAGCTGATGGAGGTGATCGATTGGGAACTTAACGTGGATCCCAATATTCTGGAAACACGGTTTATGGCGCCGGTTCCGGTGTCGGATATTGGCGAAATGGAGGCAGCAGGGTACGTTGAAAACTGGATTTGTTACCGTTCGGAAGCATTCAGTGCCAAAGAATTGACCGTAATGCCCGGGCAGACCGTGGTCATCAAGGATCAGGCGGCGTACGGAATGATCATGATGCAGGGACACGGCACCATGGGTGTTTGGGATGTGGAAACCCCTGCGCTGATTCGCTACGGGCAGTTGACCCATGACGAATACTTCGTCACGGAGAAGGCAGCCAGCGAAGGCGTGAAAATAACCAACCATTCCAAAACCGATCCTATCGTAATGCTGAAGCATTTTGGACCCGGCAATCCGGATCTCAACCTGTAATCAGCAGGGTAAAAAGGGGTAGTATCCCCTTTTTTATGGGATTCTTTCCAATATTGTGTAAATTGAAAAGGCGTTCCGGTCGGATGGGTTTCCATTCCTCCCGGCGGCAGCTTGTCTCAGTTTTAAATTCTGATTTTAATTTATTATTCATAGCTAACAAAATAATCGTATGTCCCAAAATAATTTTCCAAAGTTACACAATGCGACCTGGCCTGGGATTGTAGGTAAAGGTCCGGATTCGGAACCCATCATTTCTTTTGACGAAATGTTGGAAAACACCGCCAAAGCAGAAGTAGACGGCGTAAAGTTTGACGGGGTGGATATCGGTTTGTTCGATCCCCACATCGATTTGGAGATGGACGATGACGGTGTAAAAAAGCTGGTTGAGAAGGTATCTTCCTACAACCTGGAAATTGGCTCCGTGGTCGCTCCTATTTGGTCCGGTCCGATTCTGGGTTCCAAGGAAGATCGTGCCACCTACCTGGATTTGCTTGAAAAATCCTGTAAGCTGGCCTCCAAGCTTCGAAGTGCCGGCATTCGTCCCAATGGTATTGTGCGGATTGACACCGCAAGTAGTCCCGAGCAATGGGCAAAAGACCCGAAAGGAAGTCAGAAAATCATCGTAGAAACCCTAAAGGAAGCCTGCAAAATCGCCGAAAATTACGGCGAGAAGTTGGCCGCCGAAGGCGAGATTTGCTGGGGAGGCATGCACAGCTGGAAGACCATGCTGGAAACGCTGGAGTCTGTGGATAGCCCCTACCTGGGATTTCAGGCAGACATGGCGCATACCTTGCTTTATACCATGGGTTACAACTATCCCGAACACCGAATTCTTCCCGAAGGATACGATTGGAAAGACAAGTCTGTATGGAAAGCCGCCCTTAAGGAAATGACCGATGCCTTGCGGCCCTGGACCATTGATTTTCACGTTGCCCAAAACGACGCCACCGTATTTGGATCCGGGTCCCACGACAAAACGGGCCGGCATTGCCTGGCCAATGACCCCAACGGGAAACTGGACATTGCCGAGGATGCGGGCTACTGGTTACGGGATGAAAAAGGAGAACTTACCAAAGCATTCAAGCATATCTGCTGGGATGGGTGTATGTTTCCTAATGCCGTGATGAGCAAGGAGGATACCTGGAATAATATCCTGGCCGCCTTGATTCAGGTTAGAGAGGCACATGGCTGGAAAGCTTAAGTCAGGTTCTTGTTTTGAATAGTTTTCATTTTCCAAACAAAAAATTTAACCATGTCAGAAAAAAAGCAAATACGAATTGGATTAATAGGTACCGGATTAATGGGCAGAATCCATACCAACGGATACAAACGGTTGGGTGATTTCTTTCCAGAGTATGCCTACCGACCGGTACTGCAAGTTGCCTGTTCACGTAGGGAAGAAAAGAGCAGGGCATTTGCCGAACAATGGGGCTACGCCTCCTACGAGACGGATTGGAAAAAAGTGATTGAGCGGGACGATGTGGATGCGGTGGACATTTGTACTCCCAACGATACCCATGCCGAGATCGCGATTGCTGCGGCCAAAGCAGGAAAAATGATTTTGTGCGAAAAGCCATTGGCCCGAACCCTGGAGGAGGCCGAAGAAATGGTGAAGGTAATCGAAGGCGCGGGTGTACGAAACACCGTTTGGTACAACTACCGCAGAGTACCTGCCGTGACCTTGGCCAAGCAACTGGTAGACTCCGGTAAATTGGGTAAGATCTTTCACTACCGGGCAAATTTTCTTCAGGACTGGACCATTAGTCCGGACTTGCCACAGGGGGGAGATGCCCTATGGAGGTTGGATGCGGATGCTGCTGGTTCCGGGGTAACCGGGGACCTGCTGGCGCACTGCATCGATACCGCCATGTGGCTGAATGGAGGCATCAAAGATGTGTCGGCAATGACCGAAACGTTCATCAAAGAGCGCGTCCACCAAAGCAGCGGCGAAAAGAAAAAGGTAGGAATTGACGATGCCTGTACGTTCCACTGTCATTTTGACAACGGGTCGCTCGGCTTGTTTGAAGCCACCAGATACGCCCGTGGGCACAAGGCATTGTATACCTTTGAGATAAATGGGGAACATGCGTCGATCCGCTGGGATTTGCATGACCTGAACCGATTGGAGTACTTCGATCATCGGGACGAGTCCATCGTCCGGGGCTGGCGTTCCATTCACGTGACGGATGGCGATCAGCCTTACATGGACCGCTGGTGGATTCCGGGTACCAGCATCGGCTACGAGCATTCCTTCATCCACCAGGTGGCGGATTTCTTCAAGAGCCTGGAAGGAGACGACCCCTGTGCGCCCACGTTCAAGGACGCCTACGAAACCCAAAAGGTTTGCCAGGCAGTGTTGGATTCAGCGGCTTCCCGAAGCTGGAAAGATACCGGTGTGGATTGGTAATCCCGCTTCCATTCATTCACACGTAACCATTTGGATAAATCCAGGCCAGCAATCCCACAACTGGCCTGGATTTTTTTTTGGACAGTAATCCAGTTTTACTATCCCCTCCGCGGCACAACCATGATTCTTCTCAGTTTCAAAAAATGAAAATGGAATAAGTGTTATATTTACGATGAAATCGAGCATGACGCAAGCGACCCACGGAGGGATGATTATAAAGCATGCGAGATTCTCTGTCTGCCGACAGGCAGGCATGTGGCAACGTAGGGACAATTATAAACACATGAAATAAAAGGAACAAAAACGACATGCAGGACCTTTCTATCACCAGGCATTTTCTAAAGGGAGTTTTATCCGAAACGGCCTCCGCTAGCGCATTGGACTGGCTGGAAGTACAGGAAGAAAAAATCAGGACATCTCCCAGCCAAATGAAACTGTTTCTGGCTTTCAGTCAGGCCTCCCGACATTTTCCCAAGGAAGTGGTAAAGCTATCAGAGGAAAAGAATTTGGAAGCACGGAAGATCAGGCACGGATTTCAATTGACTACCTGGACGGCATTGCAAACGGCCAGAACGGTTTTGATCCTTGGCGTGGTATCCGATAAAGACGACGACTGGATTCCGATCCTTGATCGCTTGTTTGAATCAGCGGACATGCACGAGCAAGAGGCGTTGTACTCGGCCCTTCCCCTGCTCCCCTTTCCCGAAAAACTCACCGCGAGGGCAGCAGAAGGAATCCGGACCAATATTACTTCGGTTTTTGATGCCGTCGCCCTGGACAATCCCTATCCTTCCGAGTACCTGGACGAGGCTGCCTGGAATCAGTTGCTGCTCAAAGCCATCTTTATGCAGCGGCCGCTTTACCGGATAGTCGGTGCCGAGGGCAGAGCAAATTTACCCTTGGCCAGGACCCTGGTGGACTACGTGCACGAGCGGTGGTCTGCCGGAAGAAATGTGATACCGGAATTGTGGCGGTTTTTGGTGCCCTTTGTGGACGAGGAAATCCTGGGCTTGCTGGAAAAAGTCCTGGGAGAGGGAACCAACCTGGAAAGAAAGGCAGCCGCACTTGCCTGTTCGGACGCAGATCATCCTGGCTGCCCGATACTGTTGTCAAAATACCCCGATTTGGAAGAGATGATCGCCAGGGGAGCTATTTCCTGGGAAGGTATTGGAAGGGCATTTGACGCGGAAAGGTAGTTTCAGGCCCCATTTTTGCCGTTTCCTTACAAAATGCCCCGTTCACTGGGTATCGCTATGAATTGCATTGAAAAAAGAGTAGGTTAGCAGATAAATTTGTTTAGTTATGATGTACATCGATCCGCATATACACGTGACCTCCCGGACGACAGATGATTACGAAGCCATGCACAAGGCTGGGATAGTTGCGGTCATTGAGCCGGCTTTTTGGTTGGGCCAACCCCGGACCAAAGTGGGTAGTTTTCAGGATTACTTCAGCAGCCTGGTTGGTTGGGAACGGTTCCGCGCCAAGCAGTTTGGTATCGTTCACTACTGTACCATCGGACTAAATAGCAAGGAGGCCAATAACGTACCCCTGGCAGAAGAGGTGATGGAGCTGTTGCCTTTGTATGTGGGAAAGGAAGGCGTAGTGGCCATCGGTGAAATCGGATACGACGATCAGACGGAGGCAGAAGACCGATTTTACCGCCTGCAACTGGAACTGGCCAAGGAGGTGGACTTGCCTGTGATGATCCACACCCCGCATCGGGATAAAAAGAAGGGGACCCTTCGCAGCATGGATGTGAGTGAGGAACACGGGCTCGATCCAGGCATGGTGATCGTGGACCACAATAACGAAGAGACCGTCAAGGAAGTGCTAGACCGTGGGTATTGGGCGGCTTTTACCATCTATCCGCACACCAAGATGGGGAGCGAGCGGATGGTGGAAATCGTTCGCCAATACGGTCCGGAACGGATCATTGTGGATAGTGCGGCAGATTGGGGCATCAGTGATCCCCTGGCGGTACCCAAGACGGCAGCATTGATGCTGGAAAAAGGGATTCCCAAGGAACATGTGGAAATGACTTGCTACAAAAATGCCCTGAAGGCCTACGGGCAGAGCGGACAGATGGAGGAAAAAGACTGGTTGGAGAAAGAGCCCATCGATCAAACCAAAAAACACGGGGGCAGCACGGTCTTACGTGGTGGACAAACGCCCAGGGTGGACAACGATTCTTCCAATATCATTGAGAATTAATTCGGTTAATGGCAAACCTCCTTGCGCACATCCGGCTTACACGTCCGGCTAATATCATCACAGCCATAGCGGATATTTTGGCAGGTGCCGCTATTTCAGGTGCCGCCTTTATACTGCTGGAAGAGTCCCCTCTACAGCTTTGGCTGGATCTTGGCTGGCTGGTGCTAGCAACCATTGGCCTGTACGGGGGAGGAGTCGCATTCAACGACGTTTTTGACGCAAAGCTGGATAAGATTGAGCGTCCCGAGCGGCCCATTCCAAGCGGTCAGGCCTCGGTCAGGAGTGCGGCCTGGATGGCCTCTTTATTACTGCTAGGCGGGATTTTGGCCGCGTTTCAAGTTGATTTTACGGCAGGTTTGCTGGCGATTTTGGTAGGCCTGTTTGCCGTTTTGTACGATGCCTGGGGCAAACATAAACGGCTATTTGGCCCCATTAATATGGGCTTGTGCCGGGCGGGAAACCTATTTCTCGGAATGACCCTGATGTCGCAGACCATCCGCGAGTTCTGGTACATCGGCTTTGTACCCCTCGTGTACGTGGCGGCCATTACCATGGTCAGTCGTGGTGAGGTGCATGGCAAGAATAAAAGTGCCCTGTATGGGGGGCTTTTTTTGTATGCCGGTATCGTGGTATTTATCGGAACGCTGGCCTATTTCCGGGCCAGTTACTGGTTGGAAACGGTGCCTTTTCTGGTTTTATTGACGTATTTTATTTTTCCCCCATTGATAAAAGCGCTGAAAACCCAGGAGCCTGCGCTGATAGGGAAATCGGTAAAAGCAGCGGTACTCGCCTTGATCATTGTCAACGCATCCCTGGCAGCAGCTTTTGCCGGCTGGATGGTGGCGGTAGCAATCCTTTTGCTGTTGCCGGTATCCTTGCTTCTGGCCAGGGTATTTGCTGTAACCTGATGAACCAAACAGGGGATAAATTACTTATTTATAATGAAATGAAAAGTTCGGTGAATCCGGCTTATTAAAAATGAAAAAAATAGCACATCAATCAATTGAGCAGGTTTTCAGTGTGCCCTTTAGCTATCGGGTTTATTTTACCGAAGATTTGTTCGCCGTCAGTAACCGGCTTTTTGCGGACCTGATCCAGGGGGATAAGGTACCCAAAGTATACCTGGTAGTGGATGAAGGTGTCGTCCGGCATCATCCTTCCCTGATCGCGGCCATTCAAACTTACGCGGCGGCCTACCGGGAGGTGTTTACCCTATGTGCTGTGCCCTTGGTGGTGCCGGGGGGGGAACAGGTGAAAAACGAACAAGAATACCTTCAGCAAGTTCTGAAAGCTACCCATGAGTACGGGATAGACCGGCATTCCTATATCGTAGGCCTGGGTGGAGGCGCTCTGCTGGACATGGTGGGTTTTGCGGCCACCATCGCCCATCGGGGTATTCGGCACATCCGCATTCCGACGACGGTGCTCTCGCAAAATGACTCTGGGGTAGGGGTCAAAAATGGCATCAATGCCTACGGCAAGAAAAATTACCTGGGAGCCTTTGCCCCGCCTTATGCGGTGATCAACGATGCGCACTTTCTTCAAACCCTCGAAGAACGGGATTGGCGTTCTGGAATTTCGGAAGCACTTAAAGTGGCATTGATCAAAGACGCCTCCTTTTTTGTTTGGATCGAGCAGCAGGCCCTGGAGCTGATGGATAAAAGCGATCCTTCCATGCAGGAGCTGATTTACCGCTGTGCGCAGATGCACATGGATCACATTGCATCCGGAGACCCCTTTGAATCGGGATCCTCCCGGCCACTGGATTTTGGCCACTGGGCAGCGCATAAGCTGGAACACCTGAGTGGATACAGGATTCGGCACGGGGAAGCGGTCGCTATCGGGATCGCATTGGATACGACCTATTCCTTCCTGGCCGGCATGATTTCCGAAAACGAGCTAAAGCGGGTGATTGACGTGATTGTAAAGTTGGGCTTCGAGTTGTACGTTCCGGAATTGTCCGGAGATTCCCTGATCAAAGGGCTCGAAGAATTCCGAGAACATTTGGGAGGAGAATTGACCATTATGCTTTTGGACAAAATAGGGCATGGAGTAGAAGTTCACCACATGGATCCGGGACTTATCCGAAAAGCCATCGAAAAATTAAATCAGTTCCAACTGGCTAATTCGAAGGCCTGAACTGCGCCTTAGCAACAAATCAAGAACGACTCGTACCATGCGTATTGCCGATTATCACCTAACTTATTGTACCAATATTCACCCGGGGGAAAGCTGGGAAGCCACTTTCACCAATCTAAAGGAACATCTCCCTCTGATCAAGCAGCAGGTATCCGGGAAGGGTTCCTTCGGTATTGGCTTACGGATTTCGGATGAAGCCAGCCGTGAACTGATGGAACCCGGCAAGTTGGACGAGTTAAAAAGTTGGCTGAAAACCAACGATTGTTATGTATTTACATTGAATGGGTTTCCCTTTGGCGGATTTCATCGGCAGGTCGTTAAAGACGAAGTTCACCATCCCGATTGGACCACCGAAGCAAGGCTGGCCTATACGATTCGCCTTGCCGATATTTTGTCAGCAATCATGCCGGAGCGGCTGGATGCAGGCATTTCTACCTCTCCCTTGAGCTACAAACACTGGCATAAGGAACCGGAAGCGCTGGACCAGGTAAAGGCGGATTCCTGCAAACACTTACTGCAAGTGGTGGAACACCTGCACTCGATCAAAAAGGAAACCGGACAGGAGTTGCACCTGGATATAGAGCCGGAACCGGACGGGGTGTTGGAGAATGCTGAGGGATTGATCCGTTTTTTTGAGGAATGGTTGCTTCCTCAGGGCATTGACTGGTTTCAATCCAGGCATGGGATGTCCGAGGCAGATGCCCGGGAGCTAGTGTTGAATCACCTGCAGGTATGTTACGACGTTTGCCATTTTGCGGTCGCCTACGAAGACCACGCAGGAGTATTGAACGCTTTTCGGGAAGCTGGAATAAAAATTGGAAAATTCCAGCTAAGCGCGGCGTTAAAAATACCCATTCCGGAAAAAATGGCGGAGAGAAAAACCGTAGAACGGGCCCTGCTGCCATTTGTAGAGTCTACCTACCTGCATCAGGTGATCGGTGTGGCCAGGGATGGATCTCAAAAGGCCTATCCGGATCTCCCAGACGCCTTGCTGAATTTGGTAGAAACAAAAGAAATCGAATGGAGGATTCATTTTCACGTGCCGGTTTTTTTATCCGGGTACGGCACCCTGCAGTCCACGCAGGAAGACATACTCACCGTACTGAAATTAAATAAGGAAGGGAGGTATTCCAGCCAACTGGAGGTAGAGACCTATACTTGGGAAGTGCTACCCGAAGACATTCACCTTTCCCTGGACCAATCCATTATCCGGGAGTTGGATTGGGTAAAAAAGCAAATCAAATGAAAAAAACGGTTGTCCTAAATGTGGTAGCGCTCTCGGGCAGATTGCTGGGAAAGCATACCCCTTTTCTAAGTAAATGGATCAGCAAGCGCCGGCAAGCGGCCATCAAACCGGTATTGCCTGCGGTGACCTGCTCGGCGCAGTCCGTGTACCTGACCGGCAAATGGCCGGAGGAAAATGGTATCGTTGGCAACGGCTGGTATTTTAAAGACGAATGCGAGATCAAGTTTTGGAGGCAATCCAACCGGCTCGTTCAATCGCCCAAGGTATGGGATGCACTCAAAGCGCAAAATCCCGATTTTACCTGTGCCAATATGTTTTGGTGGTACAACATGTACTCCTCGGTAGACTATGCCGTCACTCCAAGACCCCTGTATCCGTCAGATGGCAGAAAGCTTCCGGACGTTCACAGCCAGCCCATGGACCTGCGCGATCGCCTTCAGAAGGAACTGGGCCAGTTTCCTTTGTTCTCCTTTTGGGGTCCAAATGCCAATATCTCTTCATCCAAATGGATCGCTGAGGCATCCATGAAAGTAGACGAATGGTACGACCCGACGCTAACGTTCGTATACCTTCCTCACCTGGATTACGGCCTCCAAAAATTCGGGATCGATTTTACACACATTGGAAAGGACCTGGAAGAGATCGATGCATTATGTGAGCGATTGATCGGCTACTACGAAGGCAAGGGTGCGGAAATTATCTTACTTTCTGAGTACGGCATCACCTCCGTGAATCAGCCCATCCCTATCAATCAGGCGCTAAGAAAAGCGGGCTATATACAGGTCAAGGACGAATTGGGATTGGAGACATTGGATGCGGGTACCAGCAAGGCTTTTGCGGTCGCCGATCATCAAGTGGCGCACCTATATGTGAACGACCCTTCCGATAAAGAAGCAGTGAGCCAATTAGTGGCTGCCCTGCCAGGTGTAGAAAAAGTCCTCGACGAGAAAGGGAAGTCTGAATTTCACCTGAATCACGAACGCGCAGGAGACCTGGTAGCCGTGGCGGATCCAAACTCCTGGTTTACCTACTACTATTGGTTGGATGAAAACAAGGCACCCGATTACGCCCGTACGGTAGATATCCACCGAAAACCGGGGTACGATCCGGTAGAAATGTTTGCCAATCCCGACATCCCGTTTTTAAAAGCCCGTCTGGGCTGGATTTTGCTAAAAAAGAAACTGGGTTTTCGCTACCTGATGGACGTCATACCCTTGCGACCGGATCTGGTGAAAGGTTCCCACGGACGCATCAGCGAAAGCGAGACGGACTGGCCTGTTTTGATCACTGCGGACAATTCCGGAGATCTGCCCCCGGAGGTACGTCCTACGGACATTTACCAATTGATTTACGACCGGGTTTTGAGAAAATAAGCCGGAAGAAATGCTTTTTATCATGAAATTACGTAACTTATCGTTCCTATGAGCAAAGGTTGGAAATGGTTTTTTGGTAGCTGGTCGGTGCTATTTTTATTGTTTGCCTATTGGCAAATTAATGATCCCGACCCCCAGTGGTGGGTTCCCTTGTATCTGGTCGCCTCCCTAACTGCGGGATTTGCGTCTTTCGGAAAGTTTAATGTCAATATACTGGTGTTTTTGACCTTTAGCTACCTGATTGCCGCGGTATTCTTTTGGCCGGAAAATATTTCAGGCTGGATCGGTGACGAATGGAAGCAAAAAGATCTTTCCATGAAAACCACCGCCATGGAGATAAATCGTGAATTTTTTGGATTAACGACAGCAGCCCTCATTTTTGCCTTGGAAGCTATTGTGGGGCGCCGCATTCGGCTTCTTCAAAGCCAGGATACGAACGAATCGTAGCCCTAAAATCCCCGAAAGCAGTAAGAACATGCTCGCGGTCGGAGAAACTAAAAAAACAAAAAATGACAAAAAAGTACGACGTAACAGGCATGGGAAATGCCCTGGTGGATATTGAGTTTGAAGTGACCGAGTCCTTCCTGGAGACAAACGGCATAGAAAAAGGTCTTATGACCCTGGTGGACGAAGAACGGCAGGCTACCCTGATGGCTGCTATCCATACCAAAACTTCCAAATTGCAATGCGGTGGGTCTGCCGCCAATACGGTGATTGCCTTGAGCCAGTTTGGTGGAAAGGCCTTTTATTGCTGCAAGGTGGGCGACGATGAGCTCGGCCGGTTTTTTATGGAAGACTTGCGCGAATCCGGTGTCAACCACAACCTGGACCCCTATCAATTGGAAAAAGGAATCACCGGTAAATGCCTGGTGATGGTCACCTCCGATGCGGAACGGACCATGAATACCTTCCTTGGTATCACGCAAACCTTTTCCAAGGCTCAGTTGAACGCCGCGGCCATCAAAGATTCGAAATACTTGTACATAGAAGGCTACCTAATCACCTCGCCTAACGCCCGAGAGGCCATGCTTGAGGCACGGAAAATTGCCCGGGAAAACGACGTGAAAGTAGCCCTTACCTTTTCGGACCCGGCCATGGTCAAGTATTTTGGGGAGGGATTTCAAGAGGTAATTGGCCAAGGGGTGGACCTGCTTTTTGCAAACGAAGAAGAAGCCATGCGCTACACCGGTACGGAGACGCTCCTGGAAGCCAGAGAGGCCATGAAAAAACTGGCTCGTCATTTTGTGATTACGCAGGGAAAAAATGGTGCCATCATTTACGACGGAGATACCTTTATTGATATCGAACCTTACCCTACCAAAGCAGTGGATAGCAACGGCGCCGGAGACATGTTTGCGGGAGCCTTTCTTTATGGAATTACCAACGGGCATTCGTATGCCTCTAGTGGAAAGCTGGCCAGTATGGCCGCTTCCAAGATTGTCAGCCAGTTTGGCCCCCGGCTTACCTGGCAAGAAGCTCAGGAAATCCGGAAGCGACTCCAACCGGAAGTAGAGTAAATTTGCTGCCAGGTTCAGGCAGATGGCCGGGTGAGGCCGGTCGGTATTGGGTCTCGAAACGAAAAGCTACTCCAAAAATCCCCCGGTAATGCGGGAGGAGATGAATGGATTTTTTTGGTCCCTTTTTTATTCTTGAAAAACCACGTGCGTGAACGAATAGCGGGTGGGCTCCAGGCTGTCGTTTTCCGAAGGAAGGTATTCCAGAGAGAATACAACCCGGTTTAAATCCAAAGCATCGTTAATAACCACCTGAAAGGCCTGTTCACCAATCCGGTTGAGGGTGTAGTCCGGGTATTCCGGAAAGGTGAATTGTATTTCACCGGCATAGGCTACCGGGAACGTTGCTTTTAAGTAGAATTTATCTTCAAATAGAAAGGCATCCTGAATTTTTGGAAAGAATTTATTGCCGACGCGTTTGTCCAAAGCCCATATACTCTCGTAATAGCGTTTTCCATTTTGCCAGTACGTTTGCCAGGTACTGTCTCCTTCGGTCTTGTCAAACCATCCGGATTGTTCGGCAACCTCGGCCGCTTGCCCGGTGACTTCATCTGCTACTTCCTGGTTCCGGTACGAGCGCTCATTTTTTTTGGAGCAAGCAGTATACAGGCCTGTCCCGCATGCCAACGCGATGAAGAGCAACGTCCGCCTCAGCTTTTTTTCCATGCCCGGGTCATTTCTTTTTTTCCCGGGGGGCCGGGAACGTCATCCAGCGTCAGGTCCAGCGACAAGAGGTTTTTCTTGAGGTGGCCTGCGGCGCAGTAGGTGACAAAGTTGGCGCCCGGATTCATGCTGGTTTCAATTTTTTCCAGAAGCGGTTTTTCCCAGAGTTCGGGTTGTTTTTTTGGGGAAAACGCGTCAAAATAAACGATATCGGTGGGATAGAGCTGTACGTCCTGCAGGGTGATTTTTTCTTTCTTGATATTAAAATAGTCCGTCAGAGGTTTCCCAATATCCCAATCCATTTTGTGCAAGCGTTTAAAATAGCCATTGTAATGGGTAAGGGTCTCATCCATCTGCGTAAAATTCAAGGCCTCGTAGATTTTCTCGGAAAGGGGATGCGGCTCGATGGTATGGTACAATACCGGTACTTGATTTTGCTCCGCCCAGATCAGTGTGAGCCAGGCGTTGAGACCTGTTCCAAAACCGACTTCAAATATCCGAATGGGAAATTTTCCCCGATTGCGGGCATACCAGGCCTCCAATCCGTACAGGAGAAATACATGAATGGATTCCCGGTAGGCTCCGTGGGAGGAATGGTAGCTTTCGTTCAGCTCCGGAAGGTATACCGAGTGGGACCCGTCTTCCGTGGTAATGATTCTGGGTTCCTGCTTGTTCATGAGTTGGGAAGGTTTTTTCGTTGGATCAATGCCACGCAGTAGGCCGATACACCCTCTTGCCGGCCGACGAAGCCCAAGGTTTCCGTGGTTGTCGCTTTGATGGAAATCTGGCCTTCTGCTACCTGCATGACTTCCGCAAGGCATGCTTTCATGGCAGGTATATGCGGGTTGATTTTTGGTTGTTGCAGGCAGATAGTGGCATCCAGGTTGCCCAAGACGTAGCCGCTTTTTTCCAACAGCACCAGTACCTCTTTGAGTAGGAGTTTGCTGTCAATCCCTTTGTATTGCGGGTCCTGATCGGAAAAATGGTAGCCGATATCCCGGAGGTTGGCTGCTCCCAATAAGGCATCGCAAATCACGTGGATCAAAACGTCGGCATCCGAATGGCCGACCGCGCCGCTGTGGTGTGGGATTTTAATGCCACCTAGCCAAAAATCAACGTTTTCTTTGAGCTGATGCACATCGTACCCAAACCCTATTCTGAAATCAGTCATAATCAATTTTATTTACTACCTAGCTGTCAGTTTTTCTGCGTGTAATACACTACCGAGGCCGAATCTTCACTCAGGTAGGTGCGGGAAGCATCCATGATTTCTTCTGCAGAAATGGATAATTTCCGATCAAATTCCGCCTGAATCAAGGCAGGGTTCCCCAGGTACGCGTAATAGGCCAGCTTCATGGCCCTACCCAGCAAAGAAACGGATTCAAAGGTTTCCATGGCTTCTGCCTGGTTCTTTATCTTTTGGAGTAGGTTGCGGGGAAAGATATCTTGTTTGAAGCGGTTGATGACTTTGTCCAATTCCTCTTCTGCCTTCTCGGCAGGGATGCCTTTTTCCATCTTCCCGGTAAAAACCAGGAGCCCGGGATCTACATTTCCTAAAACATAGGCCTGGCAACTGGCAAATACAGATCCGTTCTTTATCAGTTTTTGTTCCAACACGGAGGACCTACCCACGCTCAAAATGTCGGTAATGAGATCGCAGGCAAGGTAGGCTTCGTGCAGTCTGCCGGGGATCCGGAACACCTTATACAGCGCGTCCGTGGGGACGTCGGCAGCTACCCGCATGGTCCGTTTTTCCAGTTGGGCGGGTTCGGTCACGGGTCTTGGAATGGGCAGCGGACCCCGAGGTATTTCCCCAAACCAGTGGTTGACTTTGTCTTTGACTTCCTCCGCCCTGACCTTGCCGGCAATGCACAATACGGCATTGTCGGGGGAATAATGTTGCCGGTAGAAGTTAGTCAGGTCTGCTTTCTCGAATCGCTCGATGTCCTCAATATGTTCCCCGATGGTCGGCCAGCGATAGGGATGCTTTTCAAAAGCAAGGCTACGCACATGGTGCATGGCGTCCCCATAGGGTTGGTTGAGGTAGCGCTGCTTGAATTCCTCGATTACCACCTGTTTTTGGGTGTGGATTTGCTGCTCATTTAAACTCAGGTGCAGCATGCGATCCGACTCCAGCCAAAGGGCAGTCTCCAGATTTGCAGCGGGAAGAGAGATGTAGTAATTGGTTATATCGGTGTTCGTAAAGGCATTGCTGGATCCCCCCACCCGCTCCAGGGCACTGTCAAACGCAGGAACATGCCGGGAACCGGAAAACATCAGGTGTTCGAAGTAATGTGCCAAACCGGTTTTTCCGGGGGTTTCGTTTCGGGAGCCTACCTTGTAGAGCACGTTGACAACGGCCATTTCGGAGGTATGATCTTCATGGACCACTACCTGAAGGCCGTTGTCTAAAGTAAATGCAGTATAATTCATCATAGAATAGGACCAAAAGTAAGAAAATTTTGTCCCATCCGTAGCCTGTTCCCTTAAATTGATTCGCCCCTGTATCCGGATTTTTCCAAAGCGGCTTTTACGCTTTCCGGATCTACAGGCTGATGTATGGTCAGGATTCTATCGGGGGAGCTAAGATCTACCTCCCAGGCATTGGGAACCAGTTCGTTTAGTGCCGGAGTTACAGCGGCCACACAGGCGCCACATTTAATGGTGGTCTTGAATTTCATGGAAGTTTCGTTAGACATGACTAATCGTTTGTTTTCGTAAATTTCAGCCGAAGGCTGTTGCTCACCACCGATACCGAACTAAGCGCCATGGCTGCACCGGCGATCATCGGGTTGAGCAAAAAACCCGATACGGGATACAACACGCCCGCGGCGATGGGTATCCCGATGATGTTATAAATAAACGCCCAAAAGAGATTTTGGCGTATCGTGCGTACCGTTTGGGTACTGAGTTTTAGCAACTGGGGAACGGCTTTTAAGGAGGAATGCATTAACGTAACCTTGGCGGTTTCCATCGCAATGTCAGTTCCTGCGCCCATGGCGATGCTAAGGTCTGCCAACACCAGTGCTTCGCTGTCGTTGATTCCGTCGCCCACCATGGCTACCGTATGCCCTTTTTGTTGAAGTTGCTGCAGGTAGGCGCCCTTGTCTTGGGGCAACATGCCGCTTTTTACGTGCTGTATACCTACAGCAGTTGCCACAGCGGTCGCTGTTTTTTCCTGATCTCCGGTAAGCATGTGTACCGCAATGCCCATTTGGCGAAGGGTGGAGATCGCGGCTTTTGAATCTTTCCTGATCTGGTCGGAAATGGCAACCCAGCCGGCCAGGCGGTGATCTACTGCCATGTATACCAGGATATTCCCCTGCTCCAACGCGTTTTCTCCGGACGCTATCAGCTTACCCGCTGTATCCACTCCGCAGGTAGTTAGCCATCGAAGCGTGCCTATCCGGTAGGATTTACCTTCGAAGCGTGCCATGACTCCTTTTCCGGTTTCGGACTGGAAATCGGTCAATGGCAAGGGCTGTTCAGAAGGGCTGAAATGTTGCGCGATGGCCGTGGCGAGGGGGTGTTCACTTTTTGCTTCCAGTGCCTGAAAAATGGGCATCAATGCGCTTGCATCCATCCCGTCTCGCCATTCCACCGCGCTTACTTTCGGCTTGCCCTCCGTGATGGTGCCGGTTTTGTCAAGGATAAGGGTGTCCGTGCGCTTCCCTCTTTCCAGACTTTCTGCATCCTTTATCAAAATACCCAGGGAGGCGGCTTTGCCCATTCCCACCATGATGGCAGTAGGGGTTGCGAGGCCAAGTGCACAGGGGCAGGCAATTACCAAAACGGTTATTGCAGAAAGCATTCCCCGGAGCAGGGCCTCATCGATTCCGCTAAAGGACCAGGCAAGGAAGGTCACAAAAGCCAGACCAAGCACGACGGGAACAAACACAGCCGTTACCCGATCCACGGTTTTCTGTATGGGTGCCTTTGATCCCTGTGCCTGCTTAACCCGGGAGATAATGTTTGCGAGGAGGGTGTCAGCGGCAGCTGCAGTGGCAGTAAACGTAAAACTACCCTTCTGGTTAATGGTACCCGCGTAGACCGTATCACCCGGATTTTTTGCGACCGGTATGGGCTCTCCCGTGAGCGAACTCTCGTCTACGTATGAACTCCCCTGTTCCACGAGTCCATCGAGTGGCAGTCGTTGTCCGGGTTTGATAACGATTCTTTCGCCGGTTACAACCGATCCCACCGGCAGTGTGTATTCTTTTCCATCCCGGATGACAGTCAGACTGTCCGGTTGCAAGCCGATTAATTTACGCAAGGCCTCGGAGGTACCGGCCTTTGCCCCGGATTCCAACATGCGACCCAGTAATATAAAGAAGACGATGACAGCCGCCGTTTCGAAATAAACATGGGCACTGATTCCGCGGGCTTCCAACCATTCGGGGAAAAGGGTGGTAAACATGCTGTACAGGTAGGCAATTCCGGTGCTCAAGGCCACCAGAGTGTCCATGTTGGCTTTTCCGAGTCGGGTCTGCTTCAACGCATTGGTAAAAAACTTTCGGCCAAAGATGAAAAGTATCGGAGTGGTCAGGATCCAGGAAATGTAGTTCCCATAGGGTAAATCCATCCAAAACATGCCGATAAGGAACACAGGCAGCGCAAGTATTCCCGAGGCGATGGTATTCCTTCGTAGTTTTTTATAGGCCGAGTGCTGGATTTCAGCCAGGCTGTCTTTTTCCTGTTGGTCGAGCAGTAGTTCGTATCCAACGGAATGGATTTTTTCCCGGGCTTGATTCAAATCGGTGACCGCTTCATCAAAAACGAGCGTGGCCGCCTGCGTGGCATAGTTTACGCTGGCCGATTGCACGCCCGGTGTTTCTTTCAGCAGGGTCTCCACGCTCACCGCGCAGGCCGCACAACTCATACCCGATACCGGAACTTCAATGGTCTTGCTCATGATTCAATCGTTTCCCAAAGGTACCCGGAATTCCCGGTCTACCTGTTATATAATTTTCGCAAAAATGTATCGCACCATTTCTGATAAATCGATAAAATTGTTGAACTTTAACGTTTATACGCAGGTTTTTAACCACCATTACTGCCGGAAATACGATAAAATTGCACCTTTTATGATAAAATCCACTGTAGACCCTGCCTGTACGGGCTTATTTTCAGCGCTGTTTTTAGACTACATTAAAAAAGAGGAGGCACTCACGCAATTTTATCAGGAATTTCCGGAAATTGGCCGATTTGGCCGGGTTTTGGAAAACAAATCCTTTCCGGAAACCCGTCGGGAGCTATTGGTGGAGGCATTGGAGGAACAGTATGCAGGCTATGAGGATTCTCCGGTGGCCCAGAATATCAAAAGACTGAGGGAGCCTCGGACCTTTACTGTGACAACGGGACACCAGCTTAACTTCATGACCGGGCCGTCCTTTTTTATCTATAAAATTGTTTCTACGGTCCTTTTAGCGGAGAAAATTCAGAAAGCCTACCCGGATTACCAAATTGTTCCCCTGTATTGGATGGCCACGGAAGACCACGATTTTGCCGAGATCAATCATTTTCATTTTGATGGGAAGCGGTATGCCTGGGACAGCGATCAAACCGGTCCGGTGGGGGAATTTTTGCTAGACGATTCCCTGAAGGCATTGGTGAAGGAATGGGACTTCCTGCCCGAATTTTTCAAAGAGGCCTATATTTCCAGCACGCAGCTCAAAGAGGCCGTTAGGAAATACGTGCACCATTTATTCGCAGATAAAGGGTTGGTGATCCTGGATGCGAATCATCCCGGGCTCAAACGTTCGTTTTTGCCCCAAATCAAAACAGATGTTTTTTCCCAGGAAGCCAATGGGTTGGTAAATGAAAGCAACCGAGCCCTGGAGGAAGCCGGGTACAAGACCCAGGTTTTTCCCCGAGAGATCAACTTTTTTTACATGGAGCCCGGGCGCAGGGACCGCCTGGTGCTACAAAACGGCCGGTTTCGGACGCAAGATGGCAAAAACGAATGGAGCTACGCAGAAATGGAGGCCTTGCTGGATACGCATCCGGAGCGATTTAGCCCCAATGTGGTCATGCGGCCCCTGTACCAGGAAGTAATACTTCCCAACCTGGCCTACCTGGGAGGCCCTGCCGAGGTGGCCTATTGGTTTCAATTGAAAAGGGTATTTGATCACTATACGGTGGATTTTCCGTTTCTTCTTCCGCGAAACTTTGCCATGATCGTTCCCAGACAAATTGGGCGCAAAATTGACAAACTGGGACTGAAACCTGAGGAGCTTTTCCAGCATGTAGATCGCTTGAGAATCGACTATACCCTAAAGAACGCATCGGAGGACGTCTCCCTGCAAAGGGAAAGGGAGCAATTGAATCAATTGTTTGGTACCCTCGAAAACAGGGGATTCGGGTTGGACCCTAGCCTGGGGCAGGCGGTAAAAGCGGCCTTTACCCGTAGTGAAAAAATTCTCAACCAGGTAGCCGTGAAATTTAGAAAAGCAGAAGAAAGAAAGCAGGGAGATGCCATCCGTCAGCTGCACGAAGTCAAGGACTTCCTTTTTCCAAACGGAACCTTGCAGGAAAGGCGGGTGAATTTTCTCGAATATTACCTGGCAAATCCGAATTTTATAAACGAGCTATTCGGTCAGTTTGATCCCTTGGATTTTAATTTTGTAATTTTGTGGGAGAATGGAGGCGAAGGAAATACTCAGGAAAAAGTTCAAGGAAGATAGAAAAGCGCTCAGCGAAAAAGAGCGGTCTATTCGCTCGGAAAAAATAGCTTCCGAAAGCATGCGGTTTTTGAATGCATATCGCGCTATTCGACACATTCACCTTTTTTTACCCATCAAAAAGCTTTACGAGATCAATACGGTATTATTATTGCCATCCTTATTTGGTGCGGGATACGAAGTGTATGGTTCCATTACCGACCGGCTTGGGCATAAGCTCCAAACGGTAAAGATTACCAAAGATACCGTCTTTATCGAAGACGGTATGGGTATTCCCATTCCCAAAAAGCCTATCTACGCTTCCAACGAAAGCATTGATTTGGTTTTCGTGCCACTGTTGGGAGTAGATGATGCAGGAAATAGGTTAGGGTATGGCATGGGCTTTTACGACCGTTTCTTTGGGCAATTGCGGCCGAAAGTGCTCAAAGTGGGGCTATCTTATTTCGATACGGTGAAATCGATTCCGGTAGCAGAACACGACGTGGCTTTGGATGCCTGTGTGTTTCCGCACGGAAGTGTTATTTTTAATAAATAGTATATCTAAACAACAGTTGTATGGTAAAGACATCATTAAGCGTACTAATTGTCTTGTTTCTGGGACTCAGTTTCCTGAACGAGAGTCAGGCGCAGACCTATGCTACCGGGATAGGCTTGCGGGCAGGAGTCAGTAACGGGCTAACCGTGAAGCATTTTATCCAATCGGACGTAGCGCTCGAGGGAATCCTTCACACCCGATGGAGAGGACTGGTGATTACCGGACTTTACGAAGTACATAAAGATATCCGGGAGGTCCGGGGACTGCGGTGGTTTTACGGCGGAGGAGCCCATATCGGCAGCTGGAATAGCGGCAATTCCAATCCACCCTGGGCAGACCCCGGGTACAGAGGATCCACCATTGTGGGTATTGATGGGATTATCGGCTTGGATTACAAATTTGTAGACGCACCGATTAACCTATCGCTGGACTATAAACCGGCCTTTAATATCATCAATGGTGGCGGTTTTTGGGGGGACGAAGTGGCCCTGTCCATTCGATTTACCTTTTAGTCGAAAAAAACTAAAAACCCCCGCTGGAAAAGCTTCTAGCGGGGGTTTTTTAGGTTATTCCTGTGGGATCAGCTTGATCAGAAATCCGGTACCTTCCGTGATGGCGTAAATGTATCCGTCCGGACTTTGGGCCACATGCCTGACCCGACCGATATCTTGTAAAAGTTTTTCCTCACCGGCATAAGAGCTCCCATCAAGGGTGACCCGGGCAATGTGCTGTTTGGCAAGTGCACCTACGAGCAAGTTCCCTTTCCAGGAAGGGTAGCGATCCGAGGTAACCAGCGTGGATCCGCAAGGGGCGATGGAAGGTCGCCAAAAGTGAATGGGCTGCTCCATGCCTGTTTTTACCGTGTCCTCGGTAATGATGCTGTCATCGTAATCAATGCCGTAGGTAATTTCCGGCCATCCATAATTGTTTCCTTTTTTGATCAGGTTGATCTCGTCTCCGCCCTTCGGACCGTGTTCGATGCCGTAGATCCGGTCGTTTGCCCGGTCATAGACCAGTCCCTGCGGATTTCGGTTGCCGTAGGTCCAAATGGAGGGAATGGCATCGGGCTCGTTTACGAAGGGATTATCCGAAGGAATCCTTCCGTCGTCGTGAATGCGGTGGATTTTGCCATGGGAATTTTTTAGCGATTGGGCATTCTCGGGGTTGCTTCCCCGTTCGCCATTACTGAAATACAGGTAATTGTCCTTATCGAAGATGATACGGCTTCCAAAATGCCTGCCTCCCTCTACTGCCGGAGTGGTGACGATCAGGTCTTCTTTTTCTGTGAGGCTGTTTCCTTCCACTTTTGCACGCATGATTGCCGTGGCACCGCCTCCATCAACCGGTTTGGCGTAGGAGAAATAAATCCAACCATTAGCGGCATGATCGGGATGGGTTTGGATGTCCAGCAAACCGGCTTGATTCACTTCATGAACGGCCGGCACTCCGGCTAATTTTTCGCCGGTATATTGATCGTCTTTAAATATCAGGATTTCCCCTTTTCTTTCGGTGACCAACATCCTGCCGTCTGAAAGCCAGGTCATTCCCCAAGGGTGTTCAAATCCTTCGTATAAGGTATCAACCTTGATGGTGAGTTTTTCGGTAGTTACCGCATACGGATCTACGGGTGCCTTTTCCTGTTTGGGGGACTCGCAGGCTATCCAAGATAGCATTCCTATGAATGCGATGATTATCTTTGTTATACTCCTTTTTTTCATGGTGTTTGTTTCATTTAACAGGCAAATATACTATTTATTTTTTGCGAATTTGGTGGGGCGGCTGGCAGGCTCCGTAATTTTTGTACGGGCGGCGTTGGGTGGTTTTTTTTGGAAAAATCCACCCTAAAATCGGTGCAAAAATGGGGTAATCCTTGGTATCGTTTGCTCACCGAATCTGGAATTGCAAAAAATTGACCATGACCTTCAGAATACGCGATTTGAAAAAATACATATAGAATAATTTGGTTCTTAAATAATAAAAAAAATTTTGTACTACAAAATCGGTAAATAAATTTAAAAAATCTTTCAAGCTACTAACTTCGGTTTTATTTTTAGTGCTGGAATTCAATAGGATAAAGAAAAGTTAGACCCTTCTACGGACCATTTTGTCGCCCAATTGGGCGGGTTCATCGAAAAAACTCCCGGATGCAGTTTTATTTTCGGAATTTCGTAGGAGTAAATAAACAGCTAATAGAACGGTTCCGTTTTGGAACAAAACTTTTAATCGACCGAAAAATGAAAAACAGCAAGAAAAATTTTGAAGCCGGGATTGGTGCCTGGATAGTTCTCCCCGCACTGTTACTTTTCTCCTGCGTAGAAGAGCCCCTGGAGCAACAGCCTTCGACTCAGACGGAAAACATTGAGGAATTGCAGGCTACCGCAGTTTTTGATTGGAAAACCAGTGACAAAATCACGGTAACGGTTGAAGGTCTGGATGTAGACGTGGCCGTCAACCGGAAACTAACGCTGGAAACCGAAACTGGGGATGAATTCTTTGCCGGTGCGCAGGCAATGAGTGAGGATTTCGAGATGACATTTGATCTACCTTCGCATGTAACAGCCGTCACCATGAAATACGGGGCAATCGAACAAGAGAGAGAGATTGTAGACAATCGGGTGGCCTTTGATTTTATTGTAGACATGGGTGACGAAGACCTGGAGCCTTGATTGGTTGTTTGCCAGGTACAGCAATAAACGTGAGGAAGTATTTTAATTTTTAACGATAAGAGTAATGAAAAAACTATTGATATTCAGCTATTTAATGGGAGTTATCAGCTTTTCCCTTATAGCCCAGGAAAATACCGTTACCAATGATGCAGAGTTAGGTAGTCGCAATAAGTACGTCGCTGCCTGCTGGTCCATGGGGGCAGTGACGGTAAGTAATCACAATCAAACCATGATTTCGGGCGATTACAGCTTGCGATCAAATCAGGTTACGAACCAATCAACGACTGCCACCTGGGTAAAAACACCCTGGATTACCATGGAGGCAGGAAAAATAAGTTTCAAAACCAGGCTGGACGGAAATGCAGGGGGTAACCGCAGCATCGTGCTACAGTATATTGAATTTGACGCTGAAAACGAGAGTACCGGAGAGGGTGACGTTACCAGGTTTGATGTATTCGATTTCCCAAATCCGATTAACAAACAGACAGAAGTCCACGAGGTAGCCATAGCGGTACCCGAGGAGCTGGTGGGAAGCACGGTGAAGATCATGTTTAGTTTGGTGGGCTCCGGTGGCATGGCACGCATCGGCATGGATGATTTTGTTATTCCGGGAAGCTACAGCGCCGACCCGTCAGACGATTGTTTTCCCAAAAGTGAAAAAGCGGACGCGGACAATGATGGCGTAGCCGATTCGGAAGATGCCTATCCCGAAGATCGGTACCGTGCGTTTGATAATTTCTTGCCGGCCACCGGATACGGTACCCTGATGTTTGAGGACTTATGGCCAGCCACTGGCGACTACGATTTCAATGATTTGGTGGTAGATTATCGACTAAACCGCGTTACGGACGCAGCGGGAGACGTGGTAGAAATCATCATCGAATTGTCACCAAGGGCTGCTGGTGCGGGTTTCACCAACGGTTTTGGGATTGAATTTGCAGGCTTGTCGCCCAGAAAGGTAATCAAGGTAAGCGGAACCAAAGCCAGCCCGGAAAGTATCCATAAAATCGACGAAAAAGGACTGGAACTGGACAATGAATTTGCCACAATTATTCCTTTCGATAGGGTATCGCATTTTCTTACCCACCCAGGTGGAGGGGCTTTGGGGATCAATACCGATCCGGATTTTAAGCTCCAAAAACCGGAGTTGCAGACGATCGTGATCCGCTTGAAGGAAGAGGGTAAGGCCACGGATGCGGGCCCAACAAAGTTGAGCGAACTGGGAATGGATAATTTTAATCCCTTTTTGATCGTGAATCAAAAAAGAGGAGTGGAAGTACACTTGCCCGGAATGAAGCCAACTCGTCATGCAGATGAATCGATTTTTGGTACCAAAGAAGATGGAAGTACTTCTGGTCCGAGTAGCTATTACCGGAGCAAAGAAAATGGGTTGCCCTGGGCAATGAACGTACCGGTAAGTATTCCCTACATGGTAAACAAAGTTCCGATCACCAAAGGATATACCCGATTTTTTGAATGGGTCGTATCCGGAGGAGAATCGTATCCGGATTGGTATTTGAATAACGGCGGATACCGAAACGAAAGGGTGATGCTGAATGCAAATTTCCAGGAGGACACTATCGTCAGAGGTGGAGGGCCAAATAGGATTCCCTGATGGCCGGAGGCGTTGTCGCTGATCAACAAGGCATCTCTATGGAAATAATCGCCGTTGGAAGCCTCTAGTAATCAACGGAATAATGACCAACAGTATTCAAAAAAGGGAACTCAGGCAGCCATTTGGCTGCCTGAGTTTTCATGGGCGAGATGGATACGAATAGATAAATTGGGTATCTTTTTCAGATTTAGTAAGAAATGGCTAATTTGCCAGTACTTTATTAAGGTTGTTTTTTGTGTTGGCTAGATGGATGGTTTTTAATAGAAAGGGTATATGAAAAAATTAGTGTTAATTAAAAATCATTCCCTGCATGATTTTTCCTACTTGCGGATGGTTTTTTCGGTTTTGGGGGTGATTTTCTTCCTCGGAACTGCTCCGCTTTATGGACAGGTAGTGACCGTGAATGGGACGGAAAACCTTATTCGCATGGAACAGGTGACCTACCTCATTGATGGGCAGGAACTGGTACAAAACGCCCCTGAAGGGAACCAGAACCCAAGTCCGGAGGATGTGCCCGTGATCGTCAGTGGCATTCGCCTGGAAGATGGACGGGTAATTTTTGCGACGACCCGAAGACCGTCTGTGGCCAATCCGAATGCGGCTATTGGAAGCAACGAAATCAGACCATCTGCTATCCAGATTGTTCGTTCAACGAATGTGATTATTTCTCACCGGGATCCGGCATTTTTCGATAACCTGGAAGAAGTTGTATCAACCCCGGACATTCGGTCTTACTGGGACATCAATTCACAGCCCTCCATTCCCAGAGGAGATCCATTTGTTGACCTGATCTATCGGGATCCGGTGGTTACCTCCGGTTACCTGTTGTACACGGAGCGGGACGGGAACTCACCGACTGATTTTATCGCACTGGGCAGGGATGGGGAACCAATAGAAGGAGCCAATGTCATTGAGGTAAGGGGCTTTCAGTGGCAAACTGGTATCAACCATGTAAGTAATGAACCCTCCCAAGCCCAGGAAATGGTGCTATTTTCCCCCGCTCTTTTCGCTTCTGAGGAGCCGATCTTTGGGATTCGTATTGTTGCGGTCAATGAGCCGGATGGAAAGTTGGTCTTTTTTGTGAATGCAATTTCCGCCAGGCCCGACCTGGCCGAACGGGTAAACAGCGAGCTTGGTGGGGAGGCCGTGTTGAATATTTTTGATAACGATGAGCTAAACGGTGCGCCGCTCAACCCAATCGATATCCAACTAAGCATTTTGGAAGATTTTCCGGCTGGAACGGCTACATTAAATCCGGACGGAACAGTGGATGTTCCGCCGAATACGCCTCCCGGAGTGTACACGTTGCGGTATCAACTAACGGCCGGACAAGATTCGGACGATGCGGAAGTTCGTATAGAAGTAATCGAGTACAAGCCAGAAGCCTTTGACGATGCAGTAGAAGTAGCCGATAGTTTTTCCCGGGACAGCGTGGTAAACGTATTAGAAAACGATTTGCTCAATGGCTTACCGGCCTTGATTGAAAATGTAAACCTAACAACCATCAGTAATAACTCCGCTGGGTTTATTCAGCTGACCGACGACGGATCCATTGATATCGATGAGGGGCTACCTGCCGGCGAGTACCTATTGGTGTACCAGATCTGCGATGCCGCCGATCCGGCAAAATGCGATCAGGCAACGGCTACCATCCGGGTGGCGCCTACCCTGCTTTCAGCGGTAGACGATGATTACGGCGATGTAAACCTGAATCGTGCCGGCCCAATTGGAAATGTTTTGGATAACGACCTGCTCAATGGGGAAGCAATTCCAGAGGGAAGGGTGCAGGTGAGCCTATTGGATGCGGACGGTTTGTCCGGTCTTACCTTGTCCGCCGATGGGGAATTGTCACTCCCTGCTGGCTTGCCCAATGGGTCCTACGAATTGGTATACGAAATCCAGGAAGTCATTAACCCGGGCAATACCGATCAGGGAGTCATTCGTTTTACCCTGCTAGACATTCAATTGGAAGCGAACGACGATGCATTTACCACCAATCAAAACCAGGCAATCGTGCTGGATGTACTAGCGAATGATTTCATCAATACGGGTGAATTATTAGTGGAGACGCTGGAAATTTTGGAGGGGCCGGAAAACGGTTCCCTGGACCAAAATGCGGACGGTACGCTTACTTACACCCCCGGGTCTAATTTTTCCGGAGCCGATAGTTTTACTTACGAGATTTGTGAAAATACAGACCGGCAGTTTTGTGATCAGGCGCTGGTTTCGCTCACCGTACGGCCTATTTTATTTGAGGTTTCAAAGGTGCCAAACCTCACAACACTTCCAATCGGCGGGCTGGTCAGCTACACGCTCACGCTTACGAACAACTCGGCGTTTGATTTAGCGGACGTGCAGGTGGAAGACATGCTTCCCGACGGCTTGATGCTCCTTAGTTCGGATCCGGAGGCGCAGGAAGGGACCACCTGGTTGCTGGAAACGATACCAGCCGGTACCTCCACGGAGATCGATTTGCTACTAATGGGCATTGGTTTAGGGCCACAGGTCAATTCCGCTTCCATTGAAATCGGAGCGTACATGGACATGGTTCAGGCGGTTCCGGTTACGATTTTGGCACGGCCGGTGGATATCAGCGTAGAAAAGACGTCGCTTGGAGCATCGCTGTACGAGGGGAACGAATTTGATTACGAAATTCGAGTAACGAACAACGGTACCAGTACGGGAGAGAACATCACCCTAGTGGATGAGTTACCGACCGGTCTGGTATACCTTGATTTTACAGGGGATGCCGAAGCACTGGTATCGGGAAATACGGTTACCTGGACCATACCGACCCTTGGTGCAGGGGTGTCGCAGGTGTATACCATTCGGGTACAGGCCACACAAGTCGGGTCGATTACCAACACCGTTCGGGTGCAGGTTCCGGAGGATCAGGAGAATACTTCCACACAGCAGGAGGATACCGATACCAATCAGGTCAATCCATTCTTTATTCCGAACGTCATTACACCAGGAAATGCCGATGGGAAAAACGACACCTTTGAAATTCGAGGAATTGAGCGCTTCGCTCAAAGTTCGCTGACAATTCTGAATAGAAACGGCGATCATGTATATGTCTCCGATGATTACCAAAACGATTGGGCGGCCGACGGACTCAATGCCGGGTCCTATTTTTATGTAGTGGTGATTACCGATCGCGCTGGTGAAAGCCAAACGTATAAAGGCTGGGTGCAAGTAGTGAAATAGAAGCGTTGTATTTATTGGCTGGATTTAAATTCGAATTCGATGAAAAATAGTTATAGTGTAGGAAGGTTTGTGGCAATAATGGCATTCCTGCTGGCAGGGGAGCTTTCTGCACAGCAATTGCCACAGTTTAGTCAGTACATGTTTAATGGATTGCACGTAAACCCTGCCTATGCCGGCTACAAGGGAGAGCACTACATTCAATCCACCTACCGCAACCAATGGGCAGGCTTGCCGGGTGCACCTACTACCTTCACCGTCACTGCAGACCTGAGTGCAAACGAGGGCCTGATGGGTTTCGGTGTCGCCATTCTATCCGATGAAATGGGGCCAGCCAGGACCAATTCGGGTTTGCTCAGCTATGCGTATCGCATTCAGACAGGGCAGGCGTCCTTTTTGGGCTTTGGAATCAGCGCCGGTGTATCCGAATACGCCATTGACGGTGCGATGTTTAACCCGAATGATTTTGATGATTCCGAAATCCCAGAGGGTCGAATTAACCTTTTTACCCCCAACTTGAATACGGGTATATTTTTTCATACACCCTCTTTTTATGCGGGGTTTAGTGCGTACAATTTGATTGGGAGAAATTCCCTGGAATCCGAAGCGGTTGCATTGGCTTACCACAACGTACACTATTACCTTACCGCGGGAGGATTGGTGCCACTTTCAGACGCGGTGCAGTTCAAACCTTCTTTTCTGGTTAGAAATGGAGGCAGGGGACCAACCAATCTGGATTTGAACGGAATGTTTTTATTCATGGACCGGATTTGGGCAGGCGCTTCCTACCGTACCAATGTCAAATGGGGACAGGACCAATTGCCCGATGGCCTGACTGCCAGAAACGCCATAGCCTTGATACTGGAACTATTTGCAACAGAAAAATTCAGACTGGGTTACGCCTATGACGTGCAAACCAACGCCTTCAGCGGGCTTCGGAACAATTCCCACGAGTTTTCCCTTGGCTACTACATTTCCCCAAGGAAAGTGAACATGAACAACCCTAGATGGTTCTGATTATGAAAAAGATTTCTACCTACCTGCTGCTACCGATAGTTCTTTTGTCGCTGCTATCCATCCCTCCTTCCCTGGCCCAACGGGGCTTGTTGCGCTATGCAGACAGGAAGGCGACGGAAGAAAATTATTTTGAAGCGGGAAAGGGATACGCAGAGGACTTTGGCAAAAAACCATCCTACCAGGCTGCAAAGGGTGCAGCGATTGCCTACGACAAGATGCGGGATTACTCCCGCGCATACGACTGGTGGAAAAGAGCGGTGGCCTATCCCGAGGCCTTGCAACAGGATCGGCTGGCATACATTGCTGCTGCCAATCAGGCCGGCGACACGGAAGCGGTGTTCGCAGCCTTGGATTCGATGGGGACAAGCAAGCCCGAAGCACTTCGAAACCTGAATCTGGACTCGCTGAAAGTCTGGTACGACGCCGCCGGAAATACCCGTGTAAAGCGTGTTCAAAGTATCAATAGTTCCAGCACCGATTTTGGCTGGGTAAAATCAGCGAATGGGCGCACCTACTTTTCCTCAGATAGAGGGGAGGCAGGAGAGCGTAAAAAAAGCGGATTGCGGATCGACAAAAGCTACACGTACTATTCGAAAACATCGGATTGGACCGGGCGTAATTTCCTGAACATTTATTCCGTGGATGAAGACGGCAAAGTTTCGCTTTTTGAACCACCGGTCCCGGGTGTGTTTCACGCCAGTGATCCCTATCCGCTCGCAGACAAGGACCTGATTTTTTACACCGTAACCCGGGATATAAGGAAATCCAATGATTACGAGGTACAACCGGAAATATATTACAGCCAGCTTGACGCCTCCGGTAACCCGGTGGATTTTGTCGGGCTTCCGATCAATGCTCCCCTGGAATATGGCTTGAAAAGCCCCTTTGTAGACGAATCCCAAAACCGCTTGTATTTTTCATCCAACATGCCCGGGGGCTATGGGGAATACGATTTGTACTACATGGAATTCGATGAGGCGTTTACATTTGGGCAGCCGGTTAATTTGGGTCCGCTAATCAATACCGCCGGGAACGAGATCGACCCGTTCATGCAAAACGGAAGCTTTTATTTTGCTTCCGATGGGCACATAGGCCTGGGAGGGTTGGATATTTTTGTATCGGACAGGAAAGGAAACGAATTCCTGGGTGTTAAAAATATGGGACTGCCGTACAATTCTCCACAGGACGATTTTGCTTTTTTTGAGACGGACGATCATTCGGTGGTGATTTCTTCCAATCGCCCCGGAAGCACCGGTTTGGACGATGTGTTTGAATTGGAGACCCTGGATATGGATTTCGTGGCACAGGTATTGGCTTGCGACGGAACAGCCGTTTCCGGTCCCCTGGAGGTACAATTGACGGAAGGCAGCGAAAAACGGACCGTTGCGGTGGAACAAGATGGTGGCGGAGTGATTCGGGCTACCATCAGCCCGGAGCAAAATCAGGAAATTTCCATTAAAAAAGACGGGTATTTTGCCCTGGAGGACAAAAGTCTTTCCAGCAAAGGAATGAGCGATGGAAAACTCGAGAAAACTTATCAGTTGGTGAAAATACCCTATAGGACCGCGGTGTATGTGGATTTGGTGTATTACAACCTGGACCAATCTGAAATTCGGGAGGATGCGGAAGCGCCCTTGGATAGAATTGCCGAGTTATTGACATCGTATTCTTTTCTGAATATCGTGGTCCGCTCCCATACCGATGCGCGAGCAAACGACGCCTACAACGAGGTGTTGAGTGAAAAGCGGGCGGATGCGGTACGCGATTACCTGAGCAAGTACGGCATCGCAAGGTCCCGCATTCAGGCAGAGTGGTTAGGTGAAACCGAACTGACCTCCGATTGCGGGGAAGGTGTTCCCTGTTCCGAAGAAAATTATCAGTTAGACCGTCGTACCGAACTATTGTTAGAAGCCTTTCCCGAAGTAGGGAAATCGTACCCGGTACCTCCCGAAATGCGAGGAATTGATTTATGTGATGTGAGCACCATTCAGCTACCGGAAGCGTTGCCTACCATTTATTTCGGTTTTGATGAAGCAGCACTTTCCTTGCAGGATAAAATGGCTCTGGAACGCGTCGCATTGATGTTGAGAGCCATGCTGAACCGACGATTAGCAATCACTGGTCATACAGACAGCAGGGGCTCGGCAGCCTACAATGAAGCCTTGTCCGAAAGGCGGGCACTGGTGGTCAAAAACTACCTGGAAGGGAAAGGGATCGCGTCGGAGCGGCTGGTCTATGAATTTTTTGGAAAGGACAAGCCGGTAAACGATTGCGAGGAGGTTCCATGTACTCCCGAGATGCACCAGCTAAACCGACGAACGGAGCTGAGTCTCCCCAAAAGTATCCCCCGCCTTAACAAACACTGGAGTCAAAAAGAGTAAATCTACCCCTAAGCAATAAGAGGAGCCGGTAACGCTCCTCTTTTTTTGCTCTTCGTAATACAGGTTGGTCTCCCTGGTAAAACAAAATTTCCTTTTCCGCAATCTGTGATTTCTTTCCTGGTTGTTATTGCCAAGCCCTGTCCTTATCGGCTCCGCGAATTGGTGCATCGCTGTAGCATTTATGCATGTGTGATTTTTCTTCCGGAGCGCAGGTACCCTCTTTAACCCTGCCGAGCTTGCTCAACGGGGATTTTTTGCTTTTTTAGCGGTGTATAGCGGTCCGAAACCTGCATTTTGCGGAAGCTGTCAAGCGCATGGATTGAACCATACGGGACAAGATTAAGGCAAGGCACAGTGGTAATGAACCCTCAGGCTGTTATCGTCCTAAAAAATAGTTTTGAAAGTAAAATAGGTAGGTATTGAAAAACATAATGGCCTTTCGATCAATTTAAATTTTGAAATATGAAGAAATAAGAAATAAAAAACGTTCTTATGCGCCAAAATTAGAAAAAAAGATTTTTAGCCTATTATTAGTTAATAAATTACCTGCAAAATCAATAAAAATAAATAGAATCAAAAAAATAGGTTTTAAAATTAATGACTATACGTAAAAAATTTGTATAAAATAAAAAAACAGGTTTGTAAAATAGCCATAGAATGCACCAGTGTAAATATAATCGAATGAAATTTTAATTGATTTAAATATAGTAAAAATAGTAATAAAAAGATTTAGAAGTTTAATAATGTAAATTTAAAGTATATGAAAATGTCTTAAAATATTATTTTTAACTATATTTTTGCCTATTAGTTTAAAAAAATAATATTGGGATTTCTTTGTTATTACAGGGTCGGCATATATATTTGGTTCCGAAGACGTTAGCAGCTGACAAATTCAACCCAACATTCTGAATGGTGTTCCAATCAGGGCCTTATTTGTTTGAGGCCATTGGTGAAGCGCCACATCCCAACATGCGCCCAAGATAGTATCCCTTAGAATAACCTTCCCCCAAAGTAACCATTTGAATATTTGCTACCCGCATACTGAATTAGGATCTCTGTACGCGTAGGGGTAGATTATTTTCACTACTTAACCACTAACAACATCATGAAAAATTTTACACATGCCCCGGAACGGCGTTCCGGTGGGAGGAACTCGTTTATCTGGTTGGTCTTGCTAATCGGTTTTTTATCCCTTGGTTCGGTTCAGGCGCAAAGTCTGACAGTGAAAGGCAAGGTAGTTGATGAAAACGCAATGTCGATTCCAGGAGCCAGCGTGCTCGTAAAAGGTACCACCAAAGGAGCGGCGACGGACATAAACGGGGAATTTTCCCTGACCCTGTCCGAATCAGAAAAGGAATTGGAAGTTTCGTTTATTGGCTACAACAAAAAAGAAGTCGCTATCGGTAACCAAAGTGAAATAACGATTTCACTGACGCCGGAAGAAACGGCACTTTCCGAAGTAGTGGTGACTGCATTGGGCGTTAAACGAGACGAACGTGCCCTGGGTTATACCGTACAGCAGGTGGATACCCGTGGCTTGGATGAAGCCAAGGAAACCAATATCGTCAATTCGCTTACAGGTAAAATTGCCGGTGTTCAGATATCGAATTCCTCCGGCAATATTGGCGGTTCCTCACGTATCACCATACGGGGAATCAATTCCATTTCCGGCAATAACCAACCGCTCTTCGTGGTGGATGGTACTCCGATCGATAACTCCAACTACAACTCCACGGATCAGGTGTCAGGAAATGGGGGTCGGGATTATGGGAATGCGGCTCAGGATATTAACCCCGACGATGTGGAGTCCATTTCGGTGCTGAAGGGACCAAGTGCTTCCGCATTGTACGGGTCCAGGGCTTCAAATGGCGTCATCCTTATCACAACGAAGAGCGGTGCAAAAAACAAGGGTATCGGCGTTAGCATCAATTCCTCCACGATGGTTAGCAACGTATTTTTATTGCCGGAAATGCAAAATGAGTACGGCGGAGGATTTTCTTTGGATTTTGAGGAAGTCGTGGATCCGCTGGATGGACTGACTTATAAAGTGGTCAATACGAATGCCAACAACAGTTGGGGACCTCGTTTTGACGGAACGCCCGTAAGGCATTGGGACAGCATGTATCCGGGCGAGCCAAATTACGGAGAAGTGCGACCCTGGCAGGCTACTCCCAATAATATCAGAGATTTCTTTGAAACCGGCGTTACTTTATCAAATAACGTATCCATTAGCGGAGGCGATGATAAGAGCTCTTTCAGACTTTCCTATACCAACCTCGATCAAACCGGGGTCATGCCCAATAGTTCGCTCAATAGAAATACAATTGCGGTAAGTGCCAATACGCAAATAACCGACAAGTTTTCCGCAGGAGCCAAGATTAACTACATACGTACCGAGGCACTCGGTCGGCCCGCAACGGGCGACTGGTCTCCGGAGCGGCCTGTAAACGTGTTGACATACTGGTATGCCTGGACCCAGCGTCAAATTGATCCCGCCCGGTTAAGAAATTATCAATCGGACCGGTATTACCACATGACCTGGAATACACAAGGACTGGGGAGGCACACGGAACAGAGCTACAACAACAATCCCTATTTTACGCTATTCGAGAGTTATAATAACGATTTAAAGGACCGGGTTTTTGGAAACATCAACATCTCCTACCAGATCCTTCCGGAGCTTTCAGTAACCTTGTTTGCCCGAACCGATTTCTACACCGACGTGCGCGAAGACCGGGCTTCAATCGGAGGCTACCTTCAGAATGCTTACGAAAAAGACTTGTACAATTTTCGGGAGGATAATTTCGAGCTTCTCGGCCAGTACAATACCGAATTCGGGGATGATTTCAGTCTGGGAGTTACCTTTGGGGGCAATATCCGGAAAAATACGTTCACCAATAATTACACCCGGACGCAGGGTGGCTTGAGTGTGCCGAATTTTTACAACCTGGTAGCCTCCCTCCAGCGGCCAGAAATCCGGGATTTCAAATCCGAACGAGAGGTACACAGTATTTACGCAAGCGGTAATTTGGGCTACCGGGATTTCCTGTTCCTCGAGGCTTCGCTTCGGAACGATTGGTCTTCTACTTTACCGGTAGACAACAATTCCTACCTGTACCCCGCCGTGTCAAGCAGTTTCGTTTTTTCGAACCTGATGACGGGAGCTGATTTCATTTCTTTCGGCAAAATGCGTCTGGGTTGGGCCCAGGTGGGGAATGACACGGATCCGTACCGCTTGATCAACACCTATGCCAACGGGGACCCCTACGCCAATACCTCGGTGTTCACGGTAGATGACGTTTTGAGAAACAGCAACCTGAAGCCGGAAATTGTGTCGAATTTGGAAGCAGGGTTGGATTTACGTTTTTTGGAAAATAGAATAGGTCTGGATTTTACGGTCTACAAGGTAAATACCTTCAATCAAATCCTGGCACTTCCGGTTTCCTCGACCACGGGTTTTCAGTCGCTCATCGTTAATGCGGGAGAAATGGAAAACAAAGGCATCGAGGTCATGCTGAGTGGCACCCCTATCGAAAGAAATGATTTTTCCTGGGATGTAAACCTGAACCTGGCGCGTAATAGAAATCGGGTGCTGGAACTGGCAGAAGGTCAGGATAATTTCGAGTTGGGTGGACGAGACGGTACCAACTCCGTCAATGCCACGGTAGGGCAGCCTTACGGTACGATTATCACGCCAAATGTCATCTACCACGAGGAGACCGGAAAACCGATCGTTGGTAGCAATGGCTTTTATCTTCGGAATCCAGGCGAGGTAGTCGGCAGTATTTTACCGGACGTAACGGGTGGCTTTTCCAATACCTTCACGTACCGCGGGATCACGTTGAGTGCCTTGATCGATTTCCAATCAGGGGGTAGTTTTTGGTCGGAAACCGTTCAAAATGGCATTGCCAATGGGCAGTTCATTGAGTCGGTAGGAGACAATGACCGGGGAGTTCCCAAAAGAAATCCCGTGTCCGAAGGCGGAGGTATCCGAGCGGATGCGGTTTTTGAAAATGGGGAGCCCAATACGGTATACCTGGAAGCACAGAACTACCTGAAGCAACTGTATAGCCTGGATGCATTATCCGTATACGATGCCTCCTACATCAAATTACGAGAAATCAGCCTGGGCTATAACGTTCCCAGCGGAATGCTGCGCAACCTCTTTATCAATGGGCTTCGGGTATCCGTGTTCTCTCGAAACGTGGCCTTGCTGCACAGCAACGTGCCCCACATTGATCCCTCGGAAATCGCCTATGGATCAAGTAACGTTCAGGGCTTGGAGGGAGCATCGTTGCCAGCTCCCCGTATGATTGGTTTCAACATCAACATCAAGCTGTAACATCCATTTACTTTATTGGACAGGAAAATCGGATTTTATCTCAAAAATCTGCCTGATACCGACATGTTCCAACATCTAAGAATGACTCAAATGAAAACGATAAAAAATATACCTACCATCCTATTACTCGGCGGCCTACTGATTTGGTCGGCTGCTTGTACCGAGGGCTTTGAGGAATTAAATATTGATCCCAACCAGCCGCTGGAAGTGCCCACCTCGAGTCTGCTGACCGGGGCACAGCGAGAATTAGTAGCAGACCTATTTGGCAACCACGACCAGCTTAACGGCATCGGGCTTCCCGCCATGATTTATGCGCAGCAGATGGCAAATTTGCGGGGCGGTTTTGATGATATTTATGCAACGGTAGAGGGCGATTTTTCAACCTTTTACACCAATGGGTTGAGAGATTTGGAAGAAGTCATCCTTTTAAATTCCAACGAAGAGACCATGGTCAATGCGGCGCTGTCCGGACCTAACCACAACCAAATCGCAGTGGCAAGGATTCTGAAGGCTTGGGCCTATCAAAACATTACCGATGTGTGGGGGGATGTTCCCTACCAGGAGGCCTTAAAGGGAAATGCTTTTTCCCTACCCACCTATACCGATCAGGAAACGATCTATTTGGATTTGATTAAGGAACTGTCGGAGGCGGCAGCAATGATCAATGCCGCCGATGGATCGATTGACGGCGACATTATTTTTGGAGGGGATATGGAACAGTGGTACAAGTTTGCCAATAGTCTAAAAATGAGGGTAGCACTCCGGCTTTCAAATGTGGCACCCAATGTGGCTGCGTCCGCGCTGTCCGAGGCGGTAGCAGCGGGCCCCATGACATCAACTGACGACAATGCCTTCTATCAATTTTTAGAATCCCAACCCAATAACAATCCTTGGTTTTTCCGGTACGAATTGAGTGTTCCCAATTACGGAATCGCCAGCACACTGGTTGACATGCTCAAATCGTTAAACGATCCGCGACTGGAAAGATATGCCGATCCTGCAATAAATCAAACGCTGGGAGGCGGATACATCGGACAGCCGGTCGGACTGGACCGAGCATCCGGTAGTGCCATCAGTGACTTCGCCGTTTCTTGGCCAAATACCGAAACTATCCTCCAGCCAACTTCAGTTTTTACCATTATGTCTTACGCGGAGGTTGCGTTTATCAAGGCTGAAGCAGCGGAAAGAGGCTGGATTTCCGGCAGTCCCTCGGAATTTTACATAGAGGCGATCACCGCATCCATGGAGCAGTGGGGTATTTCGGATCCATCTGCAGTTGCCGATTATTTAGCGCAGGAAGCAGTTACCTATGACACGACGAACCCCATGCGTTCCATTGGCAATCAGAAGTGGATTTCTTTTTACATGCAGGGCGTTCAGTCCTGGTGTGAATGGAGACGGCTTCAATACCCGGAGTTGGAAGTAGCAAGAGACGGAGTTATCGATGGCATACCCAGACGCAAAGGTTACCCACCTAGTGAGATTAATTTGAATAAAGCGAACTATGAGCAAGCAGTGGCCAGACAAGGTTCGGATGATCTTTTGACCCGCGTGTGGTGGGATCGATAAGTTGCCAATTTAAACAAAGACAAACGCATGATTTTTAATAAAAAAAATAACCGAAGAGACTTTATACGTTCGTCTTTTGTGTTGTTTGGTAAGGGGGGGCTAGGGTTGATGGCCTCCCCTATTATGCCAACATCCCGGAAGAACGACTCGGTTTCTTATTACCAACCCAATCGGGTCGTGGACGAAGTCACTGCGGCATCGGTCGTGCAGCTGGCGCAAATGATCCGCGAAAAAGAAATTTCCTCCGTAGCGCTTGTAAACGCCGTATATCGGCGGATGGAAGAAGTGAATCCTGCGATCAACGCCGTGGTTCTGACCTGTAAAGAGCGGGCGCTACAAGAGGCCGAAAAGGCAGATAGGATGTTGGCAGCCGGCAGGACCATGGGCGCATTGCATGGGGTACCCATGACCATCAAAGACTCATTGGAAACCGCAGGCGTGGTGAGTACTGGCGGAACGCTGGGAAGAAAAGAGTTTATGCCGGCGGAGGATGCCACGATTGTTGCCAGGCTTCGGGCTCAGGGGGCGATTCTCCTGGGAAAAACCAACACCCCCGAATTTACGCTATCCGGAACCACCGCTAACCTGGTCTACGGCATGACGAGCAATCCCTACAAAGAAGGCTACAGCCCGGGAGGAAGTAGTGGAGGGGCAGGTGCCATTGTGGCGGCGGGTGGCTCACCTTTCGACATCGGATCGGATTTTGGCGGCAGTATTCGCGGGCCAGCTCACTTTAATGGGATCGCCGGGATAAAACCCACCACGGGCCTGGTTCCCAGAACGGGCCACATTGTAGATTATGGTGGATTGTTTGATGCGTATCAGGTGCTCGGTCCGATGGCCCGGTATGTAGAAGACCTGAAACTAATTTTGCCCATTATCATGGGGCCTGACCAACGTGACGCGGCCATTCACCCGGTTCCCTGGACCGATCCGGACAGTATTCGTATAGCGGACCTGCGGTACGCCTGGTTTGTCGAACACGGCAGCACGAAGGCCTGCTCGGAGGAGACCAAAAAGGCAATCAACGGTGCGGTTGCGGCATTGGAAGGGGCCGGAATACGCCTTAAAGAAGATGCGCCTGTTAGCCAATTCCAGGAAGCAGAACAGGTGCGTCAGGACCTTTTCAGTGCTGATGGCAGGGCATGGGTGAATCGGCTGGCCGAAAAATTCGGAACCAAGCAAACCCATCCCCTACTCCGGCTGGCAGACCCGTCCACCGCGATCCCATCCAGGGAGTTTACCGCGTTGGTAGAAAAACTTGACGCTTGTCGTAGCAAGCTGCTGCAATGGATGCAGGCATACGACATCCTCATTTGCCCGGTACATTTCGACGGTGCTGCCCCCAATCCTACGGTGTTTGAAAGATCCGCCAGTTCACCCGAAGCCTACGGGTACATGGGTATTTTTAACCTCACCGGTTGGCCGGCGGCGGTAGTACGAGCCGGAACAAGCAAAGACGGTTTACCTATTGGGGTTCAAATAGTCGGACAGCCTTTTCAGGATCACAAGGTGTTGGCAGTCGCCCAATACCTGGAGGACGAACTGGGTGGTTGGCAAATGCCAGCGATGTGATCTTATCCGAAAACCCCTATATACCAAAAGATACATGCATGAATAAGGTAAAAAAATACATCGCAACAAAGACCGCTGAAACGGTTTCCAGACGGTCCTTTATAGAAAAAGTAGCTGTCGGGACCATCGGGGCTACGTACCTGCCAAACATTGCAAAGGGACTCGATAAACGCCTGCTGATCCGGGAATTTGGCACCAAGGCGGAGCCGGCATCAATTCATTACAAATCCGTAACCGCACTGGCAGAGATGATCCGAACAAAGGAAGTGTCGGCACTCGAAGTGGTACAGGCGTACATCGATCGTATTGATGCAGTCAATTACCAGTTAAACGCCGTGGTCATGGAGTGTTTTGATCGGGCGCTTGATGAAGCGAAAAAAGCGGATCAGGCCTTAGCCAAAGGGAATTCAACCGGATCTCTTCATGGCGTACCGCTTACAATAAAGGACTCATTCATGACCGAAGGCGTGGTAAGTACCGGCGGGACGATCGGCAAAATGAATTTTGTACCGGATGCAGATGCCACGGTTGTCGCCCGGGTACGGCAGCAGGGAGGGATTCTACTGGGAAAAACCAATACCCCCGAATTCACGCTTATTGGAGCTGTATTGGGAGTTAATTCCACCAATAATATTATTTACGGTATCAGTAAGAACCCTTATGACCTCGACAAAACGACTTCCGGAAGTAGTGGAGGCGCAGGAGCCATTGTGGCCGCAGGAGGAGCAGCCTTTGATATTGGTACCGACTGGGGAGGCAGCGTGAGAGGACCTTCTGGTACCAACGGGATAGCTGGTATCAAGCCTACCTCGGTACGGCTCCCCCGTACCGGACATATTGTCGATTATGGAGGGCTTTTCGATGCCTGGCAGCAACCTGGCCCCATGGCGCGGTTTGTAAGGGACCTGGATTTGCTCACCCCTCTCATGGCAGGCCCGGATTTCAAAGATGCTGCCGTGATTCCCATGCCCTGGCCCGATTATAAAACGGTCGATATTGCCGGGTTGCGGGTTGCTTTTTTCTCGGAAAATGGGATAGCCAGAACCGATCCAGCCACGCGGGACACGGTACAAAAAGCCGCCAAATGGATGGAAGAAGTCAGTTTGTCCGTAACGGAGGATTGCCCAAGAGACCTCTTGGTCGAGTTGGGCACAATCCGACGTGATTTGATCATCGGTGATGGCTGGCAGTGGCTCAAACGAGCAACAGAGCGCGCCGGATCCAAGACCTACGGCGCAAGTCTCCGGCAACGGTTGTCGGAACAAGGCGAGACAATCTCAACGGCACGGTATACCAAGCTATTGGAAATGCAAGATGCCAACCGAAGCAAGATGCTGCAATGGTTTTCCGATTACGATGTACTCCTCTGTCCGGTGACGAACGCGCCTGCGGGGGATATTAACAGCGGATTCTCCGAGTCATCCAAGTACATGGACAATCCGGGAGAAAGCTATACCAAACCGTTCAATACCTGTGGATGGCCCGGTGCGGTCGTGCGCTGTGGAGAAAATGCCGAAGGCTTGCCAATCGGTGTACAGGTAGTCGCCCAGCCCTGGCGGGAAGACGTGGCACTTGCTGTGGCAAGTTACCTGGAGCAAAAATCAGGAGGATGGAAAATGCCTCCCATTTAGCCGTTTCACTTTTAAAAAAAATGGACCCATACGCACCGTCATCAAGACCTAATGCTGACCACAGATACCTAAAACCAAACACCCATGAAAAAACAAACCACCAACAACCGAAGAAAATTTATTGCCACGCTTGGAATCGGATCACTGGGCTCGGTACTTCCGGCCTTTGGTCAACTGCTTCCGGAGGGCGTCGTGCCTCCACGGAGGGAATTTACATCGAACGATGCCACCGACGAACTCCTGTACATGTCCGCGACGAAAGTGGCAGAGATGATCCGCAATAAAGAGATCAGCAGTGAAGAGGTAGTAAGCCGTTGTCTGGAGCGGATTGCAGAGGTAAACCCGAAAATCAACGCCGTGGTTCAGGTGGCAGGGGAGCGCGCACTACTCGAGGCCAAAGCGGCAGATGCAGCCGTTAAGGCAGGAAAACCGCTCGGCTTACTCCATGGAGTACCCATGACGATCAAGGATTCCTTCGATACCTCCGGAATTATTTCGACTGCCGGCACCATGGGCCGTAAAGATTACATGCCGGGTACCGATGCTACCGTTGTGGCAAGGCTCAAAAAGGAAGGAGCGATTTTACTGGGTAAGACCAACACGCCTGAATTCACCATGTCCTCGCTGACGACCAACCTGATTTACGGACAGACACTAAACCCGTACGATCTCAGCCGCCACCCGTCGGGGAGTAGTGGTGGGGCAGCCGCTATTTTGGCAGCGGGTGGATCCTACTTTGACATCGGCACCGATTCCGGTGGGAGTGTGCGCGCACCGGCCCATGTCTGTGGCCTGGCCAGTATCAAACCAACGAGTGGACGGATCCCCCAAACCGGCCATTTACCGGGTTACGGGGATCGGTTCGGAAGTTACCAACAGCCGGGTCCAATGGCGAGAAAAGTGGAAGATCTGTACTTGTTGCTCTCGATTATTTCTGGTCCGGATCAATTGGATGCCAGCATCAGTCCCGTTCCACTCGCTGACCCTGCGGAGGTAGACCTTTCGCAACTGCGAATCGCCTATTATACCACCAATGACATTGCGGAACCAATTCCTGAGATCAAAAAGATGGTGGTAGACTGCGCCGAAAGCCTTAAATCATCGGTGAAAAGCGTAGTGGCAGACCGCCCGGCAGTGCTTCAAGAACTTTCTGAAAAACGTTCTGAACTGAATAGCGCTGATGGGAAAGCCCATCTCAAGCGCTTAATCAAACAATGCGGGACCAAGGTAATCTCCCCAAATCTGAATATTTCGGGGGAGACAGTATCTGCCGACGTGTATTCCAGATTGGTAGAAGAGATCGATACCCTCAAGAGCAAGATGCTCCAATTTATGGACGATTACGACATTTTGCTGTGCCCGGTTACTTCCACTGCCGCCATGAAGGTAGACGCAGAACGCTTTCCGGGCCACTGGTACACCTCCGAATACAATGCCACCGGATGGCCGGCAGCAGTGGTGCGCGCAGGTACTTCCGATGAAGGATTGCCTTTGGGGATTCAGATTGTCGGTAAGCCCTGGACGGAAGATAAAGTTCTGGCGGTTGCCGGTGTCCTGGAAAATGCATTTGGGGGCTATTCCAAACCCGAAAATTTGTAATACCGGAGCCCTTCGCTCCCGGGTGACCGATCCCAATTCCCGCGACGGCTTCACCAACCATCAATCAATTGAACAACGATTTAACCATGCTAATCCATGAAAAAATATAAAGCAGCCCAATCCGAAACCAGTCAGTCCCGTCGTAAATTTTTAACACTTATAGGCGCGGGTAGTGCCGCCGCGATGAGTCTTAGCACCTCGACGCTTGCTGCAGCCAGTGAAAAATCTTCTGCCCGGCGCCTGGTGTCAACGGATAAAACGGACGAGTTGATCTTTATGTCAACGGTAAAGCTTTCGGAAATGATACGAACCAAGAAGGTCTCGTCCGTAGAGCTGACCCAGGCCTACATCGATCGAATAGAAGATGTGAATTACCACCTTAACGCCGTCGTGATGCAATGTTTCGATCGGGCAATGGATGAAGCCAAAGCCGCGGATGCGGCGTTGCGGAAAAAGCAGTACATGGGGCCTCTTCACGGCATTCCAATGACGCTCAAAGATTCCTTTGAAGCGGAAGGCGTGATCAGTACCGGCGGTACCCTCGGCAGAATTGATTTCGTGGGTAAAAAGGATGCCACCGTTTTGGCCCGAATGCGAGAAAATGGAGCCATTCTGCTCGGAAAAACGAATACACCAGAGTTTACGCTAGCCGGCGGGGGGATGAGAGGCGTGCGAACGACAGGGAACATCATCTATGGGCTAAGCAAGAATCCCTACGACCTGAAACGAGGAACCTCCGGCAGTAGTGGCGGAGCGGGGTCGATTATTGCAGCGGGGGGTGCCGCATTCGATATTGGTACCGACTGGGGGGGGAGCGTGCGGTTGCCTTCCAGCACGAATGGAATAGCGGGTATCAAGCCTACATCCGTCCGTTGCCCCCGTACCGGACACATTGTGGATTACGGGGGCGTGTTTGATTCCTGGCAACAGCCAGGACCAATGGCCCGCCGGGTGGAGGACCTGATTTTGCTCACTCCGCTGATGAGTGGCCCGGATGGTCGGGATGCAGCCGTGGTGCCGATGCCCTGGCCGGATCCGGCACTCATTGACATGAAAGGACTGAAGGTCGCCTATTACCCCTCAAATTTGATTGCAGAGACGGCCGAGGAAACACAAAATACCGTCCGTCAGGCTGCCAAATGGATGGAAGAAGCAGGAGCTGAAGTGATGGAGGACATGCCGTTGGATATCTTTACTGAGTTGGGGGAAATACGACGAGAGTTGGTTGCGGGGGATGCCTGGGCATTTTTAAAACGAGCCGGAGACCTGCATGGAAGCAATACCCTTAGCGAATCCATTCAAAACAGGCTCGACAGCGGGAGCCCCATTTCGGCAGATCGCTATTCTGAATTATTGACGCTTCAGGACAAAAACAGGACGAAGATGCTTCAATGGTTTCAACAATACGACGTCATTCTCTGTCCGACAACGGCTACTCCCGCTGAGGAAATCGATCAGGGTCTTGGAAACGAGTGGACCAGCAGTAAACCCGGCGCGAGCTACTGCGGACCCTACAATACCACCGGATGGCCGGTTACCGTGGTGAGGTGTGACACAAATGGTACGCTTCCCATAGGGGTGCAATGCGTAGCCCATCCCTGGCGGGAAGATGTTTCCCTGGCCGTGGCACAATACCTGGAAAGTAGATCCGGGGGTTGGAGACGACCGATGATTTGACAACCGACACACTAATTTTTGAACGACAACCACTAACAAAAATGACCAATGGAAAAGAATAATTCAAGAAGGGGGTTTATTGAAAAATCGCTTGTGGGCGGTGCATTTGCCTTCACCGCCCTGCCCGGCCTGTTGTCGGGAAAGGATCGACTAACCTCCTCAATTACCCGTGAATCTGGCAAAAGGCTAGGGCCAAAGGTAGATAAGGTGCTGCGCTCCTATCCGGAAAATATGGTCTGGGGCTATTTCGGAGCAGATGTACCGCCCAAGCTTACCGTAAAGGAGGGGGAGATTGTGGAAATACATACCGTTAGTACTTCGGGAGTTCCGCGGGAGGACCCGGAATCCTTTTTCAAAGAAAACAATCTGGCTTACGATGACCATGCAAAGGAGCTTGTTGAGATCATAAAAAACGTACCCCCTGAGCCATCCGGCATCAGAGGTCACATGCTTACCGGACCGGTTTTTATCGAGGGAGCCATGCCGGGCGATAGCATCGAAATCCGAATTCATGATGTCATCCTCCGAAGCGAGTACGGGGTAAACCATGTACGACCCGGGAGAGAGGACATACCCCAAGAGATTAAAAACAGCGAGAGCTTCGTGTATAAATACAACAAGAAGCGAACGTCGGCTGAGTTACTCCCAGGCGTGGAAATCCCTTTGAAACCTTTTATGGGCGTCATGGCCCTTTCCCCGCCCCCGGAAACCGGTAGGGTAAGTTCCATACCGCCGGATTTTTTCGGAGGCAACCTGGATTTAAAGCACCTGATCAAAGGAACGACGCTTACTTTGCCGGTCTCGGTGGAAGGGGGGCTTTTCACAACCGGGGATGCACACGGCGCACAGGGAAACGGTGAGGTCAGTGGCACCGCCATCGAGACATCGATGATTCTGGTGGCGGAGTTTGTCATTCATAAAAAGACCATCAGCATGCCCCTAGCCGAAACGCCCGATCACTTTATCGTCTTCGGCCTCAACCCCGATTTGGATGAAGCCATGAAGCAGGCACTGGCGGAGTCGATTCGATTTATTCACGAGCATCTTGGCTTTAGCTATGAAGAAGCCATGTCCATATCGAGTACAGCCGTCGACTTTGAAATTACGCAAGTAGTGGACCGGACGGAGGGCGTTCACGGCATGATTCCCAAGTCTATATTCACCAATAGAACGTTTGACTATTGGTATTCTTCCTAAATCCAACCTCCACCATGACAACCACTCACCACTTTCATAAAAAACCGATAGGAATATTGCTCGCTTTGTTTGTACTGTGCCTCGGCGAGGGCTTTTCGCAAGAAAAACCCAGGATCGCCATTTTCTCCGGGCCCACTGCGACCATTCAAAACAGCTATCCGCTGATCACCAGCAATAAGGCAAGGGAGGCAAACGACCTGCCCCTTCTGAGAAACGAACAGGGAGAACCATTGCCGTACGACCGCTTGTACTACCAGCGTTTAGCGGCCCCGGTCACGCTCTACGTGGAAATGTACACGGCCCATCCGCTGGAAAGCGACGTGAGGGAACTATACGGTGCGCCTGACGGATTTGTCGGCGCAGATGGGAAATTTCGCCAGACGCGGAAAGACCCCTCCGACAAGCCGGTATTGAAGATAGCGTTAAAGCCGGAAGACGGGCTTTACCCCCTGCCCTACATGGCGGTTCAGGCAGATGGTCAGCCCTGGGACGGTACCGCCGCTTATCCGGGGGCTCCTTTTTCTGAGTCCAGGCAGACATTCTATCCCAATGCATCCCGGATATTTGAAGAAATCGAGCGTGCGGGAGGAAATATCCATGGAATTGCCGACTACGACTTTTTCAGACCTGCGCCCGCTGGAGGGTATACCAAAGGGTTGCCTGCAGAGCTACGAACGGATGTCGGAGAAGGGGATATTGCGCCCGAGACATTGGGAAAGGATTTCTTCACCTATGGCCCTTACGGGGCCTCTCAAAACCGAATGCAACTAGCCAGGGCTACCAATATGGTACAGCGCGTAATGGCGTCGGGTGAGTACGATGGCTCCATCTGGCTCGAAGGAAGTCCAAGTATCGAAAACACGGCGTATTGGATGGGGCTGCTCATCGATTCCAAATCTCCCCTGGTTTTCAATGCCGCACAGCGCATGCGGGGACTGGTGAGCGCAGATGGGGATCAAAATATCATCGATGGGATTCAATATATCGCTTCCGGGGTATGGGCAGGGGATGACGGCGCCAGTAAGGTGGGCTCTGTCATGATCCAGGATCAGACCATTTTTTCCTCCAGAGAAGTGCAAAAAGGCGACGCCAAACCCGGAGGATACGTGGTCACTGGCGGCTTTGGAGGCGTGATCGGCTCCATGGGATACGGGGCGAAACTTACCTTTCTTCCGGTAAGAAAACATACCCACCAGTCCGAGGTGAATTTTAGCCGGATTCCAAAATCCGTACCCGGCATTACGCTTTCGGATAACGGGCTTATTGCTACCGTAGACGTGGCTGTAAAAGGACCCGATGGAGAACTCATTCCCGAATCCATGCCCATGGTTACCCTGTACAAGAGTGCTCGTTGGAAAACAGAAGACGATGGAAGCGACGATCCTTCCAGTGAGGTAGATATTCTTGCCCGGATCAACGATAACCTGAAAAAATACCCACTTGCCGGATTTGTGGGAGAGGGCATGGCGCCCTATGGTTCCATGATTGCCCCGATGGATGCTGCGCTGGAGCTGGCTGCCCTGCACGGGTTTCCAGTGCTGAAGGCAGCTCGGGGAAACGCCGACGGGTTTATGGATACCAATCCCAATAACCTTTTTATTGAAGGACACAATATAACCGCCACCAAGGGTCGCATACTCCTGATGGCATGTATACTTCGGTTTGGAGCTTATCCTCCGGCAAAAGATCCCCAAAACCCGACCGATGAAGAGCTAGAGGCCATAAAAGAAAAGATAGCATTGTATCAGGAAGTTTTTCACACCCATTAATCCAACCCCATGTTTATAAAAAAATCAGTGCAGGTGATGCTTGTGTTCTCACTGGTTGGCCTTGCCTGCAGCTCACCAAATGCGAACGAATCCAATTTTCCATTGCTTGAGGCCACCATTGCCGGCATTCATGCGGCAATGGAGAAGGGAGACGTTACCGCACAATACCTGGTAGAAGGATACCTTCGGCGAATCGAGGCGTTTGACAAACAGGGGCCTTCCATCAATTCAATAATCATCGTGAATCCGGAGGCCATGGAAACGGCCAGGTACCTGGACAGCGTATACGCCGCAAGCGGAAAAGTGGGACCTTTGCACGGTATCCCCCTCATCGTAAAAGACAATTACGATGTAAAGGGAATGCCCACCAGTAACGGTACGCTCGCGCTCAAAGAATCTTACCCGCCCGATGACGCGTTTCAGGTAAGGAGGCTAAGGGAGGCTGGCGCCATCATTATCGCCAAGGCGAATTTGGCGGAATTTGCCTCCAGTGGAGAATTTTCCGTTAGTTCGGTACTGCCGGGGTACAGTAGAAATCCCTACGATACCCGCCGAACCACTGCCGGCTCCAGCGGGGGTACCGGTGCGGCTATCGCTGCGAGTTTAGCGGTTGTCGGATTAGGTACCGATACCGGAAGTTCCATCAGGGGACCATCTTCCCATCAGGCCCTCGTCGGCATACGGTCCACCATGGGATTGACCAGCAGGGATGGCATTGTACCGCTTGCGCTTACCAATGACATTGGTGGTCCTATGGCCAGAACGGTTGAAGACGCCGTACGCGTATTCGATGTCATCGCAGGATACGATGAGGCAGATACCGTTACGCAGGCCAGTGTGGCTTCCAAGCCGGATTCCTACCTGCCGTTTCTTGAAGGGAGTTCGTTGAACGGGAAGCGAATCGGTGTATTGCATCAGCTTTTTCCGAAAGCAGAATCAGATACCAGCGTTTATTCCCTGATGATGACTGCATTGGATGATTTGCGCGCGGGTGGTGCCATCCTTTTGGATAGCGTCCGGATTGAGGAACTGGACTCCCTGAACGAGTCCGGGACCCGCATCCGGCAATTGAAGCGAGACTACAATGCCTACCTGGCCAGTCTTGGAGACAGTGCTGCCTACAAATCGCTGCAGGAAATCATTGATTCCGAAAAATACCACCCGTACTTAGAGAAGCGCTTGATCGATGCACAAAATGACGTGGATGTTCCCGAAGCGCATCCTGATTGGGAAAAAAACATGGCGTTGCGACAGGAATTGCGGAACCGAATCCTCGGTGTAATGGATAGCCTGGAACTAGACGCGCTTATCTACCCCTCCTTTACCTATCCGCCCAGATTGATCGGTGACCTTAATGGTCCCCGGGGGGATACCAGCGGAAAGCTTTCACCACCAACGGGTTTTCCAGCCATCGCCGTGCCGATGGGCTACTCCTATGGAAGGTATCCAGCCGGATTCCAGCTGCTTGGAAGGCCCTTTAGTGAGGGAGAATTATTCAGTATTTCTCATGCGTACGAGCAGCTTACCCGGCACCGACGGGCACCTGAAGGTTTTGACGAAATTGGGTTGCAGTAGGCAACCTGCCGGGGTCAACCGGCGTCACCAAAAACGGTTTTCTGGAAAACGCGTGTGGTTGCATTCTACGGGTTATTTAAAACAGCTCATAGGCGAAGGGTATATAAAACCGGGGGAGAAAAATAAAAGACCCCAGTTTTAGGTGTTCAATTGGGTTTGTCCTTCTGGATTAACGTTCGCTGTTAGGTGATTGATGAATTACTAAAAAAACAAAAAAATGGAGCTCTAGTAGCTCCATTTTTTGTTTTGACGAAATCTGCTAATTCGCGGTCTGTCCTAATTTTGTTCGTTGGGATTCTGCGGATTGGGAGGCCGTACCTCCAAAACCAGCGTTCCAAATCCGGGCAGATTGGTATAAAACTGCGCATACCGGCCCGTATACCGCCCGTCCAGCGAGGGGTTGTAGTTGTAGTACTGACCGTACTGCGAAAACCGCAACCCTTCGCTTGTTGTAATTTCGTAGGTAATCCGAAATTCGTCCCGGGACAGACCTGCGTCTGCTATGGAAGCAGGTGATTCGCCAAAATACCCATAGGCCTCCGCGCCTGTCATGGAAATGGACGAGGGAAAGTCGGTAAAATTACCCAGGGAAACCCGGTTAGAACCGCGGTTTAGAAACAATTCGATGGACGAAGCCGTATGAACGCCGAAGCCTTCGTAGCTTAGGTCAAAGGCTACTTCGCTGGACTCGAGTTCCAGGATATTGAACCAGTATTTGCCGGGTTCCAGGCTGGCATTGGCGATGATGCCCACTTCGTAGTCCGGTTCTTTGATGGAATCTTCTTCCAGACAGCTACTAAAGGTAAGGGCCAGGGCAACGAGTGAGATATAGGAATGTCGTTTCATTTTCTTGTGATTAAAGTACGTTCATGATCAGGGTTGGCTCCAGAAAACCGGTTCAAAGGGATCCGGACTGTAATCGGCCAGGGAAGGATTGGTTTCCAATTCCGAAACGGGAATGATGAATCGCTGCGGATAGGGAGGATTTCCCATGACCGGAGAAGTTTCTGCGAAGTCTGGATAACCCGTCCGTCGGTAATTCGTGTACGCCTCGATGCCATTTCCCCACAGTGCCAATTGGTATTCCGTCATGATAATGTTGAGTTTTTCTTCCTCGCTTTCGGTGGCGTTGTACCGGGCTTGTACATCGGCAATATAGGCAGCGATTGCCTCGGAGGACATTTCGTAGGGGCTACCTACGATGGAAGGCATTTCCTCGGCGCCAAAGTTTTTCACTTTTTCCATAGACAGGCCGATGGCGTCGGTCAATAGCGCCAGCGGATCGCCATCGGTAGCGGTGGTCAGTGCCATTTCGGCATGCAGAAACTTGACCATGAACGAGGTCAACATGGGAAACACACCCCGTCCGGTTCCGTCCGATGCCGTGACCGTTCTGGGGGCGTCGGTATCCACCAATCCGCCAACCGGGTACACCCCAAAAGTGGCGATCAATGCTCCTTCGTTGGAAAACGCAGAGGGATCTCCTGCGTCCCGACCCAGGTACCCATTGCCAATAAGCCCAATGGGACAGCCTCCCCCGGCGCAGGTTACCACCGATCCGCCGCCATCGCCGGGAACTTGTCGGAACAGGTAATACCTTAGCCGTGGGTCTTCCACAGTGCGGTAGGAAACCCGGCGACCCGTCACGCCACTAATGGTCCCGTCGTTTAGCAAATTTGCCATGGTCCAGTTGTCCATCCAGTAAGCCGTGGCCTGATTGTAATGGTTGACATGCAGGGGGTGCCGGTTCTGATTGGGCGTTTGCTGACTGCCGTATTTTAACTGAAAGTCATCCGAGGCGGAGGAAATCAAGTCCGCGTTTATCAGTTGATTGAAGCCTTGTACGGAATTGATGGAGTTTTCCTTCCGTGTCTGTGCGTATAGCTTTAGTTTCAGGGTATTGCCCATTTTGATCCATTTGCTGCGGTCGCCCCCGTAGATCATGTCTCCTTGCACACTGCCGGAGGCGGCACTCAATTCCTGAATCCCCTGATCTATCTGCAGCAGGAGATCGGCATAGATGGCTTCTCCCTGGTCTACGGATGGAAAGGTAACCTCAGGATTCAGTGCTTCAAAGTAGGGTACGTCCCCATACAGGTCCACCATGACACTGAATGTGTAGGCCTTTAACAGGCGGGTAATACCCCTGTAGCCCAGATCCTCCTCTGATGAGCCGTCCAGTATCGCTTGCAGGTTTGCCAGCGGTCTGGAATACAGATTGACCCAGGACTCGCTGTAGGTGCCTTGGTTTTGCTCGTAGTTTCGGATGGCAGTGGTATACCACATGCGACTGAACGAACCCGCATTGGTATTGGGTACATCCAAAAGGTTTGACACCAGGGATACCTGTGCAAATGCCAGGGTATTTGGCAGGGCCAGTTGGGTGGAGGTGTTGGGGTCGTTGTTGATATCCAGCAGGTCTTCACTGCAGGAAAATAGGCAACCCAGACAGCAAATCAGGGTCACTGAAGCGGTATATGTGAAAGAAAATCGATTCATTTTCAGAGCTAATTAAAAGGTCACGGATAAATTCATGCTGTATCTTCTTGCCGATGGCACACCGATAAAGTCAATACCTCTCAGGCCGGGAAAGGAACTCGTTTCCGGATCCAGGTTTAAACCCTCGTGAAGATTCGGTGTGATAAACCACAGGTTTCTCCCCGACATGCCTAGATTGGCAGAACCAAAGGGGGTTTTTTGGAGCCATCGCGCCGGAAAGCTGTAACTGAGCGCTACTTCTCTCAGTCGGAACACCGTCGCATCGAAGGTATGAAACTCTTCAGCGGCATTCCAGCCGAAGCCGCCGCGGTCGTACCACCAATTAAAATTGGTAATGTTGATGGTGTTTCGAATGGGTTCACCGCTGGCGTCTACTGCCGCCATGTAATTACCATTTTCATCCCGGGTGAGACTTCCGTCTGCGTTTCTGGCAGCGATGTATCCGGGCATGATTCGGGAAACCATCCGGTCACCCGCGTCGTTCGTTAGACCTCGTCCGACAATTTCCCGGTTGGATTTGGAATACAGGTCTCCTCCCTGCACCCAGTCCATCACCACGGCTAGCTTTAGCCCTTTGTAGGAGAAGTCGTTGGTAATCCCCACGACAAAATCCGGGTTGGGATCTCCGATCACCTGGGGTTCCGGATTGTCAATGTACTTTCCAAAGGTAGTTCCTGGTAATCCATCGATAAGTAGGTTGCCTGCCGCGTCGCGGATGGCCTTCCTACCGATGAGTACACCAAACGGCTGCCCGGTACGATGCGCGATTTGCACAATTTCACTACTTCCGGCACTGCTGGTTAAAACGATTTGGTCCACTCCTTCCTGTAGTTCCAAAACCTCGTTTCTGTTTCGTGTAAAGGCGGTAAAAATATCCCAGTTAAAGCCATTGGGGCGTTCCAAAACTTTTAGGTTCAAGCCGATTTCAATCCCTCGGTTTCGTACCTTTCCAATATTAACCACCTGAGTGGCCGAACCACTGGAGGGAGGGACATTGATTGCGGTGATTCCGTTTTCCGTGGTACGGTCGTAGTAGGTGAAGTCCAGACCGATTCGTTGGTTTAGGAATAGCAACTCGGTGCCCAGTTCGGTTTCGGTGGTGAGCTCGGGTTTTAAGAGTGGATTACCCCGGTTGCTGTTGATGGCGGAGCCGTTTACAGTGCCGTATTGGTTTGCAAACGGAAATTGGGTACTACCGCCGCCACTATTCACTGGTTGGTTGAGTAGGAAATTGTTGGTAGTAAGATAGGGATCGGCGTCGTTTCCAACCTGCCCGATACCTGCCCTGATTTTGGCATAATCAAGAAAAGAGCTGTTCCATTCCAGCGCATCGCTCAGAATGACAGAGGTACTAAGTCCGGGATAAAAGTAGCTCCGGTTGTTTTCCGGCAAGGTGGAGGACCAATCGTTTCTTGCCGTCAGGTTCAAAAAGGCCCATTCCTGATAAGCCAGCGAAACATCGGCAAACAAGCCGGCAAACCTTCTTCGGACGAAGCGGTCTTCAATAATAAACTGCGAAGAGGTGTTTGTAAACGATTGAATGCCCCGTTCGATGACTCCATTTCCACCAAATTGGTTGGTCGTAGTGGTGCGTTGGTTGATATTCCAGCCCGTGATGGTGCGTAGGTAAAAGTCATCCGAAAGGGCTTTGTTGATGTTGATCAAAAGGTTCCCGTCCAATTCTGCGTTGGAGAAATTGGATCTGCGCATGAAACCGGATTGCTGAATAGCCGAACCGAAGCCTCCTGGCTCCATCATAAAAAACCGACGATCGGTGTAGGCATTGTATCCAAGTTGGTAGGCCACCGAGAGCCAGTCGGTCAGGTCATAGCTGGCTTTGATGTTTCCAAAGTAGCGGTCCACATTGCTTTCGTTCATGGAGTTATCCGCCACCCATAGGGGGTTGTTTGCGGTACGGTAGTACATGGCACCTCCGTCTTCATCCCGTTGGTAGGGATAGCCGTCCAGGTCAAAACTCGTGGGCATCCACAAGACCAACTGAGCGGCCGATTGATTAAAACCACCAAAATTACCGCTACCGAGTGCCGGGTTTTTTTGCACGGTACTCACGTAATTGAGTGAAGCACTTAGTTTCAACCCATTGTCCAATTCCGCATTTCCGCCTACGTTTGCCGAAATTCGGTTGACCGAGGAATTCGGGATGATCCCGGTATTGTCCATCCAGGAAAGGCCCGCCGAAACCGATGTTTTTTCTCCCCCCGATTGCACCGATACGGCGTGTTCCTGTAATTGTCCCCGCTCGAAAAAGTTCCGGTATTTATCCGTAAAGGGCTGGTACCGGACGTTGTCTCCGCGGGTAGCTACGTTTTGGTAGGAAGGGGAGTTGAGATAGGGACCCAAGGCAGGGTTGGTATACGGATGCGGCACGGAGTCGTAGGCCGTGTAGGGCGCGCCAAAGGAACCGAAATAGTTTTCGATGTATACATTTCCGTTGCCACCTTGTCCGTACTCGTTTTGGTAATCCGGAAGCTTGGCTACTTCCTCGACGCCGAAGGAGGTGCTATAGCTGACTTCCATTCCTTTGCGGGAAATTCCGCTCCCACTTTTGGTCGTTATGATCACGACGCCATTTTGGGCTCTAGATCCATATAGTGCCGCAGCGGCAGCTCCCTTTAATACCGTTACCGAAGCAACAATATTTGGATCTATGTCGAAGGAGCGGTTCGTAACGCTATTTCCCTCCGAATTAGAGAAGCCCTGGGTAGAGTTATCGAAAGGAATTCCATCCACGACAAATAAGGGTTGATTGTTTCCGGTAAGGGAAGAGCTTCCGCGAATGGTGATGTTGGTATTGCCTCCGGTCACGCCACCTGAGCCTTGAATGAGCACGCCGGCCACCTTTCCATTTAGTGCACGTACCACATCCGGTTCGGAGCGTTGGGTGAGGTCCTCCGAGTCTACCTCGGAAACGGCATAGCCCAGGGCTTTCTTTTCCCGTTCAATACCGATAGCCGTGACGACGACTTCATTTAATGCATTCATGCTGGAAGCCATCGATACATCGATCACCGAGCGACCTCCGATGACCGCTTCCTGCGTGGCCATACCAATAAAGGAAAAGACGAGGGTTTCTGCTTGCGAAGGGACATCAAAGGCATAGTTGCCATCCAGGTCAGAAACGGTTCCGGTCGTGGAGCCTTTGACCAGTATACTCACTCCGGGTATGGGAGAGTTGTCTTCTGCGGATAGGATTGTTCCGCTAATTCGTTGGGTCTGCGCAAAAGAAAATTGCACGAAAAGCCCGACTAATAAAATTAGTGGTAATTTCTTTCTCATGTGTTAGTTGTTAGTGGAATAGGGAAGTTAGCCAATGTTTGAGATAATCGGCCATTTTGTCCGAAAAATTTGGAAACTAAAGAAAAAAAATATACTTAAAATACTGATAATCAGAAATTAATGACAACTATTGAGGTCTAAGATGCATCGCTGGTTCTCCCGAGGTGGCGATTGCCTCAGAGGAAAGCGAGAACCAGGCAGGTGTAAAATAAATTATTGCCAATAATGATTATAAAGCCATAAACCCAAATTAAAGTTTGTTTTATGTTTTATTATAACTAAAAAAATGGAAACTTTCCCATTTTCGCAAAAGTGAGAGCTTGGGCATGATCGGGCATAATCCTGAGAAATCCAAAACGAATAAAATCATGTCAGGAAGAAATCTGACGAAATAATTATTTTTTCACCGGAAGTGTTAAATCTTTGCAAAAGATGCCGATTTTTTTTACCAAATCAACACCGATATTCGATTAACCTTATTGAATATTCAGTTTTGGTAATGGGTTGAACTTGAGCCGATATTTTTAAATCCGATACAACTTCCTTTTGTATAGGTGTAAATTTGAACCGTTGTCAGTCAGCAAAAGAACTTGTAAGTAATTCTGTTTTTTCACTGTAGGGGATCGCCAGCAGTTTGGTTATTTTTTCTGACTTTATTTGTTCGAAAGCCTGCAGGTTCTCTTCCGCGATGGGTTCTGCGGGTGGGATGTCCTCCTTTAGCCAATCCACCTGTTTGCCGTGTTTCCAGAAGCGGAAACATAGGTGGGGACCGGTGGCAAGGCCGGTACTTCCCACGTAGCCTATAACCTGCCCTTGCTTCACCCGGGTACCTTTGCGAATACCTTTTCCGATTTTGGACATGTGTAGGTATTGGGTGGTGTAGGTGCCGTTGTGCTTAATTTTGACGTAGTTTCCATTTCCCCCACTGTATCCCGCTTCCAATACGGTACCGTCGCCTACCGTACGGATTTCCGTTCCCCTGGGCGCGGCATAATCCGTTCCCAAATGGGCTTTGTAGCGCTTTTGTACCGGGTGGAAACGACTGAGGCTATAGCGGGAGCTGATGCGGGTAAATCGGAGGGGGTCACGTAGAAAGGCCTTTTTGAGGCTATTCCCTTCCTGATCAAAATAAGAAACGATTCCATTTTGCTCGAACGGGATGGCGTGGTACCCCTGTCCCATGTGCTCGAAATAAGCGGCTTCAATATCCTCTATACCCACCGTTCTGTTTTCTACTTGCTGTTCTTTGAAGATGACCTTAAATTTATCGCCTTTTTGCAAGCGTTGGAAATCGACCACCCAGCCGTACAAATCAGCAAACTGGTCAATCAGATCCGGGGTAAGCCCCAACTCGGTCATGTTTACATACAGGGAAGAAGTAATGGTGCCCCCGATTTCCCTGTCGATGATTTCCATTGGTTTGCTCTCTTTGTAAATTTCGGGCTGATCCAGTTTGAATACCACAAATTCGGTCGGGTTTGGTTCGTAAATAAAAAACCGCGCTTGTCGAAGGGAATCTCTCGGTGTGAGAACCGTGTATTTTTTATTAAAAGCGATCTTTTTGACATCGAAAATCTCCGCAGATTTTTTGGCGATTTCATCGATAATTTGATAAGGTACGTTAAACGGGGCGAGGATGGCGGAAAGTGTTTCGTTTCTCCGTACGATTCCCTCGGTAATATCGAGCTCGTCCACGTTGATTCCGTAGAGCAAATTTTCTTCTACAGGGATGCTTTCCAGGGGCTCCAGGAGATCGGTCTTGTCAACTTCCTCGGCGGGAATTTCGTTTTTCTGAATCACCCAATAGGTCATGCCAATAATCAAGACGATTCCGCCGTATGTCCAAAATTTTTTCATGAAATCAAGTTTAAATAATAAAAGCTACACAAAATAAGTCAATTTTCCGCATAAAGCAGCCTTGTTTAGGAAATTTCTGCCTCAATATACGGGATTAATTTAATTCCCACCTTTGGTTTGCTCCTTTCAACGTGTAAAAATACCCGCCTATTGTTTAATCTTGGGGCTAAAATAGCAATCTCTGCATTGAATGTTTATCTTTGGCGATTCATTGCAAAAAAACGTAAAAATTTATGCTTAGGACACATACTTGTGGGGAGTTGCGGTTGGAGGATCTGAATAAAATAGTAACCCTTGCCGGCTGGGTGCAACGGGTACGAAACAAAGGTGGTTTGATTTGGGTGGATTTACGGGACAGGTATGGAATCACGCAGTTAATTTTTGAAGAAGGCGAATCGGATGCCGCCATGCTCAAAACTGCCGCCTCATTGGGGCGGGAGTTTGTGGTACAGGCCACTGGGAAGGTCATTGAACGTACCGCCAAAAACAACAAGATCCCCACCGGGGATATTGAGATAAAAGTGGCAGAAATTCAGGTATTGAACAAAGCCAAGGTGCCACCCTTCATTATCGAAGACGAAACGGATGGAGGCGAAGACTTGCGGATGAAATACCGGTACCTCGATCTACGAAGAAATACCATCCGGGAAAAGCTTCACCTGAGGCACCGGATGATGCAGGAAACCCGGAAATACATGGATCAATCCAATTTTATCGAGGTTGAGACGCCGGTATTGATCAAATCCACTCCGGAAGGAGCGCGGGACTTTGTGGTTCCAAGCCGCATCCATCCCGGGGAGTTCTATGCATTGCCCCAATCGCCTCAAACCTTCAAGCAATTGCTAATGGTGAGCGGTTTTGACCGGTATTTTCAGATTGTGAAGTGCTTCAGAGACGAAGACCTGCGTGCTGACCGCCAGCCCGAATTTACCCAGATAGATTGTGAATTATCCTTTGTTGATCAGGAGGATATTCTGGAACTTTTTGAAGGATTGATTCGGCACCTTTTTCAATCGGTCAAGGGGTTGGACCTGGATGACATTGTGCGCATGACCTATGCAGATGCCATGCGGCTGTACGGCAACGATAAACCCGACCTAAGGTTTGGGATGACCTTTGTTGAGCTAAACGAACTGGCCCAGGGAAAGGGGTTCAACGTGTTCGATTCGGCGGAGCTGGTGGTTGGTGTTTGTGCTAAAGGAGCGGCTGAGTACACGCGGAAGCAACTCGATGAACTCACCAACTGGGTGAAGCGCCCGCAGATCGGGGCCAAAGGAATGGTATACGTCAAATGCAACGCGGACGGAAGCTTCAAATCATCGGCTGACAAGTTTTATACCCAGGATGATTTAAAGGCCTGGGCAGAAAAAGCAGGAGCTTTGCCGGGCGATCTTCTGCTGGTTTTATCTGGCGACCTCCATACTACTCGCAAGCAACTTTCCGAACTTCGCCTCAAGTTGGGAGAGGATCTGGGCTTACGGGACAAAACGGTATACAAGGCCCTTTGGGTACTGGATTTTCCCCTGTTGGAATGGGATGAGGAAACCGCCCGGTACCATGCCATGCACCATCCCTTTACTTCCCCAAAAATGGAAGACCTGCCTTTGCTGGAAACGGACCCGGGAAGCGTACGGGCCAATGCCTACGATCTGGTGATCAATGGGGTGGAAATCGGAGGCGGTTCCATTCGAATTCACGATAAGGAACGGCAGCAACTGATGTTTCGACACCTGGGCTTTTCGGAAGAGGAAGCGCAGGCTCAATTTGGGTTTTTGATGGAAGCCTTCGAATACGGAGCTCCCCCCCACGGGGGCATCGCATTCGGTTTCGATCGGCTTTGCGCGATTTTTGGAGGAAGCGACTCCATCCGGGACTACATTGCTTTTCCAAAGAACAACGCAGGAAGGGATGTAATGATCAATTCACCAAGCGCCATTTCCGGAGATCAACTGGCAGAACTTTCCCTGTCCGTCCAACCAAAAAAGGAGTAGGATGCGGTTTGGGTTATCCGAGGCTTAGCGCGGGTGTACCAGGTGGCTTCGGATGCCCATCACGATCAGCAGTTGCGCAAGTATATAGGCACCCATCGTCAGAATGCCGGCATCCGGGATGGGATGGAAAAACCGGTCCAGTGCAAGTAAGCTGTTGGACGTAAAGAAAAGGAGCGCCCCAAGGAATACCTGCCAAAAACTTGCAGCAGGCGTTCTTCCGTACCGTTCTCTGGCCAGCGTAAGCATCATGACCAGCACCAACAGATAGATGACCACTGGTATTTTTAGCTCTTGTAATTGTCGGTGTATCAGGAAGTAAACGAATGCGGCCATAATGTACACCGGTAAGTTGTACAGAAACATGTTGATAAAATTGACTCGTAGCGGATTAAAGCTATGGTTTTGGGTGAGTTTGAAGGCAAGGATGTAGCAGATCAGGGTCATAAAAAAAGCGCCCAGTCCATATAGAAACAAGGTGGGAAATAGCAACAAAACGTCCCCAATCAAAGAAAAAACCAAGGCAGCGGCTACACTTTTTCGCAACAAACTTCCCCGAATCAGCCAGGTAGATTGTAGAAAATACCCCAGCAGGGAGGCGATGAGTAGGGGTTTGCTATAAATTCGGAACTGATTTTCAAGGTTTACGATCAATGCCATGTCGGCCATGGCTGCAAAAAGGAAAAAATACAGCCAAACGATTCCTTTTTTATACATTTTTATTGGTTTTCGGTAATGGATTCTAATTGGAGTCCAAAAGATAAAGACTTTAGCGGTAAAAATTCAAATACAGGGCCGCAATCGGTAAATTTTATCCGGCTGTTTTTTGAATATCCTGCTGCTGGTCCCGTTCAGGTAAATTACCCGATGAATAAAATAAGTAGTTGGAATTTTATATGGTATTTTTAATAAAATTAGTAAAAAAATATTTTTATAGAATGTGTAGTGGCTATTTAAAAAATTTACTTCTTAATTCTAAAGTTAGGGAATTGTTAACTACTTTTACGGGATAAATTGAAAACATAACAATTTGCAAAAACGATAGTCTTATTATAGGGTTATCTTTGTACTTGCCCAATTAGCCTAATTTCTAACCGAAAGTTTTCAAATTAAACCTAACTACTAGTAAAATGAGGCAACTACTACAAAAAAGTCTTTTTGTGATGCTAATCCTTGCCGTGTGCTCGGACTTAGCGTATTCACAGGGAGTTACCACTGCCAGCATGCAGGGAACGGTGTCGGATGACACCGGAGAAACTTTGCCAGGAGCGAATGTGGTCGCGATCCACGAACCTTCTGGAACGCGGTATGGTTCTGTCACCAATATCGACGGCAGATTTAACCTTCCAAACATGCGGGTGGGAGGTCCGTACACGGTCACCTTTTCTTTCGTAGGGTTCGATGAAAAGGTATACGATGGCATTATCCTTTCTTTAGGACAGAAATACACCATTGATGCCACTTTTACCGATGGAGTAGAGCTTGAAGCCGTCGAAATCATTGGGCGACGAGATGGAATCATGAACGCTGACAGAACAGGGGCTTCCACTTCCCTGAATAACGAGCGGATTAATTCCATGCCTACGATCAGCAGGGGGATCAATGATTTCACCAGGCTGACTCCTCAAAGTAACGGGACCAGTTTTGGAGGAGCAGATCAACGGTATAACAACTATACCATTGACGGGAATTTGTACAACAATAACTTCGGGTTGGGTTCCAGCCAGTTTGCTGGAGGCAATCCCATATCACTGGATGCGATTGAAGAGGTTCAGGTCAACATCGCTCCGTATGATGTTACCCAAAGCGGGTTTACGGGTGCGAACGTGAATGCGATTACAAAAGCCGGCTCCAATGAATGGAGAGGTACAGCGTATACCCTTTTTAGAAATGATCGCCTGCAGGGTGTCACCGTAAACGGCGGCCGAGATGTACCTTTTTCCGCCTCGCAAACCAATATTCACGGGATTGCGTTTGGTGGGCCTATCATTAAGGATAAATTATTTTTCTTCGTAAGTGCTGAAACGGAAATCAATGACCTTCCGGGCGACAACAGATTGGCTGCACGACCGGAACAAGGGTTGCTTCCTGATAACCAAATTGTATCGAGAGTTCCCGCTGAGCGAGCAGAATTTGTCAGCCAGCAACTGAACGATTTGTATGGCTATCAGACCGGCGCTTACGAGAACATACCGTTTGCTGACGATGCGACCCGATTAAATTTTCGCCTGGACTATAATGTCAATGATAGAAACAAGTTAACGGTACGTTATAACCGTTTTCAGCAATTGAGGGACGTGACCGTAAACGGAAACAGTATCAGGGGCCTACCCGGAAGTTTACGGTATAGAAATACCAACCGAGGCGGAATTGAAGCGTTGACGTTCAGAAATACGCATTACACGTCTGAGAATAATGTTTCATCCATCGTGGCTGAGTTGAATTCGACGCTGGGAGACAACATGGCCAATTCACTGAATATCGGCTATACCAGCGCCATTACCCAGAGAGGGGTACCCGGAGGTCAGGAATTTCCGATGATTGAAGTGTTGGAATTCGATGGGAATACGCCTCTTTACTATCTTTCGATGGGTACGGAACTGTTTACGCGGGGAAATCTCCTGGACAACAAGACGTTCAATTTGACCAATAATTTTAACTACTTTATGGGTAACCATACGTTTACAGCGGGGGTTAACTTTGAGTACATGACGTTCGATAATGCCTTTAACCCCACCTGGGATTCCTGGTACAGGTATAATTCGTATGACAGTTTTGTGGAGAGCGTGATTAATCAGAATCCGAACGTACGTCCGGATGGTTTTGCCATCGGTTTTACGTACGATGCCGACAACCCCTTTACGTTGCCTACCGATCAGGTAAGCTTTGGACAGGTAGGCCTGTACATCCAGGATGAATACCAGGTTACCAGAGATTTGAAACTTACCGGGGGCTTGCGGATAGACATGCCTTTTTATCCCATCGATGCCCCAAGAAATCCACGATTGGACGCACTGAATATTTCGGTAGAAAACCCCAGGGAGCCGGGTCAGATGATCAGCCCTGACGTGAGTCAGTTTCCTCCGGTAAATCCGGTTTTCTCTCCCAGGTTTGGATTCAATTGGGATGCGATGGGTGATGGCTCGCTGCAGGTAAGAGGGGGTTCGGGACTGTTTACAGCGAGACCTATTTTCGTGCACCTTTCCAACCAGATCAATGCCAATGGTATTACCAGGGGTTTTGTAGGAAAAACAGCAGATCAGTGGGAGGAAGGCGAATGGCAGGGCTTTCAGTCCGATATCAACTTCTACCGACCAAATCCGGCAGAGCAGGAGCCCAACATCTCCAGCTCCGTGAACGTGACGGACGAAAACTTCAAACTGCCCCAAACCTGGAGGTCAAATTTGGCGGCGGATTATCAATTTGGAGACGGATTTATTTTTACGTTGGAAGCCATGCACTCCAACGATTACAACATGCCCTTTTCGGCAAACCTTGCCAGTACCCCCACGGGTGAATCGGTCAATATCGGAGGGAATGCCTATCCAACGTATAGCCAGGGGATCGAGGGCACTCGGATCAATGAGCTGTTTTTGCTAACCAATATCGATGTGGGTACCTACAGTGCCCTGACCTTGTCTTTGCAAAAAGATTGGGGATCGGGGATCTTTACCAGCCTGGCCTATACCAGAAGCCAAAAAAGAGATTTTGGCCTAATCGGTGGTTCGCAGGCAGCTTCCCTCTGGCCTACGGCGGTACAAACGGATAGAAATAATCCGGAAGAAGGATTCAATCGCTTTGATCAACCGAATAGGGTAGTGGGTCTGGTTTCTTTCAACACCAAGGGGTTGAATGAATACAATAACACCCAAATATCACTGTTTTATGAGGGTGGTGAGCAAGGAAGATACAGCTATACCTATTCCGGGAATTTTGGTGATGGCGGCGGTATTCGTTTGATGTACGTCCCCGAAAGCCTTGAAGATGCGCAACTAATGGACCGAGTGTCGGGAGGCGTAATCACCCAAACAGCTGCAGAGCAATGGGCAATTTTGGACCAGTACATAGAGAGCGATCCCTATTTACGCGCCAACAGGGGCCGGGTCACCGAAAGAAACGGTGCTACATTGCCCTGGTTACACCGCTTCGATTTCAGGTTGATACAGGACCTTCACCTGACCAAGGATACCAATGCGCATAAGCTTCAGATTTCCCTGGATATCTTAAATGTAGGAAACCTATTGAAGGATTCTTGGGGAGTGGGAAGGCAGGTGATACAAAGTAACCTGTTGAATTTTAACGGAGTAGATGATAGTGGCAATGCCCAATTTACCTTAAACAGTATCCAAGGTCAGTCCGGCGTCTACCCTACCCAAATTTCTCAGTCCCTATTTAACCTTAACCAGACCTGGAATGCGCAGGTTGGCTTAAGGTATATTTTCAAATGATCTGTGATCCAAAGAAGACATTCCAATGAAGAATCATACGTTTAAAAATATCCTATTTCTTCTGGCAGCGGGCCTATTGATGGCCGGCTGCATCGATGCAAATTACGAAGAGCCGGTAGCCGGAAGAACAGAAGATGCCCTCTTGAGCAATGTGATTGCGGCACAATCAGAGTTGAGTATTTTCAATGAACTCCTGGAGAGTGAAGGCTTGCTGCCATTATTGGTGAGTCGACAGACGCAGGAGCAGCGGGCAGTCTTCGCTCCTACGAATGCTGCCATTGAAGCATTTATGTCCGAAAACGGCTTTGAATCGGCAGAAGATATTGTAGGCCTGGAGAACGTGCTGGCCTATCATATTGCAGAGCCGAACATCAGGCAATCCGATTTATCCCGGTCGAATTTTAATTTTATTCAAACCAATGCAGACCAAAATATCTTCGTCAACCGATCTGGGGGCCAGGTGAGGTTTAATAACCAAACGGTCACTATTCTGCGTTCAGAAATGGGGAATGGGACGGTACACATCATTGATGAGGTGTTGCTTCCCAGATCAAGTACCATGGCTGCCTATTTGGATGGAAATCCGGAACTAAGCATTTTCAAGGAAGTCGTATCCTTTTTAGGGATGAATTCCCAGCTGTCTGCTAATTTCCGGACACTATTTATCCCCGATAACCAGGCCTTTACAAATTTATTGGCGGAACTTGGCGCAGGTTCTTTGGATGAATTGGTGGAAATGGTTGGTGAAGATGCGCTGGAAGAGATTGTCCGGTACCATATCGTAAACGACCTGGTCTACTCTGCCAATGTTTCTAATAATCAGCTGTTGACGCCTCAATTTGCTGGGGAGGTCAGGCCCAGGGTTTCCATTGATGGAGCGAATGTGATGCTTGCCTATGGGGAAGATCATGCAACTTCTACCCTGGTTACCGTGAACGACGATATCTTCCAAACAGGATTTGTTCACATTATCGATAAGGTGATGCTGCCGGTTCTGGAAGCTGAGTAAAACAGAAGTTCCCGTTTTCCACTGTAGGATTGCTGTTGATCAGGCCACCTTGGTTTAACCAGGGTGGCCTGATTTTCTGATTTTATGGGAGAAACCCGGTACCATTCCCGTTAACGCGGATGTTTACCTGCCATTGGCATTCTCGTTTTGCCTCTCGTGTTTATTTACTTCCTTATTATAAAAATATCAGTTAGTTTCGTTCTTCCTTGGAATGTTTTCAGAAGAATTGTGTTGCTCTTTTTAAAAAGCATAGCAGGAGAAGAAATTTTAATTTCCGAAACGTAAAACAAAAGCGAGAATAGTTGTTTCTTGCGTAACAAACATTTAGCCACTAAAACTAATTTAATACCAGCGCCCCTAATGAAAAATCAGACCAAAATCGTTTTGACGCTTGTCATCCTATTGGTAATAAGCATCGCATTTTTTTATCCAAGGCTTGATTTTAGCGGAAAACAGAATACACCTGCTCCACAAGCCTCGCAACAACCGGCGGCCCGAAACGCCATTCCAGTGGAGGTGATCACGCTAAAGGAAGAAAAGCTTGAAAACAGTCTCAATCTTACCGGTTCGCTTATACCCAATGAAATGGTTAGTCTACGGCCCGAAGTGGCTGGGTTGGTCGAAAAGGTTTCCTTTGAGGAAGGGCAGTTTGTGAAAAAAGGTTCCCCATTGCTGTACCTCAATGACGACGAGCTCCGGGCGCAATTTGATCGGCTCGATTTTACTAAAAAACTCTACGAAAGTCAGGAAAACAGGCAAAAACAATTGCTTGCCAGAGAGGCAATTAGTCAGGAAGAGTACGATATCGTTCTCAACCAATACAATACCAATTTGGCAGACCTTCGGTTGATTGAAGCACAACTTAATAAAATGGTGATTCGCGCTCCGTTTGACGGGGAACTGGGTTTTCGGCAAGTTTCCGAGGGGAGTGTTATCGGCAGCGCCGATGTGATCGCGACCATCGTGAACGTGGACCCCATTAAAATTGAATTTTCCATACCCGAGCGGTACTCGAGTGAAATCAAGGTGGGGTCGCAGATTTATTTTCGGTCAAACGTCTCCAATGATGAGGCCACAGGGGAAGTATATGCCATCGAGCCGAATGTAGACGCCGCCACGCGAACATTAAAAATACGGGCAAAAAGTCCAAATAAGGATAAAAAGTTCCTGCCGGGGATGTTTGTGCGGGTGCGCCTGGTTTTGAATGAGGTAGATGATGCGTTACTGGTTCCTTCCGAATCAGTGGTTCCTGAATTAGAGGGATATAAGGTGTTTGTTGCCCGGGATGGAGTTGCGGAATCCAGAAAAGTGGTCATTGGAAAACGCACCGATACGCGGGTACAGATTGTCGACGGGTTAAAGCCAGGCGAGCAGGTTTTAACCACCGGAATTTTGCAAGCCAGGGATGGAATGCCCATAACGATTACTTTAACCAACTGATAACGCATGTCCAGTTTATCCACCATCAGTATCCGAAGACCGGTACTGTCCATAGTGATGTCCCTTACCATCATGATTTTTGGTATTATAGGGATTTCTTTTCTTGGTATTCGCGAATTCCCCAGCGTCGACCCCCCGGTTGTTAACGTTCGTACCGCCTACGTGGGCGCCAACGCGGACGTTATCGAGGCGCAGATAACCGAACCACTGGAGGAGGCCATCAACGGTATTTCCGGGATCAAGTCATTGACCTCCATCAGTAATGATGGCAATAGTAGTATCACGGTTGAATTTGATGTGGGAGCAGACATGGAAGCAGCGGCGAATGACGTTCGTGACAAGGTTTCCCGGGCGCAGCGGAACCTGCCACCTGATACCGAACCTCCCATTGTTTCCAAGCAAGACGCCGATACCCAGCCCATCGTTTTTTTGAACGTGCAAAGCGAAAATCGAAGCTTACTTGAGCTCTCTGATATTGCCAATAACATTTTTAAAGAGCGTTTGCAAACCATTGACGGGGTGAGTGAAATACGTATTTGGGGAGAAAAGGAATATGCCATGCGGCTCCGGATGGATCCCCTGCGAATGGCTTCGTACGGGGTAACGCCATTGGATGTGCTCACCAAGGTGCAGAGCGAAAACGTGGAGCTGCCTACCGGTAGGATCGAAGGCGAGTCCATCGAGCTTTCCGTTCGGACAAGGAGCCGAATGAGTACTCCGGAAGAATTCAACCGGCTGATCATTAAAGAGGAAGCGAACAATGTGGTCCGTTTTCAAGATGTGGGCCGCGCCGAATTGGCCCCATTAAACGAACGCACGGTACTGAAGCGGGATGGCATACCCATGGTAGGTGTTGCCATGGTTCCCCTGCCGGGGTCCAACAGCATCGAAATCATCGACGAGTTTTACAGGAGGTTAGAGTTTATCAAAAAGGACCTTCCGGATGATATTCAGCTGGATATCGGATTCGATACCACCAAGTACATTCGGAACTCTATCAGTGAGGTACAGCAAACGATCTTCGTTGCGTTCCTGTTGGTAGTGCTGATCATTTTTCTGTTTTTGCGCGACTGGAGGACCACGTTTATCCCCGTGTTGACCATTCCTATCAGCTTGGTCGGTGTATTCTTTATCATGTATATGGCCGGGTTTTCCATCAATGTGTTGACCTTACTCGGAATCGTGCTGTCCATTGGATTGGTAGTTGACGACGCCATTGTGGTATTGGAGAATATATATACAAAAATCGAGGGAGGGGAAAATCCCGATAAGGCGGCCGAAAAGGGAGCCGAAGAGATTTTCTTTGCAGTAATTGCTACCACCGTTTCGTTGGCTGCAGTGTTTCTGCCGGTTATTTTCCTTACCGGTACTACCGGACGACTTTTTCGCGAATTTGGCGTCGTGGTGGCCGGTGCGGTAATTATTTCCTCCTTTGTGGCGCTAACGATGACGCCCATGTTGAGCTCAAAACTGCTAAAGAAACGCGAGCGGCAAAATTGGTTGCATCGAAAAACAGAACCTTTTTTCCTATGGCTCAACGAATTGTATGTTAATGCATTGACCGGGTTTATGAAAGTCCGCTGGATGTCTTTCGTATTGATTGGAGCTATGGGATTGGGAACTTATTTCCTTTTTATGTCTATTCCATCAGAGCTGGCACCAATCGAAGACCGGGGGCAAATACGAATCAACATGGCCGGTCCGGAAGGAGCTACCTTTGGCTACATGGACCGGGTGATTGACAAAATGACCGCGGAATTGGAAAGCCTGATTCCTAAGGAGGAACGCGAAGGACTGATATCCGTTACTTCTCCCGGTTTCGGAACAGCAAGTACCAATTCGGGATTTATACGGGTAATTCTTAAAGACGCCGAACAGCGGGAACGCTCGCAGCAGGCAATTTTTGACGAGGTAGCGGCCTATCTGAAACGGGAAACCTCTGTACGTGCTTTTGGTGCGCAAGAGCCATCCATCGGTGACCGCAGGGCCGGCTTGCCCATTCAATACGTTATCCAGGCACAAACCCTGGAAAAATTGAAAGAAATTATTCCGGTTTTCATGGAGCGCGTGGGCCAAAGCGAGGTGTTTACCTTCCCCGATGTAAACCTCAAATTCACCAAGCCGGAAATTGAGGTAGAAATTGATCGTGAAAAGGCACGAAACATTGGGGTGTCGGTTCAGGAAATCGCCCGAACCCTGCAACTGAGTTATTCCGGGCAACGGTTTGATTATTTCATCATGAACGGGAAGCAGTATCAGGTCGTGGGCGAAATGCAACTGGAGGATCGCAACGAACCCATTAACCTCCGCATGCTTTACGTTCGGGGCGAAGACGGGCAATTGGTACAAATGGATAACCTGGTGAGCATAACCGAGCGAAGCACGCCCCCGCAACTCTATCGGTTCAATCGATTCGTAAGCGCAACCGTTCAGGCCGGCCTTGCGCCGGGAGAAACGGTAGGTACCGGTCTCGAGGAAATGGATCGGATCGCGGCAGAGGTGCTGGACGATAGCTATACCACGGACGTAGCCGGACTTTCCAAGGAATACCGGGATAGTTCCAATAGTTTGGTTTTTGCTTTTGTCTTTGCCCTGGTACTGATTTACCTGGTGCTTTCGGCACAGTTTGAGAGCTTCCTGGATCCGCTGACGATCATGTTTACGGTACCATTGGCCATTTTCGGTGCCTTGTTGTCGTTGTGGCTATTTGATTTTACCCTGAATGTATTCAGTCAGATCGGTATCATCATGCTGATCGGTTTGGTGACCAAAAATGGTATCTTAATCGTGGAATTTGCCAATCAGCGAAAAGCGCAGGGAATGAGTATTCCCGAGGCGATCGAGGGTGCAGCGGCTGCGCGATTCAGACCCATTCTCATGACCAGTCTTTCCACCATATTGGGTATTTTACCCATTGCACTGGCGTTGGGTGCTGGTTCCGAAGGAAGGGTGCCCATGGGCGTGGCCGTCGTTGGAGGGATGGCACTGGCCACCATTCTTACCTTATTTGTTATACCCGGGGTATATACATATTTAACGTCTAAACAAGGAAGGTTAGCAAGAGTCTGATATGAAGAAATTTTTATTGATTGGTTTTCTGGGAGTAATTTCTTGCAACCTGTTTGCTCAGCAAAGAGAAACGTTGACTTTTGAACAGGCGGTAGAAATAGGCCTGGAAAATAATTTTGATGTCAAAATAGCTACCAACCAGGTGCTGCTGACTGAAAACGAACGAAAAATTGGGACGAGTCTGTTGATGCCCACCCTGGATCTAAACAACACCCGGGGCTACCGGAGAGAGGATACGGAACAGGCATTTGTAAGCGACCCCGAAAATCCACGGATTATTCCCGGCGCACAAACCCGAACCAACAATTACAGTTTGGTGGGCATCTATGGGTTTCGTGCCGATGCGGTGGTTGCCCTGCAGCGATTGGGCAAACTGGCCGAAGTGAGCGAACTGGAGGCCAAGGTCGTGATTGAAAATACCGTCGCAGCCATTGCCACGGCCTACTACCGTCTGGTGCTGGAGCAGCAACGGTACGAGGTCTTGAATACCACGCTGGAATTGTCAAACGAGCGCATGGAAATCGCCAAAGCGCAGTACGAATTTGGAAGAGCGTCTAAGCGGGATTTTCTGGCCGCGCAGGTGGATTATAACGCGGATTTGACAGCCCTGGTGAGTCAGGAACAGGTCATCCAAAATTCACGGGTTACGTTGAATGAATTACTGGCACTGGGGCCTGAAAATGATTTTGCGGTAAACGACACCATCACAGTTAAGGAAAACTTGTTTCTGGAAGACTTGCGGGACAATGCCTTCAGTAATAACAAAATGTTTTTGGTGACCCAGCGAATGGAAAACGTTGCCTACCTTCAGCTAAAGGAGCTGCGTGCCCAACGCTTGCCCACCATCACATTAAATGGATCCTACAACGACAATACCCTCAATTCCGCTGCGGGTTTTTTGTTGAGCAACGAGCAGCAGGGGATTAATCTGGGAGCAACCATTAGTTTGAACCTATTCAGTGGCCTTTCCCTAAACCGGCGAATTCAGGGAGCAAAAATCCAAATCAATAATCAGCGGCACCTGATCGAGCAATTCGAAAACCAGCTGCAGGCAGATTTGCAGCGAACCTTCAACACCTACGAAAACAGCAAACGGTTGCTGGAGATCGAAAAAAATAATTACGAAGTGGCGGTTGAAAATTCGGATATTGCCTTGGACCGGTTTCGCCTGGGAATCGCCAATTACCTGGAATTTAGAGACGCACAGGTAAACCGCCTTCAGGCGGAGAGTCGCTTGATCGAATCCTTGTACACGATTAAGGAAAATGAAATCGAACTGATGCGCCTGTCCGGGAAAATTTATTTTCCGGAAACGGCAGACTGAGTTCCCACCACGTAGGATAGTTTTAACCAACGAGGCTGTCCGAAAAGTCGGGCAGCCTCTAATTTAGTTGTTTTTTTTCTCCAAAAATGGTATTTTGGAGTTGTACAAAAAAGCAACTATGGCCAAGTTA
>NZ_WIOK01000069.1 GCF_009467825.1 Cyclobacterium xiamenense | reverse complement strand
CGAAACCTGATAAAAAGCCCGAAACCGGCAGGGAAAAATCAAAATTATTCCATTTTGAAACCAAAATAACAAACCAAAAAGCTTAACTTAATAGCATTGGGGGTTTCTCCAACCCCGAAGGTCTTTCTTGGAACGTGTACGTTTGAAACTTTCGCGGTCTCAAAGACCTCAAAGGTTATTGCTGTTTCTTTTATCATAAAGTAGCCCGGCTTCCCGAAGGGATTGGTAAACGCCGATTTTTTCCTGATTATCCTCAAGTAAAAAGGAGCGGATAAGCTCCCGCTGCAATCGGGTAGCCCTCAATTTCCCCAAAGCATGTCCATCCCGGAGCAGCATAAGGCTGGACTGGGGGTAGAACTCCGCCAATACATCATAACAATACCTGGATAGCAGTTTGTCATGGACAGCGCCCACGATCAGTAACTTTCCTTCGTACAGCCTGCCTTTGTCGTAATCCACTCCATGCACCGAAAAAGGAGCTTTCTCCAATTCCTTCCAGATGGGCTGGCTTTTCTGTTTCAACCAGGCTGCCGCAATGGAAGGAGGCTGATCGTTCAGCCGGTTTGCCAACAAATCATAACTGTGCTCAAACAGCCGTACTTTTAGTGCTACATCATCGTCCCTATTTTTCCATAGGCCCGGCACCAAAAATCCCCATTGTAAAAAGGCATAGAAAGGAAAATCATCGGTATCACCCGTATCCGGACAAAGCCTTTCGGAATGTGCATGCCATAAATAGCCGAGCCAAAACCGGTTGGCCTGTGCTTCCGGGCAGGGGGCCGGGTCCCGGAAGTTCAGGTTTTTTTGAAGGTCAAGAAGTAGGGGGTTAAAGGAAATCAGGGAACTGACTTTTTCGGGATACAGGCTCAGGTAATAATGCAGGTAGGCGGCAGCACCGGAAAAGCCCACCAAATGCACCGGCTGATCTCCGAGTAAGGCTTTCCGGACCCTTTCCAGGTCCCTGGCATGCTGGTCCACGTTCAGTAGCTGGTAAGCTTTGGACCAGTCCGTTTCCCCTGTAGCCCGGAGGGTATTCAGGAGGACTTCGGACTGATGGCGGCCTTTGATTTGTACCAGGTTAAATTCATTCGCCAGTTTCCGGAGATCCATGCTTTGCTGAAAATAGTTGTCCAGGGGATCTTCTATCAGCAGAAGGGTTTCTTTTTGTTCCTCGTAGGGTTGAAATAGGGTATAACTGATTTCTATTTGCTTGCCGCGGGGCTCCCGGTGGTCCAGGGGCACGGATATAAACCTACTGGTACCAGAAGGCGACAGGATAAACCATAAGAATACACTTAGTATTTGTAGAAATGCTATCAAAACAGCGTTTGATTTACGTTTATAATCGGAGACCTAAAGAATTTCTCCTTAAAATCAGCTAGTTAAGGGGTCCAGTAGTTGAAAATAGCTTGTTTAAAAATCTAATCCAATTATGAATATAGTCTGTATTGTTAAATGATGTGAAATAGTGCCTTTTTTGTTAGTCAAACGAAGGTAAATCAAAAACAGCAATTCCAGGATCTTCATCCGTGGTGCTACCATACAATTTGCCGGACTGCTCATTTACGGCAATGGCCCGAATCCTTCTGTCGAGCTTTGATTTTTGCCTAATAGTATTCAGTAAATGAAGTATGTGGCTTTCTATCGCCTATTCGTTAACTAGGCAGAAGAATTTTAAACCGAATCAAATTATAATACTCCCCAAAATTGAGACCAGAGGTTAAGTTAAAAAAAACGATTAAATTTAACCTTATGAACAAGCAAACAAGGAGGAAGTTTTCCGCAG
>NZ_WIOK01000068.1 GCF_009467825.1 Cyclobacterium xiamenense | reverse complement strand
CCTGTAACCCAAGCTTGGGTGCAGCAGGCAGTTTACGGATAAAATATTATTTTAGTACATTTAAGGAAGTTTGTGAAAGCGAGCAAGAAAAGGGCTCCGTAAGTGCCCGCCGCCCACAAGCCCCGGACGTTATGGGCAATTCTGAGAACCAAATGAAGCATCCTGCATTTAAAGCAAAAATTTTTATACCCTCAAAAGGAATCGATTGGAGGGTCAATTCATCTAGGTTAATGTATGGAGGTTTTATTTTGCTTATAACAATTGCTTTTATTGCTAGTCAGCTAAGTTTAAGTTTATCCTTTGATTATTTAATTCGAACCCTACTTTTTTTATTATTGGGATTGATCTCTATGCAAGCTATTGGGGTGCTCATGAAAATGAAAAGAAATTCGGAAAGTTAGAAGGTGAAGTGAGTATCAGTTTAGATTCGATAGAATTTAATGATTATTTATACTCTTGGAGTTAAATAGATCAAGTAAAATTTGGAGTTTTTGCAGTAGTTGGTGAAATGTTGTGGTCTGATACTTACCCAATTGCAAGATACTATGGTGGCCAGCTTATTCTCAAGGAGTGAATAACTTCATTGAGTTCATGGCTTCTGACAAGAAAGTGAAAGTTTTTTTCCAATTGGAAACGCCTTCCCACAAAGTTGAGCTAAGAAAAATGATGCGGTTACTTTTTTTTAATGACCGAATTGATCTCTCTACCACCTACCTAGGGTTAAATTTGGAATATGAGGATATTCAAGAACTCAAAAAAGCCAAAATTAAGTATCTTGAAGAACAGGAATCAAAGTTTAGCTCATGAAGCAAACAGGTGAAATAGTAATTTATCAGTTGGGGAAAGACGCACCAACTATTCAAGTGCTTCTTGAAAATGACACCCTTTGGTTGGATCAATATCAGATTTCTGAATTGTTTGAAACTGATAGGACATCAATAGTCAGGCATATCCGAAATATTTACAAAACCTCTGAATTGGATGAAGAGGCAACTTGTGCAAAAATTACACAAGTTCAACAGGAAGGTGAAAGAGCAGTAAAGAGACAAATAAAAATCTATAATTTGGATCTGGTTATTTCTGTGGGTTATCGGGTTAATTCCAAAAAGGGTACAGCCTTTAGAATATGGGCCAGCAAGATCATTAAAGATCATTTGATAAAAGGCTATACGATTAACGAAAAGAGGTTACTGGAGCTTCAAAAAACAATAAAACTTGTTAATAGAACAATCCAAAGTCTTGGTTCAGACGATCAGACTAAGGGCATATTTGAAGTTTTATCCGAATTCTCCACTGCTTTGGATATTCTGGATGATTATGACCATCAAAGATTAAGTTTATCGCAAACCCCAATCCAAGCAACTTTTAGAATATCCTACGAGGAAGCAAAACATGCTGTGGATGAATTAAAGAAAAGATTCGGTGGTTCAAGTCTTTTTGGAAATGAAAAAGACCAATCCTTTAAGGGTTCAATTTCAGCTATCGACCAAACATTCGATGGCATAGAATTGTATCGAAGTTTAGAAGAAAAAGCTGCTCACCTTTTATATTTTGTTGTGAAAAACCATTCATTTTCAGATGGAAACAAAAGAATTGCAGCGTGGCTATTCATTTGGTATTTGGAAAAGAACAAAAGTTTGTATTTTCCAGATGGTACTAAAAGAATCAGTGAAAACGCATTGGTCGCTTTGACTTTGTTAATTGCTGAAAGTAAACCTGAAGAAAAAGAAATGATGATCAATGTAGTCGTAAATCTTATAAACAGAACATAGAAAGAAGAAAAGCCCATAACATCACCATGGATACAGCGGGCGGTTCAGAGTAAATTTGAAGTTTAGTATCTTTAAGAAGTTAGGAGTAGGCTGGAAGAGTACGGCTCCGAACGCCCGCCGTCTCCAAGCTGAATCCCGTTATAGCGCATATTGTGAAAGTTAATTCACATATAACCAACTTTTTAAAATTTTGAAAATGGTAACTTTTAAGTTACATTTACGTTCATGGATAAAGT
>NZ_WIOK01000067.1 GCF_009467825.1 Cyclobacterium xiamenense | reverse complement strand
TTTCTCTTTTAGGTTTTCTTTTTCTTCTGTACTCATGTCTACTACTTATAAAATTTAAAACTAAATTCCAAGCTTAGACAGAGTTGAGATTACAGTCTCGGCACTAATTACAACCGGACAGTTTTTCGGAGAGGGAACCGACTTGCAAAATGCCTCCTGCCTTTTCCTTGTTTATCCCTTCTCTTTTAAAGGTAAACTGATTCAATATATTGGTCGTGTTCAGCGATCTGAAATCAGCCCGGTTATTTATGATTACAGAGATCATAAAATTGAATACCTGAACCGGTTATTTCTGAAAAGGAATACCTATTACCGACAGCTTAATCGGCAGGCAACATTATTTGATGACACAGCGATTGCCGAGCCCCCCTTCGGGCAAACATTTACAGTTGATAAAAAAATCAAGGTACTTATTGACCAATTGGATTTTCGTTATGGTGCAATTGCTTTCCGCTATCGAGTTTCTGAGATCAAGACGGAAGTGGAGTTTGAAATAGAAAATGAAGAGGTGAGGCCTGAGTTTGATGTTTTGAAGCCATATTTCTCCAAAATATTAAAGTCAAAATACGTGGAAGCTGAAGTTTTTGCGGAGTTTGAAAATAACGAGTTGGTTTCACAAAAAGCTAGTTCGACTGGTCTGGAAAGTATCAACCGGGAGATCATTGAAAGCGTAAAATTCCGATTTATTGAACAGGGAATTCTCGGTAAGCAATATGTTCCAGGTATGGAAGAAAACTTACTCGGGCTCGACAAGATACAGGAAGGACAAAATGGTAAACCATTCTATGATTCAGAAGAACAATTGTTAAGTGATCTTTTGAAAAATGAGAAAGTGAGGCATTACAGGCACCTACGATATCTGGCATCCAGGCATGACGGCACTACATTAAAACTCAGGTTTGTCTTAAATCCATTCTCATTCGTGTTCCTTCTTTCCGGCACAGAACAATATCATGTTGTTTTAGAAACACTGGACTCCGAAGAAGCTACTTACATCTGGCATATTGAGAAAAACAGGCAACTGCTCCCACAAAAGCTACGAACAATTGACAAGGATCTGAATATTATCCGAAACAAAGGCAGACAAATGTTTCTGGAAAAGGAACCACAAAATTTCAGCCGGATCTTCCATGACTATACGGACGAAAGAAAAGGATTTGTTATTTGGAAAGATAACTTAGAAGAAAGATTATTTTGAAACCGAGGGGACAAAAAATCGGCTTCCAAAATCGTCATTATCCTCTGAACTGAACGAATAAAAAGGGCTGTTTTTAAGATTGAATCACATTCTTCCAGGAGTTGGAAATTCCAATCCCATTTCTTGGAACAATTTCCGCACTTTAAACCTCCAACTGATCCTGGCTTCTTGCCAGGACTTGCTCCCCTCAATGATATCAATTCTGTCGTTGGTATGGAAGGGCTTGTTTTTTGAATATTTCCTTTTGTCAAATTCCAATAATAGCTCAGGCCTGGTTAGTGGGCTGATTTCATTGTCCAGGTCAAATATATTCCGGTGTTGAGGTTTATTGTACTTCTCTGATTTTATTTGAAGTAAACTGAATAGTTCTCCAAGAGGGATTTCATCGGTAATGTAATCCAGATCATAAATATCCTTTTTGGCGTAACGGTTGGAGGCACTCATCAACTTTAGCAGTCCGATGTCCGGCTTCGATAAAATTCTCATTCCATCAAATTCATCCGGTCCGGTCAGGTATTGAATGTTTTGAAGCAGTTCTAGTTTTATGACGGTTTCTGATTTTGTAATAAATAGTCTTAAAAAAATGAACTGCCCATCCAATTCCAGGTTGATCCGGTTTACTATAATATTTTTTGAACCATATAGGCCAGCTATCTCTGTTATGATTCTTTCAAACCCGTCTTTCCCGATAATGTTGTTTGATACAAAATCTATATCATAAGAGACCCTATGATTGTACAAAAGTGCCAGATTGGTACCACCAGCCAGCATAAAGCTGTAAAGGGATGGGAGTTGCTGAAGCTTTTTGATTGTTGAAACCAATAAAGGGTCAACAGCTTTCATTGTTTAAAACGAAAGAAAATACCCACATCATATCTGTTGGCAACCAGCCTGCAGACCTCATTGCTTATCCTTTCTTTTGTGGTCTTGAGATGTTTTAGGATCTGCTTTCTGGAATAAAGTTTTTCCAGAGTGACAATATCTGTATCAAAAGTTTCCGGAGTAGTTGCAAAGAGGGCACGGGGAATAATAATATCCTTGTCCCTTTCAAAGTCAAGCGCACTATGATCCATATCCCAAAATAGATGTTTGGGGAAGACTTTCGCTATGTTGATTTTTTTCTTCACAGTACAAAGTTAACGATATTTTATAAAAAAAGATGCGTAACCGAGCGGTGGTGTTTGTCCTTGACTCTCTGGTAATTTTACTTTGTCTAACGATTGTAAGTCGGTCCGGAGTAATTTAATCATTCATTTTGTCACGCCGACTTCACCCTTCTGCTAATCTTATTCAACAGGTCAAGTTTATTATTACTTCCAGCCTTTTTGAAAATATTCTGTATGTGCTTGTTGACGGTCCTTTCGGAGATATTCAGCGTATCTCCGATTTCTTTATAGATGTAGCCATCCCTGACCAATTGGCAGATCTCCGTTTCCCTTTTGGTAAGTCCCAAATTCTTACACCGGATGGCGAAAATTTCCTCTTCATTTTTGGTTTGGATCAAGTCCAGTGTTTCCAGATCCTTGCGGTTTTCCTCAATCATATTCCGGAAAAAAAGAAAGGTGATGATCAGGAATCCGCCGTTGGTAAAGAGCCAATGCTATTAAGTTAGGAAAAATGGCCTCAGGAGACAAAATAAGCCGATTTTCCTTATGAAAACCGGCCTACTTTAGGTAAATTATGTTGTCTTAAACATATAGCTATGAAGGTACAAAATACCAACCAA
>NZ_WIOK01000066.1 GCF_009467825.1 Cyclobacterium xiamenense | reverse complement strand
CAAACAGGCAGGAGCGGTGGAATTCGGTTCAGTCGGGGTGGTTAAGGGTTAATAGGGTTCGGAACGGGTTGAGTTGTAGTTATGGGCAAATAGGCAGGAGAGGCGGTATTAGATTCAGCCGTGGTGGTTAATGGGGTTCGGTATGGGCTGGACTTTGGGGTCTGGCCTTTTTGCGTTTTGGGCTATCTTTGGATTCAGCGGCGGTTGTTAAGAGTTAAAGTGGTTCGATATGGGCTGGACTTTTAGGGTCTGGCCTTTTTGCATTTGGGTTGGTATTGGGTCCAATCGTGGTGGTTAAGGGTTAAGCGAGAGACTACCGGTTGGGGTGAGCGTACGGACTTTGCACCAATTAAATTTGACAGAACCTCTAGGGATGAAAGAAGCGGGTGGGCCGGCACAAAACCGAGCCTGTCCTGAATTTTTTCAGGAGGCGCGCGGGAGGTTAGCGGGGGGAAGGATTTTTGTGCCTTGATTTTTTGGTACTTTTGGATCAAAGCCTGTCCCGAGCAGCGCAGCGAATCGGGGCCAAAAGTACGAAAGGAATTGGCGTTAAAACAAGGAGTACAACCTGTGTCTTGGCATGCCCTTTTCCTAAAGCCAGGTGACATTTTAGGGTCTGGCCTTTTGTTTTAAGACCTTGTTTTTTGTCCAAACGTGGTGGTTAAGGGTTAATAGGGTTCGGTACGAGTTGACTTGTAGTTATGGGCAACCAGTCAGGAGCGGTGGAATTCGGTTCAGTCGTGGTTGTTAAGGGTTAATAGGGTTCGGTACGAGTTGATTTGTAGGTATGGGCAAATAGGCAGGATTGGCGGTATGGGATTCAAGCGTGGTAGTTAAGGGTTAAATGGTTCGGAACCGGCTGAGTTGTAGTTTCGGGCAAATGGGCAGGGGAGGCGGAATTTGAGTCAACGGTGGTGGTTAAGGGGGGTCGGTATGGGCTGGACTTTGGGGTCTGGCCATTTTCCTGTTTGAGGGTATGGTTTTTTTTGGAGGCACCGATTTTCGAAGCATCCGCTAATTTTGATCGAACGTCTACGATTGAAAGAAGCGGGTGGGCCGACAAAAAACCGGGCCTGTCCTGACGGGAGTCAGTGGCCTGTCCTGACGGGAGTCAGGAGGGCGCGGGAGGTATGCGGGGGGAAGGATTTTTTTGTCTTGACCTTTTTGGTACTTTTTGGGTCAAGCCTGTCCTGAGTAGCGTAGTGAATCAGGGCCAAAAAGTACAAGACCAATTGGCGGCAAATAGAGAAAACGACGATTGTCCTGCCGTGCTCTTTTCCTAAAGCCACATTGACTGATTAAGACCTGGCCTTTCTGCATTTGTAGTGGGTATTGGCTTCAGGGGTGGCGGTTAAGGGTTAATAGGGTTCGGTACGGGTTGACTTGTAGGTATGGGCAACCAGTCAGGAGCGGTGGTTTGGGATTCAGGCGTGGTTGTTAAGGGGTAAAGTGGTTCGTTATCGGCTGGGCTTTAGGGTCTGGCTTTTCTTGTTTTTGGGCTTGTCTTTTTTGCGGAAACCGATTTTCGAAGCATCCAATAGTTTTAATAGCATGTCAACAGAAAAACAAAGCGGGTGGGCCGACAAAAAACGGAGCCTGTCCTGACGAGAGTCAGTGGCCTGTCCTGACGAGAGTCAGTGGCCTGTCCTGACGGGAGTCAGGAGGTGTGCGGGAGGTTAGCGGGGGGAAGGATTTTTGTGCCTTGATCTCCTGCCTGCCGGCAGGTTTGGTACTTTTGGAATTAAGCCTGTCCTGAGCAGCGCAGCGAATAAAGTACGAAAGGAATTGGCGTTTACTACCCCCATCAGCCTTCGTCCTGCCATTAACTCCAGACTTGGATGGAACCAACTAAATCTAAAAAAACCGTATATTGCAGCAAAAGATGAACTTATGTCAAAAAAAGGTTTGATTCATAAAACAGTTGAAACATTGGAAAAACTGCCAGAAGACAGTATTCAAGAAATTGCTGACTTTGCGGAGTTTATGTTGAAAAAAAATGAAGAAAAAATTCTTCAAAAAGGGATAGAAACAATGGTCAGCGAATCAGATAGTTTTGCTTTTCTTCAGGATGAGGAAGATTTATATAATGAAGATGATTTAAAAGAAAAATACTGATGCAGCAGGGAGATATCATTTTGATCCCTTTTCCATTCACCGATCTGACAGGCAGTAAAAAGCGCCCTGCGTTGATACTGATTGTTGGAATTTTAGACATCACTGTAAGCTTTATCTCTACGAAGCTACACTGGCAGGAACCGGCCGATATACTACTATACCCAAATTCAATAAATGGACTCAAGAAACCTTCACTCGTAAGAATTGGAAAGATGGCCACAATCGATAAATCCTTGGTAATAGGGAAATTGGGAAACCTTAATCTTAAAGAAATTAAGGTGTTGCATAAAAAGTTGATTCATATTTTTGAATTTAAAATAAATTAACCCTTAACTTTCACTAGGCATAATGTAAACTAAATCTGAAAAAACCGTATATTACAGAAATGGATGGATTTATGTCAAAAAAAGTTTTAATTTATAAAACAGTTGAAACGTTGGAACAACTGCCAGAAGATAGCATTCAAGAAATTGCTGACTTTGCGGAATTTGTATTAAAGAAAAATAAAGACCAACTCCATCAACAACATGCTGGCGAAAGCGCTTTAACACAGCACGCCATGCGGCTTTCAGAATCATCCTTAAATGAAGATTGGGAAAATGAAGATGAAACCCATTGGGATAGTTTTTTGGAATAAATGGATTTTAGGCAAGGAGATATCGTTATTGTTCCCTTCCCGTTTTCTGATGGGCAACTGTCAAAAAGCCGGCCCGCTGTGGTTATTTCAGGTGAAAGAGTAAATAATACCAGGGATATCATTCTAGCCCAAATCAGTTCAACATCGAGAAGTGATGAATTTAGTTTTTTTATTGATGAAAACAGGATTACTGTTTCACTGAGAAAAAAGAGCCAGGTTAGGGTGCATAAGATTTTCGTGATGGAAAAAATGCTGGTTAAAAAAAAGATTTCTCAGCTCACAGATCTAACGAAAAATGAACTCCTGGTCAAAGTGAAAAATCTTTTTGAGAAATAATGCAATGGGTGATGATTTTCCCCATTTGACTAAGGAAGGGTTTATGTATGGGTATTGCCAGAATGCATAATTCATTTACAAATCACCACATCACCACATCACCACATCATTAAACCATCGAACCATGCCTTTTTGGGCTGACCTTTCTCAGTCCGACAAGCTCAGGCGGCCAGGACGGATACGTCTCCGTGGGCTGCCTTTTTAGGCTGATCCTTTTTCAGTCCGACAAGCTCAGGCGGCCAGGACGGATACGTCTCTGTGGGCTGAGCCTGTCGAAGCCCAAATCACCACATCCTTGAACCATGCCTTTTTGGGCTGACCTTTATCAGTCCGACAAGCTCAGGCACCCTAAATAATCACATGATACTAATCACAGGAGTCACCGGCTTCGTCGGGCAGAACATGCAAAAGCAGTTGAAAGACAGGCCCTGGAAGGCACTTAGTAGGAACCGTTCCGGCACCGATTTGTCCTATGGCGATTTCTGGCAGCAAGGAGACCTGTCTTTTAGCCATTACATCCACCTGGCAGGAAAAGCGCACGATCTGAAGAAGACTGCCGATGAACAGGAATACTGGGAGGCCAATTACGAGCTTACCCGCAAGCTGTACGACCGCTTTCGGGCGGATCCCGCCGCCCAGACCTTTGTTTTTATCAGCAGCGTCAAAGCCTGTGCCGATCGGGTGGAAGGTTGGCTTACGGAAGAAACGCCCTGCACACCGGAAACCGTCTACGCCAAGTCCAAGCGAAAAGCAGAGGAATACCTGTTGGCACATCCGGCCCCCGGCAAGCGGGTCTATATCCTGCGTCCCTGCATGATCCATGGTCCGGGAAA
>NZ_WIOK01000065.1 GCF_009467825.1 Cyclobacterium xiamenense | reverse complement strand
AAAAACCCGATCCGGTCCTTCGTGGACTTCGAGGTTACCGGATACTTGCTTCCGGAGCCTTACCAACATCCCCAACTTCACCTGCCTGTCCTGTAACGGTGTCGGCTATGCGTAGTGCGGAATTTCAGGGCACTTCACTGTCCGCCTGCCGTAAAGTTTGTTTGATGTAATTACTTTCATATCAGCACTTTCCCCCGCATTACGTATAGCCATTGTTGTGCGGTCGTACTTTTTCTTTTTTCGTCCGTGCGCTGGCTCAGACACACTCTTTGACAAGCTTTGGCTTGTGCGGCTGCTTTGAGCGGCTTGGCAATGTGTGTGGCTGTTGAGCGTTGGCATTATTTAGTCGGTTGTTAATTCTTTTGCAATCATTTCCGCTTGTTTCAATACAGTCTCTGTTGCTAGTTTTTGCATGTCTGGTGGATAGCCGTATTGTCTCAATGTCCGCTTGATGATAACTTTCAATTTTGCTCTTACACTTTCCTTGATTGTCCAGTCGATGGAAGCATTTTGCTTTACTCGTTCGGTCAAAATCACAGCGAGTTCTCTCAGCTTGTCTTGCTGCATGAGCTGTTTGGCGGAATCGTTGTTTGCAACTGCGGTGTAGAAAGCATATTCAAAGTCAGTCAGTCCAAGTTTTTTAGCTTCACTGTCCATGTTCACGATTTCCTTACTCAACTTGATGAGTTCGTCCATCACTTCGGCTGCCGTCAAAATCTTGTTGTGGTACTTCTTAATCGAATTTTCTAACATTTCCTTTAACGACCTACTCTGAACCAAGTTCTTTTTGGAACGTGCTTTTATTTCATCATTAAGTAGTTTTTTCAAAACTTCCAGAGCCACATTTTTGTGTTCCATTCCTTTGAGTTCCATCAGGAAGTCCTCGGATAGAATGGAAATGTCTGGCTTCTTGATTCCTGCCGCATCAAAGACATCAATCACTTGCTCCGAAACCAAAGCTTGGTCTATGACTTGACGAATGGTTGTTTCAATTTCTTCATCGGTTCTGCCTGAACCTGTACCGTCAAACTTGGCTAAACGAGCTTTTACTGCTTGAAAAAATGATACTTCATCTTTTACGTCCATGGCTTGTTCATGCGGAACGGCAATCGCAAAGGCTTTGGACAAAGCGGTTACTTCGTTGATGTATCTTTTCTTTCCGTCCTCCAGTCCGAGAATGTGTTCTTCGGCTGCCAGAATCATAGAAAGCTTTTGTCCAGTCTCTGCTTGGAAATAGTCTTCATAAGGGAAGCCGCTGTACATCTGCGAAACCACTTCCAGTTTTTCCAGCATCAATTCAACCGCTTGGGCTTGGGCAATTGTTGGGTCACCTTTTCCACCTGCATCTGAGTAAAACGAGAGTGCTTTTTTCAAATCAGAAGCAATGCCCAAATAATCCACCACCAAACCACCTGGCTTGTCTTTGTACACTCGGTTGACCCTTGCAATGGCCTGCATTAGGTTGTGACCTTTCATGGGTTTGTCGATGTAAAGCGTGTGCATACTTGGTGCATCAAAACCAGTAAGCCACATGTCTCGAACAATCACCAGTTTAAGTTCATCGTCTGGGTCTTTCATTCGGTCAGCAAGCGTTCTTCTTTGTTGCTTGGTGGTATGATGTTTGGCGATTTTTGGCCCATCCGAAGAAGATGAAGTCATCACCACTTTAATCACACCTTTGTCCAAATCATCTGAATGCCAATCGGGGCGTACTTTGATGATTTCATCATATAGGTCAGCTGCAATTCTTCTGGACATGGCCACAATCATTCCCTTACCTTCAAATACTTCTTGGCGTTGACCAAAATGTTGAATGATGTCGTTGGCTACATTCTTGATGCGGTTTTCACTGCCGATCAAGGCTTCTAACTGTGTCCATTTGGCTTTGGCTTTTTGAGTTTCGGTGAGTTCTTCTCCATCCAATTCATTATCCAGTTCCTCTACCAGCTTTTTGCCTTCTTCGCTCAGGTTCACTTTCGCCAATCGGCTTTCGTAGTAAATGCGAACGGTTGCACCATCTTCTACCGCTTGGGCAATGTCATAGACATCAATGTAGTTTCCGAAAACGGCAGGGGTGTTTACATCAGTGCTTTCAATTGGTGTTCCCGTAAAACCAATATAGGTGGCGTTTGGCAAAGCATCACGCATGTACTTGGCAAAACCGTACACGGTTTTCTTTCCAATTACATTGCCATGTTCGTCTTTGTCGTCAACTGTTTTGGCTTTGAAACCATACTGCGTTCGGTGTGCTTCATCGGCAATCACTACAATATTTTCCCGTTCCGAAAGCGTTTCATACACATTGCCTTCTTCAGGTGAAAATTTTTGAATGGTGGTAAAAATTACACCGCCAGAAGCCACTTTTAGTTTTTCTTTTAAGTCGTTTCGGTTTTCAATTTGCTTTGGTTCTTGACGCAATAGCTGTGTTGAAGATGCAAAAGTGTCAAAGAGTTGGTCGTCCAAATCGTTGCGGTCCGTGATAACCACGACAGTGGGATTATCTAAAGCTAACACGATTTTGCCTGTGAAGAACACCATGGAAAGCGATTTGCCACTTCCTTGGGTATGCCAAACCACACCACCTTTTCGGTCGCCTTTGGGTTGTGATTTTACACCTGCAACTCCATAACTTTCAGGTGATTCCATCACCATACTGTTTGGCGTTTCTTTTTCTACTGTGTAACCTGTGGCTCGCATGGCAGATTCCACCGCTCGGTTAACGGCATAGTATTGATGATAAGCCGCTAATTTTTTAACGGTTGAAATGGTAGTAACGCCCGTTTTGGCATCTTCCTTTTTCGATTTTTCAAAAACGATGAAATGCCGAACCAAATCCAGCAAGGTTTCTTTATTGAGCATGCCATTTATGAGCGTTTCCATCTGACTCACCAAGTGCGATGCTTCTTCTTTACCGTCTGCCGATTTCCACGCCATAAAACGGCTCATGCCCGATGAAAGCGTTCCTGCTCTGGCTTCCAGTCCGTCTGAAATAATCGTAAAGGCATTGTAAGTAAACAAACTTGGAATGACCGCTTTGTAAGTTTCTATTTGGCGGAAAGCGGATTTGATGGTGGCGTTTTCATCTGCTGCATTTTTGAGTTCGATGACCACTAAAGGAATACCGTTGACAAACAGAATAACATCAGGGCGTTTGTTTACGCCATCTTCTACCACCGTAAACTGGTTGGCAACAATAAAATCGTTGTTTTTGGGTGTGTTGAAGTCGATTAACCAGACCAAATCACCTCTTTGCTGGCCGTCTTTTTGATAGCTGACTTTAATGCCTTCGGTCAATAAGCGATGAAAGCTTTCATTATTGGTCAATAATTCTGGCGAATGGATACGCTGAATCTCTTTGATGGCATCTTCTTGTGCAGCAGCTGGCACAGTCGGGTTGATTCTTCGTACTGCCTCTGCCATGCGATTGTTGAGTAGGATTTCTTCATAAGAATTCCGCTCTGGGTTTTCGCCATCATGGGCAATACTTGGTGCATAGATGTATTCATAGCCCAAATGCTCCAACAATTTGATAGCAAAATCTTCTATGCTATGTTCAGTTATTCTTGTCATTTGCTAATTCACTTTGCCCATCATAAGCTCTTTAAGGTTGTTGAATCTCGCTAGCAACTCATCGAAGGTTAATATTTCTACATCCTTGCTATTGCTTCGGAACAATTCAAATGAACCCAATTCTTTATCGTTCAAATCGGAAATTGACCCCATCAATACGACACACTTTGAATTGAAGGTTTCAAATCCTTTATCCTCACTATTCATCTTGTGAATGGCAAATTGTTTTTGAAAATTATCACGCTGATTGAGAACCTGTGAAATACCACCCGATAAATCGGAACTCATAGAAAACACATCATTTCCTCTGTAAGCTGACCCCTTCTTAACTAAGTCAGTTTTATGGGTTTTGATTTCGATAAATGCGACATTATTGGTAAGGTTGTTTTTAACTAGAAAGTCTGTAACCTTCCCGTTTTTATTTGAAATTCCTTTACCACCTACATAAGCCTCATCTTCATGTAAAATAATTGGAAAGGAAAAAATGTAGGAGAAAATCCAACTGTGTTTTTTTAGGAAGCCTTGCCATTTTTTCTCAAGGTTTTCGGTTTCTGTTTTTTGTTGCATAAGTTTCTCATACTCTGCGATTACGTCATCAATGTATTGCTCATCTATCGTCTCTTTAGTTTTTAGCAAACTTTCAGGTGAAATGAATCCATCTGCAAGCATTAGTTTTTCAAAGAGTTCCTTGATGGCTTCTTTATCAGTGTTTGAAAATTCATCGAGAGATTGTTTCCAAGTTGATAGTGCAGTAGATATTGAATTCTTTACATATTCCCTTTCAGCAGAATCAACCGCAGATGGAAACAGCTTATGAAGCTCTTCCGATGCAAGAACTTCTCTGTCTTGTTTCTGAATATCTAAATTGTGTTGGAAAACTTCATGAAGATTTATTAGGGCACTCTCTGAAAAGGTTAGTGTTTTTCTATCAGCACTAAATACGCTTTCACCTGTTTTTATGATTCTTATGGTGTCTGTTGGAAAACTAGCTTCAATTATAATACTCCCCAAAATTGAGACCAGAGGTTAAGTTAAAAAAAACGATTAAATTTAACCTTATGAACAAGCAAACAAGGAGGAAGTTTTCCGCAGA
>NZ_WIOK01000064.1:0-3293 GCF_009467825.1 Cyclobacterium xiamenense | reverse complement strand
AAAAGTTCATTGACATGTTGAGCGGAGAATGCAATGAGATTGGTTTAGCGCGAGCGAGACTGATCTGGAAATAACCTTATGTGTTTGCAAAAGGGCATATAAGGAGTTCAAGTGAACAAGGGCGTACGGGGGATGCCTAGGCTCCGGGAGGCGAAGAAGGACGTGCCAAGCTGCGAAAAGCTGTGGGGACCGGCACAGGCGGATTGATCCACAGATGTCCGAATGGGGCAACCCATCCTAAGCGATTAGGATATTGGTTTATTTATAAATCAAGGCGAACGTGGGGAACTGAAACATCTAAGTACCCATAGGAAGAGAAAACAATAGTGATTCCGTCAGTAGCGGCGAGCGGACGCGGAAGAGCCCAAACCCTGCCGGTTACGGCCGTCAGGGGGTTATAGGACCCAATAATTGCGAATTGTTTTGACCCGAACCGAATGGGAATTCGGACCATAGGGGGTGATAGTCCCGTAGGGGAAGGGACGATAAGCGAGTGGGTATCCTGAGTAGGCCGGGACGGGAGAAATCCCGGCTGAATTTGCCGGCACCATCCGGTAAGGCTAAATACTCCCCGGAGACCGATAGTGAACGAGTACCGTGAGGGAAAGGTGAAAAGTACCGTGAATAACGGGGTGAAAAGAACCTGAAACCGTGCGCCTACAAGCGGTCGGAGTCTTGACTTAGTCAGGATGACGGCGTGCCTTTTGCATAATGAGCCTACGAGTTGCTCCTCACCGGCAAGGTTAACCGTGTAGACGCGGGGAGCCGTAGCGAAAGCGAGTCCGAACAGGGCGATATAGTCGGTGGGGGCAGACGCGAAACTTAGTGATCTACCCATGGCCAGGTTGAAGCTCTGGTAAAACAGAGTGGAGGACCGAACCGATAAGCGTTGAAAAGCTTCCGGATGAGCTGTGGGTAGGGGTGAAAGGCCAATCAAACTGAGAAATAGCTCGTACTCCCCGAAATGTTTTTAGGAACAGCGTCGGGAATTGTAAGACGGAGGTAGAGCTACCGATAGGACTAGGGGGAGTCACATCCTACCAAATCCTGACGAACTCCGAATGCCGTTTTACAGAACCGTCAGTGAGGGCTTGGGTGCTAAGGTCCAAGTCCGAGAGGGAAAGAACCCAGACCTACTGCTAAGGTCCCAAAATCCGCGCTAAGTTGAACAAAGGTGGTCCAGTTGCAGAGACAGCCAGGAGGTTAGCTTGGAAGCAGCTATTCCTTTAAAGAGTGCGTAACAGCTCACTGGTCGAGCGGCAGGGCGTCGATAATAATCGGGCATCAAGCGCGGTACCGAAGCAAAGGATTACATTCCGATTTATCGGGAGTAGTGGTAGGGGAGCATTCCGGCGGCGGCGAATCCACTTGGCGATGAGTGGTGGAGCTTCCGGAAAAGCAAATGTAGGCATAAGTAACGATAATGGATGGGAACAACATCCACACCGTAAGACCAAGGATTCCTGATCAACGCTAATCGGATCAGGGTCAGTCGGGACCTAAGGATAACCCGAAAGGGGATTCCGATGGCAAATGGGTTAATATTCCCATACCGCATGTACAGGTGACGGGGTGACGGAGCGTTGAAAGGCCCGCCCGGTGACGGAATACCGGGTTAAAGGGTGTAGGTATTGGAGCTGTAGTAAAATGCGCAGCTTTAGCCGAACCTGATAGTACCGAGCGTCTTCGGACAATCGGATAGTGGTCCTAAGAGCTTCCAAGAAAAACCTCTAGCGTCAAGCGTATGTGCGCCCGTACCGCAAACCGACACAGGTGGTCGGGGAGAGTATCCCAAGGTGCTCGAGTGAATCATGGCTAAGGAACTCGGCAAAATGGCCCTGTAACTTCGGGAGAAGGGGCGCTTCCTCCAGCGATGGAGAAGCCGCAGTGAAAAGGCCCAGGCGACTGTTTATCAAAAACACATGGCTTTGCGAAATCGAGAGATGAAGTATAAGGCCTGACACCTGCCCGGTGCCGGAAGGTTAAGGGGGGACGTTATTGCGCAAGCGAGAAGCGTTGAACCGAAGCCCCGGTAAACGGCGGCCGTAACTATAACGGTCCTAAGGTAGCGAAATTCCTTGTCGGGTAAGTTCCGACCTGCACGAATGGTGTAACGATCTGGGCACTGTCTCAGCCATGAGCTCGGTGAAATTGTAGTCGCGGTGAAGATGCCGCGTACCCGCAACGGGACGGAAAGACCCCATGAACCTTTACTGCAACTTAACATTGGCATCGGGTACACGGTGTGTAGGATAGGCCGGAGGCTATGAAGCGGCGTCGCCAGGCGTTGTGGAGCCACCGTTGAAATACGGCCCTCTGTGTGCCTGGTGTCTAACCCCTATTTAGGGGGACATTGTTTGGTGGGTAGTTTGACTGGGGTGGTCGCCTCCAAAAGAGTAACGGAGGCTTCCAAAGGTTCCCTCAGCACGCTTGGTAACCGTGCGTGGAGTGCAATAGCAAAAGGGAGCTTGACTGCGAGGCATACAAGCCGGGCAGGGACGAAAGTCGGGTATAGTGATCCGGCGGTACCGCATGGAAGGGCCGTCGCTCAAAGGATAAAAGGTACTCTGGGGATAACAGGCTGATCTCCCCCAAGAGCTCATATCGACGGGGAGGTTTGGCACCTCGATGTCGGCTCGTCACATCCTGGGGCTGGAGAAGGTCCCAAGGGTTGGGCTGTTCGCCCATTAAAGTGGCACGCGAGCTGGGTTCAGAACGTCGTGAGACAGTTCGGTCCCTATCTGTTGCGGGCGTGGGAAGTCTGCGGGGGGCTGTCCTTAGTACGAGAGGACCGGGATGGACCGACCGCTGGTGTACCGGTTGTGGTGCCAACTGCACCGCCGGGTAGCTAAGTCGGGAAGAGATAAGCGCTGAAAGCATCTAAGTGCGAAACTCGCCCCAAGATGAGACTTCCAAACAGGGCCGTCAGAGACGATGACGTTGATAGGCTGCAGGTGTAAAGTCAGAGATGGCAAAGCCGAGCAGTACTAATAGCCCGAAAGCTTGAACGTACGATTCCACCATTGCATTTTCCGCGAGACAAGTCATGAATACAAGAGATCGGTTTTCCACAGCGAGGTAGAAAACCAAAGACATAGGCGGCCCGGCGCAGGGGACCCACCTCTTCCCATCCCGAACAGAGAAGTTAAGCCCTGCAGCGCCGATGGTACTGGGGTTACACCCGGGAGAGTAGGTCGCCGCCTCATTTATTCAAAAGCCCTTTGGTTAACCCCATAAGGGCTTTTTTTATGCCCTGGGGCGAAGTAAATGTTCACCACAGATTACACAGATTC
>NZ_WIOK01000063.1:2035-5743 GCF_009467825.1 Cyclobacterium xiamenense | reverse complement strand
GGGCTATCCCGGGTCCACAGCTGCACCTGACTGGGGGGGAAAAACCGCGCACCGCCGTTTTGCCAGATGGAGAGGGCCATGGAGTTGATGGTGGTCGGTGTATCAAAGTCCATTTCTACCTCCAGGGGATTGTTGAGAAAACCCAGCCAGTTGAGATTCCAGCCATCGGGGATGGCTTTTTTTCGGTCAAAGAGGCTTTCCTGTCCATCTCCCTTGTGCCGATCTTCGGGCAGGTAGTTCATTTGGAAGCTATCCGGAACGATGGTGGATTGGATGAATTCGGCTTCCGCGGTCTTGCTTCCGATCCATCCTTCGGCAAAGGCACGCGCTTTTAGGATTTTGTCGGCGTCGATTTCCAGGGGTCCGGTATACACCAGGTGATTGCTGCTGTCGGGTTCTGTTCCATCCAGGGTATAGCCGATGGTGGTGGTGCCAATGGGATGGCTGAGTTGGACGGTAAGTTTGTCGCGGAAAAATGCCCGGTCAAAGGTTATCACGGGTGGATTAAGCGTCAGGATCGTTTCGCTGACGCTGGTGCCGGATTCAATCCGAGTGCCAGGGAGTGCTGCCCGGAGCTCTTCCAGGGAGCTTTCCGAAAGCCCGGTATTCCAGAGGTAGAGTTTTTTCAGGCTTTTAAGTTCCGCCAGTTGTGCCAGGGCAGCCTCCTGCAAGGGGTTGCCTGCCAGGGATAACAGCTGGAGTTTTTCGAGTCCTTTGAGGTACTGCAGGCCTTCTCCCTGGATGGACGCAAAATTCAGGTAGAGTTTTTCCAGGTTGACAAAGCCCGACAGGGATTGCAGGTCTGAGTCCTCCAGAGGCATGTTGTTCAGGTTGATGGAGACTGTCTGCACCTGAATGGGAGCCAACTCTTCCAAGGAGCGGGGATCAAAGCTGGCCCTGCCAAAATAGCTGACCGATACTGCCGGGGATTCCAGCCCCAGGGGTTGTACCTTTCGGTAAAAATTGGTGAGTTCTTCCAGGGTAGCGGAGGAAACTTCGTCAAAATCATAGCTTGCAGGCTGGGCGCTGAATTTGTTTACGGCCAAGCTGTAGATACTGCTGCTGTCGGATAGCTCCTGTACCCTGCCTTCTACCGGGGCGCCGGATTGGATCCAGGCTTCGAGTATGGATTTTTCCTCGGCGGTCAACTGCGGTTTTCCTTCGGGCGGCATGTGTTCTTCGTCTTCCTGGGGAAGATTGATTCGCTGTACCATCAGGCTGTTTTCCAGGTCATGGGGCACGATAGCAGGTCCGGATTCACCACCTTTGAGCAGGCGTTCTACCTGATCCATGCGCAGTTCCCCCTTTTGCTTGGAGGCTTTGTGGCAACTGACGCATTTGTTTTCGATGATGGGATACACGACGTGGGCAAATACTTCTGCTTCCTCCAGGCTGACGGTGAGTTGCTCGTCGGATTTCAAGGGGCCGGTGATGAAGTCTTCTCCATGGGTAATGGAGGCACCCAGGTGGCCGGAAAGGACCACTACTAGGGCCAGAAAGGCCGTGGAGGATTTGATTAGCAGCCGGTTGGGGTACTGCAGGAAGTTGTAGAGCAGGGAGGAGGTCCAGAACACCAGCAGGCCGGTCCACTTATGCCAGCTCAGGGCATCCTGCTCGTAGCCGCTCTCGTGGGAAAGCAACAGGCCGGCGATGACCGTAAACCCAGCTGTGAGCGTACCCAGCAGCAGCAGGTCCCGGCCGTACATGCGGCTGTCTTCCTGGTTTTTTAACAAGTCGGGGATACCGATCAGCAACAGGGCCATCAGGAGTAACACGATGGGAAAGTGCAGCAGCAGGGGGTGCATGCGTCCAAAGACGTGCAGCCAGTCGGGAATGAGCACCCGGTTTTCGGCCAGGACCAGAAAGAGCACAAAGACATTGACGGCAAATACGATCTGGCCCAGGATGGCCTTCAATTTATTGGATAACATAACGTGCAGAAAGGAGGGTGAAGACTCAGGCAATGATGTCATTGACCAGGTTACCGGCCACATCGGTAAGCCGGTACCTTCTACCCTGATGTTTGAAGGTCAGTTTTTCATGATCTACGCCCAGCAGGTGGAGCATGGTGGCATGAAAATCATGCACGTGTACGGGGTTTTTGACAATGTTGTAGCCAAACTCGTCGGTTTCTCCGTAGCTGATCCCTGGCTTCACGCCGCCTCCGGCCATCCAGATGGAAAAGGCCCGGGGGTGATGGTCCCTGCCGTAGTTGTCGGCCGAGAACCTGCCCTGGCAATAATTGGTCCTACCAAACTCTCCTCCCCAGATCACCAGGGTCTCGTCGAGTAGTCCCCGCTGCTTGAGGTCGGTGATAAGGGCAGCGGATGCCTGATCGGTATCCAGGGCCTGTCCGGCCATTTCGTTGGGCAGGTTGCCGTGCTGATCCCATCCCTGATGGTACAGCTGGACAAAGCGTACGCCGTTTTCGGAGAGCTTCCGTGCCAACAGGCAGTTGGCTGCATAAGTGCCGGGTACCAGGCACTCGGGACCGTAGAGTTTGACAATGCTGTCGGGCTCTTTGGACACGTCGGTGACCTCCGGTACGGCGGTCTGCATGCGGTAAGCCATTTCGTATTGCTGTATTTTGGCACTGATCTCCGGATCGCCAAAGGACTGGTAGTTCATCTGGTTGAGTGCGGAGATCTTGTCGAGCATGCGCCTGCGGTCGGTCTTGTTCATGCCTTCGGGATCGTTTAGGTAGAGTACCGGGTCGTCTCCGCTGGAAAACTGCACACCCTGATGTACCGAGTCCAGAAATCCATTGGTCCAGAGTTTGGAATAGACGCCCTGTCCGTTGCCTTTTCCCCGGGACAGCAGCACGCAGAAGCTTGGCAGGTTGTTGTTTTCACTGCCCAGTCCGTAGCTCAGCCAGGCGCCCATGCTGGGTCGGTTGCCTACCTGTGCACCCGTCTGAAAAAAGGTCAATGCGGGATCGTGATTGATGGCTTCTGTGTGCATGGATTTGACGATGCACAGATCGTCCACAATTTTGGCTGTGTAGGGAAACAAGTCGCTTACCCAGGCCCCGGATTGCCCGTATTGCTTGAATCCGTGGTAGGAGCCGACCAGAGGAAAGGAGGACTGACCGGCCGTCATCCCGGTCAGGCGTTGCCCTTGACGGATGGAGTCGGGGAGTTCCTCTCCGAGTCGCTTGTTGAGGGTGGGCTTGTAATCAAAGGATTCCAGCTGACTGGGGGCTCCGTTTTGAAACAAATAGATCACCCGTTTGGCTTTGGGGGCGAAGTGGGGCAGGCTGGCCATCAGCTTATCGGTGTCCAGCTGGGATTTTCCATCAAACAAATCAGGGATCAGAAGCGAGCCCAATGCGACACTTCCCAGTCCCAGGCTTATCTTGGACAGGAACTTTCTCCTGTTTTCGTTCAATCCGTTTTCTAATTGTTCTTTTTCCATATCAGGTTTTGGTAATCGCTTCTTCTACGTTGTAAATGGCCACTATTACTTGCATGAGGGCGGCTGCCTCGGCGGTATCTCCCATGGGACCAAGCGGAGATTCCCCCGGTCTGACGGCTTGCAGTATTTTCTCGGGGCTCTGTTGAAACCGTTTCAACTCTTCCCGGTAGTACTCGGTCAGCAACCCGCGTTCCTCCGCACTGGGAGGACGGCAAAGGATGCGTGCGAATGCTTCCTCAATTGCAGCGTCCTCGGATTTTCCCTGATCGAGTAGTCCGGCTGCCAGCACCCGGG
>NZ_WIOK01000063.1:0-1938 GCF_009467825.1 Cyclobacterium xiamenense | reverse complement strand
AGAGGCTTCCAGTACCAGGGGATCGTTGAGCATGGCCAGCGCCTGCAGGGGGGTATTGGTGCGGTTTCGCGTCACTTCGCATACGTCCCGGTTACTTCCATCGAAGATGATGGGTTTGGGCGGAGGTGAGGTTAATTTAATAAAGGTGTACAGTCCCCGGCGGTACAGGGAATTGCCGGCATCCTGCCGGTATTCGGCCAATTCTCCCCGGCCAGAGGTGGAGGCTTCCCAGAGCCCTTCCGGCTGGTAAGGCTTCACGCTGGGACCGCCCAGTTCCTCTACCATCAGCCCGCTGCTAAACAGGACCATGTCCCGGATGTGCTCGGCGTTCATGCGGATACGGGGAGCACGGGCCAGATAGAAATTATCCGGATCTTTTTCCTGTTTCTTTTTGTCTACTTCGGCCGACTGCTGGTAGGTGGCCGAGCTGACAATCGTTTTGATCAGCTGCTTGATGTCCCAGCCGCTCTGCTGAAAATCGACCGCCAGCCAGTCCAGCAATTGGGGATGGGTGGGTAGGTCTCCCTGCATGCCGAAGTCTCCGGCCGAGCGCACGATCCCTGCCCCGAAAAGCTCTTGCCAGATCAGGTTGACAAAGACCCGTGCGGTGAGGGGATTGTCCTCGGCAAAGGTCCATTCGGCCAGACCCAGTCTGTTCGGTTTGTAGGTGTTCTGGTCAAAGGAAAAGATAGCTTCTGGGGTGGAGGGCTGCACCTCCCGGGTGGGCTGGTCGTAGAGCCCCCGATCCAGAATGTAGGTGCGCCTCAGGCTGTCCTTGAAGTCGGCCATGACCGAAACCATGATATTGCTGGTGTCTTTGTGGTTGACAAAATCAAGTACGCCCTGCAGGTCCTCTTTTTCGATCCACATGATCGGATTTTTGGCAGGCTTGGAAATGCTTACGTCTCCTTCGTACCCTTTTTCGGGGGTGTTGTTAAAAAAGGCGTATAGCTGAAAGTAGTTTTCCTGGGAGATGGGGTCGTATTTGTGGTCGTGGCACTGCGCGCACTCCACGGTCAGGCCCAGGATGGCTTTGGTGAAGGTATTGGTTTTGTCTACGTTGTATTCCACCCGGTATTCTTCGGGGATCACGCCGCCCTCTTCCGTGTACTTGTGGTTGCGGTTAAAGGCGGTGGCCAGTATTTGCTCTTTGTTCGCATCGGGCAGCAGGTCTCCTGCAAGTTGCCAGGTGATGAACCGGTCGTAGGGCATGTTGTTGTTGAAGGCGTGGATGACCCAGTCCCGGTAGGGCCACTGGGTACGGATGTTGTCGTCCTGGTAGCCGTAGCTATCCGAATACCGGGAGATATCCATCCAGAGCACGGCCATGCGCTCGCCAAAGGCAGGGCTATCCAAGAGGCGGTCGATGATTTTTTCGGTAGCCTCCGGGGACTCGTCGGCCTGGTAGGCTTGCATCAGCTCCAGGCTTGGAGGCAACCCGGTCAGGTCGATGCTCAGGCGCTTAAGTAGGTGCATTTTATTCGCAGGTTGATTGGGCGTCAGGCCGCGCTGCTCCAATCGGCTGCCCACAAAATAATCGAGTTCGTTTTGGGTCCAGGAAGGATCGGATAGTTCCGGAAGGGCCGCTTTTACGGGCGGCACAAAGGACCAATGCGGTTCGTAGGCGGCACCCTGATCGATCCACTTACGGATGATCTCCTTTTCGGCTTCACTCAGTTTGAGGTTGGATTCCGGTGGTGGCATCATTTCGGCTGCGTCGGTGGATACCAGACGCTTGATGACTTCGGATTCGGCAGGCTTGCCAGGCACAATGGCGTGGGCGCCCGGGTTTTCTTTCAGCGCCGCATAGGCACTCTCGGCCATGTCCAGCCGAAGACCCGATTCGCGCTTGTTCTCATCCGGTCCGTGGCAGGCAAAACAATTGTCCGAAAGTATTGGACGAACATGGAAATTGTAGCTGATCTGATCTCCTGAGGC
>NZ_WIOK01000062.1 GCF_009467825.1 Cyclobacterium xiamenense | reverse complement strand
AAAAAACCCGATCCGGTCCTTCGTGGACTTCGAGGTTACCGGATACTTGCTTCCGGAGCCTTACCAACATCCCCAACTTCACCTGCCTGTCCTGTAACGGGATTCAGCTTGGAGACGGCGGGCATTCGGAGCAGTACCCTTGAAGCTTACTCCTAACTTATTAAAGATACAGATTTTCAAATTTACTCGGTTCCGCCCGCTGTATCCAAGGTGATGTTACCACCCGTATTTTTATTTGTCTTTTATTACAAGCACTTCAATCGTTCTTTCAGCATCTACAATCTCCAAACCTAGTTTCCTTAGTTCTTCATGAATTTGTTCAGGATTTTCATTATACCAAGGAAGTTCCAAATCGTAATTGCCTTTTAAATTTGTCTCGTCAACTACTGGTGTATCTAGTTGACTTTCTAAAAAACTAGCAACCATCTCAATTGAAGAACTTTTCATTGATAACCCTCTGCCGCCATAACTTGCGAAAGATTCTGATTCTTTCGGAGATTCTTTTATTTCAATTGTTCTTCCTTCAATTGGTTTAAGGATTTTAACAGGTCTTACTCTTCCTTCTATTGTTGATTGATACCCAAAAAATAAATCTAATTGTTGTTTCATTATTTCGAATCGCTTATCACCAATTTCTTCTGGAACAATCACCTCCAAGCATATAGCATTCTGCCTATTAAACTCAAGTTTACCCTTATCTTCAATCTCTACAATAGTCCTAATTCCAGTAGGAAATTTATACGCAATTTCATAAAGTGCTCTTGCAGTTAAATTTGTAGCAATAATTCTCCTTCCATTATATGGTCCTTTACCTCCTGATGTATTAGAAAATGAAGGGTACCCATCTTTAAACGGGGTGATAGTAACTTGGTAAGTAAAATTTTCGTTTCCTGAAAGAGGTTTGGATGGATCAAAATCAATTACTTCTTTCTTTTCCTTTAGACTTATCTCTTCATTATTAAGGACCTTAGTAATCAAATCTTCATTTATTTCTGACGAAGTGGTTATTGCTTTAATGACTCCTGATTTATCAATAACTATCGTATGAGGGATTGCCCTATGCGGAAAGATTTGAGCTAATGCTCGTTTTTCATCTATAACAATAGGAAGATTCATCTCTCTTTTTTCTAGAAACCTGTTTATCCTAGCTTCTGGGTCATCGGTTATGGTAATAATTTGAAGCTCTCCAGCAAATTTTGTTTGAAGCTCTTCTAATTGTGGAAATGATTTAATACATGGAGCGCACCAAGTCGCCCAAAAATCAAGAATTACAACTTTGTCTACAAAATCAGAAAGTTTAGCCTCGTCTTTTTGAAAATTCAAAATATTCTCAAAAGTGAGTTCTGGAGATTTTATTCCCAACTTCGAGCCTTCTTGAGAAAATGATTTAATTGTTAATAGAAGAAACAAAATTACAGTCAGTCGTTTCATTTGGTTTGTTGTTTTAATATGGGTGGTAACGGTCTAGGCTATGCGTAGTGCGGGATTTCAAGGCACTTCACTTTCCGTTTAGCAGATAGTTTATTTAATGTAAATACTTCCATATCAGCACTTTCTCCCGCATTACGTATAGCCAATGTTGTGCAATCGTGCTTTATTTTCTTTCGTCCGTGCGTAGGGACACACTCTTTGACAAGCTTTGGCTGGTGCGGTTGGTTTGAGCGGCTTGGCAATGTGTGTGGCTTTGAAGGGTGGGCTTTGTCATCCTGTTATTCCATTTATAAACGTTTCAACGAACTTTAAAATCTTGTCAGTGACTCTTTCGGCAATAGTCGCTCTTTCCTTTAAACTTGGTCGCTTGTTTAAAAGTCCGATTACGTCATCTCTTAGCGGTTTCTTTTCTGTGAAGAGATATTTGCCAATTACTTCTTGAAGCTTTTCACTGTCCAAGTTTTCTTCTTGGCTGAGTTTGCTTAACGCTTCTTTTCGTTCTTCGCTCCAATAGCTTTCAAATTCGTCTGGAATGTCGTCCGAATCTGAAATATGAGGCAGATTCTCTTGGATAAACTTTTCAATTAATTCTCGTTTGCTTCTCAGTTGTGCATCACCTGCAACAATTTCAATCAAAGCTTTTTTCTGCTTCTCTTGTTCCTCAGGCGTTGCATCTTTCAACTTGGCAAGCAACTTTAAAATATAAGCTACATTGATTTCATCTCGGTGAATCAATTCCAATTCAAAATCTATATCGCCTAAAATGCTGACCTTCTCTTTTTGATTATGTCCTTTGGCTTTGTCGTACAAGTCAAGGTATTTGCTTTTGTAATCCTCAAAAGACTGTTCTGTCATGGATAAGTCGTCAAACTTGAATTCTGTGAAGGTTGCTAGTACATTCTTCAAGCGCATCAATTCACGGAAAGCCTGAATGAAAGCCAATTCTTCTTCTTCACTTGGTAAATCGTTGACACTGTTTACCGTTGGTGCAATCTGCAATAATGCAATAAATGCCTGGTTGAATTTCGTAACATACTCCTCATAAGGCTGCATGATGATTTCCTCAATCGCATTCTTATTTGAAAATAGGGTAATGGCTTCATCGGTGGCCTCTTTCAAATTTCTAAAGCAAACAATGTTACCTTGCGATTTGACTTCATTCAAAATTCGATTTGTTCTGGAATACGCCTGAATTAATCCGTGATATTTCAAATTCTTATCTACGTAGAGCGTATTCAAATGCTTACTGTCAAAACCTGTCAAGAACATATTGACTACAACTAGCACATCAATTTGACGGTGTTTTACTCGCTTAGCAATATCGTTGTAATAGTTGTAATAAGATTGATTGTCTTTGCTTGTATAATTTGTTCCGAATTGTTTGTTATAGTGTTTGATGAAATCTTCTAGTTCATCTCTTGTATGTTGCGAGTTGTATTCTGCTTGAGGTTCTGCTGCCATTAAAAACTCTTCATCATCTACAAAACCAACAGCATCTTTGTCTTCCTCATTTGCCGAATATGAAAAAATGGTTGCCAATCGCAGATTGTGCTTTCCTTCTTCTTTTTTCTTTAAAAACAATTTGTAATACTCAATTAGAATCGGAACACTCGAAACGCAGAAAATAGAGGTAAACTCTCGGCTATGTGTCTTTCGGTTATGATTGGTAATAATGTACTCGGTAATGTTGTCTAAACGCACTGGTGCATCCATTACTTCCGCTTCATCAATGGCTTCAACATTAATGTCAAGGATATGGTCTTTCTTTTTAAAAGTTCGGATGTACTCAACAGAAAATTTGAGAACATTTCCATCTCGAATGGCGTCTGTGATTACATATTTATGCAAGCAATCACCAAACAGCATTTTGGTAGTTCTCTTGCCATATTCATTTTTACCTGCATTGGGTTCGAAAATGGGCGTACCCGTAAAACCAAACATCTGGCAATTTTCAAAAAATCGCTTAATGTCTTCATGGGTTTTACCAAACTGACTTCTATGGCACTCATCAAAAATGAATACGATACGCTCATCTTTTAAGGCCTCCATTTTACCCAAATAGCGGGTTTTGCTTATGGCCGTATTGAGTTTTTGAATGGTTGTTACAATCAGTTTGTTATCGCCTGAAAGTTGTTTTACTAGAGTGTTGGTGTTGTTGGTTCCGTCAATACTTCCTTTACTGAAAGTATTAAATTCTTTGGTTGTTTGGTAATCCAAATCCTTACGGTCAACAACAAAAACTACTTTATGAACTTCCTTTAGATTGGTGAGAATTTGAGCGGCTTTAAAAGACGTTAAGGTTTTGCCCGAACCTGTGGTGTGCCAAATGTAGCCGTACTTGGTTGTTGTCTTTACACGTTCAACGATGTTCTCAACGGCATAAAACTGATATGGACGCAGCACCATTAGAATCTTTTGCGATTCGTTTAGAACGGTGTACTTGGTTATCATTTTAGAAATGTGGCAAGGTTCTAAAAACACTTCTGAAAATGCGGCCAATTGGGTTATCAAACGGTTCTTTTCATCTGCCCAATAAAAGGTTTGTTTGAATGAACGTGCTTTTATGGGTGAGTTTGCATAATACTTGGTATTTACACCGTTGCTGATAACAAAAATCTGTACAAATTGAAACAAGCCATGACCTGCCCAATAGGAATGCCGTTCATAGCGATTGGTTTGGTTGAATGCCTCTTTAAGTTCTAAACCTCTCCGTTTCAATTCAATTTGAACCAATGGCAAACCATTGATTAGAATGGTTACGTCATAGCGGTTTTTGTGCGTACCCTCCATGGCGATTTGCTGTGTAACTTGAAACTCATTTTGGCACCAATGAATTTGATTGATGAGTTCTACAGTTTTAGTTTCGCCCTGGGCATTGGTGTAGGGCACACGGTCGCGCAATGTTTTAGCTCGCTCAAATACATTGCCTTTGTTTATGTAGTTGAGTATTTGCTTAAAGTCGTTTTCGCTTAACTGTACTTTGTTGTGTTTTTCTAACTGACTTTTAAGATTAGCCAAAAGTTCATTTTCATCACGAATGACCACTTTCTTATAGCCCAACTTTTCAAGCTGAGTAACGAGATTGTTTTCTAATATTTGTTCGGGTTGTGTGGTCATGCTTCTGCTTCTGGATTTTTTAGCTCATTGGCAAAAGCCATTATTCTATCAGTTAAGTTCGGAACTACTGTTTTGAACTCTGTCAATTTCGGTCTTTCGACCATAGTTCTTGCAATATCATCTCGTAAGGGTGGTTTTTCACTGAACAGATATTCGTTAACGACTTCTTTTAGGTAGTCAACTTTTAAATTTTCTGCTGTCGCAAAATCATTAAGTGCTTGCTCATTCGCTTCTGTCCAAAAAATTTCTTCGTCAAAGTCGGTAACAAGTTTTTCAACTTTCTTTTCAGTAGATTTTTCGGTTTTTTCAAGAACTGGTTGCTCAATAGAAGTTTCAGCCTCAATAGCTTCCTCAATGACTTCCTTTGCTTCTTCTGTTGTTGCAACAGCTTCTTTAGTCGGATCTTCTTCTGTTTCAACAAGGTCTATATATTCTGTGTAATAGTATTCCTCATACTTATCGTAGGCATTTTCATAGAGAATTTTACTAAAATCGACCTTGATAGTAGAAACGTGGTGCATATCATCGAGCCAATCATTGAAATCGGTCAAGTCTTGATAAATTAACCTGTCTTGTGTTTTTAGCTTAAGCAAATATTTCTCTGCTATTTGTTCAATCATAAACGAACAAATACCATCTGTTATGGAACTAATAGATTTGGATAGAGTAATGCTACTTTCCTGATTTTTTGGATAATCACGTCCATGTGAAATATCACCTCTTTCATTGCGAATGGCTGATACTTTTGCTACAGCTTCAATGGCTTGTTCTCTTACTTTTCGTTTTGCATTGTCTTTGATTTTCTGGGCAACAGAAATATCTATAAGCATATTTGCAAGTGACTCATGTATTTGTGATTCAACATAGTCAGTATAAACTTCATCGAAAGCAGTGTTCGTTAATACCTTCAAATCATTTTTACACCTAGTTCTTAGTGATTTGCTACTATTGTACTTTTCACTCAGAAGCGAAAGCCCTTTAAGGCACAAACCTTCAAGTAAGGATTTACATGTTTCTATAGCAATATCAGGATGGATGCTCTTGTTTTCTTCAATTTTATCAATGAGCGTCAAATATCCCTCTATGCCTGGAATGAGTCTGGAATGATTTGATATGGATTGTTTGGTAAGTTCCATATCACACAAACATTTTTTGTAGTAAACCCTTTTTGTACTCAATTGAACCTTCTATCTCAACTCCGATTGATTCAATTGAATCATCCAAAGAAGTCAAGAAGTCAGCTATTTTATTTTGTTCTTCCTCCTTTGGTAGAAGCACTGGCAACTTCATTAATTCCACTTTAGACATGTTAAACCGCGTACTTCCTTGAGCAAGTTTTATTACTTCCCGTCTAAATAGTTCGCTTCTGAATAAATAGCGAGAAAACTGAGGAACTAATTCTGTGAGTGAATTTGGACGAAAGCCAAAGCAAAAGCTATTTAAATAGACGTCACCAACTTCTTCAAGCATTACAGATGCTGTTCCAATTTCATTTGGCGTTTCGGATGAAGTAGTAAAGAAAACATCACCGTATTGTACCTTGTTTTGGTTCTCGTTTTCGTCAACCCTAACAAAACCAAATTCCTGAACATTAATTTTAGAATTACTGAAAATCTGCATGTATTGGACATAGGGCATGCCTTCTCCAAAATCAACTTTAGTTTTACCTGTCAACCCATTAAATGTGGCTCCAATTTTCCCCAACTTCTTCTCCTCCCAATCTGGAAAGTCATTGCCGTTATGGTCTTTAAAGCGTATTTCTTGCGAAAAGAGTTTTTGCATCACGCCTTTTTTGTACTCTTCTAGCTTGGCTTTTTTCTTTTGTAAGAGTTGAATGCGCACATCAACGGCTGAAAGGAAGCTGGTGATCTTTTCCTGCTCTTCAGGTTGTGGTATTAACAAAGGTATTTGTGCAAGTCGTCCCGTTGATATGCCTAACACTTTAGTCCCTTGCGCGATTTTCATCACAGCCAAGCGTACCATCCTAGTTTTCATTAGAAATGATGCAAAGCCCTTAATCACCTCACTTGATTCTTTTCGGGCTAAAAATGTGTGTAGACCGGCAACAACACGTTCATTGTTTAAATTAAAAACCTCAATTGCCTTTCCGATATCATTGTAATCTTCTGATGCATCGGCAATAATTAAATCACCTTCTTGTAAATAAGAATCTTCACTTATTCTCGAAATGTCTATTTCTTCATTTATGTAGGGAACTAACTCTTCTGTGATATCGAAAAGAGAATTGAATTTTGTATGGATATCTCCGTAGTGAATATTTTTCACCGTTCCATTTTCATAATTTAGGTTGTCTCTTGAATAAGAATTAGTGGTTTTAAAAGAATAGATTTCTTCAAACCTTTTCTGATTCCAATTTTCATTGAATTCTGGAAATCTTAAATCTGGAATTAAATTCACATCAACCATAGACTAAAAAGGAGTTGAGATATTGAGTTCAGCGCAAAAGCCTGCAATGGTTTCTTTGTTGCCTTTCAAATCTGATTCTACTTGTTTGAGTTCCTCAGAAACCACATTCAAATCCACTGCTTCTTCCTCCTCAAAGGAGTCGACATAGCGAGGGATGTTCAGGTTATAATCGTTTTCGGCAATCTCAGCCAATGTGGCAACATAACTGTATTTCTCGATGGTTTCACGATTACGATAAGCACTAATTATCCTTTCAACATCCTCATTTCTCAGCACATTTTGATTTCCTTCTTTCTTATAATAATCCTCACCACTAGCATCAATAAATACGATATTGTCATCAACTTCACGACACTTTTTAAGTACGACTATGCATGTCGGTATTGAAGTGCCATAAAAAATGTTTGGTGGTAGTCCAATTACTGCGTCCAAAGCATTCATTTCTTTAATAATGTATTCCCGAATATGCCCTTCGGCTGCACCTCTATAGAGAACGCCATGAGGAAAAATACTTGCCATGATGCCATTGTCTGCCAATTGATAAAGCATATGGGTCAAGAAAGCGTAATCGGCTTTGGTTTTGGGTGCTAATCGACCATATTGGCTAAATCGTTCATCTGTATTAAATAGTGGGTTCGCATCACTTTTCCAATGCGCAGAAAAAGGTGGATTGGCTACTACCGCTTCAAAACGCTTATCTAAATGTTGAGGGTTTTCTAAAGTATCTTCCTGCTCAATATTGAAATTTCGGTAGTGAACATCATGCAAAATCATGTTCATTCGGGCAAGGTTGTAGGTTGTGCGTCCTAATTCTTGCCCGTAAAATTCACTTACATCTGCTTCCTTGGCTACTCGCAAGAGCAAAGAACCCGAACCACAAGTTGGGTCATAAACCGATTTTAATTTTGATTTTCCTGTGGTAACAATCTTTGCAAGAATTTTGGAAACTTGTTGAGGCGTATAAAATTCCCCTGCTGTTTTTCCTGCACCTGCTGCAAATTTTGCAATCAGGTATTCATAAGCATCACCCAATACATCCGATTCAATTTCTTCTAGTTTGAAATCAATCTTATCAAGATAATTCAGGATTTTTACAATGATTTCATTTCTCGCACCAACGGTTCTACCAATTTTGGTGGAATTCAAATCCAAGTCTTCAAACAAAGCATTAAAGTCCTCTTCAGATTCTGTACCCATTGTGCTTTGCTCAATGTGGTTTAGAACAGCTTTAAGGTCTTCAAGAATGTAGTTGCTTTCGCTTTCCGTGTCTGCATTTCCTTTGGCGGCTATTATCGAAAAAAGCTGAGAAGGTTCTAAGAAGTAACCCAACTTTAATAAAGACTCTTCTTTAATGGCGTCTAAGGTTTCTTTTTCAGTTACTTTTGTATAGTCCGTTACAGCTTCACCAATCAGAAGTTCATTGGCGTAAAGTGTTTGCTTTTCTGAAAGATACTTGTAAAAAATAAAGCCTAGAATGTAGTCTCGGTAATCGTCTGCACTTATTTTTCCTCTCAGTAAGTTTGCGATTCCCCATAACTGGCTTTCAAGTAATTTCTTTTGGTCTTCTGACATATATCTAGTTTTTATCTTCTTTAATTAAGTCTTTCACTTCCACTTCAAGGATTTTGGCAATCTCAAAGAGAATTTCAAGTCTTGGTTGTTGTCGGTTTTGCACGTATCCGTTTACCATGTTGTAACTTTTTCCAAGCTTCTCAGCTAGCCAAGTTTGTTTAATTCCTTTTGCTTCAAGCACTTCCTTTATTCGGTTCATGTCCGCATAAATTTAAGTCGCTAAAATAGCCCAAATTCTCCGCTTATCTCATTTTTCAATATACATTTCGTTCGTTTTCTTGTTAGTCCGTCCGAGCGTGGGCAAAAAAATAGGCTCTTTTGGTTTTTTGCGTTTGGCTTGTGGGTCGGCAAAAACCAAATGTGCCTATTTGCGCGTGGGCTTTTTTCAGCATGTTGCACAACGTCCGGGGCTTGTGGGCGGCAGGCAATCCGGAGCCCTTTTCTTGCTCGCTTTCACAAACTTCCTTAAATGTACTAAAATAATATTTTATCCGTAAACTGCCTGCTGCACCCAAGCTTGGGTTACAGG
>NZ_WIOK01000061.1 GCF_009467825.1 Cyclobacterium xiamenense | reverse complement strand
AAAGCCTAAAAGTGACTATTTTCGGGGTTTTTAAATTAAATTACCTCTATTTAATTCATTGGATATCAGTTTTTTAGGGATTCAGAAAGAAGCCCTAAAAAAAGGCCGGTTTCGCAAAACCGGCCTTTTTTTGTGCATTTTTTTCGATGTAGACTAGTGGATTTTTCCCATCAGTCTGCGTATAGGTTTGGAAACGAGCATCAGCACAATACCCGCACCCGCTACTGTGTACACGATCAACAGGTACTGCTGGGGCATGTTGGCCAATGCCTCTTCCGTCCCTCCACTCGTACTTCCGGCAATCCGTCCGGCCACCAGATTCCCCATGGCAATGGACAAAAACCACATCCCCATCATTTGCCCGGCAAACCTTTTAGGAGCCAGTTTGGTCGTAAGACTCAGACCCACCGGACTCAGGCTGAGTTCACCAAAGGTGTGGAACAGGTAGGTAATGACCAGCCAGGAAGGAGCAGCCAGATTTCCGGATGCCGCTATTTTTGCTGCAAAGTACATCACCAAAAATCCAATTCCCAGAAATAACAGTCCAATGGCGAATTTCAGGGGAGAAGAGGGCTCCAGGTTTTTCCTGGCCAGGGCTACCCACATGGCCCCGAAAAATGGTGCAAATAGAATGATAAAGATACTGTTTACCGATTGAAAATACCCGGCTGGAATCTCCCAACCCATGGCCATCCTATCCGTAAATCGCTCTGCAAATAGATTCAACGAAGACCCGGCTTGTTCAAATCCGGACCAGAATACCGCTGAAAAGACGAAGAGAATCATGATCACCAGTACTTTCTTTTTCTGTGCCGTATCCAGTCCGCCAAAGAGCAATACGTATCCAAAAAACAGCAAGGCTACAATTGCTATCACTGTATTAGAAACCCCAGCAATGGCTACAGGATCCACTGGGATGACCTGCAAGAAAAACAACAGGACCAGCACCACCACCAATCCCAGTACCAGCCAAACGCGTTTCTGCAGGCGCCCCAGGGCGTCTCGCTGGGCAGGCGATTCCGCAACCACGGCCTCCCCCACTCCATTTAGGTACTTTCCGGTCCATTTGTATTGGACCAATCCCATCAGCATCCCAAAACCGGCAAGCCCGAACCCCAGGTGCCAGTCGTAAACGGCCAGGGTACTGCAGGCAATGGGCGCCAGAAATGCCCCCAGGTTGATCCCCATATAGAATATTGAAAATCCGGCATCTCTTTTGGGACTATTTTCTGGATACAGCTGACCTACAATGGAACTGATGTTTGGCTTCAGCAGACCCGTTCCGAAGACGATCAATACCAGGCCCAGAAAAAAGGAGGGCAGATCCCAGGCAGCTAGCTGTCCGGGAGCAGCAGGATTTTCTGCCAGCAGCGAAAAAACGCCGGGCAGTGCCATCGTAAAATGACCAATCGTAATGATAATTCCCCCGTACCAAACGGATTTCTTCAGGCCAATCAACCGATCCGCTACCCAGCCGCCGGGGAGTGCCAGCAGGTATACGGCCATGGAATACAACCCGTAAATGGCCCCGGATGTCTGATCATTAAACCCCAGTCCTCCGGAAGCGATCGGAGCAGTCATAAACAGAATCAGCAAGGCGCGCATGCCATAGTAGCTAAACCGCTCCCACATTTCCGTAAAAAAGAGGGTCATCAGTCCTTTGGGATGTCCAAACAACTGGGGGCCTTCGAATTCCAGAATATCTTCCGGAGCGTTGTGTTTCCCTACAAACTGGTCTTCTTTTCTCAAGTTACATTAGTTTAGATGGAATTTTCAAAAAAGCAAGGGGCACGAATTACAAGTATAGCATGATACTAGCATAAAATCAGTATTATTGCAAAAAAAACAAACGATACGTTCATGAAAACCGGAGAAATTCAAACCGAGAAGGGCACCCTGAAAATTACCTTTTACGAAGAAGACGCCCCAAAGACGGTGGCTAATTTTGTCGAACTCGCCCAAAAAGGCTTTTACGATGGGCTCACCTTTCACCGGGTCATACCCGATTTTATGATTCAGGGAGGATGCCCCAACGGCACTGGAACAGGAGGACCTGGGTACCACATCGATTGCGAGTTGGATGGGGAACTTCAGTATCATGACCGGGGGGTATTGTCCATGGCGCATGCGGGCAGAAATACCGGTGGCTCCCAGTTTTTTATCTGCCACAACCGAAAAAATACCCAACACCTGGATCGAAACCATACTTGTTTTGGTAAAGTTACCGAGGGATTGGACGTCATTGATCAGATCCGGGGAGGCGATACGATCACCAAGATTGTAATTCACGACTGAACCAGCCTCTCACAGTACGTTAAAATAGCGCCCCGGCCACAGTTGCCGTCATCAGACAAGCAATGGTAGCGGCCAATAATGCACGCATGCCCAGTCTGGAGAGGTTTCCCTGCTGTCCGGGCGCTATACTTCCGATTCCACCAACCTGAATGGCGATGGAGCTGAAATTGGAAAACCCACACAGCGCATAGGTGGCAATAACAATAGACTTTGGTGACAGCGTCCCCGCAGTTTTCATCTCGGCTAACCCCAGGTAGGCTACAAACTCGTTAATTACCGTTTTTTGCCCCAAAAGAGAGCCAACGGCAAGGGTATCTTTCCATTCCACGCCGATGATCCAGGCAAATAATCGAAAAATCTGCCCCAGCAAATACTCCAGCGAAAGTCCCTCAAACGTACCGTTGGTAGAAGCCGCCACCAGGGCATTCAGGCCGGAATATTCCCCGATAATCCCGGAAAGAAAATAATTCAAAGCGGCGATGACGGCAATAAATGCCAACAGCATGGCGCCCACATTCAATGCGAGTTTAAGTCCCTCCGAGGCACCTCGGGACATCGCATCGATCAAGTTTACATCCGTCACCTGGCCGCTAATGTGTAAGCGGTCATTGATACCATCTTTGGTGTCCTCGGGTAGTATGATCTTGGAAATAACAATCGCCGCCGGCGCGTTCATGATACTGGCTCCCAATAAATACGTGGCAAATCGGGTCTTTTCTACCGGATCATCTCCCCCCAGAAAAGCCACGTATCCGGCAAGCACGCCTCCCGCAATGGTGGCCATGCCACCGGTCATCAGGCACATGAGCTCCGATCGGGACATGGTGGGAATAAACGGCCGCACCAGCAAAGGCGCTTCGGTCTGGCCCAGAAAAATGTTTCCCGCAGCAGAGAGGCTCTCCGGTCCGGACAGGCGCATGGTGCGTGCCATTACCCAGGCAATGCCAAACACCACTTTTTGGAGAACACCCAGGTAATACAGCCCGGCAGAAACCGTGGAAAAGAAAATAATCGTGGGTAATACCTGAAAGGCGAAAATAAATCCAAACGAGTCACTGGCCAACTCCCCAAATAGAAACGTGGCCCCTTGCTCCGAAAAACTAAGAAATGTAACAAATCCCGCACTGACCTTCGTGAAAACGGCCGCTACAACGGAAACTTTGGTGATCAAAATACCGAAAACAGCCTGCAACCCAATGCCAATACCTACCAATCGCCAATCGATTTTTTTCGAATTCGCGGAAAAAAGGCTGGCAATAAAGACCAGGGCCACAATTCCCAAAGCACCTCTTACATAATCCATTTTAGGCAAATTTTAGCAGTATAACTAGCCCATGTTGGACCCGGTCTTCTTCGGTGACTTAGCGCTGCTTGTTTCGGGAAAACAAACTAGCCAGCAGCATCCTATCCCCTGCACTTAATTTCTCCGGTTGATCTCATCCCGCAAACGCGCCGCTTTTTCGTAATCCTCGTTCGTTATGGCTTTCTCTAATAATTGATTCAATTTGTCCAGACTAAAATCCTTGAGGGAAGCTTCTTCCCGGGATTTGCTCTTTTCTTTGGGGCCACCCTTTCCGGTAGCACTACCGGAAGCCGCTTCTTGTTCTCTTTTTTCGTCTTCCTCCGTAAACTCGATCGCTGCTTCCGCCATTACCGTGCTGGCACAGTATATTGGCGCATCAAACCTGACCGCAATGGCAATGGCATCCGAGGGACGCGCATCAATTTCTACTTTTTTGAACGAACTCTGGCACATGATTTTTGCATAAAAAACCCCCTCCCTCATGTCGGAGATCAATATGTGATCCACTGAAAATTGAAAATTGGATGCAAAGGATTTGAATAAATCATGGGTCATCGGCCGGTTGGGAATGATTTTTTCGATTTCTATCGCGATGGCCTGGGCCTCAAACATGCCGATCACGATCGGCAACTTCCGCCTTCCCTCAGATTCTCCCAAAACCAGTGTAAATGACCCTGATTGGGTGCTATTGGATGATAAACCCAAAATTTCTAACTCAACAGTATTATCCACGGTCAATTAGTTTAGTGCCTTAATCGCTTCTGTCAATTTTGGGACGATTTCAAATGCATCCCCAACTATGCCATAATCCGCAGTCTTAAAGAAGGGAGCCTCCGGATCTTTGTTGATAACAACAATATTTCGCGAAGCATTCACCCCGGCCAGGTGCTGTATCGCTCCGGAGATGGCCACTGCCACATACAGGGAAGGGGCTACTTTCACCCCGGTCTGCCCCACGTGCTCGTGGTGCGGCCTCCACCCAGAATCGGACACTGGCTTCGAACACCCCTTTGCCGCGCCCAGGGCAGCGGCAAGATCTTCAATTAGCCCCCAGTTTTCCGGTCCATTAAGACCACGTCCTCCGGAGACGACGATATCCGCTTCCGGTAATAACACCTCTCCGGTAGCCTTTTCTGCCCCAGTAATTGTTGCGGCAAAAACCTCGGGTGGAAGATCCACCGTCAGTTGTTTTACCGCTACGGCTGCTCCGCCGGTTTTTACCGGTTGAATGTTTTTCTTGATCGCAAGAATCTTGTTTTCGGTATCAACACGGGTGGCCACAAAGGCCTTGCCCGTAAAAATACTTCTTCTAACGACAAAGCCTGCTGTCAAATCGGGTTGATCCACCACGTTGGTGACCAATCCTGCGTCCAATTTTACTGCCAGTCGGGCGGCTACCGCATCTCCCAGGGATGACTTGGCCAGCACCAGGGTTTTCGCACCAACGATACGGAATACCTCCGCTATCACGGAGGCATGGGCCTGTATTACCCCGGCATCAAGTCGCTCATCCGCTACCTGATAAACGGCCGAGGCACCCGACTGCCCGAGGCGATCCCACTCGGTGCCTTCCAGGCTACCCAGCCCTACAGCACTTACTGCTGCCCCAGTCTTCTCACCCAGCACAGCAGCATAGGAAACTGCTTCCAAGGAGGAGCTTTTGATTCTACCCTGATCTTTTTCTATGTATACTAATATTGACATTTCTTTCGGTTATTTAAAGTATTTTGGCCTCGTTTTTTAACAGGTCAACCAATTCTTCCACCGTATTCACCAGCTTTACAGCTTCCTTCGCAGGAGGCAGGCTGTAGGATTCGACAGCTGTGTTGCTCGTTGCTTCTACAGGCGCTACAGCATTCAGCGGCTTGCTTCTTGCTGACATAATGCCGCGCATGTTTGGTATTTTCCATTCGGCGATGGGCTCCTGACAGCCAGCGATAACGGGCAAATCAACGCTTATAAACTCTTTCCCTCCCTCAATTTCACGAGACATTTTTGCCGTTCTTCCATCAATTTCCAATTTCATCACCGGCGATATCGAAGGTATCCCCAGCAACTCACCCACCATGCCGTGTACCATGCCTCCGTTGAAGTCAATGGATTCCCTGCCCATCAGAATCAGGTCGTACGCCCCTTCTTTGGCAAGGTGCGCAATTTGCCGGGCCACAAATACCGCATCCTGGGGAAAAGCATCCACACGGATGGCCTCGTCCGCGCCAATAGCCAACGCTTTTCGTAAGGTGGGTTCCGTCTCTTTTTCACCAACATTGATCACCGTGATCGACCCTCCGGTCTGCTCTTTCAACTCCACCGCTCTGGCAAGTGCGTAATCATCGTAGGGACCAATAATGAACTGCACCCCCGCTTTGTCGAGTTGCTTGTTGTCATCGGTAAATCTAATCTTTGACGTGGTATCAGGCACATGCGTGATACATACCAATATTTTCATCTGTTTCTAACTGTTTTAGAGTTGCTACATAGCCTCTCCCGATACAAAATCGGGATAATCTTTGACGATTAAAATAATCATTGCCCGGTGTGCTTACTGATGATTTTAATCGCATCGATTTCATCTATTTTTTAATTAAATTTGTCATTGCAGAAACCAAACGCAACACCATGGAAAAACATGACCGGGTCAAGGAACTCGTCACCTATATGGAAGAAGAACCTGACAACCCTTTCAATATTTACGCGTTGGCTTTGGAATACCAAAATCAAGACAAAGAAAAGGCTTCTTTTTATTTTAACAAACTATTACGCGAACATAAAAGCTATCTTCCCTGCTATTACCACGCCGCTAAGTTATTCGCAGAGCTGGGGCTACCCGAGCAGGCGGAATCTACTTTTGTGGCAGGGATACAGCTCGCAAAAACACAAAACAATACCCACGCCCAGCGGGAATTGGAAAATGCCTATTTCAATTTTCAGGTCGAAAACGATTGATGCAACAACCTCCGGGGAAACCGGCAGCTCCGTCTATTTTCTTCGCTACCCTGAACCTGGAGCCGCTTGCTACCATTTCGTACCCTAGATTTGCAGGACGAGCTTTCCCAATTGTTCGGTTTTTTCCATTTTATCGAAGGCACGTGTGGCCTCCGATAGGGAAAAAACCCGGTCTATGGTTGGCTGAATGCTGTAATGACTCACCAAATCGAGCATTTGCTCGAAATCCCGATCCGAGCCCATGGTAGATCCCTGCAACCGTACCTGCTTCCAAAACAAATTTCGGGCATTCACTTCCTTTACCGTACCGAGGGTAGCCCCGTATACCACGATGCTCCCCCCAGGACGGACCAGCTCCAACAGGTCGTTGATCGTCGAGCCCATCGCGCTATCGATGATCAGGTCAAAACCGTCGCTGTTACCTTTTGCTTCTTCTACCCAGGACTCGGAATGGTAGAAATATCCGGCTTCCACGCCCATTTCAAGCGCCTTTTCCAGCTTCCATCCGGAGCCACTGCTGACGGCGACCCTTGCGCCACTGGCGAGGGCAAATTGAACCGCTAGCTGGGCTACGCCACCGCCGAATCCGGTTACCAACAACCGATCCCCCTTTTTTATTTGTCCCTGATAGAACAGCGCCCGGTAGGCAGTGAGTCCAGCGAGGGGAAGGGCCGCTGCATGGACGCTATCCAAATGAGCTGGAATCTGATGCACACGGTCTGCTGGAACGCAACAGTATTCGGCAAAGGTACCGTGATCCGGCATTCCTAAAATCCGGAAATCGGGCTGCTGGGCAGATTGATTGTCTCCCCAATTAAGCGCCGGATTGATAAGCACCTGCTTTCCAATCCAGGATTTGTCTACTTTTGACCCGATATCGACTACTTCACCTGCGCCGTCTGAACCCAGGATTACGCCGTCTTTCAAATTGGGATACTTTTGCTCCCGGCACCATTGGTCCCGATGATTCAGGGCCGCGGCGTGTATTCGCACCTTCACCTCCTTCGGTCCCGGTTCCGGTTCCCGAAGTTCGGTGTAGGCGATTCCATCGCTATGGGTACTGTCTAAAACAATGCACTTCATTCCGTTATGATTAGGGTTAAAGAAAATACTCGCCCGGACGCGAAAACCGCGCCAGAACTCGGTGGAAAATGCGGAGTTTGCCGGCATACATACCGGCCTCAGCTATAGGGGATTTCGAATTCGCTCATTTTCCGCAACGCCGGCAACTGACTACTAAAACCGAATCAAAAGGGCGCCTTGTCGTCACCAGCGGGAAAGGGGTTTTCGCCGGGACTGTCGCCATTCGCCTTGCTTCCCATGCGCACCATTCCCGAATCGTCAAAGCCTTGTCCCCCGGCACTGCTGGGAAATCGGCTGCCGTAGAGCGCATCTTGTGCCTGGTAAGGTACATTTAGGTCAAGATCCGTAAACTTGGTGTATTTTCCAATAAATCGAAGCTTCACACTTTCCAGAGACCCATTTCTATGCTTGGCAATGATCACCTCTCCGACTCCAGACGTGCTATTGCCATCTTCGTCTTCGGTAATGCCGTAGTATTCGGGCCGGTATAAAAACATGACAATATCCGCATCCTGCTCAATCGCACCCGACTCCCGGAGGTCGGAAAGCTGCGGGCGCTTGTCGCCTCCCCGGGTCTCAACGGCCCGGGATAGCTGAGATAGGGCAATGACAGGTACATTGAGTTCCTTGGCGATTTTTTTCAATGCCCGGGAAATACTTGAAATCTCTTGCTCCCGATTGCCCCCGTGATTTCCTTTGCTGTCTCCCGACATCAATTGCAAATAATCGACCACGATGAGTTGCACGTCGTTTTGCGCCTTTAAGCGCCGGCATTTTGCACGGAGCTCTAAAATCGACAGGGCCGGCGTGTCGTCAACAAACAAGGGTGCCGCGGTAAGTTTTCCCGTTTTATGAATCAATTGTTGCCATTCGTAATCGGCCAGATTTCCTTTTTTTATTTTTTCGGAATCCAGCTCTGCCTCTGAACTGATCAATCGATTGACCAGCTGCAGGGAAGACATCTCCAGGGAAAAAATGGCAACCGGTCGGTTGTGGTCTACCGCAGCATTTCGCAGAACCGACAGGACAAAGGCAGTCTTCCCCATAGCCGGTCGGGCGGCAATGATGACCAGGTCCGATTTTTGCCACCCGGAGGTGACCCGGTCCAAGGCAGTAAAACCCGAGGGTACTCCGGTGAGCCCGTCCTTCTGCCCTTTTTTACTTTCCAACTCCACGATGGCTTCCCGCATGATGGACCGCATGTCCATGTAATTCTTTTTGATGTTATTTTCAGAAATCTCAAAAAGGGATTGCTCCATTTTATCCAATAGTTCAAAGACATCCGTGGTATCTTCAAATGCTTCCTTCTGTATTTCGGAAGATATCCGAATCATGTCCCGCTTCATGGCCTGTTCCGTGATAATCCGGGCATGGTACTCGATGTTTGACGCAGAAGAGACCTTAGAAGTGAGTTCGGTGATGAAATAAGCCCCTCCCACCAACTCCAGTTTTCCATTTTTCCGTAGTTGATTCGTCACGGTGAGCAGGTCAATGGGTTCGCCTGCGTTGAAAAGATCCAAAATGGCTTCGTAGACCATTTTGTGCGCGTCTTTGTAAAAGCTATCGGCCGAAAGTATGTCCACCACCGCTGTCAAGGCATCCTTTTCCAGCATCAACGCACCCAGTACGGCTTCTTCCAAATCAATGGCCTGAGGGGGCAATTTACCCAGGGCGGTATGAGGCTCTGCCGGCCTCCTCCTCAATCCCGCACTTCGCTCCATTTTACTACTGTTTTTTTCCGCCATAGTCACAAAAGTACCCCTTTCGGGCTAAAGTTTTTGAACAACTTATACACGTTGTTATCCACAAAACGACAAACCCTACCTGAACAACCAATTGCCACCAAAATATATTCCCCAATGGTCGACTATTTTTTTACCCATTTCCGTTTTGCTGGAGCTAAAAGGAAAGTGCCGTAAGTAAAGCGATAAAAATCCCTATCTTTGCACAAAGGATTGCCGGCAAACTTGTCTTTTTTTGGCAGGAAATGCGATTTGGAGTGGGTTACTCCCCTGTAGTCCGCAATCCTTTTCATGCTACTACTTGTATAAAAAATGAAATTGAATTTAACGACTCCCATTGCTTTTTTTGACCTTGAAGCTACTGGAATCAACATTTCTACCGATCGAATCGTCGAAATTTCCATCTTGAAATTGTTTCCCGACGGGCAAAAGGAGCTTAAGACCATGAAACTAAATCCGACAGTGCCCATTCCCCTGGAATCCTCACTGATCCATGGAATTTACGACAAGGACGTGGCCGATGCACCGACCTTTAAAGACGTAGCCCGGGACCTGTTCCGTTTTTTCGAAGGAGCCGATCTGGCAGGATTCAATGTATTGAAATACGATATACCGCTGCTGGTTGAAGAATTTTTACGGGCGGGCATTGATTTTGACATTGAGAGGCGAAACCTGCTGGATGCGCAAAAAATATTTTTTATGATGGAAAAGCGAAACCTGGCATCCGCCTATAAATTCTACTGCGGCAAAGTATTGGAAAACGCACACAGTGCGGAAGCAGACACCTTGGCTACGTACGAGGTGTTTAAAGCCCAAATTGCCCGGTATGCGGGAGAGGAAATGGAAGACCTGCAAGGAAACCGGGTGGGAATCATGGAAAACGACATGAAGAAAATCCACAACATGATCAACGAAAAAATGGTCGACCTGGCGGGAAGGTTCGTGTTTAACGATAAAGGAGAGGAATGCTTCAATTTCGGCAAGCAAAAAGGCAAACCCATTGCGCAGGTGCTGAAGGAAGAACCGGGGTATTACGACTGGATGATGAAAGGAGACTTTCCGCTTGATACAAAGCGAAAACTCACGCAGGTTAAGCTCCGGGGATTTAATAGTTGACCGGTAGCCCGGCCTTTTCGCTACTGTCCCAATAAATCTGCAAATGGCGAGGGGTAAAGCGGGCTTCTTGGAAAATCCAATAAAATTTGACCACGCAGGATGAAACTATATCCTTCGTGGTTTTTTTATGATTATTTGCTCTGATCGACAGTACAATTC
>NZ_WIOK01000060.1 GCF_009467825.1 Cyclobacterium xiamenense | reverse complement strand
AATGAAAGAAGGGATTTTTGAAAATCTAATACAAAGGATGGTGGCGAAGCCACCGTATCCGTACAAAGCCTTTATTTGATAAGTGCCTTATTCAATAATCTTATTTCAAATTAATAATTCAGACTAATAGAGTCTTGTGAATAAGAATAACATGGGAAATTTCTTTTTAATATCTCCCGGTAGATTGATTTAATCTTGTTGAATGCGTTGTACATGCAGAACGTAAAGAGGTCTCCTTTAATCACCAACCCAATTTAATCAGTTGAAGGAAATTTCAGGTATCCCGATTGTCTGTTTCAACGCGTTCGTTTCGTAATGTCTCCATATCGGTATTAATTTCATCCAGCTTTCGAAGTACTGCTCCATAGACAACGGTTAAATCCCAGTCGAAGATTCTTCCTCCAACGTAAGCAAGGAAAAGCATCAGTAATAGCACACTTACGATGATGATTACCGGTACGCCGAGAAGTAAGGCGGCTCCCGGATCGTTCGCAATCAACGCATGCGTAATGGCATCACCCCATCGCTTGCCGTTTACCTGGAACTGCCAAAAACCGAGTACGATGAATAAAAAAAACAGCGGATAATAGAATCGGGCCATCAACCTATTTACCCGAACGAGTTCTTTTAGCCAATGAGCGAACGCCTTGACGTACCGATAACTGTTTTCGCTCGTGTCAATCTCCGATAATGTCCTGGAAAACTTTCTGTTGACAAGTACGATACTACTGAGCGTCAGAAAAAACCCGATTCCCATAAGCGGAATCCCGATCAAAAAAGAAACTGCCAAAAATAACACGGAACCGGCAACGATTGCAATCTGGTTGATTCTGAACATTCGTTTAAACTTCTCGATTACGTGTATGGATTTTTGCTTGTACAAGTTGTTCAGCGTCGGGGCGACCAAGGCATCTTCGGCTAGAAACCCTTGTTTCCATATTGATTCAATTGACTTTTCCATCCATTAGTTTCTTTAATCGTTCTTTGATTCGCGTGATGCGTACACCAATATTGTTTGGGTTGGTACCGGTAATATCGGCGATTTCCTGGTAAGACTTCTCTTCCAGGTAAAGTAACACGATGCCCCGATCTACCTCCGACAGCAGTTTGATGGCATCGTATAAGTGATTGAGCGCTTCATCTGGAAATACCGGACTGGTTTCTACCAATTCGTTCGGTAAAAATTCAGACGTGAACAACTGCGGATCGTTTTTCTTTTTTTTAAGTAAGGTCAAACTCACATTTAGTGCCAACCGATACACCCAGGTAGACCAGTCCGACTGTCCTCCGAAATTGTTCCTGGTTCTCCAAATTTGCAAACATACCTCCTGATAGTAATCTTCAAAGTCCTCTTGCGAATTCGTGTATGCCCGGCATATCTTTATAATGATTGCGGCATAGGGCTTAATCCATATTTCGTAGAAGTCGGTACTCAAGTATCTTCCTGATTAAATCAACTTTCCCGACGATTTCGCCCGAGATTCCAAATAACCTGCTACGATAATACCAATTAAGGTCCCCACGGAAATACCCAAAGAAATACCTAACGAACGGGAGAACCCCGAGAACCATACAATGCCAAGCAATAGGCCCAATGCGGCCCCAAAAATGATACCCCGCTTCTGGTAGTACCCTTTGGTCACCAAAGAAAAGCGTTCGTTCAAATAGCGTTCAAACCGTCCAAGTGCCATTTTGTAATGCGCTATCTTTTTTGTCGAATCGATCAATTCCAGTGCGTCTAATTTCGATTCCAGGGATTCAATCTCAGATTGGGTGAGACCCCTCCGTTCCAGCTTGGAGAGTAGTTGTATAAAGGCCTGATAGACCTTTATTTCTGACTTTTTGGTGGTCTCGGCTACCAACCGGCGAAAATGGGCAATTGCGTTTTTACCTGTCATGATTTCGTTTTTCTTGGTTAGTGGCTTAGGTCCGGAAAATATTACACCCTAACGAATTATTTTTTTTAAGTATTGGGTAAATGGATAAATCTAGTCTTTAGCAAGTGGTGGCAAGGGGGTGTCGCAAGAAACGTGACCGATCTAGGTACTAAAAACTTACGGAAACGGTATCATGCAAATCTCGATTCAGCATTTTCCTAAAAACAAGTCGCTTGTATTACTCACAATGCCATTCCTTCTCGCACATCAAATTAATCATTCTGGACAACTAAGGAACTGTTGAGATGTTTTTTTTCAGAAAAAGGCCCCTGGATTTCCGACGATTGAGAAGAGATTGAAGGAGAGACGGGTACTTGGAGCAGGGTAAAATGCATCCATCCCTTTGGCCCTTTCTTCCGTTAAACCGATTGATGAAAACATCTCCCGGGCGCTCGCCCGGGATTTTTGCACCAGGAACATAAAATATCTCCTATATTTACTTTCGATGGAAGACGCATTGGAACAACTCGATCGGGAACTCGCTTCCCTGGAACAGGGCATCTTGGACGCCAAAAAACAACACCAACAGCAACTGGCGGAACTGCCCAAACGCTGCCAGCAAGCCGCGGCTAACCTGATCCAATACCTTTACTTCCGAAGCGAGGACCGGAAATCCCTGCAGGAACAATTGCACCTCTACGGCCTCTCGGCCTTATCCAATTCGGAAAACCACATCCACCGGCAGATTCAAACCATCCGCGAACGCCTGGGCTACCGCTATGCACCTGAGGAACGCAACTCCTGCACCTACGCCTACAGCCAGGAACAATTGGCGGCCAATAGCCGGGAACTCTTTGGCGAGGCCGATAATCCAGGAATGCCGGCCATCATGGTGACCTTCGATACGGGTTTTGCCCGAGATTCCTCCACCATCGAAGCCCTTCTGCTGCACGGCATGAATGTGGCGCGCATCAACTGTGCCCACGATGATGAAGCGGTCTGGAAATCCATGATTGAGCAAATCAGGAGTGCGGAAAGGGCCACGGGAAAAAGCTGTAAAATTCACATCGACCTGGCCGGGCCAAAAATTCGAACCCGCCTGCTCGGAAAAGGTCAAAAGCGGGGAAAGGTGAAAGTGGCCGTTGGAGATCAGGTTTGGCTAGCTGAAACCACCCATGGCTTCGATTCCGAAGACATTGTCCTGCATCCCAACGAAGAGGGAATCATCGCCTCCCTGGAACTGGGGCAACGGGTCTTTATCGACGACGGAGCAATCGGTGGGCATATCAGCGCCGCGCTGCCTGGAAAGGTCGCCGTGAGCATCGAGCGCGTTTCTTCCAAAAAAGGCTGGCTCAAGGAAGGAAAGGGAATTAATTTTCCGGATAGTCGACTAACGATCCCGTCACTGACCGACTTCGATATCGAATGCCTGCGTTTCGTCTGCGAGCATGCCGATACGCTGGGCTACTCCTTTGTCAAAACGCCTCAGGATATAGGCCGCCTACGGGAAGCCCTGCAAAAACAGGGCTGCAATGCGCCCGCGATAGTGTACAAGATCGAAACCCCGGATTCAGTAGCAAATTTGCCTGCCTTGATTTTGGAAGGGATGAAGTCCCCGCCATTTGGGGTCATGATCGCCAGGGGCGACCTGGCCGTGGAAATCGGCTTTGAACGCATGGGGGAAATCCAGGAGGAAATCCTTTGGATCTGCGAAGCGGCCCATGTGCCGGTGGTCTGGGCCACTCAGGTACTCGAAAACCTACACAAATCGGGGATGCCTACCCGCTCTGAGATTACAGACGCCGGCCAGGCGGCCCTGGCAGAATGCGTCATGATCAACAAGGGCGCACACACCATCCCCGTTTTGAAAAGCCTAAAAGACATCATGGAACGCACCAGCGGTCGGCGTACCAAAAAGAAGTTTACCCTGGGGCACTTGCACATCGCCCGGGACTTTTTTCAACCCGGCTAGCTCTTTCATTCATCAAGGGCTAAGCTGAAAAAACGGATGTCCTTCCTCTCAGGGCCATGCGCTTTGGACCGGGACAGTGCGGGATGGGCTATTCGGAAAAGTTACGTAGCTTTACTTCGTTCCATCTCTCATTCCGATGAAAAATTCCCTGATCTGTTGGTTGCTGTTGTTGCTGGCAGGCCCTGCTGCGCTGGCAAACAGCGACCTGACCCCCACGCAACTCCGCGTGGAATACCGAACCAATCCCTTCACCGACGAAGCGAAGCCCCGGCTAAGCTGGGTACTCGAGTCCGGCCGGAGAAATCAACACCAATCGGCCTACCGGATACTGGTGGCTAGCAAGCCGGAACTGCTAGAAGCAGGTCAGGCCGACTTGTGGGACAGCGGTAAGATCGCCAACGACCAGACCGCACAGGTGGTCTATGGGGGCACCGCACTGACTTCGCGGCAACAATGCTTCTGGAAGATCCAGAGCTGGGATAAGGAGGGGCAGCCCGGCCCCTGGAGTCAGTCAGCTAGCTGGGAAATGGGTCTGCTGGAAGCCGCGGACTGGAAAGCGGCCTGGATTGGAAAGGATTTTGCTCCCGGCACAGCACCGGTACCCTTCAAAGGAAAAGAGTTGTTGCTACCACCGGCGCCCATCTTCCGAAAAGAGGTCAGTGTTGGGCAAAAGCTGGTAAAAGCCCGTTTGTACATCACAGCATTGGGGCTGTTCGAATTCAAAATAAATGGGCAACGGATAGGCAAGGATTACCTGGCACCGGGCTGGACGGATTACAACCAACGCGTGTATTACCAGGCCTACGATGTCACGGAGCACCTGAAAAGCGGGAAGCAGGTCTTACAGGCCCGCTTGTCCTATGGCTGGTACAGCGGCTATATCGGGTACGCATTGCTGGTGGGCAATCCGGTGGTCCGGGCCTTTTACGGCGAAGTCCCCGCCCTGAAAGCCCAACTGGAGCTTACCTACGAAAACGGACAAACACAAACTGTGGCCACGGGCAGCGACTGGAAGGTCAGCAGCGGCGGGCTGTTGGAATCAGATATCCTGCATGGAGAAACCTACGATGCGCGCGAGGAGCCCGAAAACTGGCACCTTCCCGGCTATGACGACAGTCATTGGGAGGCAGCCGAACACATTGCCACTGCTGAGCGCCAGTTGCAGCTCTACCCGGCACAACCGGTACAAGTGACCGACACGCTTTCACCCGGTTCCATTACCGAACGTACCAATGGAACATTCATCGTAAACCTGGGGCAAAATATTGCGGGCCTGATCCGGCTACGGGTAAAAGGAAAGGCGGGCGATAAAATCGTTCTTCGTTTTGGCGAAATGCTCCATCCCGACGGGCGCCTGATGGTCGAAAACCTCCGCATGGCCCGGGCCACCGATACGTATATTCTAAAAGGCGATCCAGAGGGCGAGGAATGGGTTCCGGGATTTACTTACCACGGATTTCAATACGTAGAGGTGACGGGATTTCCGGGAACGCCCCAAAAGGAAAATTTTACCGGATTGGTTCTGGGATCGAATACGCCCCGTGCGGGGCATTTTGAAACCGACCATCCCCTGGTCAACCAACTGTACCAAAACATCGTTTGGACCCAACGGGCCAACTTTGTCGACATTCCCACCGATTGCCCACAACGGGACGAACGCATGGGATGGACCGGAGATGCGCAGATTTACGGAGGAACATCGGCATTGAATATGGATGTAGCGGCTTTCTTTACCAAGTGGATCCGGGATTTGCAGGATGCACAGTGGGAATCCGGAGCCTATCCCGACTACGCCCCCGCCCCTTCGGTACGGTCAAGCGACACCTTTGCCCCGGGCTGGATGGAAGCCGGCATCATCAACCCCTACGAAATGTACCGGGCCTATGGCGATACACGGATCATCGAACGCTCCTGGGAAAACATGGAAAAGTTCATGGCCTTTCACGCCAAAAGAAGCGGGGATCGGTACATCTACCCGGAAGGCTCCTTTGCCGACCTTTCTCCCAAAGGAGGCTACGGGGACTGGCTATCCATAGGCAAAAAAACGCCACCGGATATGTTGGCAACGATCTATTACGGCTACACCGCACAGCTGATGGCTGAAATGGCAGCGGCCATTGGTAAATCAACCAGGGCGCTGCACTACCAGGAACTGGCCGGAAAAATCAAAGCGGCTTTTGCTTCCCACTACCTGGACGAGACTTCCGGTAAACTGACCACCAACCCCAAACCTTATGGAGACGGCTCGGGCTATGTAGACGGACACCAGGGTTTTTCCGGCCATACCCAAACTGCCTATGCCAACGCCATTTACCACGATTTCCTTAGCAAATCCCAACAAGAAGCAGCAGGAAAACACCTGGCTGACTTGTTGGTAGCAAACGGGGAAAAACTGGCTACCGGGTTTCTGGGAGTAAAACAATTGTTGCCAGCATTATCCGCTACCGGCCGTTCCGACCTGGCCTACCAGTTGCTGCTAACCACCGAATATCCTTCCTGGGGCTTTGAGATTGAAAACGGTGCCACTACCATCTGGGAGCGCTGGGACAGCTACGTCAAAGACGACCCGGAAAAAATGGAATCCTTGAACGCAGGCATGAATTCATTCAGCCACTATGCCTTTGGCTCGGTATACGAATGGATGTTTCGAAACATGGCCGGTATCCGGGCGGAGCTACCCGGGTACAAATCGTTTACTATTGCGCCGGAAATCCCCAAAAAGGACATCCACCGTGCGCAGGCCAGCTATCAATCCATTCACGGCGAAATCCTGAGCTCCTGGAAAAGATCCGATAGTAGCCTGTCACTGGAAGTAGTCATTCCTGTCAATACCCGGGCCGTTGTCTGGATTCCTACCGATGATCCCGCGTCGGTACTGCTGGACGGCAAATCGCTGCACGAGCAGGCCGATATCAGCCTGGGAAATTTTCTGGACGGTAGGCAGGCGGTCGTACTCGGTTCGGGCAGATACCGGTTTGAAGGTACCTTGCATCCCTAATATACCGGCTGGAACCGCGTTTCCGACGGAATCTACTTCTTTTCCTCCTGCCGGAGGTAGCGTTCCATCAGGGCCAAATAGCAGGCCTGCTCCTTTCGTCTTTCAGGTGTTGGATTCATGCCCAGGACTTTGGCACGTACATTCGCCCGCAGGCATTTGTAGTAGGTAAAAATAGAAGCGTCTCGCCCGGTATCCAGTATAGGGATCCGTTTCAGGTAGGTTTCCATAAATGAGCCAGCCAAAGAATCCTCCCCGTAGCGCTCCAAATCCATGCAGAGAAACGCCACTTCGTACAGGAGGTCGATGGTACGGATACTTTTACTGAACTCGATGCAATCGAACAAAACCGGCTTCTCGGACAGAAACACGTTGCCTGCATGCAAATCCCCGTGCAGGTCTCGCACATAGCCCAATTGTACCCGCTCCTTAAAGCGCCCGCGGTGTGTTTCCAAAAACGAATCGCTCCACCGAACGGCTTCCTTCAGAAATGTGCGTTGCTCGGCTGTGTAACGAAGGGAGGGGTTTACTATATCAGCAAAAAGTGCTTTCGCCGCTGTCAGTTGGAAGGGAACCATCTCAGCAGGCTGCCGGCGGTGGAATAAGGCCACTTTTTCGGCAAGCTTTTTTACCTGTTGCTCCGTTACTTTTCCCTGCTTCAGAAGCTTGTCCATCCGGTACTCCTCGGGCTGGCGCTTCATCACCACGGCGTATTCCCGCACGGTCCCCCGTTTTCCATCCAGGTACCAGTTTCCATTCAGGTGGGTGATCGGACAACAGCGGTCGTAAATGGCCGAAAATCGGCTATTCAAACGAACCTCTTCCCGGCAAAAATGGGCCCGGGACGCCAGCGTAGAATAATCGAGAAAGGAAAGTTTAATGGGTTTTTTCAACTTGAAGGCCCATTTTTCGCTAAGTATGATCCATGAAATGTGGGTCTCTATCAGCTGACCCTCTATGCGGCGCCCTTTATAGATTCCTTCTCTTGCTACTTGTTGAACTTCCTCAGTTTTCATGGATTTGGTCCAGGTATGCTTGTGCTCGTTCGATCATGACCTCGATCTGTCCATCCTCGGAGCAGATATCCAGATAGCCCTGATCGATGGGATCAAAATCAGCTTTTAGTTTTTCATATACGGCAACATCCGCTTCACTTTCCTCCCTGCGTTTGGACAGGCGTTGCTTCACCACCATTTCGTCCGCCACTATTTGTATACAGGCAAAGGGTTGCCGGTACCTTTTAGCAATTTTTGCGAAGGAAAGGCGATGAGCGCGCTGCTGAAAAGTCGCATCCACCAAAACAGCTTTACCCAGCGCCAAAAGCCTGTCGGTACGTTTTTCCATCGCAGCGTAAACACGTTGCCGGTCTTCGGGGGCATACTGTCCCCTCCTATTCAATTCAATACGTACCCTATCGCTACTTAAGTAGACCAATCCGCGCGCTTTCGCCAATCGTTTGGCAAAAAAACTCTTGCCCGATCCCGGTAGCCCCATGATCAATACAACCATGTAATAAAGGTAGTGAAAATTCGCATAAGATTCCTGGAATTAGGAAGGCAGGTTATCCGCACAGTTGCTGTACCTGTTCCCAAATATCAGGTGCCACAGGCACGCCAAGTGCCAGGTTTTCTTTCCTTCGCTCAAGTGATTTTTCTCCGGGGTAGTTTACCTCACCGCCCGCAAATACCGCCGACTGCTTTAAATCCTCCAGTATCCGGCTAAAGTGTTTCTCCATTTCCTCCTGGATCCATCCCAACTTTTCGATGTGGAAACAGAGAAAGAATTGGGAAATACCGTATTCTTCCCCTTGCGCGCCTATCTCGTGGCTGGCTTTTCCCCCAGAGAGACCTGAAGCGAGTATGTCCAGCATCAGCGATAAGCCCGCTCCTTTCCAAAGCCCCGCCGGCAGGGCCAGTTGCCGGGCCAGTACCTCCGCCGGATTATGCGTGAGCGCCCCTTCCGCGTCAAACCCTGCCGGGTAACGCAGCTCTTTTTTCTCCCCCTCATACATGCTCATTTTGCCGTAGGAATATTGCGTCATGGCCATATCCAGGACGATGGCTTCGGTTTTGTAGGGAACTGCCAGCACCAGGGGGTTATTTCCCAGCTTTGGCTCACTCCCTCCCCATGCCGGCATATTTGGGATGGTATTGGTAAAACAGATACCGATACAACCGGCTTCCGCCGCCTGCCAGCCGTAATTCCCGGCACGCATCCAATGGTTGGTATTGTTTAGAGCCACGCACCCAATCCCATTTTCGGCCGCCAGGTCAATGGCCCGACCCATCGCCAACTGGGCGTTGTACATGCCCGGCCCCTGCTTTCCATTCCAGCGCTCCATGACCGGTAGGGAAAATTCGATTTCCGGCTCCGCATCCGGCTTTACATGACCCCTTTTTACCTGTTCCAGGAAAGAAGGAAATCGGTTCAAGCCATGGGAAGCTACCCCATCCAAACTGGATTTGGCAAAAAGTTCGGCACAGAGAGCCGCTTTTTGGTCTGGGAATCCCGTCTTTTTCAAAACAGTTTCCAGGGTAGATTTCAATTGTTGGTACGGAACCCGTAGCGTCGTGTCCATTGGTAGATTCGGTTTATTTCTGCTTACCAAGGTACTAAAGGCAGCTTTCGGAAACCAAATTAACAGGGGAATATTCCAGAAATACCGGCCGGCTATTTGCACAAATACGCCGATTCGTATACAGATTTATGCTGGATTATTTACTTTTGTATCCGACCAAAGCCTAGCAACCTCTATGAAAGCAATCCGCTGTGAACGTCCCGGTTTATTTCTCCTACACGAAATAGCCATACCGGAACCAGGAAAAAATGAGGCACTGCTTCAGATCAGGAAGGTCGGTATATGCGGAACGGATTTGCATGCATTCGCAGGAAATCAGGCTTTTTTCTCCTATCCCAGAATCCTTGGGCACGAGATTGCCGCCCGCGTCAGCCGATCGAACAGCGCAAACCTGGAGGAAGGAACCCCGGTTGTCGTCATTCCCTACATTCACTGCGGGGAGTGCATCGCCTGTAAGGTGGGTAAGACCAACTGCTGTGAACGGCTAAAGGTGCTAGGTGTACACACCGATGGTGCCATGCAGGAGTTTCTGGTGGTTAGCGAATCCCTGCTTATACCCACGCCCCGCCTCACCTGGACAGAAATGGCCATGGTGGAACCTCTTTCCGTAGCTGCCCATGCGGTGAATCGGGCCCGTATCAAAAAGGGCGACCGGGTACTGGTTATGGGCTGTGGCCCAATCGGTCTTGCCTTGCTCGTCTATGCCAAACTTGCCGGGGCAGAGGTGACGGCCATGGACCTCAATGAAGAACGCCTGGCTGCCGCTGCCAGGGACTTTTCTGCTGACCAGCTGCTAGCTGTCAAAAATAATGGCTCTGCCGAATCCGCGACAATCAACGCGTTCCAGGTAGTATTTGATGCCACGGGAAACAAACAAGCCATGGAATCCGGCCCCGGATACGTCTGCCATGGCGGCACCTACGTATTGGTCGGGCTTTACAAAGCGGACTTATGTTTCCACCATCCGGCCATTCATGCGAAGGAATTAACGTTGCTTTGTAGCCGAAACGCTACCAAAGACGACTTTCTTTTTGTCATCGAAAGCCTGGAAAAAAAGCAATTTCCTGCGGAGGCTTACCACAGCCATAGCCTTTCCTTTGCGGAAGTACCCGGGAAATTCGAGACGTTGACAGGGCCTGCAAACACGGTAATCAAAGCCATGGTTGACTTTCCTGAGGTACTGCCCTAAAAGGAAACGGCAGCCATATTGGTTTGGTTTTTGTGAATTAATGTATCAATTTGAAGATCAATCAGCAATTTAATCCAGCTTTATGCATGCATTACTGCTTTCTCTTCTGATTTTGGGCATGAGTTGCCTACCCTTCCGTGTCAAAGGTCAGACCGGAAGTCAATACAGCATATTGAAAACCAATAATGCATACGTCATTAAAACCGACGCTAAGGACTATACCCGGATCAACACCGAACGACTGGGATTGGACTGTTCCTCCATGTCACTGAGTGAGGAGTTAAATTTTGATAAAATCGCCTCCTATTTTGATGAGGAATCCAAAACGGTGTTCCGAAACATAAAAATTCAGGCTCGGGTATACATCGACATATTGGGAGAGGTCAGAGACCTGTATTTTATCTGTGAAAATGATCCCGAAAAGCACGGAGTGGATTTTGCGAGACTGGAAAAAGCAATCCGGCGCAGAATGAGGGTGGAGCAAAACAAAGAGTGCCTGCCAAAGTTTGACGAACAGTTTGTTTCCTGGTACATTCCACTGTACCAATTTTAAGGGGCCAAGCCGTACAGAAACGGCTGTTACCAAAGAAATAAATCCGCTTCCTCCACTCGCTGAAAATAAAAAAGAGGCTGTCCGAAAAGTCGGGCAGCCTCTAATTTAGTTGTTTTTTTTCTCCAAAAATGGTATTTTGGAGTTGTACAAAAAAGCAACTATGGCC
>NZ_WIOK01000005.1 GCF_009467825.1 Cyclobacterium xiamenense | reverse complement strand
GGATCTTGATGACCTGCTCTTCGCTAAATTTGCTCTTTTTCATAATCACTAAGTTAAAAATTCTAGTTTTAACCTGTTCAAAAAAAGCAGCCTGGTACCCATCCAGGGGGACTTCAGCCGGTGTAACCTGGTATTTGATGGCCAAAACAGCCGCCGCTGCCGCCGCCTGGCCCATACCCATGCAGGAAGCCTGCACCCGCAATGCGGAATTTGCCAGCCGGTCGCTACTCAGGCAACGCCCGGCTACCAGGAAATTGCGGCTGCTTTTGGGAATCAACGACCGCAGGGGTATGGTAGCTACCACATCCTCTTTCAGAAACTCCTGGTAAATGGATTCCCCGTTTCGGTGTAAATCTATTGGGTAAAACGAGTAAGACAAGGAATCGGGGAATACTTTTCCAGAAACATAGTCTTCATGGCTGATTTTGTAAAGTCCGTCGATTCGGTAGGTTTCCCGAACGGCCGTTTCCGGTTGGGCATCCAGTAATTTTAATTTTTCGCATCCGGGAAAAGTACGCAGGGTACGGATCAGTTTCAGTAGCTCTGCTCTACCCTTCAGGTTTGCCTGGGTGTGCAACGCTGCCGTGGACGAGTCGGCCCCATGCACGTAGACGTAATTGTAAGGCGGTGTCGGGGGAAAATTATTGACCGAGGATTCCACCTTTACCTCATCATTGATCAACATGTTTTGTCGGAGTCGGCCGTGGTATTCTTTGGGGATTTTGGACAGGTCCAGGGAATCAAAATCATAGCCTCCAATCCGAAAGATAAAAGATCCCGGTTGGGTATCTGCTTCGCGCAAAAGGGGAAAGCCTGCAATAGATGCGGCGGCGGCATTCCCCGAACAGTCGATGATCTGATCGCAAATAATTTCGTGGGTAATTCCTTTGCCAACGGTTTTTACGGTCCATTTGCCACCATTAAAGGTAATTTCGGTAGGCGTTTCATAAAAGTGAATATCCACCCCCGCTTCGATGCATTTTTCCTCCGCAAGCAGCGCATACAGCGCCCCGTTCACGGTTACCTGATGCCTCCAATGGCGGATCGTGGTATTGTTGGGCACGATGGAGAAATTGGGCAGTATGTCGTCGTTCAAATTTACCGCCTCCATGAGCAGTTCCCAGCCAATGCCGCCGATGATCTGCTTTCCCCAGGCATGAAAAATTCCGGGAAAGGATACCCCTCCGGTAGTGGTGGTTCCTCCCAATTGGCTGCCACTTTCAATCAGGGTGGTTTTGGCTCCGGCCCTACCCGCCTGAATGGCGGCAATTACGCCAGCTGTACCCCCTCCGACAATCAAAATATCGGTTTCAATTTTCAGCTTTTTGATGGTATAGGGTGCTGCCAGAACCTCGCCTTTGGAAAGTTGGGGGGCGGTCAGTCCAACGGATATCGCTCCCATTCTGGCTAACATTTCTCTTCTTTTCATTTTCTATTGATTTGCATGGCTTGAAAGCCCTGGAAGGTTTTAAAAACCTGCCAGGACTGAAAATGACCCGGGATTAATCGGTGAATATAAAAAGAATTAGCTGCTTTTTGGACAAAAGCTTTTGCCTACCAGAAGGTTTTCCCCCTACTTAAAAATAAACCCTGTTTTTATCCATCTCCCTAATCATCGTATCCAATAACCACCCAACGAAAACGATTACCAAACAGGAAGCAACGTGAATAGACGGGCATTTGGATGGATTAAGGTTGCCCTTCAACCAAAAATCAAGTAATTTTAAGTTGATAATTACTATAGAATGTAGTCGGATTTCTGTAAAAAACTGAAATAAATCGATTTAATCTACCGGTATCGGGTTCAAATAGGATCCACTGATCCAAAATTCCGGCGGATTGCCGAACTTTATACCCTACCTTATGAGCAGCAGAAGAAATTTTATCCATAAATCCCTGCAATTGGGAGCAATCACCGGTATGGCTTCCATCTTGCCCGGATACCATTTTAACACGACAGCAGCTATGACTTCGAAAGCAAAATTTGATAAGGTCACCCTTCCGGCCAACTTTGGCCTGGGGGGCGTGGCCATAGGCAATGGTTTCAGACCTACCACAGATGAACAGGCCCAATTGGCGCTGGAAGGTGCCTGGGAGGCCGGAGTGCGGTTTTTTGATACGTCCCCCTGGTACGGATTGGGTTTAAGCGAACGGCGCTTTGGTCGCTTTCTCCACAATCAAAAACGAGAAGATTATATACTGGCCACCAAAGTAGGCAGGCTATTAAAAGCCGCAAGGCAGGCACCCGGAAACAACTCCTGGAAAGAAGCTTCCCCCTTTGACTACGAATACGATTACAGCGCTGCGGGAGTCCGCAGGTCCGTAGAAGACAGTCTGCAGCGGCTGGGCATTAGCAGCATTGACATCGTCTTTATCCATGACCTCTCCCCTGATAATGGAGACATGAAGGACAACTGGATGGACTACTTTAAGGTGGCGGCCAAAGGTGCCATGCCCGAACTGACGAAAATGCGGGAAGAAGGATTGATCAAAGGCTGGGGGCTTGGTGTAAACCGCATCGAACCCATACTGGAGACCCTCAAAGTGGCCGATCCGGATGTTTGCCTTTCTGCGACCCAATACTCACTCATGTACCATGAAGATGCCCTGGAGCGTTTGTTCCCCGCTTGTGCCGAAAAAGGCGTGGACATTGTGGTGGGTGCCCCCCTGAATGCCGGCTTCCTGGCAGGCATAGACCGGTACAACTATTGGGGAGAAATGCCGGAGGGATTTAAGGAAAAGCGGCGACAAATGACAGAAATCGCCAAACGAAATGGGATTGACCTGATCTCCGCTGCCTTGCAATTTTCTGCTGCCCCTTCTGTGGTCTCTGCAGTCATTCCTGGGACCCGCTACCCGGATCAGGCGAAGGCCAATGTAGCAGCCATGCAAGTAAAAATTCCACAGGCATTTTGGGAGGAGTTGGTAGCGAAAAAACTGATTTCGGATAAAGCACCCTGGCCGGCATAAATGTGCTGCTGCGGTGTTAACAGAAAGATTGAAGGAGAAAAGGTGAAAGAGATTGATTCAGATTGAGGAGAGATTGAAGGAGAGTGGCCTTCGACAAGCTCAGGCATCAGATTGAGAGAGATTGTACTGTTGGTATAGATGCAAAAGGGCATATATAAAATCTGGCCCTCCGGTGATGGCTTCATAATGATCGTGTTGATTGGTGGCCATTGGCAGGGGATTTCCACCAGCAAGAAATAAATCAATTCCCAACCAGGCGAAGTATTCCGCCCGCCTGAGATACTTTGCTTCTCCTGTCAATTGATAAGTATTGATCATGTGTTCCACCACTTTGGCAAAGGCCTCGGGTTTTTGCAGTTCATTTTCATCAGGACTTGCCGAAAGATACTGTTCTGCTGCAGCAACTATTAGTGTTTTGTATTTATCTGCCAGTTGCGGATGAGTTTCTTTCAATTGCAAATACCTGGCAAACAATAAAACACCCAGATCGGCATGGGTGGAATACCCGTAACCCGTAGCCCAAATTGCTGTGTAGGGAATATTCATGGAACGATGCCTGGGTTCACCGGTTTTGGCATGCAGGGTAACCGTAAAACCTCCACCCTCTGAGATAAGGTGTGCTGTTCTATGAAAATCCAAATCTTGTTGAATGGCCAATTCTTCCATTCGCATGGCAAGTTCTTTATCAAAAGGTTTGATTTGTTTTGCAGCATCCCATAGACATCTTGCCATCTCCAGATTACTGCTCAACCATACGACGTTTATATGATCACCTTGTTCCGCTCTTCCAGCAATCAGGTAACCGGATTCGGCTATTTTACTATTGTCCTCCATGCGACCGACTACAGTTGAAATCGCATGAATCAAGTCACCTCTTCTTATTTTTTCTTTGTTCTCCTCCCGCACATAAGCATCTGCCCAGGTTGAAATCATTTGCCCGGCATATCGGGGGAATTCAAATCCCTGATAGGTTTCACGACGCGACCAACGTGCATGCCTGGAATAATCGCCGGTCTCCTTGCTGTCGATTTGATTGTCCCATAAACCCAAGGCAAAACGCCAACTGGCATCCGGAGCCAAACGATAACATTGATCCCAGAATGGCCATTCCCCGTTGATCTCATGCATGTCTGTTCCTCCAACTGCTTCTTGGTGAAAATCCCAATACAGGTGCTCTCCCCAGGCCATTAATCCGGTCTCAGGGCTTTGGCAGTGATCAAAGAAAAATTTCAGGGATTTATCTGCTTCTCGGGCATATTTTTCGTCAGCAGTAATAGCAGTCAGCTGGTAAAGGATGGCATACAAGGATCGGTCCTCCTGAGGATTGGCACCTCCCAGTGACCTGTCACTTTCCCGTACTCCCAAAATTTCACCAAAGCTTTCTGTTGTTCCCAATCGCATAGTTGCCCTATCGAGCGCGGCGGCAAAGAGCGGCGAATGCGTATTCCCGTAGCTATCCCGACCATTTTTTATCATTTCATCCGCATATGCCTTCACTATTTCCACTAGCTCATCCTTTTTCTTGTCTTCATTGGAAACAACGGAGTAAAGAGCCACGGTAAGCAAACCCGTAAATAAAACTAAACACAGCTTCATATCATTTCAAATCTTCCTTATAACTAAAGTTTCTTTCCCACTTTTTTCCCCACAGTAAAAACAGGGAAATCTTCTCCGTAAATAAAAAGGACTTGGAATGGCCCTTACTTAAACTCAATCGAAGCCAGTAAAACAGAATGTAATCTCCAATAAGGAGAATACAGCTTGCATGCTTTACCTGCTTTCCCTCATTAGAACAGATTTCATACAATTCCTGGACGGGTGATCGACCATCCGATTGGGGAAATTAAAAATACACATAATTATTTAAAACATTTAGACCAGCAAATGCAAGCGGGATTTTTTTGATCCATGGAAAAAATTGCTTCCAATTTGTTATATTCAGGTATGGAAAAAGAAAAGGCCAAACCTTATGTAAAAGAACCCGACGTAAGCTATGGGGGGTATACCTATGCGGATTACCTGTCCTGGGACCTAGAGGAGATGGTCGAACTGATCAAAGGCAACGTATTCAAAAAGGCTGCTTCAGCTCCAAACCGAATTCATCAACGACTAACGGGAGACCTTCATACAGAACTCAACATGTTCCTGAAAGGCAAAACCTGCCAGGCCTATATTGCCCCATTTGATGTGCGGCTTCCTGTCCAATCCAAAAAAGACGATAAAATATTTACGGTCGTACAACCGGATATCTGCGTGGTCTGTGACCTAGACAAATTGGACGACAGAGGCTGCATCGGTGCACCTGACCTGGTGGTGGAGGTACTCTCCCCAGGCAACAAGCAGCTTGAACTCCAACATAAATACGAGGTGTATGAGGAATCCGGGGTAAAGGAATATTGGCTGATGGATGCAGCCGGACAGACACTTTTAATTTACACCCTGATTCAAGGCAAGTACCACAGTTCCCGCCTGATGCCTTCCGGGGATCGGGCAAGGTCTTCTGCCGTAACGGGATTTGAACTGGACCTGGAAGCATTTTTTGCGGAAATCAAATAAGATGTTTTGGCCAAAATAGTGGCTTGTGGCTAAAACCTCAGCAAGGAATGAACAGGATTTACTAATACGATTCAATGTCGTTTAGCTAACAGTATCGCGTGAATTTTTCATACATAAAGCGCTTGTCAAACCCGCACCCCAGGTAAAAAACCTGATCGGAGGTATATACCACAATGGCTTTTTCCGTCAGCCCGGATTCATCCAGTCCAGAGGGGTATCTGTGATGCTATCGGTCACATACCCTTCGTTTCTTACCCTCTCCCTTCTATCAGAAAGTCGGGCTTATAATACTATCCCTGCTCGGGCAGCACCAGGAAAAAATCAAAGCCTTGGGAAATCTCATCCATATGGATCTTTCCGATCATGTCGGTCTGGTAACCATTGGCTTGCAGCAACTCGGGGAAGTTGTCCTGCTGCCAGTTGAAAGCCAACACATTAACTATTTTGCCATTCACAAAACTGTGTTTGTCGGTCAGCAACACCGCTCCGCTGGGGGCACAAATGGGCAATCCGCCGGGCGCGCTACTTGCTGGAGCATACCCTTCGAACGAATCCGCCGCATAGAAATTCAACTTACTGCACCTTTCTTACTGCCTCTCCAAAAGCCCGCAAGCTGGAATGCCGTATCTCGTCGTATTCCCGGGAGGCCAGTAATCCATCGGCACCTGCTTCCATGGCCCGAAAGACCGATTCCTGCAACCTTTTGGCATCACTTGGATAGGCCACCAGGCCTTCGGGCGCGTGCCAGGGCACGTCGATTCCGATACCCGCAATCACCTTGGATTTTCCGTCCACACTGGCTACACAGCGCTTGGTTTCGTTGTACACGTATTCCGGCCCCATTCCCTTTGGTTCCAACTCATTCAGGGGTACTTGTGCCTCTTTACCGAAACTCATCCAGGCATAAAACAAATCCAGGGATTGCTCCAGGGATAGGTCTTTCAAGACCCTATCCTTCATGCGTTCCAATACCCACCAGCGCAAGCGGGGACCCAAAATATCGTGGTATAAAATCGGTTTGATGAAATCGGCGTGCGTGGCCATCTCCCCATAGGTAATGGCCGAGCGGTAGAAAATATCCCAGGTAGAACGCTGATGATCCACATGCCTTCCAACAATCGCATCGGGCTTTATCGTTTTTATTCGGGTGTATACTTCCTGTTGGATTTCTTCATCCGCCCTAAACCATTGGAAATTCCAGGCTAGAACCTCCGGGTACTCCTGAAGGTACCTGAGCACGTTTACCATAACCGAGTCGGCCGCTGCATGCGTCCCGGCTTCAACCTTTTTAATGAATTGATAGAGTTGCGTGAATCCTTCTTTGGCCCGGAAAAAATCGATGCCCTTTCCTTCATTTCGCTTGCGACAATGTTCGCAAAAACAATCCGGCACGGAACCCTGAAACAACAGCCGGGAAAGGGCTCCCGTGCGTTCCGCCCCGTACTGCATCCCGTCTAAATCGTAATTGTGAAACAGGTCTTCCACTGTCGCATACACCCAATTTCTATAGTCCGGGTTGTTCCAACAGGGTCCGCTACCCGGATTTCCATAAATATCCTGCGTCAGGACACGTTCAAAGTTATGGATGTATTGCATCCCCTTGTCTGCGGATAATTCCATCAATCGAATAAGCACTTTCATGTTTCGCTGCCTCGCAAACGGAACAATCTCCCTGAAAATATCCTTATCCGCGTACAGGTAGCTGCTATCCGGACTGAAATGCCGTAGGCTTGTGTTTTTGTAGAAACGCTCGTCGTGTCGAACCCAGGTTTTGGTAAGCTTTCGGTTGGTGAGCCCGGCCGGATCGATTCCATGATCGCTTGCCAGTACATGGGCAGGCCTATTGTCTGCGCTGTAATAGGTATGGCTGTAGATCATCAGGGTATTGATTGCCGCCTCATTTTGCAAAAAATCCAATACCTTTTCCATCCCTTCATCGTAGAAACTATAGCCACCCATTTGGATACCGATCATTTTATCGGTTGCCGCAGCGGGCTTTGCGTAGGCGGGCAATGCAGCTAAAGCAGGCAACAGCCCCATTCCGGCCGAGGCCAGGGTCGATTTTTGAAGAAAGGTGCGTCTATCAATCATGGGAAACGGGTTATTTTGGGTTTCACTACCAACAACGGATGGCCGCTGTTTCGGGCATATCCGGGAACAGGATGAAATATAGGCATTTCTACGGTTTTGCCCTTCGAAATTCCCTCTTCTTCCTGAGTCCAGGCAAGTAAGCTACCTTCATTTGACGATTTCCTTGTTGGCTAACGGGCGATAGCCATGAATTTCTTTCTCGGGTACTTCCCCTATCCACAAAAGAAGGAATATGGCGCGACCCATACCGGGACTTACAACCCATTCTGACCATACACCGTATATGGTGCTATAATGAATTGCTTTTATGACCCTAAGGAACCTTTTCTATTTGCTTCCCTTGTTTCTGTTTTTTGCATGTGAGGTGGAAGACAAGGTTTTGCCGGGAACACAATTGCTGCGTAATTCCAATTTATCGTCCGACCCTGATTCGGTTTTTCCCTGGATGGCCAGCCAATCCGAAAGAATCGAAATAGGGATAAGCAAGGAGATTTTTTTGACTGGAAATCAGTCCTTGTTCATAGCAAACCCGGACAGTTTGAATTTTAACGCGGGAACCTGGTCCCAAACATACGCAGGTCCGATGCCTGCGCCAGGAAGTAGCATGGAGTTGGTAGCATTCGTCAAGGGAGAAAATATTCGACGTACCTACCCCAACGCTCCTTCCGTCTTGGTCACCTTTCAGCTTACACCCCGGCCGGAGGACGAAGCATATTATAAAAATGGCACCAATTCATCCACCGATTTTTTCGTCGAAGGTGGTTTTGACTGGACACCCATTTTCGTCACCATAGATAACTTTCCCGCTGAGGTCGATTTCATCCGGGTTAATTTAACAACACCAAGAGGGGTTTCGGGAAAAATCTATTTTGATGAAATTACCCTTACGGCAAAAAAAAATTAGCACCTCCCCATTTCACCCCGTTCCTACTTGTCATTTACCGGACCTGCCTATCCCGCAGCGGAAGCTGCGATAGCAAACCTGAGTCGGGAGATACTCGCATGTCCCCCGGATAATTTTTGGGGCCACCGGCTGTACCTGCCTTCGACATGGTACCGTTTCACATGGCAAGCGCTAGGTGAAATCAGCTATCATTTCTCATTTGCAAATGCGTATTTTTTTTCAACGCTCCGGGTATTGCTTGTCTGCCTTCAGCAGGCGCTATTTCATCCTGCCCTAAAAAATAAAAACCCTGCCTTTTTACAAAGCAGGGCCTTAAATTTTGCTTATTCAACCTGTGATCAAACGGTCTTCTGCGCTTCGTGCACTCCCTCGCGAATCTCTTCAATCAATTTTTTATTGAACGTCGGCAGGTCGTCCGGCTTTCGGGCCGTCACCAGAGCCGAATCACAAACACATTCGCTGTCTGTCCATGCCACACCGGCATTGATCAGATCGGTTTTGATGGAGGGCCAGGAGGTCATTTCCCTTCCTTCCAGGGCACCCGTCTCGATCAACACCTGTGGACCGTGGCAAATGGCGCCAATCGGCTTGCCTGCTTCAAAAAAGGACTGAACAAAGTCAATCGCATCCGTGTTGGTCCGCAGTTTATCGGGATTGATTACTCCTCCGGGAATCATCAAGGCATGGTAGTCGGCCGGATCGGCATCCTGTAGTTGCTTGTCTATTTTCACTTCTTCCGTCCAGTTGCCGTCTTTCCAACCTTTGATAGACTTTGCTGGCGAAATCACATGAACGGTAGCTCCGGCTTCCTCCAATGCCTGCTTAGGGCTTTTCAATTCACTCTCCTCAAATCCCGTTTCGGTCAAAATAGCTACGAACTTATCATTTAACGTTGGCATGTTACAAAATAGTTTGGTTATTAATTGATTCCATTCCTTACCGATTGGACATTCCCAATCTGGCAGGACTAAAAACGGTCCAATTACCATGCCATTAACGTATTTGTTAATTAATAATAATAAATTGATTACCGAACTTTCCTACTCAGAAGTATTGCTTGGCGAGTTTTGCTTTCACCCAGCTCTACCAGCATACCGATAGGTACCATGCGAAAATTATCGCGCGACAAGGGGAGGAACTACCTGAAAAATCAGTCCCAATCAATGCTGATTTGCCGCTTTCCTTTCCTCTTTTTCCAGCTTTTTGAAGTACCTTCTGAATAAAAAATTCGACCGCATGGCTTCCATATTGGTATTGAACTTCTCGGTGCTGGACTCCAGATTGATTAGTGTCTGCATCAGGGTAGCCCGGAAAAGCGAGTCTTCCAAAATCAACCCGGCAGTTCCTTCGCCTGCTTTCACTCCCTCGATCAGCGGATTGAGCTGCTGAAGGAGGCCCTGTGTCTCAGCCGTGGTCGATTCGATCTGCTCCAGGCTTTGCTCCACTCTTGCTGTCAGCACCGTATCCGAAATCAAGGTACCTGCCAAACCATTCCCGTTTTCGATGTTTTCCAGCAATTCCTTCCCTGCCATGGCCATCTGAGTCGCCTGATCCCCAGCACGGCGGAAAACGCGAACCGCATCTTTCATCTCCACCAGCAAAAGTGTATCTGAAAGCGTATTCCAAAGATTCTGGTTTTGATTGATCTTTTCTGTGATTTCAGATAGGTTCATCAGCGTATTTTGCAGGTAATCGCCCGAACTGTTGAGCTGCCGAAGCATGTCCTCTGTACCAATTTGCTCCAGGGGAATCAAGACATCTCCCTCTTCAATCGGCAGCGCATCTCCCTCCTGTGGGTGGATTTGCAGAATCTTATTCCCGATCAGTCCATCGGTATTGATGGTGGTTCGGGCATTTTTGAGAATGAAAGGGGTCATTTTGTTTCGAATCAATAGATCCACCTGAATCGTATTTTCATCCAACACATTGATATCACTTACCGTGCCTACATTCATTCCCTTGTACAGCACATTGTTCCCGGGAAGTAAGCCATTCACGTCCTCCATTTCTACAAAAACGTGCATGGATGTTCCCAGGATATTCTGATTCCTCCCGATCATATAGAGCGAAAAGACGAGAAACAGTAAGCCAGCGATCACAAGCGCGCCAAGCTTCGCATTGGATAATTTTCTATCTGTACTCATAGTCCTTCGAAGAATTCCCTCACCTTGGGGTCTTGGTATTTTATTAAGTTTTCAAATGTTCCTTCCGCATAATTCTTCCCCTCAATCAACATGATGATACGGTTGGCAGTCATTCGGATACAATTCATGTCGTGCGATATGATGACGGAAGCGGTATTGTATTTTTCTTGAATCCGGTTCATCAGCTCACTGATTTCTCTAGCGGTAATCGGGTCCAAACCGGTGGTCGGTTCATCGTATAAAATCACCTTTGGCTTGAGAATGATTGTCCGGGCCAGAGCAATTCGCTTGCGCATCCCTCCCGAGAGTTCGGCAGGCATCATATCGATGGTATGCAACAAGCCCACGTCCTCCAATGCTTCTTTCACCGCCGACTCGGCATTTTTGGCACGCTCCTCCTTTGTCCAATGCCGGCGAAGTGGAAATTCCAGATTTTTTCGGACCGTCATGGAGTCGTAGAGTGCATTGCTTTGAAACAAAAACCCCACATCGGCACGAAGCAAGTCCATTTCGTCCTGATCCAGCAGGCTGATGTCCTGGTCGAGAACCGTAATCCTCCCGCTGTCCGGCTCGATCAATCGGATAATGCATTTGATCAAAACGGATTTCCCGGAACCTGATTTTCCAAGAATCACCAGATTCTCTCCCTCCGAAAGAGTAAGCGAAAAATCCCGAAGCACGTGATGCTGCCCAAAGGATTTATTCAGGTTTTTTACTTCGATGATGGAGTCGCCTTTTGCCATAAAATCAGGTAAGTCCCAGGACATCGGCAACTTGCACCGCTATCAAGTCCAAAATAAACACCAACAGCGAAGCCACAATCACTGCCGTGGTGGCAGACCTTCCTACACCTTCGGTTCCCTTTTGGGAATGATAGCCTTTGTAGCAGCCCACGATGCCAATGGCAAAGCCAAAGAATACCGTCTTGACCATAGCCGGTACAAAATCCCCAAAAATCAATACTTTGTAGGCTTGGTACCAATACAAGGGCCAACTGACATCTCCTTTCAGATTCGCTCCCAGATACCCTCCGTACAAGGAAATCGCAATGGCCAGACTGGAAAGAATGGGTACCATGACGGTGGAGGCCAACACGCGGGTAACGACCAGGTATTTGAAGGGATTGGTTCCCGAGACCTCCATCGCATCGATCTGTTCGGTCACACGCATCGATCCCAGTTCCGCACCAATTCCAGAGCCTATTTTACCCGCACAAATCAAGGCTGTAATCACGGGTGCGATCTCCCGGACCAACGAAACAGACACCATGGATGGAAGCATAGACGCCGCCCCAAATTCCACCAAGGTAGGGCGTGACTGAATGGTCAAAACCAGCCCCATGATGAAGGCGGTGATACCCACGAGGGTAAAGGTCTTGTAACCAATAAAATAGCTTTGGTTCACAAACTCCTCCCACTCCTGCCGGGGCTTGCTGACTTCCCGGAAAAAACGCCCCGTAAATCGGGCTATTTCTCCTACTTCCTGAAAGAAAGGGGTGTTCAGTTTATTCAGTAGTGCCATACATTGCTTTCATCTCCCAAATTCATCAACTTTCCTGAGAAAAGCCGTTGCAAAGGTCAAGTCAATGTATGATAAAAATCAGGTAAAAAAAACCTCCATTTCCTGTCACGGAGAGTTTTCCAGGTATTTCCCGGCACCAAAACCGACGGATGGGAGCAAGGCATTACCTGAACCTCCTCATTTAAAGTCCCTGGAGGGAAACAGTTCCCCCTGTTGCCCCTTTTCTCCAGAAGGGCGCTGGGAAACTTCCCCGCCTGCTTCTCCCTTCCCTGTCGACCTGCGGTTTTGTTCCACCGAACTGGGTTGCAGCAGCTTGTTTAGGTTGTAACAAGCGCGCACCACCACGTGGATTACCTCTCCTTCTATTTGTAGTTTCCCGGACACCATCAGCAGTTTGGACTGCAGGATAACGGACCGGTATTTCTCAAAGGTCTTGGCCCATACCACCAGGTTAGCAAAGCCAGTCTCGTCTTCGACGGTAATGAAAAGCACCCCCTTGGCCGTACCTGGCCGCTGCCTCACGGTAATCAGGCCGCAAACCTTGACAAAAGCCCCGTCCTTCATTTTTCCCAAATGGGACGTGGGGCTCACGCGCAACTGATCCAGTTGGTCCCGCAAATGGCTTAGGGGATGGGATTTCAGGGAAAGGGTGGTGGCGGCATAATCCCGGAGTACCTGCTCCATGGGAGGAATGGCAGGCAGGGACACCTCCTTTTCCCGGGGTGTCTCCTGCACCTGCCCCGTAAAAACCCCGATGGGCCTGCCCTGAAGGGCCAATACTTCCCAAAGGGCTTGCCTGCGGTCCAGACCCAGGGATCGAAAGGCATCCGCATCGGCCAGGCGCTCCAGAGCAGCCTTGGGTACCCCGGCATTGATCAGGTCGGTGATATGGACATAGGGTTTTTTCCGCTGCTCTACCAGCAGCTGCATGTCGGTCTCGTGCAGGCCCTTTACCTGCCGGAATCCCAGCCGAATGGACAGGTGCTGACCGGATTTTTCCTCAAACACGTGGTCCCAGAAGGAACGGTTTACATCCACCGGCCTTACCTCTACTCCGTGCTTGCGGGCATCGGTAACGATCTGTGCCGGTCGGTAAAAACCCATGGGTTGGCTATTGAGCAGGGCCGTAGCGAAAACATCCGGATAGTGGTACTTCAGCCAACAGGAAACGTAGACCAGCAAGGCGAAACTGGCCGCATGGCTTTCGGGAAAACCGTAGCTGCCAAACCCTTCCAGCTGCCGGAACACCCGCCTGGCAAAATCCTCTTGGTAGCCCCGGGCCACCATGCCCCCTACCAGCTTTTTCTCGTACTGGCTCACCAGCCCATGCGCCTTGAAGGTCGCCATGCTTCGCCGCAATCCATCCGCTTCTGCCGGGGTAAAGCCTGCCGCCACGATGGCAATCTCCATGGCCTGCTCCTGAAACAGGGGCACCCCCAGGGTACGGCCAAGGATCTCCTCCAATTCGCGGGAGGGATATTCCACCGGCTCTTCTCCCCTGCGCCGTTTGAGGTAGGGATGCACCATGTCTCCCTGTATCGGTCCGGGTCGGACAATCGCCACCTCGATCACCAGGTCGTAAAAGGTCCTGGGCTTCAGACGGGGCAACATGGACATTTGGGCGCGGCTTTCTATCTGAAACACGCCCAACGTGTCGGCATGGCTGATCATCTCGTAGACCCGGGGGTCGTCCTGTGGAATATTGGCCAGGGTAAGGTACCGACCGTAATGGGACCGGACCAGGTCAAACGCCTTGCGTATGCAGGTCAACATGCCCAATGCCAGCACGTCCACTTTCAGAAAACCCAGGGCATCGATATCGTCTTTGTCCCATTCGATGCAGGTCCGGTTTTCCATCCGCGCATGCAGTACCGGACAGAGGTTGGAGAGCTGGTCCCGGGTGATCACAAAGCCCCCGGTATGCTGGCCCAACTGCCGGGGAAACCCCATGTACTGCCAGGTGAGGAGCAGCGTTTTTCGCAAATGGGAATCCCGGGGATCAAATCCCTGTGAAGACACGTTCTCGCCTTGCAGCCATTCTTTGGTCAGTTCGTGTCCTGACTTGGCAAGCCGGTCCACCGCATCCAGCGACAAGCCCATGGCTTTGCCTACATCCCTCACCGCCCCCTTCCAATGTAACCGGGTGACAGTGGCCACAATGCCCGCCCGGTCCCGTCCGTACTTTTCGTAAATGTACTGCATCACTTCTTCGCGGCGCTCGTGCTCAAAATCCACGTCAATATCCGGAGGTTCGTTCCGGGCATCGGACATAAAGCGGGCAAACAGCAACTTGAACTTGGAGGGGTCTACCGAGGTGATGCCCAGGCAATAGCAAACCACTGAATTGGCCGCCGAACCACGCCCCTGACAGAGGATGCCCCGCTTTCGGGCAAAACGCACCAGGTCGTATACCGTCAGAAAATAGGAAGCGTACTCTTTCCGGGCAATGAATTCCAACTCGTGCCGGATGGTATTCTGAAGGGTTTCGGAGATTTGCTCCCCAAAACTGCCCCGGGCTCCCTCCCAGGTACGCAATTCCAACTCCTCCTGTGGACTACGCCCTTCACTGCTGATTTCCTCGGGGTATTGGTAGGTCAACTGATCCAGAGAAAACTGACAAGAGGCGGCGATTTCCACCGCCCGGCGAAGGGCAGCCGGGTACTCCCGAAACAGGCGGTACATTTCTTCCCGGGATTTCAGGAAACGCTCGGCATTGGGATGCAGGCGAAATCCGGCATGTTGAATGGTACACTTTTCCCGGATACAGGTCAACACGTCTTGCAGAGCCCTCCTTCCCGAGGCATGGTAGTACACGTCGTTGACCGCCACCAGGGGAACTCCCAGGCTTTCTTCCAGCTGCGCCATCCGAAACAGCCGTTTCTGATCGCTGCCATTGTAGGCAAAAGCGGCGGCCAGGTAAAGGCTGTCGCCCAAGGCCTCCCGGTATTCCTCCAGAGCAGAATAAAAGGACGGTTCAAAATCCAGGTGGGTATTCAGGCTGGTTGGAGGAACGGCAATAAATACGCTGTCCCGGGCATGGGCGTATACATCCGCCTTGTACAGGTGGCAGATCCCCTTCTCTGCCCGAAGATTGCCCAGGGTAAGCAGGGAAGAGAGTCGCCCGTACGCGTCCCGATCTTTGGGATAGGCCAACAGGCTGGGACCATCCAGCAAGTCCAGGCGGCAGGCCGGAATAAAGCGCAGGCCGGATTCCCTGGCTGCCGCGTGTGCCCGGACAATTCCCGCCAGGGTGTTTCGGTCGGTCAGGGCCAGGGCTTCGTACCCCAGCTCAATGCCCCGCTGCACCAATTCTTCCGGATGCGAACCTCCCCGCAGAAAGGAGAAGTTGGAGGTTACTTGCAATTCGCTGTAGGGAGTTGCTTGCATGATTTATTGGTATCAATAGGTTGAATAAATCGCTTGGGGTCAGGAAAAATAGCCGTGCAAAAACCATTGGGGTTCCCCTTTTCCATAAAGTCCCAGCCGGAAAAGCCAGTACCTGCCCCCTTCCGTATCTTCCACACAGTAATAATCCCGGGGCGGCCCGGTTTGCAGCCACCATTCCTGCTCGATGCGCTCCGGTCCGTCGGCGCGAGCCACGCGAACCAGCTCGCCCTTGTGCTTGAAATGCACCGGAGGGTAATCGGGCAAGGGTACCATGACCGTAATGGGTTCGGGTACAGGCAGCAGGTGCAGGGGACGCACCAAATCGGGCCAGCCCGTATCGGGTTTTTCGTCAAAGGAAAGCGCAGGCCGCACCGAATGTTCCGGCCAATGCCGCTCCTGAGGCAGGAAACGGTGCATGCGGCCCGAACCCAGTTTGGCTCCTATCCGGTCCAGCAGTTCTGCCACCGCAGCCGGATCCCCGGATCGGTGCCAGAGTTGCTCCTGTGGCAGCTGCACCTTTTCCACCAGCAATCCTTCCAGGCTAAATAACTCTATTCCCAAGGCCGGCTCCAGCAAGGGGATTTTCAGGGCAAAGAGCCGGAAAAGGTGCACCGGATTGTGGGAAGCCCGACCGGTGCCAATGGTGATTTCCACCGTTTTTCCGTCTACCCGCAGACCTTTGAATACCGCCTTGCGCAGCCCCTTCCCTTCCCTGCTCAAGCGCTGACAGAGGGTATCCAGCAACTGCCGGAGAGCGATTTCGATGCCTTTGGCCGTGCGAATGGGCTCCAGGCAGGGCAACTGCTCTTCGTAGGGAACCCGGGGCTGTACCGGTTGAAAGGCTTCCGCTTCCCTACCCAGGGCCTGCCCCAACCGAAGCAGCAGCCCCTCCCCAAATCGCCTGCGCAAGGTAGCCGCCGGCAGGTCGATAAACTGCTGGATTTGCCGGAAACCCAGTTTTTCCAGCCCCTCCAGCGTCCGCGATTCCAGGCGAAGAGCAGATGGAGGCAAGGGCAGCAAGGCTTCCCGCTGCCCTCCCACTTCGGCTATGCTGCCCTGTTCCCCGTACCGGGCCAGTGCCCAGGCTGCCCCAATGGTATCGGCGATGGCCGCCCGTACCCGGTAGCCTTTGCCTTCCAGGGCGGATACCAGGTCCCGCAGGTAGGCCGATTCGCTTCCCCAAAGATGTGGACAACCCGAAATATCCAGCATCAGTCCGGAAGGAGGATCGACAGCGGGAAGTGGGGTGTACCGCAGGCACCACTCGGCCAGCCGGTAGAGGAGCCGCTTTCCCCAACCGGGCCTGTCGGGAAAGACCCGTATATCCGGAAAAATGGCCCGGGCATCTGCCACGGCCCTTCCCGGACGAATGCCCCGTGCAAAGGCTTCCCGACTGCTCGCCTGCACGATGGCCCGACCCCGTTCGTTGCCGGCCAATACGAAGGGCTTTCCCCGGAGTTCCGGATGTCGAATGGACAGCCGGTCCGTGGTCAGGTGACAAAACCAGAGGGATAGAAAACGCTTAGGCATACTTTCTGCTGTTTTGGGTAATTGCTTGCCGCTTCTCCTCCCGGAAAACTTCCTGAAAACCCTGCCCGTCCCATTGCAGCTGCCAGTCGCCCGGTCTTCCGTTTCGGACCTTCATCAAGCCTACCTTCCAGACAGGAAAGCCCAGTCCCGGCATGCCCGTCGGCATGGGTGTCGGAACCGGGGCCACCTTCCAGCGGGTAGCACAGGCCAGGGCATGCAGGCTACGGGGCTGATGGCGGTGCACGAAGCCGGTGACACGGCTCCGCTCTACTGCCAATTGCAGGCGCTGGGATTCGGAGAAACCCAATTCCCTGATTTCCCCGACCACCGCTACCAGGGCTTCGCAACTGAGGGCCTGCTCCAGCGTCCACAGCAGGTCTTTTTCCCTGGGCACGTTCACAAAAACCACCCGTTCGGGGGTGACTCCAAAACGCTTCAGGGCGGGAGGAAAGACCTGCGGGCGGGTCCCCAGCCAAAGGCAAAATCCGCCTTTTTGCAGAAGCATGCCCAGAAGCACGGCCAAAAAGCCCTGGGTGGAAGCCGCCTCGGATGGGGTACGACTGATAAATTCGTGGTTGGCGGCCAGGGGAAATGCCCCGCCCGGGAAGGCCGCATGCAAGGGACCCAGCTGCAGCCTGGAATCCGGTTGCTGCCCTTTTGGGGGAAGGTATCCTTCCAGGGCCATGATTTCCTGCTTTAACGCCTGCAGCCGATCTATTTTATCACTATTTCCTTTCATCGTTTTCACAGAATGCCTATATTTGACACGATTCGTATCAAATCGTTGACTCTAATACTACCAAACTTCGATGAAAAAGTCAAAAAACTTTTTTCCAGCTAACCTGAAATTTCTCCGGGAGCGGAAGGGCTTGACCCAGCAAGGGCTGGCGGCCGAACTGGCACTTACCCGGTCCAAACTCAATGCCCTGGAATCCGGGCAGACCAAGGCACCCTCCCCGGAGGATTTTCTGGGCATCTCCAGTTATTTCGGGATCAGCATTGACAGCCTGATACGGGTAGACCTGCGCACGTTGGGAGAGCTGAAATTGCGGGAGCTGGAAGCCGGAAACGACGTGTACATGCGGGGCGGCAACCTGCGGGTGTTGGCCATCAGCGTGGACAAGGGCAACCAAGAAAACGTGGAATACGTGCCCATCAAAGCCAAATCGGGCTACCTTTCCGGGTACAACGACCCCGAGTTTATTGCCTCCCTGCCCCGGTTTTCCCTACCCAATCTACCGAGACAGGGTACCTACCGGATATTCCCTACTGTGGGGGATTCCATGTTGCCCATTCCGGGGGGAAGCGATATCATCACCCGGTACCAGGACGACTGGACAGCCCTAAAGCCGGATACCCCCTGCGTGGTGATCCTGAGTGGGCAGCAGGATTTTGTGTTTAAGTTGGTGACCGTACAGGCCGCAGGGCAGCTGCTGCTTCGCTCGCTGAATCCGATCTTTGAACCCTATACCGTGCCTGTGGGCGAGGTAGCGGAGATCTGGAAATTTCATGCTTACACCAGCAAAGAAATCCCCGAACCCGAAACCGACCTGCAGCAACTGGTCCGGGCGGTTCGGGACATGCAGCTGGAGTTGAAGGGGAGGAAGGGGTAGGGATTCAGGGAAAAGGAAATTAGCCTGGTGAATTAAGATAAAATCAAGGAGATACATCGAAAAATGAACACCTTTCGGAGTGAGTCAAAATCCGGTTGCTATAATAGCAATGTGCGGTTAATACATTCCTAAAAGTGGAAGGCCAAACCTTCACTAAAAAGGATACTACCAGATCGGTTCGCCTCCTGAAGGCTACTTCCCACAGCAAATCCAGCACAACAAGGATTGAATCCCAAGTGTACTATTCCAGTGGTTGCACGCTTCTGGAAGGATAACCCGGGCCAAATGAGAACCAACATTGAGTATAACAGGCTCATTTGGATACAGAATTGAGGGTTGACTTTTTAGCGATTGGCTATTATCTTTAAAATGTCGGTTTTCATAGATGTTGGAACGAAGCTATTGGATATTTCGGTGATATTGCCACTATTCCGGAAGGGTACCCTCGAGAATAAATCCCCGGACAACGTTTATCTACCAGTTCCCGAAAATCATGAATAACACGCTCAATAACGGAAAACTAAAAAATCGATTTCTAATCGGGAGTGTTGGCATGGCTCTTTTATTGATGGCATTTGGATCGTACGGATCGTTTAGCCCCTTTGAAATCGGTTTTTACACCTCCATAGTGGCTGGAATCGGATGGTTCTATATAAGCTATTATGGCTTTAAATGGTTGCTGGGCAGGAATAAAACCTGAATAATTGGTTTACCCACATCCCATCTAAAAAATTTTCATTAATAGCAGGTCCAAACTAGTGGACCTGTTATTTTTTTGGCTCTAAATCCACCAACCTAATGGTGTTCAACCAAAAATCTAGTATTTGGTATTACCATGTTTGGGCACAACCCTGATTTAACTTTGCTGCTTTTTCCTGTTTACCATAATAAACCAGTAAACCAAAGTACCTATAAAAACAAAGGCACTAACTAAAATTCCCCAACCGTACAGGTAATGATCAGAAAGGACTTTTAACGCAGCAAAAACAATAACTCCCAGTGCAGCTAATCCTAGAATAACTAATATCTCTTTCATCATCTATTTACTGATTTCTTTAATGGCACATCCTAATCCAGCTCCAACTACACAAAAGGGAGGTAACACCCAACACCCAAACGTGTCAACCGGGTCATTATCCCAATCATCAAAAAGCTTATCTATAACACTTTATACAGGCAATTTCCTCACCTACTCAAACTATTCCCCTCCAAAAAATTCCTTCCAAACTTCCGCCTTTAGGGCCTTGTCCTCGGCACCGGTATACATCAACAGGCGGTACCGGATGGTTTCCGACTCTCCGGCAGCCAGGCCCCAGTCGCCCAGTATTTGCCGGGAAGGTCCCAGACCCATTTGGCTGTCTACCCGCCAGGGTGTGGGGAAGGCCGCATTGTCCGGATGATCCAATATCGCTATCCGGGCAAAGTCCTCCCGCCCGTCCAGCTTGATCCCGATATCGCTCCAAATGGCCCGCTGTCCCTCCAACTCCATACCGTCGTGTCCGGAAGCACTCAGGATCTCACCAATGGTCTCGGGCACCCAGGGCATGCGAACAAAAAGACCGCCCACATAGAATTTGCCCATTACCACATCCATCTTGGCCTCCCCCTGCCATTCCAAATCCAAGATATAGCGGTCGGCATAGGCCTGCAGGGACCAGTTTTGGGTTTCTACCATCAAGACGTTTCCTTCCTCGTCCAGCATCTCGTACACGGTCTGCCAACGAACCCTTTCCCCATCGTCCTGAAGAACGTCTGCCGATACCCGTCGCCAATAATCCCGGTTCCAGTTCATAAAATAATCGCGCTCGTTTACCCGCTTTAAGCCCCAGTATATGCCCGTTTGATGGGGATGGTGGTCCGGACGGTACTCGGTTAGCTCTCCCCTGCCGTCCGGAGCCAGAATGGGATGCAGGTAGGGCCGTTCTTCCGGTTTTGCACCTTGGGTCAGGATGGGTGCTGTTTTGTCTTCCACATGGACGGCGATACGGCCTGCTTGCCGATCCTGTTCGATGCGAAGGGAAAGGGGGTTCCCGGCCCGGTGCTCCTCAGAGGAAGGCAGCAAGCTGACCACCGGCACCCGCTTTTCCATTGGTGTGAGCTCCAGGCTTCCCGTTTGGATTCGGATATTGCGAAACCGAATGGAAAAACTTCCCTGCGGATCGTTTTCATTGTTGGCATGCAGCTGCAGACCGATAAAGCCCCGGAGGTAGCGATCGTCTTCCAAATGGGCAACGGGCACTCCATTCACCCAGGTTCGAAGTATCGGGCCCACTGCTTCTATGCGGTAATGGTTCCATTGGTACCCGTTTTTATCGTCCCGTTTGAAAGCGGCCTTTGCTTCCGGGCCCATTTTTTCCGGCGGGTAGATCCAGCCACGCTCGGCCCCTTCTTCGTAGATGGCCCCGCTCCACTGCTGGGGCTTGGGATCGACTTCCATCTGATAGCCGTGCACCCGGCCGTTTTTGTATTCGGGATAGCTTTGAGACCGAAACTGAATGCCCGAGTTATTCATCAAGGTATCCACGGATACTTCCAGCTCGAGCACAAAATCACCAAATTCCTGCTCGGTACACAAAAACCCATTGGGTTGGCCCGGAACGGTACTCCCGACAATCATCCCCTCTTTCACCTCCCAGGTATGGGCTCCGTTTAATTCGGTCCAGCCGCTAAGGTCCTTGCCGTTGAAAAGGGATTGCCAGGACAGTTCCTGAGCCAGCATTGTGAATGGAGCCAGGCTAGTCGCGAACAGAAGCAGCAAAAGGAAAGTATTACGTTGTGTCATAATCAGTATTTTGGGTTCATTATCGTTTTAAAAGCATAAGGCCATCAATCGGGCAGGGCAAATGCGATGACCGAATCGCCATGTGGAGTTCCATTTTTTCCGCCCCCGCCAGCGGTAATGACCAAATACTGTTTTCCATCTACCTGGTAGACGCTGGGTGTGGCATAGCCGCCTGCCGGCAATTGGTACTCCCACAACACCTGTCCGGAAAAGGTATCAAATGCCCGGATCTTTTCATCGGGCGTACCTGCAATAAATACCAGGTTTCCGGCCGTCGCCACCGGACCGCCGAAACTTTTGGCGCCGGTGTTTCGAATGCCTTTGGCCACCAACTCGGGGTATTCTCCCAGGGGGACCTTCCACAGGATTTCCCCCTTATCCAGGTCCACGGCGTTGAGGGTTCCCCAAGGTGGAGCGATGGCGGGATAGCCATTCTGATCCACAAAGAAGGGAGCTACGTTGGCGTAGCGAGGTGCTTTGGTCGGGTTGGAGCCGGATTCTGCGGGCTGGTCTTCCTCTAGCTGCCCGGGGCTGCTTTCCAGGTAAACCAGCAAATCATCCAGCTGCCTATCCGAAAACTGGCCAAAAGCGGGCATCATGCCCAGACCATAGCGCAATACGGATTTGATGGAATCCCGGCTGATCTGCAGGTTTTGAAGGGGCGGGTACAAGGGAGGATTGCCGACTTTGTCGATCCCGTGACAGGCGGTACAGGACCTATTGTACAATGCTTTTCCCCGTTGAAGCGGGGAAGCCGAAGCGGTATCCAGATCTGCATCCACCGGCACCAGGCTGTGAATGGTGGGTGCTTCGTTGATATTGACGTATAGGACATTGGTGGTGGGATCAAAAGCCGCTCCACCCCATTCGGCACCGCCCTGATGCCCGGGCATGGTGATTACCCCTGCCCGGGATGCCGGGGTATACAGGGGGCCTGTTTCGTGCTTTCGGAAAATCTCTAAAACATATTCCCGGGTTTCGGGGGTAATGTTACTCAGGTCGGCTTCCCGAAGACTGGTCCGGTTGAGTGGCGGTGGTTTTAGTGGAAAGGGTTGGGTGGGCCAGGCTTCTTCTCCGGGCACCTTCGAAGGAGGGACGGGCAAATCGACTACCGGAAACACCGGTTCGCCGGTTTCCCTATCCAGAACAAAGGTAAATCCCTGTTTGGTCAGTTGCACCACGATATCCCGGGCCGTACCGTCTGCCGTGACGGTGGCCAAGATGGGGGCCGGAGGCAGGTCGTAATCCCAGATGTCATGACGCAGGGTTTGGTAATGCCAGATGCGCTTGCCGGTGTTGGCATCCAGGGCGATCACGCAATTGGCAAAAAGGTTTTCTCCCTTGCGGCTGCCTCCGTAAATAAAATCCGGGGCCGGAGAGCCGGTGGCCAAGAAGACCCAACCTCTTTCCTCATCCACGGTCAATCCACCCCAGGGATTGGTACCGCCATAACTGACCCCTTCCTCAAACTCCCAGGTATCATAACCAAATTCCCCCAGCTGGGGAATGGTATGAAAGATCCATTTAAATTCCCCGGTAAGTGCATCGTAGCCTCGTACATCTCCAGGGGTGGAAGGTGAGCCTTCAGGAGTCCTTCCCCCGATAATGAGGATATCCTTATAGACCATTCCTTGAGTAGTCGCTTCAAAATCAACCTGCTCCGGGTCCTGGGGAAGGTTTTGGCGCAAATCGATCCAGCCGTTTTCCCCAAAAGAAGTGATCAGGGTACCAGTACGGGCATCAATGGCATAGACCCTGTCCTTTACGAAGTTCAGGATGCGTTTATTTTCTCCCTTTTCGTCTTCCCAGTAGGTGAGTCCGCGGTTTCTACCCCGAAAGGGGCGTTCGTCGTTTCGGTAGGTATCCGGGCGAAACACCCACACTTCCTCCCCGGTGGTGGCATCCAGTGCGACGGCATTTACTTCCGGCGTGGTGAAATAAAGCAGACCGTCTATAATGATGGGATTGGCATACATGCCCGGCCCTACGGGATTGCCATGCTGGTATTCCCAGACTTTTTCCAGTTGCTGCACATTTCCGGCATGGATTTGGTCCAGATCGGAATATTGGATACCGGAGGAGTGGCCCCGGTAAATCCCCCAGTCCGAATGGTTGTTAAGCCGGCTTTGGTAAGCCGGATCCGGCGAGGTGTCCGGCTCAACCGGACTGCAGGCGGAAATAAACAGAAGGCAAAGAAGTAATGGCAAAAACTGGTTTTTTGGGTTGTAATTTCTCATGCAAGACTTTGATTTAAAACTACTCAATATCCCCAAAAAACTCCTCCAAATCCAGTTTAAACCCCTTGATCACCTTGGATTCCACCACATGCCCTGAAGTAAACAAAATTGAAGGGACATATTTTCCATCGATAAGGCTGTAGATAAGCAAATCCTGCGTTTCGGAATGGATGATCCAGTATTCCCGAACCCCGTTGGACTCATATAGCTCGAACTTATGCTTCAACTCGGTTTTGCTATTGCTGGGGGAAAGAATCTCTACAATCAGGTCCGGAGCACCAATACAGCCCCGCTCATCGAGTTTTTCAGTATCGCAAATCACGCAGATGTCCGGCTGTACCACATCGTGGATTTTATGATCTGCTTTGGATGCCTTTGGAAAACGCACATCGAAGGGGGCATCGTAAACTTGACAGGGCTTGTCCTCTAAAAAAACGTATAGCCTCGCCAAAAGTTTAGCCGAAATACGCTGATGGATACGTCTTGGCGCAGCCGCTGCTCTTTTAAAAATTTTTCCCCTGATCAGTTCCACCACTTCCTCCATCTGCCAGGTCAGGTAGTCGGCATAGGAATAATTGGTGTATTCCAGATCCGGTTCGTTGACGGTATCGTCCTTTTTGGCATTCATGGAATAAATATAATAAATTCAGCCATTATTTGCCATCCTCAACCCACCTTTCGCCGCTTAGGAAATAGGGCAATGGCATCATCGATGATGCGCTGGGGATAGCTCAATCCAGCTCCGAAATCAGTCCCACATCCCGGGTCTCCAACATCCAGCGATCCAGTTCTTTTGACATGCTTTTCACCCTGGCTTTGGAGGCCTCCTGTTCGACAAGGCTATCTACCTGCCAGGGGTCTGCTCCTGTATCAAAGAATTGTTCCAGGGGTTTGGGTTCGTAAAATAGGGATTGAATTTCATTGGTTTTTCCAGCTTCATACGCGGCTTCATAGGCCCGCCAATTGGCTTGTACCTGTCAAGGCAGAACATCTGGAAACCAGAAGAAATGTGGGCATTAAGAGTGCCCCATCCAAAGAAGCTGATGAGGATCAATCTGAAATAAGCATAGAACTCCCCAAAGGCGTATATACCGGTAGTAGAATTGGTTTTAAGATTGAAACTTTGCCATAATTCATAGGATAATAATTTTTTTCAGCGGTACCTCTTTTCAGACGGGTTAGAACCGTCTGACAAGTAATCACTTACGACCTGGGAGTCTCGCAATGATGAACATGCTGTTTTAAAAGTTAGCGGTTTAGCCATTCTGCTGTAGGGTAAAATGAATCGCTTTGCTTTTACCTGTCTTCGACTGATTAAACCAACATTTTACCAATACCCTTTAGCATTTAATGGTGTATTAAAAGAGTTTTACTTTACAGTTATAAAATTTTTTAGTGTAATAGAGTTTTTTATTTTATTTATTATAAATAAATTTATAAAAAAAAATAATTATTAGTACTTTTACCCCCTGAAATATTTAAATTGGCCTAGGTTTATTCTATTCTTAGTTTTGGCATCTATCTTTGTTGAAGATTTAATCGGACAAACTGTAAATATTTCAGGTCCGACAACTGTTTGCCCTAATAATTTCCACCCAAGTGGAAACCCAAACCTTAATGGGCATAATTGTATGATAAACAGGAAAAATCGGTGCGTACAGCAGAATCAAAATCGGGAAAAGTGAACCTGGATACAAATAATCTGCAACCCGGAATTAATTTTATTCATATCCATTATGGAAAAGAAGTTTTGTCCAAACAGATAATCGTTAAATAGCTGGATTATGTTATGACTCAGCCAATAAAACTATAACCGAAATGTCACTATCAAAAAAATGTATGCTCTTCGCTTTAATGGGCTTTTTGATGATTGCCCAGAATAAGTTGAGTGCTCAATCTGAGCCGGAGACCAAGGCCGATATTTTCACGGCTAAAAACTCCGTATATGCCGAATTACTTGGGAACTCTGGTAGCTATTCTCTTAATTATGGACGTATCCTTCACCAAAAAAACAGGGTGAAACTTTGGGGAAGTGCAGGATTTTCTTTGCGTCGTCGTGGAAGTAGTGAACCCATATTTTCAGCCCATTGGATCCCATACTTTCCGACAGAGATTACAGTTTTTTTGGGAAAGTCCAAGCATAATTTGGAATTAGGAGCCGGGTTCTATACCCTACGTAACAGATCTATACCGTTGACGAAAGTTTGCCGAATTTTATAAGAGAAGAAATACATTGGGATCAGTTTATTCTGACCAGGATAGGTTACCGGTATCAAAAACCCGAAGGAGGCTTCTTTTTCAGGGCTGCCTACACTCCCGGGATACAATTTTTCAATTCCGAAACTAGTGGGAAGGAAGTGTTCTATAGTCCATTCCTGATTGGAATCAGTTTAGGGTATAGTTTTTAAAAAATGTCACTAGCCAAAAAAATATATTCTGCGCTCTCTTTTTTCTAGCCTGAAAAGGTCTTGGCGGACAAACTATATGCCACCCCATAATACAGTTCGGCAATTGTGATTGTAGAAACCCTAAACATTGAAATGGGAAAAGACGTGAACTTTTTCAGAACGATTTCAGGCCGGTTCTTGATAAGGTAAATACAAATATCGGTGTCCAATAGGAATTTCAAAACGTGTCTCTTTGCTGGAGGGGAGGTTGATTTCTTCCGTCTTCGAAATAATCATCAGAAAATGCCTTAAGACTCTACGATACCATTTCCCATGAGCTGGCTTTAGGGCTAAGAAGTAGCGAAGTACCTATCATGCGAATATAGAATTGCTTTTCATCCGTATTGAATTCCTTTGGCAATCTGAGGGCCTGACTATTTCCACTCTTAAATACTTTGGCTTTCTTCTCCATATCAATTTCGAGGGTTTTGTATATACGTTTAAATATATACAAGCACACAGATGAAACGAAACAGGTTGTCTGTAAATCAACTATTTACCTGAAAACCTATAGCCGAAAAACGAATGCATTTCCGTAGTAGGACACAGGTAACGTTTTATCGCTACTCCATATCCCGAAAAAACTCCTCCAAATCCAGTTTAAATCCCTTTATCACCTTTGACTCCACCACGTCTCCTGAAGTAAAAAGCCGTGAAGGAAGGTATTTTCCATCGACGAGGCTGTAGATAAGCAAATCCTGCGTCTCGGGGTGGATGATCCAATATTCCCGCACGCCGTTGGATTCGTAGAGGGTAAATTTATGTTTTAATTCGACTTTACTATTACCGGGAGACAGGATTTCCACGATCAGGTCGGGGGCTCCGATACAGCCCCGCTCGTCCAGTTTTTCCAGATCGCAAATGACGCAGATGTCCGGTTGTACCACATCGTGAATTTTTTCATCCTCTTTTGAGACCTTTGGAAAACGCACATCAAAGGGGGCATCGTAAACTTGACAGGGCTTGCCTTCGAGGAAGTTATAGAGCTTAGTAGCTAACTTTATTGAAATATGCTGATGATTGCGCTTCGGGGCAGCGGCTGCCTTTTTAAAAATTTTTCCCCTAATCAGTTCCACCACTTCCTCCATCGGCCAGGTCAGGTAATCGGCATAGGAATAGGGGGAGTATTCCAAATCCGGTTCGTTGACGGTATCGTCTTTTTTGGTATCCATGGTTAAATATAACGATACAGGAGATTTATTAAAAAGAATTTACTTTTTATGGTTGTCCCCGCTTCTATCTAACGACCGAGTGGCAGGGTTTTCGCGAAATCTATAGGAGTGGTAGCAAGGGATATAAAAAACTTTCTGTCCCCGACCGATTAAAGCATCTGCCGGGTATGATCCGACCGTTTTTGAACCTTGCAAAAGGCTGACAGAAAATAGTCACGCTTTATACCATGCCATGCCCGGTTGGCTTGTCAGGGACAGATTAACTCGCTATGGCCCAATTTTCATAAACCAAATCAGGTACTCGCTGGTATTCCCTACTATTGTTTGTAACAAGGGTCATCTTCCTGGATATTGCCTGTGCGGCTATCTGAAGATCATAGGGGCCGATGCCTTGCCCCTTTCTTTCCAGTTTCGCACGAATCTCTCCATAGGCGATGGCATCGGCATCCGTAAATGAAATAAATTCAAATGGAGCAAGAAATTGAATCAATGCATCCTCGTTTGTATGCTGCTGTTCACTTTTTGCCACCCGATTGTCTGTAAACCAACCATTTGCCGGAAAAGGAATACATTTCCGTAGTAGGTAGGACACAGGTAACGTTTTAGCGCTACTCTATATCTCCAAAAAACTCCTCCAGATCCAATGTAAAGCCGATGAGAACCGTTGACTCCACCACATCTCCTGAAGTAAAAAGCTTTGAGGGAACGTATTTTCCGTCGACGAGGCTGTAGATAAGCAAATCCTGCGTCTCGGGGTGGATGATCCAATATTCCCGCACGCCGTTGGATTCGTAGAGGGTAAATTTATGTTTTAATTCGACTTTACTATTACCGGGAGACAGGATTTCCACGATCAGGTCGGGGGCGCCGATACAGCCCCGCTCGTCCAGTTTTTTGGTATCGCAAATGACGCAGATGTCCGGTTGTACCACATCGTGAATTTTGCTATCCTCGGTGGATCGCTTCGGGAACCGAACATCAAAGGGTGCGGAATAAACCTCGCATTTTTTTCCTTTTAGAAACCCCGCCAATCGATAAGATAATTCGACAGATACTTTTTGGTGAATTCTTTTCGGCGCTGCGGCTGCTTTTTTATAGATTTTCCCCCGAATCAGTTCGACCACTTCCTCCATGTTCCAGGTCAGGTAGTCGGCATAGGAATGGTTGCTGTATTCCAAATCCGGTTCGTTGACAGTATCGTCCTTTTTGGCGTTCATGATCTAAATATATCGATTTTGAGCCAGTGAAGAAAGGCCGGCATCTTCCTCGGGGAAAACGTAACTCCCGATTTTTTTCAAAAGGGCTAACGGCCGGTTTTGGGGTACCTGTTTTATCAGAAGGCAAAGCGGATTTTACCCCTCCCGAAACCTCGATGGGATACGAATCTTTTTTAGCCGTTACTGTTTCCTTCAATACACCTTCCTCCGTTTTGGGAAAAGTGCGATTGCATCCTCGATAATGCGCTGGGGGTAGCCCAAATCAGATCCGGGGTCTCCGGATTCAAATTCTTTATCTTTAAATGCCTTCCAATGATCAAGGCTAAGTCGATCATCTGTGTGACTGTATTGGAACGCATGTAAGGCTTGAAGCAGTACATATCCATTGTCCGTAGCATGGGCTTCCCTCATGATTGCTTCGAAAGCGGTATCCGGATCCCCGACTACGCCGAGTGCCTGTGCGGCCATAATTCTATTAGCCGCAAATTCGTCCTTATCTACGATCGTTTTTAACTGGCGTTGAAGGCTATTGCGCTGATCCGGGTGAAGAAAAATGCCGTAGGCTCCCCAATACCGGATGATGGGGTTTTTATCCGTTAGGTACGCCAGTAAATTTTCGGAGCTTCCGGCCGTTGCGGATTTGGCGGCCTCCAGTATTTTTTGAATGGGATAATCGCTGCTTTGAGCAAAAGCATGTAAAGTTCTATATTTCTTTCCTGCACCTATCAATTCATGAACCATGGGTTCCGGAATCAGTCCCACATCCCTGGTCTCCACCATCCAGCGATCCAGTTCTTTTGACAGGCTTTTCACCCTTGCTTTGCTTGCCGGCTGTTCGACAACGTTATATACCTGCCAGGGATCATTTTCTGTATCAAAGAATTGTTCCAGGGGTTTTCGCTCGTAAAATTGTGACTGAATCTCATTGGTTTTTCCAGCTTCATACGCAGCTTCGTAGGCCCGCCAATTGGCTTGTACCTGGTACCCGTACCTGGAGTCCCTGCCCAGGGGACGGTGAGGCATGAAATTTCGGATGTAGTAATACCGTCCGTCGGTAATCGCCCGGGAAAAATCATACCGCTCGCCCATCCGGTCTCGGATAAAGTGGACAAAATCGGGCGATTTTTCGGCCTTGTCTCCCAAAAAGGCCCTTCCCTGCATATTATCCGGGATTTCACAACCGGTGATGGAAAGCAGGGTGGGCGCCAAATCCACAAAACTCACCAGGGATGCATCCACAGCTCCAGCGGGCACCGATGAGAGTTGTTTCCACTTGTAGGGAAGGTGAATCAATAAGGGTACCTGGGTACCGCCGTTGTAGATGTACCGCTTGGAGCGGGACAATTGCCCGCCGTGATCCGAATAGAAAAAAACTACGGTATTGTCGGCAAGACCTGCTTCCTCCAATTCATCCAGTAATTCCCCAACTTGCTTATCCATCAAGGTGATCAGGTCGTGCAAGCGTGCCCAATCTTCCCGGATCTCCGGCAAGTCGGGATGATAGGGAGGTAATTCGATGTCCCGGGGATCGATGCGGGGTTTTTCGGGAATCAGGTTATTTTCTACGTAATGGCGAATCCGGCTTTCGCTGAGCTGGCTTTCGTGGGTAACGGTAAGGTTGAAAACCGCGAAAAAGGGCTGATCGGACCGTCTGTTTTTGTAATGGGCGGTATTGCTGGATTCATCCCAAAGTTCCGGATCGTCGTTGTACGGAGAATTGTAATCCTTTTTGCTGTTATTCGTGCAATAGTAGCCCGCATCCCGCAACAATTTGGGATACACGGGAATTTCTTCCGGTAAGGGTACCTTTGAACGCATCTGATGAGTCCCGATGGAAGACGCATGCATGCCGGAAAGGATCGTGGATCGCGCGACTGCACAAACGGGTGCATTGGCATAGGCCTGGGTGTAGCGAATCGAGCGTTTTGCCAGCCGATCCAGGTTGGGCGTTTGGGCCTGAGCAAAGCCATAACTCCCCAGATAGGGACTGATGTCTTCACAGGTGATCCAGAGTACGTTGGGTCGGTCGGGGGACATTTCCTTGGCCAAAACCCCTTCAGCTAACAAAAGAACCAACAAGACAACAAATCCCTTTACGGGCAGGTGTAAATTGCTCATTTTAAGGTACTCCCTTCGATGGGTTTTGGAAATTCCCGCATGGGACTGTAGCGCAGGTAGGAGTCAAAGACCTCCGGATCAGGCCCCACTACCCGCGGGTCCTTTGTTTCCCGAAGTTCCGCAAGTAGCGCCTGCCGCAAGGTTTCTTTGATTTCCGCATAATCCGGATCCTCGGCCAGATTATTCATGCATTCCGGGTCGGATTGGAGATCGTAAAGGAGTACCTCCGGGTTCTTTTCAAAGGCCGCTTCAAAATAGGGCCGTACGGATGCATCCTCCCGGTTTTCCACCAGGTACGACTTGGTAGGCGCTGCATCCACGTCGGTAAAAGCCCAATCGGAACGATGCTGGCCGTTTTCATCTATTCCATAAAGGGGAAGCAACTCCTCCTCGTTGTCGGGATTGATGCGTTGGGGAGCTCCGGCGGGCCAACGATCGGGCTTCATGTTCCAGATCAGCAAATGATCCTGGCTGCGGATGACCCGCTGTGGATAGCCCCAGTTTTGGTAACGGGAAGCGGAGTGTCGCTCGCGACCGGAAAACACGTACTCCTTCTCAGGGTCGACGGTCCCTTGTTCGGAGGACTCCAAAATGGGGCGAATGCTGACCCCAGTCATCGGCAGCATTCCTTCCGAAGGGGTTTGGGTCAGGTCCAGAATGGTGGGCGCCAGGTCGATGAAGTTGATGGGATCGTCCACGGTACGGCCCGCAGGAAAGGCCTCGGGATAGCGAATGGCCAGGGGAACGTGAATGCCGTAGTCGTAGCCATTGGCTTTGGCTCGGGGAAAAGCCATGCCGTTATCGGAAGTGACAATGACGACGGTATTGTCCAGTTCGCCTGTTTCTTCCAGGTATTCCAGCATGTATTGCAGGTGCTGGTCAAACCATTCGATTTCGACGGCATAGTCCAGCAGATCTCCCCGGACAATGGGGTGGTCAGGCAGAAAGCCGGGAACTTCCACATCGGATAGTTTTTTATCGGTGCGTTTCCAGGAATCCTGCTCAAAGGCCCGGTGGGGTTCCGTGGCGCCGTACCAAAAGAAAAACGGATCATCGGCTTCCCGGACGTTTTCCATGAAGTACTTGAAATTCTCAAAATAATTCAGGGTATTGATTTGCGCGGCGGGGCGGGTGTCTCCTTCGCTGCCGGCTTCGTAGCGAATCCGGCTATGTTCGATCCCGGCAGCATCCGTTTCCCTCCACAGGGAATCGTTTTCGTCCCGAGCATACCGGAAGGGAGATACCCCTTTTCCGGTACGACCGGTGGTATAGCCATTGTCGGCAAGCAGGTCCACAAAAGGCACGTGTTTTTTCAACCAGGGAGCGGCATGTTGACCGGATTGTTCGTTTTGCCAGTGGTGGCGACCGGTAATGATGCTGCTCCGGGAGGGGGCACAACCCGGTGAGCCGGCAATGCAATTGGTAAAATACACGCCTTCCCGGGCCACCCGGTCAAATCCCGGAGTATTGACAAATTTGCTTCCTGCAAAGCTGGTATGGTAGTGAGATTGGTCGTCGCTGATGACAAAAAGGATATTGGGGGGTCGCTTCTCCGTTTTTTTGTCGGCGGAGGAACAGCCAAAAAGCACGAGAAGGGCGAGCAGGGCAATGACTATCGGTGCATTTTTCATGGAATCGATGCGTGGTTTCGGGTGTGAATTTTGTTAATTACGGGTAATATAATCAAACATTTTGGGTTTTCCCGTACCGGTTGCAGCCGGGCGAGCAGGAACGATTATTCCGCAGCATATCCGGGATTTTGTACGAGTTGGGCACCGGTATTCCGTTCAATCTCAGAAAAAGGGATGGGCCACAGGTTATGGTAAGGCTGCACGTCCACCCCGAAATTGGTTACATCGGGCCGGCCTTCGCAGTACCTGTTGGTCCGTTCGTAGAGTAGGCCCAGGCGGATCGATTGGATGGCCCTTAATTTAATCAGCACATCGAAAGTGATTAATGGCTTCCCTTATATGGAATTGGGATGGCATTTGATGATCAAGCTACTGGATCGTCCCACGGAATCAAACCAAAAACGATAAACTGAATGTTTGTAAAGTAAGGCCCAATGTAAAACAAAGGATCAAATCCCGAAGACATATTGGTTTGGGCGGCTATATTAGCTGCGTATCGCCCTTCTTTTGGTAATTTTTGGTATTCTTAGTTATACTTATCTATCTTTAAATTGTTAAAAAAGCGCTAGAAACCTTTAAAACTTCTCCGTTCAATTTACTAAGCGGGGCCTAAATAATCTTGGGTTTCTGAAATTCATTGTCACGATAGAAGTTTTCTGTTTGTAATTCCTGAATTTTCATTTTCCTTTAATCCGCTTATTGCCGGTTATTTCTATATTCCAAATAAGCGTTTAGGTATTTTTGATTCATTTCATCTGAATCCCCATACTCCTTCCGAAGATCCTCCAATTTTTGGTGCAGTTCTTCCCTCACTTCTGCATAATCAGGGTCATCATAGACATTGTTCATTTCTTGGGGATCCTTTTCCAGATCATACATTTCCCATTCATCAATGTCATAATAAAAATGCATCAGTTTATACCTTTCCGTGGCCACGCCGTAATGCCGCTTAACCATGTGGACGGAGGGGTATTCGTAATAGGTATAATATACCGCATCCCGCCATTCATCGGATTGGCCGCTTACCAGGCCTCTGAAAGAATCCCCCTGCATTTCCGGGGCAGCCTCCACCCCGGCGTATTCCAGCAGGGTAGGCGCAAAATCCAGGTTTTGGACCAGTTTATCGATCTCAGTCCCCGGCTTAATTTCTTTAGGATATCGCATCAATAAGGGGGTACGGAAAGATTGCTCGTACATAAACCTTTTGTCAAACCAGCCATGCTCTCCCAGGTAAAATCCCTGATCGGAGGTGTATATCACAATGGTGTTCTCTGCCAGCCCATTTTCTTCCAGGTAGTCCAATACCTCTCCCACCCCATCGTCCACGGATTTGATGGTTCTCAGGTAATCCTTGATGTACCTATTGAATTTCCAAACTCCGATTTCTCTTTCCTTTTCTTTGTACTGAAAGGCAACACCTTCGGCTTGGGGGTAAGCATCCAAAAATGCCTGGTTTTTTGGATTGTAAGCCTCTCGCCACTGAGCCAATTGTTCCTCATTAAACCGTTCCAATTCCTTGGAAAAACCCGTTTCGTTTCCTTCCGGGTCCACCTCGAATTTGAAATCATGACCCCACCTGGCATGTCCGTCAATTTCCATTTCCTGGGTCTTGGCGGCCGTTCCCCTGCCCTCGTAGTTTGTTTCATCGTCAAAATAATTTGCTGGCGGTGTGAACGTTTTGTCGTCGTACAAGGTCAGGTATTTTGGTGCAGGCTTCCAATTTCGATGAGGGGCCTTTTGGTTATAAATCATCAGAAAGGGCTTTTCCTTATCCCGACCTTCTTTTAGCCAATCCAAGGCAAATTGGGTAGTGAGTTCCGTCACATACCCTTCAAACCGCTTGCGTTCTCCATTCACCAGAAAATCCGGATTATAATAATGACCCTGCCCGGGCAATACCATGGAGTGGTCAAATCCCTGGGGCAAACCATCCAGGTGGATCTTTCCGATCATGGCGGTAGTGTAGCCCGCTTTTTGAAGCATCTTGGCAAAATTATTCTGGTCCCAGTCAAAAGGTTGTACATTGTCCACTTTCCCATTGAGAAAGCTGTGTTTTCCCGTCAAAACTACCGCGCGACTGGGGGCACAAATGGAATTGGTAACTGTGGCCCGGGTAAAAATCGCGCCTTCTTTAGCCAATCGATCAATCTGGGGCGTTTCATTTAATCCGTAACCATAGGCGCTGATGGCCTGATAGGCATGATCATCGCTCATGATAAAAACGATATTGGGCGGGGATGTTATATCCTTTTCTTCTGTGTTGCAGGCGGCGGTAAGGATGGTACCTAAAAGAAGGCTACCGATTATACGATTACTTTTCATAAACATTAGGTTATGTTTCTTTTAACGAAGAAAAACACTACGGAATCTTCACCCCAACCTTCAAGCATTATGCAACCAACAAGTGAACCATTTTCTCAGATAAATTTCCAAAAAAAGAGGGTAAAAGCGTGAAGTACGTGAAACGAAGAGAATCTAATACCCTTCATTTTGAGTTAAATTTGGATTTCGTTCAATTTCAGTTTGTGGAATTGGGTACCTTACTTGATGGTCCAGAGCAGGTTTCCCGCGCTCTTTTGCCATTTCTATAAATTTTCCATGACGTATCAGATCTTGCCTTCGCAATGCCTCCGTATGGAATTCCCTACCTCTTTCGTCTAGTATAAAATCCCTTAAATCTTCCTTGCTTGGAAAATCGTTTACGGCGAAGGTGGAAACACCGGCAGCCTCCCTAACCATGTTTAACAAATCTATGGATTCTTGATTTGGACCATTGATTTCGTTCAAAGCCTCCGATCTGGAAAGCAGGATATCTGCGTACCTTATAAAAGGGAAATCATCCGATGAACGGCTTATCCCCTGACTCGGATATTCAGGGAATTTCATACTTCGTGCATTATCCTTGCCTAAAACAATTGTCTCACCTTGCGCATTGACAAACTCAAATAAAAATGCATTTAACCTCTCATCCTCAGGTTCAAAAAGTTCTAAGAAAGCAGACCATATCTTATACTCAGCAGCAAATATGGCACGAGGAGGATATTTCCATTGATAGCCTCTGGGAACGACATGGCTTAGCCAGCCATCTCCAGTATTATCGTCCGGATTATCTGACATAACCGCCACAAAGATGAATTCATTGTCTCGTTGGTTTTCCGGACTGAACAACTCTGTTCGATCACCTTGGATAAATAAATCATATTTTCCAAGGTCCATTAGCGATTGGGCAGCAGATGCAGCTTCCGTCCACTTTTTTGTCATCATATAAAACTTGGTCAAGACTCCAAGTGCAGCCCCTTTAGTAGCTCTTCCGTATTCGGAATTTCTTGGTTGCACAGGCAATGCATCCCCCGCAGCTATTAATTCATTTTCAATGAATGAAATTATTTCTTCCTCAGAAGCTCTTGCTGGTCGATCCGTTACCGTTGTTTGGCTATCGGTAATAAGGGGAACAGGCCCAAATAGATCATACAAAAGATAATAGTTGAATGCCCTCAAAAACCTGGCCTCCGCAATGGTTTCCCTTTTTCTATCTTCATTCATTTCAATAGCATCCGCATTATCGAGGACGACGTTTGTTCGGAAAACCGTACGGTAACGGCGTTCCCACATATTTCTGATCCATTGGTGCGAGCTGGTCCAGGTGAACTCTTCAATGGGTTCGTTGAAGGTAAATATTCCGCCGCCTCGTTCCAGGGCAATATCTGTATTTACTTCCTGCAACGTCATGCCGTCTCGCTTAATATCGCTGTACCTTATTTCACCATACACCGAATTAAGGACTACGTCAAGATCGTCGCCGGTATTGAAAAAATCATTGGGACTTAAGACAGTAAAGGTTTCTTCTTCCAATAAGTCTTCGCATGAAATTAGCACTGAACAAATCATTGCCAACCAAATAAGTGATTTTATCTTTTTCATCTGTTTTATAATTTTTTTTATTCGTCAGATGCCCGCCTGTCGGCAGACAGGGAATCTTTGACGATTAAAATAATCATTGCCCTGTGTGTTTAATGATGAATTTAATCGTGTCGATTTCATGTTTTCAAAAATTTATATTAATTCCGATTGCATATGTTCTGGCAAGTGGGTAAGCGCTATAATCAATCCTTAAATTCGAAGTTCCCAATGAGTTGATATCTGGATTATACCCACTATAGTCGGTCCAAGTGATCAGGTTCTGACCTGAGGCGAATAACACTAAGGATGAAATGCCCTTAATAGTTAAGTTTGGAAATCCGTAGGCTATCCGGGCGCTTCTTAGTCGTATAAAAGAAGCATCTTCGACCACCCTGCTATTGAAATCATAGGTACGGGAGGGATTCACGAAAGAAGGGGTCTCGTTCGTCGGATTATCAGGGGTCCACCTATCCAAAACATAGGTTTGTCTGTTTCTTAAATCATCAATTGGATTTTCAGAATCAATTTTTGTGAAATTTGCCAATTGAAACCCAAATTTCCCCTCTAAGAATACGTCCAGCGAAAACCCTTTATAGGATACGGTATTGTTTAGCCCAAGGGTAAAATCAGGAAACGGGTCCCCTATTATGGTTCTATCTTGATCGTTAATCACATTATCACCGTTTAAATCCCTGAATTTCCTACTGCCCACAGCACCATTTGTCTGAGAAGGTGAATTAGCCAACTCCTCTGCGGACTGAATAATCCCATCGAACACATGACCAAAGTAGGCATTAACAGGCTGGCCCACTTCCAATATTGTAAAATCTTGCATGAACCGGGTACCGCCTTGCAGTATCCTTGGCAGCTGACCAAGATTAATAACTTCATTCTTCACGGTGGCCATATTTATATCTGTTATCCATGAAAAATTACCGACGAAGTTCCTTGACGACAACGAAAATTCAAAACCACTATTTCTGGTATCCCCTACATTTTGCAAAGAATTACCAAAACCTGTAGTAGTAGGAATGGGTAAGAGCAATAATAAGTCCCTGGTATTGTTTTGAAAGTATTCAACAGAACCGGATATTCTTCCGGAAAGCATACCAAAATCGACTCCCAGGTTAAAGGATTCCGTTGTTTCCCATTTTAGATCGGGATTTGCCAATTGTGTAGGCGCAATGGATTGAAATTCATCCCCATTAAAAACGGAGATTGGTCCGGACCCCAAAAGAACAAGCGATCTTCCATTATCAATTTCCTGATTTCCGCTCACCCCAAAACTAGTCCTTAATTTAAAATCGGAAACAAAACCGTCCTCTGGGAAGAAAGCCTCATTGGATAGGTTCCACGCAAGCGCTCCCGATGGGAAGTAGGCGAATTTGTTGTTCGCACCAAATCTGGAAGACCCATCTGCCCTAAATGATGCCGTCATCAAAAAACGTTCGTCAAAAGAATAGTTCACCCTGCCAAAACCTGAAACAATATTGTTTTTCCCTTTAAATGACCCTACTTCATTTAGTAAAGGATCTCCTGAACCTAAATTATTTGGTCCAAAGGATGTCGTTGGGAAATCCATTGCACTAGCATTAAACCCTAAAGTCATGAATTCCTGATAGGAATAACCACCAAGCAAATTTAACTTATGCTGACCATTAATTATTTTATTGTAATCCAATGTAAATTCATAAACAAAACTATTGTTTTCTCTCAAGCTTTGGGTAGCCTGACCTTGTCTTAAAAGTCCAATTTGAGTCACGATATCATCAAAAGTATCACTTCTCGCAATGCCCTGATCTAAACCAAAATTTAGTTTTGCCTTCAAATCACTGATGATCTCATATTCCAAAAATGCATTACCAAACAGGCGTGTTCTTCTTTCAAATCGATCCATCGTTCGAGCTTGGGCTACAGGATTACTCAAATCCTGCAGGCTGGTTGAATAGGCTCCATCGCTATTAAATATCGGTTCTGTTGGTGGTAATTGTAATGCCGCCGCAATCACTCCAGCTGTAGCGTTCACTCCAAGACCAAGTGGTACTTGATCCTCGTTTACATAACTATTATTGAAATTGATCCCTACCTTTAACTTATCACCTACAGAATGAGTTAAATTAATCCGGCCAGAAAATCTTTTAAAACCGGAACTTATTACAATCCCGTCTTGATCAAACGCATTCAAGGATAAGTAATACTGGGTATCTTCAGATCCCCCTGAAAAAGAAACCCGATGTTCCTGAATGGGTGCGGAGCGAAATATCTCACCTTGCCAATCGGTACCAGCGCCTATGGTGGTAAAGTCATTTTGACTAAAGATTGGTTCCCGACCCCTATCGATGTACACATCATTATAAAATGACATGTATTGTTGGGCATTCATCATGTCCAATGTTTTGGTAGCAGCTTGAATACTGGTCGTTACATTGTAACTTACAGTTAACGGACTATTTCGCTTCCCATTTTTGGTGGTTATCAACACTACCCCGTTTGACCCTCTTGCCCCGTAAATTGAGGTAGCAGAGGCATCCTTTAACACTTCTATGGATTTTATATCAGAAGGATTTAAGGAATTTTCCGGATTGGCTCCGGGAAGTCCGTCAATTACATATAGCGGTTCGTTTCCTGCGGTTATGGAATTAGAACCTCTAATTCTAATAGAAAAATTTCCTCCAGGTCTGGCGCTTGCCTGCGTCACCTGCACACCTGGAAGCCTTCCCTGAATGATCTGCTCTACCGATGCCTGGGAATCCGTATTCAATTTATCCGCCTGAATGGAACTGACAGACCCCGTAAGGTCACTTTTTTTGACTGTTCCGTACCCTACAACCACCACTTCCTCCAAAGAAGAGGCATCCTGTAACAGGGTAATATTAAGGGTGGTTTGGGTGCCTACTTCTACCGTTTTTGATTCATAGCCAATGTACGAAAAAACCAGCGTGGCGCCGTCCGGAACGGAAATTGTATAGTTGCCGTCAATATCGGTGACGGTGCCCGTGGTGGTGCCAAGTAGGGTAATCGATGCTCCAGGCAGTGGCTCACCATTTTCGTCGGTTACGATTCCGGATACAATAACATCCACTACCACCTCTGTAGTCAAAATTGGCTCTAGCGGCTGTGTATCCGGGACTGCCCGTTGGACGTGGATATTGCGATTGACTTGTTTGAAATACAAGCCCGTCTGTTTGCCAATGACCGAAAGCACCGCATACAGACTTTGCGTCCCCTCACCGATGGTAACCCTTGGGATATCTCTCAATTCTTTATCGGTAAATACGAAACTAAACTCCGTGGTCTTTTCGATAAGCGAAAATGCCTTTTCGATTTTGGCATTGTCAAGGGAAATGGACACCATAACTTCTTCAATATCCTTCACCTGTGCATTGCCATTCCAGGCAAACAAAAAACTCATGGACAGGACTTGAATCAGAAATGCGTAGGTAAATAGTTTGGTCATGCGTATAACATGGAATAGTACAAGATTTTTCATACCTTTACGCTGTTTGTTTTAAAACTATAGTGAATGGTTTTGGATGAACGAAATCCGGAAATTCCCTGGCAGGACCTTCCGGAGAATGATGGGCTGGGGATGTTGGCGCATTCCCAGCCTTTTTTTATCAAGGGTCTTAGATCATAGGCTGTGGGGATTTATTCTTAAATCGAATGGTTACGTTTTCTTTTTCGATGGTATAGTCAAATCTGGCAGAAAATTTCAATCCTTCCAGAACGTTCTCCAGGGTCTCGTCCTGAAACTTTCCGGAAAGCAACACCCGCTCTCCAGATCGGTTTATAACGCGAATTTGCACCCCGTACCAGTTTTCGAGTACCCGAATGGCCTCTAAAAGCGGCGTCTCCTGAAAAACAATGCGTTTTTTGGTCCACCCGATTACCCGGTCTGGATTAAATTCGCTCTTTACCAGCCGAGCTTTTTCGATGTCTATTTTCAGTGCTTCTCCAGGAACCAATAGGACCGGCGCCTCCGGAAAACCCTCTCGGTTGACGGCCACTTTTCCGCTTAGTAAAGAGACATCTACGGTTTCTCCTTCGTAGGCCTTCACATTGAAACTGGTTCCCAGGGCAGTGGTGGTGGTATTTCGGGAACGAACCCGAAAGGGACGCAGCGAATCCTCTGCTACCTCAAAAAAAGCCTCTCCTTTTAAAAAAACATTTCGGTCACCGGTACCGAAATTTTCCAGGTAGCGTAATTCACTTCCGGAATTGAGAACGACTTGCGAGCCGTCACTAAGGGTGAGGTAGGATTTTACACCCGGGACAGTGGTATGTGTCAGGTAGCGGACCGGAGAAGGCGCAGTAACTTGCGGCAATGGGGGCTTCGAAAGTATCCGGCCCGAAAGATACCCCAAGCCCAGAGATAGAACCAGTACACAGGCTACCCGAAAACCAAAATGCTGGTAAATTTTCGCAGGAGAAGGACTGTGTGGCTTATGGCGTTCAAAGGTAGTTAAAGAATTCAGTAGGACCACTTTTTCCTGTCGGATCGCTGCTTGCCCGGATGCCTTTTTTTCAATGCCTTTCCACAAACCCAAAATTTCCGTTTCAGAGAGGTGGGCTTTATTCTTTGTATTCATCTGTAGGATGATCAACCGTGCCTGGTTTGCGGCCATGTACCGGGAAGGGTGTTTGGTCAACAAGTCCTCCCAGAAAAGATTGGATGCAGCATTGGGCTGCAACACCCACCTTCTGAAAGTTGGATCCAATACAAAATCTTCTGCGGTATAGCTGGATATATCCATAAATACAACCACATAAGTCCACACAATAAAAAATCTATCCTATTTCAGCATAAAACGGTTGAAATTTACATTAAATTTAAAGTTTGGGCTATCCGAATAAAAACGCGGTAAAATAAAGTGCGTCTTGATAATAAAATGATAAGTATCATGCCAAAAATGCCTTGAGGAGCAGGCTTATTAGCAACAGTCGTTTCTTTAGATTCCCGATGGCCTTCCAGGCAAGGGTATAAACCGATTGCACGTTGATTCCCATGATGATGGAGATGTCTTCGTAGCAATGGTTTTCGTAGTACAACAGGTGGATCACTTCTTGTTGACGGGAAGGAAGCGATTCCAATGCCTCGCTAAGGTTTTTTCGGGTCTTTTGGGAGGTGTGTACAGCAGTTCCTGCTTCTTCGGGTTCCGTTTGTAACGCGTTCTCCAGTTCTTGGTGTAAATATCCATACCGCTTTTTGTCCCTTCCTATCTCTTTATGGATACGGTTACTCAGGCATTTGAAAAGGTAAAGCCGTGCATTATCGGTAGCTTTTACCGAATCCCGGTACTGCCAAACCGTCAAAAAAACCTCCTGTATGCAATCTTTTACCAGGCTTCGATCCCCCTTTATGGACATGCCCAACCGAAAGAGTTCCCGAACGTATTTCGTATACAATCCTTCCAGCCCGGCCATATCGCCCACTCTGATTTGGTTCCAAAGCGCATGATCGTCAGATTCCGAGCCAACTCCATCAATCGAGGCTTGTTTATACATAGCAGGTAAATTGGATTTAGATCTTTTTAAACTAATAAAATTCGACCAGTATAAAAAGGACGAAGGCCATTTTTCTCTTTTTTCGAAACCACGCAAGGGATCGGAGTTCCAAGGTTCCCATTTTTGACTTGTACTGGAAAAGGAACCGCAGCCACATTACTTTATGTTGCTACTTTTTCATCCAGATCTGCAAAGACCATCTACCAGGGGACCAACATCGCATGGATACCCCCAAACGAAGGAAGGTGCATCGCCGGCGCCTTTGGCAAGGCAAGGTCACCCGGGAAGGCCTAGCTGAGATACAACAGCCTGCACGCGAAAAGTAAAACCGCTCCTGATTTTTAAAAACGTATTCCAACAACTACAGATTAAATATCGTCATCATCCCGGATTCAACTACGTGGCCCAAGGAAAGGAGGTACAAAAAAAAGGTGTTTGACGTTGGCAGGTCCATAGATCGGCGAATCAACGGCAAATATCAACAGGATGTTCCCGGTCTGCCCATTCAAACCTGTGCTGAACCTGCGAAAGCAGAAATGCAAACGGACCTATGGGAAAACAGGAAACTACAACTTGCTATTGGCCTTATTTTCCAATTCATCCCTATTTCCATCTGGCGAGGAGCATCGATTTTATTGGATCACTGCCTTATTGATGTAACCAGGACAACGCAAGCAATTTCACCCGCCTGGTTTAAATCCAGCCGAAAAGCTGTGCCGCATTGGCTCCGAGTATTGCCGCCTGTTCCTGGGGGGAGAGGTGAGAGAGGTAACCCAGCAGGTCCTGACGGTAGCGGAGGTAGGAGTCTGCCGTCGCATCTCCACTAAAGCCTCCTCCATAGATCATTCGTTCAGCGCCCCAGGCATTGGTCAATTGGCGGATGATCGGTCCTACATCCTGGTGAGGATAGCGCTCTGGTGGAGGAATCGATGAAAGCTTCATCACGGTGTTGGGAAAGTCAGCCCAGCGTATTACCCGGGCATGCTCCTCCGGTGATCCCTGAAACGGACGCCCAAGGTGGTCGATGATCACCGTGGTATCAGCGAATTCCCGGATGTACCGCTCGAAGCCGGGAGCATAGCGGGGTTCGAAATGCAATTGCACCGCAATCCCGGCGTCGGCAACGCTGCGCCACCATTTACGGAGTTCTGGTTTCCCAAATGGAGGCAACCTATCTGGAACGTACGCATGAACCCTCGAGGCCACTATGTTTCCTTGCCGTTCCCTCAAAAACCCTGGCATGGCTGCCAGCGATTTCGGCCGGTCAGCAAAAAACAGGCAGGTACCCTTCAGTCGACCGCCACCGACTTCCAGACAATGGTCCAGGTAGCGATGGTCGTCTTGGTAGGGTTCCGGATGGACGACGATCGCGTACTTGACTCCTGCTCCGTCCATACAACTCAGCAGGTGTTCCGGGGTGGCAGCAGAAGCTGGTCGGTAGGGTCCATTGGGGTGATACGGGAATTCCTGGCTGTCAGGACCATCAAAACAGTGCAGATGGGTATCGACGAGCGGCGGATTAGTCCGAGTCTTACCCAATCCCGACATCGAGGTCAGTGCGAGGCCCGCAATTGATCCGCCTAAGATGCCCAAACAGTCACGGCGGCTGATGCTATTTATCTGGCTGTTTCGTTTGGATCGGCTTTGTTGCGCGGCAAAATAAACGGCTGTTGAGTCGTCATTTGTAGCAAAAGGTTCCATTCTCAAGGCTATATGGGTTTGGGGTTAGTCTAGCTAAAAGTTACTACAGTCTTGTTTAAAAGCCAAATAAATAGAAGAATGAACCGGTATTAATTTTTTCCTGGCAAAGCATTTGCCTTGAGTAGCTACACCCGTGCTGTATCAACGGATGTATCTGGATTCATCCATTTCTTTGGCACTATCCCCGAGGTTTTCCCTAGGTCAGAAACCATCTTACCCCGAAATACCATTCGACAGGTACTTGTTGTTGGACCCTTTTCGGTTGCACCGCCGCTTTTTTTAACCCGGATTATAAAGACCTTTCCTTCGACCCGTTCCAGCAACTCGCCCATCTTCGCGGTTCGGTAATCGGCATAGAAAGGCTGAACCTATTCCGGATCCGATACATTCACGGAGTCGATTTTTTGGGCTGCCATGGACCAAATCAACCGATTTCGGGTAAAAAAAAGCTGACCATTTGGATGGGAAAATTGCCTTACCGGATGGGAGCAGGTCCTTCAGGTCGCACTAAGTTCGTCATCGCTTGCTGGGAGCGGGAGCGTTGACCCGGGCATCCGGCACTTCCATTCGTATCCATAGGCATCCGGACGGGACGCAAGCAATAAACCTGGAACGATCTTCGGTCAAAAAAAACCCATCAGTAAGCGGTCAACTTTTTGAGCAATTGCGGGTTTACTTCCTGCAGGTAAGCATGAAGCTTCTTGTCCAGTTCCTCTGCCTTTCCGGGCTGGGCCGCGTTCAAATCATTGGTCTCCCCAAGGTCGGTCGGTAGGTGGTACAACTCCAGGTTACCGGTTTTCCAAAACCGAATGAGCTTATAGTCTCCCTGAATCAGGGCCGAGTGGGGATAACCATCGCTGTATCGGTGAAAAACCAGGAAATCATTCGTTCTTCGAACCTCACCGATTCCTTCCGATTGCAGCAGGCCAGCAAAACTTCCTCCATCCAGGTTATCGGGTAGCTGACCCCTGTATCCGGCGAGTGTAGCAAGAGTTGGCAAAATATCCCAACCTCCCACCGATTCCCGACACGTACTACCCGCTGGAACTCCTGGACCTTTTACGATGAAGGGGACCCGTATCCCGCCTTCGTACAGGGTCCATTTACCGGCACGAAGCGGTGCATTCCGCAAGGGGCGATAGAAACTGTCTGGGTGTTGCAGTTTTTGGCGGGAGGGTACCGGGGGCAGCATTTCCACGGACCCATTGTCCGCCATCAGTAAGATATAGGTATTTTCGGAAATGCCCAGAGAGGCGACCTTATCCAATACCTGACCGATGGTGGCATCCATGTCCTCCAGCATTCCCGCCCAGGCCGGGTGGTGGTGCTTCGTTCCTTTCGGTTTGTTCCGGTATTTCTCCAGGGTGGCTTCGCGGGTCTGCATGTCTACATGCGCAGCATAATGCGACAGCTGCAAATAAAAAGGGTTTCCCGCACGCACCTGTCGTTCCATAAAGTTGATGCCCCTTCGGGTGATGGAGGCGCTACGCTTGGGATCATTGGTAAGAAACACTGCCTCCCATTTATCGTCCTTTCCCGTCATTAAATTACCGTGTGCATTCCCGGTATCTCCGTCGCTTTCATCGAAGCCCAAATCTTCGGGGAAAATGTCCGCCCGCAAATCCCACTTGCCGAAATGAGCGGCCCGATACCCTGGGTCAATGCTTTTCAGTACAGCCGGAATGGTCAACAGAGGCAAATTCGACCGGGGATCATGCGTATCCGGGAAGGTCTCATCCCCCAGCCTCGCGGGCGTTTGTCCAAATAGGATGCTCCTTCGGGTAGGCGAGCAGATGGCAGCCGGCGCGTACGCATTGGTAAAGCGCATGCCTTCCCTTGCCAGGCGATCCATGGAAGGCGTTTCAAAAAAATCGCTTTTGGATGCCGGAATACGGTCGTCCATGCCGATGGAAGTGCTACTCCACCCCTGGTCATCGGTGAGAATAAAAATAAAATTAGGGGGATTTGCCTGTTTTGGAGTAGAAATGCTGCTTCCAGCTGCCGTACACAGCAGCAATAAAAGTAAAAAAACAAAACGAACACTTTTCATGATAAGTAGATACGCTTACAGCCAAACGTTTGAATACCTGTGATTTACCATTCCAAGCGGTTCTGTTTGCAGGCACCCATTATCTTTTCCAAAAAGTGGCAGAAAATGAATGTGATCCGTGAGGGTTCGAACCATGAATTACAGACCAATAGGAAAGTACGGCGCAACACCTTCAACGTTCAGCTCACCCCCAATGTTAAATTTTTCAACTGATTTATAACCTTTCAGGAAGGAAATTTACTGTTTATAGGCCATAGGTTGGTTTCTTTTGATAAAAAAACGATCCTTCACCCTACTCTTTAGCGGATGGATTTGGCTTGGTATCCCTTACCCTATTTTTCCATTCCAGACGCTACTCCATGACTTGTTGTTTTTCCGATTCTTATATTTTACATGAATTAGTTTGTTCTTTTCAAAAGGATCTTCTGAAAGAGTATCTAGTATTCTACCAAAGGTCTTCCCCGTAAGACCATCCTTCGCGAACAGGTTCCTTTATGTAGGCATCCAACTCCGGACGACCAATGGCCTTCATGTTTTTTGCGTCGTAATTAATAGTTCCGCCAAAACGCTGTGCAAGTACCCCGACAAGTCCCATTTCGGTTAAGTCTGCACCATAATCGAAGTTTGATCCCGGCAAGGTGTCGTTTTTAATGGCCGCCACCCATTCCTGTACCGGTTTTTCTTCTTCCACTCTAGGAATGGTTTCTGCTGGTTTATTCTTTTGGAAATCGATCCATTCTTCTTCAGGAACAAGTAATCGGGGATTATTTGGACGACCACCATGGTAAAGGGTCTTCTTCGAACCAATCATGATCATCCCATTATCCGGCATTTCTTCGAGCCCATACTCTTCCTTCAATTCCGGTTTGCCCATGCCTTCGATCCATTTCATGGTAACAGGTGGTTTCGTACCGCGAGCTCCAAATTGCCAGGTTATCGTTGATTCCTGTGCAATCATGCTATGATCCGGAACTTCGGGGTTTGGTACCACGGCGTCTACGGTATGTGGCATGCCCAGATCCAATGCCCAGAAAGGAGCATCCAAGGTATGACAACACCAGTCGGCCATCGCTCCGCTACCAAAATCGTAGAAAGTTCTCCATGATTTAGGTGCATATTCATTGTTAAAAGGAAGATCCGCTGCGGGACCTTTCCATAAATCCCAATCCAATTCTTTGGGTACTTCATGTACTGGAAATGGAAACCCGTCAGGCTTCGAGAAATATCCATCCGGACTAAACCTTGTCGGACCACCCCACCTGATCACTTCTCTTACCTCTCCAAGAACCCCTGCATCATACCATTCCTTTACCAGTCTGATTCCATGGGTTGTATGTCCCTGATTTGCCATTTGCGAAACAATGCCATAATGCTTTGCTGCTTTTTTCATGGTACGGCATTGCCAAATATTATGCACCAATGGTTTTTCGACCAATACATGTTTCCCAAGTTGCATGGCAGCCATTGCTGCAGGGAAATGGGTGTGGTCAGGCGTAGCGATCATTACGGCATCAATGTCGTTGGCCATTTCGTCGAACATCCGCCTGAAATCTTTGTACTTTTTAGCTTTAGGCACCGTTTTGTAGGCATTTTCAGTCATTCTGTCGTCCACGTCGCACATGGCCACTATATCCTCTACGGCAACCTGACTCCAACTCGCACGACCTCTGGCTCCTACACCGATCATTGCAAAACGCAATTTTGTACTTGGCGGACGTTTAATAAAATTAGGAATAAATAATGCTCCTATACCCGCTGTTGAAGCTGATTTTAAAAATGTTCTTCTTGTTGTTTTCATTATAATTTTACTAAATGATCTGATCCCTAATCGGTTACCTTCTTTTTTCACTAAGCCAATCCTAGTTTTACTACATTCAAAAACCGGGTAGATAAGCTTTCCACCTACAGAATCATAATTATTCAGGTAATATCAAAGTAAATGGGTTAGAATTTGCCAGATTAATTGTTAAAGTTTTGAAAATTCACGTTTCAGAACACACTTCTTCGCTTCTAGCTGTCACGTGATGATGCCTTCCTTGCCTTTTTGTCCCGGAAAGTGATTTTGGTGTGAATGCGGCGGCCGATCAATTATAATTGGGATTTTGCGTTAGTTCTGCTTCGGTGTTTGCATCGATTTCAGATTGAGGAATCGGTAGCAACTCATCCCGTCCAACCGTAAACGTAGGCCCAGAGACCGGATTGTACATCTGGATTCTCTCTCCTAAGAGCCCCACTCTCCTCAGTGTCAGCTGACGAGGTTCCTCAATGACCAGTTCACGCGCCCGCTCGTCCAGTAGATAGTGGATATCCACGTTTCCGGGATCGACCGGTGTGGCATTTGCCCGGGATCTGACCACATTGATGTCATTAGCGGCATTGACATTATCCCCGTTTTTGAGGTGTGCCTCTGCCCGTAACAGATACGTCTCGGCAAGTCTGAAGATGTATACGTCGTTGTAGATATTTCCTCCCGGATCATATCCCTGAGGGTGTCCCATGGGCATGGAGGCCTTTTTGATGTACACAAAAACATTTCTAACCTTTTGGGCTTCTGTGGGCACAATCACCTCTCCAAAATGGGCCGATTCCGGATTATTGATCACGAATTCCCTTTGCATGTTATGGGGGGAATTACGAATATCGTTATCAAAATCGGATTCCCATATGGTAGAATCCAGGTAAACTGAGGGCCGAATAAACCCAACCGGACGCCCCCAAAATTCATCCCTTAGAATCGCCTGAAGGCCGTCTGGGGTTCTTACGGGATCCATGAATGGCCCCCAGGCCCGCTCGGTACGATTAAAGCTCCCCGCTCCGCCGGGTAGATTAAATTCAATTTGCGCGGTCCAAATAACCTCTGTATTGGCAGGGTCGTTCTGATTGCGGTACCTGAACAAATCCCAGAACACATCCCCTGGTTCGCCGGCGAAGGATCCGAACCTATCGTTCATTAATTCGTACTGGCCATCGTCTATCACCGCACTTGCTGCCTGAATCGCTAAATCATAGTCTTCTGTGGATATATAGGTTTCTGCCAATAAGTGATCGGCTGCGGCTTTAACCACGCGTCCATTGTTTGGGTTTTCTACGGGCAAATTTTGAGAAGCAAACTGTAAATCAGCAATCATGAAGTCCAATACCTGATCCCTGCTGGCCCTGACAAAATCGAGTTTTACCCCTGCGATTTCTCCATCGATGATCGGGACTCCTCCATAATGGTACACCAGATACCGATAGGCAAAAGCCCGATAAAACCTGGCTTCTGCGATTACTTCATCTTTATCCGAGGGCTGGTCCCAAGCGACGTTTTCATTTTCTGCACGAGTAATGATGACGTTTGCATCTTTAATGATGATGTAGAGCAGATTCCACAAACGGCTAGGGTAGTTTGTGGTGGGGTTAATGATGGAATAGTCTCCGAAGAAATTTTTCCTATCCCAATACCACCCGATATCTGTCCCATAATTAAGACTCATTAAGTCATCGCGATCGGACCATGCCGTTCCAGGTGCATCGGGGACAAACAATGCCCGGGTCATGCTATAAACACCTACCAACCCAGCTCTGAAACCATCCGTATCAACGAAGGTAGTTTCCGGACTTAAAAAGCTTCTGGGGATTTCTTCCAAGATATCATCTTCGCAAGAAAGGATCATTGGCGCCATCAACATGCATAGCGCAAAGATCAGTTTATTATATATTGAGTTGTATGTTTTCATTTGAATTCGTGTTTTTGTTAAAATGAGGCATCCAGACCAAACGTAAATGTCCGCATTAGCGGCACGTTCTGGATCGAGGTTGCATTTTCCGGATCATAGCCGCTCCAATTCGTAAAGGTGTAGAGGTTTTTGATGCTCGTATAGATCCTTAGGTTGGAAAAGCCTATTTTATTTAACAGTTCATTCCCCAAGGAATACCCCAGGTTAACATCTTGTATTCTGACAAAACTTCGATCTTCCAGGTAGGGATGGTTTCTCACGGGAATGTAGTCGATACTTGCCACGGTGTTGGACGGATTATCGGGCGTCCAGTAGGGAATGTCCACTACATTGAATCTTTCTGTCCAGGATGAAAACTGTGCATTCGGGTTGTGCATAAAGATGTTATTTCCGACATAGAAATTTCTGGCTCCGCCTCCCTGAATTGAATTGATCATCACGTATAGCGAGAATCTTTTGTATCGCAAAGTGTTGGATACACTGAATGAGTAATTGGGATTGTTTGAACCCAAAATGTGCCGATCATCACCACTGAGTTCCCCATCACCGTCGTAATCAATGATTCGAAAATCCCCCGGCTCGTATCCGGGAGGCAGATCGCTTTCACCCTGCTGGTGTATTCCATCAATGCCAAAACCGAAAATGGTACCCAAAGGATGTCCGATAAACCATCCGTTTGCAATATCATCGTCTTCGACCCCGTCGCCATTTTCATCCGTTCCGTATAGTTTTTGAATTTCATTTCGCTGACGTTCAAAAATCAGCCCGGTTTCCCAGGTAAAATCCGGCGTCTGTATGTTTAGCGAATTCAGGGCAATCTCTACGCCTTTGTTACCAACCTGCCCGATGTTACTCAATATCGATGACTGCCCTGTCGTTTCGGGAAGAGCCCGATTAAGCAACAGATCACTTGTAGTAGACGTGTAATAGTCGATTGTACCGGTTACCCTGCTTCCAAGAATTGAAAACTCTGTGCCAAAATTATAAACTTCTGTTGTTTCCCAACCTAAATCATTGTTGGCCAGAGAGTTTACAAAAACGCCATTCGCAATTCCGCCACCATCACCAAACACAGCATTTCGGCTGGCTAGTCTGGCCAGCGTTTGATACCGGGCAATTGCCTGATTGCCGTTTTCACCATAGGAAGCCCTCAATTTCAATCGATCGAAGAAATCAACATTACTCATAAAGGGTTCGTCAGAAATGATCCAACCCAATCCGAGCGCTTTGAACGTGGCATACTTATTTCCCGCTGCAAACACCGAGGAACCGTCCCTTCGGAGGGTGGCCGTCAGGGAAAATTTGTCATCAAAAGAATAGTTTACCCTACCCATGAAACCCAGGTTGTTTTGCTCGCTAAAATCACTTGAAACGGATTGAATTGCCCCCAACTCCAAACTGTAATATCCCAGACTTTGATTGAAGAAATCAGAGGATACTGCCCGGAAATTAGAGGCTTTTCGATACTCCCGACTGTATAGAAAGGTCCCATCAATTGCGTGACGGTTATTAATCACCTTTCGGTAGTTCAGGATATTATCAAATATTCGGTAGAAATCATCAAAAGACTGTTGAGAGGCTACTCCGTTGCTTTGCTGCGCGAGCCTGTTATCCTGAAAGCGATTTGCTTGTCGATCTCCCTTGTTTAGGGAATAATTCATGGTCCATCGCAAGCCGGGAATAAATGGTACATCCAACTCACTGGAAAGCAATCCCCATAAATCCGTTCGTATGTCCTCATCGTCAATCAAGGTGGGATAATACGGATTCTCAAAAAAGGGATCATCCATTGGAAATTGACGAAGGCCTCCATCTGGGTTTCTTAAGCTGCTGTAAGGACTGAGGCCATAAAGTAAGTTTACCGGAACACCCGAATAGTCTAAAGAGGTAAATGAAGATCGCACACTTACTTTAAACCAGTTAGTGATCTCATTGGATAGATTTACACGAAGTGTTCTTCGCTTAAAATTATCGTTTTCGACGATTCCCTTTTCATCGAAGATGGTCCCCGAAATGAAGTATTCGGTGGCATCGTTACCCCCTGAAATACTTAGGTTGTAATTTTCAGTAGTCGATGGATTTACCAATTCATCGTACCAGTCTATGGTCGTTCCTGACAGGTAATTTTCAGCCTCGATCGGGTTTAGGTAATCGGTGATGTTTTCCATCAGGGCTTCCTGTCCGCTTGCCTCCCGGAAATCAAGCACCTTCTGTATGTAATTCGGTCCATCAAGGACATCTATTAATTTCACCGGGTTGGAGATCCCGTAGTTCGCACGGAAATTAAAGACCGGCTTTCCGGTTTTTCCTTTCTTCGTTGTAAGCAGTATCACTCCGTTCGCAGACCTTGATCCATAGACTGCGGCCGCGCTGGCATCTTTCAGAATATCCACTGTTTCGATATCATTCGGATTGATATTATTTAAAGACCCATTATATATGACACCGTCTACGACAATAAGCGGATCGTTTCCAGCGGTTATCGAGTTTGTTCCCCGTACACGTAGGGAGGGCTCCTCTCCCGGACGATCCGGTGTACCGATCGTCATGCCGGCTACACTTCCTTTAAGTGACTGAAGAATGTTGGTATTCAACAAATCTTGCGTCTTCTCGGTATTCATCCGTGCAACTGAGCCCGTGACATCGGACCTTTTTTGGGTACCGTATCCGATCACCACCACCTCTTCCAATGAGGACTCATCGGGCATCAGGGTAATGTTGATGGTGGTCTGGGCGCCAATGGCTACGGTTTTCGATGCATATCCGATGAAGGAAAATACCAATGTTGCTTCTTCAGAAACCACAAGTGAGTAATTGCCATCAATATCGGTTACCGTACCTGAACTTGTACCTTGTACCGTTATGGTCGCTCCCGGTAGCGGATCTCCATTTTCGTCCGTAACGGTACCCGAAATGGTTACATCCTCATAAAAATCAACAGCTGTTTTTTCCGCTATTTCAATTATCCGTAAAACGGGGCCCTCCCCGTTTCGTGCCAGTGCCGCTCCCACGTTGACACATTGAAGTGTGAGTGCAAAGGCTACAACTTTTTTCAAGTAGATCGCCTTCCTTGGTAGTAATTTCCTCATATAAATACAGTATTAATTTGGTTGTCCAACTACATAAATATTTACTGGGAAAATATCGTTTGAGCACGGAAAACGATGAAAGGTGAAAAATAACGTTATCCTGACTACCTGAATAAAACTCTTTCCCGCGCTGCGAGAAAGGTTTTGGTTAAGGCTACCTGTCAGCAGGTAAGCATGATCATTTTAGCCCGTTCCATTCCCTGTTCTCAGCAGGGGTCCAGGCACGTTCCGCGTTTTGGGAAGTGGCAACAGGATTCAAATGAATTTTCTCAATGAATATTTGTGATTAATTTTTACCGATTTTAGTTACGAAAAAAAATACTGGAAAGCAACTATTTTACACAAAAACGAACCAAATTATCGATTTCAAACTTGCCAATTTAACGTAGTGATTACCCCTATTTTATCTTAATAGGGTACCATTTATTCTGTAGAGTATCCTGATCTGATAAGTTTTTCCTATTAAATTTTCTTCCATCCCGGCCTCGGACTGCGATTTTTTTTCTACCTACAGTACTTTGATTGTAACGTAATTTGGTCTAATTTCCCGAGCTAATTAACTAGTTGAACAAGCAGGTTCTGCACGATGTTAATTTGCATTTATTCATCCTTTAATCACAAACTATGTTTAAATTCTTACCTAACCTATCGGGATTGGTAACTCCTGTAACCCGATTGCTTGGAGGTCTTTTTTTAATGACCCTCCTTGCCTCCCAGTTTGCCTGGGCGCAAAACCGCTCGTTGAGTGGTACAGTCACCTCCGGCAGTGGTGAACCGCTGCCTGGAGTAAGTGTTCTTTTGGAAGGTACAAACACCGGTACCGTCACCAACATTGACGGAGAATACCGGATCAATGTACCTTCTCCAGATGCCAACCTGGTTTTTTCATTTATTGGATACCAATCCAAAAGGCTGCCGGTCGGTAGTCAGTCGGTACTAAACGTTACGCTTGAGGAAGACCTGGCCCAACTTGGGGAAGTGGTTGTAACCGCCTTCGGTGTGCAGCAAGAGAAAAAATCGCTGGGCTATGCCGTGCAGGAAATCAAGGCAGCATCCATCGTAGAAGCGCAGCAGCCCAACCTGGTCAATGCCTTGCAGGGAAAAATCGCCGGTGTTCAGATCAACAATTCCGGTGGAGCACCCGGAGCCTCTTCTGTAATTTTGATACGCGGAGGAACCTCGCTTAGTGGTAACAACCAGCCTCTATTCGTGGTGGATGGTATTCCGATTGACAACAGTGCTCCTACGGGTAGGGGAGTCGGACTAGGAGCTCAGAATACGGTAAACTCTAACCGGGGCATAGACATCAATCCGGAGGACATTGAGTCTATCACTGTGCTTAAGGGACCAGCGGCGGCGGTACTTTACGGCCTCCGCGCTTCAGAAGGTGCCGTAATCATCACCACCAAAAAGGGTACAGCCGGACAGGCCCGTATTACCTACAGCAATGCCTTTTCTTTTGATGAAGTCAACCGCCTGCCCGAATTACAAACCCGGTTCAAGCAAGGGGTCAACGGCGATTTCAACCCCGAGGCCAGAATTTCCTGGGGTCCTGAGTTCGGTCCGAATGAGACCGTTTATGATAACCTGGGAAACTTCTTCCGTACCGCCACCACCCAGCGACACGATATTTCGGCTTCAGGGGGTAACGAACGCTCGACCTTTTACCTCTCCGCCAGCCGTTTTGACCAAAACGGTGTGATTGAGAATACAGATTTCAACCGTACTTCTTTCCGTATCACCGCGGAAACCAAACTGTCTGATAAGCTAAAAGTCGGCGGCTCTGCCAACTACACGAACACCCAAAACTCTTTTGCCCTGCAGGGCTCGGGCGTTGCAGAAACCAATATCATCGGTGCCACGGGAGGTGGCGGGGGTGGTACCATGCGTGGTATCTACAACTGGCCGCTCAACGACGATATGCGCAATTACCTGAATCCGGATGGTACGCAGCGTACCATCCTGGGTGTCGCGCAAGATGCTGCTTTTATTGACAACCCCTACTGGAGTATTTACAACAACCCCAACACCAGCAATGTCAATCGCATGATTGGCGTGGCCAACCTTTCGTACGATCCGGTGGATTTCCTCAATATCACCTATCGGGCCGGTACCGATTTCTTCAATGAAGAGTTTCGTAGTGTAAGGGGTACGGGTACCGTGATCGGTGGAGAAGAAAGAGGCGCCATTACCGAAAACGACCGATTTAATCAAATCACTACTTCCACCCTGCTTGCCACGCTCAAGCATTCTTTTCCCGGGGAGTTCAATGCCAACCTGACCCTGGGACACAATGTGGAAATAGCACGAAGCGTCACTACTGACTGGTACGGCCGAAATTTCATCGCGCCAAATTTCCCAAGTATCAACAACGTAGAGCAAAGTGACCGTACGGTATCACAAGGAGGCTCCCGCCGCCGTATCGTTGGCGCATTTGGAGACTTGAACATGGACTGGAAGTCCATCGTCTTTTTAAACGTGCGTGGGCGTAATGACTGGTCTTCTACCCTACCGCCCAATGCCCGTTCGTTCTTCTATCCTTCCCTTAGCACCTCTATTGTCGTCTCCGACCTGCTGGACGAGATAGGTGTTACCAATGATGGACCCAAAAAGACACTGTCGTTTGCCAAAGTCAGGGCTTCGTGGACTCGAGTGGGTAAAGATGCGCCGCCTCACGTATTGGGCAACCGCTACTTCAACACCACCAACTCGTTTACCGCCGCTCCTCGTGGGTTTATCGTCGATACCTACGCGTTTGGAAGCCCCGACCTGCGTCCGGAGTTTACCAATGCCTTTGAAACCGGATTGGATCTTCGTTTCTTTAGCGGCCGCCTGGGAGTAGACTTTACCTATTATACGATGAGCTCTGATGATCAGATCCTCTTTACACGAGTACCTCCTTCGGCAAGTTCATTCATCGCCTACCTCAACGGTGGACGTATTGATAACGAGGGAGTCGAACTGATGGTCAATGCCGTGCCTGTCGCCGGCAATAAGTTCAGATGGGAAACGGATATCAATTTCTCCAGAAATACCTCTACCGTAGTTGATCTTCCCGGTACCCTGGACCGGGTGGAGCAATCGGATGCTTCTGTAGACGGTTTTGTGGCACAAGGAGCAGGCTTCCTGGGCGCTTCTCTCTTCGGTATCAATGGTGATGTCTGGAAAACCAATGAAAATGGTGTTTTATTGCTAAACAACGATGGCTATCCGCAAATCGACCCGATTAAGCAGATCATTGGAGACCGTAACCCGGATGCCCTTATCGGTATCACCAATACGTTGCGTTACAACGATTTGTCCCTTTCCTTTCTATGGGACATTCGGATCGGAGGGGACATCTACAATGCTACCGAAAACGCCCTGGTTCGTAGCGGGCTCAGTACCAAGACCCTTGATCGTGGCACCACGACCGTATTTGACGGAATAATAGAATCGACGGGTGAGCCCAATACCCAGCAAGTGGTATTGGATCAGAATTTCTACCAGCTAATCTATCGCGGAAACGGTCCAGCCTTTGTCGAGGATGGTAGCTGGTATCGCCTACGCTACGTGACACTCTCCTACCGCTTGCCAAAACCCCTGCTCGAGAAAGTAAATATCAAAGGGCTGGAGTTCTACGCCACCGGACGAAACCTGATCCTGATCACTGACTACTCTGGCGTAGATCCCGAAGTAAGCTCTGGAGGTGCCGGTGTTGCCGGAACCGGTTCTATGGGCATGGACAATCTAGGTGTACCGGCTACCAGAGGTCTCGACCTGGGCCTTAGATTGAGTTTTTAATCAAATAATTGCTGAAGAAGATGAAAATCAGAACTATATACAAACTATTCCTTGGCCTGGTGCTGAGTTTTACGGCTACTTCCTGTGAGGATTTTCTGGACGTCAATGCCGATCCAAACAACCCCTCTTACATTCCGGTAGAGAACCGTATCATCGGTGCAATCACCATGTCCAATGGGGCCTCCCAGTGGCGGGCCTCTCGGGAAATCACCGCGGTGGTGCAATATGCGGCGTCCGGCGTGCAAGCCTCGGGTGCCGAAACATGGAACTTTAGTGCCAGTAACTTTTTCTGGCAGAACGCCTATACCTGGGCTATCCCCAACTGTGTGGACCTGGTGGTCCAGGGGCAAGAGGAAAATTCTCCTCACTTTGCGGGGGTAGGACGTACCCTGGAAGCACTCAACTTTGGCATGCTCACCGATCAGTTTGGACGCATTCCGGTAACCTCTGCCTATGACGGCGTGAGCCAGGTAAACCTGACACCCGCTTTTGATGAGCAGGAGCTCGTATACCAGCTTGTCATTGAAAAACTGGACGAAGCGATCGCATTCTTTAATGCCAGTGAGAATGCGAAAGGGCTTAATCAGGCCGGAGGAGATATCATGTACCAGGGAGATGTGAATAAATGGCGTCGCTTTGCCTATTCACTCAAGGCACGTTACCTGAACCACTTAAGCAAGAAAAGCAACTACGATCCCCAGGCGATTCTGGCGGCCGTAGAAAATGGCTTCAATGGAGATGGTATGGACGCCGAGTTTCCCTACCTGGAGGGCGGACAGGCTACGGAAGCCAATCCATGGAGCAATGTAGGCTACGGAGGATTTACCAGCCCCACCAGCCCGCGCTATTTCTCCTATACCCAGTTCTTTGTGGACCTGCTCAAAACGCTCCCGGTGACCAATTCAACGTACACTGACCCGCGTATCGGTATCATCATGAACCCCGCTCCGGCAGATGGTGAATTTCGCGGACTCATTCCGGGCGAAGGTGTGCCGGGCGGGCGTGAGGGAACCGGCCCTTTTTTCAATGGGGACGATTATGGCCGGGTCACCGGAGGCTTTTATTCCCGACCCGACTCACCCTTTCCGTTTATGACCTACTCAGAGCTGAAGTTTATCGAAGCAGAAGCCCGTCTGAGATCGGGTGACAACGGGGGGGCATTGGTAGCCTACGAAGAAGGTGTCCGCGCCAATATGCGAAAATTGGGAGTACCTGCCGATGAGATGGATGCTTTCTGGCAGGCCTTACTGGATGATGGGGTGAACGCCCATTTTAATGACCAGACAACCGGTCTCAGCCATATCATGCGGCAAAAATACATTACCCAGGTTTTCAACCCCGAAACCTGGGTAGACATGCGCCGCATGGACTTTAGCCAGGATATCTACGGACCTTCGCTACGCCAGCCTTCCAACCTCAACCCGCTATTTGGTCCGGGAGAATGGATGAGGGCCATGATCTACGAAGGAAATGAGATGGTTAGAAACGGTGACAACGTGGGGGATAACAGCCCGGAAGTAAGACTAAAAACACCGCTTTGGTGGGACACTGCCGACTAAGGTTTACAAAGCTGCTGGTGAAAGCTGCTCCAACGTTGTTGGGGCAGCTTTCTTTTTAAGGGGGCGTTTCAGCCGATTTTTCATTATTAGCGAAGATAAGGTTTTCTACTGGCGTGCATCGTTCGTGTTAGCTGGATGTTTTTTTACTGCCAAGCAAAACATAAAGAGTAGGGACACCACTACTCAAAAAAAATATTTCAGTACAAATGGTTGGCAGTTACCAGGTGAAGTGGAAGACTGCTTTCGAGCCCCGATCCGAAATCCAGGGGACATGGAGAAACCTCGACCGAATCGCTCACTGGAAAGGACTGGCCGGGAAACCATCGCCCAAATTACCGAAAACATGTATCGTCAATACATTCTCGGGTACAGTTCAAAAACACTGGCCAGTCGTGGATCGCTTCCATCATCCTTGTGCTCAACCTCCTCAAATTGGCGGGGATGGCACTCCCGCGCCTGCGTTTTTCAGCGTGGAGGGGGCTGAAATACACCATCAAGAACATATTAATCCAGATTCTGGAAAACCAAAAAGCACAAAACCAGGCCAGAAAGCTCTCTGGGCTGGTTTTTAAGAACTTGTTTTTGAGTTTTTCAGCAGACCAGTTGGGAGAAAAATGCCTTAACGGATGCGATCAAGACGCTCAGACCGCCCGCCGTCGGTAGCGGTTGCTGCCAGCGCATGCATCGAACCGGGCATCTGCTGTCTCCAAGGCATCGCTAAACAAGAACAGCGAAATCCGGCAATAAACCGGGCATGACGTCCCCATAGAAACGCTTCAGTAGGCGCTTAATTTTTTGAGCAATTCCGGGTTTACTTCCTGCAGGTAGGCCCGAAGCTTCCTGTCCAGTTCCTCCGCCTTTCCGGGCTGGGAGGCTGCCAAATCCTGCGTTTCGCCCAGATCATCGGACAGGTGATACAATTCCAGTTTGCCCGTTTTCCAAAACCGAATCAGCTTCTCGTCTCCCCGAATCAAGGCGGAGTGGGGGTAGCCATTGCTGTACCGGTGAAAAACCAGGAAATCATTTTTTCGCTGGACCTCCCCGCTTCCTTGCGATTGCAGCAGGCCCACAAAACTTCCTCCATCCAGGTTATCCGGTAGCCGACCGGTATATCCGGCGAGGGTAGCGAGCGTTGGCAAAATATCCCAACCGCCTACCGGTTCCCGACTGGTACTGCCCGCTGAAACCCCGGGACCTTTTACGATAAAGGGAACGCGTATCCCTCCCTCGTAGAGGGTCCATTTACCCGCACGAAGCGGGGCATTCCGCAGGGGGCGATCGAAGGTATCCGGATGCCGCAGTTTTTGGAGAGAGGGCACCGGGGGCAGCATTTCCACGGACCCATTGTCCGCCATCAGCAGGATGTAGGTGTTTTCGGAGATGCCCAGAGAGGCTACCCTATCCAAAACCTGCCCGATGGTGTGATCCATGTCCTCCAACATTCCCGCCCAGGCCGGATGCCTATGCTTCACTCCTTTTGGTTTGTTCCGGTATTTCTCCAGCGTAGCTTCCCGGGTTTGCATGTCTATGTGTACGGCATAGTGCGATAGCTGCAGGTAAAAGGGGTTTCCCGCACGCACCTGCCTTTCCATAAAGTTGATGCCCCTTCGGGTGATGGAGGAACTACGTTTGGGATCATTGGTAAGAAATACCGCCTCCCATTTATCGTCCTTTCCGGTCATTAAATTGCCGTGTGCATTCCGGGTATCGCCGTCGCTTTCGTCAAAACCCAAATCTTCGGGGAAAATTTCCGCCCGCAAATCCCATTTACCAAAGTGCGCGGCCCGGTACCGGGTATCAATGCCTTTCAGCATCGATGGAATGGTCAACTGGGGAGCATTCGACCGGGGATCATGCGCAGCCGGGAAGGTCTCGTCCCCCAGTCTGGCAGGTGTTTGTCCAAACAGGATGCTTCTTCGGGTGGGCGAACAGATGGCGGCAGGCGCATAGGCACGAGTAAAGCGCATCCCCTCCCGGGCCAGGCGATCCATGGAAGGCGTTTCAAAGAAATCGCTTTTGGATGCTGGAATCCGCTCGTCCATGCCGATGGAAGTGCTACTCCACCCCTGGTCATCGGTGAGGATAAATATGAAATTGGGAGGAGCTGCTTTCTTCGTAAGCTGGTAGCGAGCAGAACCTGAGGAACCGAAAACCAGCAAAACGAATAACAACAAGATCAAACGGCTATTTTTCATGATTATTGGGCTAAATATTTTGGCGTCGCAGGGTTTTATCTATCGAATTCTATTGAGAAAAATTACCGGATGATTTTTCAAAGTACCGGAGTCTGGATTGCATTTCGGGTGGTAATTCGTCCTTTGCTTCAATAAACAATGGGGAACCATCTCTGATAATTCCCAGGATACTGCTTCCTGAATCCTTACCGGAAAAGGATTGATCCCGTAAACGAAGTGCCTTTCCATGGGATGAAAATACCGTTTCTGTTTTTTCATTTTGGATGAGTAGGCCAGGTGCTGATGCTGAATCCAACGATGCGCTAATTTTCCAGTTTCCAATTTCGATCTCTGCTATTCCATTGCGAAGCGTGCCGGAAAGTAACTCGGATTCATCCATTTCCTCCGCGACTTGGATCACGCCAAAAAATCGCATCTTGGTGGATTTTTTTGTTGGGGTTGCGCTGAGATGGAATTGGTTATCTTTGTAGGATTTCACACGACCATCCTCCCCGACCGATTTTCTCCAATTCACGGCTGCTACGTCAAACGTATCCCTGAAATGAAAAGACAGGTCCGCTGAAGCCCATAGCCGTCCCATTCCAATTGCATTTTCCTGCTGAACCCTAAAGGTTTGATTTTTCGTGTCAATTTCCATTGCTTCAAGGCTGTGGATAAGCCAAGACCAATTCACCGCTTCGCCGGCTTCAAGTTCATCGTAAACAAGGATTACATCGGGTTTGAGTAAAACAAGGTGCCTAATATTTTTTACGACCGAATAATCCTCTTCGGTCTCCTTACTCTGGTAGGCCCGGGAGGCATCCCCTTTGGCATAAGCAAGGTCGTCTCCCTGCAAGAACCGGGCAATCCACCCAAAAGCCTCCGTACTATAGGGCTGTCCGTTGCCATCTACCACTATCCCGTTCTGACTCTTTGTATGCTGGTACCAGCCGGTACGATGGGGATCATTCATGGATACCTTGTAACCGGTCCGGTAGAACAGCTTCTTCCCTCCAATTAAAATATTAAATACATTCTGATCGGATAGCATGTGCCCATACGAACCAAAGGGGCTGGAACGCATGGCTACCATCAGGTTATTTTTTTTGTTGGCAACGTCACTGTGCATGGCTACCACGCCAATATCAGTGGAAGCCTTCCCCATTGGCAAATCGGGAAAAGAGACTGGATCCGGGATGGGCAAATCGCGGGTTTTCGTAAGGCGTACCCACCGGAGCGTGGGATGCTCCGCAAGGGAAGCACGTTCGTATTTCATGGATTCATTTGCGTACCAGGCGGCTTTGGTATCCTTCCTGAGCTTTGCCAGCTCCAGAGCAAAGGCAACATAATCTGTACCCGGACTACTCAGTTCGTCCGAATTATCTGCAAAACCATCGGAAGCCGAACCGGGGGGGATGTGGTAAATCATCCAGTCTACCTGACTTGCGTACCAGGGGTGTGCCTGTACGAAATCAAATCCAGTGATTTTTTTTATGGATAAAGGTATATCGATCAACGTTTCCATATTCATTCGGAAATAGGAAACGCCCTCGGCCCAGCCTCCATCGTGGCCACCCAAAACAGGTGCCCTTGCCAGAAACAATTCATAGGCATACGCCAACCATTCTGCTGCCTCCGGTTCATCCCCGTAAACGGCCAGGCAGGTTTGAAAAAAGTAATGAAGAATATGCTGCCATACATGTCCGCTCAATACCCTTGCCTCTATGTTGTTAATCCAACTCGTGTAAAAATGGGAGGCCCTTGGTTTGATCGCCTGAATCAACGCTTCTTTTTCAGTATCACTGAGTTTGTCATAAAAGGTATCGAAAACCAGCGCCATTGCTACCATACAGCGTGAATCGCCAAAATCGTTGACACTCGATACTCCCCTGGGCTCCCAGGTGGCTACTTCGGAAGCAATTTGGATGGCTTTTTCGGCAAATTCTTCGTTTCTACTTAAAATGTATGCTTCGGATAGGGATACTACCGCATAGTAAACCCGACTACCCAGTTCCTTACTGGCATCAAGCCGGAGCTTTTTGTCCTGGCTTTCGTCTGCTCCTGTACGCGTTGGTAGTCCTTCCTGCTCGTTAGGGATACTCTCCAGAAGTACTTTTTCTGCTTTCGCTAAAATGAACCGAATATCTTCGTTAAGCTCCAAATTACCTAACCTGGAAAGATCAGCTGCGGAAGCCAACACCCTTGGATGCGCTTTTGGCAACGCCTGTAAAAATTCGTTGGCGTCAGGCGAAACGATCTCAACGGCCAATGAATCGACCAGGAAATGTTGCTTTTCAGACCATTCTTCCCCGGATTTTCTAAACTGCCAATACCAATTTCCGGATGCCAATTTTTCATGAGGATTAAACATGGCCCAGGGAATATCTCTTATTTCGTTGATACGATCTGGAGACGAACCTTCATTTTCGGCCCATAGTCGGATATCATACCGGATGTTCCGGCCTTTCTCTACCGGCCATCTCAAAATCGGCGGGTTTGTGCGTACGACTTTTCCTGCGGAAGGTGTGGGATAGTCCAGGTATCGGGGATATACCGCATCCAGCAGGTAGGCAGCTTTCACCGAAGACTGTTTTCCAGTACGCTCCCCGCAGCCCAAAAGAAGGAAGCCCAACAAAAAACCGCACCCGAAGGTAGAAAGCATCCTGTAGGTTTTGTTTTTTCGGCCTGATTCAGCAATAATTAAGCGGATCTTTATTTGGGTAGCTCCCATACTGTAAAGTTTCTATACCGAAAATGGGTCCATTGCATTTGCCTGAAACCTATTTTACCGTCTTGTAAAACCGGACCTCGTCCCCCATCATCTGTCCAATCGATGATTTTTCTACCGTCAATGAACATGCGAATGCTGGAATCCTCTTTTTCCAATCTGAGCGTATGGATTTTTTTGATAAAACCGGAATTCCCGGCTCCAATTGCTGAATCAGACGAAAACCACTGTTTTTCCTAAGATGGGAAATCTCCCTTAATCGAACCTATTTTTGTGAAACTTTTGTTTTTCAAATTCGACTCAGGCATTTTTTCCATGCTACTTCGCTACCTCTAGATACGCCCGAGTAAAATGCTCAATGAAAACGGGAAACCAAAAGTTTCCCGTTTTACTGCAGTTCCGTACGGTTAATATCCGGGGTTTTGTTGGAGAGGCGGCTGGGTTCGGTCTATTTCGTGCTGTGGAATGGGCCGAACCAGGTGTATCTCGGATAAGGCTCCATTTGCCTTGGTCCAGAAATTGTATTTTTTTGTTCGTTCCAACAACGTTCCCGTCCGTTTAAGATCAAACCATCGGTTGAATTCACCCATTAATTCCCGGGCGCTTTCGTCCAAAATCATGTCGATGGAAATAGTCGCCGCTGTGGCCCGGTAGGATTCGGTTTCCAGGGAACTAAGTATCTCTGGAAACTTGGCTTTTTGGGGATCCACTCCTGCGCCTACCGCCCGGTCCAATACGCGATTGTAGTAGACTTCCGCGCCACCCAGAGCGCCGCCGGTAGCTCCTTTGACGATGGCTTCGGCAGCCAACAGATAGGCTTCAGCAGATCGGAACAAGGCAAAGTCAAAGGTTCCGTGCCCGTCTCCATAAGGAATATTTGGCTCCCAGAACTTCCACATCGTGGGTCTGAATGCCGTAAGTCTGGAAATGGCCTCACCGCTGATTATCTGTTCGTGGTTCATGACCGCATACTTTTTGGTACCCCCTTCGTCAATACCCTTTTCCGCCCCAAATGCTGGCTGATTCCAGGGTGTCCAATACGCCACCGTATCTCCTACATCGTAGCTTACCGTCAGGCTTGGGTCGTCAAAACTATAGGAGAAATTGCTTACCGGCTGAAGGGCATAAATCACCCGCAGAAAATTATGGGCATACCGACTGTCTACATGCGGATCAAACAATCGGTAAACGGAAGGCGTGGGCTCGTTTTGACCCAGGTGCCGGTTATAATCGCTCGTTCTCCCGTTGCTTCCCACCAGTTCTCCGTTACCCGGAAAAATGGAATGGTAATAATTCCCCGGTTCCCGGCCATTTCCCTCCATGGCATTGGTAAGGACATCGTTGTTGAACTGAATGGCAAATACCACTTCGCTGTTTTTCGCATCCTGAGGTCCGGAATATTGGGTCAATGGATTTTCAGAACGGATCGGGAAAAGCTCCTTGTACGCATCCACTAACGGATAGGCTTCGATTACTTTGTCGGCGTAGTCCAATGCCTTGTCAAAATCATCGGGGCTCCCGCCCAGCGAATTGTCATAATTCCACCCACGCGTCAAATAAACCTTCGCCAACAAAAACTGGGCAGCCCCTTTGGTCGCCCTGCCGTAATCGCTGGCTATCTCCGGAAGATCGGCCTCGGCTTCGGTTAGGTCTTTGATAATTTGGCTGTATACGGAAGCAGCCGATTCCCTTACGACGTTGGTATTGGCCGTAATGGTCTCTTCCAAAGGCATGGGTACATCTCCCCAGGTCTGAACCAGGTAAAAATAAGTCAGGGCCCGCAAAAACTTTGCCTCTCCTACCCTTGCCGCTTTACGGGCGGGATTGGCATAGTTCACGTTCTCAGCCCTGCTGATGGCCGCATTGGTTCGACCGATTTCCCGGTAAAAGATATCCCAGGGGCCAATAAAGGTTTCTGAGGTGATGTTTAGGTAGGTATCCAGGGCTGGTCCCTGTCCCACCGCTTTTTCCGTCCATAACCCGTTTTGGAATAGGTCGGTTCCCGGCAAGGCGATGGGATACTGTAGGATAAAATCCCGTAAAAGCGGGTAACAGGATTTTATCAAATCTTCATAGCCTGCTTCGGTGGTCACATAGGAATCGGTGGTAATGTTGGAAATGGATTCTTCTTTAAGAAAATCCTGACATCCTGTGGTACTGAAAATCAGCATCAAAAACAGGAGGGCATGGGGAAGGTTATATTTTTTCATTTTTTTACTAGTTTAGGGAACAGCGGAACATTAAAAGGATGCACTTACCCCAAATTGGAAAATGGAATGCGGTACATCATCTTGATAGGTACCGGAGTTGAATTCCGGATCCATCCATGTATTTTTTTCTCTGGTGAAAACGAAAAGATTATTGGCTTGACCATACAACCTTAAGTTGCTGAATTTAATACTATTAAGTACAGTAGCAGGAAAGGTATAGCCCAGGGTCACGTTTGATATACGCCAAAAGCTGGCGTCTTTGTATTGAATGGCTTCCCGAAAGGGGTTGTTTTGCCAGACGCCGTAGTAGTCGTTCGTGGGATTGTTTTCCGTCCAATAGTTTAGGTTCAACCGGTTGTATCGATTACTAGTCAGGTCTCCCATCGTTCCCTGAAGCAAACTGTTTCGAAACTGGACTCCCTGACGGGTGTAGACGAAAACGGATAGATCCCATTCCTTATAGGTAAACATATTATTGAAACCAGCCATCCATTTCGGCAACTGATTTCCCAGAATGACCCGATCGTCGATTCCTTCCGAAGAGGAGATCAACCCATCGTTGTTTTGGTCCACTACTTTCACAGAACCGGGTACCTGCCCGTAAGCCAGCGCCTCTTCTGCTTCATCCAACTGCCATATTCCATCAAATTCATAGTAATAATTGGATCGTAGGGAATGTCCTACAAAAAGTCGGTTGGCAATATCCGCTTGCACCGTACCTCCATACAACTCGAGAATTTCGTTGTGATTGGATGAAAAATTAATGGTGGTATTCCACCTGAAATGTTGGGTTTGCACATTTACTGAGTTGACGGTCACTTCAATTCCCCGGTTAAGCAACTTGCCCACATTGGACGTCACGGCTCCAAAACCAAGGGAAGTTGGGATGGCCACGTTTTGAATCAAATCATTGGTTTCTTTCGAATAAAGCTCAACTTCTGCATTGATTCTGTTTTCCAGAAAACCCATATTGATGCCCAAGTTAAATTCTTCACTGTTCTCCCATCTCAATTCTGAGTTTCCGATATTCCTGGGAGCATAGCCAAAGGCGGGGTTTCCGTCAAAATCGTATGCGGTCCGGTTTAGATATGCCTGTGTGCTATACGGGGCTACCACGTCATTTCCTACCCGTCCATAACTTAGCCGGATTTTCAAATCGGAGAATAAATTCATGTTCTGAATAAAGGCCTCGTCTCCAATCCGGTAAGCGATGGCCGCAGAAGGGAAAAACGCCCATTGGTTGCCTTCTGCCAGGACGGAGGAGCCATCGTACCTACCCGTAAGGGTAAACAGGTACTTTTCATTAAAGATGTAATTGAATCTACCCATATACGACAAAATGGATCGTTCCACCAGGTCACTCGCCACACCATTGATCTGCGCCGCCGTATTTAGGGCATAAAAGCTTGAATTATAGGCCAGGTTTTCGACCCGAATGCGAGAAGTTTCAAACCTTTCTTGAAGTGCACTTTGCACGGCTGTAAAATTAAAATCGTGCATTCCGGTCTTTAACTTGTAATTCAAAATATTGTCCCAGGTGTAGGAACCATTAAACGTAAAGTCATTTCCGGCACTTGGAAGTCGGTTTAACCTGCTTTTGGAATCGGAACCACGGAATTCGCCCCTTCGGCTATTAAATACAGAAGCCGACATGGAAGACCGAAAGCTAAGGCCTTCAAAAGGAGTCAATTCCACGTAGGCATTCCCTAAAAAGCTGGAAACGCGCGTTTCGTCCTGGAAGTTTTTGGCAGCTACCTCCGTCAGGGGGTTGTTGACCTGTGTGTCTTTGATTCCCATCCAGAAGGCATAGCCATCTACATTTTTATCGTTCGTTTCCGTAGGGTTAGTCAAATCATCGTAGTATATGGTACCCGTTGGCCTTGCCCGGTAAGCGTTTCTCAACGTCTCAAACGAACCGGTATTCAGAATACTATACGTATAGTAGGTATTAAATCCCACTTTTACCACCTCGTTTAATTTGCTGTCGGCACTTCCTTTTAGGTTAAACCTTTCGAAACCGGTATGGAGTACATTGCCTTTTTCATTCAAGTAACCCGCCGAAAAATAATGGGTGGTATTCTCATTCCCTCCGGAAAGAGCAATCACATGACTGGTTTGGAGGGAAGGGTCAGTAACCTGATCCACCCAATTAACCGACCTACCGTTTTGCACATTTTCCAATTGGGCCGTTGTCCAAATCACCTGGGCATTCGGGTTTTCTGCCAGGACGACATCGTTATAGGCCGTGTAAAATTCCTGTGCATTCATCAAATCAGGCAAAAAAGCCGGGGTTTTCACCCCTGCGTACCCTTCATACGTCACTTTTGTTTTCCCTTGAACCCCCTTCTTCGTTGTAATAATGATCACGCCGTTTGCACCCCTGGCACCGTATATCGCGGAGGAGGAGGCATCTTTTAATACATCCATGGAGGCGATATCACTGGGATTTAAGGTATTCAATCTCCCTCCCATGACACCATCAATTACAACCAACGGTTCGTTGCTGAAGCCAATAGATTGCAGCCCCCGTATATCAATGGTATAATCAGCGCCTGGGCGGGAATTGATTTTGTTCACATTTACTCCAGCTACCTGACCTTGCAGTGCCTTTGCCGCCTGTACAGGATTTTGCCGGATGATGTCCTCTGAATTTACAGAGCCCACCGCTCCCGTTAAGTCGCTTTTCTTTACCTCACCGTATCCCACGACCACGACCTCCTCCAGTGCCGAGGCATCCGGCGCCAAACTGATATCGATAGTAGTTTGATTGCCTACTGTAATGCGCTGCGCCACGTATCCAATGTAAGAAAAGACCAGGGTTGCCCCTTCCTCCACCGTAAGGGAATAGTTTCCGTCCAAATCAGACACGGTTCCCGAGGTCGTTCCAAGTACCGTCACGGTTGCCCCCGGCAGTGGCTCCCCGTTTTCGTCGGTCACCTTGCCGGAAACGGTACTAGCTGCCAGTAAAACAAGGGGAACTACCGCTTCCTCATCGGATTTTTTTACGTGAATGTTTCCGTCCACTTGTTTAAATCGCAAATCGGACTGACTGGAAATGGAAAGTAAAAGTTCGTAGAGGCTCTCCCCCTCACTAGTGACTGACACCAATGGACTGTCCCGGACTTCCCTACTGGCATATACAAAATTGAACTCCGTGATGCGTTCCAATTCTTTAAAGGCTTCTTCCACCTTTACCTCGGTTAACGAAAGGTGTACTGGTACTTCTTCGATACTTTTCACCTGTGCATTGCCGTTCCAGGCAAGCAATAAGCTCATGCTGAGGCATTGTAGGGTGAAGGCGAGCGTAAATAATTTCGTCATGTAGATCACATGCTTTAGTAGGCATTTTTTCATATCTTTACAGCGTTTGTTTTGCATAAATAAACAGTTGTCGGATGAGGGATGGCCGTCCCGCATTCCGCTTAAATTCGGGGACTTACTTGTTGACGCAGGTAGGTCCCCTTTCCTTTTTGACTCTTATTTTTTCTTCATAGGCAGTACTTAGTTAAAAACCAGCGTTACCCGGTCTTTCTCGATGGTAAACTCAAAACGAGCCGAGTAGCTCAGCCCCTCCAATACGTTTTTCAGGGTTTGGTCCTGAAACCGGCCCGAAACTTCCAGATTCGGGTGGGGTGAATTGGAAAATCGAATGGAAACACCGTACCAGTTTTCCAACACCCGTTTTATCTCCCACATGGGGCTGTGGTCAAAGACAATCGTTTTTTTGGTCCATGCCAGGACCCGGTCCTGATCAAAAATTACTCGTTTCATCCCCAATTTTTTTAAATCAATTTCCACCCCTTCTCCTTTTTGCAAATCAACCGGCTGGGAAAGAACCGAATCGCGCTTTACACGCACCCTACCCGTAAGCAGCGAGATATTCATGGATTCGTTCTCGTACGCTTTGATGTTAAATGAGGTACCCAATGCTGTAGTGGAAACAGGTCCCGTTCTGACAGTGAATGGCCGTTCGGTTTCTTTTGCTACATCAAAAAATGCCTCGCCCCGCAACTCCACAATGCGCTGATGGGTTTCGAAATTTTTGATATACCGGAGCGAACTCCCAGAGTTAAGAATCACTTTGGAGCCATCTTGCAAGGTCAGGTTGGATTTTACTCCCGGGGGAGTAACGTGCTCTTCATAGATTACCGGAACCTCGGCTATCTTTGGGACCGGCTGAGGAAAGTAAAAATTAATCAAAAAAGACACCGAAAATGCCAAAAGCAGAATCCCTACCAATCGGTAAAATTGCGGGAAGCGGCGCTGACTGGACACCTTCTTTTTCTCAAATTGCCTGAGCGTACTGGAGGAGTCTAACGGAATGACCTTTTTGTCGGAATACCCCTGTTGAATTTCGTTTAGCGCATGATCGATGTTTCCCCAAGCCTGTTCAATACGGGAATCGTCTACCATTCGTACATTTCTCGACAGGTGTAGCACCAGTTTCCGAGCCATCACGATTTCTGCGTGTTTTTCAGGATTTTCCCGAAGATACGCCTCCCAATAGGATTTGGTACCCGTATCGGGTGACACTACCCATTTTTGGAACTCGGGGTCCAATACAAAATCTTCTGTTTTATAACTTCGCTTACACATAACAACCGGTGTTCGTCTACTAGAGACGTATCGGGTAAAAAGTTATCCCCCGAAAGCGAAATATTTTTGATTTTTTTTACAGGAAGAGATGAAGTACCAATCCAAGCGTAATCAGTAGCTTCTTCAAACTGCTAAGCGCCTTCCAGGCAAGGGTATACACGGAACGCAAATTGATTCCCATCATTTTGGACACTTCTTCGTAAGAAAACTGTTCAAAGAATAGCAACTGTATGACTTGCTTTTGCCGAAAAGGGAGTTTTTCCAAACTACCGGCCAATTTTACCTGAAGATAGTGCTCACGCTGTATGCCGGCCTGTTCACTTTCGAAACTTTCTAGTCTAACGGGTAGTGTGTTTTCCAGAAGCGCTTCCGTTTTCCATTTGGATCTCTTTTTGCTTTCTCGGTAAAGTTTATGGGACAGCGATCGAAAGAGATATGCCTTCACATTTGCTGCCTTTCCCAGGGTATCGTGGTACTTCCACAAATCTATAAAGACTTCCTGTATGCAGTCCTGCACAAAATCGGTATCGTTTGCCAAAGTCAATCCATACACAAAAAGTTCATGGGCAAATGCCCGGTACAAACCTTCCAAACCCTTTCTATCTCCTTTTTGCAACAATAGCCAAAGCCCATCGTAGTCGGTAAAGGAAATTATGTTTGCCTCGGATTTCACAATGGATATTTTGGGTTATTACTAGTTGAATTTCTAATAATCGGTATAATTTGAAAAATTAACAAATCTTATTCACAAAAACCCATTTATTCGCTAACCGGAAGTAACCGACGTACGATCAAAAGAAGGAATGGCCCTGTTGCCATCAAAATAATCCATTCACTACCGTTTTTTTTGTAGCGGAGTATTTTCAGACAACCCGATCCAGTTTTCTCATTTTGCGCCATAAACAGCATACCTTGCGGCAGGGCGAACGCTGCAATCCCCTCATAAATAAGTGCCAGTCCTTTCTTTTCACCCATAAATTCTCTAAAATTATACCAAACCAGGGATAAACTTCCTCGTCCGATCCTACAGTAAAGGGAACAGAACCGAAAAAAAGCCGTTACCACAATCCTTCGAAAACCATGAAAACAATGACCAAAATAGGCAAACCATTTATTTTTTCTTTCTGTCTTTTCACCCTCGCCTTCTGCTGTCAATCACCGAAAAGCAATCATGAAACGCCTGAAACCATGGAAGAAAGCTACTATTCCCTGGAAGATTTTGACCGAATAGAAAAAATCGATGCCCATGTACACCTAAGAACGGATTTCGATACCGTCTTTATACGTCAGGCAGCCCGGGATAAGTTTAGACTGCTGAACGTAAGTGTGTATACCTCTCCAAAACTCACGCCGGAAGCGCAAGAAAATTTTTCGTTGAAACTCATCGGCCAATATCCGGATATCGTCACCTATGGCACGACCTTTTCACTGGAGGGATTTACCAACAACGATTGGGAAAGGAAAACCCTGGACTATTTGGAAAAATCAATTGCCAAGGGGGCCATAGCAGTAAAGGTATGGAAAAATATAGGCATGGAGCTGAAAAATGAAAAAGGCGAGTTGGTAATGATTACCGATCCTGCCTTTGATTCCATCCTGCAGCTGTTGGTGGAAAAAAAAATTACCCTGTTGGGCCACCTGGGCGAACCAAAAAATACCTGGCTGCCACTGGAGGAAATGACGGTACAAGGCGACCGGGATTATTTTCGGGAAAACCCCAAGTACCACATGTATAATTTTCCCGATCTTCCCTCCTATGAGGAACAGATTGCTGCCCGGGATCAACTGCTGGCCAATAATCCCGATCTGAGATTTGTTGGAGCCCATTTGGGAAGCCTGGAATACGACGTGTATGAACTGGCAAAGAGGCTGGATTCCTTTCCCAATATGGCGGTGGATATGGCCGAACGCATCTCTCACCTGCAACACCAGGCTGTCACCGATTGGGAAGGGGTGCGCGACTTCATCATTACCTACCAGGACCGACTCCTCTATGGAACGGATTTGCGCGCCGGTGCATCGGACATACAGGCGAAGGGATTAACGGAACCGGAAGAGATTTCGGAACATGCCCATCAGGTTTGGTTACGACATTGGCAATTTTTTACCGGGGACCAGGAAATGCAGGTACCAAAAGTCACCGGTACCTTCAAGGGATTGAAATTGCCCAAGACGGTGGTAGATAAAATTTACCGGTACAATGCCGAAAAATGGTATCCGGGGATCCTCCAGTAGACTTCACGACGTGTTACATTTCAAATAAAAATTACGATGAATAATCTTGACCGCAGAAATTTCCTAAAGCTTTCAACGCTAGCACTGGGAGGTATTACAACAGGCTTACTATCCAATCAATCGATGGCTTTGGGTCTCAAACGGAATCTGAGACTGGGTTTTGTGGGTATTGGGGGTAGAGGCTCTTACCACCTGGACACTGCACTTGGAATTACCGGGGTAGAAATCCCTGCCATTTGTGACATCGATCCCAAAAACCTGTACCAGGCCAAACGGTGGATTGAGGAATCCGGTCAACCGAGCCCCAGGCTTTACGATAAGGGACCAACAGATTTTATTCGGTTATGCGAGGAGGAAGAGCTGGACGCCGTGATTTGCGCCACCCCCTGGGACACCCATGCTCCGGTATGTCTGGCGGCCATGAGAAATGGAAAACATGCGGCTTGCGAAGTGCCCATTGCCCAGACACTGGAAGAAGCATGGGAATTGGTAGAAACCTTTGAAAGCACCGGTAAGTGGGCCAGTATCGTATTGGGTGGTTTTGGAGACCTAACCATGTTGAATATGGTGCGAAAAGGATTATTAGGGGATATCCTCCATGTAGAAAGTGGCTACATACATGACCTGAGGATGGTGAAGTTTAATCCCGAAGAAGAACCGTGGAGATTGCAGCCCGCCATCGATAAAAACGGCAATCTCTACCCCGACCATCCCATGAGAAACATGATGCCGGTGCTGGATATCAACCATGGGGACCGGTTTGACTACCTGGTCTCCATGAGTACGAAATCGGGAATGCTCAATGAATATGCCAAAGCCCAGTACGGAGAAAAACATCCGTATGCGACGAAAGAGATGGCGCTAGGGGATTACAATGCCTCACTTATCCGAACCGTAAAGGGGAAAATGGTCACCCTTAACCACGACACGCATACCCCCCACCCCCGGGAAAGTTTCCGACTTCAGGGCTCAAAGGGAATTTATTTAAAGGAAAGGGATGCCCAGCGAATTTATATTGAAGGTAGAAGTCCCAGGGAACATCAATGGGAACCCGCAGCGCCGTATCTGGAAGAATATGCACATGAAATTGTGAAAAACTACGCTCCTCCCGAACGCAAAGGAGGAGCCATCCGCGGACATGGCAGTGGAGGCATGACCCAAACGCCAATCAACTGGCACCGACTGGTACTTGCCTTGCAGGAAAATAAACAGCCGGACTGGGACGTGTACGATTCGGTAACCAGTGCTGCCATTATTCCGCTTACCGGAACCTCCGTAGCTGACAAAAGCAGACCGGTGGATTTTCCTGATTTTACCAAAGGAAAGTGGGAAACAAGAACCCCACTTTATTCCTGAAAAAGATTCCCTAAAATAATTAATCGATTATTGAAAAACTAAGTCTGCAGGTCTGTAACAAGACCAACCAAGGGGGACAACCCGTGGACAAAATCAACCATCTCGTTTTCCAACCCCGTAGTGGATTGAATCGGTACTTTGATGGAAAACATTCGTACTTCTACTATAGCCACGTTTTGACGTATCAAAAACCCAGGTTTTTTGAATCAATCAGTTCGACCATTCGTTTCATTTTTTTCTGAATGACCTTGAAATGATGCGCGTCTTCCTCCGATATCAGGGAAATGGCCTCTCCCTCTGAACCCGCCCTGCCTGTCCGACCGATGCGGTGAATGTAATCCTTTGGGGAACGAGGCAATTCGTAATTAACCACATGGGGTAAAAACTGGATATCGATACCCCGGGAGGCGAGGTCGGTGGCCACCAAAACCCGTAGGTTTCCCTGTTTAAAATTCCGAAGCGATTCCGTCCGGGCCGCCTGACTTTTATCCCCATGAAAAGACTGGGCCTGTATTCCGTGTTTTTTTAATTTGGCGGCGAGGTTATCTGCCGCCCGTTTGGAACTGGCAAAAACCAACACCTGGGTCCAGTTTCCCTCGCTGATTAGAAACCGCAATAAAGGCCCCTTGTTTTCGGGCGTGACCAAATAGGCCGATTGCTTGATTTGAGCAGGGGAAACGGTATCTTGCCCGATTTCTATCCGAACCGGTTGGTAAAGCAGGTTGGCTGATAAGCTGGCTACTGACTCCTCCGTCGTCGCAGAAAAAAGGATGTTCTGCCGTTTTTTGGGCAATCCGGACAAGATTTCATCCACTTCTTCCTTAAAGCCCAGGTTCAGCATTTTGTCGGCCTCGTCCAAAACCAGTATTTCCAATGCGGACAAGTCCACGGCCTTTTTTGAAAGCAAATCCAGCAAGCGACCGGGGGTCCCGATCAGGATGTCGGTTCCGTACAGGTGTATCATTTGGGGATTGATGGACACCCCACCATACACCGCCATGGATTTTACCTTCCTTGGCAAGCCGTTCGTAAAGGTTTTTACCGTTTGATCAACCTGAATGGCCAATTCCCGGGTAGGGACCAGCACCAGCACAGCGACAGCCCTACTTTTTACAGCAGTTTTCCCCTGAAACATTTCCAGGATCGGCAATACATAGGCAGCCGTTTTTCCAGATCCTGTTGGAGCCAGGCCCCAAATGTCTCTCTTTTTTAGAATGGCAGGTATCGCCTGGATCTGAATGGGAAAGGGATTTTCGTATTTTGCCTTGCTTATTGCTTCCTGTAGTGGTGTTGAAAGACCGAGATCGGTAAAGCCCATGGATACATTTTTGGCCAAAGGTAAGTATTATTTATTAGGATCGGTGTTTGGCCGGATAGTTGGAATGGCGACTGGTTCGGAATGGAAATCAACCAAACGGCAATTGTGACTCCGATTTCCTTTAAAGCAAAAAACATGAAAGCCTAAGGTTTTCATGTTTTTTGCTCAATTTTCAGATTCAATCAATAGCCCGGGTTTTGTTCCAATGCGGGATTGATATCGATTTCGGACTGGGGAAATGGAAAAAGGTAATGTTTAGCCGGATCAAATGCCCTTCTGACACCAGAACCGGGTTCCACCAAAGTGGGAATGTATTCTTCGGCGAGCCGCCACCTTTTGATGTCCCGGTACCGCATGCCTTCAAAGGCAAATTCCACCCTTCTTTCATTTCGGATTCTGTCCCTCATTTCATCCTGGGTCAGGCCATCTGGGAGCGTAGGCATACCCACGCTTTCACGAGTTCTGACAGCGTTCACCGCATCATAGACGGCTTGGGTGGGGCCGTTCAGTTCGTTGGTAGCTTCCGCAAAATTAAGCAACACTTCTGCATATCGGATCAATACCCAATCCTGCTCACTTTTGGTGGAATAATCGATTGGCAGGGTCTCCACATTGCCCCCCTTGGCAGGCACTAGTCCGGTCATGGAAACACCGTTATAGGCAAATTCCACTACTTCACCTGATTCTTTGACAGCCGGGTCTTCAAATGCCCTCATGGTTTTTCCCAATCGGGGATCCCTGTTCAGTTTCCAGTTATCAGGGTCATATAAAGGAGATTCCGAGATAGGCAGGCCATCGACAGTTTCAAAAGCATCCCGTAATTCTGTTCTGGGATTCCATCTCCCATGCCATAGGATCCTGATATCTTGGTTGCTGAAATTATCCGGGTTCAGGTATTTTGTTGAAAACATGATTTCAGGATTGTTGCTTTGACCTTTCGCCAGGAACAGGTCCTGCCATTGGTCTTGGTACAAGCTAAACTGGCCTTCAGTCATTACCTGGGATGCAGCTTGAGCCGCAGCCGCCCAATCGGACTCATATAAATGTACCCTACTTTTTAAGGCCAGGGCAGAACCTTTTACCGCATGTCCGCTTGAACTGTAATCTGTATTGGGAAGACTGGAAATGGCCACATCCAAATCAGCCAAAACCTGGTCAATGACCTGGTCCCTGGTGCTTTTTGGCACTTTTGCTTCTTCAGCCGACACGGTAGAAGTATAGAGGGGTACACCTCCATAAAAATCCGCGAGGGTAAAATAGAAGAAAGCACGTAAAAAGAGAACTTCTCCTTCGTACCGGGTGATCCTTTCCATTGGCATATTCACTCTTTCGATGTTCTCTAAAAAATAATTACAGGTAGCGATACCTTGGTAACATTGATTGTAAATATTAGCTAAGAGCCCGCCGGAAACCGCTTCCATTATACCCGTAGCAAAAGTTCCGGTTGAAGCCGCTCCCAGACTTTGACCTCCTTCATTCGCATCGCCTGCCATAATGGCCAGATCATAAACACCTTCATGATTAAAGGTATTGCTATTGAGCCTGGAATATACCCCCGCTAAAGCCAAATCGGCATCCTTCTGTGAATCCCAGAAAGTGGGGCCGGAAATTTGTGTAGTCGGATTCCTTTCTAAAAAATCCGTACATGATACCGCAAACAACACGACAACTCCAATAAGGAAGTTGTTGACATATAAATTTTTGACGTATTTCATAATGAGTTAGTATTTAAAGCGTGACTTTTAGGCCTAAAGTGTAACTGGTGATCTGAGGATAGGCCTGAAACCAGTGGGTATTGGCCCTTTCAGGATCAGATCCCGGCCAATCGGTAATGGTAAACAAATTATCGCCTGACATGTAAAGCCTGGCAAACTTTAACCCGATTTGCTCACTTATCCGGGAAGGAAGGTTATAACCAATAGCAAGGTTTTTTAACCTAAAGTAAGAGGCATCCATCAACCAATAAGAATTCCGGGTACCGGTCACCGGAGCATAACCGGAGATATACATGGCGGGATGGGCATTGGTAGAACCCTCACCAGTCCACATGTTTTCAATGAAATCTACAGGAGGAGGAGATCCCTGAATATAAGGTACCAAACCCCATGATAAGCCCTGAGTACTCTGCTTATAGCCTTCCAAACCTTGGAAAAAGGCATTTAAATCAAAATTTTTCCAGGAAAGATTGATTGTACTTCCGTAATGAAACCGGGGATAGGCTCCATCCATAACAACGCGATCGTCGGCGTTGATTACTCCATCGTCATTTTGATCCACAAACTTCAAGTCACCTGGCTTGGGGTTAAACTGATGCTGGGGACTGTTCGCAATTTCTTCTTCATTCTGGAAAATACCATCCCATTCCACCATAAAATGAGAGTTAAAAGGAAGCCCCTCCTGAATCGTATACCTACTTCCATAAACAGGTGACAATATCCTCAATACTTCATTTCTGAAAGTAGAGAAATTGGCACTAATATTATAGCCAAAATCACCGAATTGCTTCATGGAGCTCAGTTCCAGCTCGATGCCAGTATTTCTCATTTTGCCATAATTTACTGTGGGCGGAGAAAGTCCTACACTCGCCGGTATCGGTACATTGTATAGAATGTCATCCGTAACCTTGTCAAACCAATCGAAGGTAACATTAATTAATCCCTCTTTCATGGAAAGATCGATTCCTATGTCAGTCATGGTGGTGGTTTCCCATCTCAAATTGGGATCCACCAATCGGTTGACAAAAGCACCGGGATGGGCGGTATTGAAAGGGTAAGAGGTGGTGGTCAAAACTTCCTGAAAAGGATAAAGCCCTACATTTTGATTACCCAGCTGTCCCCAAGATCCCCTGATTTTGAGATTATCTATCCAGGCGTTCTGCTGCAAAAACGGTTCCTGTGAAATCCTCCATCCTGCTGACATGGAAGGAAACACTCCCCAGCGGTTATCGGGAGAAATCCTGGAAGTTCCATCGTAGCGAATATTGGCTTCCACCAGGTATTTCTCGTTATAATCGTACATGGCACGACCAAAAAACGACATGATAGCCCATTCCTGCAAATATCCTCCGGTGGTTTGGTCCAAAGGCGCTCCGGCATCCAATTCTTTCAGAACATTGGTTGGAAAATGCACTCTTGATCCCCTTAGCTGACGATTGGAGCTGTATTCCTGATTGTATCCGGCCAATATATTAATATTATGCGTTTCATTGAAAAGCCGCCGGTAATTAAGGGTGGAATAAAAGGTGGTCCACAAACCGGTATTCCAGGTTTCCCTTACCCCCAATTGCCAGGTGGAGTTATTATGCGCATAAGAACCGTCCTCGAAAAAATAATTATCCACAGGTGTTTCATGATTTTTAAGGGCACGGTTATCGTAAGAAACAGCCCCTTTCGTGTACCAAGTCAAATGTTCCATAGGTTTGATCTCCACATAAAACTGAGGCAATACGTTATAATTGATGTCCGTTTGAATGCCACTAGCATCTTGTGCATCCGGATTCCTTACGGTCCACTCCCCAATATTTGAACTGTACCTTGCTACGTATCCGGTAGAACCGTCGGGCAGGGTCATGGTAGGCGTATAATTGGGGCCAGCGCCATATATGGCCAGAATTTGATAATCCACGTTACCGTTATCCCAGTTACTTCGTTGAATATCTTTGTTGACCAGCTGAATATCTCCTCCTACCGAAATCCAATCATTAATTTTAGAGTCAACGGTAAGCCTGGCATTGTATTTTTTGAATTCATATAGGCTAGTTAAGCCAGGTTGGTCAAAATATCCTAGAGACAAACCTACCGAAGTCTTTTCATTACCACCGCTTACCCTAATCGATTGCATATTGGCAACAGCGGTTCTGAATGAATGATCAATCCAATCAAAATTGGGATAATTGATCGGGTCGTTTGGATTGTTTCGGTAGGCATCAATTTCTTCCTGACTGAAATAAGGTGCCTGACCTCCGGCCCTAGCCCTTCCCTGATTCCAGTACATCATGTAATCGGCCGAATTGCTCAACAGTTCCGGTAAACGGGTGGGTTGGTGAACCTGCACATTGCTATGAATGTCAATGGAAAGCGATCCTTCCTGCCCTCTCTTGGTGGTAATCAGAATTACCCCATTGGCAGCCCGAGCACCATAAATGGCACTGGAAGCAGCATCTTTTAAAACAGATACGGATTCCACATCATTGGGATCTAGGTTGGTCATGTCTCCGGCTATCCCGTTTATCAGCACAAGCGGCTCGCTTCCGGCGGCACTAAATGTGCCCAGGCCTCTGATTCTTAGTGAATTATTTTCACTACCTGGCTTTCCGGAATGAGAAGACACCTGCAATCCTGCCACTTTTCCCTGCAATAACCCGGCAACATTGTTTAAGGGGCGCTTGATAATCTCATCTCCTCCAACCGTGGCAACCGCCCCTGTCATATTAGCCTTCTTTTGAGTTCCGTACCCTACAACAATCACCTCTTCCAGCGAGGCAACGTCCTCATTTAAGGTAACGTCCAAAATGGACTGGTTGGAAACCTGAATGGTTTGAGACTCAAATCCAATAAAGGAAAAAACCAAGGCGGCTCCCTCCTTCACCGACAGGGAATAATTTCCATTTAGGTCGGTAACGGTACCCACGTTCGTACCCAACACCGTGATCGTAACTCCTGGCAACGGCTCTCCCTCACTGTCAACCACACGACCAGATACGTCGAGCACCGGTTGATCCTCAATGGAAACCGCAGCGGCTTCTCGATTGGATTCCATTTTCACATGGATGTTTTCATTTACCTGTACAAATTTTAGGTCGGTTTGCCGGGAGATTTCCCCCAATGCATCATAGATGGTCGGTCTTTTCTTCGTCAACGCCACCTGCTGGCTCAGGTCCACAAAATCACTATTATAGGTAAACCGAAAAGGGGTTGCTGCTTCTACTGTTTTGAAAAACGTAATCAATGACTGCGTGTCTCCAGAAACCGCTATTCGTACTTTATCTATTGTTTTCCGTTGTGCGTTTCCTGTATTCGCCAATAACAGCGAACAGCCTATCATTTGAATCAGAAAACCATGGAACATTCGTTTTGAAAAGGTCATGAGTTGCCTCTGTATATTATTTTTCATAATATTGATTGATTTAAGTGTAAGATCGCTTGAATGGTTGCCTGAAAAAGGCAGTTTGGACAGTCCCCGCATCTCCCCAGAAAGGGGACTGTCCTTTGGCTATCCTGAATCTAAATTCCACATAGGCTTTATTGGTTGTCGTTGTAAAGCAAGACACGATTTTCTTCTATCCGATACCTAAGACCCGAAGTAAGCGAAATACCTTTCAGTACATTTTCCAGGTTTTCGTTATGATACGTACCGGAGTAATTCCAGTGATCCGATACCTTTCCAGAAAAAACCAGGTCGATACCGTACCATTTTTCAAGTTTACCAACCACCTGCTCTAAATTATCAGACTGAAAAACCAATATTCTGTCTTTCCACCCGGTAATTGCTAAAAGGTCAAATCCCCTTTTTTCAGATATGCCACTTGCGTCTACCTTGACCATCTCTAGCGGCGCTAATTCCACCTGGTTTCCCTGGCTGTTTCTCACGCGCACCTTACCGCTAACCAAGGCAATTTCAAGACCCTGTCCTTCTTCCTTCACATTGAAAGAGGTGCCAAGAACGTCGATTTCGGAGCCTTTGGTTAGCACCCTAAATCGCTTTGGATCCTTTTTTACTTCGAAAAATGCTTCACCCTTTAATTTCGCCCAGCGCTGTTCGCCGGAATGGTTTTTCGGATAGGTCAGTTCACTTTCGGCATTCAGAAACACACGGGTGCCATCTGACAGTGTAACAATGGATTTCTTTCCCTTCGGTACCGCCCTGGTAATCCACTCTTCGTTTATTTCGCTGCTCGCAACCGTACCTGCCTCATAAAATATCTGCACGTATATCATGGACGCACAAAAACCAAATAAAATCAACGCGACCATGTTCTTGAACTTAAAAAACGGCAGGGACTTTTCCTTTGCCGAAGTGTCCTCACAGTTGTCGTTATCGGACTTGATGCTGTTTTCAAAAATCTCTACGTAAGCGGCGTTGCCGATTTCGGGTTCTTCCCGGTATTTCACCGATCGAATAAGCGAAGCGGCTTTTAGCACTATAGCTCGCTTATCTGGATTTTCCCGAATCCATTTCTCCCAAAAATGACAGTTATTTTGATTGGGGTTTTTGATCCATTGAATGAAGAACTCATCCATTAGGAAATCTACAATATCGTATTCGCTGTATTTCATTTTTCCGTTACATCACGTTTTTAACCAACCCCTATTTTTTTAAAAGGACTCTTATCGAGGATAAGGCACGGTAAACCAACTTTCTGGCAGATTTCACTTCGTTAAAGTCCATAGCCTGTGCAATTTCCTGATAACTCATTCCCTCCACGTACAATAATAGGAGGGCTTGCCTTTGCCGGGTAGTAAGCTGATTCAATGCTTCCTGAACTTGCTGCACTTTTTCGCATTCTTGCTCCTTCTGTATTAAAATGGCCTCGTGTGAAAGTGAAATCGGAAACCCCTCCTCTTCCTTCACACCTACATACACTCTATTGGATTCCCGGATTTTCTTTCGTATTTCGTTTTTCAGGCAGGTAAACAGGTACGCCTTGCAATTTTTCACATTGGTTAGATCCCCCCTTTTTTTGCGCAGCTGTATGAAGACATTTTGAATGCAATCCTTCACGAGCCCCTTGTCTGTGGAAATTTGGCAACCGTAACGGAACATGAGACCAATATGGATTCTATATAAATAATTAAAAGCCAACTCGCTGCCTGCATTCAACGCCATCCAGATTTCCTCGTCGGTTTTGGTATGAAAGTGATGAATGGGTTCGCTATGGGGAAACGAGGAAAACGGAAGTTCCCGCCCGGAAGCTTCTTTGGATGTGGGTTTCATTGGGTTTAGATTTTAGGTTGGCTTTCTAATATAAAGAGAAAAAAACAATAAAAACGACCCCACATAATTTTTTATTTTGTTAAAAAATTTTGTATCAGAATAAAATTTTGATTGTAGTTAATATAAAAAAATATAATAAAAATACTCACCAATATACGTTAATATACCAATGATTATTTTAAAAAAGGATGACATACAACAATAAAAACATAGTGGAAATTACTATTTTCGAAAAAAAACTATGAAATATAGGTCCTTAAATCACCCGACTGTCCGTCTGCCATGGATCGGGGTTGGGTCCCATGGTTTCCTTAAGCGACCGGGGGTCCCGATCAGGATGTCGGTTCCGTACAGGTGTATCATTTGGGGATTGATGGACACCCCACCATACACCGCCATGGATTTTACCTTCCTTGGCAAGCCGTTCGTAAAGGTTTTTACCGTTTGATCAACCTGAATGGCCAATTCCCGGGTAGGGACCAGCACCAGCACAGCGACAGCCCTACTTTTTACAGCAGTTTTCCCCTGAAACATTTCCAGGATCGGCAATACATAGGCAGCCGTTTTTCCAGATCCGGTGGGCGCCAGGGCCCAAAGGTCCTTCTTTTTCAAGATCGCAGGTATCGCCTGGATCTGAACGGGAAAGGGATTTTCGTATTTTGCCTTGCTTATTGCTTCCTGTAGTGGTGTTGAAAGACCGAGATCGGTAAAGCCCATGGATACATTTTTGGCCAAAGGTAGGTAGTATTCTTTAGTATCGGTGTATTACCGAATACATCGAAAGCCAACAGGTTCCGAATGTATGATAAGCCAAACGGCAATCGGCAGGCTGATTCCTTTAAAGAAGAGAATACGAAAACCTCAGGCTTCTAGTTGATTTTATTGATTATCAAATTTCAACGTAAATTTCCTGCTGGTGGAATTTTCTGCCGTAGGAAAATCATCTGGTATGGGTTGAGTAACCTTTCCTGTTGCCGCCCATTCCGCTCCTCTTAAAAATGACGTGATAAAACCAACGCTTTCGATTGAAAAATCATCGTGCCCCAGCGTGGTATGAAATACCCGCCCTTTGCCGTAGTCCAACACCATCAGCATGGGTTCGTGCCGGTCAGTAGGCGCTTTGCCTGAAACATCCTTACCGGTAGCCAGTACCGTCATGTTCTCGGCCGGTCCACGCAATTGAGAATAGCATTCATCCTTGGTGGTTAGCCATACTTTCGGCATTCCCCTGGTGATGGGATGATCTTTCTCACGAATGGTGATGGGAAAAATATGGCTAGGTCCATGGGCACCGCCTTTCCCCGGTGAAGGATCTCGTACCAGCTCGCCCTCATTCGTATAATACACATAAGGTCCATCTTTTTCAGTACGGTCACCCCAGCCTCCCAGGCCAATCATTTTATTGTATTCCAGCCAGTCTGGAAAAGAATTGTTTGCAGCGTGAAAGGAGACAAAGCCTCCGCCGGAGGACATGTATTCTTCGAAGGCTTTTTGTGTTTCCTCCGGCCAATCTGCGGCCTTCCAGCCAAAGTTGGAAATCACCAGGTCATAATTTTTGAATTCGGGGGTGAAATCCGGATCATGCTGCGGGGTTTCCAGCTCTGTGGTTGCGCTCAGTCCCGCCAATGGCAAGTACTTCCTTTCCCTTTCTGCTCTCCAGGTAAACCTTGTTCTGTAAATATCTACCCGAAAAAGCCCCGTTTCTTCCAGGTACTGCTTCATCATTAGCGTAGCTTTTGGCCAAACCTCATGGTTATTCTGACCGTCAACGATCAACGCTTTTAAAGGGGCTTTTTCTCTCAATTCATGATGACGTATGGTTGAGCTCCCATTCTCCATCCAGAAGCTTTTAGCAACGGCATGGACACTAAAATTTATTGAAAGCAAGCACAGTACAAGATAAGACAGGAATTTCATAGGGTACGTTTTGGATTTTTTGGAATAAAGAAATCTTGATTAAAACCGTTCCACTTGGCTATTTATAGGGTAAAGTTACTTATTTAAAACACTGGGCACCGGAGCATGTACGGCTGCTACCCAATTTCTAAGTTTTTCCAACAGTTTTAGTGCCATTCCGGTTTCGCTGCCAGAAAGGTCGTCTTGCTCTGAACTATCCGTTCTCAGATTAAACAGTTCATAGCGATCGTATTCGTAATAATAAATCAATTTCCAATCGCCAGCCATGATTACCGAAGAGGGTACCGCACGCCAGAAATTTTTGGTTCCATCGAAAGCTGGCAATACCTCCACACTACCTCCCAGGTAAAGCGGAAAATGGAAAAAAAGTGAACGATCCCTGTCGAATGGCTCTCCTTTAAGAATTGGTACAAAGGAATCACCGTCCACCGGCTGGTTTTGCGGCAACTCCGCCGAGGCGATTTCTGCAAACGTGGGCATAAAATCAACACCCGTTACGGGAATGTCGGATTTCGAACCGGCTTGGGTTACACCCGGCCATTTAATACAAAACGGTACCCGGATTCCCCCTTCGTAAAAAGTGCCTTTCCCCGCCCGTAAGGGAGCATTGTCCGTAACCGATGAAAGCCCCCCATTATCCGAGGTGACGATCACAACGGTGTTTTCTTCCAGATTCAACTCTTTTAATCTGTTCAGAACCCTGCCTACACTTATGTCTATCTGCTCCACCTCTGCTGCATATACCGGATCGTACTTTTTGGCTGACCCGCCTTTGAGCTTGTTTCTGTAGTAGGTTATCCGGTCCTGTCTTGCTACGAGTGGGGTGTGAACCTCCCAATGACTGAGATAAAGAAAAAACGGATGTTCTTTATTTTCTTCAATAAAATGGAGCGCCGCATCGGTCAGCCTTTCTGCCACATGATCATCGTTGTAGTAGCGCTTTTCGTTTCCGCAATAATTGGTGATTTCCCCAATTTCACCCGCTGCGGATAACACGTCGAAACCCTGATTATCGTCCCCAATATGCCATTTTCCAAGCCGGGCGGATACATAGTTCGCCTTTTTAAGCATTTCAGCCAGTGATTCAAATTCCGGTGAAACCGTATTGATGCTCACCGGGATTGTATTGAACGTGGAGTTTTGGCCCTGAGTGGGCACTTTGAACCGCATCTTCGAAACATCGCCCCCCCTGGACAAACCCTGCGGAACATACACCTGATGACGTGGCGAGTACATACCGGTCAACAAACTCGCCCGCGTAGGGGCACAATTAGCAGCCGAAGGGTAAAATCGGGTGAAAACCATTCCCTCGGAAGCGAGTTGGTCGATATTGGGCGTTTCGTAAAATTCGGCCCCATTAAACCCCACATCCATCCAGCCAAGATCGTCGGCAAGGATGAGTACGATATTTGGTGGCGTACGTTTTCCTCCAACAGTCTGCCCTTTTGCCTCCTCAGGAGAGGACAAATTCAAAAATAAAGCTACTAAACAACTGATAATTTGGGCTTTCATTTCGTACGTGTCAAATCAATGCAAAAAGTAAAAATTATTTTCATCAAAAAACTTAGGAAATAAAGAAAAATGCCTTTTCAGGAAAAAATTAAATTTCATTCCAGGTTAAAAACAGAATTAAAGGTTAGGAAAGCCAATTTTTCTATTCTAAACGATCCGAAATAGGGAGTTCAGGAATCTTTTCCATTTATTTCATTGAATACCATGTCTACCTTAATGGTATCCCTTGGATATTCTAAAACCGATGCCCCATTCGCTGAAATCAAAATAGGGGTTTTCAAAGTCGATTTCTCCTTAATCAATACCGTCAACAGATCGGTTTCATCCATATCTTTTCCTTGAATCTTTGCTTTGAAATGCTCAGATTTCTTGTCGAAGAGATCGATTATCCGTTTGTTAAGTTTTTTGGCCAACTCTAAAATCTGGGTTGGGGTCAAATCATTTTTTGAGACATCCAATTCATTGATTACATGCTTATGTAGCGTCAAAGCATACGCATAGGCTTCCCTGTCTTCCAACTTTTTACCGTTATAAAGAAATTTGATTTCGTTTTTCTCCAATTCAAACATGGTTTTACTAATTTTAGAAATCTAAAAAATGGAATCAATTGCATGAATGTCAACCATAAATGATGCCAGTATTTTCGGTCATCTTTTTTTGGTTGCCGAATTATTTATCCCCAAACCGCTCAAATTTCTATTTTATAGCAACGAATGAGAACGACCTCGGTCCCCTAAGAAATCAAATCACTCTACTGTCCGTCTGCCATAAATCCGCGTTGGGTCCCAGGGCTTCCTTGAGCGGACGGGTAGCCTCGTCCAGTGCGTTTAGTAGAGCGGGGCTAAGCGTTACCTGCGCGCTCGCTGCATTTTTCCTGACCTGTGCCGCATTTCTGCCACCAACGATGGCTGCCGCCACGCCTTGCTGGTACAGTAACCAGGCCAAACTGATGTTCCCCATCGACACCTCCGCCTCTTTGGAAAGCTCCTTGATCTTCGTAATGGTTTGGAAGGTCAACGCTTCGCAACCATCCTCCTGATGCCGGGATTGCGAACGTTCCTTTGTGAAATGCCGGGTTCGCGCCCGGTCATCCGGAACTTCCATTTCAGAAGTGAATTTGCCGGTCAGCAATCCCTGCATGATCGGGGAATAACAGAGAATCGGTACCTCATCGGCGATGCATTGGGGAAGTATCGAATACTCAATGGCCCGAAAAAGGAGGTTGTAGGCCATTTGGTTGCTGCTGATGTTGAATCCGGATTCCTTGCAGGTATCCAGGCTTTGATTGCCGAAGTTGGACACCCCGTAGGCGCGGATTTTTCCTGCATCCCGGAGTTCTTGAAGCGCTCCCAGCGTGTCCGCCAAGGGGATCTCCGGGTTAGGCCAGTGGAGCTGGTACAAATCAATGTAATCGGTTTTCAGATTTTTCAATCCCCGTTCGCAGGCTTTCCTAAGGTTTTCTGGTGCAAAATCGGCTGGGCCGGCTTTTGACGCGATGATAATTTCCTTCCGCTTCTCCCCCAGCGCCCGTGCGAGCAGATTCTCGGAGGCGCCTGCCCCGTAGGCTTCTGCTGTATCGAAGGTGGTAATGCCCTGATCAAAGGCGGTTTTGATTGCCGCCAGAGAATCCCGCTCGTCCTGCGGTCCCCAGTTGAAGCCGCCAACGATGGCCCAACAGCCAAAAATCAAGCGTGAAATTTCTAGATCGGAATGGGGCAATTGGTAGGTTTCCATGGGTATCAGTCAACGATTTTTTTCAAAAAAAGGGAATTTACACACAAAATCAAACCCCCAGCTCCAAACAATTCGAAACGTTTTCGTTACATACCCCTTTCTTAGCTAGCGGAATTGGTGCTTATGCATGAAAGTCCTAGACTTTTTTGAATTTTATTGGCTGATCGGGTTTGACATTCAACCACATTAGGATCGCGAGTACATTCAACACGGTCCCGATGATAAAAAACGGGGTGACCGATCCGGTCCAATCCCGCAGGTACGGAAACGCAAGCGCCGTAACGAAGGATCCGATATTTCCGGCCATATTCATGGTGCCCGAAACGGCACCTGAATGCGATTTCCCGATATCGTTGCACAGGGTCCAGGAAGGGCTGATGGTCATATCGGCTCCAAAGATCGCAACCGACAGAAACAAAATCGCCAGGGTGACTTCCGTTGCAAATAAGCTGGCTAGCAGGCCTCCTGCCGCCAGGGTAAACCCGATAGCAGCCGGGATTACACGCGACCACTTAAAATGACCGTTTTTATAAATGGTATCCACCAGCCAGCCGGAAAACATGTTTCCAAATGCACCCGCCACCAAGGGCAGGGAGGCATATACCCCGGCCTCCAGGTTGTTTAGCATAAACTGTTCCTTCACGTGTGGAAAAAGCCAGGTGAGACAAAAGAAGAACGTGAAATTACTGGCAAAATACTGCCCCATGGCCAACCAAAGGTTGCGGGATTCCACCAGCGACTGCACGGCAAAGGTAGATTTCGCCTCCACCCCTAACTTCGACCGGGAGAGCCGGATTTCCTCCTTCTCAAACGCGGATACCCGTGGGTGCTCCTCCGGATCATCCCGGAAAAGCAGGTACCAGGCCAGTGCCCACAGAATCCCCAGAAAACCCAGGGTAAAAAACGTGGTTCGCCAGCCAAGGGAATCAATCGCCAGCGCCACGAACGGAAGGGCAAAAGCGGCACCAAACCTACCTCCGGAGAAATTGATCCCGTTTACAATGCCACGCTCCCGAATAGGAATCCAATGGTATACGGCCTTGGCTATTCCGGGATAGGCGCCCGCCTCCCCTACCCCAAACAAAAACCGGATGACAAACAGCGAGATAAAGCTGGTGACTGCCCCAGTCAACGCCGTAAACAGCGACCACAAACTTACCACGGCAGCCAGGGCTTTCCTGGGACCAAATCTATCGGATAGGATACCAAGCGGTGTCTGAAAAAGCGCATACCCCAGGGCAAACATGGACAACACCCAACCAAACTGCTTGTCACTCAACTGCAGGGCTTCGGTCATCGGACCCTTTGCCACGGAAATACCGATGCGGTCAACGTAGACCAGCATGGACAAGAGAAAGGTACCCGCGACCATAAAGTACCTACTGGGAATAAAGGGCTTGGGATGTAACGTGTGCACGGCTATTTTGGGTTAGGTGGATCGTATTTTCCCGGCAGAAATCAGGCATCGATCCCAACCGGCGTCGGACGGGGGTCGGTTAGGTGTTCTGATTCATGGCATGCATCAATTTTTTTTCAATGACCTCCCTGGATTTGGTTAAATGCGATTTCATCGCTTTTTCTGCAGCTTCGCTGTCTCTGTTCAATATGGCCTCCACAATATCGAGGTGATCTTGCAGGGTTTCTTCGGGCGGACGAATCAATCCGATTCGCTCGATATAGGTGATGAGATTCCCTTGCTTAAACAGCTTGTACAGGTAGTTATTCTTGCATTTTTCTACAATGAAGTCATGAAATTGGGTATCGGCTTTTTTGTACGCTTCGTAGTCTTCTTCCTGACCATCCGCCGGGGGGTGAAAAAAACGACGGAGTTTGGCCGCCTCTGCCGGTGTATAATTCTTTGCCAGAATGCCGGCAGCAGTGGATTCCAGCGCTATCCGGCAATCAAATATTTCCAGAATCTCCTTGTCATCGATGGTCTTGACCTTAAATCCGGTCTTGTTTTTGGGCTCTATCAGGTTTTCGGCCTCCAGCATGTGCAAGGCCACGCGCAGGGGCGTACGGCTTATCCCCATTTGGGCGGCCAACTTTTCCTGGATGATTTTCTGCCCGGGGGCCAATTTTCCATGAATAATCATCTTCCGTAGCTCACGGTAGGCCTGAATTCCTAATTCATCGTTTTTTAACATCTTCTTACGATTCGATTGGCACAAAAACCTTTAGTATACGGTATACCAAATACCAAAATACGCATTTTCACTCATTTTATCCGGTTTATTGGCACATTACTTTTTAAACGGTTGGATTGATAAATCGCTTCGACCACTTTTAGGGTCTTCATGTATTCCTGAATACCGGTTTCGAATGGGGAATTGGTGACAATACCCTGGATAAAATGTAACTGACAGGCATACACACTGTCTCCGGAAAACCCATTTTCGGTGGGTTTAAATGGGATTTTATAGGCGGCAAGTCCCAGAGGTTTGTGGGAAATTTCGCCATTGGTATGCAGTATCAGACTGCCCTGATCTCCCTCGACCAGCATTTCTCCAAAGGTAAAGCGGACATTGTTGTGCAGGGGTTCGTTGTAGCGGTTGGCATCGAAGAGCGCCGTACAGCCGGACTTAAAGCGAAAAAAAACCATGCCCGTATCCTCCCCCTTGATGATGGGATTGAGCGTTTTCAGGTTGGCAAAAACCTCCGTAACCTCGCCTTCCAAATAGCGGAAGGTATCTACGAAATGAACACCCGTTTCGTGTATTAGCAAGCGAGGCATGGTCCGAAAATAAGGCTGCCGGTCCAGGTAGGCGTTCTCGCCCCAGCCATCTCCCAGGCGCATCTTGAAGGTATATTGAAAAACCTTTTTGCCGATCTTACCGGCCTGTATCAGGGACTTGATTTCCCGGTACCAGGGCTGAAAGCGCCAGTTTTCATGGACCATAAAACGAACCTTGGCACCTTTTACCAGGTTGCAGATTTCCCGGGCTTCCTTGTACGTATCAGCCAGCGGTTTTTGGCATATTATGTGGACCCCTTTCGCTAGCGCGAGCTCGATAAGCGACTTGTGGCTTACGGGAGGTGTTACAATATCGATAAAGTCGGGCTTTTCCTCTTCCAACATCGCCGCTACATCCGCATACACGTTGGGAATTCTAAAGCTCTTTGCATACAACCTGGCCTTTTGGATATCCTTGTCGGCGACCGCGGTGATTTCTACCTCCTCCATACGCGACCAGGCGTCTCCATGAAACTGACTGAAGTATCCCGCTCCTACAATTACCCCTTTTAGTTTCTTCATTTCAGCGATGGGTTGAGGTAAACAAATCGTACACCCGGGCAAGGCTTTCTTCATCCCCGACGTTTCCAGGGTACACCACGTAGGGAATGCCTGGAAACTTGGTTTCGTCTCCCAATTGCCATACCGGAACGCCCGGAATCACCTGCCCCAAAACCACCGCTCGCTTCATCCCCAGCCCTTTGACGGCGATATCGTTGGAGGTGATGCCACCTTTGGCAATCAAAAATCCGGGCTGAATACCGAGCATATCAACCATTTCCACCAAAAATCCGGCTACCTTTTCGCCGATGGCCAGGCTGGCCTCCGGACTGTCTCCCGAAACGAGGGTACGAGAAGTATACACCACGGCGTGTACACCCGAGTCCAAACACGTTTCGACGGTCTCTACTACCTGTTGTAGAAGATCCCGGTTGGCACCTTCGGAATCAATGACTGCTTCCACAGAAACCGGAATGGCCTGTATACCTGGTTTTTTTACTAGCTGCTCAAGTTGGGCGGTGGATTTTTTTACATACGAGCCCACGACGACCAAACCGCCCCTGCCCGGTATCCCAGCCGAAGGTGTCCAGGCCAGGGCACCCATCCCGCTGAATGCAGAAACAAAGGAAGCGGCGGTTCTGAAATTAAACCCCTTTCCGCTTTTTACCAATTGATGCAGCACCAGGCAGGTTTTTTCCAATTCCCGGTAGGACGTGTTGTTGATCACCATCACTTCATTGCCGGTAAGTCCCTGCAATTTTTCGAAAATCGCTGCTTCTCCTGCGGCGATATCTGAAAGCGTGAGGCTTTTCACGGCTTCTTGTTTTATTTTCCCACCTGATTTTTCCTCCACCCATTTGGTCAGGTCGGAATGGGTGTAGCCAAAGCTCTTGTCCTGTGCAAAAACCGTCTCCGATACCGGCACCTTGTGCCCGCTTTCCACGATGTAATGTACGTTGTTCTCGGTGATTCTTCCCCCTTCAAAAAAAGCGGGGACTAGTAAGGTTGGAAGATTACCCAGGCCTGCCCCCTGGCTCAGGGCTTCGACTTCTGAGGGAAAATAGCCCCGCAGCGTGGAATCACTCCTACTGATCAGCAGGAAGCGCCGGCCGGTTTTTTGTGACGCGTAAACCAGATTTTGGCCGATTTCCCGGGCGCGTTCGGTAGCGCTTGCCTTGGGCAGGCTTCGGGTATTGGCCAACACAAAAAACAAGGGTGTTTGCTGCGTAAATTCATAAATAAACGCTTCCCGGGTCCAATGGCCCAAAACGGGAACATCATGGGCCGTCTGGGTACCGGTGGGATCATCGTCCACAATTACCAGCGATACCTGCTGCTCCAGAAATACTTTCCTAATTTGATTGCTGTAGGGCCTGCTCAAGGAATCTTCAGTAGTCATCATTCGCTATTCTTTTTTATATCGGCCGGGCCAAAACCCGGGCAGGTGCTCCGTCGCCACCCGCAATTTTCAGGGGCATTACCATCAGTTCCACCACATCCACCCGGATTTCGTCCAAATTACAAATCCCCTCAACAATAATGACCTGACCCGAAAACAAAATGCGGTGAATCAAGGTGACTTCTTGCAGGTCATTGACGTTGGCTACGGAGGGAGGTTCTACTGCCAAAATTCTTACCTTCTTTTCTACCAGCCAGTTTGCCAGCTCCTCACTGATTCTGGGCAGCTGGTTGCGGTATTTACCGGGATCTGAACGGGAGAATTTACTCCAACCCGTCTTGATTACCAGGCTGTCGCCGCTGTTCAAATGCTCCTCAAGGTGTCCCAGGTCCGCAATAGTGATCCGTGCCGAGGGTGCAATACCAGTCAGATCGAGGACTTTGGCAACGCCAAAGAGGCTTTCCAGAGGCATTTGATCAATGGTGGGCCCCTCCACCCCAAAATGAATGGGGGCATCCATGTGCGTGCCGGCATGGCTGTAAATCTCGAGGTTTACCGCATTCCACCCATCCCGCTCCAGATTTTTCGCTTCGCTCAGGGCCACACCGGGCATCCCCGGACCAATGGTCTGTGTAAGGTCTATCCAACCCATCCTTACTGGTTCAGTGCCTGAATCACCTGCCCGGCAAACTCCTCCGTCCGCGCAGTACCTCCCAGGTCAACGGTTTTTATCCCTTGTTGAAATACGGCTTCGATAGCCCCGACAATTTCCCCCGCTGCCGCAGTTTCTCCCAGATGCTCCAGCAAAAGCGCCCCGGACCAAATAGTTCCGACGGGGTTGGCAATGCCCTTTCCCGCAATATCCGGTGCCGACCCGTGTATGGGTTCGAACATGGAGGGAAAGTCCTTTTCTGGATTGATATTTCCACTTCCCCCCAGTCCAAGGCTTCCCATGATACCTCCTCCCAGGTCACTCAGGATGTCTCCAAACAAGTTGGTGGTGAGGATCACATCGAAGTATTCCGGGTGTAAGATGAAGTTGGCGCTGGCATTGTCGATGTACATTTTTTCCAGGGTTACGTCTTTGTACTGTTCTCCCACCTCGCTAATCACTGCATCCCAATATTTCAGGCTGTGAATCAGCGTATTGGATTTTGTCACGTTGGTAACTTTTTTACGCCTTTTTCGCGCAAGGGAAAAGGCAAAGTGGGCCACCCGTTCAATTCCTTTCCGGGTGAAAATGCTGGTATCAGTCGCCAACCCTTCGGGACTTTCGGGTCTGAAAAAGGCCCCCGATTGAACAAACTCCCCTTCGTTATTTTCCCGGATAACGACAAAATCTATTTCCTGAGATGTTTTGTTGCGAAGCGGGCTTTCCAATCCCTTAAACAGCTTTACCGGTCTGTAATTGACATATTGCTGGAAGGCGGTTCGTACCTTGAAGGTATATAACTTAGCGGGCAGGGTATCATCCACCGCTGTCAGCCCCACCGCTCCAAAAAACACGGCATCAAAGCCCTTGAGGGTGTCCAGGCCATCTTCGGGCATAAACGCCCCTTCTCTGAGGTAGCGACCCGCTCCCCAGTCATAAAACGTGTAAACCAGTTTAAAGTCAAATTTTTTAGCGGCCGCTTCCAATACCGTAAGGGCTGCGGGGATGATTTCATGACCGATGCCATCACCGGGAACAATTGCTAATCGATACGTTTTCATAAAATGTAGTTATGTATGGTATGTATTTCGTTACCTGGCAGCTCATTGCTGCTCTGGTATAAAATCAATGGTGCTTTTCCAACGGGCCCGGGCAAAACCGAACCCTTCCCCCTCCGGTACCAATCCGTTGGAATGCGGTAAAAACTCTACCAGAATCAAACTGCCCTTTTCAATGGCAACATCGGCTACCCGGACTTCATGTGGCGCGTACTCGGCGATGCCTTTTCCGTAAATGCGCGGGTTTTGAAACTCCATTACCTTTTTGTCGCCGATTCGCAGAATGTACGTACATTCTCCATCCGACTCCAACAGCGAGGTAAACCGGATGGTGTATATTCCGGTATCCTGGCCGAATACCGTAGCGGCGGCAGCCCACTGGTCGGTCGGTTGTTCGACGGTATTGATGGCAATGGCTCCCCTGACTTTGTCGTAGTAGGCCGGTGAGAACCCTTCCAGGGTCCAATTCCACTTCTCGGGCTGCTGACTATTGTTGAAATCGGCCGGGAAAATACTAATTTCCTGACGCAAAATGTCAAAACCACCGTTTTTATCCCCGAATCGCCAGGGTGTTTTTGCCCAATCCGATGCGAGTACCAACGAAAAGAGTATAGCTAGTTGAACGGGTAATTGCTTCATTTGAATCCGATTTAGTTGACTATCTTACAAGGGCTCCTCCAGGGAGCGGCTACTTCGTTACTCCGGTAATTTCCCGGACCAGGTTAAAAAAACCTTGTTTCCGTTCGGAATGGATGCCCCAATCTACGGGCACGCTTTGGAATCCCTCTTCGTACGGTTCTCCATCGCGTCGGTAGTCAAAGAAGCCCCAGGAAACATAGTTTTCTACGGCGACGGTAAAATTGTTTCGTTCCTGATCAAAATCGTAGTGATCGTCTTCGTTGATTACCACCGGCATGGGACGGTATCCCTCCACCTGCCGGGTATCCGCGATCAGCTTCTCCATTTTCTCCAGGGTATTCACGCCGTTTCCGTGTATCAAAATATAGTCGGAGGATTTGACGACGTTTGGCTTGGGAGGCGTATTCCCTTTGTAGCTGGTGCTAACCAATAAGCGGTTTCCTTCGTACTCCATGCTTTTGACCAGGTCAATGAGCTCGTGTACCCGGGCCGGTTTCAGTATCTCGTGATCGTAGGCATTGACATCGCATTCGTTGTTGACCTCGATCAACACGTTTCGGTACCCTTCGTGCAATACCCAGTTCACGGAATTTCTTACCGCCTCGATTACCGCAACTTCGTCGTCCAGGTTTTGGTCCTGCCCAAAGTAGAAAATGCCCAGCATCACCACCATCTCCAACTCATCCGCTTTGTCCAGCACCAATTTCAACCGGTCCATGTATTCAGGTCGGAGCCGGCCGTCGGAAAAGAAGGCTGAATTGTACCAATCCTTATTCCCATATCCAATGGGACTCCCGCCCTGCAAGTTGATGGTAAATGCGTTTAGCCCGTAGGCGTTCCACTCCTCCATGGCGGCCACAAATTCGGCTGTATTTCTATCCGGGTCCCATTCGCCGGTATCCGGATATCCAAAAAGCGGGCGCGTTTCGGGATTCAAATCATCAAAAATTCCCTGCACCATCCTGGAGTTCATCAGCAATCCTTCGATGGTAGTACCCTTCCAGGTCCTTCCCTCGTAGGTAGGTTTTCCGTTCACATGAAAGGCCTCGCCTTCTATAGTGACCACCGTTCGTTGTTCCGCCGTTTCGCAGGCGACCAAGCCAAGCCATAGCAGGCTACAGGCATAAAACATAAAATAGGTTCTCTTTTTCATACGATTCGTTTTCAAACAGTTAACAATAGGAAATCGCCGCTTGCCCGGCATTCCTCACCGCATTCCGGTATTTTGCTCGTAGGGATGGTTTCCAGCCAGCGTCGGGTAAGGGTAGCAATTATTCCTGGAACCCACACCCGCTGCTGAAGGAAATCCGCCCGGACTGCCTGCCCAGTTTTACCACGCATGTACCGGTACGGTAGGGCCGTGCCTCGTTATTTTTTTCGAACCAAAATCACCCAATCCTCTTTTGGATCTGCAGGAGGCATTCCGAGGTTTACCCAACCGGGTCCGGATACTTCGGTTACGTTTCCTCCCTGCACCCGAGGCTTTTTTATGGTAGGCAAGGCCGATAACACGGAGGCAGGCTCCCGGGAATACGTCTGCTCAATGACCATTTCCTTGCCTTTTTGAAGCGCTCCACCAGTCCGGGGATTGTACCAGTCCACCGTATAAGTACCCGCATGCTCCTGCAGGTTAAGTGCGGCACCGCCGCCGGCCGGCAGGTAGATTACGTACAGCTCCCCGTTTTCCGCAAATACGAAATCCCGTTCACTCCGGGTTAGGGCGTTGGCATTTTCCATTTCCCAGAAAGGGATCCGGTTGGTTTTAAAGAAATCCATGGCATGCCGGGTATAGTCCCACAGGGCATCCCTGCTCCGCCAATCTTCCATGTTCAGGTCATTTTGTTCCTCGGCATAGCCAAAGTACCATTCCACGCCGTCACCTCCTGCGGCGATGGTGGCCCAATAAGTAGCCCTGGCTTCATCCTGGTTGTAATTATCGTCGTAATCATCGGTAGTGACCCCGAGCGCGCCAGTGCCCGCTTCGTCCATGGATACGTTCCACTTTCTACCCGTCTGCCGGGATGCGTTTACCCAATACGAAATGACCTCGAAGTTGTGCCAGGGACGCATGCTATTGGTCTGGATGGAAGGACCCTCAAAATACTCGTAACCTAACAAGGGGGTGTAGCTTTGTTGGTATTGATTGGGAAAGGTATGCGTTACGACGGGATGGTCGTAAGGATCCAGGCTATGTAGGTACATGGCATCCGCTTTGGCATTTAGTTGCTCCGGATCGTTCAATTCATCCCATAGGTCGTGCTCCTCACCCAAATTCCAGTTCAATGCGTGGTGGTGGGAAAAGCGGGCGATCAGCTCCCGGTAATACAGCTTTCTTTCAGGTCCCAGCTTTCCGCCGTTTAGCAGCTGATCGTTTTCATTTTCGTGAGTTTTAAAATGCAGAAACAATCCCAGTTTGTCCGCATGTGAAAACACGATTTCCCATTGGTCCAACTTGGAAACATCGTATCGGTCTACCTCTGTATGACTGATCCAGGGCCAGGTGTTTTTTCCATCCCCCCCGGCGGATAGGGTCAGAAAAGAGACGGCATTCATCCCTTTTACTGACAGGTAGTTGAGCCCGCCGATCAAACCTTTTCCTTTTGTACCTTGCCAAACCGGGTCTCCCTCCTTCCAGTCCCGCACGTGGGCTTCGTACTTTTTAAGCGGTGTCGCGCCCCGCCCATCTTTGTGTTGGGTCGTTCCCCAAATTAAAACATCACCCGCATCCTTCGAAAGGCCGGTATGGGTATAGGTGCCATCAAAGTCTGCATATCCCAATAGCGTTTCCGGCGCATCGGCGCCTCCTTTCATAAACCATTCTCCATTGTCAAATCGCAGGTAATGTTCGCCAACGTACCTGAGAACCCCTTTCCCACGATGGTCTACGCCGGATTTATCCGTATCGGCAATAGAAAAGGTCCCGGTAGCTCCGTTGAAGGAAACCGGTTCTCCAGCGGTTGAGCTCGCATTTACTGCGATGTTTTCTCCCATTCGGAAAGAAGCCTGGTAGCTCCACTGCCCGGTTTGGGGCACATTGAAATGTACCCGCCATTTGTTTCCAGAAGTAGCGCTGGTCTCTCCGGCATTTCCATCTGCAGCGAAATATCCAGGCACCTGGTATACTAGTTCTCCGCCCTCGTGCCGGAAAGTAACGTTTAAGCGATAGCCCATAAACGGATTGTACGCATCGGTTTCACTGACCTCAGGTCCATCAAATGTAATCGATATGGGGTGCCATTTTTTAAGCTCTCCATCTATCTGGCCCGTCGTCTGTGCAACTAGAAACCCCTGAAAGGTCAGTAGCAAAAGTACAACGTTGGTTATGCGTGTCATTTTTTTCATGGTTATTGGTTTTTATTGTTGCAATTCTGTTTTGTTTTTTCTCACATCCGATAATGCGTCACCGATTTTCGCAATAAATTGATTGGAAATGGCCGCGGTTGCCGACACGATCAGCAACCCTTCTACTGGGACGTTTAAATCAGCTAGTCTATTGGTTTAAAGGGGGCTTCAAGGCGTGCACGAATAAAGTTACTGATTTGTGTATGCCCCATTGACTTATCCAAAAACCCAAAAACAGCTACTGCATCGGTGTTGCGCAATGCGTGCTTATCGTCATCTCTCCCAAAACTAAATATCGCCATGTTATCCGGTTGGGCCCATCCCTCGTCTCCTCCCCCGCCAACACCACTGGCTCCTACATATAGGATCTGATCGGCATCTTCATCCAGGAAATAAAAGAAGGGAGAGGGGAAGTTGTTGCCAAATTCCGGATTGAGGTAACCCAGCCCCTTGCCGTGCTCAAACGGGCGTTTGACACCGTCCTCAAGCAGGTAATGTTGTTTCTCAATGGCCATTTTTCCACCGACGGGCCCTTCCCATAGAAAAGCGAATAAATCCTTCGCTTCGAGTACTTCAATAGCGGCATGGCTGCTAAAAAAGTGATAGCGGACCCGGTATTTCTCGTTGCTTGATTCCAGCATCAAGTGGTTTCCTCGAAGTGTATCGCCAATAGCTACCGGATCGCCCGTGGCGTCTATCCATCTGGAGGTCCCTCCGCCTCCCCGGCAGGGATGTCCAAATCCGTCCGAAGCAAAATTGGGCCATCCCCGCCATTCCCGATTGGCTACACAATCGTTGGCGATCCAATCAAGGCCTTGCTTGTCGACCGCCGAATTGAATCCGGTAGCGGTTTCACCCGTTTCGGCCTGGGCTCGTTGAAAGTGCCAGGTGCCGTTTGCTGCTTCAATCTTCCAGGTCAGGTAATCAAAACGCTGCGCCTCGGTGACGGTAACGTCCAAAAGCTGCTCCACACCTTCCTCGCAAGAGAAAAGTAATGCAACGATAAGAAGATAGTGTTTGCGAAATTTCATACCTGCTGGTTCCTGTGTGTTATTACTCTTGAACTTATCCATTCACGGCTATTCAGCGAATCCTTCGGTAGGAACCCGGTGGATCGTTTTGTGAATCATATGGGTTAATTCGGTTCCGTCTTCCGTTGCGATCTGGTAGCTTATTGACATCACCCAGCCCAGTGAGGTTTCAATCATGTCCGGCAGTTCCTCCAGTGTACCAAGGGAAGCGTTCACCGCACCGGGTTTCAGGGAGGGGATCTCCAAAAAAACCACCTTTCCATCCGCCGACAAGCGGATAGATGCCACCTGTACCGCGTCGGGCTTGGTTTGTCCGGGGTTGTCCACCGAATAAACCTTCCCCCGGCTGCCGTACTGACTGGTCCAGGGATAGGTCCATTTCTGCAGGCGGAAATTGTCCATCGAGGTGGCGATCCCGGGATCCAGTTTTTGGTTAAAATGAAGTTCAATACCACCGGCTTTGGTGTTGACAGCCACAGGTAGGGCCAATGGCTGCCCGGTATACCTAACGCGATGAAACGAGCCCCAGTCTTCTCCTATGGATTGCCAGCTGGTCATCCCGGCTAGATACAGATGTCCATCTGTATGAAAGCGTCCGCGTTCCAGGCCGGATTTAAATACCAATGGCAGGTTTACGTGCGCTCCCTGCCAGACCCCATCCACCTCTTCTTTCAGTATCAGCGAAAGGGATGCACGCCCGTAAGAAGCCAACAAGAGATCGTCCTGCAATTCTTTGGGCCAGTGCGTACTCCTGATGAAAAGGGGTTTGGCCGGAGAGTTATCCAGGTAATGCGGAGTCCAGATCATCGGAGGCTCAAAAGACTCCGGCGTTTCGGATTGGTGCGCAGCCGGGATAAATCCGTGGAATTTACCTTCTTTGATGCGGTGCACCTTGCTGGTAGGTACCCAGTTTCCTTCGTTATCTGCATAGATCATTTCCCCGTCCGGACCAATATCCAACCCGTTGGGATTCCGCAGACCCGTTGCGATGGTTTCCAAGCGTTCCCCATCCGGTGATAGCCGAAACAGTACCCCATGATGCGGGGTTATTTCCGCGTTGGCTGGAGGCCCGTTTCTTCGGAGATAGGGTGGCCAGGGAGTCGATTTGGCGAAATAAAAGTTTCCCTGTGAATCGGTTTCCAGGTTCATGGTGAAGGCATGAAAATTCGTGAATGCCATGATCTCATTGTTGAAATTCTCGTAGAAATCGGCAAATCCATCCTCATTCAAATCGTGTAATCGTGTAATTTGATCGCGACCGGTCACGTAAATCTGGTCGTCGACTACTTTTACACCGCCTGGCTGAAACAAACCCGTAGCAAATCGATGCCAGTTTAGTGTGCCTAGCTCTTCTCCGATTCCCTCTACCAACCATACATCACCGCTAAGGGATGCCACCACTGCCCTGCCGTCGGATAAAAAATCCACATCCATCAAGCGAATAAATGATTTCCAGGGATTGTCAGCCGGTAGGGTAAGCTCATCTACGGTAAACGGCCCCTCGTCCTTTCCCATCACCGCCTCTGTCTGCAAGGTTTCCCATAGATCAGGGCCGGGTTGGGTGTATTCAGACAGGTCTGGGAGGTCTTCCGCCTGTTCCAGGTAGGCCTGCATGTAGCTGGAGGTTTCGCCAGACAGTACCGGCCCGATAGCCAGGCAAAACGTCAGTGGTTCGCCGATTTGGGGAAGATCCAGTACAAGGTGCCGGTTTTGGATGCGCCATTCTGCGGCTGAATCGAAAATTCCCTGTATGCCAAGCATGCGTGTGCTGCTACCCACCCGAATGCGCAGGTATCCCCGGGAATCGGCAAGCGGTATGCGTTCGATTTCCGCATTTTCCGGGACCTGTAGCACCCGCAAAGACAGGGTTTCTTCCGTGGGACTCAAAGTAAACGTCCGGGTAAAAACAGGCCGATCCTCCACCTGCGAAAATCCGGGTAGTTCAAGAACTTGACTTTTGCCAACGGTATAAGAAAAAAGAACCTTTTCTCCGTGCATATACAGTCCCTTGTAATGTGCTTGTTCCTTCGGGATGGGTCCATAGGGCCAGTTTCTTGGATCCTCAAACTCTCCATCAAGTGACCACCCAGGGGTTTTGCTGGTTTCGAAATGGGTAATTCCATCCGGACTGGGCCAATTCTCCAGCCCGTCCCGCTCCAGGTACCAATGAAGGAATCCTCCAGTCCAGGCGCTTGCAACACGCAATAAATCCGTATCAAAGGTAATGACGGCTTGCGGATCCCTTCCAACCTTGACGGCAATTCCTTTGTTTACAAACAGGCTACTCGCTACCAGCGGATCGTGCGTCATCGTGGACGTAACAAATGGCCCGTGATCCATTGGGTTCATGTTATCGGAAGGTTGAAATTGGGCCTGTAACGGCACATGGGTAAAAGAGCTCGCCGCGAGGGCAAACAAGAAACGAGATAAACGCTGTCTAATCAAATTTGTCATGGGTCTTGCGGTAATCTTCCTTGGATCAACTGCCAAAAAGATTCCCTTTTTCGCAGTTGTTTGGTTTTAGTTTTTAGTCAGTTGGTATGCCAGAAAGTAAGGATAAACGCTTGCTGAAAGCAGCCCAGGTGAATTCCGGTAACAAAGAAGCACGGAACGATGCATGTCAATCAAGAATCGATTTATTTTCAAGAAACAAAACAAAGGCTTTGCCCCCCAGCGCGTTGTCATCGGAAGGGCTCCAGGGCTTTCCAACGATATCTAGCATTCCGTCTCCCGTGACATCCCCAAATACAATCTCATGACCACCTAGATTTACGTCGGCAATTACATGCTCCTTCCACTCCACTTTCGGATTATTGGACCAGGAGGGACCTACGCCAAGGTTTTCCCAGAGGTAATACCGCGGGTTTTCCTCGCCCTTTGCTCCCGGGCGCGCCCGCTGCCAGTCTTGTTCCGCCGTGATGACATCAAGTTTGCCATTTCCGGTAAAATCCGCCACGCCAAGGGAGTGCAAACCGCCCATGATACGGTCCCATCCAGCGATTTCGTGCCGGAACCATTGAATCGTTCCCCCGGAATCGGGACCGAGGTTTTCCATCCACCATACCCTGCCACCGCGCATTTCTTCAACGGTCTGTACCACGTCCAGCCTCCCATCCTCGTTGATGTCCGCAACCCAGGACCTGGCTGCTTTATCCGCCCAGCTTGGTTCCCCCTCCGGCAACGGCATAAAGGGTCCCAAATCGTGTTTTTTCCACCTGGTGCCGCTGCCGTCCAAATTTTCAAACCATACATCCGTCCGGACAATATCTGTATCCCCGTCACCGTCCAGGTCGCCATGTCCCTTTGGCGCGACCCCACCGTGTACCGCAGCACCAATGTCCTGCCTTTTCCAGGGATCCTTCGGGTTATCGGGAATGGTGTACCAGCGAAGATTGTTTCGATCCGACATGGTAATCACGTCCATGCGCCCGTCTCCATTAACATCGGCGACTACCTGATCGTGGATGGAACCATCCATGATGTCGTCATCGAATACAATCCGCTCGTAGGCAGTCTGCAGGTCACCGGAATTTCGGTACCAGGCGCCCCCGACAAGGTAGTCCGGCAATCCGTCACCATCTACGTCCAGTACCGCGCCACCGGCATCGGTGGGTGGGTTTTCACCCACAATGTACCGGGACCAATGGCCGGGCTCATGGTATTTGTAAACGTAGATTTTTCCCGTTCCGCGCGAACTCATGATGTACTCCAACTTTCCGTCGCCGTCCATATCGGCCAGCCCGGTATTCGAAAAAGCACCTCCTATCAGGGAATCGTCTATAATGTGCGTCCTAAACTGAATTGTTTTAACACTCCCCTGGGCCCAACTGGCATCCATAGAAACCGAAAAGATCACGAGCAGCAGGCAGGCCAGGCCAAACGAACTGCATAACGATTTATTCTTATTTTTTAACTTCATCTTTTGTCTGTTTGCGTAGTTTTTGAAATACACGATTCTTGCCGGCCAATTGACGGGCATATTAGCCGCTTACTCGGTTGAAATCAACCTCCCCTGCATTTGTGTCCAGTGCGCCGAATAAGTACATATGTACGGATAGGTACCCGGCGGAGGAACGTTGAAGGAAAGCACGACGGTATCCCCTGAATAGGCCAGATCGCTGTAGGCGAGGATCCGGTGCATTTCCTTTTCCGGGATCCAGTCCGTCGCCATGGCCTGAAGCGCGGCAATACCTACCGGTCGGATATCTGCTTCTTCCCGTACCAGGACGATATTGTGACTCATGTCGCTCTCGTTGATATACCGGATACGCAGCACCTCTCCCGCCTTGGCACGTATCTCTGACACCGAGTAACTTAGCTCTACTCCTTTGGAAACGATCTCTATTTCCGTGGTGTCGGCAGATGCGGTGTGTTTTTCTCCCACCGATCCGGCGGAATCAACGAATGGGGCTATCCCAGCCCAACCGGAATCCGGAGGGACGAGGAAGAAAACGGTGATGAGAATACTACCTAAACATGCGAGAGCAATACCTTTCATAAAGCACAAATTACGTTACGGTGAAAATTAATAATTGCGGTCGTCCATCGGACTTGTTTTTCTATTTTTGGTTCAGACCCCGTTTTGGAAAGGTTTCCTCCATATTCGGCAGATCTTTCGTCATTTCCAAGAAGATTACCCCCACAAAAGGTCCTACTTCTTCCGTTTCACCCCAATCCGATTTCGGATTGTTGTGGGAAATCGTACCCCGGGGCCTACCCGTTCCGCCATTGCATGGCGTTGCGGGTAGCCCGGGCGATTTATCCGTTTCGCGAAATTAAGGAGCCGGAATTACAATCGGCAGGCTATGGTTCCAATCCGTGGTTTGATCGGACCGGGCTGCAATGCGAATGTGTAAATTACCCCCTCCCCGTTCGCGAGACATGGCCAGGAGGTTGGCATCCAGTGTTACCGTCGCCGTACCCGAATTTTCCGGCAGCTCCAGCTCCCGGGTTTGCCACCGCGGACCATTCCCCGTATTGATCCCCACTTTTGCTACCGTGCTTACCAGCACTACCCTTTCCTGAACACCATGCCCTTGACTGGGGGAAATGGAATAATTGACCTGTACCTCTCCCCCGGAAACAGAGACCGTGGGTGGGGGAATGACGAGAAATGGGTTTACGGTAATGTGCTGCTCAACGGGACGACCCCTGAGGTCCACGGTCAGTTCCCCCTGTCCGGGACCATCCACCGGGCCTTCCACCCATACTGTGTAGTTTTGCGGATACAGGTGCAAATTCGCGTAAGAACCATCTCCATTGACCCGCAATTCCAGCGGTACCCGGTCCTCCTCTCCTAAAACGAATACCGTAAATGCCGGATTTGAGGCATCACCGGATACCGGATCTCCGTTTTGATCCAGAATCAGTCCGCTGATCTGCCCATCAAAACCGAAGTCCGTGACAATCTCTTCGCATCCCGAAAAGACCGCAAGGGAGACTGGCATTGCTACCAGCATCAAATATTTTTTAAATGCTAAACCATTCATTGTTATCGAATTTTAATATCAACTAATTTCATTTGAGCGTAAAACAACCCTTTCTCTAGTAACCGGGGTTCTCCACCAGGTCGCCATTGGTTTCGAGTCGGGCGTTCGTGATCGGATTGTAATAATGCTCCGGTCGAAACTCCCGCTGAACGGTTTCCCCGTCAATAACCAGGAAATAATACTGTCCCGAATCATCGTGGTAAATCACCCGAACGCCTTTTACGATTTGTCCGTCCAGGACATCCAGAGCCGTTCTCCATCGGCGTAGGTCGTCCCAGCGGTGCCCTTCGTAAATCAACTCGCTGGTTCGCTCGATGCGCACCCGATCCCGGGTGATGGTCCCTTCCGTCAAAGGAATGAGTCCCACCCGCTCACGGGTAAAGTTGAGGTACATGGCTGCTTCGGCTGGGTTACCCAACTCAAACTCGCTCTCTGCAACGATTAGGTACATTTCGGCCAGCCGCAATTCCTTCCAGTTGTTGGATTCCGTCCCGGCGGGTATCAGCGGAGTTTCTGCGATGTATTTCTCGAGTAAAAATCCCGTAGACGGAAAGAATTGATTGGCTTGTCTTCGGCTGGCACTACCTACGGTGTTTTTTCCGTTGTAGGTGACGCCCACCTCCGAAATGATTGCATCTGGATTGGTACCTCCGACGGTGGGGTCAATACCTTCGTACAATTCCACCAAATTCCCGGCATAAAAATCTCCCTCAAAGAGTACCGTCGCATACAGCCTGGGATCTTTGTTTGCCCAGGGACTGACTCCACTCGGGTACAGGTGGTCCGGACCCAAATCGGGCGCGCTAAAGGTACCGTCCAGGTTTTCGTACTGATTGACCAGTTCCAGTGTGGGGTTCATCTGCGATCCCTGCCCCTCAGAAAAAGGAGTGGGTTGATTCTGGTGCGCAAACTGATGCCGGATTTCAACGCCGTTGTAAATGCGTTCAAAGATGACTTCGTCGTTTGCGTCTTCAACGAAAACACTCCAGTACGTTCGCTCCGGGTCACTGCTTTGTAGCAAGGAATACCTTCCGGAATCAATCACCTGCCTGGCAGCTGCACTCGCTTTGCCGTAGAATTCATTGGCCCTGCCTGCGGGAATACCCGTTAGCCGGTTGTCTGCAAGTGTTCCAAAATGGGCAATGGAGGCCGACCAGAGATTTGCCCGGGCTTTGTAGGCATAGGCCGTCCATCGATTGACCCGACCGGTTTCTTGCGGATTTTCCATCAACATTCCTGCCGCCATTTCCAATTCGGTGTCAATAAAGTCAGCAAGCGCTTCCTCACTGCTTCGAACCCGGTATTGCTCGGGAACATCCTCAAAAGGATCCAGCACCACGTTTACCAGTGGTACTCCACCGTAGCGTTTTTGCATCTTGAAGAATACAGCCGCCCGCAACACCCGAACCTCGCCTTCGCGCTGCCGTTTGAAGCTCTCGGATAAGGGGGATTCCCGGATACTTTCGATAAAGAAGTTCAGCTCCCGGATGTATTCGTAATCCCACAAGCCTTCACAATCGCTATTGATGTCCATTCCCCCGTGGGTTCGGCAGCTAGTGAAGCCGCCCCCCCGCTGGGTACCCAGATCGTGGTGACCAAGCATTCCGTCAAAATCGTCGAAGCTGGTAAAGGGAAATCCGGCATATAAGTCGGCAACCAATGCATCGGCAAACGCCTCATTCTGAAATACCTGATCCGCATTTACCAGGTCTCTTGGAACCTCATTGAGGTTTAAAAGGTCGTCACAGGAAACCAATGACACCAGCAAAAGCGAGAGAAAAGGTGTCAAGGCACGGTATAGATAATTGCTTTGTTTCATAACTGAGAAAATAAATGTCGTTATCAAATGAATTTTGTCTTAGAAATCGATCTCAAGCCCAAGGTTGATCACCCGTGTCTGTGGATGGTAGTTTCCAAAAAACTGCCTGGGATTTTCGTCGATCTCCGGATCGAGAAAATCGATGTCCGAAAAGGTCAACAAATTGGTCCCTCCAGCGTACAACTTCACCCTTCGCAAACCAAGACCGTCAATTAGTTGCTGCGGGAGGGTATACCCCAGTTGCAGCTGCTTGAGGCGCAGGTAGGTGCCGTCGATCAAAAACATGTCGTAGTTGTTATTGAACCGTCCCGATGCCCTTGGCCATCGGGCATCTGCGGCGCTTACGGCTGGAAGCCCAAATTCATTTTCCGGGATGTAGGAATCACTGATGTGTCCCTGCAAAGCGACCCCATTGGCTGGAAAGGGAGACTCAAACTCACTCCAGGCCAGGTTCCAACCAAAGCGGGACGCTCCCTGCCAGAAGGAGACCAGCTCGAGTCCCTTCCAGGCAATCCGGGTTTGAAATCCAAAGGTCAACCTGGGCTGGGTTCCGGATGTGGCAATGTATTGGTCCTCGTTGGTAATTCGTCCATCCCCGTTTCGGTCGATAACCCGCGCGTCACCAATTTGGATGGAGCGGTTTCCGTTGCCATCGATGTCTGCCCAACTGTCGATTTCTTCCTGAGAAGAAAATAGCCCGTCGGTTTCCAGGTAGAAAATATTGACGTTATTTCGACCACCGGTGACCACCCGCCGACCGATTTGTTTTTCCCGGCGTTCCACTTCCTTGTTAATAAAGTCGGGTTCGTCGGTATTGACAACGATTTCCTCAAAAATCCCAAAATTACCTCCGATGGAATAATTCCAGTTGCTATTCGCGATGGTATTCGTATGTTGCAAACTGAGCTCCATGCCGCGGTTTTGAAACTCCTGAAAGTTTTGGCGGGGCAAAACCGCTCCTACCACTGGGGATACATCCAGTATCCGTTGACCCAGTACATCAAACCGGTTTCGTTGAAATACATCGAAGGTGCCTTCCAACTTGCCATCCCAAAAGGAGGCATCCAATCCAAAATTGACGATATCCATTTTCTCCCAGGTGATATTGGGATTCGGCAGCCCGTCTGTGCTGATCGTTCGCTGCAGGGTTGACCCTTCAAAGATGTAAAAATCATCAAACGAGAACGTGGACAAAAACTGAAAATCGCCTGCCGCATCGAAGCCGAGTCGTCCCCAGGAACCCCGAAGCTTCATAAAGGTCAGGACATTCGACAGGCCAAGATTTTGCATAAACGATTCCTCTGTAATATTCCAGGCTCCCGAAAAGGAAGGAAAAAAACCCCATCGGGAATTCTCTGGAAAACGCATCGATCCGTCGTAGCGCGCACTTACCTCCAAGGAGTATTTATCGGCATAGTTGTAACTGGCCCGGCCAATATGCCCTATTCGTTTGTTTCGGTTGATGAAATCGTTGTTGAATTGCTGGCTGGGCGGACCAGCACTCAATTGCGCAATCGGGAAATCGTAAAGAATTCGGCTGGCATCAATTCGCTCAAAATGGCGCTCGATGAATTCAAACACATACATTGTGGTCAGGGAATGCTTCTTTCCAAACGTATGATCGCCATTCAGGAAATATTGGAAATTTATATTTTCGGTTTGACTGTTTCTTCGCTCCACGCGCGTGTCCGCATTCAGGGCGCGTACAAATTCGTGCGCTTCGGTAGTGGGATTGTAGCGGTATTCCGGACCTCGCTTTTGAAACATCTTTTCCTGCAAATTGGTCCCCTGGTAATTGATGGTGGCCCGGGTACTCAATCCCGGAAGCAGTTGGTACTCCCCGCCTAGCTTAAAATCAATGAATCCCCGCTGAAACTCCTGGGTCCCACCGATAGCGGCACTGGCCAAATTTAGCGGGTTCACCGTCTGTCCTTCGGGGGCTCCCCTGGGGAAATTCAGGTGTCCACCGGGCAATTCTTCAATGGAATGAAAGGGACGCCAGCGTCCACTTCGGGCGAAAATTCCCTGCCCCTGCGACCAGCTAGTCCCCTCAAAAGCGTTTCTGGGACCGGTGAAATCCTGCAGGTTATAACTCATGTCAAAGTTAAAAGTGAACTTTTCTGAAACATCCACATCCACATTACCGCGGATATTGTAGCGCTTGAACCGCGTATCGGTTCCACCAAAAACATTGCGTTCCAGACCGGTCTGATCAAATACGTTTCCGGAAACAAAATAGCGAACCTTTTCGCTGCCACCCCTCAGGGACAAATCGTGTGTAAACATGGGAGCTGCATCCCGGGCGATCAAATCATACATTTGCACGCTGGGGTAATTTTCCGGGTCCGATCCATCCGTATGTACTTTAAACTGTTCGACCGTCTCAGGCGTCCAGCGTAGTCCAAGCCCCCGATCGAGGTTTCGCATATTAAACAGCGTCATGTATTCCCAGGATTCAATGACATCCGGCACCATGGTAAGCCCCTGAAATCCAACGTCTCCCCGGTAGGAAAATTGAACATCGCCCGTACTTCCTCTTTTTGTTGTCACCAGGACAACGCCGTTGCCCGCTCTCGCCCCGTACACGGCCGCGGCTGCCGCGTCTTTCAGTACCGTGAGTTCTTCAATGTCGTTTGGATTTAAGTTTGAGAAAACCGCCTCATCTACAGGCAATCCATCGATGATGTACAGGGGCTCCCCAAATCCACGTATATTGATAGCCGTCTTGTTTTGTCCGGGCTGGCCGTTTTGATTTTTGATGAATACACCCGCTACGCGTCCTTGCAATGCCTGGCCCACGGTAGGGGTCGATACCCTCGCCATGTCTTCCGGATCGGCTCTTGCCATACTTCCCGTAAGGCGGGATTCGATTTGCGTTCCGTACCCAACCACGATCACCTCATCGAGCGAAGTTTGGTCTTCGCTCAATATAATGGTAAACTGGGTTTGATTTCCTACAGTAATTCGCTCCGATTTGTAGCCAATAAACGAGATGACAATCACGGCTCCCTCCTCCGCATCAATGCTAAACTTGCCGTCGATATCCGATACGGTTCCCTGACTGGAACCCTCAACAACGACCGTGGCACCGGGGATCGGCTCCCCGTTGGGATCGATGACAGTACCGCTGATGGTAGCCAAAAAATCCGCCTTTGTTGGCCCGGACCCATGGTTGGTAACGGGATGATTAGCGAGGTGCTCTGTTACGTAAGGCGTCGAAAATTCCGACGGGTTTCCCTTCCCCGAAGAGGAAAAGGCCAAGCCAATGCAAAAAAGAAAGCACCAAGGCAGCCAAAAGATTGCCTTAAGTAATAAATTTTTCATAATTTTAAGGGTTTATTGAATGAAAGACTTCAATGAATAGCGGTCTTATGAGAAGTACATTCCCCAATGAGCATTATCATACGACCATGCCGGTTGGTATTTTACCAATCGGCTTTTTTTAACTGAACTGGATTTTTATCATACACAAAACGGTTTAGTTATACTTATCATCTATAGCTGGTCGCCGGTTCCTTTACCGGTACCTATCGCATATGCAGCACCCCACGTATTCACGTTAACCCAAGCCAAATTTTGCATTTTTTCTGGCTTGATTGAATTATTTTTACGAGTCAAAAACCGCTTTCCTAAAAAGTTTATAGTCAATTCATTAAATCAAAAAAACTTCAATTTTTTACCCGATTTTTTTGAATACCGTATACATTTTTACAATCGAATAAAGCTATAGATTTTTTTCTATTTATCCTTCCTTTTTATTGACAAAAATCAGGTTTTTTGAATATTTAATGTAATATTTTTAAATTGATATTTTCGTATCTTTTTTATTTGGTTTAGATCCAAATAATACCCTAATACATGTATTTTATTTTACAAAACGAAACGAAAAATACTTGTTGGTATACAGGTTTTCCATGCGGCTCTGATTTCGATCAGCACGGCTGTAGTCCAGGCTAGAGATTATCCGTTGCCTAAACTCCGAAATATCAGTGGGCAAAATGCACGCTGCTGCTATCTTTCCCTATCTACACCCCAGAAAAAAATGGGCAGTTCTCAACCAAATAATCGCCAAAAAAAATAAAAAACCGTCCCTTCCGGGTTCAGTTCTGGGCGTTAGAAACGTTCGCTTTTTGGCTTCAAAAAAAAACCGGTACCTCGCCGATTGATTATCCCGGTCCTTGCCGATTAATAAATGGATCCGAAGGAAGCCCCGCAATATATCGCCCCGGCGATTTCTCCGGTGGAATAGCAAAGGTAGGCCGGTGTAACGGGTGCAAATCCGGTGATCGGCTTGCCGCATCTCAGTACGTGTTCGTACTTCCATTCGATTTTCCGGTGCGAAATCGACCATGCCGACTTTCTTTACAAAATTGATTTACCGCCGCTTTTCGTTGCAAACTCCTGACGGCGGATTTATTGGATGCGCCTGCCCTGTAGTCTACCGGGTAGAAAGCGGCGGTATTCACATCAAAAGCGGTTAGGTTAAACCCGTACGATTTCTTTCCGAGCACATGGGTTAATGCCGTAAAAAATTGTTCGAAAACCATTACCCATCTGTGAAATTTGTCTACCAGAATGGGGCAGTTTGTAAGGTGCGATGCAAGTCGCTCAACGTATGTTTTAGAAAAGGGAATGCCGGCAAAATCAAACCGGAAGGTTCACTTCAAACCGAGCGTACCGACCCGGCTCGGACTCGATTTTTAGCCTTCCTCCCATTCCGTCGATTAAATGCTTGACCAACGGCAACCCAAAACCAAACCCTTTTTCCCCAAGGCTTCCTTTCGTTGTTTTTCCGTCTCCTTGTAGGATCGCATCTATCTGTTCCCTGCGCATACCTGCGCCGGTATCTTTAACGATGACCGATAACTCTCTACGCTGACCTTTTTCAAAAAGATCGAGGCTTACCGATACCTTACCGCCTGCAGGCGTAAACTTGATGGCGTTTGATACCAGGTTACCAATGATTTGGAGTAGTTTTGCTTTCGGGAAGGTCAACTCGCTTTTGCAGGAATTTACTTCCACCGCTAAATCAATGTTTTTCTGCTTCCCTTGGATTTCGTAAAGGTTTTTCAGTTTATTTTTCAGGATAGACAGGCTGCATTCATTTTCGGCCGGAGCACTCCGTCTTACTTCCAGGGCATCCTTACTCGAGAGAATCTCATCCGCCAGATCCAACAAGGATTTACTGCTGGTTTGAATGACCTTGATAAACTCCAGTACTTCGTCCAATCGATTCTGATCACCCTGTTCATTGACGATCTGGGCCAGACCTATGATTCCTCCGAGAGGTCCCCGAATGTCGTGCGCAATCTGTTTTTGCTTTTCTTCGGAATGCTGTAGCTTGGATCGTAAGGAAGCCACGGTTTTAGAGATTTTCAGTCGATTAACAATCTCGTCGGCAATGATTTCCAATAAAGCCACCTTCTCGGGACTAATTTCTTTGGCCATTTTGTCTAACACACAAAGCGCACCCAAATTTAAGCCGGCCTCACTTGTCAATGGAACGCCCCAATAATACCGCAAATGGGGGTCATCCGTTACATAAAATTTTCGATTGAACCGCTCGTCTTTGGATAAATCCAGAACCTCAAAAGGCTGATCACCCATGATGGTGTATTGGCAAACGGAGTCCTCCCTGTCCATCTGCATCACCGGTATGCCCTCACTCGCAACACTCCATTGCGTGAACGCATCTATCAGATTAACCAGGGATATTTCCGTCCCGGCTACCTTCGCCGCCAGTTTGGCAAGATCCTGTAATTGGGTTTCCAGCTCTGTGGCATCCAAATCGTATTCCGCCAAATGCACCAATCGATCAAATTCATTTTCTGGTATCATAGGTTCTACCTTGTAAATTACCAGCAATTTAGGGGGTATTAAACCTGTATCCTACCGAAAAATCAATAAAAAACCTAGTAAAATTTACATGACAAAATCCTGTACCAAAGCAGCAAAAAACACCATTGAAACCGGGATGAAAACAAAATATTTAATAGAAAAACCTTGATACCGAAAGCGATTTACCCCATTCCGTGACTCCCGTCAGGTTACCCACGGACCGGGACTTTACATCCCGCGAATGAAAAATGACAAAAAACTACCGGTAAAGCGAATCCACAAACCCCGCAATGTATGCCGCCTGAGCGGCACGGGTTTCCTCTCCGAAGTGTACGTGATCAATGAACCGATCATTGCCCAGGTTTTCCGTAAAACCATGTAGATCGATGATTGGAACGTTTCGGGATGTAAAAACGACATCGGCCACCGCATTGTACACGGCTACATCGGCTGAATACCGGTGAAAGGACTGCTGCCGCGAATTGTGGGTCTCATCGTCTACCGGGGTGGTGCGTATCCAGACCATGCGAATCCCCTTATCCTCCAATAGGGCATATACCTGCTCCAGATTGGCCCGATAGGCATCCAGCGATACCTGCTTCTCTCCCGTCTGCACATTGGTCTTGATGTCGTGCAGCCCGCAATTGATCAGCACCAGATCCGGCCGAAATGCCGGGTCTTGCACTTTCCGCTGAAGGTATGCCAAAACCATACCCGAATCGCCTCCATTTGCTCCGGCGGGATTGTCCAGGTTTGAGGAGTCGGCGCCCTCGTTTCGTTTGCGATCATAGGCCCATTTTCTCTCCAGGTACTGCTCCAGGTAGGGGCCATACTGCATGGAAATGCTGTCGCCAATTACAAACAATTCCGGTAGCTGCCTCCTATCGGCAGCGGTCACCACTAGTACCAGCAAAACTACTACCGATAGTCGCTTTATTTTGATTCCTTTGTTTTGCATACGATTTATTTATCAACGCCTATTTCGATACATTTGCATACCGGGTTTTGTTCTTTTGCAAAGCGCTTTCCCTGACGCCACCATTTCTTCATTTGATAGGGATCAAAAATCAATGAATTTTCCGTCAATACCGCAGGCGGATAATAAAAGTTAAGGTTTACCCGACGTCTTTTTCCCAGTAATTCACCAATTTTGATGTCATCGCTGGAGATTTGATCCAGCATAAAATCAAAGGCCCTTGTGGTAAGTTCCAGGGCATTCCGAACGGGCCGCTTCATTTCCCTTCCTGCCCGGGCTTTTAGAACGATGACGTCTACTTCATTTGCTCCCCGGTAGATGGCCTCGGAAATTGGTACCAAATCCGCAAAGCCCCCATCCGCATATTCACAACCGTCTTTTTCCAACAAACTCATGAAGGGGATTAAGTTGGACGATGCCCATATCCACTCACAGAAATCGTCGTAGGCGCAATCCTTTAGCCGCTTGTATTCCACGCTATTGGTGCTGAGGTTCGAAACGGTTATGTAAATCTCTGCCGTATTGGTTTTCATACGGTCAAAATCCGCCGGAGTAATGATCTTTTTGATCAAATGAAACAGATTTTTACTTTCTCCAAAGGTCTTTTTTCCCTTCAAAAACATTTTGATGGTGCTAAAATGATTGATCCGGGTTTTGTATACGCCGTTTTTTTTGGAGATAATAAAGGGATTGGTGCTGAATATGCAATCCTGTGTGACCGAAGTATAGATGGCCTTTATCTTTTCAATCTCATTGATCGACAACAAAGGCACCAACAGGCTCCCTGTAGAGGTTCCAACAAAAATGTCGTAGTTCATCTGACAATCCCGTATCAGGTATTCGGCGATCCCTCCCCCAAAGGCTCCCTTGCTCCCTCCACCGGAAATGACAAGCGCTCGTTTTTTTTCCATCCTACCTAAATTAGCCGGCATCATCCACCCGAATATTTTCCAACAGGATTTCTGAAAGTAATTCAAGCGATCCCGCTTCGTACAAGGCCTGTATTTCCTCTAGTGGGACCGTTTCGTCCGCGGGTTTGTAATTGTCGTAATCCTGAAACAGAATACCTGAGATTTCCCGCTGATTTTTGGCCTTCCGAAAACGCAAGCCTCCCCCATCCGTGTGGTAGGTATACGCCAAAAAATCCATTCGGAAGTTTTCTTTATTGATCCAATACAAAAATTCATCGTCGTAATCCTCGCCCCCACCGTTTTTCTGAAAAGTGACTTTGACTAATTCGTAGGTTTTTCCATCCAATTGCGTTTCTCCCAGGTAGGTTTTGATTACCGCAGGGTCATTCAGTCCATAAGGTAAAAAGGCAAAATAGGCCACCGAGTTCACCGAGTTGGAATACGCATTGCGGTCCTTATCGGACAGGTTCACCACTTCCCCATTGATTTTGCGGGTAAACCCCTCGTTATCCAATTCATCCACTACCTGCCCGGATTCGTCAACAAAGGACCGGACGTACCGAAACCGTTCAGGCGATTTGGCTATCTCATAGGACCGCTCCCTAAAATCAAAACGAATGGTGGACGATTCGAACAGGTCGCCTCCATGCGCTTCAATGGATTGATCAATGATGCGATCCGCCTCAGTTTTCGGGGAACAGGCGATCCATCCGCTCAGGAGGATGCAACCATAGAGAAAATTTTTCATGCGATGAACCGTAATTTTTTTCATGGTATCAAATTAACCTAATATTAACTAATTACTCGGAATTATCACAACGATTCGCTTTTTGCGGAGCTAGCTGAAGAAAGTCTCCGCCGGCTTGCGAAATGCCGGTAAGCAGTGAGCACGATGACGATGGCTAGCAAGAGGTATTCGGTCGCGACCATTCCCATAGACTCGGTGTATTCCGGCCGGGCGTAAACGTGATAGGACAGAAATACCAGCCCACTCCATGCAACAAAAATCCGGTTAGTCGTGAGCACACTGATCCCCACTGCTGGAATCAGGTACCAGGGGTGTACGGTGGTTTGAAGCAAGAAAAAAACCAGGTACATCCATACCATTTTAGAAACAAGTGCTTCCCGTGTAAATGTCCGCTGGTACAACCCCATCGTAAGCAAAGCTATAGCTGCCAGCCCCTGAAGTGCCGGCCCCACGTAGGCGATGGGGTTGTAGTCCACAAAGTAACCGGAAGCGGCCCGAATCAGGTAATATAGCGAGGCATTGAATTCAAATTTACTTTGGTACAGGCGGAAACTTTGGAAAAAGTTTTCGGCCCCACCGGCGATCACAATGGGACTTAACAGCAGCAAGACAACAAGTACTGACACCAGGGTGAATTTCCAAAATTGGTGCTTGCCCCAGAAACGAATCCAGACCGGCGCCAATAGTAGTGGGGTCAGTTTCAGCCCAATGCTTGCCGCCCAGCTCAGCCCTGCCCAGGGTGGCTTTTGCACATCGTAGGCGTACACCGCGAAAAGCAGGCCGGTTAAGACCCACCCTTCAAAGTGGAGGTTTCCCGTAAGCTCCAGAATTACCAGGGGATTGAAGGCATACCAGGAAAGTCGGTACGATGGCATGCGCCACCGAAAAAGCAGCTTTTGGATCAACCAGAGATTGATTCCTTCGGCCAACAATACGGTTGCCCGCAAGACAAGTACATTAAGGAACAGGTTTTCTCCCGGCAGCGCCGCCAACCAGAAGAAAAACTGGTGCAAGGGGGGATACAGCGAGAAATACGCTGGAGAATTCATCCTATCCAGCAAGGTTTCCCAGTACGGGTTTTCAGGCAGCAGCCCCGAATCGCGCACCGTTAGGGGCAATTCCAGGTACGGATTGATTCCATTTGCCAGCAACTGCCCGTCAAAAATGTACCGGTAAAAATCATCCGATAACTCCGGCCAGGCTCCCAGCAAAAGCACGCGCAATCCCAGAGCCATGCTTAGCAGTATCAGGGGCGAGAGCGCTTGCTTTTTTTGCACCGACAGCAGGTACAAATAGCTCAGAAAGGCCAGCACGTACAAGCCCAGCAGGGTTGGGAAATCCGTTCTTGGGACCCCATAGGCTATTCCCACCAGCCCAATGGCAATCCCCATAAAACCCAGAAACGTTTTCAAGGGGGCGGGATTTATGGATTGAGGTTCAATTCATTTCGTAAAAATTCATCTTCCAGTGCATTCCGGTTCCAGTAGTCGATGACCTTCATTCCTTTGCGGGTAGCTTTGGTTATTTCTTTTTCTCCGTTTTCCTTGGTGTGGGTTTCCTCCCAGCCCAGGATGGCGTGGGGAAACTCTTTTTCAAAGTCAATGGTCAACTCCCTGCGGTCGGAGCTGTAGGTTACCTCCAACTGCCTACGGGAATCACTGATATCCCGAAGTCGGATAAATGCCTCTTCCGCAATAAAATCGGCATGGGTCAATCGCTGATAGATAAGGGAGGGCCACATTTGCACACTTCCCGTTGGCACCTGCTCGGGATGAATCCGAATCAGGTTCCATAAATCGTCCTCCGCCATCCCGTTCAGGGAAAAACTTTTGTCGCCCTCTGCTTCAAAATACGAGAACAGCTCCCCGGAATAGGAGTCCCCTCCGGATAAATTTACCTGGGCAAATGCTTGCCCGCACCATTCCTGAGAAGATACCGTGAACTTGAGCCCCTGAGACGCTTCTTTGGTAGGAGTAAAGGCCGAGAGCATCATGTGGTAGGGATAGATTCCCGTAACAAAACCCCTGGTCTGGTTCATCTTGATCACCGAGATTTTGTCCCTACCCGCCGAAGCCGGGTCATCCAGCTTCACCTGCTCACTCCTGGAAAAATCCTCCGTTACAAAAATCAATACCGCTTCACCTTGGCGGGGCTGTCCATACCGGTACTGAACCAGATCAAAACTGCTGATCTCAGCGGTTCCCTGAAACCAATAGTCTCCCCATGCATCAAAATCCACGCCCTCTCTTTCGGGACGGCTACAAGATAGGGCCAACAAAATTCCGGTAAACAAGAGCAATCGATTTTTCATAGTGGCTGATTTTTAGTGGTAATTTAACGAAAATATAGGACAGTTTCCGTTTTCTGGTCAGTCGATTCCCAAAACCTTACCGGTATTTCCACAGGCTCCATAAGATTTTGTAACCGGCACCAATGACGCCGCGCAGGGTGCCGCTCACCTTGGATTTTCCTATTCGCTGCCGATAGGTGACCGGCACCTCGGTGTATTTCAACCCATGTTTGACGGCCTTTAGCTGCATTTCTATGGTCCACCCGTAATTCTCGTCCTCCATATGCAGGGAGCGTAACTTTTCCCAACGTATGGCCCGAAAGGGGCCAAGATCAGAGAAATCCGCCGAAAACAGCTTCCGCATCAAGCGGGTGGCCAGCCAGTTCCCGAATACTTGCGGCAGTGTCATGGAGCCCCTCTCCCGTTCGCCCCTTGCCCTGGAACCGATCACCAAATCGTACCCCTCCTGAATCAAGGGAGCGAGGAGCATTTCCATCTCCTCCGGATAGTCGCTGTAGTCGGCATCCAGGAATACCAGAATATCGGGAGGAACCGGCTGCTGCGTCACATAGGCCATACCGGTCAAACAAGCCTTTCCGTATCCACGTATGGGCTCGTCGACCACTACCGCCCCGGCAGCCGCGGCCACCTTTCGGGTAGCGTCGTTTGAATTGTTGTTTACCACGACCACGTTTCGGACAAAGTCTGGAATGTCACCAATGACCTTACCCACGGCATTTTCTTCGTTAAAAGCGGGGATAATAACATCTATCACAAAGGAACTTCCGTCGTTGGTATTCATGGGATATTGGTTTTGGAGTCAGGCTCCATGCGTACGTGTAATTAGTCCAGGCGAGGATCGTTAATGTTGGTGCAGGGTTTCGGGTAGCCACCGAGCACCTGCCTTTCCAATGCATTTTTTTCTTGGAAACCGGTTGAAGTCGGGTGCTGCTGTCTGTGCTAACCCGAGGCCGGGCGACCCATGCTCCGAAAAGAAGCCAGGCTTACCATGCCAAATCCCGAAGCCAACATGCCATGGAAAAGGATCATCTCATACGTTCCGGTATAGATGGACAATCCAACCACCAACAGAAAAACCAGCGCGAGTACGCCCTCCACATAGCTGGTAGCCGGCACGTTTCGAAGATGGTAGGCATTGGCAAACCAGCCCAAATCTTTCTCCTTTAGGTTGTACTTCGGCGTTCGGATAAAGGGCGATTTGATACCGGTAAGTCCTTCCCAGACGGCCTGGCCATTGTGAACGGATAGCCCCATGGACACCGAAAGGAACACGGGCAATTCCCACAAATACCGAAAGAATCCCTTTCGGGAATAGCCTGCCAACTGTAAATTGGCAAAGAAATAAACGGCAGCAATTACCACAAAGCCAACCAAAAAAAGCGCTGCTGCCTGGAAAAATTCCGCGGGAATGAGTCCTTTGTAAAACCCCCACCAAACCGGCAAACTACTCAGACTGACCAGCAAAATGGCAATAAATAACAATGAATTTAACAAATGGGCCGCTGCATGGATCTTGACAGCAAAGGAAAACGGCCCTTTCAGCACCTGTTTGAGGTGCTTGACTGCACACTCGGCTCCACCCTTGGTCCAGCGAAACTGCTGGGATTTGATGGCAGACATCACTGGTGGCAATTCGGCCGGTGAGACCACATCCGGACGATAAAGAAATTTCCAACCCTTTTGCTGGGCTCGGTAGCTCAGGTCCAGGTCTTCGGTAAGGGTATCGGCTTCCCAATCGCCTGCATCCAGGATGCAGGATTTTCTCCAGATACCACCGGTACCGTTAAAATTAATAAAGGCATGTTGTGCATTTCGGCCCATCTGCTCCACCATGAAATGCGCGTCCAGGGCAAAGGCTTGCAGCCGGGTGAACAGGGAGTAGTCTTCGTTTAAATGTCCCCAGCGCGACTGAACCATACCTATTTTCTTATCAGTAAAATGAGGCACCGTTTTTAGTAGAAATTTGGGATCCGGGACAAAATCGGCATCAAAGATGGCAAGCAACTCGCCCGACGCCCTGGCCAATCCCTCCTTCAGGGCTCCTGCTTTGAATCCGGTCCTGATTTTCCGATGTAGGTGGCGAATGTGAATTTCCGGATAATCCCGAATGGCAGTTTGAACCAAGTCGAATGTTTCGTCCGTACTATCGTCCAGGATCTGGATCTCCAGCTTTTCGGCAGGATATTCCAGGCGGCAAACGGCATCGATCAGCCTTTGTACCACGTATTTTTCATTAAAAACCGGCAACTGTACCGTTACCTTGGGCAGGTCCGGATCGAGCAGAGAAGCCGGCGGTACGGCATTTTTCTTGAATCGAAAAAAATGCCACAGCAGGTTTGCCTGTGCAAAACTGTACAACAATATGAAGGTCATGGCCAAACCATACACTCCCAAAAACAGATAAATCCACATGATTACGTATTCAAATTGATCGAATCGTTGCCAATGATAATTGGCAAATCGTTAATTCTTCCGGATTCCTCGCCATTTTCCAGTTTCAGCACGCCACGCGGGCAGACGGCCGAACACACCCCGCATCCCACACAGGAGGAACGGACGATGTTTTGCCCTCGCTGCGCATACCAGCGCACGTCAATACCCATTTCGCAATAGGTGGAACAGTTGCCACAGGAGATGCACTGCCCCCCATTCGTCGTAATCCGGAACCTGGACTTGAATCGTTGTACCAACCCTAAGTAAGCGGCCAGAGGACAACCGAAACGGCACCAGACCCGGTTCCCCATAAAGGGATAAAATCCAGTTCCGATAACCCCCGCAAAAGCCGATCCAATCGCAAAACCGTAGAGGGAATGGAGCTGATCAGTGGCTTGACCCAGCAGCCCAAATTTCATGAAATAATTGAGCAGGGTAACCCCCGTTACTATTACGGCAAGCGCCAAAACTCCATGCACCAGGTACCGTTCAATTTGCCAGGATTTCAGGGATTTATCGGACAATTGCCGGTACGGATCTCCCAGCGTCTCCGCCAGCCCTCCACAACCGCAAACCCAGCTGCAGTACCAGCGCTTGCCGTAAAAATAGGTGATTACCGGTACACCAATGACGATGAGTAGGATCCCCCATACCAGCATAAACATTCCCAGAGCTCCGGAATTCACCATGCCATCGATTCGGTATTCGTAAAAAAAAGTATAGTCCAATGGCCAGATATTTTTAAAATCGTGCCAGGGCATGTTGAATAAAACCAGTATTTCGGGTATCAGAAAGGCAAAAGCCAATTGAAAGAACATAACCGACACGGTTCGAATGGTTTGGTAGTTGTTTCCCCTGTATTTGCGAAACATTCGGATACCCATAACCAAGATGGCCAAGGTGTACACCAGTCCGTAGAGAAACCACTGACTAGCCGGCCCGCCGGACAAGGCTTGACTTATGGGATCCACCAGAATTACCGAATTACTCAGGTATTCGGGGTACCAATACAGAATCACGTAAAACAGGATCAGATAGGTTCCCGTAACCATGCCCAACCAACCCCGGGCCTTCATGGACGAAAAATAAATGCCGTCGTTTTTGATACCGGCCGTTTCATTCCGATGTAAGGGTAGAATGTACAGCAAACCGCCAAGAACGGTCAATCCCACGGAAAGCGCAAGAAAAAGCAGGGGATAGGCGGGCACCGGTCCCTGGGATGCAGTTTTTGTTAAGGGAAAAGCATAGTCGTCCCAAATCACCTGATCCCATTTTTCCTCCGCTTTCAAGGAGTCGTTATGGGCCTCCATGTATCCGTTGAGATCTCCTATAAAGGCAAAGGGTGACCCGTATGATTGGCCGTACATCGGGGCCAACAAATCCACCATCACCTCCCGGTGCATGTCTTTGGTGGCCGCTTCTACCTGGGCGGACTCCAATTGCCAGGTACCCAAAAATGGGACGGCCGTAAAGATGACCAAGCCAGCCACTACCAGAATCAGGCCGATATTTTGTATGAACTTCATGCCCTTGTACCAATTAACCGTTGAATAAGTGACCTTTTCGGGAGTGGTAGTGATTTTCCTGTTTCCCGATTGTAAGCCTGGATAAATTCTGTTTGCAAATCCCGGTAAAACTCGGGATTAAAATTGGCCCGATCCAGGCGAGACACAACCTTGTCTGCCGGCCATCCCTTCCGAATCGCCTGATCAAAAAAGGCATGCCGCATGCGCCAGCCAAATGCATTGACCCCTAAGAGTTGATCTGCCTTGCTAAAAAGCAACCGTAAGGCTATCTTACCCGAGGCATCCTCCCAATAAAAGGACCATTCTCCATCCCGGCGCCTGGCCGGTACGTGCCCGTAGGTCTGGTACTCAATGTCAAAAAACTTTGCCGAATTGAACCATATCCCGGGCTTATACGAAACCGGATTTTTACTTGTCAGGTTATGCGCCAGGGTTTCTCCATGCATTCGCCCAGTGTACCATACCTGTTCGATGTTTTTCCGGTCAGGCCCGGGTGGGGTTTTAAATTCCGCGCAATCACCGATGGCGTAGACATCCGGCAGGTTGGTCCGAAACCGCTCGTCGACCAAAATGCCCCGATTGGTTGCCAGTTCCGAATCGGTGAAAATGGCTATATTGGGACTCACACCTGCTGTCAAGCCCACGAATTCACACGGGATCTGCTCACCGGAGCTGGTTTCCACGGCCTTTACCTTACCGGCACCGTCATCCAGAATAGCGGTCAATTCGGTCTCCATTCGCAGGTCAACGCCGTGCTCACGAATGTGCCGCCCCACCAATTCTGCTTCTTCATCCGGAAGTATGTTGTCCCAAAAGCGCTTTTCCCGAACCAGAAACGTCACGGGTATCTTTCTGGAGCTAAACATTTCTGCCATCTCCACGCCGATCAGTCCCCCTCCCACGATCACCGCTCGGGTTATAGAGGGCGTGTGTTTTTCCATGGACAGCAGGTCCTGATAGCTATACAAGCCCTGCACGCCCTCGAGGTCCTGACCCGGCCAGCCAAATTTATTGGGTTTGGATCCGGTAGCCAGAATCAATGTACCGTAACGCAGCTCCTCTCCTTTCTGAAAGTGCAGCAGTCGGTTATCGAAATCCACCCGGCTTACCCAACCTGATTTTAGTTGAATAGCGTTTTTTTCCCAAAAATCATCGGCATAGGGCTTGGTGTGTTCGTATTTCATGTGGCCCATGTAAATGTACATCAACGCAGTCCGGGAAAAGAAATGTTCGGTCTCCGCAGAAATTAGCGTGATGGGAACTTCTCGATCCTTTTTTCGGACATTCCGTGCACAGGTCACCCCGGAAATACCATTGCCAATAATAACGATGTGATTGCTTTTTTCACTCATGGAGAAAAATCCTGCCTGTATTCATTGAATTGTAACAAATCTACTACCCTAGCAGACGAAGCGCTATGCTTTTCCTGACAAGTTGGTTAAAAATATCAGGAATTAAAAAAGAAAGCAGCTGCATCAGAAAAAATCCTTTTTGAGCGGTTAGGGTAGGTTGGGAAACGCAATTGTAAACTCCGTGCCCTTCCCGGGTTTACTCTTTACCTCTATTTTTCCACCCAGGGCGGTGACATGCGCATGTACCAGGTAGAGCCCAATCCCCTGACTTTCCTTGTGGCCGTGAAACGTTTGATCAAAGCCAAATATCTTTGATTTTACCTGCGCCATGTCAAAGCCCAGCCCGTTATCCTTGAAGGAAAGCCGGGTGGTTCCGTTTTTCAGGTAAGAGCGGATTTCAATCAGGAGCTTGGTATTCGGCTGACTGTATTTGATCGCATTGGAGATCAGGTTCAGAAAAATACTCTCCAGGTACATCCGGTTAAAAACTACCTGGGGAACAGCAGAAAAATCCGGCAAAAGCACAGCGCCGGAGTTTTCAATGACCGACTGAATCGCAACCCTGGTTTGGGAATACACGTCCTTTAGCGAAATCGGCTCCACCCGAACCTGCATGACGTCGTCCTGCTTTAGGGTAGTCAAAAAGGTATCCAGCATTTGCTTTAAACTTTCCGTCGACTGTTGCAAAAGATCTACCAACTCCAGGGTTTCCGGATCCTTGATTTTCTCGGTATCCATCAGCTTAAAGACCGCCAGCAAATTATTGACGGGTGACCGTAAGTCATGGGAGGTGGTAAAGGTTAGCTGCTTGAGTTTGTCGTTGGTTTGTGTGAGGTAGCGTATCCATTCGTTTTTCTTCAGCTCGATCTCCTTCTTGGCAGTAATGTTCCGCGCAATACCGTAGATCAACTCCTCTTCCGGTACAGGAAACGATGTCCAGGAAAGCCAAATCACCTCTCCTTTTTTGGTCAGGTACCGGTTTTCGAAATTTTTTAATGGCGTACCGCCTATGATATTTTTTCGAATTTCGGCCGTAACCGATGTATCGGCACCGTAAACAAATGTGCTAACGGGGTTGGAAAACAACTCATCGGAAGTATATCCGAGTAACTTTTGAAAGGAAGGGCTGACTTTTTTGAAATACCCATCGTAGCCAGCAATGCAAAACAAGTCTGGGGAAAACTTAAAAAACAAATCCAAATCGTAATCTGTATCCTTCAACACATTTCCTAAATCTTTAACCATGTTACCACACTGTAATATAGTGAAAAACTAACGTTTTTTCCGTACTTCAAATCGACTAACCCATTGTTTATGTCGATACCTTCTCTCTCGCTCGCAACGGTTTTCACCAAGGGAAAGGAACAATTACTACGCCAAAAAAATGCCAATTCGGTGAAAAAAGAATTACCCCCACAGATATCGGCACATAAATGTATTCTACCCTATTAAATTTACTCTTAATAACAGCAATTTTCGGTTATTTTTCGACTACCGACAAGTCTTCAATGGGAATGATCTGAAAAGTCATGTGCGCCTGACTGCTTTCATACAAAATACCGACGTGCCTTTCATCGACCGTGCTCAAGCAGGAATAGCCCCAGCCTTTTTCCTTATCCAATACAACCTGAGCCGATTCCGTCCAGGAAGCTCCTTGGTCCAAACTCGCCTTCAGGCTGATATTGTAGCGACCGTCCGTTGCAGCCGGATTGGAAAAAAGCAACAAATTCTCGGAAAACCGGTATAAACTACCCATGCAAACCGGCTCAATCAAACTTTTTCGACTTGTCGGATGCTCTTCCCAGGTTTTGCCCAAATCCCGGGTAATAGACACTGAACGAGCGCCTCCGCGGTTATCGCGCATGTTGAGCATCAGGCTTCCATCTGCCAATTCCGCGACCTGCGCCTCCGTGGTATTGGATTTGGCACCGGTGCCTACTTCCCAGGAGTCCCCGCCATCCATGCTATAAATTAGGGTACTGTAAGGCATTTTGTCGGCATCTTTGTATTGGGCAGCAAAAACAAGCGTGCCGTCGTTCAGCGTGATCCCCTTACCCGGGCCATTGAAAAACAGCTGCCAGGAAGGGTCTTTCATGGGCTCAGTGATCGTAATCGGATCCGACCAGGTCTTTCCGTCATCTTCGGATTTAACCAACATCAGCTGACCGGTTTCCTGCGGCGTCAATCCCGGCCCCGAACTGTTCCAGGCGGCGGTTCCTGGCTTTCCATGCATCCACAAGGCGATCACCCAGATGGTACCCGTCTGCTCATCCACCAATATGGCCGGGTCGCCGATCCCATTTTGATCCTCTGGCAAACCTCCCCATTCTCCCATATCCATGATGATTTTCATCGGCTCCCAAGTGTTCCCACCATCGGTACTCCGACTCAGGCCCACGTCTATGTCTCCTTGTAAGTCGGAAGAATTGGCATGACGTACGTCGTATACGGCCAACAGCGTACCCCTATTGCTGGTGGCCAGACCCGGAATCCGAAAGGCGGCCACTCCGTCGTTCCCTGCATCCCGCAAGGCCTTGCCGATCCGGTAGGGAATTGATGCACCGGAATGGACGGGCCGTCGCCGGGTACCGGATAGCTCGATATAGGGTATATCCAGCGAAAACCGACCCCTCAAATCGCTATCCGAAGCCATTTTCACCTGAATGTCCAGGTACTGTTTTCCCACAGCCAGTAAGACGCCCCCTTCCAATTGCCAACGGCCGCTCTCACTGGAAAAACTGCCGGAGAGTATCTTTTTGTCCGAAGCCTCCGCTACCAGAAATACCCTGACCGTTTCCGGTTGGACGGAACCTTCCAGGGAGATTTCCAACGCGGTCAGTTCCTGTGCCGCAGGCAGGTCCAGATTGACCCGGGCTATCCCTGTAAACCGTTCCTGGAGGACAGGTACATACACCTGCTCCAGGCTCGCGTATTCGCTCGGAGGATAGCTGGATTTGCTATCGCAATTCACAAATAAAATCAGACCAACTACGAATAGGAAAAAGCTTGTCAGGGTATGCATCGGCAGGGAGCGGGGTTAGGATGATCCATTTTGTTTATGGTTTTTAGGAATGGCAGCCATTCTTTCGCAGTCTTTTCTTTAAACAGCTAAGCGAAAATAAGGGAAAACTACGATACTTGCTAACCTGAGGGAGGTAATCATTCGATAAAGCAACCCGTCCAAAAAAACCAATCCATTCCCTGACTGAAATACACGTTTTGCCTCCCCATCGAAAATCAACGGAAATAAACCGGATTGGCTGGCCGAAGAATACCGGGGATTATAGGCGATGCGAAAGCGAGCCAATCAAATCAAAAAATCCCTGCTCAGCCAATTTGCCTTCCAATGCGTGTAGTTGCGCCGGTGTGAGGGATGCCACTGGCGCTCGAAAGGAGCCACAATCAAGCCCCGACAACTTTAAAATGGCTTTTCCGGCAGCTGGCCCGCCAAAGCTCCCGTACAAGTCTACGAAATCGATGGACTTTTCCTGCAAGCGCAAGGCTTCGTCCATCCTGCCCGCATCAAACGCCTGCTGAATGGCGCGGTACAGCGGCGCGGCAAAGTTGTAGGTACTGCCCACTGCCCCTTTCGCTCCCATGGTGAGTCCGGCGAGATAGGTCTCGTCCCAACCCCATAAGGCGTCCCAACGCCCTGCTTTGTACCGCAGACACTGATTAAATTCCATTAAATTGTGATGGGTATACTTGATACCCGCAAAATTAGGGATTTTACCTGCTACCTGCTCCAACAAGGCCAACATGGAGGGCTCCACCCGGGTGAGTAGCGGGATGTGGTAAAAATAAAAGGGAAGGCTTTCGGCGGCACGGGCAATCGGGGCCAAATAATCCGATAGTTGAATCACATCCAGGGGCCGAAAATAATACGGTGCCGTCACGGCGGTTCCGTACAGCCCCCATTTCTGGGCTTTCTTGCCCAATTGAACCGCCTCTTCCTGGGAAGTACCCCCCAACATGGCAATGACTTTAAAATCAGTGGTTTGCTCCTTTGCCCAGGCCTCCATAAGCATCGATTTTTCAGGAAAGGTCAGCGAAGAGCCTTCGCCCGTGGTTCCGTTGATGAAGACTCCCTGAATCTGGTTTTTCTGTAAAAAACGGGCATATCTTGGGATAAGCTCCATGGCAACACGGCCCTCTTTGTCAAAGGGAGTAAAGGTGGCCGCGATAAGTCCGGTGATTTTTGAAAAATGCATGCGCTTTTTTTTAATTCAAGGTAAGCGATTGTTCCCAAAAAACAAATACCCGCTTATTGGGCATATGCGCAAATGGCTGGGCCACCCTGCCCGGTATCCGGCATCCTCTCCGTAAAATATAGCCCAACCCCAAGTTGCATGACAAAACAGGCCGCCTTCAAGTTTCCTGAAAACGGCCTGTTTATCACCTACTTTTTACCTGGGTAAGAAATCAGCTTTCCTCCAACTCGTTTTCCAACCGTTCCAGGGTGGAAGATACCTCGTCTTCCAATTTTTCGATCTCTTTTTTAATTTGTTCCCTTCGTTGCTCGCTAGCCGCTTCGAATTCCCTGGCTTTGATTTCGAGGTCTTGTATCCCCTCGTCTATTTGTGTCAGGTACCGGTTTATGGCCGAGTCTGCGGGTTCCAGTTGATCTTCCTGGATTTCCTCCCGGAGTTGGTTGGCCTCTCTTTTGAGTTCGGCCGTTTCCTCTGAAAGTTCATTGCGGGTATTGGAAAAGGCCTCATTCACTTCTTCTTTTACGTCCCCGGCTAATTCCTCAAGCTCGCTTTCCGCTTCCTGCCGGTTCTCATTTCCCGATTGGTTGCTGTCGCAACTGGCAGCCACTAAAGTGAAAGCCATTCCTGCGATTACATACATGCTGGTTCGTTTCATGGTATACGTTGGTTTGGTAATACATTGCATTTACTGGTCGCGAACCAATGGCTTGGTAATTATAAGCCATGGAAGTTCGTTACCCCAGCTAGTGGTCCAAAAAAAATGCCAAACTCCAGGATTCATTTCTTCATCCGAAAGCTTTGTTTACGGATTCTTGAATATGATCATCCAAATTAGTATTTTGCACGTGTACCAAAGAGTGCGTTTGGCAGCAAAAACAACACATCGCATGAACAAAAAACTATACCGATCCAAACAAAATAAAACCATCGCTGGGGTATGCGGCGGACTGGCCGAGCACCTGGGATGGGATGCCGATAAGCTGCGAATTGGGTACGTAGTATTATCCGTATTGAGTGCAGCTTTTCCCGGATTGCTTGTATACCTGGTGTTGTGGTTTGTCATTCCCGAAAATCCGGCACAGGTCTGATCGATCTCTTTCCGTTGAAAGGAACGCAATTCTTTTGAACATATCGCTGCTTAATTGCGTTTCTTAGGAGAATTTAACGACATACATCGCATGAATTATTCGATTCAATCCATTATTGGGCTTATGGTCCTTTTTTCCGTTAGCTTCACAGCTTGCCACGCATCGAATCAATCCGATGAAAATACGACCGGGGAGGAAGTGGTAACCTATCAGGGGAAAACCGAAAAGGCCACTTTTGCAGGTGGCTGTTTCTGGTGTATTGAATCTCCTTATGAAGGGATCGATGGGATTGTATCCGTTGTTTCCGGCTACGCAGGGGGAAAGGAAAAAAATCCTACCTATGGTCAAGTATCATCCGGACAAACCAGCCACAAAGAAGCCGTTCAAGTGACATTCGATCCGGATGTAATCAGTTACAGCGAGATCATCGATATTTTTTGGAAGCTTTTTGACCCCACCGATGCTGGAGGGAGCTTTTATGACCGCGGCACGCAGTACCAATCGGCGATTTTCTATCACAACATGGATCAGAAAAAAGTAGCCGAATCCAGCAAAGAAGCGCTGGATCGTGCAGGCATATTCGAGAAACCCATCGTCACGCCAATCGTTAAATTCACAAACTTCTACGCTGCCGAAGCGTATCACCAGGATTACTACAAAAAGAAACCAAACGATTACAAAGCGTACCGGACCGGTTCCGGACGCGATCGGTTTATAGCCAATTATTGGGAAGTACCCGCCCAGGAAAATTACAAAAAGCCGTCAAAAAGTGAATTGAAAGCCAGCCTTACCAATTTGCAGTACCAGGTAACGATGGAGGACGCGACCGAGCGGGCTTTTGATAACCCGTACAACGGTAATAAGGAAAAAGGGCTGTACGTTTGCATCGTTTCCGGTGCCCCATTATTTAGTTCGCGCGACAAATACGAGTCCTACTCCGGCTGGCCAAGTTTTACCAAACCCATCGATGCGCGCTACCTGGAAAAACCGGTAGATCGAAGCCTGGGAATGGTGCGGGTAGAAGTACGTTCAAAGTTTGGTGATTCCCATTTGGGCCACGTATTTAACGACGGCCCTGCACCTACCGGCCTGAGGTATTGCATGAATTCCGCTGCCATGAAATTTATCCCGGTAGAAGATATGGAACGTGAAGGCTACGGAGATTTCCTATACGCTGTGGAATAATCCTGCGCTGCTGGCGATCTATCGGATTGCTATGATTCGCGAATGCTTACTGAATCCATTTATTGATAAACTGAAGGAACGATTCCTTGTATCCTTCGCCTACCGTAATGGTGACGATGCCCATGTTCACCGTGCTTTTGCTAATGGATTGAATGTGCTCCAGCGAGATGATGTAGGAGCGGTGTACACGCATAAATTGCTTTTGCGGAAGCATTTCCTCCATCGCTTTCAGCGTAGTAAGTGATAAAAGCGGAGCATTTTTTCCGTAGAGATGTACCTTGACGTAATCTTTGTACCCTTCGACCAATACAATGTCTTTGAGCAGTACCTTTACCAACTGGTATTCCACTTTCAAAAAAATGTAATCATCGGCAGCGGTACTCGCCTGACTGGGCGCCGTTTCGAAGTGGCGTAGCGCTTTCTGGCTTGCCGTAAGAAATTCTTCGTAGCTGAACGGCTTCAGCAGGTAGTCCAGGGCATCGACTTTGTAGCCCTCAATCGCAAATTGGTTGTAGGCGGTTGTAAAAATTACTTTTGGAGAGGGTTTTCCTTTCCTTCCTTCCAGCACCCGAGCCAACTCCATGCCGGTCAAATCCGGCATTTGGATATCGAGAAACATCAATCCTATTTCGTGGGAGTTGATGTAAGCCAAGGCTTCTAAAGCACTATCAAACCTTGCTTCCAACTGCAAAAAGCCAGTTTTCTCCACAAATTTACAAACCATATCCAGCGCTAAGGGCTCGTCATCGACTACGACACACTTGATTTTCATGCCAGATCCAGCGTTAAATGCACACGGTATTCATTGAGGGAATTGTGCTGATCCATGGTAAGCTGATGCTTTTTTCCATAAATCAATGCCAATCGCCTTTTGGTATTGCTAAGGCCTATACCACTTCCCATATTTTCTTTGCTATTAGGATTGGCAGGTACAATGGTATTCCGGGTCTGCAGGTGCAACAATTTATTTTGTTGCGTAATTGAGATTTCGATTGTACTTTCCTTTTGGGCACTGATGCCGTGTTTGAAGCAATTTTCTATAAACGGCAACAAAAGCATGGGGGCAATGGGTAAGTCCTCCACATTGTCCTGGATAACAATGTCCAGTATCACTTTTTCTGAAAGGCGCAGACGCATCAATTCGATGTAATCTTTGATAAAATCCAATTCCTTGCCGAGAAGGGTGAGGTCTTTATCGGTCTCGTAGAGCACATAGCGCATCATCCGCGAAAGCTTGAGCAATGCTTGTTGGGCTCGGTCTACGTCGACGGTAGTCAGCGCGTAGATGTTGTTAAGGGTATTGAAGAAAAAATGCGGATTGATTTGTGCTTTGAGATAGGACAGTTCGGAGGATACCTTTTCCTGCTCCATTTGTTGCCGTAAGGCCAAGTCGGCCTGCCATTTCTGAACGGCCACCACGCTGGTGCTTATACCGAATCCGAAAAGAAGCAGCAACACCGTAAACATGTCGTAACTGAAATTTCGGGGTCGGGGTTCGTAGGGGACGTTCGGCCGAAAGGCATAATGCATCAATTCAGGCAAATTGACCAGGTTTTCGTATTGAATAATAAGGATCAAACTTAAGAACGCGAAGCCAAAAGCTATCAGGACAAAAAGCAGGTTTTTTCCCTTGAAGAGAATTTTCGGAACCAGAAGCTTCATGTTTAGGTAAAAAAGCAAAATCAAAAACAACAAAACGAGGCCTTGCTTGAACCAATACTCCACCGGCAGGTCCACCTTCCAGGAGAGTGGACTGACGACAAAAATCACGATGGCTATAAAAATCCATGCCAATACATGGATCAGTAAGGTAATTCTTTTGGAATGATTTGAGTACGTCATACGCTTACAATAGGGCTAAATACCCCGACTGGATATCCGTTGCCAGTATAAACATAAAGTAAAGAAAACGAAAGAACCAAAAGAATCTACCAAAATAGGGTATTAACCGTCCAATCCGGGTTGCTGCTCTACCAAATCAGCCTCGGCCACCCAGTAAAAAATTGGTCCGATGTTTTCCCGGTTTTGTCGATGGTTCACGGCTACCTATCTATTGTGTTTTTTACTGCGTGAATAAATATTTTTCTTTGTTTCGGATATTGACTCAACCGTTATTTAACACAATCTACTTCCATAATGAAAAGGCTTATTTATTTACTTGTATGTGCAACGTTCTTTCTGGCAACAGCTTCTCTGGAGCTGTATGCGCAGGGGAATACGGAGAAAAAAGAATTTAAGATTTCCGGAAAAGTACTGGATAAAGACTCCGGAGAGCCGGTACCTTATGCTACGGCTATGTTGAAAGAAGCCGGCACCGATGCGACCGTGGCCGGAGGAGTGGCCGACGATGCCGGCGAATTCTTTTTTAACGTAAAATCCGCCGGTAGGTACAAGGTGGAACTAAGCTACGTGGGGTACGATCCCGTGACGCGGGAAGACATCGTAGTCGGTCCAAATACTCCTAATGTATTTTTGGGAAACCTGATTATCGGTGAGTCTTCGGTTTCCTTGCAGGAAGTTACCGTCCAGGGTCAGCGAAGCCTGATTGAGGAAAAAGTGGACCGGACCATTTACAATGCCGAGAACGATAAAACCACCATTGGTGGCGATGCCTCCGATGTATTGCGTCGCGTTCCCATGCTTACGGTAGACCTGGATGGAAATGTCTCCATGCGCGGAAGTAGTAACATACTGGTATTGATCGACAACAAGCAATCGGCCATTGTGGCCAACAACATCGCTGACGCCCTGAAGCAAATACCTGCCGAAGAAATCAAATCAGTGGAAGTGATTACGTCCCCATCTGCCAAATACGATGCGGAAGGAACCGGTGGCGTGATCAATATCGTGACCAAGAAAAACAAACTCCAGGGCGCCTCACTGAATATCAACACCAGCGCCGGAATCAGGGGTTCCAACCTGGGGCTAAACGCCGCGTTGAAAAAAGGAAAGATGGGTTTCTCTCTGGGTGGTTTCGGTCGTGCGGGATACAATATTTTGGGAAGTTTTGAAAACGAACAAACCCTTCTTTCCGCTGACAGGCCTGCAACGCGCATTTTGCAGGCGGCTGATACGCGAAACAACATGATGTTTGGCAGGTATAATTTTGGATGGGATTATGAAATCAATAAGTATAATTTCATGACCACCTCCGTTAGCTTTGGCTTGAGAAACATGCGGATGAATCAGGACGAGCTGACCACCGAAACTTACGTGGAAGACATGCTGGTGAGTGAGCTGCTAAGGGATGTAACTACGGACAACCTCTCCAATAGCCTGGATGTGAGTTATAACTATACCCGAACTTTTGAGAAAAAAGGAAAAGAATTCAGTGTTTCCGGTTTGTACAGCCGAAGTGACCGGACCAACGATTTCGTAAATAGCCTGTACAACGATTCGTTTGACCAAATCGTGAGCCGTTTGAAAAACGACAACAGCAATCTGAACGAAGAATTTACTGTGCAAGTGGATTACGTAAGCCCTATGGGTTCAGGCGACAACCAAATACTGGAATACGGAGCAAAAAATATCTTAAGAAAAGCGGTCAGTGATTTTGCCTACTTCCGCGCAGAGGGGCCGAATGCCGAATTTGAGGAAATCGACGATGTCAACCTTTCCAATCAATTTACCTACGATCAAAACGTAACTGCTGGATACCTGTCGTATACGCTAGGATTCCTGGAGCATTATACCCTCAAGACAGGCCTGCGCTACGAATACACCAATATTGAAGCGGACTTTCGCTCTTCGGAACTTCCCGCAGAGATACCTTCCTACGGAACGTTGGTTCCCAACATGAACTTCGGCCGGAAATTGGGCAACGGAAACATGCTGAAAGCAGCCTACAACCGCAGGATACAGCGGCCTTCGCTAAACTTCCTCAACCCAAACATCGAGGCGGCCAATCCCCAGCAAATCACGCAGGGAAACCCGGTATTGGACCCGGAGCTCACCGACAACTACGAATTATCGTACAGTACCTTTATTAATGGAACCTCGCTGAATTTCACCTCGTACCTGCGAAACACCACGGGTTCCATACAACCGGTGCGGACGGTGCAGGATGACGACATCATCTTTACCACCTACGAAAATATTGGGAACGAGCGCGCATACGGACTAGGAGTCTTCTCGAATATTAACGTATCCGGCAAAATCTCCCTGAATGGATCCATCGACACCTATTACGCCCAATTGGATAATGGATTGGAAGACCCACAATACGCCGCACAAAACGAGGGCTTTGTGGTGAGTGGCCGACTGTTTGGCAACTACACGCTACCCAATAACTGGCAACTACAGGCCTTTAGTTTCTACCGGGGCCGTCGGGTACAGTTGCAGGGTTCCGCTGGCGGTTTTGGCATCTACAGTCTGAGCATCAACAAACAATTTGCTGAGAAACGCGGCAGCATCGGGTTTGGTGCAGAAAACTTCTTCACCACTGAATTTCGAATCCGAAATGAATTGATCACGCCCACTATCATGCAACAAAGTGTAACCGGGATGCGAAACATGAATTTTAAAATTAACTTTTCCTACCGCATCGGCAAGTTGAGTGTAGACGGTGGCCGAAGGAAAAAACGAGGTGTCACCAATGAAGACCTGAAAGAAGGAGATGGCGGCGGTGCCGGCGGTGCCATGATGAATGGCCCCAATTGATCTAACCGTGTGAAAAACCGCTAACGAGTGTTAATTCTCTCGATTAACAGAACCCCGGCAAATACCTGAAAAGGATTTCAGCCGGGGTTCCTTTGTTTTTGCCGCTCGAAAGCCCCGCTTATTCCTCGTATACGGCCACGGCAATTTTTGAATCGGCCGTTCCGTAATACAAAAACCATTTTCCCTGATAGGGAACCATGCCTTCGATAAAACAGACCAGGTTGACCTGCCCTTCGATTTCATAAGGTTCCTCGGGTGTCATAAAATAGGTCTCCGAACGATCAATCAAACGAGAAGGATCCTCTGCGGCAAACAAAGCCTGACCGGCAGAATACGCGCCGGGTGGAAGCGAGGGATCACGTTCCTGTCCTTCGTCCAGGTTCATCCCGTTGTACAATAGGACAATTCCCTCCTCCCGCAACAAGGCGTAGGGCCCCGATTCTACCAGGCGGCTATCAAAATAACCCGGGCGGGGCTTCATGACGGATTGAAGTGTACCGTTTTCTTCCAGGGGTATCCACTGAACCAAATCTTCAGAGTGGGCCAAAAAAAGATCCGTATCCCCAAAATACATCCAATATTTACCATGAATCTTTTTTGCAAGAATGCGGTCTCCTTCCTGCTCGGCCACAATGGCCCCGGCTTTGCTCCAGGTATCGCGGTACGGTCCATTTAGCACGCGCCCATATTTGGTCCAGTGCTTCAAATCATCCGAGGATGCCAGCATTAGCCGGGCCACCTTACCGTCGTAGCTGGTATAGGTCATGAAATAGCGCCCCTCTTCCGTTTCCACGATACGTGGATCCTCCACGCCACCGTCCCACTCCAAGGGTTTCAGGCTGTCGTTTTCGGGATAAAAAACCGGCTCGGGCAGCTTGTCAAAATTCAGACCGTCACCACTGATAGCCAGACCGATCCGCGATGTGCCGTTGTTACTACCCAGGAAATCCTCCGCCCGGTAAAGCAAATGGATGGCGCCATCCCGTACCACGGCGGCGGGGTTAAAAACGTCTTTCTCTTCCCACTTGACCGGTTTTTGTAAAATCGGGCAGACAAACTCCAGGTCTCCGGCAGCTAGTACCGGATTGGCCCCGTGCTGCTTCAGAAATGGACCCATTTCCCAGTGTTTATGACCGGACCAGGTAGTGGCCGCTTCCGAGGTACTGCGCGTCCTTTCCGCACAGGAAGCGACTAAAACCAGAAAAAGAAGGACGCTGAAGCAGCCTGTGATTCTATTAGTGTTCGTTTTTCGCATGGCGATCGGTAGTTTTGGTTATTCCAGGAGTATGATTTCTACGCGTCTGTTTTTTTCTCTTCCCGCTGCGGTCGAATTGGTGACGATAGGCTTTGTCCCACCCCATCCATTGACCCGTATTTGCTCAAATCCAGCCCCTGCTTCTACCAAAACGTCTCGTACCTTCCGCGCCCGGTCCAGTGATAAACGTTCGTTTAGCCGGGAACTACCTCGATTGTCCGTATGCCCTTCTACGGAGATCACCCGTTTGGAATTTCGCTTTAGAAAAGCTGCTACTTTCTCTAGTGCATCCAGGGAAGCCGCATCTTCGATATCATCGGAAGTTCGGTTAAAGAGCAGGTTCTTCAAAACCAGTGACTCGCCGGGCTGCAAGTCTTCTAATTGCAACGCAATATCCGGGCCAGGACTTCGCTGAGGGGAAGGTATTTCGGAAGGAGAAACGGGACGTGGAAGCAGCGTATCCGATCGGCCACCTGAATCCGTCGGTCCCTCTGTTCTCCTTTCTTCGGCTTGTTGCAAGACTAGCGGTGGGGCTGATTCGACCCAAAGAATATTCCCGTATCCATCACTCGTTCGGGTGTAGGTAAGAAAATACCGGTCTCGATTCGGATCTTCGTAGTAATACAGGTCGAATCCTTCCATTTCCGGAAGATCCACCGGACGCGGAGCGGACCATTGGGTCCATCCCTCACCTATCCGCTCGGATTGATAAACACCCAAGGATTTTCTACCCTCGTAGGCATTGCTGGAAAAATACAACGTTTGCCCATCGGCGCTAAGAAAAGGGCTCAATTCCTGGCGAAAGGTGTTGACGCTTGCTCCGAGATTTTGAGGCCGGGACCAGGAATCTCCCTGTCGAAAAGCAACGTACAGATCCTCGTTTCCATAAGAGCCGAAGGACTCCATAGCGAGTAGCATCAAGCTGCCATCGGCGGAGAGCCGCGCAGAAAAATGGTTGCCGGTAGATCGGAAACCAGGAACAAACTGTTCGTCTCCCCGTGTCCAGCCCCCATCGGTACGAAAATACCGGTAAATCACCTGCCGATTATATAGGTTTTGGTGGTAGACCAGCACCGTATCTGGATGCAGAAAGCCAATCAACAGGTCAAAATCAGGTGTGGACAGCGCCTCGATAGGCTGCGGCTCTCCAAAACTATCGCCTTGTTCGGGTGCAAACCAGGTATCTCCAGGATCCCCTGCACCACCGGTATTCCGGGGATGGAAAGCCAGGGAGAAATACAGGTGCTTGTCAGGGCCGATAAGGGGCGCTTGTTCGTCAAATTCCAGGGAATGGGCAAAACGCACCGAATCCTGCGCCAGCACGGGTTTGAAAGCTCCTGTACAAAGGCATAGCAGAACTGCTACCCGATAACCGATGAGGTCAAATCGATACACAGGCTGCCGGATTACTGCCCCAGAACGATGGCAAAAACCAGTGGAGCGACGATGGTGGCGTCGGATTCGATGATAAACTTGGGTGTGTCCAGCCCCAATTTACCCCAGGTAATTTTTTCATTGGGTACGGCGCCGGAATACGATCCATAGGAAGTGGTACTATCGGAAATCTGGCAAAAATAACCCCATAGCGGAACGGAATCCCGCTGCAAATCCTGGTGCAACATGGGCACCACACAAATGGGAAAATCGCCCGCTATGCCACCACCAATCTGAAAAAAGCCAACTTTGCTTTCTTCCTTGGCGTTTTCGGTGTACCAATCAGCCAGGTATATCATGTATTGAATCCCACCTTTCACCGTATGTACGTCTTTAATATCTCCCGAAATGCAATGCCCGGCATACATGTTTCCCAGCGTAGAATCTTCCCAACCGGGAACGATGATGGGAAGGTTCTTTTTCGCAGCTTCCAGTAGCCAACTGTTTTTCGGGTCTATTTGGTAATCCTTCTCCAGCTTTCCGGAAAGCAATACCTTGTAAAAAAACTCGTGCGGGAAATAATGCTCCCCCGCCTGGTCCGCCCGCTGCCACTCCTGCAGAATCACGTCTTCTATTCGTCGCATGGCTTCCATTTCCGGAATGCAGGTATCGGTAACCCGGTTCATGTGGCGGTCTAGCAGGTCCTGTTCTTGGCTGGGTGAAAGGTCCCGGTAATTTGGAATCCGCTCGTAATAATCGTGGGCCACCAGGTTGAAAATATCCTCTTCCAGGTTTGCACCGGTACAGGTGATGATTTGTACTTTATCCTGCCGGATCATTTCCGCCAGGGAAATGCCTAATTCGGCGGTAGACATGGCGCCTGCCAGGGTAATCATCATTTTGCCATTGGCATCCAAATGTGCCTTGTACGCATCCGCTGCGTCGATCAATGCCGCCGCATTGAAATGTCTGTAATGGTGTTTTAGAAAATTGGTAATTTCCATGGGTACAGGTTTAAATGTATGCCTTGGTTGGAAGGACTTCTAACGTGTAAAAAAGAACAGGTAAGGTACTAAAGGATGTGTTGATTATCAACCAAAACTAGTGAAAGCAGAAACAAAAAAGCCCGGAAATACCGGGCCATTCCTTGCTGTTTTTTTTCGTTTATTCGCCCTCGGTTGATTCCTCTTCGGAAGCAGCAGGAGCAGTTTCGGCAGGTGCTTCCCCCTTTTCGTAATCTTCGTTGATCCCTTTTACTACCGAATTGGTAATATCCAAGGATTCGTTTGCATACCAAACTCCACCACCACGGGTGTAGGAAAGGATCATCTCCAGATCGTTTTCGGCAGCATACGTATTGAGGTATTCCTGAATCATGTCGTACACCTCGTTGTACAGCTTGTTCTCATCAGCGGAGAGCTCTTGCATGATGTTCTCACGGTACGTCACCAGGTTACGTTCTTTGGCAACCAGTTCTTCTTGCTTGGCTCTTTGCTGATTGACAGTCATATTATTAGCCGTGTTCTGAAAATTCTGCACCTCCTGTTCGAAACCTCTCGCCCGGTTGGTCAATTCTCCTTCGTATTTCTTGCCTTTTTCGGCAATTGCTGCCGATTGCTCTTTGAAATAGACAAAATTGTTGATGACACTGTCGGTGACAATATAGGCCACTTTAAGATCCGAAATGTCCACGTCTTCCGTACTAACGGTCGCTTCTCCTTCCGGAATGGAGGAATTACAGGCTACTGCAATCAATCCTGCAACTGCCAACGCACTGATACTGGTAGTAATTTTTTTCACTTCTTTACGTCGTTTTTGTAGTATTGGGGCAAATATACGGATTCTAAACCTATTACAAATTTTGGTACGGGAATAAAATGGTAAAATCCGGATTTTGCCGCCAACTACCGGTGTTTCTGCCTGTCCAGTTTCACCCGGAACACCACCGCCTGCCCCACCAGGGAAACTCCGGCATTAAACACCACCAGCGCCAGTGTACCCCATACCAGCCAATCCCAGAGCGGTGCGTTTTCCCACTTGCGGATCAACGCTTCTCCAAACAAACTAAGCCCAAAACCCGTCAGCAACAAACCGCCCACGGCATGCAACAACCACTGTTTTTTCAATTTTTTCGCACCCATTTCTCTTTATGTTTTCATTTTAGAAGAAAATCTCTTGCGCCAACCGGTAGGTATTGGCATGCGCTTCGATGATGTCACGTAGCGATTCCGAATAGCCTCCTCCCATGCAGCACATGATGGGGACGTCATTCGTTCGGGCGCTTTGCAACACCAGGCGGTCCCTTTCTTTGCATCCGGCAAGGCTCAAGCCCAGCCGTCCCAGTTTATCTGAGGCCAGTACGTCAACCCCACATTGGTAGATTATAAAATCGGGGGCCTCCGCATCCATCAACCTGGGCAGTTGATCAGCCAGTAGCTCCAAATAGGTTGCATCGTCCGTACGGTCTTGCAATGCAATATCCAGGTCCGATGTTTCCTTGTGTAAGGGATAATTGTGTGCTCCATGCATGCTAAAGGTAAATACTTCGGGACGTCCTGCAAACAGCGCGGCCGTGCCGTTGCCCTGATGCACATCCAGGTCCACTACCAGAACTTTTTCTATTCCCTGCGCGGCAATCAGGTAATTGGCCGCAATCGCAATGTCATTCAGCAGGCAAAAGCCCTCTCCCTTGTCGGCAAATGCATGATGGGTGCCCCCGGCGATATTCATCCCAATTCCAAATTCCAGCGCATAGCGGGCCGCCATCACCGAGCCTTGCATGATGTGCAATTCCCGATCCACCAAGGCCTGGCTTAGGGGAAAACCCGTCCGGCGAATTTCAGCGCGGCTCAGGTCCTGGTTTTTTAATCTATCCACGTATGCCGGATCGTGCACCGCCGTAATCCACTGCTCATCGGCTTTCTCCGGTTCAAAGAAATTGGCCGCCGAAAGTGTCCCCTCGTAAAGCAGCTGCTCGGGAACCAATTCATATTTTTCCATGGGAAAGCGATGTCCCTTGGGCAAGGGATGGGCATACAGGGAAGACCAGGCAACTTTTAACATAGGATCAAAACTTGCCGAACAAAAAAATGTTGCGGGCAACGAATAAAAAGGGAGAAATCAATTATCCTCCTCTTCCGACTCAAAGGTATAGAAGGTTTCGTCCAGGCTGATGCTGTCGTTGTTGAATTCGGTGACAAATTTTTCGAGTACGTCTTCGTCGATGCTTTCCAGATTGAGGGCGGCGTCCAGACCAATACCGTAATCGTGATGGGTATCGATATCGATAAATTCCTGAACCTTTACCGTTCCCTCTTCCTCCATATCCATGATCAGTTCGGTAATAAACCATCCGATTTCCTCCTCTTCAGCCTTCAATGGCTTCAGGTTTCCGTTTTCATCTTCCTCGTAGCGAATTCCATGGTAATTGGGGAATTTTTTGGCTGCCTCGTGTTCCGCCAATTCGAAAAGCTCGCTTTGGTAATGCAAACGGAGGGTGTACAAAACGGCGTCGTAAATGACGTCTTTTCCTTCAAATTTTCCGATAAAATAAAAGTTGACGAATTCTTCAGAATTGTCCTCCCCGGGTACAATTTTGAAATTTTTCCCGGCTGCTTCTAGTTCTCTTTGCAGGGCTGTTATGGATTCAGGCAAAAATCCTTCATTTAGATAGTTCATTGGATTATAAGCTGGGTTTGTAAGATCAATTTCGCTGATTTTGGTTACAAATAAATAAAAAATTACTATTACTCGTGTTAACTCTCCTATAATTTACAATATTTTACCTTTTAAAAAAATGTTTTCTCCTAAAAAGAATAATGCATGGGTCAAAAACATCGTCGCACAGCCGGAGGGATTGAACCTGGATTTCAAACAAAGCCTTACCAACCAGAGAAAAATTGCCAAAACCCTGCTTTCCTTCGCAAATACGGAAGGTGGGACCATTGTCGTAGGGGTTTCCGATCAAAAAAAAATAATCGGTATCGATCCGGAAGAGGAAATGTACATGGCCAGGGAATCGTTGCAAACCTACTGTCATCCTACCTTTCCCATCAACTTTGAGGTATACGAGGTAGAAGAATCCACCGAACCCAACCTGACAAGCGAGAAATACATCCTGCTAATCCATGTACCGAAAAGCCCTGCCGGTCTGCATTCACTATGCATACCGAACGAACGGCCGGTGTACTACAAACGTGTCCTGGACCGTTCCATCCCTTTCCAACCAGACCTCCCCTGAGGCTGTACCAGTCGTGAGAAATAGTAGACCACTAGCGCCGAAGCCCATTCCCCAGCGAAATACCCAGTATGGAGTTGACCAGGGACAATACCAAACTAAACAGCAGCGCCCACCAAAAATTATCAACGGCAAAACCTTGAATCATGGCCGCTGCCAACATAACCAGCAGTGCATTGATGACCAATAAAAACAATCCCAGTGTAAGGATGGTAATCGGAATGGTAAGAAAAATCAGTACCGGTTTGACGGTCAGGTTTAGGAGAGCCAGCAAGGCCGCAATGATAACGCCGGTTATCCAATCGTCCACCACAATGCCCGGCAACAGGTAGGCGGTAAAAATGATCACCAACCCAGCGACTGCCAGTTGAAAGAGAACGGATAAAATGTCTTTTGATTGACTCATAAGCTACTTCCTATCGTGTAAACGAAAATAAATATTTCAGCCTAAAGTAAAAAAGAACCCCGAACAATTTTTCCGGGGTTCTTGTCCAACTCAACTCCAGGTCCGATCCCAGGAGCGAATCTCGTTCCAATCGTCGGTGGGTGCAAAAAACTGCTCCCCTTCGCGAAGGCGCTTTTTGACCTCGTCTTCGTTTAGTTCCAGTCCGATTCCGGGAGATTCCGGCACCTGCACGTAGCCATCCTTTACAAAAGGTTTGTCGATACCGGTCACCAAATCTTCCCACCAGGGGTTATCCACCGAGTGATGCTCCAGCCCGATAAAGTTATAGGTGGCCGCAGCTGCATGAACCGTCCCCATGAAAGTAATTGGAGAGGCTGCATGATGCAGGGCCATTCCGATTCCGTACTCTTCTGCGTAGTCCCCAATTTTCTTGGTTTGGAGGTACCCTCCGGCACTCCCCGGATCCGGGTGCACCAGGTCCACGGCTCTGGTTTCGATCAGGTCCTTGAAATTCTTTTTGTGATAGGTGTCCTCTCCTGTGAGCGTCGGAGTGGTGATGGACTCGGTAATCCGTTTCCATTGCTCCGTGTTTTGCCAGGGGATCAGATCTTCCAACCAAGCGATGTTATAGGGTTCAAACGCTTCGGCAAGTTTGATCATTTCGTTGTAGCCCATGTGTCCAAAATGGTCGATTGCCAGGGGGATTTCGTAACCCACTTTCTCCCGTGCCTTTGCGGCGTAAGCCACCATCTTTTCCAGCCCCTCCGGCGTGATCTGCACATGCGTAAACTGATGCGGCGTTTGGGTATAGCTCATGACATCCTGATCGGACCATCCCCGCAATTGTCCCCAGGGAGATGTGTTGGTCAGCGTGTCTTTTTGATCTTTGATCAGTCCGATACCAATATCCATTTTCAACATGGTGAAACCCATGTCTACGCGCTCCTTCATTTTATTGGCAAACTCATCCGGATCCTGCACGGTAGGCGTGTCCACGTAAATGCGGACCTTGTCGCGAAACTTTCCTCCCATCAGCTGATACAAGGGAACCCCGTAGGCCTTTCCGGCCAGATCCCAAAGCGCCATTTCCACACCGGAGACGCCCCCACCTTGCCTTCCATGCCAACCAAACTGCTCGATGCGCTTGAAAATCCGCTCAATATTGCAGGGATTTTCGCCCAGAATTCGGCTTTTTAGCATCAACGCGTAGCGCTTATCTGCTCCGTCCCGGACATCTCCCAATCCGTGGATTCCCTGGTTGGTGTAAATTTTCAACAAGGGCACATTCCCGTATTGGGCAATGCGCATGTCGGTAATTTTTAAGTCCGAGGGGTTGGAAAGGCGGTTGACTTTTGACGTGGTGTGGGCCAACGTATCTTCCATGGGAAGCATCATCATGCCACCCAGACTCAAGCCGCCCAGGGCTGCTTTTTTAAAAAAAGAACGCCGGCCATTTTCCGGATCCTGCGCCATTGGAGAGAGAGCGGTGGTTTGCAGTGCCTTTTCCCGCTTTTGGTCCAGGTAGCGTTGCTGCAGGTATTCAATGTTTTTTTTCATGGTACGGAATAGGTTTTTTTTAGGTATTGGAAAAAAGAAAATTGACAAACGAATGACAATATGTCCAAAATTAGTAGCAAAAAGAAATTTTTATTCGCAAAAAATCTATACCCATACTCGAAGCCCGGGGATTGCCGGAGGTGACACATTACCCGATCGGTTAGACTACCTTCAGCAGTATACAGCGGGACCAGAATTCCCTACCGAAGGGGAAGTTGACTCCAAAAACAAGTAGTTGGTTTACTAAAAAATCAATAAAAGTAGCTACGCGACGGTTACCGGCCAGGAACCTTTACCCCTCATTTAGCCATAAATTAGACGACCGGATTGTACCAAAATCCCACTTCCTAACAAAAAAGTTCTGCCCGGCTCTAAAAATCCTACCGGTAGGAAAAACCCCCAACTAACGCAACGGGCGAAACCTACCTGGGTTGTAGCTGAGATGAGGCAGGCACGAACCCGGAAATAGTGATTCACCGAAAAACAGGCAATTGGTAATCCGGTAGCTTGGAACCCGATGGGCGTTGCTTCATTAGGTGGAAAGAATCCCAGCAATGCGCAATTCCTCCTCGTCCACCTTTTTGTCGTCCACAATGGCTCGTTTTATCGGGGTAAAGACAATTTTGTTATTGATAATGCCGACCATCACATCGTATTTTCCGTGGAGCAGGCCTTCCACGGCCGAAACGCCCAGTTTACTGGCCAGTATTCGGTCAAAAGAAGACGGGGCCCCACCTCGCTGCAGGTGTCCCAGTATGGTAACCTTGATATCGTATCCGGGAAAAATCTTTTTCACTTTTTCGGCAATCTCCTGTGCTCCTCCACTCTTTCCGCCTTCGGCCACAATGACTACGTTGCTTTCCTTTTTTGCTTTTTCCCTAATTTTCAACCGATCAATCAATTTCTCCACCGGGAATTTTTTCTCGGGAATCAAAATGGCAGCCGCCGCACTACCGATACCTGCATTGATCGCAATAAAGCCGGCGTCCCTACCCATCACTTCCACAAAAAAGAGCCGGTCGTGGGAAGTAGCCGTATCCCGAATCTTGTCAATGGCTTCGATCGCCGTATTGCAGGCGGTATCAAAACCGATGGTCAGGTCGGTTCCAAAAAGATCGTTGTCGATGGTCCCCGGCAGGCCGATAGCGGGAATGCCAAATTCCTTGTAAAACAAATGTGCACCGGTCAGGGATCCATCGCCGCCAATTACCACAAGGGCCTGAATCCCGTGGCTTTTTAGGTTTTCGTAGGCCTTTTTCCTGCCCTCTTCCGTACGGAATTCTTCACTTCTCGCGGATTTAAGGAAGGTCCCCCCGCGCTCCAGCACGTGCGCGATCGAACGGCTGTCGAGCTTGCGGATATCGTTATTGATCATTCCTTCGTATCCCCTGTAAATGCCGAATACGTCGAGTTTGTAATAAAATCCTGCCCGAACCACGGCCCGGATGGCTGCATTCATTCCAGGAGCATCGCCTCCGGAAGTAAGTACCCCAATTTTTTTTATGGATAAAGGTTGGTCTAGCATGTGTCGTTTGCTGTGGTCGTTTCTTATTTCAACTGTTTGAACATCAGTTCAGCGGCCGCCAAATTGGTGGCCAGGGGTACGTTGTGCACGTCACAAATCCGCATGAGCATCTGCACATCGGGTTCGTGGGGATGCTTACCCAGGGGGTCTCGGAAGAATATTACCATATCCAGCTCTTTCTGGGCGACCATTGCGCCTATCTGAGCATCCCCGCCCAGTGGACCGGAAAGTAATTTTTGTACGTCAAAACCTGCTTTTTCTATGTGCATAACGGTGGTGCCGGTGGCTACAAGGGATACCCCCTCCAGTGCCTCCTTGGATCCACTTAGAAAGTGAACCATGTCTGCCTTTTTCCCATCATGGGCAATCAATGCTACTTTCATGTCAACTGAAATTTGAAATCCTCCATTTCTACTGTTACTGGAACCCCAGCGCCTCACCATTCAACCCCGCTGCATCGCTGGCCAAAAATTTTATCTACTTCTAATCGGCTAAAAAATAAATTACCTGCCTTTCCCATTCTTCCTCCAGGCTTCCGGAGGGCTGGGGTTTGCCAGCCTTTCGGTACCAATAGGCCGCATTGGAAAGATCTCCTTCCCGGCGGTGCAGGTAGGCGTGCAAAAAGGCCGCATCGGTACCCCCCAGCGAATCAATCAGCCCATGAGCCCGGTCCCAATCACCCCGTTTCTCCAACCACAAGGCCTGCAGAAAAACCGATAGGCCCTCAGGCATTGTACCGCGTTGAATGCTTTCTTTAAAATCTGACAGGTTCATAGGTGGCGCTCTTTAAGCGAGTCCAAAATAAATACATAAACCTTAAGCCGACAAATATTCCCGTTATTTTTCAATGGAAAGTTTAGGAGCGGCATCTGTTCCCGGAAACAGCCGCGTTGATGCATGCAGCATCAACCAAAGGCGCGATGGAGAACGGTAAACGAACCAGTACCCCTATTGCTAACGGAAATCGAAAAGCGCCGGCCATGTTCTGGAGAAATAAGTTTGGAATTAGCTGAAAATAGCCTGCTCCTGGAAGCGAAACAGGTATACCCAAAAGGTGGGGGGGGGGGGGAGACGCGTTGAAAAAAAGTTAGCGCCAGGGTTAAGCGGGAAATTGCCGGGAAATTATTTTGTATGCAAACGGCATACAATTAAACTTCCGAGCGGTCAATATGGGCCAGGGAGCCCATGGAATGGCTTTCCATGGAATACCGTTCCCGGTAGGTAGAAAAATGTTCCAGGACGATTTTGACTTCTTCCAGGCTTTGATCGGGGTGTTGGGCAAGGTTGTGGGGATGCCACCACAGGTGATACATTTCACCCTTTCTGGCAGCAGAAAGCATTTCCTCGTTTATCCGGCGCAGCTTCATCCGGTTTAGCCAGGAAATCCGATCCTGGTAGGGTCTAAAAAAGCGGGAAGCAGGAAGGAGTGTCGGAAATCCTGCCGCAGGAGCTACCGGCAAAAACGATGTTTTTTTGCCCAAAGGCAGCAGGGAATCCGATGCCCGAAATCCTTTTTTTACCCATCCATCTACCTCCGGTCGCTCCCAAAACCAATCCTCGGGATTGGTTCGCACCACCCGAAACCCCGTTTCCCGGGCAATTTTCAGCGCATCGGGATGGTATTGGTTGCGAGGAAAGACCAGGGATTGAAGATCCAGGCCAAACTTCTCCGCTGCAATGTGCCTGGCAGCTTGCAAATCCGCGCGGAATTCATCCGTGTGCTGACCCGGTACCCGGGTGTAGTAATGCGAAAACGTATGACTCCCTAGTTCCTGCCCCGGGGTTCGGATAATTTCCTGAATTAAATCGGGGGCAAAAAGGCAGTTTGGGTCCAAATGGGACGTCCTAAACCAACGGTAGGCAGAAAAAGCCTCTTGGTAAAATCCGGGAGTAAGCGATGGACTAAACTGCTCCCATTCCTCAACATCCCGGGCCATCAACATGCCTACAGTGGCCCAGGTGGCTTTTATTTGATACTGTTCAAAAAGCGCCAGCAGCCGTGGTATTACTTCCCGAGTTCGGTAATAATACGCCTCATTTCCTTTCAGCGGAACCTTATCAAAACGGCCCCAGTGGAGTTCAAAATCCAACGAAATGATTAATCCTGCCTGCCTCATGTTGAAAAAGTCCTGTTGGACCAATAGTAAGCGATTCGTTCGTAAAAGAAACACAGCACCAGCAAGCTGTAAATGCTTTTCATGCGCATGAGTATGCCCAGGTTGGTTAAGGTAAAGGCAAATAACAGGGAAAGCAGCAAGCCATATACCAGCGAAATTCGGTAAAACACCGGCACGGGCAAACGTCCTTTCGTACGGAACCAGGCCCATCCTCCCCCAAGCATTCCCAGTAAAAGCACGGTATTTTCTAGCGAAGCAGCAAGGGTCCAAAAACCGGCTGCTTCCCAAATGAATGGTCTGAATAACACCGTTGCCAGTTTCTCAACCAGGGAATAGTCGGACATGGGTACACTACTAGTTCCGCCAAATGACGCCAGGTACTGCTGCTGCCAGTGAAGCAGTTCGCCAATCCAGCGGAGGTGAAATCCATACACCAGGGAACCCTGTATCCAGCGGTACACCCCAATCCCTAGAATCAACGCTGCAGCCAAGGGCACCAGGTACCGGCGGTGTTGCCGAAGTGCCGGATGAAAAGGCAGCACTCCGAAAACAGATACACAAAGAACCAATCCCTGAATAGGCCGAACCATCAGGGAAAGCAGCAGTCCCAGCACCAGGTAGCCCCACTTGTGGGAAATCGCATCGGCACCTACCAGCACCAGGATCAACCCCAGCCACAAAAAGGCCTCTTTTCCCACCCCTGCTGTCCAGAAATGAGCGTTTGGCAAAAACAACAACAGCATGCCGGCAATGCCGATACGAGCCGAGGGCACTGGTAGAAACCGATCGGCTATCCACTCGGCCAGCAGCAGGAACCCAACGAAGGAAAGCATCGCGTAACCCACCGTTCCCGAAAGGAAGCCGAGTGCGAAACCCTGGGAGAAAGGGTAGTTGACCCATTGTAAAAAGGCCGTTCCCAGGCCCCAGTGAGCCAACCAGCCCGCTGCCTGTTCTAGGGGAAGACTACGCAGTTCCCAGTAACGCAGGCTGTCTCCCCCCTGATGCATTAGGTAGCGATAATATACATACGCGATGACCAGGTGATACCCCCACAAAGCAAACAGGAAAGCCCGGAGTTGCCTGAGATGGTTCTTTTTCGCAGCGCGCCGGTGAATCCAAAGGAAAACCCAGACAAGCACAATCCCAATAAAAAGCACATCAGGTAGGAACATCGAAGTTAGCAATGTTGCAGGGCGTGCATGTAGTCTTCAAGGCTTTGTTGCAGGCCAAAGTACCGTTCTCCCACCGCACGTATATCCTTCGTTGACAGGGTCTTGGTTTGGTCAAGCCAGGTTTGGAACCCGGTCGTGTTATTGCGGTAAACAAAGCAGGCCTTTTCTCTGGCCAGCAAATCCGACAAGTCTCCAATTCCCTCCGAAAGGAGTACCGGCAGGCCCGAAAGTAGGTATTCCCCGATCTTGATCGGAGCCAATCCTGCCAGACTAGGGGCCTGTTTTCTCAGGCTGATGCCCAAGTCTGCCGCGGCATAATAGTCCGGAACCCGGGAAAAGGGCACGGTTTCTATAAGAACCAATTGCTTCAGGTGTTCAGGAATACTTGTGCGAAGGGACTCCCTGTTTCGGACCAGAAACAAAAATCGGTGAAGGGGGTTTTCCTGGTAGCAGGACCAAAACAACTGCAGCATTTCCGGTACCAGGTACTGAGGACCGATACTGCCGGAATACAGCCAAAGCCGGGTACTGTCCGAAATGCCCAATTCCTGCCGGATGACGTTTCGGATGGCAGGATTGGGCCGGAAAACCGCCGGGTTCCGCCCATTACACACCCGGTAAAACTTCCCCCCCTGCCCTTCTCCACTCCGTTGCAGGTGGATGGCGATTGCTTTTTCGGAACGGGTCAACACCCGGTTGGCTTGCCGCACCATGCGGGATTCCACCTGCTTCAGCCAGCGGCAGTGCAAACTTCCGGATTTCAGTCCGGCAAAATCGATTCGCTCCTGTATGGGAAAGCCATCCGCATCGAAAACGACCGGCAAGGCACGGGCTTGCAGCCAGTGAGTAAGGCGCAGCACCATCCAGGCAGGAAGCGTGGACCGGGGCATGAGGCAATCTATGTTGTGGGATGCCAGGTAGTCCTTGATCTTCCGACTACCGGTGCTCAGCGTTCGTAGCGATCCTACTGTTGGCGTTGGCCGGCGGGAAACCGGAACCTGGGTGTACCGAATGCCGGAGGCTTCCGCCAAAAGGCGAATACGGTCCACTTCCGTAGCCGCTGCCCAGGAGAATTGCATGACGTGAAATTGCCAGGTAGTCGTTTGCTGCAGGCCCTGGAATATCGGAAAAAACAGGTTTTCCAGGTAGTTGGTCTGATCGGAATCCCAGGAAATAAACAAGATATTCATGAACCACGCTGGTTTTGTCGTTGCCTGGCAGGGAAGGTGCTGATAGGAAAGCCGTTAGGCATTTTCAGGCTTTTGATTTTCTGGTATATGCAGCAAGCGATGCATGACGCTGAAATTGTGTTGCTGGGTATAGCGTTCCCTAACCACCTGGTAGCCCTTCTCACCCATTGCCTTTCGCAGGCCACAATCGTGTATCAGCAGGCTCAATGCATCTACCCATTCGTCTTCAGATTGTGCCAGAAAGCCGTTGACGCCGTGCCTCACGACTTCTGCATTCATACCCACCGGCGAGGCCACCACTGGCAGTCCACAGGCCATGTATTGAATCAGTTTGTAGGCGCATTTGCCCCGTTCCCAGGGATCGTCCGGCAGTGGCATGATGCCTACATCCAGGCGCAAAAGGGCAGCTGCCTCTCCCGCTTCGGTCCAGGGAATCGTTTGGACATTCCCCGGAAAGGGAGGCTTGCTTTTCTCATTGATAAGCAGCAATACCAGGTCAAATTTCCGATGCAAGCGTTCCCATACCGGTACCAGGGCGTTCAGGTACTTTCGGGTGCTGGGCGAGCCAATCCAGCCGATCGTAAGTGTCGCCTTTTGTTCGTGAACTTTTTTTTGGTAGCGTTTCGGATCGATCACGGTGGGCAGTTGTACCACCTGTTTTGCACCGGCCGCCTCCGCCCGCTGCATCAGGTAGGCGCTTCCTGCCGTAACAAGATCTGCCCACTGCATGACCCGATCAATTTTCTTTGGCATTAAACGGGAAACCAGGCTGTATTTTCCCCGATCGTAGTTGTGAAACACGGCATCGTCGTAGTCGACCCAATATCCTTTTAGTCGGGAGAGCATCCACTCCGGAAAGGCCGGCAAATAGGGAAACAGTTCTTTTTCTATACAAATGAGGTCGTACTTTCCTGCCGACAGCAGGATTTTCAGCCGGCGCCAGTAGCAGCCAAGCACGTGGAGGTAGCTTGGTTTTTTGTTGGCATAGATGGCATTCAGGTAGGTATCGGTAAAAAAGGGGCAAACGGTGTAGCCAACTCCCTGGGCTGACCAAAGGGGTAAAAACTGATAGGTCCGTAAGCGGCTGCTCGCTCCTTTTCTGGGGTATTTGGGAAGGAAAAGGATTTTTTTTTTGCCCGGCTCAGTCATGATCGGAAAGCGCCTGTTTTTGTTCAATAATGGCCTGCCTGCGCTGGAAGAACCGCTGCCGATCCACTGCGCGCAGGTAGCGTTGCTTTTTGTTGTGTGCGATCAGAAAGAAGCAAAAAAGCAAAAAGTAAATCATGGTCATATTTTTCATGCGCATGATTGCTCCCAAATTTCCCAGACTATTGGCGAAAGCCAGGCTCGTTGGAATAAACACGATGATCCCGGTTTTTAAAAAAACCGGCATGTCACGCAACGCTTCGGGACTCCAATTTCGATAAATAAAAAAACTAAGGTATAAATACAGGGCATTTTCAAAGGAACTCAAGATTGCCATGACATTGTGCGCATCAAAAAAGATCGGGCGAAACATAAACGTAAAAATCCGCATCGGTATCGAATACGATGCAACATCTATACCTGAATGACCCGAAGCCAACAATCCCGCCGTCTTCGAGGCGAGTGAACCCAGTTCTTCCAATGAAAATTCCTCCAGCTTTAAAAAACTTAAGGTTGTCGCACTCAAGTAGATGCTCCCAAATAAGGCAAGTATACCCAAGACAATTTTATATTCCTTCCTAATTTCAGACCCGAACAAAATCGAAATCGCTGCACCCGCGATCAATGCCTGACCCATGTGAGGCCTTGCCATGTAAACGAAAAACAAGGCAAGCAACCCCTGCCACCACCTTTTTCTATACGCCTGAACTGCGTAAACAAACCAGGCAATCCCCCAGAAACATATCGAATCCTTGCCCACTCCTGCCGTCCAAAAATGCATGTTTGGAAAGTAAAAAATAATCGGGAACAAGGAAATAGTTAAAACCTTATGGTTGTAGGGGAAATAAACTGCGGTCATTACGAACAAGTACCTGATCCCGATGAACCCTAAAGCGCCAAACAGAATATTTCCAGTCAGGTAGCTCAAACCAAGCACCCTACTCGGTAGGTAGGTCAACCATAAAATAAACGTAGTACTCGTCCCAAAATAACGCCCCCAGTATACATCGCCTCTAATCAATATTTGCTCCATGGTAAAATACCAATATCCCTGAGAGTCTCCACCGAAATTAAGAATATACCAGGTGAAAAATAAGGAGAAGAAAAGGTGATACACTAGCAAATAATGCAGGTGTAGCTGGTATTTCCAAGGCAACCTAAACTTCTTGGAGATGCTCTCATTCGACTTGAATAAGGCCAGAAGCAAGATTACGATGACAATGATATCTAACAAAAGAATAGCGTTTAAATTATTCCTTTTTCCCGAAGTAACCGATGATACAGGTTATCCAAATTTTTGGCATACAAGTCACTGCTGTAGTTTTCCATCGCTATCCTGTAGCCATTTTCCCCAAATTCTTTTCTTAATTCGGGGCTTTCAAACAGCACTTTTAGTTTTGACGCCAGTTCGTGGAAACACGCTGGAGGAACTAGAAAACCACTTTTACCATCCACTACAATGTCTTTCAATCCTCCAACCCTGCTACCGACGACCGGTAGCCTGTGAAGCATGGCCTCTACCGCTACCAATCCAAAGCCCTCCTGAAGGGAAGGAACACAAAAAATATCCATAATCGAATAGAAGCGGTTTGGATCTTCCTGGTACCCGACAAAATGCACCCGCTGCTCCATACCCAGTTTTTGCGTCCTTGCCTTTAATTTCTCTAAATCCGGCCCATTCCCCACCAATACCAATTTGAGCGTTGGGATGTTCAACAAATGCAGGGCATCGATGATATCAGAAAATCGTTTCACGCGATCGTAAACCCTACCAACTGCTCCCACAACTACCTCCCCTTCTTTGATACCAAACGTATCTTTGAGTAATTTACGTACCTCCGCCTTTGCCTTACCGGGAATGTCCAATCCATTCGGAATACACGTCAACTTGGATTCCCGTACGTTTACCTGCTTTCTCAAATAATCCATCACCGCAGGTGAAATACCAATGACTCCTTCCGCGAACCGACTGTAAAACGAGAGAAGTCGATTGGCCCGCCTTGAACGTGTGATCGGGTCAGAGGTTTCTTCCAAAATAGCAATGGGCACCCCACCGATTACCTTCCCAACAAATGCCATGGAGTTTCCTTCGAAAACCGCTCCATGAATAATATGCGGCTTAAATTCCCGTATTACCCGTAAAAGCTTTTTGTATTTTCGGATTTCCAGCGGGTGCTTAAAGGTTCCGACCGGGATTATTTCGATACCTAAGCGTGTTAAATCCGAAAGGATTTTACCCTTTGCCTGGGTACAAACAATTTTCAACTCATAGGTTTCCTTATCCATTTTGTTGGCATAGTTGAGCCGGACTCGCTCCACACCTCCAGAGGAAATCGTTTCAATACAGTGCAATAGCCGAATTTTTTCCATTGGTTCTCTCAGAAACAACACCAACCAAACCCTCGAGAAATGAATTTCTGTTTAGCGCATGGACGCAACTTCGAAAAAAAGATTGCATTGGATTATGTTGGACAAATACCAGAATTACTGGCAAATGCGCCAATATCGCTAACCCCTGGTATATACCTCTTCCAAACGCTTGATGTAATTTTCCACGGAATACTTGCTCCCCGATTGTTTCGCACGCTCCCCCATCATTGCTCGTTCCCGCCCGGATGTCAACAATACCTCAAGCATCTTTCTTTTGATATCCTGCGAGTCCCGAGGATCAATTAAATGACCCGTTACGCCATCTTCAACGATCTCGGCAGGCCCGCCCTGGTTTGTGACGATACAGGGCAAGCTGCTGAGCATCGCTTCCACCAATGAAATGGAAAAACCTTCGGAAAATGAGGGCAAAACAAAGCAATCTGCTTGCTTTAAAAATGAACCCACGCCGGATTGAAATCCCCAGAAAACAACATATTCGTTTATAGACAAATCCTCACAAAGCGATTCCAACCGAGCCCTATCCGCACCGTCCCCAACAATCCAAAGCCTTGGTTCGAATCCCTGATTTTCTCCAAGAAGACTGGAAAAAACCAGGATCAATGTATCTAAATTCTTAATCGGAACGAGCCGACAAACGGTAATAAAGACGAATTCATTGGAGAGATTTCGATCAGATTTCCTCACATTTTGGGAAATACCGTCTCTGGGAAACCTCTCGTTACCGATTTTGGAGCGGAAGTTCGGGCCTACGTCGGTACGTGCATCTTTGCCCAAACTTGTTGCTTGCAACTCAACCGGATTATTTACCACCACCACCTTAGCTTCTTCGACTTCTCCCAAAGCGACGATCCTGGATTTAACCGAATAGGAAATGGCAATCACCCGATCTGCCAAACCGTATACCAGCTTAAACAATCTTCGCCACTTCCAATCGTGATTTGGAAAGCCAATCTCCTCACCAATACATACCGATACACCCGCTAATTTTGCGGCAATCAAGCCATGAAAATTAGCTTCCGCTGCAGACGTATGTACCACATCCGGACGAATCTCCCGAATCAGACGATACAACCTAAGAATTAGCCTAAAATTGGGAATCCTTATTCGCTCATGAAAATGATACACCTCCACTCCGGATTGCAAGAGATCCTTTGAAACGATTCCTTCGTTTCCAAGAACCAATACACGTAGGGAGTGCGAAGTGAAGTCACGAAAACCAGACGCGGTGTGTACGATCCGCTGTTCAACGCCTCCAAAATCCAGATTTGGTACGATTCTAACGATGTTCAAAGGCTACAAATCGCTTTAATCCGATCCTTGGATGCTTGCCAGGAGTAATACGAAGAAATGATTTGCCGGTTCCTTTCCTTTTGATCATGTTCTAAAGGAATTTCTATCAGGCTTGGGTTGTCTTCTAAATCCTCAATGGTATACACCGACATATTTAGCTCCCGCAGAAAGGCGTAAACCGGGTTATCTTTGTATAAAAAAAGCTTGGAACCAGCGTAAAGAAGTGCATAGATATTACCCATGGCCTGTTGTCTCAAGTGGCCCATGATGGTGAATTCACATTGCGTGACCTTGGTAAAATAAGCTCTCCGCGGCAAAAACTCGGTTATACACTCAGCTTGATTCGAAAAATGCTGCTCACAATACCTCACGATATGATTTCGGTAATTTTGATCCCCGTAGTTTAGCGGGAGAATGATTTTTTGAGCAACTCGCAGCTTTTTTAATAGCTTTAAAATATCAAGATGGTTGCCAGCATAGGTTGCACTGTTGTTCACCAGTATGTGGCTTTTTTGTTTGGTCGGAGCATAATCGGCAAACAAATAATCCAAATCACCAAAGGTGAAGCCGACGTTTGTCAAGTTGGAAAACGAATGGGTTTCTGCGACCATATCAAATTCATTGGGAATAATCGGGCTAAAATAGTCCAATGTTAGAATGGCTCGCCGAACCCAAAGGTTGTAATAGGTAAACTGGTAGACTTTCAATCCCAAATTTTTTACCAAATTTCGCCGGTAATGCTGGTTAAAAATTTTCTCCGTCTCTTCCCGATACAATGATCGGTAGTAGGGAGGCCGAAGCAGGTAATAATAATAGTCTGATCCATAGCCAATCCAAAGCTTCTTAAACCTACGCTTCCGGTGCTTTACTAAAAAATCAATGGAATGCCGATGTAGGTAATAAAAAATAAACAAGTCGCTTTCCCTAGGAATAACCTCATCCAAAAACCGCTTTTTGGGAATAAATTCAATCCTCGGATCATCCAGGTAACCGGAGGTATTCGAATCACTCACCATTAGAAAAATATTTTTGGAAGGATTAACTTTTTCAAAAGCATCGATGACCCAATCCGAAAATTTTTCATCATTTAGAATGTGGATGATCACGAATAGAAAAATTTATACTCCCGAAACATAGCGTTCACGCCATAAAAAGAATGTATACCAATTTGCTTGACCACTTCAGAATAATTCGAAAAATGAGGATGTCTCTTCCGAAACATCTCCACGAGCAAGATCAACCGCGCCTTAGCTTGGTGAAAACTGTAACCAGCCGTATTCGACGAACTCAACCGCAAATGACCCTTTCTAACGAAATAGACGACTTCGGTAAGATTGAAAATTTCGTGGGGCCCAACAGTTAACAAGTACCTACCGTGCAGCAGCCATTCCTGTGAATTGTTCAAATTCGCGCGAAACGGATCACCGTCGAAAACAGCTCTATTCCACAAGATCCCCCCGATAGGCCACCGAATCTTACTTCTAATATGGTCAGAAAAATAATCGTCAGAAGTAGTACTTCTGGACCACAATCCCTGCATAGAAGAGCGGGTATTAAAAAAAATGGATCCATAACCCAAACACAACTTAGTTCCAGGGTTCGTTTTAAAAATTTCTACTTGACTACGTAGCGCATCCTCCGCTAATAAATCATCAGAATCGACCCATTTTACAAGTTCGCCTGAGGAAACCCTGAATCCGAGATTTCTGCAGGAATTTGGCCCTTTGGGTACGCGAGATGGTCTTTGAAAAAAGCGTATTCGGTCGTCCCTATCGCAATAAACGCCGACGACAGAATCCGTTCCATCGGAAGACCCATCGTCAACAACAATCAATTCCCAATCGGTATACGTCTGATGAATAATACTCTCGATCGTTTCACGGATGAGCGCGCTACGATTATAGGTTGGGACGATGATGGACACTTTCATACCCGCTGCAACCAATAGGTAACGCGTTTAAATAAAAGTCCTATTTTCAACCGCCTGCGAATGCTTTTAACAACACCAGGTTTTCGTTCTTTCTTTGCCTGTAGCTCCTGAATAACGGATTCAAATTCACTCGAATACCTAAACCCATGAAATACATTCAGATGTGTTAAAATCCGAATCTTTAAGGATACATTGTCCCGATTGTAAGCGTCCGAATTGGTAATGCCGGTATCATGAACCCGGTAGGTGCTCATGCATCGATCAATCCTTTTAAATGGACCATATGCGGACAAAATTGAAGCCAGGGCAAAATCTCCGCTGAGCATGGTTCCGTACCAGTTCGGGAAAACCAACGCTTCCCTTCGAAAGAAAAGTGATGAGGTATGCATCAATGACTTCTCAGAAATTAAATCTTTCGTAGCTAAAATGGGCGCAACCGCACTGCCGTACTCACCGGTTAAATAGGGCTTACCCTCGTAATGAACGGCTACTCGATGAAAAGATCCAGCTAGTTCCGGATTTTCCTCCAACAAAACTGCCTGGCTGGCTAATTTTTCAGCATCCGTCCAAAAATCGTCCCCCTCGCAGATGGCAATGTATTTTCCAGTGCACTTTTTTAGCGCAAATATAAAGTTCGCGATAACTCCGAGATTCTGCGATTGGTAGTAAACCTCAACGTCCATTTTTGAACCGAGACTCCCAGACATTTTTTGGATGATTTGAGCTGTACGATCCGATGAGCAGTCGTCGGAAATAACCAGCTGCACGTTGAACGCTACCTGCTGCCTTAAAATACCGTCCAGGGCAGCTTCAATAAACTTTTCGTGATTGTAGGAAATCACACAGACACTTACCAATGGCACATCTTCTGACCGATTTGCCATCATTTTAAGTAGTTTACGTGTTTCATGAAAAAGATTCTCAGCGCATGCCTATTGATAAGCGAGAGGTACATATTTTTCAAATAAAACCTAAGCGCAACGGAATAGTCACCCTGTTTTAACGCAAAAATTATGATGGAATTAACAAACACAGCCATGGTTGCGATCCCCCGTCGATCCTTAAAATACGCATAGATTTTGGCATACGTATGGTAACTCATTTTTGATCGCGCGTATGCATCCTTCATGCTCCATATGCCTCCGTGATGAATCGAATGAACGGCTCCGGAAATATCGGCGTGAAAATACACATCGCCGCCTCGGGCGACGAACAAAAACAAAAACGTATCACAATTCGTGATTTCAAAAAATTCCTTCGGCAGCTTATTACCAATGGTATTTCTAAAAAAAGTAGTAAGCGTAGGAATGGTATACTGCCCGGTTAGTAAGGCACCAAAATCCAAATTCCGCCTGGTAGGCGGGGAAGGTATCACGCGTTCGTTACGTCCGTCTGCAGACACCGTACGTGCACAGTGAAAACTCATGACAAATCGGGGGTTATTTTCCAAAAAATCGAATTGCCTTTGAATCTTTGAAGTATCTGTCCACCAGTCATCTCCCTCGCAAATCGCAATATACTCGCCATTGCACGCGTACAATGCATTCACAAAATTTCGATTGACGCCAACATTTCGCTGGTTTCGAAGAAAACGGACTTGAATCGTACCCGTATATTTTAAGATTTCCTCCTGAATTAGTTCCGCTGTGCCGTCCGTGGAACAATCATCCGCAATCACCAGCTCCAGGGGGAAGTTAACCCTTTGACTGAAAACCCCCTGCAAGGCTTTTCTAATATATCCGGCATGATTGTAGGTAATCATGCAAACACTTACCCTACTTGTAGCCATTATCGATGGGTTCGATTTTACCCACAACCCTGCCCGGTACGCCAACCACTTTGCAAAAATCCGGTATATCACGCGTTACAACCGAACCCGCGCCAACGACCACATGATCGCCGATGGTAACATTTGGCAGAACGACCGCTCGGCTTCCTACAAATGAGAAATTACCAATGGTTGCCCTCCCGAGGATAATTGCGCCAGGGCTTATTTCGGAAAATTTCCCAATAATTGCCTCATGGTGCACCTGTGCACCTACATTTACCAGCGATGCTGTACCAATAGCCACCGAGGACCCGATATAGGCAAAATGCATGATATCACAGTTTTGGCATTGACTACGGTCACTTAGAACAGTTTGCTGACCGAGGATACCTCGGTACCGCCCACCGAGACCGGATAAAAACCCATGCAATGCATGCCTTATTTTGGGCGTTCCAACACCTAAAACGAAAGTAAATTCCGACTGAAAATTCGCCTGAATTTCGGCCGCTGATTTCAATACCGGACGGTTACGAAGCGAAAGCAGGTTCTCTCGCACGTCATCAAAGAAAAAAAGTGACGAGTCCGGGTGCGTAACAAGCAACGCATCGTAGACTTCCAGGGCGTGCCCCCCAGCACCAGCGATAATCATCCTAGGTACCATTTAGATGCGAATGGCGCCTTTAATAAATAAGAACTCATTTGATTCGTACACGCTTTGTGCAGTTTCAGATTGATACCATCTCTGCGGCTGAATAATCACGCGGTGCTCATAGTCGTTTAAATACGCTGCCCACCAGCTGAATGTGCTATTGGAAATAATTTGGTGTTTGCAACATCTCATCAAATCAAATTCATGGTAGTCTTCCAAAGATTCTTCATCACTAACCAGGGTGTATGCTTGATCAATAGAGAAACATCCATTTACCCAATCCGGATCGTCAGAAAAAACGAAAAAGTAAGGGTTACCTACTTTTCGTCTAATTTCCTCGATTGCGTCTATATAATATTGGATTGGTAAAACACCGAATATACTATTATATTGCCTATCCGATACATAATCCCCTCTCCGAATGTGAATAGCTACCGCTTCGGAACCCAGAATTCGCTCCTTAAAGGTCACATAAGAAACGTTAAAAAAAATCTCCTTAACAGTACACTTCGCAACAAGTTCACCACGGATTTCTTCGAAGTACCTATTAAACGACCAGTACCCTATCAAAATTAAGTTATCGGTCCCGCTTAACTCCAGCGGCCGCCATATCGGATCCCTGATTACTTTGTGGTAAAAATTAGATTGAAATAATCTTGAAATGGAATAAACGAAATTGGAGGAAAGAAACCACAATGCAAATTTCGATATAGAATTATAGTTAAGATTGAAGTAATTTAGTCTTAATATTCTATTGCCCTGTTTGAAGAGACTACTATCGAAAAGGAGCGGAGTATTCTTTTTCCTGGATAGGCTCAACCCCATCGCATATTGGAATAGTTGATTTCCTAAACCACTCTTCAGCCTGACGATGATCAACGAATTTTCACCTTTAAGTAGTGGGAATGAAAAAAGATTGAGTTTATAAAGGTATCAGAATGGTGTGTATAACCATTATCCTTTAAATATTCGATTAATTCCAGATTCTTCTGCCATTCGCTATCGTCAAGTTTCCTAATAGTCTCCACACAAATGACCTTCGGCAAACCAAATTGACTACTTACTGAAAAAATAGACTTCAAAATCTCCTCGTCCATACCTTCCGTATCCAAACTTAAAAAATCTGGTATTGCTGAATATTGATGACGGAAAAGGACGTTTGCAATGGTTTCCACCTTTACCCTTTCCGTAGCTACCACACCACCTTGAATATTCGCTACTTCACTGTCAAACGTATTCAACATGGAATTTCCGAAAATATAAAAATCTTTTATTCCTTTTTCACATCCGATACCGCAATGTACATTGATATCCTTTCTCCGCTTTTTATTGAACAATTTAATGGACTCCCTATTGGGATCGATATTTATACCGCGACACCCATTCCGATAAAGCTTGAAGGTATTGTTAAATAAAATCGGGTCATTTGCACCAATATCTAAAAAGCTAGGTTTCTCAATTTTTAGTAAATTTTTAAATACAAAGTCGACAATCAGATCTTCACCGCATTGAGAATAACTTGACTTTCCCCTTACAAGAATACTATTAAAAACGAACATTAGCTTAAAAGTATGGTTTTAAACAATTCTATTCTTGGAGTTATTTGATTTCGAAACGAATAATCATTTTTTACTTTTTCTCTACCATTTAGAGCAATCTTCTTTAGTTTCTCCCTATTGTTTATGTATAAAATAATCTTATTACAACTATTATCTAAATCCCCATCCAATTTACAAAAGTTGTACCCATCTATCCATCCAGTCGAATGCGATTCTTCTAAAAAATCCGTTAAAAAAAGACCATTTATAAAATACCCTGCTATCACACATGTACCCAAAGGAAAACCATCGAAACTTCCCGGTTTTAAAACAAAAGGTTTATTTGGTGAAATTATCATATGGGTCTCATTTAGAACAGCCGGGAATTGATCCTCATTTAACCTACCATGAAAGAAATAGTATGATTGGTCTGTTTGACTATCCAAATCTGATTCGTCAAAATTTCCAATTATTTCGAAACAGATATCGTATCCTTTTCTGATTAAAATTTTAGAAATATTAATAAAAAAATCAAATCCTTTGTCCTTTCCTCCTGCCATATTCTTTTGTGCCATGAATAGAATTTTCAGCTTGCCCGAAAACTCTTTGAGAAAATTTACTTTATCCAAATAAACAGTATCATTAAAAGGAACCCCCGGTATCAAAAATATGCTCTCTTTCTTAATAGTAAAATTCGATTCAATATAATTTCTTGTTGCGTATTGATTTACAATCACTCCTTTAAAATTAGAAAGTGAAAAAATCTCATGTAAATTTTTATCTACAATTGGATTATTAAATAAAAAACCACCACCCGGATAAAGAGTAAAAATAAAAGGTGTCTTGCTTTTTCTTAGAAAAGAAAGGTTTGCTAATAGATTATCGTAAAACAAACAATAAAATAATTTTGTATTATATCCATTGAATAGTCTTTTTACGTGTAATTTCTTATGCAAACTGGGATAACCTTCAACTAATTCATTTCTTGAATGTGAAATAGTGGCTTCGTTAGAAAACTTTTTAAATCCAGTTAGACTGCATACAATTTTCGAGTTATCAATCGATTTTACTAACCATTCAAACTCAAAATTTCTCCAGGGAGAAAACGATAAAGGTAGAATGTTATCAAAAATAATTAAATCATATTTTTTGTTTAATAGGTGATAAAAAAAATAATTTAATATTTTCTTTTTTATAATTGAATAAAAATAAAACAAAGACATGGACTCAAAAATTGATTTCAATTAAGCTACTGGCTACAACTAACCGATTACTTGGGGACAGTTTTAAAGTTTATTTTTCTAATTTAGCACATAGATTTTCGATCCTCAGACGGTACCCGCTACGCTAACACCGCGTTTTCTAAAAATCTACGCGCAACGAAAATCACGTCAATCTGGCGTAAACTACCATCTCCCGCATAGGATGGATTGTAAACATCATAGAGGGAATAGTCCAAATCTGCCAAATAGCCAAGTATATCCTGAAATTTCGCTTGCTGTTTATACGTAGGTTTTAACAGTACTTCTAAGTAAATAATTTTAACTTTTCGGTGTTTCAGCGCATCAAAAGCTCCTTTCAAAATCAGAAATTCAGCACCTTGCGCATCAATTTTCAGTAGGTGAACCCGATCAATATTTTCGGCACGAGAAAAATCATCAAATGAGTAACAATGCACCAACGCGTCTTTACGGTGCTCCAGGTTCGATGTAGGCCAATTTATTTCTGTTTCCGCGTCCAATGCCAATAGTGAGTTTGTTCGCAAATTTTTATTTACATAAAAATTTGCTGTCTCACTTTTCTCGGCCAATGCCGCGTTGTAGGTCCTTATTTTTGTATCCGTTCGAAATCTATCTTTTAAAATTGAATACGTTTCTTCGAAGGGTTCAAGGCAATAAATGGTAGAATTCGGAAATAGCTCCCGGTACAGTTCAGTAATATCCCCAATAAATGCACCAACGTCGATGATTACTGGGCATTCTATACCACGCAACAACCTTCGTTTGACCTCAAATAGATTCTTTCGTAAAAACTGCTCGTTTTTGTTGGAAAGAATTTCAAATCCGAACGTCGAAAATATTCTTTTTATTTTTCTCCTAAAATTCACTGACCTAATTCGCTTTTTTGTGCTGCGTTTGATAACAATCACTTTAGCGGGCATATCAACCCGCTACATTACGCCTATCGGGTGTGCGCTCGAAGATTTCAAATCACCTCTCTCAATTATTGCTAATGAAGCCGCAGCATTTATACTTTTTACGTAAACATCAAGAGAACAAACCTACGTTCCAATACCCTTAACAAGGCTTTTGCAGACAAGGTCCTTCTAAGCCATTTCAGCATAGCATTTCCCTGATGAATAGCGATGGCTCAGCGTCGAAAAATGGTCATTTCTGAAGCGTATCCGTACGGATGCGTCCAAACCCATTAAACCAGTGCGTGTTCCTGAACGGTCACGCTACCATTTTTTAACGAAACCACCTTATTACAATTCTCGATCGTTTTTACCCGGTGTGTGGCAATAATCATCGTCAAAGATCCTTTTAGGAACTCGATGTTTTTTTGAATCAACGACTCCGCTTCAAAATCCAACGAAGAAGTCGCCTCATCCATTAAAAGGATGGCAATATCCTTGTACAGTTCTCGTGCGATTGCAATCCGCTGCCTTTGACCGCCGCTTACCATGATTCCATTGTTCCCCATTCTCGTGTCTTCCTGAAGTTCCAGACCGAAGACGAACTCATCGATCAACGCCCTTCGGCATGCCTGATTGAATTTACGTAAATTTTCTTCTGTTTTCTCGGCCCAAAAGGTCACGTTATTAAAAATCGTATCATCGAAAATAACCGGCTCCTGTGTGATGTAGCCAATATGGGAATTGAAGGTAGAAATATCAAAATCGCTTAACCTTTGGCCATCCAGCAGTATCTCACCTTCATCCGGTCGAATCAACCCGGAAATCATATTCATCAAGGTAGACTTTCCACTTCCACTCGGACCAAGTATCGCAACGTTATCAAATTTTTTGATGGAAAAACTGAGATCTCTTAAGATCGTTCTTCCGTTAAATTGAATGGTGACATTTTTGAAATCGATACTTTTCTCAAATTTTTCAAAAACCAACGCTCCTCTTCGCTCCGCACCCTCCAATAGCTCCTGATTAAATGCCTTCATATTTTTCAGGGAACCGTAGGTGGCCATATAAGTATTCCAATAATTCTGAAGATTCATCAAATGGGTCAATGCCCGGTAAAAAAACAGCAGACTTAATACAATCAAACTTAATTGACCGCCAAAAATTTCGACTTCGATGACAATCACGATAAATATCACCGTAACTACCAAGGGCTCCCTTAATGCATTGATTATGGCATTTAATTCACCAATCTTTTTCTGATAAACCTCGATGTCGGTAATTTTACTAATTAATCTTCTTTTATACCGATTAATCAAACCAGAAGCTTTGAGGTATTTAAAGGAGGCAACATGCTGAATCAGTAAGCCTTGAAACTCACTGTTTGACTCGGTAAATGCCACTGAATACTTCTTCGTTTTGCTATAAATCACTTTGTAAATAAAGTTGGTACACAATCCACCCACTACCACCAATAGCGTAAACTGAAAATCTACCGTAAACGCTAAAACGATGTACACCATTACCACTAAAACACCATGAATCGTCTGAAAATAAGCTGTATAGGCCGTGAGGACCCTGTGAACTTCCCCGGTCACCGTATTTTGTATTTTACCGCTATCTGCCTCTACGAACGACCGATAACTTAATTGACTCAAGAGTTCAACATGAGACAGCCTTAGGCTGGTAATGAACTGTCTTTGGAGTATGGTTTTATAGATGCCTTCTCCGTATTTTACCAAACCCTTGACAACAAAAAAGAATAGCATGATAGACAATACGCCCAGAAGGTTCATGGGGATGCGAAGCGTTTCCATCCAGCTTAGAATAAAACTTAACTTGCCTAAACCTGCTATTTCCTCATTGCTGCCAAGGCTTTTCATTAGCGGTAGGAACATCGCTATGCCAAAACCATCCAGGATAGCCACTAAAATATTCAACACAAAAGAAATAATCAGCTTATTTCCTAAATAGCCGTAGAAATAGCTAAAATCTGATACATTTTTATTTAGTATTCTCTTTAAACTGCTCATTCCCCGGTAGATTTTTCTCTTTTACCCAACTAACCCATGCGGAAACTAAGATCGACCGAATGCTGAACCAATGCTCGCATGTAATGGCTAGTCGAAAAATTGTAGCTATTTTTTTGTCTTAGTACCGGTTTAACCCCATTTTATTATTAGGTGTGGTCCTCTATTGAACCAATTTAACTGACTGATTTATAAGTTATTCTGAACTCTCAGTAATAACCTCGCAACCATTCGTTGCTCTTCCTTTGTCAACGAATGGTACAGGGGTAAACAAATAACCCGCTCAGAAATGCGATCCGAAACAGGGCAAATTCCCTCGTTGAACCCAATATTATTCAATGCGGGATAAAAATACCTTCTACTTCCGATACCATTTTCCTCCAACAGGTGCATGCATTTTTTTAACAAAATCACGTCATTGAATATAATCGGAAAATACGCGTAATTGTAGTTCTCTAGTTGACTGGTCTCGGGATACCTCACCTGTAAGCCCTTCAATAGCTCTTTGTAGTAGACAAACTGGTTTTGCCTTTTCTTCCGAATTTCGTCCAAATAAGGAATAACCGCCAGCCCCATTCCTGCATGAAATTCCGAATTCTTTCCATTGATGCCAATCCCATTGAATTTTTCAAATCCATCGTGCCCGAAATTTCTTAAATAGGCCATCTTTTTTAGGATTTCCGGACATTTGGTTATTACTGCCCCTCCCTCAATGGTGTGGAAGAGTTTGGTCGCGTGAAAACTACAGGTGGAGATATCCCCGTATTCAAAAATCGATTTGCCATTTACCTGCACACCAAACGCATGTGCCCCATCGTAGATGACTTTCAGCCCATGCGCATCTGCTATCTGCTGTATGCGTTCAACTTCGCATGGAATTCCGTACACGTGAGTCGCTAAAATCGCCGAAGTATTGGGAGTAATCGCGGCCTCTATCAAATCGGGGTCCATGGTCAATCTATCCTCTAAAATATCCACAAATACGGGCGTGCATCCCTCCCAGATAATCGAGGTGGTCGTAGCCACGTAGGAAAAAGGAGTGGTGATAATTTCACCCCGAAGTCCGAGGGCTTTAATCGCCAACTGAAGGGCAATGGTACCGTTCGACACAAAAAGCAAATGGTCCAGGTTCAGGTGTTCCTTAAGCTGGAGTTCCAGTTCATTGACAAGCGGACCGTTATTGGTTAGCCAGTTTCTTTCCCAGATACCATCCAGGTATCGGTTGTACGCCTCCCGCGGAGGCAAAAATGGTTTGGTAACGGGAATCATCGTTCGTTTATCATTTTAGGTACGCTCAAACGTGCACAGGCATCAACTTTTCGGTATACTTCCGCAAACGAGGCGATACATTTTCGGCAGGTTCTTCATGAGCCTTTGCATTAAAAATCAGTGCAATCGCACGAAATTTTCACCGTACATAGCTGCTGGATTTTGGCAACATATAACCTATTCGGGTAAGGTAAAACTAGCGGAAATCATGCTGCATCCGGGCCGATCAACTACCAAACCGGGATGGACCCTGCACTAAACCGAGGGGCAAATTGCCACTCGCTTTCCTGCACAAGTCCTTCCTCACATTGCTTCGTGTACATCCCCTTTCCAGCCCGCATACACCCTTTCAAACTCCTTTACCATACGTACCCCGTGTTCCGCAAGCAGATCGGGGGAGGAAAATTCGTCTACAAACCTGCCCAGAAATTGCCCCATACGCCCGGGGTGCTGCCGGCCAATGTCCTCGGTCAGATGCCGCACCTTGTGCCGGGGCAGGATTTCTACAAAGCCGGCAGCCAGGGCGGTAGGGATGATCATGTGCGAACCGTGTACCCCCATCACCAGATGACTCTGCCGGTAAATTTCGTTCCAGCCTCGCTCCACTTCCAGATCAATCTGCTCCACCCGCTCGTCCGTCCAGCCTGCAGGAAGCCTACCCTGCTTGCCCAGGCCGGTGAGGTAAAAACGGGTCTCCGGAAGGGCTTCGCGGAGCGTTTGCCTCAGCCGTCCCAACAACCTGCCCTGCCGGTAGCACAGGATGCCGTGCACCCAGGACTGCAAACCAAACTTGATGGATGCCTTGTCGACCAGGGCAAGAAGCCGGCTATTCAACCAAAAGCGGTCGGAACGCCAGACAAAGGTTAGCTGCAAGGGGACCCGCATAAAGTCCTCCAGATCAAAGGGCCTGGCCTGCAGGATTTCTCCAAGATCCAACGCCGCTGGGTTTGGATGTACCGGAACCCGACTCAAGGCCACCGAACGAAACCGCGCAAACTGTTTCCTTACCCAGGCATCCAGTCCGTTTACGCCCTTGTGCAGCTCCTCCAAGGGCAGGTCTACCGACCAAATCTCCACCGTCGGATCGGTCAGCAGCCAGTGAAAACGGGAAGGCAACAGCACCGCCAGGGTTTTGGCTGGAAATTTCTTTTGTAGCAAATACACGTTCCAGAGTTTGGTAAACACGTGCCCAAAACACCCGTCCAGGCAGTTGACCACTACCAGGTCTCCCCCGGGATTTGCCTGCAACAGTTGCATACCGGCCGCTACAGCAGTAGCCTCACGCACGGAACGAATCAGCGGCAGGGCCATCCAGGAACCTTCCTTTCTGTCAAAGCGGGTAAATCTTCCATCCCGGCTAAAAGCAACGGGAAAAAGGGCGGCATGACCAATGGGCAAGGTCGCATAAAACGCCAACCCACAATCGGTACAGGCATGTTCTCCCAACACATGAGGCCCCTGAAAAAAGAGCGCTGTACCCGGCATTTCCTTTCCCGCACAGCGGGGACAGTCGGCGGTAATCGGATCGCTTTGCGGATACAGCTCAATCACTCCTTACCATTTTCGGATTCCCCACCGGTTTAGCAAGTAGGCCAGCAGCGTCTTTCGACGAGACCAGGCAGCCGCCCGGCTTTCTACCAGGGAATAGGGCAAGTCGGGCTGAAAAACCAAGGCTGCATAAGACAAATTCGAAGGGGATAGGATTAGCTCCTGGCAAAAAGAAAGCGACAGACAATCCAAAAGTGCTTGTTCGCCTAATAAAAGACCAGTTTTTCCACTCCTATGATCGTGTACAGCTTGCTTGTCGTTAGATCGGTAAAAGTCATGTGCCAGTACCTTCTCTGGATACAACCGCTTCAGTGCATCCAGAAAAACCGCATCATCCGTTGCCACAAACAAGCGGTCAAATTCCTGTATTTTTTTCTTAATTTTCCTCAGAAATACCTCCTCATCAACCGAAGGAACCTCCAAATAGTGATCCGTTCGCCGGGCATGTAGTCCTAAAACCCGGAAAGGTTTGAATTTTTCCTTTAGGGCTGCAATTTTTTCAGTCAGATTTTTCTGAAAGCGTATTTCAGACCGCAAGGTTTGATGCAGACTTCTTAGGAAACCCCGATGCCAAATTCTAAGTGGGTAGGTTTCGTACCTAAGGTTATAGACAGGAGAGCGATCTGGAGAAAGCGCTTGGGGTACCATCAATTCCTCCCAAAAATTGGTAGGAATTTCCTCCCCGGCATTGCTATAGGGATAAGTAGCGTTTGAAAAATCTACCTTGTATGGCAAACCGTATTTTATCGCGAAGGTCATTCCGTTAAGCGCTTGTATAAAAAGCGAGAAAAAACCTCTCATGCATCTACCATCCGGATGATCGTTGCAGTAAAATTCATCCTTAAAACAAGTAATGTGGTAGTAAGAGTCTTCCCTACGAAGTTGCGTTAGTCGTTCCCTATCCGGGGTGGATCGTTTGGGCATTTACCGGGGCGTTGTACGTTCTGCTTCGGCCAATTGCTTCCAGGCTGCGGTGGGTACCCGGTATTGTACCTGAGGGAAGGGCTCGGCGCCAAAGCTTTGTTTCCACCGAAAAAGAGACCGATTGATCGCACCGCCCTTTGGCTGATGAGAATGGCCAAAGTCCAGGTAGCGTTTTTTTCCGGCTACCTCGGTAGCCAGGTGGTATACGAGTAAATCCAGCGCATGCAACTCCCTGCCCCGGGCATTGCTTGCCAGATACTGGGTGTGCAGGCAGGTAGGTGTTTCGTACACCGTGGAGCCAGCCACCGGAGTTTCCGCTTCAAATACGGTGTATTGGTAAATTGAATCCGGATGCATGGACTTCAAGTAACGCATTTCTTCCCGGGTATGGGTGGGTTTCCTGCCGTAGCGTAGCAGCAGGTTGGGTACCAGGAGGGCATCCCAAAACTCGCCTACATCTTCCTGCAATCGTATTTCCAGGCCGGATTTGCCCGCCCGGCTAACGGTAGCTTTCCGCCCCTTGTGGGCCAGGACGAGCGGCAACGCAATGGCCTGGGTTAATTTCATATCGATTGTCTCCGCTCCGGCCAGGTACATCAGGTAGGGAAGCGGGTCTGCGCATTCGCTTGCATACACGATCGGTGTCGGGTGGAGGACAAGTGCCGACACTCCCTGCTCCGAATAGTACTGCAGCAGGTGCCGGTAAAGCTGCATGGTTTGGTGAAACGAGCAGCTACGGTGAACAAGCCCCGCGTAGCTAAGCCCTCGGTGGGAATACACCTCGTTTCCTTCCCGGTGTGCGGGAAAAACCGCCAGGGGATGGTTCCTGGAAAAAACAAGTACCGATACGTCCCGAAAACGCTCCTCGTGGTATTCCAGGTACGATCGCCGATGCAGGAGGGTTGCGTTTGGAGCCGCAACCAGCACCTCCTGCCATGCGCTGGCAAACCGGGGGGAGTAGGGAACTACCTGCAGTCCTGTATCGGTATGTGTGATCAAGTAAGCGATGCTTTCATCCGGGGATTTCCGGCCGCCAGTGCGCAATCAAGGTTTCCTTCAGGGACTGAAATCCAGCACTTCGGTAAAATGCCATGGCCCGTTGGTTTGCTTTTTGCGTGGACAATCCCACTTGTACCAGGCCCGTGGCATATACTTCCTGAAATACCTTGCGCATCAATTTCCTACCAATTCCTTTTCCTTGAGATTTGCCCTCTACGGCAAATAGGTCTACGTAGGCACGCCCCCGCAGCAGGCGAAAGGTGATAAAACCGAGGAGGCGGTCACCGTTTCGGGCCACCATCACCCGGTGGTTTTGGCTGGTGATGGTTTCCCACCAGGTACTATAGAGTTTTTCGTATTCCTTATTGGCAAGCAAGGGATCCTGCCGGAATCGGGAACATTGGCCGCTGGTAAAGACCAATTCCCGCAGTTGCTGCTGATCGGTATCGGAGAGCGAGCCGGAGAGATCCTGCTCACCTATCTCCACCTCGTCCAGATCCTCGGAATCGGCTTCCAGGTCCGATTTCAAAATCGCTTTCACCAGTTCCACCCGGGTACTGATGGGCGGCCAGCCGCCCAGCTTTACCAGGCCGGGCTTTCCCATTACGTAAATTAGCTGGTAACCGTGTGCGGCTGATTGGATGCGATCCATATCGGGAAGCGATTTTTCAAGGAGCAACTTACCAACCCGGTAACCAAACAAGGACGAATCAAAGGGTAAAAACTGTATCATATCAGGTTCGTTGGGCCACTACGTATAGCGGACGATTTTTGACCCCTTCGAATATTCTTCCTACATACAAACCCACGACTCCCAGCGTCATCAGGATAAGGCCCGACAACATCCAGATAGAAACGATCAGGCTTGCATATCCCTGTATCGCAATGCTTCCCGAGAAATACCGAAATAGGGTGATCAATGCAAATATAAACCCCATTAAGGCAATAACAAAACCCAATTTTACCGTTAAGCGCAGGGGCTTATCCGAAAAGGACAGCACAGCGTTTACCCCCAAATGAACTCTGGAGCGAACGCTATAATTCGACTTTCCAGTGACCGAGTGCCCGTGTTGCACATCGAAGGTGCCCTGACGAAAACCCAGCCAATGGACCAGGGCAGGAAAATAGCGGATCGATTCCCGCATTTGCACCAGTTCCCCGATCACTTTTCTGTGGTAAATACCAAAATTACCAACCGCCGGATCTTGGGAAAAACCGCTCAAATACCGAAAAATCCGATAAAATAGGGTTGAAAGCAACGTTTTATGCCAGACATCTTTCCGATGCATCCGCCTGCCCAACACCACCTCGTACCCGTGCTGGGCCTTGCTCAACAGGTGGGGAATCTCCTCTGGTAGATCCTGTAAATCGGCATCCATCACCACGGTCCATTCTCCAACCGACGCATCCAATCCAGCCGCGATGGCATGATGTTGTCCAAAATTTCGGCTCAACCGCAATCCCCGTATACGGGCATCGGTATCCGCGGCTTTTTGGATCAAATCCCAACTGCCATCCGAACTACCGTCGTCTACCAGAATCAGCTCCACCTGCGAACTTATCCCCTGAAGTACGGAACCCAGGCGCCGAATCAACGCTTCCAGGCTGGAGGCCGATTGGTATACCGGGATGACTACCGATAGAAAAATACCCGATTTTTCGTTCATGCCTCTTCTTTTTCAAATACCACTAATCCAGACAATGCTTCCTGCGGCACGAAGTCTTTTACCTCTACCCGTAATTTTCGCTGTATCTTTTCTTCGGTTTTTTTGATTAAAAAGTCCAGGTAGTCGGAATTAATCTCCTCCCCTACCAACAACAACTCAATTGTCCCGGAATCCTTGCCCCTGGCATAGTCGCCCAGAATGATGGCTTTTTTGACATTGCCCAGGTTGTGTACCACCTGCTCAATCAAGTGATCAAAGCCCAGGTACTTGCTGACGATGCTTCGGATTTCCTGGTACAAGGGATGGGATTCATTCGCCTGATAACGCTTCGTCTTTCCGTGGTTTTGCCAGTGCAGCAGGCCCGCTTCAGACAGCCGGTTTAACTCGACCCGAACCGAATTCGTAGATTCGTTAAACTCATCCGCAAGGCCCCGCAAGTATCCGCGGTTTCCGGCATTGGAAAAGAACTTAACCAGTAATTTAATCCTCGTTTTGGAGGTGATCAGGGAATCCAGCAAGGGAAGGATGTGCCGCTTAAAAAAGCGTTAAAACGATACGAAAAACGATAAAATAGCCATGAAATTCATTAAAGTAGCGATTGGTTGATTGGGTGCGGAAAACCGTATACAGCTTCGCCACGTGAGGCACAGGCTAAGAGTAACAAAATTACTCGATGAACCGAAAAAAGCAACTTTTCTTCTTCTTTTTATTTAAAGCACGGGTATTCGTTGTGGCGGCAGTTCTGGCAAACGGTCTGGGATTCCCGCTTCCCGTTCCGGCCAAAGAAGCCACAAAAACAAGGACCCACTACCGTGCTCCTTCGCAAACTGCGACGATGCTGGATATCAACGGGTCCAACTCTCAGCCTAAGGAAGCGGGCCTGCCAGCGCAGTACCCACTCACTCTATTTTAGTTTAGCAGAACTCGCCGCTGCTGCTTCTGGAGGGAGACCGAAAAATTCTACCAAAATTCCGGACTATTTCCCAAGCAGCCAGCCCCTACCCGGAGACTGAGCCGCTATCAAAGTTTGCGCATGTGAAAGCCTCCATCTACGTTGATCACTTCACCGGTAGAATAGGGCAAAAACCCCCGAACCAGGCCCAATACCGCCTGGGCCACGTCGGCAGGTGTACCCCATCTGGGAATTGGCAGTCCTCCTTCCGCAATAAACCGATCGTATTTTTCCCTGGCCGCCGTGGTCATGTCGGTTTGGATGATACCTGGACGGATCTCGTAGACCGCAATCCCATGCGGCGCCAGTCGCTGCGCAAAAAGCTGGGTCATCATGCTCACCCCGGTCTTTGACAAACAATAAGGAGCCATGTGAATCGAAGCCGCATAGGATGTCAGCGACGCAATATTGATGATGCATGGGTTTCGCTCCGGGAACGCTTCCTTTTGCTGAATCATCCAACTAGCAATTTTTTGGGTAAGAAAAAACGGAGACCGTAAATTCGTATCCAACACCCGGTCGTAGTCGCCTTCCTCCACTTCCAACAGGTCTCGTCGTTCCCGCACGTTGATCCCCGCATTGTTAACCAAGATATCCAGTCGGCCGGTACCGGCGGAAACGGTCTGAATCAGGTTCTCCCGCTGTTGGGCATCGGTGATATCACAAGGGACAAAAGCAGCCGTAGCTCCCAGCGCCCTGCAGGCCTGTACCGTTTCGTTTGCTTCCGGCAGCTTGTCGGCAAGAAAAAGCGAATACCCCTCCCTTGCCAATATCCGGGCGATTTCCTGACCAATGCCCCGGGCGGCACCGGTAACCAGGGCTGTTTTTCGATCCGTGTTCATGCGCTAAAAATAGGCATTCCCTACCAGCCTTTTGGTAGAAAATTGGAAAAATAGCCGTCGCCGGGAACGCTTTGCTGCCGGTCCTGCACCGGGAAAAGTGAGAGAGCATTGAAAAATACAAAAGTACCTTCTATCTTTAAGGCTATCTTTTACAATAAACCAATCATTATGGAAAAAGTACATGTAGCGGTAGTTGGCACAGGATTCATTGGCCCTGCCCATATCGAAGCGCTGAGAAGAAATCCCAATATCGAAGTGGCGGCGCTCTGTGAGGTAAACGAGGAATTGGCCCGGGCCAAAGCCGCGCAACTGGGCATAGCAAAAGCCATGGTATTTGAAGACATGCTTCGGGATGAATCCATTACCGCCGTGCATATCTGCACCCCAAACTTTCTACACTACGCCCAATCCAAGGCCGTTTTGGAGGCAGGAAAACACGTGATTTGTGAAAAGCCCCTGGCTACCAAAATAGAAGAAGCGGAAGAATTGGTAGCCCTGGCCAAAAAAACAGGCCTGGTCAATGCCGTTCATTTTAACCTGCGCTATTACCCCATGGTGCGGCAAATGAAAACCATGCGAGAAAGCGGGGAACTTGGAGACATTTACTCCATCATGGGTTCCTACCTGCAGGACTGGCTTTTTCTGCAAACAGACTACAACTGGCGACTGGAACCGGACAAGTCGGGAGACTCCCGGGCCATCGCGGATATCGGTTCTCATTTGCTCGATCTCACCGAATACGTCACCGGGTTGAAAGTAACGGAGGTCATGGCCGACTTTTCTACCGTGCACAAGACCCGCCTGAAGCCCCTTAAGGCCATCGAAACCTACAGCGGAAAAATGCTTCAGGAATCGGATTACGAAGAGGTGCCCATCAACACCGAAGACCATGCCACCGTGATGTTGCGGTTTGATAACGGCAACAAAGGATCGGTCACCGTCAGTCAGGTAAATGCCGGTCGAAAAAACCGTCTCAACATCGAAATCGCAGGTTCAAAGGCCAATTTCGAATGGTGCAGCGAGAAGCCCAACGAACTCTGGATTGGAAAACGAGAAACAGCCAACCAGCACCTGATGAAAGACCCCTCCCTTTTTAGCCCCGAGGCCGCCAAATTGATTGGTTTCCCGGGAGGCCACAACGAAGGATTTCCGGATACCTCCAAGCAAATGTTTAAAGAGGTCTACGCCGCGATCGCTGAAGGCAAGCAACCCGAAAAACCCAGCTTCCCTACGTTTGAGGACGGATACCGGGAGTTGCTGATTTGCGAACGCATCATCGAAAGTCATAAAAAACAGGCCTGGGTTAAAATTTAAGGTTGGAAAGACTAACCATCCCATACCTTATACCGTTACGTATTTCAACTTCAAACCAAAAAATCAATACCAACATGAAAACATCAACCTTAAAAATGCTTGGTCTCTCCGGAGTACTTTTGCTAGCTGTTGTCTTTTTCTCCCAGGCTCAGGAAAGAGCTAGTCCCCCAAAAACTGCGGAAGGCACCGTTAATGGAGCGAAAATCACGGTAAATTACAGCAGCCCCGCCGTAAAGGGCCGCACGATTTTCGGCGAGCTCGTGCCGCTTGGCAAAGTCTGGCGAGCAGGGGCAAACGAAGCAACCATTTTCGAAACCAGCAAAGACATCCAAATCCAGGGGAAAACATTGCCTGCTGGCAAATACAGTTTCTTTATCATCCCGGATGAGTACAACAGTACCTTTATCTTTAACAAACAAACCGGGCAATGGGGCACCCAATACGACGAAAGTCAGGACGCCCTTCGGGTACAGGTACCCTCCGGCCAAACCCAAACCCTCACCGAAAATCTGGTCTACGACATCGTCGCGGACGGCATGGAGGTGAAATGGGAATACGGACGTGCCAAAGCAACCATCAAGTAAATTTCCTTGCCTACGGCCGGAAATCTATTTTCGGCCGTAGGTTACTTTTTTAGCCAGAATTTTCCTTCCCCACCTGTCTTGAAGTCATTCCCTTCCCTACCCATACTGGAAGTCCTTCCCCGGCTGAAGGCTTTGTTGCAAGATCAGCCTTCCCTGTTGCTACACGCACCACCCGGTGCCGGAAAAAGCACCCTCTTGCCACTCACCTTGCTGGAAGAAAACTGGCTGGCAGGTAAAAAAATCTTGTTACTGGAACCACGCAAATTGGCTGCAAAAACGGTGGCCCAGCGCATGGCACAGCTGCTGGGGGAATCCCCAGGCGAACGGGTGGGATACCGGGTACGTTTTGATACCTGCGTGGGAAAAAACACCCGCATCGAAGTCATCACGGAAGGAATTCTTACCCGCATGATGCAAGCAGATAATTCGCTGTCCGATACCGGGCTGGTGATTTTCGACGAGTTTCACGAACGCAGCATCCATGCAGACCTGGGCCTGGCGCTTTGCCGCGAGGTACGCCAGGTACTCCGACCGGACCTGAGATTGCTCGTCATGTCGGCTACCCTGGATAGCCGCTTGCTGGCCGAAAAGCTGCAAATTCCCTTACTGGAAAGCCTGGGAAGGCAGTATCCCGTCGACCTGCGCTACTGCGAAGGCACCGACCTCTACGCACTCCCCTCCACCATAAGCTCGGTGATTGGCGATGCCGTTGCCAGTGGAGAAGGGGACATCCTGGCCTTTCTTCCGGGACAGGGGGAAATAAAGAAAACCGCAAAAATACTCCAAACACGCTACCCGGAACTGGCAATTCTTCCCCTATATGGACAGCTGCCGTTTGGTCGACAACAGGCAGTCCTGCTGCCGCACCCGGAAGGAAAGCGTAAAATTGTTCTGGCCACCGCCATTGCCGAGACCAGCCTCACCATCGAAGGCATACGGATCGTGGTGGACGGGGGATTCATGCGAAGCTCCCGGTACAATCCCAATTCCGGACTCAACCGGCTGGAAACCCTCCCCGTCACCCAGGATACCGCCACCCAACGAGCCGGTAGAGCCGGACGCCTGGGGCCGGGAACCTGCTACCGTCTGTGGAGCCGGGCCACCCAGGACAAATTACTTCCGTTCCGGGAACCGGAAATACAGCAAACCGACCTCGCCTCACTGGTCTTGGAGCTGTACAAATGGGGCATTTCGGACTTCAGGGAATTGGACTGGATTACCCCTCCTCCACAGGGACATTGGGAGGAAGCCGTAACGACCCTGGAGCACCTGGGCGCCCTCGAATCCGGAAAAATCACGCCTCATGGAAAAGCCCTCCACGCATTTCCCAGCCATCCCAGAATTGCCCACTTGCTGGTGGTTAGTCAGGAACTCGACCTACAGGCGCTGGCAACCGATCTGGCTGCGGTGTTGGAGGAAAAAGATCCCCTGCCCGCAGGAGCAGGCCTGGACATCAACCTGCGAATAGAGGGCTTGCGCCGCTTTCGGCAAAGCAGCCGGGGTCAGCAGGAGTTCCGGAAAATTGAAAAAGCAGCCCAATCTTTCCGGCAATTGATCGGTATACAGGCCGCAAACGGAGCGGTAGACCCCCACCAAACGGGGTTGCTACTGGCGCAGGCTTTTCCGGAGAGAATTGCATCCGCACGACCGGGAAATCAGGGCCTATTCCAACTGGCCAACGGGAGAATGGCCAGCATGGAACGAAGAGACGACCTCGCCAGGGAAACCTGGCTCGCCATCGCCCAGGTAAACGAACGCGATCGAACGGGGAAAATCTTTTTGGCATCTCCCCTTTCCCCAAGTGACCTGAGACCCATGGTCAAAATACGGCCCAGAATCTACTGGGATGCCCAGGAAGAGGCAGCGCAGGCAGTAGAAGAATGGAAAATCGGACAAATTCTGCTGCAAAAAAAGACCATCCAGTCCCCCGACCCCGAGGCAATTCAACAAGTGCTCCTGGAAACTCTCGCTAATTCAGGAGAAAAATGGCTGCCGTTTGACGAGGCGGTCGTCCAATGGCAAAACCGAATTCTCAGCCTTAAAACCTGGAATCCCGATGCCGATTGGCCGGACGTGCGCACCGGTCAACTCCTAGCCCGGGCGGAAACCTGGCTGGCCCCTTACCTGAAGGGGGCACGCACCGCAAGCGACCTGAAAAAATTACCCCTACGTGAAATCCTCCAGCATAGCCTCAGCTTTTCGCAACAAGCCGAAGCAGACAAGCTCGCACCCGAACGCATCCAATTGCCGAGCGGGTCCTGGGGTGCTATTCGGTACTTTTCTTCGGGAGAACCCCCGGTACTGGCGGCCCGCTTGCAGGAACTATTTGGGTGGAGACAGACCCCACGAATTAATGCGAATCGCGTGCCGTTACTGCTGCACGTACTGTCTCCGGGATACAAACCGGTTCAGGTGACTCAGGACCTGGAAAATTTCTGGAACCAAACCTACCACGAAGTTAAAAAAGAACTGAAACGCAGGTATCCCAAACACCTGTGGCCCGAAAACCCCTGGGAAGCGCAAGCCATTACGGGGGTCCCCCGGAGAAAATAAGACCACCCGCTTGTGGACCGGATCCGGGTCTTCTTGAAAATACCGATCTCCTTTAGGACGTACGCTTGCTACCACCGGCGTACTTACCTGCGGCCTACCCCTAACCTACGAAGCACGTGGGAATAAAAAAGGCACCATAGAGGTGCCTCCTTTTGAGTTTTTTACAATCGGTATCCCGGTCTATATGCCCGATGCAGGTGTTTTTCTGCCTCCGGATCGTTGACAAACTGCTCGGTATCCGGATCCCAATTCAAAGGCCTGCCCAGGTCGTATGCGATATTACCCAGCGTACAGGTGACACAGGTGCTGTGGCCGATCTCTACCGAAGCAATGGGATCTTTTCTTCGCCTCACCGATTCGATAAAGTCGATGTAATGATCCTTTGATCCACCTCCCTGCAGGCTTTCTCCTTCCGCAAGTGACGGATACAGGGAAGGGTCCGATGCCTCGTAATGCGAGCGGGATACTTCGATCCAGCCATCTTTGCCAAAAAACTTGCATCCCCTGGTTTCTTTTTTGTCAAAGGGCTGCTCGGTTATTGTTACACCATTTGAGTAGGTAAACGTGAGGTATTCGGTATCCTGATACCCTGCCGGGATAATGGAAACCGGTCCTTTACGGTCCATTCCAATGGCCCATTGGGCAATATCAAACATATGCGCACCCCAGTCCGTGGTCAATCCACCTCCGGTTTCTTTGTACCAGCGCCATCCGCCCCACATTTTCTCGTTTTCCGGTGGATCCAGAGAAATGGGCGGATTCAACTCGTGGTTATAATGAATGGGGGCATTCAGCGGACCGAGCCAAAGGTCCCAGTTTAGATCAGCCGGCACCTCTTCTTTGGGCAGGTCAAATGGTTTCGGAGGACCACCCACGCAGGCATAGACCTTGCTAACCGGGCCAATTCTCCCTTTGTGCACCATTTTAACCGCATGCTGAAAATTGGCAAACGAGCGCTGCATGCAGCCGGTCGCCAGTACTATATTATTGGAACGGACCGCTTTGATCAATTCCTGTCCCTCCCGAATGGTATAGGTAAGCGGTTTCTCCAGATAAATGTCCTTTCCCGCCCTGCAAGCATCAATGGAAATCAGCGCATGCCAATGATCCGGCGTGGCAATAACCACCGCGTCCACATCTTTTCTGGCCAAGAGGTCGTGGTAATTTTCGTAAACGGCCACCTCCACGTCCCGGTTATGCTCCTGGTAATAGGCAGTTGTCCGGTTTAAAAAACGTTGTCGTTTTGCCCCGTACACGTCGCATCCGGCGATAACTTCAATGTCTGGGAGGGCAATAAAGTTGCTCAACAACCCGTTGGCTTGCCGCCCTAGCCCGATAAAACCCAACCGAAGCGTTTCTACCCCTGTTTTTCCTGGCTGCATTGGCTGATCCATGGCTCCCTCCACCAATGGACCTCTGGCGTAACTGGCCTGGTTCAACATTCCCATGCCTGCTGCTCCCAACAGGCCCGTTCCCATAAATTTTCTTCGGGAAAGTAGGTTCTTTTTTTTCTTGTTCATGATACTCGATTTATTGCTTGACTTTTCTATTAACTGAAACGTACCGATGGAGGGCGAGCAACGGTGGCCGCTTCTTCGATTTTTCGGGGCTGTAGTACGGAATCCCGTCTCCTATTCCCATTTTCTCGAGAAAGCCGGGGCGATACACGGACGCTCTCTCAGATACCGGTACGCCGAAACCCCCAGTCGTTGTCCTACGAACCGCAACCCTTCCCACAAAAGGTACCTGAAAACGGATCCAAACAGGTTGACTAGCCGACAGAAACCCGGCATCCTGTCCCGGGAAATTCCGGCTAAGGAAAGAACTACAAAAGGAAGTATTGGTTTCACGATCCTCACGAATAAAAACTAAGGTTGGTCCCAACGCTTTCTCCCGAACCGAATCTTTTCGAAATTTTCCGCACCGGCCACAACCGGTCTGGACTTCAGATTTTGCTGGTAAACGACCTTTCTGGCTTCGTTCAGACCTCGCTAGTTTAGGGGATGCAGCCGAAAAACGTCGCTCCACTGCTCCCGCTGAAAAACTTGATGCACGGGTTTGAAAGCAATCCTTCGGTCTAAGATTCGGGAACCCAAACGGTTCGCTTGTATTTTTCCACGAGGAAAAAAGGCCGTTTGTGTTCGATAGGTTCGAGGTATTCAAAGCAAGCATCCGTATTCAGGTGTCCGTGAAGCAGGTACAAATAACAAAAAAAATATGAAACCAGCAGCCTTCGCACCAAACAAAATCACTCCACTTACTCGGTTTTCGAAAGTCTTTTACCTGCTCATCGAATTTTCGTTCCAGAACCGCATTGCATGTTGGCAGTTGTTTCCCCTGCTTACTTTCGTAAACTCCTTTCGGGGATGTGTCAAATGGTACGAGGCCAAGAGACAGTGCCCAACAAACCGATGAGAATATCCATAGCAAAGCTTCCGCATTGCTTACGAACCACTTCCAACCAAACATAAAGCTGATATCAGTACCTATAACCGTGAGAAAATTCGGTTTAGAAACAAGTTGGAAAGCGGGAAAGCCCAAACTTCTCTACCTGTTTTTCAAGCAGGAATAGTGCGGCAGGCCTGGCCTTCCGGTAAGCATTTTGACGTTTTTCCCAGAAAAACCTACCTACCGCGCATGAAATACAAAAATAATACAACAAAATACTATTTTATATTTACAAAAAAATACTCATAAAAACAACCTATTTTTATTAATTTTTGTAATTAAATTTTACTAATTTTGAAATGTTAATCAATCATTCGGAACTCTAAAACCAAATGGGTACCGAGAGCGGTTCGGAAGCCAAAAAAATAGGCCTGATTTTTAACTGATCGGAAATTATGGAAACGTACATCGTAGTGTCGGTAATACTTGCAATTAGTTTGAGCCTCTTGTATATAGTCAAGGCAGTTCGATCTGCGGCCGATGATCCGGAGACGTTTGACCATTTCCAGCAAGGAGAGAAATTCCGGAAGCCGGCCAACTGGAAGGTTGGAAAAATGCCCGAGGCTATCGAAAAAAAAAACGTCCGGGAAATTCTTCGGATCGACTTCAAGCTTGACTACCGGCAATTGAGCCAAAACTAACCGGAAGGGCTGTTCAGGCGTACAACGGTAGCTTTTCTTAAAATGCTTCTCCGATAAAAAAATAGACCCCGGATCCTTCGCTTGTAAACGCCAGATCCAATCGGGTATAAATATCTTTTTTCGGAAATAGCAAAAACCGCAGTCCCCCGCCAGCGGACCAAACCATTCTATTCCAATCAAAAGCCCTGATTTCCGGAAAAACCTGGCCTGTTCCGGCAAACACCGCTCCGCCGATTCGATCGGTAAATCCCAACGGAAAAGGTAAAAACCGCATTTCTACCTGAGCTGCCACCTGATTGCGGTCCCGGTACCTCCCGGTATAGTAGCCTCGCATCAGGCTTTCCCCACCCATCAGCGATAGTTGGTTAAAGGGAACGATCCCGGATTGAAACTGGCCAAATAGCTGTGCGGCAAGCACGTTGTTTTTTCCAACGGGCCGGTAGATCCGGTTATCTGACAAAACCGTGGTAAAATTAAATTCGCTTTTCCAAAATGGGTTGTACCGCATAACGGCCAATTCGGAGAAGTGGCCATCCCGTACGTTCAGCACGTTGTGCCGGTCATCGTAAACCAGGCCCAGACCCAGGCCCAGGTTCGAACTGCCCTGGTATCCAGCGGGGAGCTCCAGTGTCGCCCCTGGCTCCGAAGGGACAAATCGAACCTGCTGCAATCGTTGCCAATCGAATTCAAGCCCAAAAAACAGATTATCCCGTACCTTACGGAGTACGCGTTCTTTCACCCATACCTGATTGGCATCTACTCTGGCCAAAAAATCTGGCGGACTGTCGTTACCGATGCCGTAATACAGCAGTGGAAAACTCTGCAAGCGTATTCTACCCAGAAAAAACCAGCGATCTCCCGGCCCATAGTTGGCGTGGTCCATCCATAATCCGTATTGATTTTCCAGGGTAAAGAACGTAAATGCATTGATCTCACTCAGTCGATGGGTGGTGTCACGGTTTGCGTAGTACACATACAGGGCACTGAATCCGATTTCCCAACTGGTCTCTGGCGCATAAGCCAGCGTGGGGTACAGAAGAAACTGCGGTTTGGAAATATCGCTGGTGTCGTTCAAAAAGGAATGGATATACCGTTTAATAAATCCCTGCGCGCCTGCCGGGTTCCCACTAGCGAGGCTTCCCATCAGGAAAACGATCATCCAACACTTCTTCATCATTGTAGTAGCCATTTCTTAAAAAAAGACAGAAAGCCTGCGCTTCCCTTATTCGCTTATTCTTCGGAAATCAATTTCTTCAACCGTTCCGGCAACTTCTCGTGTTGGGGTAGCTGTATCAAAAAAATCTCTTCCAATAGTTCCTTTAACTCCTGATAGTTCGTTATGGTTCGCTTTTGGCTTGCCTCATTCTTTCGGTGAATGGTAAAGCGGTCGTTATAAAGCGCATACCTTCCCCAGGGCATGCACCGGGCAACCATCAAATCTTTCACAAACAGTGAGGAAGGATGGGTACACAGGTACCAGCTGACGACCTCGTAATCCGGCAATAACTGCGGTTCCAATCCAAACCGGTACATAAGCCTCCACTCCTCTTTTACCCAAATTTCCACGTAATAAAAGTCCGCCTCTTTGGAAATCCGGTACTGTTCGATGGGTGTCTCCTGCGGATCGGGATCGTCCAGAGAAAGAGGTGCCGTGAACGATGCTCCTCCAAAACCCACGTCTGCGATGTATTTCCTTCCGCCTACCTGAACCAAAAGCAACATGTGGTCTCTGGGTTTGATCTCCCCCTCCGGTACCTCCCAAAAAACCCGGGCGGACAATCCCTTTACCAGGAATCCCATGGTCCTCAATACCTGCCCAAAGAGTAGGTTTTGCTCGAAACAGTATCCTCCCCTACCTTCCAACACCAACTTTTGCACCAATTCCGGGAGGCCTAAGGCAACCGGGATTCCCAAAAAGGAATGGATGTTTTCAAAGGGAATGGCCTGCGGATGCAGGTAATGCAGTTGCTGGAGCACCTCCAGAGTAGGTTCCCGTTCCCCTCCATACCCAACTCGGTTAAAATAAGCTTGCAGGGATTTTTCTTCCAGCCCTCCCTCGAAAAGTTCCAGGCTTTTTATTGCATCTGACATTCGTTGTAGATTTTTCGTTGAATTAAATTTACTCTTTCCAAACCAATAGAAATAATTTCACAAAAGAAAATTACCTGCCCATCCCATTTCCGAAGCGAACAATGTGCAAAAAAAACAAGGATTAACTGGGAATACCGATGATTTACTGTATCTTAAAAACAGGTTTTTCCGGTAGAACGGAAATAAAATCCAATGAAAACCACCTGGTAACCTTCCACCTGACTCCTGATTGCACATGAAAAAGAAGCCGAGCTCCTCCCGAAGAAAATTTTTGCGAAATTCCAGCCTGGCTGCCGGATACCTGAGTCTGGCGCCTCCACTGATCGGGCAAAACCTGGCGAACGACTTTACGGGATCAAAAGCGGTTCTCCCGAGCAAAACTGCCGACCCCGTAAAAGCGGCTTTTGCAGAGGGAGACATTTCTCCTACACTGGGCATGGAACAGCCGGGAAATTACGGCAAACAGTACCACCGATCTTTTCATGACCCCTGCAAGGTACGCATCGCTGCCTTTCAGTCGGGGACGGAACAGGTGCTGATCGTTTCGCTGGATGCACTGGCAGTATACCGACCCTGGGTAGATGAGGTCAAACGGACCATTCAGGAAAAGGGCGGCATCGCTGTAGAAAAAATACTGATGACAGCTTCACACTCCCATTCCTCTGGCCCAACAGCCATGGTGCAACCGGGGCAATACGATCAATCCGATGCCTTCATTCAGGAGCTTGCTTACACCCATTCTTCTTGCGCAGACCCGGCCTACCTGGATCAGGTAAAGGAAACAACCCTGGCTACAGCACTGCGGGCCCTGGAAAACCTACAGGAAGCGCGTATTGGGATCGGTAGCGGCAAGGAGGAGAAGGTGGCCTTCAATAGGCGCTTTCTCATGAAAAACGGAAGGACCTATACCCATCCGGGGCAGTTGAATCCGGATATTTTGCAGGTTGCCGGACCAATTGATCCGGAAGTTGGCGTCATTGGCAGCTGGGATGCCGACGGTAAATGCATGGGCTGCCTGGTCAACTACGCCTGCCATACCACCACCAACCCTGGAGGTATTTCCGCAAATTGGGTGTATTACATGGAACAAACCATTCGGGGAGCATTCGGCCCGGATTGCGTGGTAGTGTTTTTGCAAGGCGCTAGCGGCGACATAACTCAGGTAAACAACCGCAACCCAAGCCCGAACCCCTCCGGAGAGGATTGGGCCCGATTGGTGGGCGCCAGCGTGGGTGCGGAGGTGGTCAAAACCATGCTCCACCTGCCCCGGTCCAACCGGATGAGGGTGGACAGCAAGCAGCTTCTGTTGCCCCTGAAGCGAAGGATGCCTACCGAAGCCAGGGTACGGGAATCCTTGCAACTGGCAAAACAGGCACCGGAGCAGGTAGGCAAAACGAATTGGATATTCGCCAAAGAAACCCTGTTGCTCGACAGCTGGGGCAAGCAAAACCCCATACATGATGTTCCGCTGCAGGTAATCCAGCTCGGTCCCGCAGTATTGACTGCGAATCCTGCTGAATTTTTCTGCGACCTTGGCTTACAGATCAAAGCAGAAAGTCCCTTCCCGAGTACCTTTCCCGTGACCATGGCCAACGACTGCGTGGGCTACGTACCCAGCCGGGAGGCCTTCGGTCCCCAGGGCGGCGGATACGAAACCCGCCTTACCTCCTACAGCAACCTGGAAATAGATGCCGGTCCCAAGATTGTCGCGGCCAGTCTGACGTTGATCCGGCAACTCGAACCGGGGCCCATTCCGGAAGCGCCGAAGGCTCCGCCTTTTCAGGGGCGACCCTGGGACTACGGGAATGTGCCCCCAGAACGAGGCCGGGAACTGTGATCCATTTCTGCACCATTTCCGTCTATGCCATGAGCTTTCGTTTCCGTATGCCTTACGCCTATTTCCTTGTTTTCCTGCTGTTGCTTTCTACTGCCTGTAGCGAAAAAACCGATACCGCAGACATCGGCCCCTTGTTTGAACGGCAAGAAAGCCCGGTCAATTCCTACCTCTATAGCTACCAGGACTCGCTTCCGCTAAAAGCGGCCTTGGCAGCCTTCCAGCTGGAGCCCGGATTGCAAATTGAATTACTGGCAGCGGAGCCGCTCGTGGCGGACCCGGCAGCCTTTGCTTTTGATGAAACCGGGGTGTTGTATGTCGCTGAAAATACCGGCTATCCCGATCCGGTTGACGGGACTGCCCGCGAAATGGAGGGGACAATAGCGCGGCTGGAAGACCGGGATGGGGATGGAAAATTTGATTACCGAACCGATTTCGTAACGGGCCTTAGCTATCCCAACGGCATTTTGCCCTGGAAAGGCGGGGTATTTGTTACCTGTGCACCACACCTGTATTATTTCAAAGATACCAGTGGAAACGGCAAGGCCGATATCCGGGAAATCGTCCTTACGGGATTTGACGACAGCAAAACCGCCCAGATACGGGTCAGCCATCCCGTACTGGGTCTGGATGGATGGGTCTACCTTACCTCCGGGCTGACCGGTGGAAAGGTGCACGCGCCTTCCCGTCCAGACAAAGAACCTGTGGAATTCACCGCCTCCGATAGCCGCTTTCACCCGGAAACCTTGGAATTTGAGCGTACCGCGGGCCGCAGTCAGTTTGGTTTGGCCTTTGATGCCTTCGGTCGAAGGTTCGGCAGCAGCAACCGGCACCCCCTGCAGCACCTGGTACTGGAACCCCGGCACCTGGAACGAAATCCTCATCTCCCATTTTCCAACACCGTTCAAAATGTTTCGCCGGTCGAATCAGAAGCGCTCGTTTTTCCGATCAGCAAATCCGTAACCACGGCGGACTACATCCCCCGGCTGATGGGCCGCTCCCACCAGGGCACCTTTACCTCGGCCTGTGGTACCTTAATTTTTCAGGGCCCAGGATTATCCGAAGCTCATGTGGGAAATGCCTTTATATGCGAGCCGGCGCAAAACCTGGTACAGCGGCAACGCTTGGAAAAAAAAGGTGCCACGTTTGTATCGCAACGGGTACACGAAGGATGGGAGTTTTTAGCCTCATCCGACACCTGGTTTAATCCGGTATTTCTGGGCCACGGGCCAAACGGCGCCCTATACCTGGCAGACATGTACCGAAAAACCATCGATCACCCCGCCTACGTACCCGAAGAAACCCGCCCGGCATTGGACTTTAGCAGCGGTAAAAATCAGGGGAGAATTTACCGCATACGCGCCAAAGGACCCGAAATGCCGGTGAACTCCTTCGTCTTTCCAAAAAAAGATCCGGTCAGCCTCTCGGAAACCCTGAAGGCCCTATCCGACGGGGATGCCTGGTCCAGAGAAACCGCCTTTCGCTTATTGCTGGAAGCCAAACCAGCCGAAAGCCTGGCCGCACTCCGCTCCCTGGTGAGGGAGGCGACGCTACCGGAAACCCGGGTGCGGGCACTTTGGCTGGTTCACCATACAGCCGGCATGAGCCCGGAGCTTCTCCGCGCCGCCCTGCAGGATCCCCATCCGGGTGTACGGGAACAGGGCCTATGGCTGGCAGCCCGCTCCAAAAACCTGATACCACAGGTGGAAGCCCAAATTTTTGAGCGATCCGAAGATCCCGAGCCCCGAGTCCGGTTTGCGGCGGCCTTGGTTCTGGGGGAGCAGTCCGGGGAGGGTAAAGTAGCTCCTCTGGCACACATTGCCTATCAGGATGCCGCTGATTCCTGGCTGCGAACGGCCGTTCTGGCTGGTCTAAACAACCAAACCCTGGGATTTCTGCAATTGCTGAGGGAAAGGAGTAATGAACCCGCTTCGGCCGGGATGCGGGAGCTTTTTTCCGATTTGGGGAAACTTCTGGCGGCAAGCCATTCCTTTGAAACGTCCAAAAACCTGATTCTTTCGATACGGGCAGAAGAGACCACTCTCGCGGAAGCCGCCCTACTTGCCGGTCTTTGCCAGGGCCTGGCAGAAAAAGACGGGCAATTCCTCCATCTGGATCAATTGGGGCTTACCGAAAATCAGCTAAAAGCATGGAGAGCCGAATTGACAACGCTTCTAAACGCAGCCTCCACTGCGGAAGACGACCGCATTCGGGCCGTACGCACGCTGGGGTATTTTCCTCCCGGTCAGACCGAGAACCTGCTGGGTAGTTTGCTGACTCCCGATCAATCCAATGCCGTTCAGCTGGAAGCTGTGACTGCGCTGGCCCGCCAAAATCATTCCAGGGCCGGCAAATTGCTCACCGAGGCCCAGCAATGGAAAACGTTTACCCCCCAGATAAAGGCCGCCGTGATCAATCGCCTCCTATCCCAGCCGGTACTCCTGGAGGAATTGATACACGCGCTGAAAACGGGCGCCATTCCAGCCGCCGACATTCCGTCAACCACCCGGCAGGCGCTCATGAAATCGGCTAACCCGCGGGTACAATCGGCTGCCGATTCCCTTTTTGATTTCCTGGAGGAAGGCGGCAGAATGGAGGTATTCAACCGATACAAAGAAGTGTTGACCCTGGAAGGCGATTTCGCTGCGGGCAAAGCCGTTTTTCGCAAGCAATGCGCCGTCTGTCACAGGCATTCGGGGGAGGGAGCCGAAGTCGGACCCGATTTGACCGGTATTGGCAATCAACCGGCTTCGGCCATTCTGTTGCATACACTGGTACCGAATTACGAAATTTTGCCGGAATACCAGACCACCACCGTGCAGACCACCGATGGGCGGCAGCTAAGCGGCCGCATTCTCTCCGAGTCGGCCCATTCCATCCGGTTAAAAACTTCTTTCGGAACCGAAGAAACCCTGCTCCGTTCCCGAATTGAACGCATGGAAAACCCGGGCACTTCCCTGATGCCCGACGGACTGGAACAAACCATGACTCGGCAAGACCTTGCTAACCTGCTGTCCTTTCTTAAAGGATCCTCGTACCCTTAAAAAGGCAAACGCACGTTTACCTACGCAGCAGAAAAATGGCTGTTTCGATCAGGTTGTCTTCTCCCCTGCCTACCGCTGCCGGGTTCAGGTCCAACCGTAGGTCAGGCACCACACCATCTTCCAATTGCCGTTCGTCCGGGTCGATGGTCTGCGTTGCCGAAAAGCGGTAGGTCCACCCGTTGGGTAACTCACCAAATACCGGGGTCCCTCCGCCTCCACCCGTTTGGTCTCCTACGAGGGACACGTTGGGGAGGGCCTTCATCATCTGGGCAAAAAAAGTGGTCGCGCTGTAGGACCGGCGATTGGTAAGGACGATCACGCGGCCGGTATACGTTCCTTCCTCCCAGGGACGAATTGTCATCGGTTCCCAAGGGCCAAATTCATCCGGCCCCGGGCCCGATTTGATCCGTTGCTTTGCATACTCAATCTCTTCTGCCGCGAAGGCAGAAGCCAGTAACTCCGCATTGCTCAGATTGCCCCCGCCGTTATTCCGCACATCGATGATTACCCCCCTGCTTCGTTTTGCCCGCTCGACGACCACCTGCAGATTGGCTTCGGAAATCCGTTGCCCGAAGGATCGGTAATTGACATACAACACCTCGTCCACCACCTGATGCTGCAATGGCCCGCTGATCCAATAATCTCCTCCCAGGTATTCCTGCTCGATCAGGTTTTCGTCGTAATTAACGGGGAAATCCCGATACCAATCCCAGTTTCGGCTGCGGTTAAATCCCGTACTTAGATTTACGTGCCCGTCCCGCAGTTCAAAAAGCATTTCGGCCAACAGGTCATACAGCTCCAGTTGGCCCATCTGATCGTTTACCCTGGGCCGGTAATCCGCGCGTACCTGTTTCCAGTCAATGTCTTTGTGGGTAAAAAACGAATACCTATGGTTTACGTCTTCCCATAAGGTATCGAATACAGCCGTTGGGTCCGACGCGGGGTCGGGTGGCAGCAGCCATTGGTCGCAGGAAAACAAAAAAACCACAAGGATCCAACTATACGATGCAGGTCTTACCATATGCGAAAATTTATTAATAGACTGACTGCATGTCCAACACGATGAATCGGTTGGCCTCCCTTTAAGAAAGCGAACTCTGGTCGGTAACGCAGTGCCAGGTCATTACCGGCAGGCAATGTCCAAACCAGCGTGGATTCCAGTCCAAGGTGCCAATCCCTTCCTACGTAAAAAGGGTCCACCGCCCGGAGAAAATTATCCAACGGTTCCCCATCCTCGGTGACTCCTGCCGGGTCGGCTCCGATAAAGCCGGACTTAATCTGAAAGCCCACTACCTGCCAATGGGCCAGGGTTTGCCAGGAAAACTGCTGCCCTTTCCATTGAAAGGGGTACCGGTACCGAAGCGCCGGTCCAATGGAGGTGAAATAATCGTACCGGAGACTGTAATTGGTAAATCCATTGTGCCGACGGAGATTCAACAAATTCTGATTGGACCAGCCCCAATGCAGGCCCCGGTCGGCGTCTTTTTCCCGGTGATAAAAGGTACTGTTCCAAAAGCCCGCAGACAAAGCGTTTAGGGAGTTGCCGATTTGGTTGCTTAGCGGGCCAATGCCAAATTCAACTTGGAAGGTCTCTGTCTTATGGGGGCGTTGAAGCGCGAACGCGCCCGTACTGAAACTGCGGGGCCCGCTGTACTTCATGGAAGAAAACCCGGCGTCACGACTGGTGAATGCCTGAAAGCCGGTGGACAACCATAGATTCCCTGACGACTGCGAAAAGGCGTTCAGGTGGACCATGCAGGTCAACAGGAAAAGAAATAAAAAATGGTTACAGGTACTCCGCATCAGGTTTCGTCTCTGGTAAAATAGTATTGGTCCGCCAAAGTACTAAAATCTGAAAAAAATCTAACCTTCCGATTCATATTCCAGGTATTTTTGTGTTAATTTATTGAGCAATTGCGGTTAACTTTTATTACGAAGATTGATGAAACAGGGTTTGTACCTTTTCCTTCTCTTTTTTGGCTTGGGAGGAATTTGCCAGGGTCAGGAAAGCTTTTTAGGCATCCAAAACAGCCAACGCAAAGGCATGATCAATGCCATGATGAACCCAGCCGAACTGAACCACCTGCACAAAAAAGTGGAAGTATCGTTTTTTGCAGTGGGCGAAACCCTGGATAACAATGTCTTGTCTTTTCAAGACATGCTCTCCGACTTTAACCAATTCGAAAGCATCTTTGCGCGCATATCGGAGCCCGTCAACGTGCGAACAGACTTTACGGTAATGGGTCCATCCGTAGGCATTCGGTTAAAAAAGTGGTCCCTGGGATTTACCTCCCAGGCCCGGGCAAAGGTGGATGTCATCGATTTTAACCCCAAGCTGGGCGACGCCATCGTCAACGAAACGACGGCAAGCGGAACCAACCAAACGCAATTGGACCTACCCTACAATCAGCGTATCAATGCCGTCGGCTGGCTGGAACTTGGGCTAATGGCGGGCACCAGTATCTGGGAAACCGAAACCCAGTCCCTATCGCTGGGTGGGCATTTCAAAGTGCTCTTTCCCGGCACCTATGCCAACCTGGGATTGGACCAAATCCAGGCAACCCTGCTAACCGGACCGGACCAAATACGCCTTTCCAACGCACGGGGTATATTGAACCTATCGTACGACGATCGCTGGGATATCAATCGCAATGGTGGACTGGGCTTCGACACCGACCTTTGGTCGGGTTTTTCTCCCCGTGGCTTTGCAGTCGACCTGGGCGCCAATTACCTCATAAACCGAAATGGGAGACGCTTCCTGAATCTGGGCATGTCCCTGAAAAACCTGGGCGCAATGACCACAGCTAGCAGCCAAATTACCCGAAATTACCAGATCGACATTGGCCAGAGTGAATCCTTTCGGATCGACAACCTGGCAGGAAGCGTTGAAGAAATCGAGCAGCAATTGGTGAATAGCGGGTTCTTTTCAGTTTCCCGTGAGCAAACCGCCACACGTATCCACCTGCCCCAACAACTCGCGGCTTATGTAGAATTCAGTCCCGTACGCCATTTTCAGGTAGCGGTCTACGGACAAAAACGCATCGACGACGAAAGCCGCAACCGGCAATTGAGCGCCCCGGATTTGCTAGTCATCACGCCCCGGTTTATTGCAGGCAAACTGGAGATTTACTCACCCTGGATGCACCATCAGGTTTCTGGCCTGGCAGGCGGACTCGGTATACAATTCGGCGGCTTCTTTGTTGGCAGCCAATCCCTTATCACCGGACTCCTGGCGGATAGCAGTCGACTGGATGTACATGCCGGATTATCCTGGGGATTTTGATTTCTGATTTCGGCATCGGTCGGAACAATACCTGACTTCCTCCCAGTTTTTCTCCCATTTCTTTCGCCAGACAAACGGCCTTCCACAAACCGGGCAAGTCTTCTGAGGCAGGTCTCTTTTCTTTATCATTGCAGCGTAGGTTTCGTTTGGTAACTACACCTTCCCGGAAAATTGTTTACCAAAACCAGGAAAAGAATTCTGTCGATAGGCAACGTGCAAGAAATTCCTTCCCACAGGTAGGTAAGATTGGGCTAAATTCCCAAAAAAATAGGGCCTTTCACAATTGAAATTGCTATATTGGATCGTCAAAAAAATCTGATTAACCCGATATCCATTCATGTTATCCAACGAACAAAAGCAACAAATTAGCGCCTTGGGAATGCCCCTGCAAACGGTAGAAGAGCAACTACAAAACTTTAAACAGGGCTTCCCATTTTTAGAAATTCAAGATGCTGCTAAAATCGGAGACGGCATCCAGGTTTTGACGGAGGAGGAGTTAACCACCGCGGTGAATGAATACGAATCCGCTGCCCCAACGCAAGCACTGGTGAAATTTGTTCCTGCGAGTGGTGCCGCCAGCCGCATGTTTAAAAACCTATTCGGCTTTCTCGAAAAGGGAACCGACTCCTTGGAAGACGATGCCTTTGTGCGCCAATTTTTCGCGTCCATCGACTCCTTTGCCTTTTATGAAGACCTGAACCGGGAACTTCAAAAATGCGGCAACGATTTGCCCACTGCACTAAACCAAAAGGAATATGCACGTATTCTGACCGTCCTTTTGGAAGACGAGGGCCTTGGATACGGAAATTTGCCCAAGGGCCTATTAAAATTCCATGCGTACGGCAGCGAAAACCGCACGCCGGTAGAAGAACATTTTGTCGAAGGCGCACAGTATGGCGTAGGAAAGGACCGAACGGTACGGCTTCATTTTACCGTATCGCCCGAGCATCAGAAAAAATTTGAAGAAAAAGTAGCCGAGGTACGACCCGCTATGGAGAAAAGGTTTGGTGTTACGTTTTCTGTCGATTTTTCCCAGCAAAAAAAGACCACCGACACCATTGCCGTAGACCTGGACAACGAGCCGTTTGTCGAAGACAATGGGGACCTGCTCTTTCGGCCCGCAGGGCACGGGGCGCTGTTGGCGAATCTAAACGAAATCGATGCAGATCTGGTCTTTATCAAAAACATCGACAACGTGGTACCGGATCGCCTGAAAGAGACCACTACGACCTATAAAAAAGCCATTGGCGGCTTGCTCCTCCGGGCACAGTCTGAGGCCTTTCAGGCGCTGAAAGCGCTCGATAAGGCGGTCAGCGAGGCCACCGTAGAAAATGCCCGGCAGGTATTTACGCAGACCCTCGGAGGGAAACTCCCGGATGCATTTCAAACGCTTACACTAGACGAACAGGGCAGTTTCCTGCACAACAAACTAAACCGTCCCATTCGGGTTTGTGGGATGGTAGAAAATACCGGTGAGCCCGGAGGTGGCCCCTTTTGGGTGAAAGAGTCGGATGGCTCGCTTTCCCTGCAGATCGCCGAAACGGCCCAATTAGACCTCGATGATCCGGATCAAAAAGCCATCTTTCAGGCAGCGACGCATTTCAACCCGACCGACCTGGTTTGTGGCATCAAAGACTACAGGGGCAAACCCTTCGACCTGATGGCCTACCGGGACCCAAAGACCGGGTTCATTACCCAAAAATCCAAAAGCGGACGGGATTTAAAAGCCCAGGAACTTCCCGGTCTGTGGAACGGATCCATGGCTCACTGGAACTCCCTCTTCGTAGAGGTACCGCTGATTACTTTTAACCCCGTCAAAACCATCAACGACCTCCTGCGGGAGGTTCATCAATAATCCATTAGGCCTGTCAACAACCTCCTTATGATTCTAAAAACGTTTTCTTTCCCTCGTTTACTTCCTTTCTGCCTATCGGCCTTCTTCCTGCTGTTCCTGTTGGTTCAAGTACCCGCGAGGGCGCAGTTGGACGTGGGCGCCGCCGCTCCTAAGGGCGCGGAACAGCTGTTCAACGGAAAGAAAAAATCCCTACATAAAAACTGGACCTATTGGGAAGGCCCCCGGCTTACTGCCAAACTGCCCATCAAATGGGAAATTGTACCGGATCCGGTCGACAAAGGAACCGCAGTCAGTTCCAACGATCCCGACGGTGCCGGTGGGAAATACGGTGCGGCCGACATTGTCACGAAGCAAAAATTTACGGATTTTCGCCTGCATGTGGAGTTTCTGATCAAAGAACCGGGTGGTAATAGCGGCGTGTACCTGCAAAATCGCTACGAAATACAGATCCTCGATGGAGACAGCACCGATCATGGCATGGCGGCAGTGATCAACGAGAAAGCGGCTCCCTACAGCGTTTACCGGGGGGTAGGCAAATGGAATGCCTACGACATCCAATTCCGAAGTGCCCGTTTCGATGAGAACGGCAAACTGTCGGAAAAAGCAATGACCACCATTTATTTTAACGGGAAAAAAATCCACGAAAATGTGGCCATTCAGCAGGTATGGGGCGGCGCAAACTCCGGCCTGGACGGAGGCAGGGATGGTGGAAAAGGCATCACCAATCGCCCAGGAGGCATCAAACTGCAAGCCGAAGGACACGAAGTGCTGTTCCGCAATATCTGGGTCCAACGGCTCAAGCTGGAAGAACCGGATACCGATTTCTAATCCCCGGGGACGAGGATAAACAAAATCGGATATCCAGAACTTGTTTTTCAGTCTGGCAGTGTTTTTGTTTCCTTACCGGTAAAAAACGGTATGAACTTTAAACGCATTTTTGGACCCATTCTCACCTTGATCGGGTTGGGTGCTCTTATTTACGGAGCCTACGCATTTTTGGGGCCTGGGGAAGCCGATTGGAAAACACTTCTGGTGGTATTCGTATTGGGGTTCGTTTTCTTCAGTTCGGGCCTGGGACTCTTAAAAACAATCAAAGACCGGAGCTAGGCGTACCTGTAGCGCTACCTGTTGCTCCTTCCGTGTAAAGGAAATACCGCCTGGTTGTATCTTTGGAGAATAAAGTGTATGTTAAGGGATAGTTTACTACCTATATCCCGTATCAATTAATGAAAACCCACTTTCCTACCGCTGGACTTCTCCTGCTACTCGTATGTTGCCAGCAGCCCAGGCAAATCACGCAATCGGCCGACCTGTCGGAGCCCAGCCCTTCCACCTACGTGGAAGAAGATCCAGACCCCATTTATTCCGCCCATGTGCGAACCAGCCCCTTCCAGACGCCAGAGGAAGAGAAGGCCGATTTTATTCTTCCACCGGGATTTGAGGTGACGCTATTTGCCGCCGAACCGGACATCACCAAACCCATCAACATGGCCTTTGACGAAAAAGGGCGGCTGTGGGTCAGCCAGTCCTCGGAATACCCCATTAAAGCCGGTGAGGGACAGGGAAGAGATAGAATAAGTATTCTGGAAGACAGCAACAAGGACGGCAGGGCCGATAAAATCACCCATTTTGCCGAGGACTTGAATATCCCCATCGGTGTCCAACCGGTGAAGGGTGGAGCCATTGGCTTCAGCATTCCCCACGTTTACCGCTTTTACGATACCGACGGAGACGATAAAGCGGACAAGCGGGAAATACTATTGGGGCCTTTTGAGACCCGCGATACGCATGGGATGGTGAATAACCTGTTTCGTGGATTTGACGGATGGATCCACGCTTCCCATGGCTTTAGCAATGTTTCTACCGTGGCCGGAAAAGATGGGGATTCCATCCGCATGGTTTCGGGAAACACGTTTCGGTTTGCCATGGACGGCAGCCGTGCCGAAAAAACCAGCGACGGACGGATCAACCCCTTCGGTTCCGATTTGGACGAGTTGGGGTACCATTATTCGGCCGATTGCCATACCCTGCCCATTTACCAATTAATCCGGGAGGGGAATTATACCCAATGGGGGAAAAAGGAACCCAACCGGGGCTTTGCCCCTACCATGATGGATTACGGGCTGAATTCCACGGCACTGTCCGGACTGGTATATTACACAGATACCCAGTTTCCGGAAGCGTACCAAAATAGTTTTTATTCGGGAGACGTGGTCACCTGCCGGATCAGCAGGAGCACCATGAGTTTTAATGGCTCCACGCCCCAGGCCACCCGGCAGGCGGATTTTCTGGTGAGCAAAGATCCCTGGTTCCGTCCGGTAGATATCAAAGTGGGACCGGATGGTGCCTTGTATGTTGCCGATTTTTATAACCCCATTATCGGGCATTACGAGGTTCCTCTGGATCACCCGGATCGGGACCGAAACAGCGGGCGCATCTGGAAAATCACCTACCGCGGACAGCAAAAAACCGTTACCGACTGGTCACGGGCCAGCATGGCACGACTCATAGAAGCCATAGGAAATCCCGTGCTCCAAACCCGGCTGGTTGCTACGGACGAGCTGGTGGATCGGTACGGAAGCGAAGCGACCGCCGCCCTTCAAAAGATTGTCAACCACCGGCGTAGCCCTTCGCGCCAACTGGTACAAGCCCTCTGGGCACTATCACGCCTGGAGGCCCTACCGAAGAAGACCCTGGAGAAAACACGCCTGCATCCCGATCCCCTGGTTCGGGTTCACCTGCACCGGATTCTGGGGGAACAGACCAAATTTGATTCAACCGACTATGAATGGACCAAAGAAGCCCTGGTGGACAACAGCCCCCACGTGCGACGCGTGGCTGCCGAAAATCTCATCCGGCATCAGGACAGAAGCATGGTCCGCCCCCTGATGCAGGCATTTTTGGAAACCCCGGAAAGCGACAGCCACCTGAGATATGCTTTGCAGCATGCCTTTTTTCGGCATGCCAGCCATCCCGAGATTGCCAATACAGTTGCCAGCGAATCCTGGAACGAAGAGGAAGCAGCCGAAGTGGCCCTGGTTTTTTCGGACATCACCTCCCGCGTTTCCGCAGCCTTTCTGGTGGCGCACTTGCAAACCAACCCCGTATCGGAAGATCGTTTTTTACCCTATTTGACAGCTGCGGCACAAGCATTACCTGCTTCCAAAATACATGGACTGATCCAGCTGGCCCTGCAAAAACAGCCAGGATTACCCCTGTATCGGAAAGCCATCGCTATCAACGCCGGGCTTACCCAGCAGGATGTGGAATGGCCCGAAGAACTGATCACCTGGAACCGGTCTTTAAGTGAACAGCTGCTGGAAAAACAGGCTGGGAACTCCAGTTCCCTTAACGAAGCCCAAATCGACGAACTGCACTACGCGACCGGCGTATCTGGTATGCTGCGGCTTAGGTCCACTATTCCCCAACTTCGGCAACTGGTAAGCGGGCCCTATCTGCCGGAGGAGATCCGGGTAGCAGCTGCCAGAGCCTTGATGGAAATTGACCCGGAGACGCAACTGACATTTTTACAGGATTGGATGACCGATCCGGAAAACGCCCTCGACTTTCGTCGCAAAATGGCACAATCCATGGCCCTTTTCTCATCCAGCCGCAGCCTGGATGCATTGGGTGAGGGAATGCGGCATGCACCGATTGAACTACAGGAAACCATTGCTGCGCTACTCGCTGCGGAGGATGAAGGCAAAGACCTTTTGATCAGGCTTATCCGGGAGGGCCTGGCCCCCGCGAGAATTTTACAGCGCCGAAACGTGGAAGAGAACTTCCTTTCCGGTGCCAGCAGCGCGCAGCAGGAGTCCTTCCAGGCCCTCACCGAAAACCTTCTTCCCATCAGTCAGGAACGTGAACAGTTGATTGCCGAGCGTGTGGAGAATTTTGAACAGTCCGCAGCACAGGTGCTATCCGGTAGATCCCTTTACGAACAGCATTGCAGCATGTGCCACCGAATCGAGGAAGACGGAGGCATGATTGGCCCTCAACTAGACGGCATTGGTAATTGGGGCCTTTCCGCTCTGGCCACCAAAGTGCTGGATCCCAACCGAAATATTTCCGAGAACTTCCGGACCTATACCCTGAAACTCAAAAATGGGCAAACCCACTCCGGTCTTTTCCGGCGGGAAGAAGGACAGCTGCTGGTAATGGCAGACCAGACTGGACAGGAGTTTTCCGTTCCCAAAAGCGCTATTGCCGAACAAACCGCCTCTACCATTACCCTGATGCCAGATTACTTCAGCACCACAATGAATCAGGAACAGTTCAATGAGTTGATGAATTACCTACTTAGCCTTCGATAAGATGATTATTCCAGCCCACCTCCCCAACAAAATTGCAGCATCACTAATCACCCTGGTTGGAACGGTTTTGCTCCCACCCTGTATGGCCCGTCAGGATACGTCCGGAGTTCCCGCGTCCAAGATTTCTTTCCAGAAACATACGCTCAGCAGTACCTTTCTGGCAGAAGGCGCTGCCATCGGTGATGTGAACCGGGACGGCTTAATGGACGTCATGGCCGGGGCCTATTGGTTTGAAGCGCCGGACTGGACACCGCACGAACTGGAAGAACCGCAGGAGTTTTACTACGACAAAGGATACAGCAATGCCTTTATCAGCTACGGCATGGATGTGAATCAGGACGGCTGGGTAGATTTTGTGCGGATAGGCTTTCCGGGGAAGGAGGTTCAGTGGTTTGAAAACCCAAAAAACCAAGCCGGACAATGGAAGACACATCGGATTTCCGGATCGCTCGGCAACGAGTCGGCGGGCTTTTTTGACATGGACAAGGACGGCATCAAGGATATTGTCGGCAGTATTCCCGAGACGGGCGAAATGGTCTGGTTCAAAGCCCCCGGGGATCCGGATGATCTGGCCTGGGAAAAATACCCAATCAGTGAAAAAGAGAGTCCGGGCACGGCGCGATTTGCCCACGGTATGGGCGTGGGAGATATCAACGGGGATGGAATAATGGACCTGCTCATCACCGAGGGCTGGTGGGAAGGCCCGGAAGACCCTCGCCAGGGGCCCTGGAAATTTCATCCCGCCGACCTGGGTGAACCGGCCGCACAGATGTACGTGTACGATTTCAATGGGGACGGTCTTGCGGATGTGGTTTCTTCCTCTGCCCATCAATTGGGAGTCTGGTGGCACGAGCAAAGAAAATCCGGGCAATGGGAAACCCACCTTATTGATGACTCTTTTACGCAAACGCACGGACTGGAACTGGTGGACATCAATGGGGACGGACATCCGGATCTGGTTACCGGCAAACGCTATTTCGCCCATATGGGCAACGACCCCGGCGAATACGACACGCCGTATCTGTCCTGGTACGAGTTTGTTCCGGGGTCAGACCCCCAATGGATCCAGCATGTGATTGATACCGATTCCGGTGTGGGGGTCCATGTGGTTACGGAGGATTTTACCGGCAACGGGTTGGTGGATATCGTAGTCGCCAACAAGAAGGGGGTTTTTGTATTTGAGCAAATCAGGGAGTAAGCAGAAGGAGCGCATAAGCGCTGGCAGGCCGGGAGCGTAGCGAAGACCCGGAGGGCGGTGCGGCTTCCTGGAAAACCCTGTTTTTTTAAAATTAGTCCTAAAGGACTAATTCTTAACGCTCAGTCCTCCACCCCATATCTATTGCTGTCCTGATCGTATAGTGCATAGATCGATAGGCTTCGGGGGCTTGTTTCTGGAGTAAATCTCCTGCAAAGATATTGGCCAGGTTAAGTAAAGCAATGGGGTTGCCGGATCCGGAGCGTCGCAGACCTCCGGCCAGCTCACTATCACCATCTGGTCCTTTGCGGATTGAGTCAGGTAGGTGCCTGCGTTGAGTTTGGTGGGCGTTGGCTCGGCGGATTCGCCACCCTACCAATTAGGGAAAATATTCTTATCTTCATCAGTTTGTCAAAGCTTCCTGCAGGCAGGTAATGGAGGATCTACCCGTACCGTAGAGAACGAGTTAAACTGCCCGCTGCCAGTGTACCTGATGAAACCTTGTTCACGCAACATCCAAAGCCGATAAATTTCTTCGGCAGGACCGATCGTCCTCAAATTGGTATTTTTTTTCATTTCGCGTACGTGTTTTATCCAGCTTAACGGACATAGAGAAAAATCATACTACTATGAAAAATCTCATTATTCTGTTCTTCTCTTTTTTCTCTGTACATGCTGCCACGTCCCAGACGACGGTCAGTATAATGGGAGGCCTAAACTATTCCTCTGGCAATTCTTCATTTTCCTCATCCTACATCGGTGGAAGTGCGCGTGCGCAGGTTTCGCCCAGAATCGGCCTGACACTGGACCAGGGATTCCTCGATCAGTTTGGCCTGCATACCGGCCTACTTTATTCAGGGAAAGGATTCCAACTGGATTTTGAGCAGCTGAGAGATGGTGTTGGAAAGGGTGAGGCAACGTTTGCCCTCAATTACATGGAACTGCCACTGATGGCTTATTACAACATCAACAAATTCCAAATACAACTTGGGGCATACGCTGCCTACGCGATCAGCGGCAGGAGCACCACAATCTTTGAGTACCTGGAATTGGGGGAACCTCGAAAATTTGTCAATGAGCAATCACTGACTTTCGGCGACACACCGGCAGCTGAGGACGATCCACTGATTCCCATAGGGTTCCGGAGAAGCGATTTTGGCTTCATGGCAGGCATCGCCTATCGGCTATCCGATACCGGTACACTCAGCTTTCAATACAGTAAAGGACTGAGCAACCTGATTTCAAATGCGCTGGATAATGCCAATCCTGTTCTACATAATGCAGCTTTCAGCCTGTCTCTGGCTTTTGCCATAAAAAGAATAAATCATCGATAAACGCTCAGGATCAAGCACTTTTGATTTAAATTCCGGAAATTCATTACTATCAACTTATTCTCAGGCTACTTTGCAATGAATGACTACGATAAAAAGTTTAAACTAATGTACCTGCAATTTTTTAAGCCCCTGGCGGTCTTTTCGCACAAATACACCCGCGATCTGGAGTTGGCGGAGGATGTGGTACAGAACGTTTTTCTGTCCCTCTACGACAGCCGAAACCACCTGAAGATACATAGTTCCCTAAAATCCTACTTATACAGAGCGGTGTATAATCAGACCATGGATGTCTTAAAGCGTGAATCAAGAAAAATATCGGGTATACATACGGATGAAATGGTGCAGGAAGAATTCCGGGACCTGATGGAAGAAGCGGAATTTGAGCGAAAAATACAGGTGGCCATAGATGCGCTGCCCCAGGGCTGCAGAAACGTTTTCACCATGAGCCGAAATGATGGACTCAGTAACAAGGATATCTCCATTCAGCTGAATATCTCTATCAGAACCGTAGAAACCCAAATTAGCAAAGCTCTGAAGCTACTACGGGAAAGGGTGTACACAATCCTGGCATTCCTACTTCTTTTCTTCGAATTGAACCCGTAGGAGACAGACCGAGCCAATACCGTTAAATCACGACAAATTATGAAAACAAGTAAAAATATCGATACGCTCATCATCAGAAAACTCAGCGGTACCGCGACTGAGGAAGAACTACATACGCTGGGAGATTGGCTGAACAGTAGCGAGGTAAATCGACAGTATGCGGAGCAGACACAGAAAATATGGGAAAAGTCCATGGATTCCAAAATTTACCGGGCGATTGATCTTGACAAAAACTGGAAAACGTTTAAAACACAATCCAAGTGGGGTGAGGGCAGGTCAGTCCACAACACCTGGTGGAAAGTAGCAGCGGTACTGGTATTTGCACTGAGCTTTGCCTGGCTGGGATACGATTTTTGGATTGGACAGCAAACGGTCACAATTGCCGCCCAAGAGCAGGCTGAATCCCATTATCTTCCCGATGGCAGCCTCGTTTACCTACAGCCCGACTCCTGGATAAGCTATAGGCCCGAAAGCTTTCAGTCCTCGGATCGGAACGTATCTTTTGCTGGAAAAGCCTACTTTCAGATTCAGAAAAAAAATGCCGCTGAGCACTTCATCGTCAATACGTTCAACAGTCAAACCATTGTACTGGGAACCGCCTTCACGCTCAATACCGATAAAAAAGCAACGTCCACCCGTCTGAGGCTTTACGAAGGAAAAGTTTTATTTACCACTACCCGTGACTCTGTAACACTACAACCCGGTGAAGAGGTAATTTTAACGGGAAGTAAGCTAGAGAAAAAAAACCTTCGGGAGAATCCAAAGTCCCTGAACTTCCAAAATAGCCCACTAGAGGAGGTATTCAGTGTTCTGAGTGAAACCTATCTGGTAGAATTTTTCTACGATGGCGCCTGGCCCGGCTGCGAGATAAGCGGAAATCTGGATGCCGGAACACTGGAAGAAACGATGCAACACCTGGATTTCATCCTGGGAATCAACTACAGCATAAACGCAAAGCTGGTCATTATTGAAAAAATTGACTGTAATGAATAAGGCCGGCGGATTTCAGCGATACCATCATGCTTCCCTTCGCGAGTTCAAAAAAGTAAGTAAATGATATGAAAAATGTATATGTGTTGCTTTTTTTCCTATCGGCATTCGATATAAAAGCACAGGATCACTTCGGCATAAGGCTACCTCAGCAGGAATACCGGATCCGTAATCTTCTGAAGATCATCAACGAGCAGACGCAGCATTCGTTTATCTATCCGTCTTCTGATGTAGACGAAGAGCAGATCGTCAGCACCCCTGAAGAAAGGTATGAACTCACACGACTTCTCAACCTTATGTTTCCTTCCCAAACCCACGAACACCAGATCAGCGAGAAGAAAGTCCTGGTCAAAAAGAAAAAAAGGGTAAAACAGGCATCCAAAGAAAGGTTTAGCATTAGCGGCTATGTGACAGACAGCGCTTCCGGCGAATCGCTTATTGGTGCTCACATTTTCTTTCCGGAACTCAATTCAGGCGTCGTGACCAATGCGTACGGCTTCTTTTCGGCCAGCCTGCCGGCAGGTACCCATACCATCGGGGTAGGCTATTTGGGATATGAACGGTTAAAGCACAGCCTGGAGCTACGCGAGGATGTAAAACTTAATGTGGCACTGGTCCAAAGCACCAGTAACCTGGAAGAAGTACTTGTACACGGCGGGCAGTCGCTCGTCGAGACCTCACAAATCAGCGGCCTGAAAATACCGATACGGCAGATGAGCAATTTACCTGTTTTACTGGGAGAAACGGACCTGATGAAGAGCATTCAACTGCTACCGGGGGTTAGTGGCGGCTTGGAGGGGTTTAGCAACTTTTACGTGCGAGGCGGCGGGCCTGACCAGAATCTAATTCTTCTGGATGGCGTTCCCCTGTACAACACGCAGCACCTATTTGGCTTTCTGTCCACGTTTAACAACGATGCCCTCAACAATGTGGATCTTTACAAGGGCGGGTTTACGGCCCGCTACGGCGGTAGGTTATCTTCGGTACTGGACATTCAAATGAAAGAAGGAAATCGACAGGAGTTTCGGGGAGATGCCACGGTAGGGCTGCTCGCCTCCGCAATCACGCTGGAAGGACCCATAAATGAACAAACTTCCTTTATGGTTTCGGGACGCCGTACGTACTGGGATGTGCTTGCCAGGCCCATTTTGAGGTCCCTGAACCAAGATATCGGCTACCATTTCTATGACTTGTACGCCAAGATAAACCATTCGCTGTCAGATCGGGATAAAATTTATTTCAGTACGTATCTGGGTAACGACAAACTAAGCCTGATGAATGACGCTATCTCTGAAAACAGTAGTCAGGTAGTCAGTAATGAGGAAAGAAATGCTCTCAAATGGGGCAATTTCATCTCCGCCTTCCGGTGGAATCATACCTATAATTCAAAGCTTTTTGGCAATATGGGTATCACCTACAGCCGGTTTTATTATGACATTAGCAATGCCTATGTGCGCACGTTTGAAGGCGTAGCAGGAAATACCCCTGAACCGGAAATTTATAGCAATTCACTCAACTCGGGCATTGACGATGTGGCCTTTAAAGCCGATTTCGATTATTTCCCACTTCCAAACCAATCCATCAAGTTTGGCAGCATGCTTACCTATCATACGTTTACGCCCAAAGCGCTGTCCACCGCTAATTTCAATTCCGCAATCAGCCTGTTTACCGAACCCATTACTGCCTTGGAAACTGCCAGCTATTTTGAGGATGATATCAAGCTGGGCAACAGATTCGACATCAACATGGGGCTGCATTTTTCTTCGTTTTCCCTACCAGAAAAAACCTACAGTTCGCTACAACCAAGGGTTTCTATGAATTACCGGCTAGGCCCCAAGCTATCTACCAAGATGGCCTATGCAAAAATGACCCAGTTTTTGCACCTGTTAACAACGACTACCGTCGGACTGCCTTCCGATCTATGGGTGCCGACTACCGAAAATATACCTCCCCAGGATGCGTATCAGGTAACCGGAGGTTTGGCTTATACCCCCAATCCTAATGTCGAGTTCTCTCTCGAAGGCTACTATAAGGAAATGGATAACCTGCTGGAATACAAGGAAGGAATCAACTACGCCGATATCAATACCGACTGGCAGGAAACAGTAACTGCCGTGGAAGGCCGGAGTTATGGCGTAGAATTTCTCGCTCAGAAGAAAGCCGGAAAATTGGACGGATTCCTGGGTTATACCCTTGCATGGGCTTTTAGAAAATCTCCAGACCTTAACCTGGGAAAGGAATATTTTTACCGCTTTGATCGTCGACACGATTTAAGTCTGGCGGTAAACTTCAATAAAAGTAAAAAAATTGTCTACTCAGGGGTGTGGGTACTTGGAACCGGACAGGCGGTGACCTTACCGGAAGTACAATACCTCAATCCAGATAATCAGCTCATTGTGGCATTTAGTAAAAGAGGCGCGTATCGGATGCCGGCTTATCATCGCTTGGACCTTAGCGCTTCCCTCATCAGAGAAAAGAAAAATGGGGAGCGTCGCTGGATTTTCGGAATCTACAATAGTTATGCCCGAAGAAATCCGGTTTTTCTGGAGTATCTAAGTGGGGAGAATGCAGGATTTGTCCAGTACAGCCTCTTTCAATTGATCCCAAGTATTTCTTATAGAAGAAGTTTCTGATATGAAAAAAATGCTATATCCTTTATTGTGCAGCTCAATGCTGTTATCCTGCGAGGACGACATCAGTATTGCTATCATCCGGGAGGAACCCAAGGTAGTATTGCATGCCTATTTTGAAAAAGAAAAACCGATGATCGTGGACCTGGTACGATCCATTCCCGTTCCTGCTCAGGTAGATTACGACCGCGCACGTTACCACATTGCCGATGCCGAAGTAAACGTGTTTGAGAACGACGCGCTGCTGGGAACCATGACCCATGAGGGAGCGGGGGTATATGTGTTGGACCAAATTCCCAGGGAAAATCGCATTTACAGTATTTCGGTAAAGGCTGAAGGACTACCAGAGGTAACCACCGATGTTGAGGTATTGCCAGCCAGGCCCAAAGTCAACGATCACCGTTATACTAAAAACAGCCCCTTAACCAACAGTCCGAATCCTTCAGTTGAGCATACCCTCACGCTCGAGAATACTCCAGGTCAGACAGCATACTACAAAATCAGTTTGGATATCCGGGCCATACATTATTCAAACGGAGAAATTCAGCGTGAGGAAACCATCAATTGGTACAGACTGGCCTCCGCTAATCCGCTCCTGAAGGATTATACTTGCCTGGATAACTGCTACGGCGACACGGGTAATAGAAAAGCCCTTTACTTCAGTAACGAAGCCTTTGCCGACAGCCCGGATATCACATTACAACTGACAACGGATTACTTTGAGGATTACGAGGTATCTTTCCCAAACGAAACTGTAAAAATAGAATACGCGCAGACCGTCCGGGTGTCCAAAATCTCAAAATCCATGATGGATTATGCCAGATCTATTTATGATAACAGCAACGCCAACCAGATTTTTCAGGAGCCAGTGACCATTTTGTCAAATGTAAGCGGTGGGTTCGGAATATTCGGTACGCTCAACTCGGTAGATTTACCATTTCGGTTCACTGAATAATCCCGGGCTGAACACTATGCGAAGCGCCTACCCATTGTATTCCAGGTACTTCTTACGTTTGGGGTTGTCTCTAGGCGAACCCTATCTGAGTCCCGTCGGCTCACCGATCGACGATCTCCTCCAGCTGGGCTTTAAGCTCTTCTACCACCTGTGGATAATTCGCATATAGGTTGTCTCTTTCATAGGGATCTTCCCGGATTCGGTACAACTGCCCCTTGGGCCCGCCTTTCGCGGGCTTAAGCCGAGTAGGAGCGCTAAAGCCCCCCGAACCCAGCCCATCGATGTATTTCCATTCCGACGTCCGGATGGCAAACATACCGGAAGAGGAATGATGGACCATCTCAGTACGAGCCAGGTATTGCATGTCTCCCTGCACTACCGGTAAAAAACTGTAGCTGTCCAGGGCCGCTCCTGCCGGTATCTTTTGATCCAGCAAGCCGGCCACCGTGGCGAAAAGATCGGTCAGACTGACTAGCCCTGGGTAAGTTGCTTTTTCCCGTATGCCCTTCGGCCAGGATAGCAGCAGCGGAACCCGGTGGCCGCCATCCCAAGCATCGCCCTTCTGTCCCCGTACACCCCTATTCGAATCGTGACCGTACAATAAAATCTCTTCCTCCGGCCAATAGGCCCCATTGTCACTTGAAAAAATCAGAATGGTGTTTTCCAGCAAGCCCTGCGCGTGGAGCTGCTGCTTTATGCGGGCTACCACCTGATCGATATCCATAACAAAATCTCCGTACAGCCCCGCTCCGGATTTACCTGTATGCTCCTCCGAAGGTAGCCAGGGGGTATGGGGGCCGGTCAGTGGTACATACAAAAAAAAAGGGGTGTCCGCCGATTGGCGTTCGATAAAGGCCAGGCCCTGACTGGTAATTTCATCCAGGCAATCCTCCACCCGAAAGGAAGGGGCCATCTCTCCCTGCCGCCACCATACGCCTTTTTCCCAATACACGGCCTGATCGTTGCTGTGTTTCTTATCCCAGGAAAATTCCGTGTTTTCCTTGCGCCGGGGATACACGTCTGTCGTTAAAATCACTTCCGGATCCACCGTCCGGTGATTTTCCAAAAAAACGTAGGGAGGGATATCCAAAGATGCCGGGTGAATAAACGAATAATCGAAACCAAAGTCGTTGGGTCCGGTCCGAACCGGCTGGCTGTAATCCACATTGGAATGGCCACTTTCCACATCCAATACCGCAGCCTTGCCGTCCTTAGTGACCCATTCCAAACCCAGGTGCCACTTCCCGACGATAGCGGTGCGGTAGCCGGCATTTTTGAGAAGTGTAGCCATGGTCATGCGGTCTGTGTCCATTACCGGGGGAGTAAATCCGCCAATTCCCCGGGCTGCGGCGGGCGTTCGGAAGGCGTATTCCCCGGTAAGCAGGCCGAAACGGGAGGGCGTACATACGGAGGCACTGGCATGGGCATTGGAAAAGGTAATGCCTTCCGCAGCCAGTGCATCCAAGGCAGGTGTTTCAATTTTGGACAAGGGATTCAGGGCCTTGATATCCCCGTACCCCATATCATCCGCAAAGATGATGACAATATTGGGGGGATTCTCCCTCGCATCCAGACCCTGAGCAAGGACATCTGTTCCCCAGAAAAGGATCAGGTACAGGAAAAAGCTAAAATTCAAGCAATTTTTCATGGGTTCTCAATTTAAAGGAACGGAAGTGGCCAGTGCAATCACCCTACCCTGATTTCCAACGGCATTGTAAAAATGATAGGTAATACCCTCCCAACGAATCACCCAGGGTTTGTGGGCGTACACGGCATCGTAGGGCTCGGAGGGCGCCACCAGGTCTTCCCCTTCCCAATCCGTCCAATGCAGCAGATCGTAGGAGCAGGCAAAGCGCTCAAAAGCCCCGGGTTTCCAGAAAGCGCCAAAGTAAAACATCACATATAGGTCATCTATCTTTACTACCTGCGCATCTCCGCAAATACCCTCTCCACGGGTGATAACAGGTTCTTCGCCGATCCGAGTCCAGTTTACCATGTCCTCCGACCCCGCCATGCCGATACTTTCATAGGCGGCGGTGTCCCCTTTGGCATTGTAATACATGACAAACCGATACCCGGTCAATTGATCTTCATCGCGGATGACGTGGGATTTGTAGATTTTATCGGTTTCGAACCAGCGCGCGGAGGAGTCGCCAGGCAACAGTACCGGACTAGTGATCCGCTCCCATTCTTCGGCAAGGACCAGATTTTCCGATTTGGCCATACCCACACCCAGCGTACCGGCTTCATACCCCGCGGTGGCTCCACCGAGATACGAGATCCAGTAGGTACCTGCATGGCGATGCACTTCGTTTCCGGCACCCCATTCGGTGTCGACGAGCGCCAGGTATCCGGCTTTTTGATTGGCATCCCAGGTATCCTTCGTAAAGGAAAGCAGCTTGCCCAGCTCTTCCCAATCCAATAAATTACTGCTTTTGGCCAGCCAGGTCTCGTAGCCCGTTCCGTCAAAGACGATGTAGCTCATGTACCACTGATCGTCGTATCGGAAGACGGTGGGACTGTCTACCAGTTTGGTGGTATCGCTGTGCTGAAATACCACGCCGTATTTATAAGGGGTTTTGATCCGTTCGTACACCTCCTGCATGGTTTCCGCAGAAACCTCCAATGGAAGCTGGGGGGAGGGCTTGCAGCAAACCCCTCCCCAGCAGCCTAGCGTAACCAGCAGAAATTGCTGAAAACGATTCATCAACAAGCCAATTTATAGCTTGTAATATTCCTCCCAGCCTTTTCGTGGCGGAACGCCTGCCAGCAACTGATTGGCCAGTGCGTGATTGGTGATTTGTTTGGACTCCCGGTCAAACGTCAAATGGGCCTTGAGTCGCTGTGAAAGAACGCCCAGGGTAAATACCTGACTCAAGGGTCCGGCGATATCAAAAGAAGACCGGCATTTCTCCTCTCCCTTGCAGGCTTTCAGGAAATTGGCAAAGTGGTTGGAAGGGCTTTCCATAACTTCCGGGAGCTGCGAAGCCATGTCTTTGGCTGCTTCCTCGGGAATAATGGATAGCGTGCTGCCGTGCGATCCCCCCTTAAAGGTTAGGTCTTTTCCGTAAATGATTTTTCCGGGGTTGAGCTTGGCCGGCTGCAGTTGTCCGTCACTCGGAGGAGGGATGTTCGGGTCCAATTCGGATACACCGTATCCTTCCGGTACCGGCGGGATGTTATTTTGCCCATCATACCAGGTAATGGTCATGGCAGGCATATCTCCTCGCTTGGGAAATTTGAACTCCAGGGTGGTCTCCATGGGAAAGAAGAAGGTATTATGACCATCCAATCGGGTAGGAATGATTTCTTCCGGAAGCCCTAAATCCAGGAATTCGTGGGCGGTATCCATGATATGCGCGCCCCAATCGCCCAAGGCACCCATGCCGAAATCGTACCAGCAGCGCCATTGTCCGTTCACCAGATCTTCGTTATAGGCGTGCTCATGAGCAGTGGTGTGCCAGGTATCCCAGTCCATCGTATCCGGTATGGGCTGCTTTTCGGGAAAGGAGATGATATTGGTGTCCCAACCGTGCCACCTCCTGCGACCGTTCATATGGGCCGTCATATTGGTGACATCTTTGATGATTCCTGCCTCTTTCCAGGCCTTAAATTGGAAATAATTGGCTTCCGAATGGCCCTGATTTCCCATTTGGGTGGCCACCTTGTATTTTTTGGCACCGTCCATCATTAGCTGCACTTCCTGAAAGGTACGGGCCATCGGCTTTTCTACGTACACGTGTTTGCCAAGCGACATGGCCAGCATGGTAATGGGAAAGTGAGAGAAATCAGGCGTACCTACGCTGACCGCTTCGATGTCCTTCCCCATTTTGTCAAACATTTCCCGAAAGTCCTTGAATCGGGGCACATTGGGAAACATTTTCATGACCTCCTCCGTGTGGGGCGCTCCCATGTCCACGTCGCACAAGGCCACAATGTTGGCCAGCCCTGTTTGGTAAAGCGATTTGGTGATGCTTCCACCTCGGTGACCGATACCGCAACAGGCGAGGTTTACTTTCTCGCTGGGTGCAATGTGCCCCAGAGGCTTGCCCAAAACAAAGGATGGGATAATGGAAATACCGGCAGCTCCGAGGAGCCCGGACTTGATAAATTGTCTGCGTTTATCGTTCATTTATTTATTTGGTTATTTTGATCTGTTCGTCCCAAACGATCCCTGCACCCCGTCTCTAAAGAAACGGAAAAGGACGCATGAAGATAAACCATTTGTTGAGAATTTCGGGTAAAAATCACCGATTAGTTTCCCTGAAATGTTTGAAAAGGCTAAAAAATGCACGTAACTTTCGACATGAATTCTATCCGTTCCTTTATCTTACACGGGTTGGTTGCGTTCGTAGTCGTGGCCTGCGGGCCTGGAGATTTTGAGAAGCAATCCCGGTATACATTGGCCGTTTTAGATACCTTGTCGATTCCTTTTGAAGGAGAAATTCATGCCGCAGACTTTTTGGGAAACCGGGGTGTGCTTTACAACTACCGTTCCGGGACCTACCTGGCTTTCGATAGCACCGGAGCCGTGCTGGCCAGCAATTCGTTGCCTCCACAAGGCGATAACGGCCTGTTTTACGTCAATGGCTTAAAACTACTACCCAATGGGGAGCTATTCGCCCATTCGATCAAAGGAGAAATCGGCCTGCTCGACCAAAACCTACGCCTTCGGGAAAAGCGGCTGATGCCGTTCCCAAATGGGGTGGTGGACCTGAAACGGAACGTGCAGATCATGGAGAAATGGAACGAAGAGCTGTTACTGTTTTTTCCCGGAAGAGGAAACAAAAGCCCCTATGCGAAGGGATACTACCGGGACAATCACTTGCTGGAAAAGTTAGATTTGGTGACCGGCGAAACGGCCCCATTTTTACGGCTATCCCCCGAAAGTCAATACCAGCAGGACCTGCATTTTGAACCCTCCACTCCGCTAATCAGCCGGGCTGGTGATCACCTGTACCTTGCTTTCAACAAAGAGCCGTTGATCCACCGATACAACCTTGCCGAGGAAGGGGCTTGGGAGGAAAGTGTACCGCTAGAGGCCGCGTCATTTGCACGGATAAAGGGCCAAACCCTTCCCCTGGGCAACGATGGCTCCATCCTTGCCGAAGGGGAGATTACGGGGCTGTTTGGCCTGGAAAACGGCTTCGCGGTAAGTTACTTTGAGGGCCTGTACCGGGACAGCCTGCCGCCAGCCGCTACCCTGCCCGGACAAGTAGTGAAATGGTATTTCCCGGAAAGCGGTTGGTCCGAGCCACTCGCCCTGCCAAAAGAGCTATTGTTTCTGCTTAATTTTGAGGGACCGGACCAGCCGTTTTACGTACTACTCGATCCGGGCTATTTTCCGGATCGAATACATGAAGTGAAAATTCTTAAATTACATGTTCAATCCAGCTTGTGAAGCAGTTAATTTACCAATATGACACCCACACGTACCAAAACCCAATTGCTGGCATTTCTTTTTGCCGGTAGCCTGTTGCTGGCCTGTTCGCCGCGCACCGAAACCGAAAAAGAAAGCCTGGATATCACTTCCGGCTGGCGCTCCCTTTTTAATGGGAAGGATATGGAAAACTGGCGAATAAAAATAGCCAAACACGAACTCGATGAAAACTATGCCAATACCTTTCGGGTAGAGGACGGTTTGCTCAAAGTCCGCTACGATGGGTACGAATCCTTTGACAGGCAATACGGGCATATTTTTTACGATGAGTCTTTTTCCCATTACCTGTACCGGGTGGAATACCGTTTTGTGGGCGAGCAAGCTCCAGAGGGAGAAGGCTGGGCGCTGCGAAACTCCGGCGTGATGCTGCACGGTCAGGATCCCGAAACCATGACCCGGGATCAGGATTTTCCGATTTCCATCGAAGGGCAATTACTGGGCGGAGACGGTGAAAATCCGCGTACCACGAGCAACCTGTGTACCCCGGGCACCAACGTGGTCATGAGCGGAGAGCTATTTACCCCGCACTGTACCAGTTCTTCCTCTAAAACCTATCATGGCGAACAGTGGGTAACGGCCGATTTTCTGGTGTTGGGGGATTCCATCATTCACCACATTGTGGAAGGAGACACAGTACTCACCTACCAGCAGCCCCAAATGGGCGGAGGCAACGTAAGCAACCACAATCCCGAGATAAAAAAAGATGGCCAATTGATTTCCGAGGGATTCATTTCGCTCCAGAGTGAAAGCCATCCCATTGATTTCAGGCGGGTGGAAATCTTTGATTTGGCTCCCTACAAGGACGATCCCGAAAAACTGGCAGAGGTGTTGGATCTATTAAAAACAGCCGAATAAGGGGTTTCAAAAAGCAAAAGCGGCGGTCTCTCCCACGGAAAGACCGCCGCTGTACGTTGACTTTTGCCTGGCATACCTGCAATGCGTCCCATCTCTCTTTTTTCCGGTTGAGATGCCGTTTGCTTTACGTTTTACTCAGCAGGTTTTCTTGAAGAAAGGCATTTACAAACTTCCCGGACGGATCCATTCGCTTCATCAGCGCGCGGAAGTAATCCATGCGTTCGTACCGATTCTGAAGGTAGCGGGGATCCAGGGTAAACAATTTCCCCCAATGAGGTCTGACCTGGAGCGGCCTTAACTTTTCCTCGATCCTTGGCAGGAGTTTCCGCACGTTTTCCCAATCCCGTTTCCAGGTAAAGTGCAGGGCGATGCTGTCCCGCTCGTAAGCCGGGCTTAACCACAGCGAATCTTTTTGTATGGACCTTACCTCAGAAATCAGCAAGTACGGAAAAATGGTTTCTCCCATCGCAAACAATGCAGCAAGCGCTTCCACTGCCCGGTCCCGGGGAACAAAATATTCCGATTGAAGTTCCTCTCCACTGCTGGGCATAAAATCCATCTTGAAGTGCGGCAAACGCTCGTGCCAGGGTCCTGACAGCCCCATTTGTTCGGTACAGTTTACCGCAGAGATTTCCTTGATGGGATGCAAATGGTCCCTGGCCAATGTTGCCCCAAAACGTTCCTCCGGCATGGCATCCTCTTCCAGATCCCCTGCTTTCTGTTTGATCCAGAGTTGATTAAAGCGATTTTTTTGCCAATCTGTAAACAAACTTACGCTGTATCCGGAAGAAAAAACGGCATCAAAATTACCGGCCAATTGCTCAAATGGCAGGTTTTCGTAAACGTACTGCCGAATGGAAAAGGTAGGTTGAATCGAAAGCGAAATTCGGGTAACAACCCCCAATGCGCCCAAATGGACAACGGTCCCCTGAAATTCCTCCGGATTATTCTCCCTGTTGAGTTCGGTGATTTCCCCATCGGCTTTCATCAGGCTCATGGACGTAACGGCGGTAGACAGGTTGCCATTGGCATCACCGGACCCGTGCGTACCGGTGGCGCAGGCACCCGCTACCGAAATATGCGGCAGGGAAGCCAGGTTGTGCAGCGCAAAGCCCTGCTCCTCCAGCTTTCGAGCCAGGACACCGTAGGGCACCCCCGCATTCATGCTAACAGTGCCCCGGGCAGCATCCACTTGAATGTCCGCCTCCAGCTGATCCAGCGCCACCTGCCGGTGTTTGCTATCCGCGATCGCATTAAAGGAATGCGCGGTACCCAACACCTTTAGCCTGGACGATGTTTTGATACGTTGCCGGAGGGCATCCCGGTCCGTGGGCTTGTCCAAAATGGCGGTACTATACCGCAGGTTTCCCGCCCAGTTGAACCGCTCGGGGTCAGTCTGCGAACGGGGTTGCGAATCACATGCTACCATGGGCAAAATCAGGTTGGTTCCAAGGACAAGAGAGGTGTTTTTTAAGAATTTCCTTTTTTTCATCCGGGAAAAAATCAAGGGAAAATTCCCAGATCCATGTAGGAGATGGCGATACGTTCCAGCGCGACGATAAAGCCTGCGGTTCGCAGGTCCTTGATATTTTTTTCCTTGCGCACACCATTCATGTGATGGTAGGCGGTTACCATGGTTTCTTCCAAACCCGAATTGACAAGGTCCCGCTCACTTGCTCCCCGAACGATCAGTTCCTTCTGTTGCTCGCTAAACGAATCCCCCGTCGCCTTTTCGATGGTTTCCAACAGCGCATCGTATTTCTTCATGTCGTACCGCTTTTCGAGTTTTCCAAAAGAAACCCGGGATAGGTTTTTCAACCACTCGAAATAGGAAACGGTCACCCCTCCCGCATTCAGGTACATATCGGGAATGACCATGATCCCTTTTTCAAGGAGAATGTTGTCGGCATCCTGGGTTACCGGACCATTTGCGGCTTCGCCAATGATTCTCGCCTGAACCTTATCCGCATTATCCAGGGTAATCTGGTTTTCAAGGGCAGCCGGTATCAAAATATCGCAGGGATAGGTCAGCATGGATGCGGCATTCTCAACAAACGTTCCCTTTTTATAACCCAAAAACCCCTTGTTCACCAGTTGATAGGTTTTGATTTCCTCTACATCAATGCCGTCTTCGTTCCAAATACCACCGTTGTATTCCGCAATGCCAATGATTTTGGCGCCGGCTTCCTGCAAGTATTTTGCCGAATAGTACCCGACATTTCCAAAGCCCTGAACGATGATTTTCTTTCCGGCCAATCCCACACCGAGACCCAGTGCTTCCATGTCTTCACGCACGCTGACAGCTTCGCGGATTCCAATAAACACTCCCATACCGGTGGCCTCTGTCCGACCCTCAATGCCATGTTGGGAAAGGGGTTTGCCCGTCACGCATCCCTTGGCGTTGATCACCTCGGGATTAAACGCCTCAAATGTATCAACTATCCAGGCCATCTCCCGGCTACTGGTTCCGTAATCCGGCGCGGGAACATCGATGGCCGGACCGATAAATTTCTTTTTTATCAACTCGGAGGTATACCTTCGGGTGATTTTCTCCAGTTGATCGGTGGTGTATTTTGTTGGGTCAATGGTGACACCTCCTTTGGCACCGCCATACGGGATATTTACCAGCGCGCATTTGTACGTCATCAGTGCGGCCAGGCCCTTTACCTCTTCTTCATTCACAAAACTGCTGTAGCGAATCCCTCCTTTTACCGGTAATTTGTGATGGGAGTGCTGCACCCGGTATCCTTCGATCACCTGGTAGGTCCCATCCCCGTTTCGAAGGGGGAAATTAAACTTGTACACGCTGTTGCATTGTTTGATCTGATCCAAAAGTCCCGGATGGATATCCATGTGACTGGCAGCGTGGTCCACCACTTTGCACACATCTTCAAAAAGACTGTATTCCTGCTGTTTTACCATAAATTTTTTTTTCGTTAAAGGTTCCTGTTAATTTTCTAGTTACCCGACCGCAATGAGTGTGCCTAATCTTCTAAAGGCAAGCCACCCTTCAAACCTGCTAGTTATCGGTAGCGGTAAGTTGGCCGGGTGGGCGATTAGTTGCTCCGGTCCTATTTTGCAGGGCATCTCCCATATCTTCCCTGGCACGCTCGGCGAGCTGCATCATTTCTTCCACTACTTCCGGATACTGCCCGGCAAGGTTTTGGCTTTCACCAGGATCGCTGGAAAGATCGTATAATTCCGGCTGGTCCAGTTCCACCATTTCATACCGGGTCGGCGTGCCGTCGTTCGGCAATTCGCTGCTTGCCGGAAGAGATCGGTAACGATGGGGAAAAACCAGTTTCCAGTTATCCATAATCAGCGCCTGCAGTTCGTTACGGTTATAGTAAATGTAATAGGCGTCGTGGGGAGAAACTGCTCCCGGTTCCTGCGCAAGCAAGGGCCAGATATTTTTTCCATCAATTTTTTTCTCCGGTAGATCGGCCCCGGTGAGGTGGGCAAGTGTGGGTAGCAAATCTATGGTCATGACCGGTTGGTCCATCACTTTTCCGGCGGGGATTTTTCCGGGCCATTTGATGATTCCCGGTACGCGAACTCCACCTTCCCAGGAGGTGCCTTTGCCTTCTTTTAGTTGTCCAGCACTACCGGAATGGGTCCCATACGAAAGCCAGGGACCATTATCGGAGGTAAAAATCACCAGCGTATTGTCCGATAGGCCATGCTTTTGCAGCGCTGCCATCACCTGACCAACCGACCAGTCGATTTCCATAATGACATCGCCGTACAATCCATTTTCGGATTTGCCTTTGAATTTATCGGAGACAAACAAGGGAACATGCGGCATGCTGTGCGCCAGGTAAAGGAAAAAGGGGCCATTTTGCTTACGCGCAATAAAATCCACCGCACGTTCCGTGTACCAGGTGGTGAGCATGGTTTGATCGTCCAGCGTATCGATGACCGATTCGTTCTCGTAAAGGGGAAGCGGGGGGTAGAAATTAGGCCGTTCCGGATGATAGGGCCACATATCGTTGGAATACGGCAAGCCAAAAAACTCATCAAATCCCTGCCTGGTGGGCAAAAAGGGGGGCATATGCCCCAAATGCCATTTTCCGATGATTCCGGTGGCGTATCCCAGTGGCTTTAGCACCTCGGCCAGGGTCTCCTCCTCCGGATTCAGCCCATGCTGGCTCTCATGAGACAACGCTCCGAATATTCCCAGCCGGTTCGAATAACAACCGGTAAGCAGGGCTGCCCGGGAAGCCGAACAGACCGCATTGGCCACATGAAAATTGGTCAACTTCGTCCCTTCACTTGCCAGTTGGTCCAGGTGCGGGGTCTCGTAACCCTGTGCCCCAAAAACACCAAGATCGGCATAGCCCTGATCATCGGTAAAAATAAGTACAATATTGGGAAGCGACGTATCCGTACCGGACTCCTCGTTTTGACTACCACAGGCCACTAAAAAACAGAGTAAAAGTAACCGGGGCAAGCGTGTCGTGAATTTGGTTTGCGTCATGGGTATATGGTTGATTGACAAAATTTAGCAATCTCAAACGACTTAACAAAACCCAACGCTGCTCGATACAAGCCTGTTTAGCGAATTAAACGGAAGGCAATGCAGCAATGTTGAGCCAAAATTGCTCAATCGTACTGATGGCATCTAAAAAATCCCCCACCTCTACAGGTTTGGTAATGTAACAGTTCGCATAATTCTCGTAGGACAGGTCAATGTCTCTTTTCGAGGACGAAGTAGTCAGCATGATTACCGGAATTTTCTTGTACAATTCGTGGTTTTTCAATTCTCCAAGAACCTCGTGGCCGCTTTTTTTTGGTAGGTTTACGTCCAGAAGAATTAAATCCGGCGTGAGGCAGGTTTCAAAGCCTCTGTTTTTACAGACAAAATCCAGCGCCTCCTGACCGTCCCGCGCGATGCTTATCCGATCGATAAACTTGCTTTCTTCCAACGCCTCCGTCGTCAAAAAAATATCCCCTTCGTTATCCTCTACCAATAAAACGTGCACCAACCTCATAACGTAATCCAAGTGTGGTAAATGATCGTGTAGTATCGACTCTTCGTCAGCATCTAGTAATCAAAGTGATTTTTTTCTACGCTCCTTACAAATCTATTAAAAATAAGGGATTAAATGTACTGATTTGATAAAAAATTCAGTATACCCAACGGGTGCGGTGGCGGACCAGGCATCGCACTTGATCGGTAAATACGCTTATTCCGCATACGCCCACCGTTGCAAGAAACAATCGGAACAGCTCCCGTTAGTGCCGGCTGCTTGTCCCGGTTTCGTTGGTTTTGTGCCGTTCATGCAGAAAGCAACTACCTATATCGGAGATCTTATCGCACAGATTTCCCATGTGCTTGTCAGCTTGCCTGTTGGTTGGCACCTGTGCCTGTGCCTTGTTCGAAACCCGGAGCGGGAGCCGCTCCCTAACAGCCTCCTCGTTTTGATCTATCGGCAACGCTATATCCGCAGACGATTTGCTATGCGATACCCGTTAAGGTCATTTTCCGGCACAGCATTTATTTCATTTCTCCCCGCAACGGCAAACAAAAAAGCATCCACCCGAGGGGGGATGGATGCGTACGCATTATTCAGCCTTTGGGTACCAACGACCCATTTTCCGAATCCGGGATACCTTAAGGCTCATTTGTTGTAGCGAAATCAAACGGGTTCCCAAAGATCAGACTGGCTGTAGGGACTTCCAGGGACCTCGGTAAAAAACGTTCCGTCGATGTAGCGGTGCCGCTCAAGGATTCCCGCGATGGCCTGCATGTCTGCCGCATCCAATTGAAGCGAGGCCGCTTGCAGGTTTTGGTGGATCCGTTCCTTATTCACCGATTTGGGGATTACCACAATATCGCGATGAAGCGACCAGGCGATCAGTACCTGTGCGACGGTCGCTTCGTGCTTTTCTGCCAGTTTCCGGAACAGCGGGTGCTCCAGCAACACGGGGTCATCGGCTTTCTTTCGTGCTTTGGGCCGGTCTGCGGAACCCAACGGGGAGTAGGCGGTTACCTGTAGTCCATTTTCTTTGCAAAAGGTCACCAACTCATTTTGGGGAAGGTAAGGGTGCAATTCAATCTGGTTCATTTCGGGCGTTACCTGACAGGATTCAAGCACTTCGTTGATTTTCTCCTGATTAAAATTTGAGACACCGATGTGCCTGGCTTTCCCTGCCCGCTTCAAGGCTTCCATGCCGGCCCAGGTATCGGCAAGAGGAACCTGCTCGTAATTGAGGAAGTCCTCCCCTTTTTCCGGGAACATGACATGGGTCTTTAGCGAAACGGGCCAATGAACGAGGTACAGGTCCAGGTAGTCCAATTGCAGATCACTTAACGTGCGCTTCAATCCTTCTGCCACCTGATCCTTTTCGTGCGCATTGTTCCACAATTTGGAGGTAACAAACACCTCTTCTCGTTTGACCAGGCCTTCTCCAAATGCTTTTTTCAGCGCATTTCCTACTTCCTTCTCGTTTTGGTACACGGCGGCACAGTCGATGTGCCGGTAGCCGGCTTCAAGCGCCCACAAGACCGCCTGGTATACTTCTCCCGGAGCAGATTTCCAGGTACCCAGTCCTAGCATAGGCATTTGATCGCCGTTTTCAAACGTTACGTATTTCATGTTTTTTCGATTTAGGTAATTATCTGATCGTTTATAAATATTCTTCCCAAAGATCGGCGTACGTAAAAGGACTGCCGTTGCTTACCCAGGCTGGCCCGGGCGTATACCGATAAGGGCCCTCCAGCTGGTTGATCCGTGCAATATCCGCTTCATCCAATCGCAGCTTGTTGGCTTCAAAGTTCTCCGCAATACGGGCTGGATTAACCGATTTGGGCACCACCGAGGTATTGCGCCCCAAAGCCCATGCCAAAGCTACCTGCGCCACTGTTGCCTGATGTTTAGAAGCGATCTCCTTTAGGGTGTTATCCTCGAGAAGAATGGGGAAATCTACCTCCTTGGCGGCTACCCGGTAGGCCGCTCCCAGCGGACCGTAGCCGGTAAGCAACATGGAATGCTCGTCGCAATAAGCTTTTAGTTTATTTTGGGGCAGGTACGGGTGCAATTCCACCTGATTCAATTCGGGTTGCTTGTTGGCCGACTCCCGGATTTCACGCAGCTTTTGGGTATTAAAATTGGAAACACCGATGTGCCGGGTAAGGCCTTTTTCCAGCACTTCTTCCAGGCCTTCCCAGGTCTCGGTAAGGGGTGCTTCCTCATAGCTCAAAAAATCTTCTTTTTTGGACGGAAAATCCACCCCTTTCCGGACGGCTACCGGCCAATGCAACAGGTACAGATCCAGGTAGTCGAGTTGCAGGTCGGACAGCGTTTGTTCGATGGAAGGCAGCACATCCGCTTTGAGATGCCTGTCGTTCCATAGCTTGGAGGTAACCCATACCTCTTCCCGGCGGACCCAGCCTTCATCAAATGCAGTCGCCAGCGCATCCCCGATTTCTTTTTCATTCTTGTAAATGGATGCACAGTCGATGTGCCGGTATCCGACTTTCAACGCCTCCAACACGGCCTCGAATACTTCATTTGGCTTGGATCTCCAGGTGCCCAATCCCAGCGCAGGCATGGCATCGCCATTGGCAAATACTAGTTTTTTCATAGGTTTGTAATTTGCATGTTTAAAGTCCATATGGAATCTCCCATGGTGTCACGTCGATACCCTTCGGCCCACCCCAAGGAGTGACGTTCTCGTCATGCCTGCCTACCCGCCAGACAGGCTCGATTTCATGAAATGAATTGGTAATCTGAAAATTAGCAGATAAGATGGTTTCTAAGCAGGTAAAATGGGGCTTTTTTCGAGCAATCCCAAATTTCAGCCGCTTGATTTTTGGCTCGAAATCGCTCCTGTTGACGGACGCAAGGGGTACAGGCACCCCTCGGGCATCATACCAAAATGTCCGGAACTACCTTTCCCGAAACATCCGTCAGGCGGAACTTTCTGCCCAGGTGCCTGTAAACCAAGCGCTCGTGGTCCAAGCCCAGGAGGTGCAGCACGGTTGCCTGAAAGTCGTGCACGTGTACTGGGTTTTCGGTAATGTTGTACCCAAACTCGTCCGTGGCGCCGTAGACCATACCGGGCTTCACGCCCCCTCCTGCCATCCAGATACTGAAGCACCTGGGGTGATGGTCGCGGCCATAATTTTCTTTGGTTAGTTTCCCCTGAGAATAGTTGGTGCGGCCAAATTCCCCTCCCCAGATTACCAGGGTTTCGTCCAGTAACCCCCGTTGTTTCAGGTCCTTGATCAAAGCCGCAGAGGGCTGGTCCACGTCTTTCGCCTGCACCGTCATCTCGGAAGGAAGGTTTCCGTGCTGGTCCCATCCCTGATGGTACAATTGCACAAAACGGACACCGTTTTCTGACAATTTTCTGGCCAGCAGGCAATTGGCTGCAAACGTTCCCGGTTTGCGGCTATCCGCTCCATACATATCAAAGATGCGGTCGGGTTCTTTGGAAAGATCGGTGGCTTCGGGCACGGCCGTCTGCATACGAAAGGCCATCTCGTACTGGGCCACCCGGGCCTGAATCTCCGGATCGCCGGTGCGTTGAAAGGCCATTTGATTCAGCTCGGACAGATGGTCGAGCATTTTTCTCCGTTCGGAGGGGCGCATTCCTTCCGGGTTGCTCAGATAGAGCACCGGATCCTCCCCATTGCTAAACTGTACGCCCTGATGGGTAGCCGGCAAAAAGCCATTGTTCCAAAGCTTCGAATAGACGCCCTGCCCATTGCCCTTGCCTTTGGAGAGCAATACGGTAAACGCCGGAAGGTTGCTGTTTTCACTCCCTAACCCGTAGCTCAGCCAGGAACCCATGCTCGGCCGATTGCCCTGCTGGGCACCCGTTTGGAAAAACGTAAGTGCCGGATCGTGGTTGATGGCCTCGGTATGCATGGACTTGATGATGCAAATATCGTCTACAATGCCCGCTGTATGGGGAAAAAGTTCACTAATCCAGGCCCTTGCTTCGCCATATTGCTGGAAATTGGTAAAGGATCCAACCAAAGGAAAGGAATTTTGACTGGACGTCATACCGGTCAACCGCTGCCCCATCCGGATGGACTCGGGCAACTCCTCCCCCCACATTTCCCGGAGTTTTGGCTTGTAGTCAAAGGATTCCAACTGGGAGGGCGCTCCGTTTTGAAACAGGTAAATAACCCGTTTGGCTTTGGGTGCAAAGTGGGGGATCCCCAGGGAGCCCGGGGATTCGCCAATACCACCATTGCCCCGGAATAAATCCGGAATCAACAGCGATCCCAAAGCGGCACTTCCCAAGCCAAGGCTCATTTTGGAAAGAAAATGCCTGCGGTTCATGTGAAGCCGGTGTTCCAATAGTTCCTTTTCCATACCTCAGGATTTGGTGATCGTTTCCTCTAAATTGTAAAGCAGGGAAATTACCTGCATCAAGGCAGCTCTTTCCGTAATCGGCAAGGACGGACTCAAGGGATACTCCCCAACGGCGAGCAATTGCTCTGCCCGTGCTCCGTCGGCCTCAAATGCCTCGAAAAAAGACCGGTAGTTCTCCTCAAGGATGAGCCTTTCCGCTGTTTCCGGCTTTCTGCCCAGAATCCGGTAAAATGCATTTCCAATCAACTCGGGTACCGGTTGCCGACTTTCCAGCAAGCGCTCGGCAAGTACCCGGGATGCCTCCAAAACAACGGGGTCATTCATCATGACAAGTGCCTGCAAGGGCGTATTGGTCTTCAATCGCTCTACTTCGCAGGCATCCCGGTTGCTGGCATCGAACAGCATCATGCTGGGCGGAGGGACCGTGCGTTTGATAAACGTATACAATCCCCTTCGGTAGAGGTATTTACCGGTATCTTGCTGATACCTGGACAGGTTTCCCCTGCCAGAGGTTGCTGCTTCCCACAGTCCTTCGGGTTGGTAAGGCTTTACACTGGGCCCGCCAATTTCCGGAACCAGCAGCCCACTGCTGGCGAGTACCAGGTCCCGAATTCCTTCGGCAGGAAGGCGCTGCCGGGGAAAGCGAGAAAGCAAGCGGTTTTCGGGATCCCGTTCCAGTTTTTCTGCGGTGACCTGAGAGGACTGCTGATAGGTCGCCGAAAGAACGATCGTTCGGAGCAGTGCCTGTATGTCCCAGCCACTTTCCATAAAATCCACTGCCAGCCAATCCAGCAATGGTTGGTTGACCGGTAAGTTCCCCTGCATCCCAAAGTCGCCGGGGGTGCTTACGAGTCCCTGCCCGAATAGCTCCTGCCAGATGCGGTTTACAAACACCCGGGCGGTCAATGGGTTTTTCGGATCAAATAGCCATTTTGCCAGACCCAACCGGTTTTTTGGTAGCTGTTCCGGAAAGGGCAAGATCGCTTCGGGTACTCCCGGCGACACCTTTTCCAATGGGGCATCGTACATGCCCCGGTCCAGCAAATAGGTTTGTCGTGTACTGTCAGGTTCCCCCATTACCGACACCTTTAGAACATTGGACTCCGCAAGCAGGGAATTGTAGTTGGCCCCTTTTCCCATATTGGCCAGCAAGGCCTGCACCCTTCGGGTACTATCGGGCAGGTTGACAAAATGCAGAATATCGGAAACATCCGCCTCTGAAATCTCCAGCATGGGTAATTTCGCCGGACTTTTCTTGGAGAAGCCAGGCGTAGACTCTTCCATGCCCCATTCGGCAACGGTGTTAAAAAAGGCATAGGTTTGAAAATATTCCTTTTGGGAAATGGGGTCGTATTTGTGATCGTGGCACTGCGCGCATTCCAGGGTAATTCCCAGCAGTGCCTTACCGAGGGTGTTGGTCCGGTCTACGGCATACATGACCCGGTATTCCTCGTCTATCGCTCCGGACTCCTCGGTTATTTTGTGGTTTCGGTTAAAAGCAGTGGCCAGCACCTGTTCCTTCCCCGCATCCGGCAGTAGGTCCCCAGCCAGTTGCCAGGTGACAAAGCGGTCATACGGCATGTTTTGGTTAAACGCGTGGATTACCCAATCCCTCCAGGGCCATTGGGTACGGTAATAGTCGTCCTGATACCCATGAGAATCCGCATAGCGGGACAGGTCCATCCAATGGATAGCCATTTTTTCTCCGAAGGCCGGATTGGCAAACAAGCTATTCAGCAAGGCATCCAGATCCAGTTCGGCGGTTTCAACTTGATCCAAAACCGCAGGTGGTGGCGGTAATCCTATGATATCCAAATACACCCTACGTAGTAAACTCCGTTTATCTGCCGATTGATTCGGCGTCAACCCTTGTTCCCGCATACCTTTCAACACAAAATAATCCACTTCATTTTGCGCCCATCCCAGATCATCGGTGGGCAAAGCTGCCTTGACCGGGGGCACGAAGGCCCAATGCGGTTCGTAAGCGGCTCCCTGACGGATCCATTTTTCGATCAAACGGACCTGATGGTCCGTGAGACTCAAATTGGAAGAAGGGGGAGGCATCCGCTCGGAGGAATCGGTGCTGACCGTCCGCAAATACGCCTCCGATGCCTGCGGGTCGCCCGGAACCAATGCATGTCGCCCGGGTTGTTCTTTCAAGGCAGCATAGGCATCCGTTTCCCGGTCCAATCGCAAGCCCGCTTCCCGTTTGTTGGCATCCGGCCCGTGGCAGGCAAAACAGTTTTCGGATAAGATAGGCCGGATGTGCAGGTTGTAACTAACCGCTTCCGGAATGTCGGCAAGACCTTGGCTGGAATCGCTGCTGCAACTGAGCATCCAACTACTCAAGCCAAACCAAACTGCTATACGTGTAATCCCTCCAATCATGTGTTTAAAATTAGGCAATTACCTGTGAATTACAAATATAACCAAATCGCCTTTCACAATCCCGACCGCTCGTAACGTATCCAATCGCTCCTTTTCTGGGATTAACCGGATCCGGCAACCTCGTATCCGTACAGCGCCTGTTCGTAAACGAACACCAAAAACGGAAAAATCAACGAAAAAAAAAGCGGTAACTTTTTTCTGAAAAAAACAATTCGAGCAGAAACGAATGTATGGCCCGTAGGGCGCCCCATTTCTGCTCGGTACCGGACAGATTCGTTCAGATCTGCTCAAAAAGCGGACAACCTACCCGCATTTTTCCGCATGCCAGACTCACTGTACATACGCCAGACCGGCTTGATAGTGGTTTTGGCCTGTCATTCGCAGTAGGCAAAGGAGCAAAACAAACCGAATGTATCCATTAAACCCTTAGCATTTAACCGTATAAACCGTAAATCCCATGAAAACGCTACTCACACTTGTTCTCAGCAGTACCCTATCTTTCGCTTCTCTGGCCAGCCCGACCGTAGAAATGTTAAAAGAAAACACCCGTATCGAAACCAAAGGGCAGTTGGTACAGGTACATTTCACATCCGCCATGGAAGACGTGGTGCTGCGCCTCACCGATACCTCTGGAAAAACCCTTTTCAAAGCCAATTATACAACCAGGGAACCGGTAGTAATTCCCATAAATTTGTCTCAGATCCAGGAAGGTAACTACGTACTGCACGTAATTGGCGAAAACGGAAGCAACCAATACGAATTGGAAAACCGGAAAGAAGCGTCCCTACCGCTTATGGCCTACGGTAAAAAAATCGGCCCCAATACCCTTTCTCTTTTGGTAGTTGGCCTGGAAAAGCCCGGAACCAGGGTTACATTCTTCGACGCCTCCAACAAGTTGTTGATGCAGGAAACCATTGACGAACCGAAGGGTTTTCGAAAAAATTACGTATTCGATAAATTTCCGGTGGAAGAACTAACGCTGAAAGTCACCGATTCCCAGGGCAGGGAGAAATACATTCGTTTTCAAGATTAATTTGAAAACATTCCGGAAACGGTCAAAGGGTCCTTCTACGGCGGACCCTTTTTTTATTTGCCCGTTAGATCCTTCCCATGCGCTTCTCTAACCTCCTTTCCCCTTCCTGTTTTACCTTCCCAAACCGTACGATGCCAGAAAAATCCCCAGGCTGATGGCTAAAAAACGACCACCGAAGCCCTCCGCAATAAAGGAACACCAATGTCAAAAATTTATTTTTAGCAAGGGCCCGGATTTGAAAAAACTGGCATGCAATTTAGGGTGCGATGACTGTCCTTGTGACGTAAAAAAAGCAAAAGAAAAAAATGAAAACAAGCATCTTAATTCCAATCGCCTGCATCGCAGGCATTCTGGTTTCCTGTGGCAAAAAGCCCGCTGACCCCGCCTTGCTCACCCCTTCCGAACAGGTGCAAGTAGTACCGGAGGAAGAAGTTCTGGAAGAAATGCCGGCGACGGCAGATTCCCTGCAGCTGGAAATCGACTCAGCATCCATCGCTTTGTAAATCACGCGCTACCAGGAGCTGTCCTTCAAAAGAGGGCAGCTCTTTTTATTTTGGTGTTTGAGCCAGTACGATCAGAAAAAAAGCAAATAGCTCAGATAGGCCCCATATAACAACACGAATACTCCCCCTTCCCATCGTTCCAACATTCTCCCTTTTCCAGAAAAAATAAACACGAACAAGAGCAAGCCCGCCACACAATTCACCAATATGTCCACAAATGTCCCATCGTTCACAAGCACCGGATGGATTGTCGAAGAAAGTCCCAAAATCAGGAAAATATTAAAGATGTTTGACCCGACCACGTTACCGATAGCGATATCCACTTTCTTCTTTTTAACCGCGGCCAGTGAGGTGGCCAGTTCGGGAAGCGATGTACCAATGGAAACGACCGTGAGTCCAATCACTCGCTCGGATAATCCAATCGACTGGGCTAAGAAAATCGCGTTTGTGACTATAAAATTTCCGCCGACAACCAATCCTGCCAGGCCAAGTAGCAACCAGAAAACAGCATGGCTGAGCTTCATCTCGGTAACCGAAACCTCTTCCGTAGGGCTTTGGGGGTTTTTGGAAACAAGCAATGTATACACCAAAAAAACGGCAAAAAACAGCAGCAAAACCAATCCTTCGCTTCTACTTACCAGATTGATGTCTCCCCCGTCCAACCATTGGTCGCTCGCAAGGATCCACACCAGCAGGGCAGCCAAAAAACTAAGCGGCACCTCTATCCAGGTAGTGGCAGATTTTACAGTCAGCGGAAAAATCATTGCGCAGAGACCCAGTATGACCAGCCCATTGAAAACGTTGCTTCCCAAAACGTTTGCCATTACCATTTCTCCCGAGCCCTCGATGGCCGCCATCACGTTTACGGACAATTCCGGTGCCGAGGTGCCAAAAGCCACCACCGTAAGTCCGATGACGCTGTTCGGAATGGATAGCCGTGCAGCAATGCTAGTGGCTGCTTCTACCAGTTTGTCCGCTCCATACACCAGCAGTACAAAACCAAATACAAGCACTATCAGGGAAAGTAGCATAGAAATTGAAATGGTACGGTACGGTAGCAAAGGTAGGAAGAATTGCTTGCGCGAAACGCATGACAGCTGAAAATTAAAATGATGATAAACGAACCATTTCTTTTTTCGTTTTTCCGTTAGTTCTATATCTTCTGATGCACATGAAAGCAAAATCTGCGGCTTTGCTCTTTGCTATGCTACTCCTAACCGGGATTGCTGCAATCGCGTTTTTTACCAGCAATGGTGCTACAAACGATAAATCCCAACCAGAAGGACTGCCAGAGGCATCTTTTAAACCAGGTAGTCCGGCCAGCCTTACACCGATTCACCAGGCAGATCAGGTAACGGTAGATGCACCCAATCCACCCCCGGTACCGGTCCGGGAGCATCCCTACGAAGGATTGCAAATACGCTTCGATGCCTTTGGAGCAAGAGGTGTACGGAAAACGACCTTTGTCGTACATGCAATGGCCCGTTTGCGGTTGATTTTATTTCCGTACCATTTTTTCTACTAATTGGCCGGCAATCGGGCAGGTCTTATTCAACCGCACCCGCATCGCGCCTGGGAATCGTTTCCGGAGTACCTTCATTTCTTAACCAATTCATCTCATCCTACATGGTACCTATCGAGCCGGTCAGTACAGGAATCTCCCTGCTGGCCATCTGTGCATTTATCTTCCCAATTCTAAGAGCCTGCATCCGACAAAAAGCCCAACGGGCTTTGCAACGTGCGGCGTTTCTCAACGAAGCGAAAACGCGTGGCCTCCACCTATCCCAAACCGATTTTTGGCGAGGACAATACGGAATCGGCCTGGATACAGCCAATCAAACAGTGGTCTATTACAACACTTCATCCGAACCGACAATTCAGTGCATCTCCCTACCTGACATCCGGGAGGTACGGTTTCATAAAACCAGTCATTTAACGGGCAGGGGGAGATCTCGAGAAGAAATTGTGGACCGCCTAGAAATCCATCTGCTGGGCGAACCCGCTGTTTTTCCGTGCTTCAGTTTGGTTTTTTTTGACGGGGACAAGCATTCCGACCTATGCGGAGAATGGCCTCTGGCGAAAAAATGGGAACAACTCCTTCGTAACGCCATAGCCGGCATTTAAGGAAATGGGCCGGTAAATCCCCATGCCGGCCCATTTTCCCCACTCCCCTGGACTGGCCGCAAAACAAAAATAACAGGTTTCCGGCTCTGGCATTTTCACCGATACGCATCTCCTTCGGGAGAACTGGGGAACAGTACCCGCCAAATAAAAAATAAAATTAAAATCTAGCCGAATAGTTGGATTTCTCATGCCTTTTTTTGTATTTTGTAGGAACAATACTGAGATACTGGATTTATCACCCTACTCCAGGCATCTCTTCTATTTTTACACCTTAAGCGAACGAAAATGACCAACATACAAAATTCACTGGCATTGGCCTTTTTACCAGGCTATCTGTTCTCCAGCCAATACGAAAAACAACAAAAACAAACCACAGGCGACACCTTGCCTCCCGTTACGACCAACCCAAAAGCAAACTCCGACCAAAAATTAATCCGTCGCTATCTGGAAAGTTTACAGCTGGAAAGCTATGACTATATCAAAGAATTTATTCACCCGGATTTTAAGTGCATCAATACCAACACCGACTCGATCCGGGATTGCATGCAAGAGTTGGCCCATTGGAAGGCGCAGCATGAAAAATTAAGTCACTTGTCGTTTAGCGACCCCGTTTTGAAAAGTATCCGGGTAAACCGGGGGATACTAAAGGGAGACTGGACCCTGGTATGGACTACTTTTTCGGCCTTGGATGGCCTCACACTAAAGTCAGTTAAGTACGAATACCACATGGCCGTAAAAACGGAAAACGATTCCATTGTGGAAATTCAGACCTGGCACCAGGAAGACCCCTCCGAGTCAGAGCTTCATTGACTCCAGCCCCTTTTTAATTTCCTGTTATTTGGTTTTTTTTTGGATAATTGCGTCTATTTTTACGATCCAGAGTACATTCTTTAGCGATTTTTTTTTAACCCAAAAAAAACACACATGGACAATTACGTAGTGGGAGTTGATTTCGGAACGGATTCCGTGAGGGCTCTTTTGGTAAACGCCGATGACGGCAGCACCAAAGGCAGCGAGGTATTTTACTACCCCAGGTGGAAAGCTGGCGCGTATTGCGATCCCGAAAAAAACCAGTTTCGGCAGCATCCATTGGACCATTTGGAGGGATTGGAACAAACCGTCCGGAGGGTTGTAGCCAATAGCGGCCTGCCGAAAGCGCAAATAAAGGGCATCTGCGTGGATACCACCGGCTCTTCACCCCTCCCGGTGGACCAAAACGGCCAGGCACTTGCGCTGTCGGAGGCTTTTTCGAACAATCCAAACGCCCAAATGATCTTGTGGAAAGACCATACGGCTGTGGCAGAAGCCGATGAAATCAATCAGCTGGCCCGGTCCTGGGGTGGAGAAGACTTTACCCGCTACGAAGGAGGGATTTATTCTTCGGAATGGTTTTGGGCCAAAATCCTTCACATACTTCGGAAAGATCCGGAAGTAGCCGCCTCTGCCTATTCCTGGATGGAGCATTGCGATTACCTGACCTTTTTATTAACAGGAGGAACAAAGATACAGGAGGCAAAACGAAGTCGCTGTGCCGCCGGGCACAAAGCCCTATGGCACGAAAGCTGGGGAGGGCTCCCGAATTCAGATTTTCTGAGCCGATTGGACCCCCGACTGGCTTCCCTGAAGGAAAATCTGTACACGGATACCTTCACCTCGGATACCGTAGCCGGATACCTCGCTGCTGATTGGGCACAAAAACTTGGCTTGGAGGAAGGAATTGCGGTGGCAGTAGGCACCTTTGATGCCCATGCAGGAGCGGTTGGCGGTGAGGTGTCTCCCGGCACAATGGTGAAAGTCATGGGCACCTCTACCTGCGATATCATGGTCACTTCACCCGCAGCACTGGAAAACAAAACAGTAAAAGGAATTTGCGGTCAGGTGGACGGATCGGTGCTACCCGGACAAATCGGTTTGGAAGCAGGTCAATCCGGCTTCGGAGACGTACTTGCCTGGTTCGTCCAAATGCTCCAAAAACCCCTGCTGGATACCCTTTCCGACGCCGGCATGAACCCCAATACCCTCTCAGAAATCCGCAGCCACCTGGAGGAAAACCTAATCCAAACGCTTTCCCGCCAGGCGGAACAGGTGTCTCCTGAGAACACCCAGGTGCTTGCCATGGATTGGATCAATGGACGGCGAACCCCCGATGCCAACCAAAATCTAAAGGGCGCATTATCCGGGCTGGACATGGGTACCGATGCAGCAAAGATTTTCAAAGCGCTGGTGGAATCGATATGCTTTGGTTCCAAGCGGATCATCGAGCGATTCCAAGAAGAAGGGGTCTCCATTCAGCAGGTAATTGGTCTGGGTGGGGTCGCTAAAAAATCCACGCTGGTCATGCAAACCATGGCAGATATATTGGATATGCCCATTAAGGTAGCTAAATCGGAACAGGCCCCCGCTCTTGGCGCAGCGATGTATGCAGCCACTGCCGCCGGTATTTATCCGACGGTTGCGGATGCCATTGCCCACATGGGAAATGGATTCGATCTGGTATACAAACCCAGGGCGGAAAACCGCAATACGTACCAAAGAAAATACCAAAGATACCTGGAGTTGGGAGAATTTATTGAAAAGAATCTTAGTTAATCGGGAGGTGCACTCCTTTGCTTAAACGCAGGGTCTCGGCAATGGCAATCATTTCTGGTTGCCATTTTTTTTAATCCGAACGGCGACACGCCGCCAGTAACACAACTAAATACATCTCTCTTAGGCTCAGGCAGATAAGTTTTATGTATTTCCCGGGCATTTTTTTGGAAATAGAATCGAAAATTGCTAACATTAACTCGGATTCGTTCCTAACCCCGGCAAACAAAAATTTTATTTTGAAGTTTATTTCTAAAACGATACGAATCGATTTTGTTTGATCAAAATGCTTGTTCGTTTAGTTAGCATGAAACTTCGTGTGTAATCACCAACAATTTCAAAACAAATCTGTATGAAAAACATCAACTACTTCATCTTTGTTTTGCTGATCTTTAATTCAGCCTGTTTATCTCAAAAAGACTTTATTGCTGAGTACGATTACAATTACAAGGGAGCGTTTAAGAAATACAAAACCTTTGGTTTTGTTGAGGAGGAAGGAAAAAACGATGCCGAATTCACAGGCATCATCGAAAAATCGATCAGTTCCCGCCTGGGATCCCAGGGGTTCCGACAGAAAGATGCCAATCCCGACCTATTGGTTATCCATAAGCTGTACATGAGTGAGGTTCGATACCGGGGATACAACCAACCGAATTTCGATTACTGGCTGAAGAAACAAGGCATTGAACTGGTAGAAGAGTCCGTTTTAGACAGTCTGGAACGGCAAAAGCGGGGCGAAAATTACAATGCGGTCAAATATACCCAAAACGACGGCATGCTTGTCGTATTGGTCATCGACCATAAAAAGGGAAATACCATCTGGCAAGGATATACTTCTGCTTATTTCGACTACAGCTCTCCCAATATCCACATCGATCTAACCCGTGCCACCTATAAGGTCATGGACCAGTTTAAGATCTTGACCAGAAACTAATACGTTTCCACGTGAACGTTGGTAAGCACCCGATCACGATTGGTCGGGTGCTTTTTTTTTGAAAACTCCTCGATTGCATTCGAATCGAACTACCAAAAATGCTGTGGAGATGAATGAATCTTTTACGGATGCACTAAATGGACCAGACAATCCGTACCTTTGTCCCATGACTGCAGCATCCCCTACGGAATTTCAGCCCTTTTTGGAAAACCTTCCCTTCTCCGCCTTTAATGAAATGCAACTTGCCTTTTTCGAAAAGGCAGCGTCCTGCAACGAACTCATCCTGTTGGCGCCGACCGGGACGGGAAAAACCCTGGCGTATCTCCTCCCCCTCGTGCAACGATTGAAACGGAATGAATCTTCCGAAAGGGCCTTGATTGTGGTACCTTCTCGTGAACTTGCCTTGCAGATCGAACAGGTATTCAAATCCCTGAAGACGGGTATTTCCTCTTGTACCTGCTACGGCGGGCACGAAATGAAGGTGGAAACGAATCGACTGAAGGAAAATCCCGGCCTGGTATTGGGGACACCCGGAAGACTCTCGGATCATGTCCTGAATGGCAACCTCAATCCCGATGATTTTTCGCTGATTGTCCTGGATGAATTTGATAAATCGCTGCAACTGGGCTTCCAGGAACAATTGAAGATCCTGTTTGAAAAACTAAGCGGTCATTCACGGTTTTTCCTAACCTCTGCTACACCGCTGAATCCCTTACCGGATATGCTTCCATCCCGGGAATGGGTGACCCTCGATTTTTTGACAGATACATCTGCGGCAGGTTTGGCGCTGAAACTGGTGAGAACCTCCAGCGTCGAAAAGGCAGATACGCTCCTGCGGCTGCTGGCAAATTTGAATCAGGATAGCACCCTGGTCTTTTGTAACCACCGGGAAGCGGTAAACCGCATCAGCCAGCTGCTCACCGAAAACAATTTTGCCCATGCCTTATTGCACGGCGGAATGGAACAAATCGATCGGGAAAAAAACCTGATTCGCTTTCGGAATGGTAGCCAGCAGGTGCTCATCGCCACGGATTTGGCATCCAGAGGCCTGGATATTCCAGAAATTAAGCAGGTGGTGCATTACCAACTCCCTACCTCCGAGCAGGCCTACATCCACCGAAATGGCAGAACCGCCCGCATGCAGGCTTCGGGTACCGGTTACCTGGTATTGGCCCATGACGAACAGCTTCCGGAATACCTATCGAAGGAATTACCCGAATACGAAGTTCCGGAAACGTTTAGTATTCCGGGACCTGCTCCCATGGAATGCCTGTACATCAGTGGGGGAAAAAAAGACAAAATCAGCAAAGGGGACGTGCTCGGTTTTTTGACCAAAACGGGCGGACTGAAAGGTGAGGAAATTGGCTTGATTAGCATTCTCGAAACGGCTACCTACGTGGCCGTCCCTCGCGAAAAAGTGCTGGCCTTGCTTCAGAATACTTCCGGAAGAAAATTAAAGAAAACAAGGGTTAAACTGGAGGTTGCGAATTAATTCAAGAATCGATGCAGATTTGCTCCAACATCGCCTCCCATGGGATCCACAGACGTTGAATGGGATTTGAAATAACGAATAGTTAGGTGAACCTTTTTTTATGCTCACTATTAGTTAGTGTCATGGTTTTTTTCCAAAAGGGTTAGCTAGCGTTCGCGACTTTCCTCCCCCTACTGGCGTAGCCTACTCCCCCAAATTAGTGAACCACATAGTAAACATGGTCCACATAGATCAACGGAAAAATACCTTTCCCCAAAAAAAAACCAGGTGACCCTATGTGCCTATGTGGTTACCCTTTTTTTTCTTTCCAAAAGTCCGTCCCCTACATCCCCAAATTCCTAAACCACCTAGCGAACCTAGTCCACATAGATCAACGGAAAAATACCTTGCCCAAAAAAAACCAGGTGACCCTATGTGCCTATGTGGTTACACCTTTTTTTCCTTCCGGAAGTTAGCGGCCTACTCCCCCAAATTCCTGAACCACATAGTGAACATAGTCCACATAGATTAACAGAAAAAATACCTTTCCTAAAAAAAAACTATGTGACTATGTGCCTAGGTGGTTACCCCCCCTTCTTATTTCCAGAAGTCAAACGCGCAACGCCTTGAAATCCAGAACTACCTGGCTAGCGCTCGCCGGGTTCCTAATAAACAAAACGATTTGGCCGAAACCGCTTCTAGACGGACTACTACTCAAAAGCCGGCAATAAATACGCCCAAATCAGGTTAAGTTCCGCCTGCATGTTCGGGATATTGGCCGTAGTGACAATTACCGCATTTTTCTCCGGCAGTATCAGGATAAACTGCCCGTTGCGCCCATCTGCCCGGTAAGAACGATGGCGACTGCGCCAGAGCTGGTAACCGTAGCCCTGCAACCAATCCGAATCCTTTGCGGTCACTTTCAGGTTCTCTTTTTTTGCACCGGCAGGCAGAGAAGGCACCTGGGCAGCGGTGGCAGCGTCAAACCAGTATTCCGCGAGCAGCTGCTTGCCGTTCCATACACCTTTTTGCAGGTAAAACTGCCCCAATTTGGCCATATCCTCCGTCTTTACTTTCAGTCCCCAGCCTCCTATAGCGATGCCCTGGGGGCTTTCCTCCCAAGTAGCCCCTGTTATTCCCAGGGGCCGGAAAAGCCTTGGCTGCAGGAAATCCAACATCCGCTCTCCCGTCACCTGCGTAAGAATGGCAGAAAGCAGGTAGGTAGCCAGGCTGTTGTAGACAAACTGCTCGCCGGGCTTGTGGGGAATGGGAAAGGCCAAAAAAGCCTCCACCCAGTCCGAATCGCTACGTTCCCGAAGGATGCCGGTAGGGTCCACATCGTGACCGACCGTCATGGTCAGCAAATGGCGGATTTCCATTGCCTGCAGATTCGGACTGATCTCATTCGGTAGTTTGTCGGGGAAAAAGGATATCACCCGATCGGAGACGTCCAACAGGCCCTCCTGAACGGCAAAGCCGATGGCGGTTGCCGTAAACGTCTTGCTAACCGAAAACATCACGTGGGGCTTCGTGGCGGCGTTGTCTCCCAACCAGGCTTCGAATACCACCTTGCCGTTTCTTAGAATCATCAGGCTGTGAAGGTCCTGATCCTGATTATTTACGGCTTCAAGGTAGCTCCGGATGGCCGTTGGATTGACATTTTCCGAGTCAGGATCGCTTCTGGGTAATGCCTTGGCGATGCTGCTGAAAGTTACCAGTTCGATTTCCTTCCGGGCCACTGCTTCCTTCACCTTCTCGCTGGTCCAGGTATCGGTCACGCCCTGCCGGTCCCCGGCCACGTTTTCGTAGCCGATATGTCCCACCCCTTGCATTTCCAGGTTGTCGTAGGCCGGGTGATCAACAAACTGGTAGGTTTTTCCCGGTTCCAGGTTTTCCAACATGCGGATAAAAGAGGCCTCTTTTTCTTCGGACGTTCCTTTGGGACCAGCGTACGTGGCCCTGTGTACCCCCAACTCCTGCATAAAATCACTATCGATCAGCAACAATCCGTATTCGGCCGCCAGCCCAGCAACCATCTTGGCTACCTCAGGATCAAAACCAGTCGATCCCATGTGTCCGGAAAGGTGATTGATTTGGGGTACGTGTTTCAGGGCCATTTCAATTTGGGCCCGGAATTCCTGTTCCACCTCCGACAGCTTCCAGCGATTATCCAGGATAGCCCGTTCCGGATAATTGGGGTTGGGTCGTATCATTGGAAAGAAATACCCCTCTTCGTCCGTCAAACTGGGACAATGGCTCAAGGGCCTCCATTTGACGCCATCCCATTCACTGGTAATGGCCAGGTGAAGGCCCACCTCCACGCCGGTGTGTTTCCGCAGCAATTGCGCCGCCTCGGGAAACCAGGGAGCCACGGCCATTACTTCGATGGAGGTCTCGATACCCTCCTCAAACGCCGCAATACTGGCCAGATTCGCCGAACGGGAGGAACCCATGTCGTCCCCCCGAACAATCAATCTGGGGCCACTGGTTTGTTGGCAAAACGCACCAAAAGAAACGAGCAGGAAGGTAAGAAACAGGAGGACTTTATTAGAATAGGTCATGGCAACCGGGGTTTTCAATGTCGTAAACAAATGGATCTGCTGCACCGATTTCCTCCGGGCGCCTAGGGCCTGTGGCCTGTGAGGTATGCCGGAAAAATCGTACATTTAACAAAGTAACAATAAAATTCGAAATTGTCAGAAATCGATCACACGCATGGCTACCACAGAAAAACACGATCGGCGCATGGCTACCATGACCTTTGATTCCGTCTATCCGCATTACCTAAACAAAGTTGAGCGAAAAGGCCGAACCAAAGAAGAATTGCACCGGGTCATTGAATGGCTCACCGGCTTTAACGAGCAAAAGCAACAGGAGCTTATCGCGGAAAAGGCCACCTTCGAAACCTTCTTTCAGGAAGCTCAACTCAACCAACAGGCCCACCTAATTACCGGAATGATATGCGGGTACCGCATCGAGGATATCGAAAATCCGTTGACGCAGAAAGTCCGGTACCTGGATAAGCTGGTCGACGAATTGGCGAAAGGCCGGAAAATGGAGAAAATTCTGCGGATGGAATAGGGTAAATCGATCTGCTTGTGGGCTATAATCAAACAAAGCTAATCTGATGAGCCGGAAATTGTTGATTGAAGCGTAAAGTTAGCACCCTTGCTGCAAAACCGGTAAACTAACCGCCAATGAAATCGGCGAACATCTTTTAAAAAAATGGCTGGTTTACACGAAGGCTGCAGATCTGGTACAAGGGCTGGTTTACCTACCAAACGATCCCCTTAACCAAACACGATCCACGTTTCCTTACTCCCCGCTGTATTCGATCCGGTAAATCCTCCCATCAAAGCCGCTGATCAGGAGCTCGCCTTCCTGATCCAGACCAAAGGAAGCTACCGGAAAGGAAGCCTGCACCAATTCGGATACGATGGGTTCGCTTGTCTCCGAAAAATCCAGGGCCCAGATACGCCCCGAAACAAAATCGCCAAAGACGTACCGACCGGCCAATTCAGGAAGCGCCGTTCCCCGGTATACGTAGCCGCCGGTCACGGACACGTCTCCCTGACTATGATCATAGGTCCACAGGGGTAATTCCAGCCCTTCCTGCGCGCAATTGGACGAAGGAGAAAAACAGGCGTTGCCTTCCATGGTATTCCATCCGTAGTTGCCACCGCTTTCGATCAGACTGATTTCTTCAAATCGGTTTTGCCCCACGTCTGCCGCCCACAATGCGCCGGTCTCCGAGTCAAAGCTAAACTTCCACACATTTCTCAACCCATAGGCAAATATCTCCTCCCGGAACCCTTCCTGATTACCGACAAATGGATTGTCCGCAGGGATGGCATAGGCCAAATTCCCTTCCTCCCGGTCCACATCCAGTCGTAGGATGGTGCCTAACAGCGTTTGCGGATTCTGACCGTGGTTTTGGGGATCACCCCCGGAGCCACCATCACCTACCGACACGTAGAGAAAGCCATCGGGCCCAAAGGCCAGGTGCCCCCCATTGTGATTCGAAAAGGGTTGCTCGATTTCCAGCAAGACCCGTTCCGTCCCCGGATCCGCCCGATTGGGATCGGCGGCCGCCACCGAAAATCGGGAGACGACCGTCCGGTCCGGATTGGATGCGGTATAATTGACGTAGAAGTACCCGTTGCTGGCATAGTTTGGATGAAACGCCAGGCCCAACAGCCCTTCCTCGTTGCCCGCGTCGTCCACCTGGTTTTCCAAATTGAGAAAAACCGATCGTTGCCCCGTAGCCGGTTCGTTGGGAAACACCGAAATCACTCCCCGTTGCTCCAGGACAAACAAGCGATCGGATCCGTCACCCGCATGCACCATCTCCAGGGGCCGGTCAAAGGAAAGGCTGGGGAAGGCATTGACCAATTGCGGCTCACCGGTTTCAACCGGATCAGGAGCGGGGTCGGAATCCTCCGGCACACAGGCGGAAAAGGCGGCAAACAAACTGCAGGCAAATAAGAGGCGGGTAGGGATCATGGGTAACGATTGTTTTATGTAAATCAATACAATAAAAAGCGGGCAAACAATGTGCCAGCCGGCAAAATACCCCGTTTACTAGGGAAGAAAGGTTCCGGTGTCAGCTCCGCCACGAATTGGACGTTGGCTTTCTGTCGCGCAAGGCGGGCTGCCGGCTAGATGGTAAACATGTACGTAAATTTCAACAAAAGAGCTTGGTTTCTTCTGGTTTCGATAAAGGGGGAAAAGGAATAGTTGTAGGTATACACCACAAAAAAATCCGACATGGGCAGGTACCTCCATTGCAAGCGGCTGTTGATATTGAAGTTTTCCTGCTGCGTATTGTATTGCAAAAAGCTGGTCCAAAACATATTGGTGCTAAAATTGATCTCGCTACGGGTGCTGATAAGTGTGAGCGTGGATGCCCCATGGGGCTCCGGCAGGGAAAGGGCATTTTGCTCCCAGGAGAGAGAAAACAAGCCCCAGGGCTGCCGTCGAAGGTTCAGCTCGAGCAAATACGAGGTCAGGTATCCGTTGTAAAACCGCCCCGATCCAATTTCCCCGCGAAAGGGCAGGCCAGTTCGGGCATCGGAACTGTAGGACAAACTTACCCGTGGGTAGCGGTACAGCCCCGGCTGCAGCGGCTCCCCTTCGGTAAAGCCGGTATGGAAGAGCAAGCGGGTATCCAATCCCTGCGCCTGAAAATCAACCCTGCTGGTGTTTCGAAAACGTATTTGGTAATCCAGGCGCAATTCGTTATCCATAAAGGACCAATCCGTGTAGTAATTGATGGTATTTCGCAACTGAATATCGTGCGCCACGATTCGGCTACCATTTTCCGGCCGAATGATATAGCCGATCCGCCCGTGAAAATGCTCCATCCCCAGGTGATAAACCGTATCGTTCAGCGCATCGTAATTTCGCATCTGCGGAATAAAGCCCATATCCGCATGGTAATCGTCTTCCATCCCGTAGTAATTCAGCCGGAAATTCCATTTTCTCCCTCCGTACTCAAAGCCAAGTTGCCGGTAATTTCCCATGCCGATCTGCGATTTTTCCGAGAGGTGAAAAGCCCCAAAATAATTCCAGGTCCCGGATTCGTTTAGGTAGTTGAGTTCCATTCCGGCATTTCGGCCAAAATCCGTTTTATCGATTCCATTACCGGCCGTGTGTGCTTGCCGGTTGGTCACATAGCCTCGGAGAACCGATCGTTCCCAAAGGCTTTGATTGAATACCCCCACGCTGTAATTTTGAGCTGCCTGGGAGGGAGTTGCCCGGGTACGGATGTTCATCAGGCCGATTCGAAAGTCCGGGTTTAGGTTACCACTCAGGCGGGCACCGTAGGCGATCGGAATGGGTTGGTTATTTTCGTCCAAGCCGATCCTGCGGGTAAAAATCGGCTTGGCCGAATTCGGCCCAAATCCCGTAAACAAGTCGTTGTTTTCCAGAAAGAAATCCCGTTGCTCCGGAAACCGCAGGTTGAATCGGGTCAGATTGGTTTGCTGCACGTCCACGTCCACCTGGGAAAAATCCGGATTCAAGGTCAAATCCAGATTCAGGGAAGAGGTGATGGCTACCTTTGCGTCCATGCCCAGATCGGTGGTCATTTCGGTGTCGGTATCCTGCACCGCCCCAGAAGTGACGTAGGGAATCAGCGAAATATTGGTTCCCGTTTTATCCGGAGCCTTATCCCAGCGCATCGCTCCCGTGTAGCCAAGGTCGTAGAGGCGAAAATTAACCGGCATGGGCGTCCAGCTGTAATACTCATTTTTCGCCATGTTGTTCCGGATAAAGTTGATTCCCCAGGTGGCTATGTCCTTTTTAAACCGAAGGGTTTTGAAGGGAATGGCCAATTCCACGACGTATCTGTCGGGAAGCCGGGTTACGGCCGAAAACCAGCGGTTGTCCCAGCTAAAGGTGAGTTCACGGGGTGCATTGGGCCCCAAAAGATCCTCCGATTGTACGTTAAACGGGCTAATCCCGAAAAAAAACCCATTGGTCCGGCTATTAACGGGATCGATTATGACCGCAAAACCGTCTCCTTCAAAAAAACTTTTATCGCGCTCCAGAGTCTGTACCACGTAGTTCTGCACGTCGTAACAGGTGGCGGCGATGTAGACATGGTCGGCATCGTAGGTCATGCGCACCTCGGTGCGGGGACCTGCTTTGATGCCGTCAAGCGGCTGTTGCATCCAAAAGTCGCTCACCACTTCGGCCTCCGCCCAGGACTGTTCGTCCAGTTTTCCGTCCACTACCAGGGGATCTACTGCCCGCTGAATTTGAAACCGATAGTCGGCCAGTGTCTCGGTAGTCGATTGGCCCCATAGAAACGAACTGTGTACGAAAAGTACGATAAAGAAGGGAACGGAACGCATCATGCGATAAGGGGTGCGTGGTAAAGTCTGTAGGCTCAAGTATACGAAAGTGGTTAAGGCGGGAATACCTGACAGTAAGATCAACATCACCCCCATTTGCTGCCAAATTTAATTTTTTTTCTTGTTTTAAATGGAGGTAATGGGTAAAAAAATAACCACTGCTTTATTTTTACATACCATTTCCATTTTATTCGGCTTAAAAATAAACACCCATAGACAAAAATTGCAACCGTTTATCAAAAGATAGGTAGGTTAGGAGGTTCGCGAGGTACATGCATTGATATAATTTCCCGGACACTCGTTCAGAAAAAGCCAATCGGTGTCGAAACATGCGCGCCCCAAAACCAAAGCGAATGAAAAAAGCCGGTCTCGCGACGGAAAACCGGCTTTTTTACTAAACATGTTTTTTGAATCTTAAAAAAACGAAAAATTAGTTCATGGCTACGGTTTCGTCCTCCTGGTAAAATACCCGCCAGATCTTTCCGGTTACGGAATCGGAAATAAGTACGGTACCATCCGGCGCCTGTGCCAGGCCGGTGGGCCGATGCCGGGCATCGCTGGGTGCTTCGATCGTCGCTACCCCGGCAAACCCTTCTGCAAAGGCCTCGTAACTCCCGGTCGGCGAGCCATTTTCGAACGGAACAGCGGCGACAAAATACCCTTTCTGCTCCAGAGGAGCCCGGTTCCAGGAACCGTGAAAGGCCACCAAAGCCGTACCCTTGTAGCTTTCCGGCAGCTGATCACCGGTGTAAAACAGCAGGTCATTGGGCGCCCAGTGGGCAGGAAAGGTCATGACGGGGTCCTCCGTCCCTTCGCAGCGATCCGCTTGCTGCCGGTCCCCTCCGTATTCCGGAGCGGTCAGCCGCTTGTCCTGAGACGGATCGTAGTAACAATACGGCCAGCCAAAATCGGCTCCGTCGCTTAGCCGAAACATTTCTTCGGCGGGTTGCTCCGCACTCTCCTCTTCGGAATACATCTCCGGAAAAAGCGCATGCAACATGTCCCGGCCGTGCTGTACCACGTAAACGTGTCCGTCTGCCGAGTTATAGTCCAGTGCCACTGCATTTCGGATCCCGGTGGAAAAGCGGTACCCGTGCTCCAATTGGGTTTGCCCGATTGTCTCGGCTTCAAAACGCCAGATACCTCCCTGCCGCTCCAATAGCGGACAAGGATCCATGGCGGGGGAACGTTGGGTGCGGTCCTGTTCCTGGCAGGCATTGGACGGCGCGCCCACATTTACATATATGTAGCCCTCTTCGTCAAAGGTAAAGGGCTTTACCGCATGGGAGGTCTGCACGGGCAGACCGGAAACGATCGTATCGGGTGCAGCGGCATTATCCGGAATCAGGTTGTCTCCCGAAAAGGTAAACCGGAACACGGTACTGTCGTTCGAGGCATACAGGTTACCCTTGTAAAAGGCCATTCCGGTGCCTCCAAAATCACCAAAGTATTGGATATCGTCCGCTCGTCCATCGCCGTCGGTATCCCGCAGGGCTACAATACCCCCTTCATCGGTGGCTTCCCGCAGGTTCATGTAAATGTCGCCGTTTTCATTCACCGCCAGGTGGCGGCCTCGTCCCAGGTCTTCGGCGACCACGTAGGCCTGAAGTCCGGAACCTAAATTCAATCCGCCCTGATCTTCATCGGCCGTAAAATAGGGCGTGGGGGCCGCCGCTTTCTCAGAGGGACTGCCACAAGCGGCAGTAAAGAGCAGGGCGACCAAACAGGAGTACAAGTAGTGGGTGTAATTCATGGTTTGCTGGTTTGGAATGAAGTTAAATATACAGCGAATGCCCCTTCCAAACAAATTTTATTTCTTGTTCTGCCCTATCTCGGGGGTGACCGGAACTATAAATCAAGGCGCTATTTCAAAGGTCTGCCCCGATGTACCGGGATTCGTCCTGTTTTTCTTCCACTGAGTTAGGCATCGTTGAACCATTTTCCAATGGGTGAAACGGTTCGAACGTTCGCTGTACGATCGCTTTGGCTTCAACCGCTTTTGGACCTGACCGGTTGGCGCGACTAGTTATTCTTTCCGGGCCAATCCCAATTGAGTAGATCATCGCTCCAGGCATCCCAATCGATGCATTTTTATCAAAATCTCCTTCCCCCTCGGATTTGGGACCTGAACCATGAAAAAACAGTAGGTACTTTCCAAATTCCTCGCGTTCCGGTAAGTGTACCAGCGTTCCTGCTGTGACTCTTCCTTTTACCCAGTTAGTGATGTCCCTTGGAATTTTTTTAAAAATGATACGATGCTTTTTCATGAACTTTTTGGTGAGCAGGCATTTATCGGCAAAAATGACATACTGCTCGGCTATGACCTTGATTCCTGAGAGAAATTCATCTGTGTGCCCGACTTCTTCATAAGGTCCAAGGTGTAATACCTTCAATATCAAAAAGAAACTGAATTCCCTGTGGCATTGCATTTCCGTCTTTCTCAAAATACATCCTTCCCTCTTTGAGTAGTCTGAATTATTCTGATTCAACTTTTTTCCAACATGACCCTTCCGGAGCGTGAAACTTTTTGCCTGTTATGGGAGAGGCGAATTCATACATTTGATTTGGTCTAAAAACCCTGCGCAGAAAACGAAATTGTTCTCCAATGATCACGTGTATGAGCGGTAGCGGCTTAAATGCACGTTACTTTCGGATAGCAAGATAGTTTATTAATGCAATAGCGGTTCGAGTTCATACCCAAACCGCTATGCTTTTATGCATTGTTGGCGTGTCGTTTTATTTCATTCCAGCGAATCTAATCCCAGCTAAATCTGCCATATCCTTTTTCCACGTGGTAATGTCATTTTGGTTGAATTGATTTAAATGATTGTGACCACATGCCCTGGCCATGACTTTCATAAGTTGGGTAGAGGCAGAAAAGAAGTTAAACAGTTGCTTTGCCGATTTGTCAACATTCAAGAGCTTTCTTAGTTCTGGTTTTTGAGTAGCAACGCCTGCAGGACAGTTGTTTGTATTGCACATTCTTGCCGCTATACAACCTATGGATTGTAAGGCGGAATTAGATAGGGCAATTCCATCTGCGCCTAAAGCCATAGCCTTAATAAAGTCCTCGGGTACACGGATTCCACCGGTAATAATTAACGTGACGTCTTTTCTATCTACTTTGTCCAGATAATGTCTTGCCCTGGCTAATGAAGGAATGGTAGGAACTGAAATATTATTTCTAAATATCAATGGTGCAGCGCCAGTTCCACCACCTCTACCATCCAAAATAATGTAGTCGGCACTTGCGTCTAATGCAAATTGAATATCTTCTTCTATGTGATTGGCAGATAGTTTAAATCCAATTGGAATGCCACCAGAGATTTCACGAACCTTATCTGCAAAGGCTTTAAAATCCTCCGGCGTATGTAAATCGTCAAAAGTAGGAGGTGATACGGCTGCTGTCCCTTCTTCAAGGTTTCGTACTTGTGCAATTTTTCCAACCACTTTATTTCCTGATAAATGACCTCCGGTACCTGTTTTTGCCCCTTGTCCGCCTTTGAAATGAAAAGCTTGAACCCTTTTTAGTTTATCCCAGTCAAAACCGAATTTGGCAGATGCTAACTCATAAAAATATCGGGAATTAGCTTGTCGTTCTTCTTCAAGCATACCTCCCTCTCCTGAACAAATTCCAGTTCCAGCTAACTCTGCGCCTTTTGCCAATGCAATTTTAGCTTCTTCAGACAGTGCGCCAAAACTCATATCCGATACAAATAATGGTATAGCCAATTTCAGTGGTTTTTTAGCATTTGGCCCAATAATTAGCTCTGAGCCAACTGGCACATCTTCCATTAGCGGTTTGGTGGCCATTTGTGCTGCTAAGATTTGGATATCCTTCCACTGTGGCAATTCAGGTATCGGAACACCCATGGCACCCATTTCTCCATGATGCCCAGTTTTGGATAAGCCATTTCTAGCGAGTTCTTTAATGTATGCAATGGTTGGTTCTTCTTTTGTTGGGCCATCATTGATAGGTGCTTCGGTATCGGAAGAGCCTTCTTCTTTCAGTTTGGCGTGTGTTCCATCACAGTAAGGTGCATTTTTAGAATGTTTGCACATACACAAATAGGCATCTCCTGATTCTTCAGGCACAAATTTTTTCGGCGTGATGTCAGTACTTCTATGGGAGCCGTCACAAAAGGGTTGATTCTTGCTCAACCCACAGGCACACCAATATTGCTCTTCTCCTTTTTGCAATTCAACTTTAATTGGTTTTCTATCCGCTATTTTTGGTTTACGCATTGCTTATGTGTTTATGGTAAAACTTAAAGCCCCAGATGGACAATTTGAAATCTGGTTTTTTAATTCTTCTGTTGAAGCATTTTCAATTTTAATCCAGGGAGACTCCTTAGGATTGTAAACAGAGGGAAGTGACTGCACACAAACTCCTGCATGTTGACAAAGCTTTGGTTGCCATTTAATGGTGATTTCACCGTTGGTATATTCCTTTTTCATGGTATGATCATTTTTTTTCAAATTTCCATACTGAGCATGAAAAATGCATTCACATAGATGAAGAAATGAAATTACTCAGATCGAGCGATTTTACCTCTTATGGTGCTGAGTGTCTGTGGGGCTATGCCTAAGAACGAAGCAATCAATTTCAGTGGGACACGATTTATTAGGTCGGGATAAATCTCCAAAAAATAGTTATATCGGTCAGCTGCAGGAGCTCCCATAAGCATTAAGACTCTTCTTTGAAGGCGGCCAATGCGTCTGGTTAGCAGTTTCACATTTTCAAGGATTTGTGATTGGTCGAGGTTAGGCTTGAACAAAATGTCGTTATTAAAGAAAATAATTTCAGAAGCTTCGAGGCAGTCAATAAACAATGCTGTAGGTTGTTGGTATTCCATAGCTTCAATATCTCCAATAATCCAATTTTCAGCAGCAAACATATAGATGTGCTCCTTGCCATTGCTATCAATGATATAGCTTCTCAAAAGCCCCTTTTTCACATAAATCGCATGCGTATTAAGAGAATTGGGCTTCTGTATGATTTCTCCTTTGCCAAATGTCATTGTTAAAGATCCAGCATCATTGTGTAATATTTCTACTATCGATTTCATGTTCTTAATAATGCATGCCAACCTGGGTATAAAGGTATGTCCTGGAAGAAGCGTTGCATATATAGGTACTAGATGCAACAGCACATTTCCTGTTCTCATTGGTCAAATTAAGGATTTCGGGTAAGGAATCAAGCGTGAACGGATTTTTTTTTGATACCAAGCGGCCACTTTTACTAGTTGGTGACGATACTGTTTTGGCAACATCGATCCCTACATCGGTTTACGGGAACCTATCCCGCCCCTACAGGGCTCAGATACGATACGGGCTCCTTCACGATGGGCTGCACCCATCGCTGGGAGATAACGCCCTTTCAGGGCTAAAAGTAGGCAATTGGAGTTAGGCGCCAGAGCTAATTACTAACCGAATCCCTGACCGTTATCTAGCAACGCATACCATTCTCTATTGAAAACTCCAAGCGCTGAAAGCGCGAAATACCCCGGCACAGGGTGCAGCCCTGTGATAAATACCCTCAATCCCGGCCTCCCAAGCCCTGTAGGGGCGGAACAGGCTCTTCTATCCGACCCACAAATCCGGTTTCCGTTGTGCTTGGTCGCGGGTGCAAACGTACCCACCCGCTTTTCTCTCCATCTTGCCCTTTCGGGACTTTATCATTGGCCCTCCGCCGCGGGGGATCAGCTCATCAAGGCCCAACGGTCCGAGTCATCGCTCCCGCTTTTAAACCCCTCGCTCACTACCACATCGTTTCCTTTGCAGCGGCATTTTGAAAACTCCCCAGAAGGCCGTCTTCGGGAGGCCGTCCCACTTTACCGGGATTCTCCCATCCGTACATCAGCATGTCAATGAGCTGTTTCAAGGCGCTGTGACTTCAAGTCACACACGTTTTGCAGCTACCTAAAGGTGGCGATTTCGAAGCACTTCCCTGCCAACCAAGCACAAACGTTGATAGAAGCACAAAGCTTGATTTAACCACTGAACCGCCACTTTTGGGTAGGTGCTGTTATGTCTTCGTTGTTCTTCTTCGTTTATATTCAGTTTGTATTGTCTGGTTAAAGTAGTCATTTTAGATTTACATTAACCATTCAATATTTTTATATTTCGCCCTCATTTTATCCCAAAATCCGTCACTCCAATCCATTAAAACAGCGGGTTGCCAATCTTTTGGTAAGTCTTTTAAAATAGCGTCTACCATTTTATTTCCATTTCCTTTGACTGGGGAATTAATATCGAAAAAGTCAATAGTCTTGTAATCGGTGCTGTAAAGTATTTGTACTCCTATTGCTGTGTCGTGGTTCATATCAGTTATTGGAACTTTTGGTCTGTTTGGATAATTTTCACTAGATGCAGAAAGTGATTCGTCTGATACTCTTACGAACTTTATAAAATCCAAGTCAGCAAGGTTTTTTGCCATAATAACAATTTCTTTCGGTAATTCCTTCACTTTGGTTATTACCCAAACTTGTTTTCCATTTTTGTTGTAGGTTAAAAACTCCTTTTCAAACTCTTTCCTTTTCATTCTTTCATCTTATTAATTCCATTTGAGTACATTACCAATTCTGCTACTCTAAATGCTGTCATAGAATATCCAATTTTCGATTCAATAATTTTTTGCAATGTTTCAAACTCCGATTGTTTGGTCAAGTAGTCGCAAAACGCCAAGTAGTCTATGTAGGTATTGCAATTACCAATTCTATTGTTGTAGGGTTCTTGGTTTGTCAAGTAGCGGTAAACTCTACTGTCCCAAATAGCAAAATTGTCAGGGTTGATAAAATGCAAAAGCTTGGTTGTTCCTACTAACGAATTGTTCAGAAGGCCTTTTAGTAAAACTAAATTCTCAACTGTTGGCTTGACACCTGTTTTTGCATCATTCAAAATGTCAAGTGCTTCTTTAAAGTTATCTGAACGGAAGTCAAAAATTGTCGGCATCCAACCATAAGTAAAATTTATACCGATAATTAAGTTGTGTCGAGTTATAGTATTTAGGTCGCTGAAATATTTTAAAAATTCGGTATATGAAATATAGTCCGATTGTCTTTTGATTGCAAAGTTGTTTCCGTCCCGAAAGAATTTGTCAAGTTGTATATTTTGTTTAAAAGTGCCTAGCATTTTCTTTGTTACAGTGTTATTTTACAATGAGACCTAAGAGTTGGTATATAAAAAGCCGGCGATTTCAAAGCACAAAAATTGCGGATAAGCACTTACTTTGAAACGAGCCAAAAGCCTTCCGTTTACTACTGTTTCGCCTATTTTTATTTGCATCCTTATATTCCGTACTTTTAAAGAGACTTTTTTATCGAAATTCCACTTATCCATCCTCCGATCACAGCTGTCGGTAACGCCAAAATAAGCCACATGATCGTATGAAGCCCAATACTGTCTTGCATTTTACCAATAATTCCGGTTTGTGTGTCAATGAGGGTTAATACCATTCCTCCCACCAAAGCACCACAGAAGAAACCGCAATACGCAAGAATTTTATAGGGAATGGTTAATTTCCTAATCTTTTCATCAAAAATCCACAATACAGAACCAAGTACCGGAAACCCAAGAATTATGTCAAGTGGTGGCCCTGAGAGATAATATCCTATCCAAAAAAAAGCTACAAAAAACAGCGGGACAACAATGATTTTTGAAGACCTTAGGTTATAGCTTTCTGATAGCGCAGAATATTGGGCAACGCCAACGATCGATCCTACTACAATAAGAGCTACCGTATGAGCCAAAAATTGAGCAAAACTAAGTTCATAATCATGCCCTCCTGTATAGCCATGTGCCAGTAGACTGTAAATAGAATAGGATAAAGCAAATCCCAGGAAGTTCTTTAGTAGCCAATCGTTACGTGTAAATTGCTTCATCCGACATTGGTTTTATTTCGCACAAAGGTTAGAATAAGCGTCTTGCGACCCTTTAGGGAGCATTATCGCAAATCCTGTGTCATGTGGATATTCAGGCCGGACCATGCCAGCGTTTTCGGTGTTCAATTGCATTGAAAACGTCTTTTCGTTTTTTTCGATCTAGTTGTCCTTCTGTCTGAAGGTTTCAACTTCCGAAAGATCTACTGAAAAAGCGCCATAACCTCTCTGCCAATAGAAATTTTTCAATCCTATTCCTTGTTTCTTCACCCATTTTGAGGAATAGGATTTCGGATCTTTAAAGTAAATTTACCCAAACGACCTTTTTTCGGTAGCAAACAAAACATGTGAACCTGATCGGTATGTACCACCACCAATTTTGATAACCTGACCATCTACTTTATTACAAATACCACCCAACTAACGATGGAGCGAGCCCTCAACCGCATTATTTATTAATGGGAGACGATTTTTTGGATAGAAGATTAGGTGAATATAAATTTTAACAAGGGACTGGCCTGTTGTACAACTATTCTAATTATCAAAAAACCAGCCGGTTAAAGATATTTGAATTTTGTTCTATTTGCAAGTGTAATCGTTGATTAGAAACCTATCGCGCCCCTACAGGGCTACCAAAAAAATACTGACATCGCGACGATGGGCTGCACCCATCGCTGGGAGATGACGCCCTTTCAGGGCTAAAAGTAGGCAATTGGAGTTAGGCGCCAGCGCTTATTACTAACCGAATCCCTGACCGTTATCTAGCAACGCATACCATTCTCTATTGAAAACTCCAAGCGCTGAAAGCGCGAAATACCCCGGCACAGGGTGCAGCCCTGTGATAAATACCCAAAATAACTGCCTCCTAAGCCCTGTAGGGGCGGAAAATCCTCGTCTATCCGACCCACAAATCCGGTTTCCGTTTTACTTGGTCGTGTGGTGCAAACGTACCCACCCGCTTTTCTCTTCATCTTGCCATTTCGGGGCTTTATTATTGGATCTCCGCCGCGGAGGATCAGCTCTTCAAGGCGCAACTGCCCAAGTCTTTGCTCCCGCCTTTAAACCCCTCGCTCACTACCACATCGTTTCCTTTGCAGCAGCATTTTGAAAACTCCCCAGAAGGCCTTCTTCGAGAGGCCGTCCCACTTTACCGGGATTCTCCCATCCGTACATCAGCATGGCAATAAGCTGTTTCAAGGCGCTGTGACTTCAAGTCACACACGTTATTCAGCTTGGAGACGGCGGGTTCTTCCGGAGCCCTTTTCTTCCTGTCCTGACCGAGTATTTTTAAGAGTGCTTACTAAAATCTTTACCGGAAATCCCGCTGGATTCAAGGTGATGTTATAGCGCGTATTTGGTTTTCAAACTTCAATGGAAATTTTGACTTTTCCTCCCAATCCTTTTTCTACTATGTCGAAGAGTGTTTTAAGTGTCAGATTACTTCCGTTATTTTCGACTCTTGAAATGTAGGCTCTTTTCTTGTCTACTAATTCCGCCAGTTGCTCCTGAGTCAAATTTCTGTCCTCCCTGGCTTTCTTTAATAATATCCCGATCTTAAATGATTCAAAATCTCTTTCAAGTTCGTCTCTTCGTGATGTGCCTTTCATTCCATACACATCATCTTTTATGGTTTTCCAGCTTTTTGT
>NZ_WIOK01000059.1 GCF_009467825.1 Cyclobacterium xiamenense | reverse complement strand
TAGATAGTCAACTGGTAACGAATGAAATCAGCCTTTCCCGAACCGACGAAAAACTGGTGGAAATGAGCAATGGATGCATTTGTTGCACCCTGCGGGAAGGGACTACAAGAATCATAGCCTGATACTAAACACTATTTAGAATCTTAAGATATGACTCTGCGGAATACTCCGGCCCGGTCGGCTGTGTAAAAACCTCCCTGATGACCATTTTAAAATTCATGCCGGCTCCCAAAGAGCAATACATCATCAAGTCCACTCGTGACATCACCCTGGGGTTCATCCAGAATGGCTATGCCGTCATTAATAAAATACTCCAAAACAGCCTTCCAGCAAACAGGTGCAGGACTGACCCCAAAAACCTATTGCTTCGATGATTTACGTGTAGAATCAACTATTATGGAAACGAAACAAATGTGATGGCCGAAATCCTCCTCAGTAACTACGACATGTTCATCAGCCGGCACATGCTCACCCACGCCACCACCAACCTTTCAGCAAGTGAAATAGAAAGCTGTTATGGCAACCGGGTAAGGAGTAGATTAAGGGAGATGATGAATGGTATAGCGTTTGATCAGGAGGCTAAAGATAAGAGGGTGTGCACATGTCCCATCGAGGTACATGTGCAGGTTTTCATGTCCTGTTCTTAACGCCCTTGTCTCACGAGCAAATCTTTAAGCGATTTTATTTGCATAAAGCACCTAATAGTGGTACTTTTTGCAAAATTATTTTCTAAGATGAAGGCAAACAGAGAGTCTCTTAGCCTGGAAGCCTGGATAAACGGGTTACTCTCCAGGGGGAAAATGTCCTTTTCCCTAGCCCAACTTAAAAAGGAGCTTCATGGGCATTCGGAGATTGCCATCAAACGTTCATTGGACAGGCTATCAAAAAAAGGAGCTATCCTTTCCATTCATAAAGGATACTACCTCATCATACCTGCTCAGTATGCTTCAAGGGGAGTCTTACCCCCTCAGCTATTTATTGATGGTTTGATGAAATACCTGGAAAGATCGTATTATGTCGGTTTGCTTAGTGCAGCAGCCATGCATGGGGCAGCCCACCAGCAGCCACAGGAATTTTATGTCATCACCACATCACCGGCCATGCGGTCAACCCACAAAAAGAGTATAAAAATCAATTACATAACCAAAAGCATTATTCCGGATAAATACCTCGATCAGAAAAAAACCGAGACCGGTTATATCAAAGTGTCCTCACCGGAGCTTACCGCATTAGATTTATTTCGATATGAAAAGCATGTAGGGGGACTGAATAGAATTGGGACGATATTGAACGAGCTAACCGAAGCATTCCAGATAGAAAGAATCAATCACGAGCTGATAAAACTAAGTTCTGCGTCATCTATACAACGGCTGGGCTATATACTGGACATTGTTCTTGAAAACCAACAATATGCAGACAAGCTATTTGAAGCAAGTCAAAAGGCCAATGTAAGATTTAACCGAATACCGTTGGATGGGGAAGAAGAAACCCTTGGCTTTTCCTCAGCCAACAGGTGGAACATCATTGTAAATACTGAAATTGATATAGACGAATGATCCCGCAAGCCTATATCACCGAATGGAGCCAAGTGGTACCCTGGCAAACCAATGAACAAGTCGAGCAAGACCTGATCATATCCAGAGCACTGATAGCACTTTTTTCGGATGAATACCTTAGCGAAAACCTTGCATTCCGTGGAGGTACTGCATTGCACAAACTCTACCTGAACCCGGCACCTCGATATTCAGAAGACATTGACCTGGTACAAATCAAGGAAGGGCCAATCAAACCCATTTTAAAACGAATAGACGAAGTGATCACTTTTTTTGAGGAGGAGAGAGTGGTAAAAGTCAAAGCCAATAATAATACGCTATTGTACCGCTTCAACTCAGAATATTCACCTGACATCCGATTGAGATTAAAGATTGAGATCAATTGCCGGGAGCATTTTAATTTACTTGGGTGGAATTCCTTCCCTTTCTCTGTAAATAGCGAATGGTTCACAGGGCAATGTGAGATTACCACTTACCACCTGAACGAGCTCTTGGGCACCAAGCTCAGAGCGTTGTACCAACGCAAGAAAGGAAGAGACCTGTTCGATCTCTATTATGCCAATCAACACGCAAAGCTGGATTTTGACAGGATCATCCACTGCTACCATGAGTACATGAATTTCGTAGTGGACAAACCACCTACTCAAAAAGAATTCCTGATCAATATGGAGCTAAAGAAAAAATCAGCTCAGTTCTCAGGAGATATGCAGGGACTTCTTAGCCCGAATCTGAAATACAATCAGGAGGAGGCTTTTGAGTGGTTGTTTGAAGGTTTGGCTGTGAGGTTATAATTATAGATTAGAATGGAAAAGGTTATTAAGGATCTCATTAACGATATATTATTCTATAAACCGGGCAATCAATGGGCTGTTACTCATTGCAAAAGAGAAGGACGTAATGCTATTAAAGTAGACCTGAAAAAGCTCTATGAGGGGACTCCTTGTGAAGAAATCCAGCACTGGAAAAGTTTTGCAATTCATAAGGAACAAGTTGATTATACTGACATCAGTATTGCTGAAAAGAGTCAAAGGCCCATAAGAAAATACATGCTTTTTGTACGTATGCTTTCCGACTTGCTAAGTAGAACAGTTTCGTTTGACGTCATTCCTGAATCACTAGTTCCTTTTGATCAATCTTCTCTGGATAATTATACCATTTATGACCTTGAAGTTGTGAAACCAGTAACGCATCATGTTAGCTACAATAATTTTTCCGGTTACGATTTTCTCATAAGGTGTAAAGACCTTGCCAGAGTAATAAATGAAGGTTTTGATAGTGGAAAAAAGACACTAAAGAAAATAGTTGAGGATCTCAATCTCTATGAAATAGCCAACCCTGATTGGGGAAGTCTGAAATTGATTGATCTGATATTAAATTATCTCAAGATTTCTCACGAAGAGTTCTTGCACCCTAAAGATGATAACGCTACAATCTTACAGATACTTACGGAAAAAGGCTTGGTGCAAATAATTCCCTCAGTATTTGCTTTGAACGATTTACTGAAATTAGATGCACATAGGAAGAATAATTCCGATGAACTGTTCAAGTCTCATTTGGAAAAATTTGAAATTCTGAAGCCATCAACATTGCTTATGATAAATTGATTGACACTTTTACTGATTTGAATACGGATTTAAACCAATGGTATGACTTCAAATAATTACATTATGTAACATGCTTGACTCCCTCACCTCCATATTAAAAGTTCGCTCACTGGTAGATTCGGCAGTAACCTTGAAACTTCTAAGGGCCAGAAATCTGCCTTTGATCATCTCTTTCTTGTATCGGGAATACAAGGTAGGTGAACAAATTTCTATCCCATACCAGCATTTGGTACAAAGACTCGCTGACTTTCTGGACGAAATCGAATACAGGGACGAAGACGATGAGGTCAAATCCGACAGGCTTATTCTGGCTTTTGATGAAAAGGCAAAACTTTACATCGATCGCTGGATAGACGCCAATTACCTCCGCAACATGATGGATGATGCCCGAAAGGAGCCTTTGGTCTTTTTGTCCAAGCATGTGGAAAGGGCTTTTCAGGTATTTGAGTTATTGAAGGATCGTGAATTTGTTGGGACAGAATCCAAGTTCAAGGACATTTTCACCAAACTCAGGGATATCATAGAAAATGCCAACCCCGACAAGGAAAAGAGGTTAGCCGAACTGGAGAGAAAAAAGCGGGCGATAGAGGAAGAAATCCGAAAAATCAAGATTGATGGCTATGTGAACACTTATGAAGATTACCAGGTCAAGTCCCGGTATGAAGAGGTAAACCGTTTGGCCAATGAATTAATCGGGGATTTCAAGGAAGTGGAAGACAACTTTAAGGAAATCACCCGCAAGATTTACGAGCGACAGCAACAAACCGAACTCTCCAAAGGAAAGCTTTTATCAGAAACCTTCGATGCGCTGTATGAACTCCGCAGTACTGATCAGGGCAAAAGCTTTTATGCCTTTTGGCAATTCATGTTGGACGATGTAAGCCAATCGGATTTTCAAAAGCTAACCAAGGGAGTATACGATGTGCTGGAAGATCGTGGTATCGAGATTTCCTCCCGCTCATTGCGAAAACTGAAAACACTTCTGCATATGGCCGCTCGTAAAGTGCTGGATAAAAACGGGGTGCTTGCTGATAAACTCAGTAGGGAGATAGTAGCTAAAGAGCAATTAGAATCACGAAAAGCAAAAGAACTTATGTCAGGAATCCGCCAGCTTGCCATCCAATTGGTCAATCGCTCCACATCTAAAGACTATTATCTCGACATACAGGGCAACCCTGAAATCTACCTCCCCTTGGAGCGCAAGCTTGGGGAAAGGCCGGAAAACAATTCATTTGTTACGAAGGCAGAGCAGGCTCAACTTGCATTGGAAGACCTAGAGGATTTATCAAAAATTTACAATGCCGACTTGATTGACAAGCCGCAATTACTGGCCAACATACACGACTTGCTGCAGTCAAGATCGCAGGTTTCTCTTCAGGAAGTAGTGAAAGAAAAAGGGCTTAATAAGGGTCTGGCAGAGCTGTTGGCTTACGTCACTCTTGTAAATGTAAACAACAAATTTTTCATCAATGAGAATGTTCGGGAAACCATTCTGTTCAACTTAACGGAAGGAAAGTACCTTGACTTGCCGCAAATAATTTTTACCAGATAGCCTATGGAACACCATAATCGAAATATTGCTCCTTACGCCAAGTCAGCTGTGAAGCTTCTACAAGGCCCTGTTTTTGAAGATCAGCAAGATGTTTGGAGTGAAGTGCTACAATACCAGGTCGAATTAATTCAATACTTTGAAAGCATTGCTCTTGAGGTGGTAATTGACAAAAGAGATGGGTACGCCTATCTGAAACAGATCGAACTCGAAGAATCAGGAATCACTATTGGGTTAATTCGGAGAATCCCACTGACTTACGACCTCACCTTGGTTTGTGTGTTGCTAAGAGAATGGCTGCTCGAATTTGAATCGAGCGATCTGGAAACAGCCAATTTGTACATTACTCCCAAAGAATTCAGGGATCGGATGGAGATGTTTTTCAAAGAGAAAACCAATGAACTAAAGTTCATCAAAGAACTCAATCGCCACCTAGATCAGTGTGTGGATATGGGATTTTTGAAATTGGTCCATAAGGACACAACATCTCAGGATGAATACAGATATGAAGTGAAGCGGATCCTGAAAGCCAGGGTTACAACAGACGAACTGTCAAAGTTTAAACAACAATTGGAAAATGAACTTAAGTCTGTTTAGCACTAAACCGAGCCAATCCGGCTTTCGTCTCCATACTTTTGAAGTGTGGAACTGGGGGACGTTTGACAAAGACATTTTCTCCATCGAGCCAGGAGGAGAAACCTCCCTGCTTACCGGAGGCAATGGTTCTGGAAAAACAACTTTGGTGGATGGTCTTCTGACCCTGTTACTACCTGAGCGCAGGGCACGAGCTTACAATCAGACCGCAGGTGAAAAAGGTGAGCGAACTGAAGAGACCTATTTACTGGGCGAATTTGGGGAAACAGAAAACTCAGATACCAACACACGAGAAGTAAAAAAGCTAAGAGGGGACAAATCAAAGGCGCAATCGGTATTAGTAGCCGTCTTTCAAAATGAATCCCAATTCGTCACGCTGGCTCAGGCCCGGTGGTTCTCGGGAAGTGAGTTGAAGCGAAACTTTGTTATCGCTTTTAAGAAGCTTTCCATAAAAGATGACTTTATGCCTTTTGATAGTAATGGGGAATGGAAAAAGAGATTGAAGCAAAAATATCCCAAGCAAGGAACCAAAGAATTTCTATTATTTACCGATAGCCCTGGCGAATATGGCCGATGGATGCGCAAGGCATTTGGAATGAGATCAGAGAAAGCCCAAACGCTTTTCAATAAAACCATTGGACTCAAAGTATTGGGTAACCTGGACGAATTTGTCCGGCTTCAAATGCTGGAAGAACGGGAGTCAGAAGAGGAGTTTCAGAAGATCAAAAGTTATTTCAAAACACTCAACGATGCACACCGGGCTATTGAAAAAGCCCATAAGCAAATCGAACTGCTAACCCCAATCAGGGATAAATCCATCGGGTTAACTACACTGAAAGCAGACTTGATCCATAAAGAAAGTTTCAAACAGACAGCCCCTTTATGGTTTGCCAAAAAGCAAGAAACTTTAATTCAGGAATTCATGGCCTCCATAAATGAGCAAAGACAAGAAAATGAAGGAAAACTTGAGATATTGACCAATGAGGTTGAAGAATTGGATCATAACCGGGTAAAGCTTGATGTACAAATTGAATCTGATGAAGTCGGTCGGCAAATCCGTGATTTAGAAAGGGACAATAAGCGGTTCGAACTAGAAAAGTCAGATAGGGAAAAAGAACTGAATCTTTATAATCAATTGGCCGAAAATCTGGAATATCAGACCAGCCCTCAAACAAAAGAACTATTCGATGATCAAAGAAAGCTCGCTTTGGATAAAAAGAAAAAGACTGCTGAAGTATTGGAGCAGAATGATGAGGAGCTTTTTCAAACCCGGAAAGAATTAGAGGAAGCAAGAGCAAAGTTTGACAATCTTTCTAATGAACTGAGTGTACTAAGATCGCAAAAGAACAATATCACTGGTCATCCAGCACGAATTAGAAGTGAAACCCTTGAAGCCATCGAAGCAACTGAAAAGGAAATTCCATTTATCGGTGAACTCCTAAAAGTTCGGGAGGAAGCCCGGGAATGGGAGCCGGCCATCGAGCGATTACTTCACAATTTCGCACTAAGGCTTATAGTCCCTGAAAAATATTATCAGCAAGTCAACCAGTATGTCAAAGAGCATGATTTAAGAGGCAGGATCATCTATCATAAATTCAACAAAAAAGAAGTAGCCCCTCGCATCTTCCAACAGCAGGATGAAAAGGAGTTGACCAGCAAGTTGGACTTCAAAACATCCGAATACACTGAGTGGATTAAGAATGAGATCAGTTCAAAGTTCAATTATTTATGTGTCGATGACCTTGAATCGTTCCGCTTGGCAGAAAAGGCAATAACCAGAGAGGGGCTAACCAAAAATGCCGGCCGACATGAAAAAGACGACCGACCGGAAGTTAGGAGCCGCCAGCAGTATGTTCTCGGATGGGACAATAAAGAGAAAATAGCCGTCTTAAAAGAGGAAGCAGCCCAGCTAAACGATAAGATCAATACAATTGATAACAGGTTGAAAGCAATAAAAGCACATCAGACAAGGGTGCGCAGGGAAGCCGAAGACCTAACTCGTTTCATTGATTTTAAGGCATTCAAAAAAATAGATTGGTGGTCTTTATCATCTGAAATCCAGGAGAACAAGCTGAAAATAGAAGAGCTTGAAAAGACCAACGACAGGGTAAACACCCTTAAAAAACAAAGAGAAGAGATCGTTAAGACAATAAAAGCCAAACAGGAAGTGATAAGAAACATGGAGAAGGAGATCAACCATATTGATTCACAATTAGATATTCAACAGCAAAAATTGAGAGAGGCCAGGGAGGTAATTGACCGTTATACTGATCATGAAACAAGTGAAAAATTAGTTGCTTTCGAAGAACACTTTATGGCAGAGCTTGAGTGTGACATTGACTCAATAGAAAAAGTCAGAAGTAAAATCATTGGTGGAATCAATCAGGATATCGAACGACTAAGGGATGATATTCGCAAAATCGAAAGTGCCGCTGAAGGCCTGATGAGACTCTTCAAGAATCCGGATAAGGAGATCGTAGAAAAGTTCAGCGATTGGAATTCAGACACCCACCGGCTTAGTGATAGTGCCGAGTTTATTGATGAGTACGTTGCTTTATTGGAGAGGATAGAAAAGGAAGAATTGGCTGAATACAAGCAACAATTCAAGAAATATCTAAATGAAGAAATGATTACCAAGATGTCTGACTTCCAAACACGGCTCGAAAGGCAGGAGGAGGATATTGAGGAAAACATCGAGACTTTGAATAAGTCGTTAGAAAAGATCAATTTCAATAGTAATCCTCCTACCTTCATCAAACTACATGTAGAAAAAGACTACTCTCCAAAAGTGAAAGAATTTAGGTTTCTTCTCAATGAGTGGAAACCCAATCTGGTAGAGTTTGAGCGCTCAAAGGATGACCGGATATTAGAAGAAAGCTTTAATAAGATCAGATCCCTTCTTGACGGCTTGACAGAGGATGAAAATCTCAGGAAAGAAGTATTGGATGTTCGAAATTGGTTAAAATTCAAAGCAGTTGCGCACCATAGAGAGGACCCAACAAAGGTTTTTAGAAGTTTTACAGGAACTGCCAAGCTATCAGGAGGTGAAGGGGCTCAGCTAACCTACACGATTCTGGGTTCTGCCATAGCCTATCAATTCGGTATCCATAGCGAGGGTCTCAATACCAATTCATTCCGGTTTATTTGTGTAGATGAAGCTTTTAGCAAACAAGATGATGAAAAAGCCCAATTCCTGATGGAGCTTTGTAAACAACTTCACCTCCAAGTGATGGTAGTATCTCCGGCCAAAGCGGAAGAAGTGGCCATTGTGGAGCCGTACATTGCCAGAGTGCATTTTGTGCAGAGAAAGGACAACCGGCACTCGGTGGTATATGATATGCCTATCAAACAGCTTCAGGAGGAAAGAGAGCAATATTTACAATCGGCATTGTAGGGTATGATAACGGCTGGTGAAATACGGAAAAAGTCTGAGGCGAAATACCTGGGGGTGCTTCAGTCTTCACTGATAGGTGAAAACTGTTTTCCCCTTGTCATACGATCCAATAAAGCACTTTCAAAGGATTTTATCCAGATGAGTAAGGAAATTGCGGAGGTCTTTAGTGCTTCAAAGGACAGAAAAGGATTTGGTTATTCGGTGATATCAGAACCTGTTAAAACCCGGCAGCATGGTACTCAGGATATACCTAAATCCATCACTTTTGAGAGCTCGTCAGATTACTTAAAATTCCTCAATAAGGAAAAGGAGTATCGTTTGATGATGGAAAATTTCAGCTTCGTCAAGTCCGAACTCCCTCAGCTCGAATTATGGCTGATAGAAAATCCAAAGGCTATTATCGATAACTCGGATATTTGGTCCGGCCTACTTAAAGTTTGCCAATGGTTTCTCCAAAACTTCGAGCCCGACAAATACTATATAAGAGAATTGCCCATTTCCGTTCACACTAAGTTCATTGAAGAAAACAAAGGTATTTTAAGGTTACTGTTGGATGAGTTAATTCCAACTATTGTAAATCCATCCGAAAGTGATTTTGAAAAGCGATTCCATCTAAAATACGATCAGCCTCTTGTCAGATTTCGTTCACTGGATCAGGATTGTTGGCATATCAGATACTATGATGACCTAACCGTTCCGATTGAGCAATTCACAAGGAATACTATCAATTGTTCAAGGGTTTTCATTGTTGAAAACAAGATGAATTTTCTAACCTTCCCCAAAACACCCTTTTCGATAGCAATTTGGGGCAAGGGTTTCGCCATTGAATCTTTGAAGAATACCGAATGGCTTCAGGAAAAGGAAATATATTATTGGAGTGATTTGGATGTCCATGGATTTCAAATGCTTTCTCAACTGCGGTCGTATTTTTCGCAAACCAAATCCTTTTTGATGGAGTTTAATGTTGTTGAGAATTATATGGACTTTATTGTGCCGGGCGCAACAACAAATACGGAGTGGCCATCCTACCTTACTGAAGAAGAATTTGAAGTATATGAGTTCCTTTTAAAAAATAGTTATCGATTAGAACAAGAGCGGATTCACCAGAACCTTGTTCAAGACCGCTTGGAGATGATTATTAACTACTAGTGAATCTCACATCAACTCTCCACGCCCTTGTGCCTCCAGCCTGTTCGTTCCGCTTCGCTGCACTTACAAGCTTCCAGCACAGCAAGAGTAGCCCGTTATTCCGTTCCGTTGCACTACACTCCATACCGTGCCACACTTGCTTTTCCCAACGCTCAAACCCCCACGCAGGAAAAGCGGTGTTCGTCTTCCGCCCTCGGCAAAGCATCATGCCAGGCCACCACAGCCCATTTTTTGAAAGGGTCTATTTTCTAAGGTCAAAAAATAAGCTGTGTTGCCTTACAGGTCTCCTCCGCCAACTGGCGGCTACGAGCCTGTCATGCTGCTTGCAACTCGGTTGTCATCCAACGGCAGCCTACTCTGTCTTTTTAGCCCTGCCAGTCGTCCCTTTGTGGCATAGCTAAAAATCCACCGGCTGCCAGTGTTTTTACTCGCCTGCGGGTCTCTGCGGGCTGCGTTTCTTGTTAGAATCAATTCCATCCGAAACAGGATTAGGTTTGTTATGCAGCAGGAATACCATCAATAGCCACGAACGCCAGGGAGTTGTAAGCCCCGTTTTTCAACGGGTAAAAGCTCGCGTGCACTTCCTGGTAGAACTCTACACCTAAAGCCAACAATAGCGGTTTAGTACTGTTAGCGGGCAAAGCATTTGTCAAGTTAACAGCCACTTCGGTCTGTGGGCCGATCGCAATCTCACCGCTCTCAGAAGTCACCAAGGTGAAATCATCCGCTTCAAAATCAATTTCCGCACCAGCAGAGACAAATTTCAGGTGTGTAGCTCCCTGGGGAGCGGCGATGGTATTTTGGGGCACAAAGCCCGGCACATTAACCACAGCTTCGCCAGTAGCCCGGTCAATGCTAGCATTAAATGGCGCATACATGGTAGCTCCCAGGCGGCCATTTGCATTGAACTCAAAGCCCCGTAGAAGTTCCAGTTCGCCATCGAGAACGTTGCGTTCTCCCCGGGCACTGGTTGCATCCGCTTTGATAACTTTCACCATTTCCCTGGTCAGCCTGGAGGTCAACCGGCTGTCAGAGGTTCGTAGAAGAAGCGGCCTGAAGGCCGTTCTCAAAGTCCGTCCGAGTGCACCGGCACGGCCAAACTCAGCACCATTTTCACGGGTACGCTGAAAAGCCGGATCGTTCTGGATCCGTTCCTTGTCCACCCCGCCATTTTCACGGGCTAGGTAGCCATCTCTAGTTTTGTATAAGGACATGTCACCGACATTGCCCTTCAACTTGATAATCCCAGCTTGTCTTGCCATATCATTTGAAATTTTGATTTGTTGCTTCGTTGCAACTCACCGAAAATCAGATAAATCAGGAGGGAAGACAAAAGACAGGTTCCGCATAGGAACATTGGATACCGTTTATTCCGATTGGTTCAAAATGAACTGCCAATGGCATTTCCAATATATTTACAGTACACCAAAAGCATAGATGAAGCATAGATAAAGTATGATTGAAACAAAAGAGCCTGTATCTATCCAAAAGACGTGCAGCGAATCACGGGCAAGAACGAGCGTCACGGAAGAAAGCTCCTAAACAAGATCAGGGAGGAGCTTTCCAAAGAACCGCATCAGTTCATCAGCATAGATGAATTTTGCGACTTCACCGGCCTTGCACCGGCCATTGTTGAGCGTTACATCACCGATTGATCTTGCCAGATGAAGGCCAGTCAAACGGCACTAAAATCTATAACTCTTTGCCAATAAATTTTAGCACTTTTTGCCACGATTTGAACCCAAATCGTAGGCTTTTTTGTATATTTACAGAGGTTTCGGAGTTCACCAAATGCACTCAAACCAGTTCGAATAAATTGAGAACTGAAAGGTGAACCCGCTGAAATTGGTTCTTGTACCTTACTGATAAATAAAGATTTGCGTTGGATGGTTGTAATCCTGCCACCCCGACACAAAGCTATAGAGCCTGCCTTTTTTTGGCAGGTTTTTTTATGCCCCTTTCTTTGCGTAGAGAGCGGGAAATCCACCTTTTTTAGAAAACTACCTGGTCCAGCCCTGTAAAATCAAACAGCGCTGATTGATAAACCCGTCTCCTGAAAATGCCGCATAAACGGGCCAAAATACCTACCTTTCACTCAAAAAATGAGATGAGGCATTTGAAAACCCTTGCGCTGTGTTGGTGGCTATTTATTATTCCATCCATA